>CAVTNX010000014.1:0-145110 GCA_963736205.1 uncultured Gammaproteobacteria bacterium | reverse complement strand
CCCGCAAAATCTGACCATTGATACCAGGGTATAGCGCTGATGAATACATTTTCGGCTAAGGTCGCAGTCATCACCGGCGCGGGCTCCGGCATCGGCCGGGCGCTGGCACAACAGCTCGCTGCCAGGGGCGCTCGCCTGGCACTGTCGGACATCAACGCGGCGGGGCTCACCGAAACCCTGCAGTCGTTGCCCACCGGGGCCGAGGCCCGCGGATATCCGCTGGACGTCGTCGAACCGCCAGGCCGTGTTCGCGCACGCCGACGACGTCAAGCGCGACTTCGGCACCGCCCACCTCGTGGTCAACAACGCGGGCGCGACCGTGGTCGGCACCGTCGAGCACCTCTCGATCGAGGAGATCGAGTGGCAGCTCGGCATAAACCTGTGGGGCGTGATCTACGGCACCAAGGCCTTCCTGCCGATGATGCTGGCGCAGCGCGAAGGCTGCATCGTCAATATCTCCAGCGTGTTCGGTCTGGTCGGGTTCCCGCTGCAGAGCGCCTACAACATCTCCAAGTTCGGCGTGCGCGGGCTGACCGAGTGCCTGTGGAGCGAGCTCGACGGACACCGGGGTGCGCGCAGTGTGCGTGCACCCTGGCGGCATCAGGACCAACATCGAGAAGGCGGGCCGCCGGTGCGCGGCTTCGGGCGTCGAGGAGGCCGCATTCGATGGCATGGCAGACAAGATGCTGCTGACCCCGCCCGAGTCCTGCGCCGCCGACATCATTTCCGGGGTCGAGCGCGGAAAGAAGAGGATCGTTACCGGGAACAAGTCGAGTTCGCTGTACTGGCTGAGCCGGCTGTTGCCGAACGGCTATCCGGCCATCCTGAAGATGATTGCAAAGTAGCCGGATAACACGCCCCGAGAAGCGCAGGACAGGAGCTACCGTGACTGACATCTACGTTGCCGGCATTGCCATGACCGTGTTCGGACGCCACCCGGACCGCTCGATCGACGACCTCGCCGGCGAAGCGCTGCAGGGCGCGCTGAAAGACGCCAACTGCAAGGCCGGCGATATCGGAGTCGCTTACTATTCGGGCGTGACCAACGGCCCGCTGCAGGGCCAGATCTCGATTCCTGGCCAGGTCGTCTTCAGCAAGATCGGCATCGAGGGAATTCCGGTCTACAACATCGAGAATGCCTGCGCCTCGGGCAGCTCCGGCTTCAACCTGGCGGTACAGAGCCTGAAGGCCGGCACCGCCGACGTGGCGCTCGCGATCGGCAGCGAGAAGATGAACATCCCGGACAAGGCAAAGTCCTTCGCTGTATTTGAAGGCGGCTGGGACGTCTCCCGCGCCGAGGAAAACTACCAGACGCTGGTCAGGATGGGCGAGGGCATCGTGCCGCCGCCGGGCTCGGAGTCCGATCGGCCGTACAGCAAGTTCATGGCCATCTACGCGGCGATGTGCCGCTGGCACATGCGGACCTACGGCACGACGCAGCGCCAGATAGCGGCGGTGTGCGCCAAGAATCACCAGCACTCGGTGCACAACCCGTTTTCGCAGTTCCGCAAGCCGTTCACGATCGACGAGGTGCTGGCGGCGCCGCCGATCACCTATCCGATCACGCTGCCGATGTGCGCACCACTGTCCGATGGCGCGGCAGCCGCCATCCTCTGTTCGGAAGACGGCCTGAAGCGCATCGGCGCCGACCGCAAGCGCTGCATCAAGGTGGCGGCCAGCGTCATCGGCAGCTTCACGCACCGTGGCCTCGACGAGCCGCAGAAGAGCGCCGGCCGGCTGGCCGCGCTCAAGGCCTACCAGATCGCCGGGCTCGGTCCGGAGGACATGGACGTTGCCGAAGTCCATGATGCCTCGGCGATGGGCGAAATCATCCAGTCGGAGAATCTCGGTTTCGTGCCTTTCGGCGGTGGCGGCCCGGCGGCCGAGCGCGGCGAGTTCACGCTCGGCGGACGCATCCCGATCAATCCCTCGGGCGGCCTCGAGTCCAAGGGCCATCCGCTCGGCGCAACCGGCATCGGCCAGCTCTACGAGCTGGTCACGCAGCTGCGTGGCGAAGCCGGGGAGCGGCAGGTCGAAGGTGCCCGCCACGCCATCCAGGAAAACGGCGGTGGCCTGCAGGGCATCGAGGAAGCGGCCGTGGCCATCCACATCCTGACGCGCTGAGGGACCCATGCCAGACAGTCGTCCGTACGCCCTGTGGGGATCGCCCCATTCCTACTACACCGGAAAGATCCGTTCCTACCTGATAAAGAAGCAGGTCCCGTATCGCGAGTTCATGCCGTCGCACCCGGATTTCGAAGCACGCATCGTCCCGACCATCCGCCACATGGTGGTTCCGGTCCTGGAGACGCCCGACGGTCAGGTGATCCAGGACACGACGGACATGATCGAGCACCTGGAGCGTGAGTTCCCGCGACCGATCATGGTTCCGGAGTCGCCGGTGCAGAAGGCCGTGGCGTGGCTGCTCGGCGCGTTCGGCTCGGAAGCGCTGCTGCCCCCAGGTATGCATTACCGCTGGTCGTACCGCGCCGAGCAGGAGGCCTTCCTGCGCGCGGAATTCGGCCGCTTGAGATATTCGGGACCCGACCGCGCGGCGCGCGACGACGCAGGGCGGCAGCTGATGGACTACTTCAACGGATTCCTGCCGTTACTCGGAGTGACCGAGGCGACGATACCCACGGTTGAGCGCGCGTACCTCGAGTTGCTGGAAGCGCTGGACCAGCATTTCCAGCAGTGGCCGTACCTGCTGGGCGGCCGCCCCAGCATCGCGGATTTCGGGTTCATGGCGCCGCTGTTCGCGCACCTTGCGCGCGACCCCGTGCCGGCGACGCTTATGAAGAACCGCGCGCCGAACGTGTTCAACTGGACCGAGCGCATGAACCTGCCGACGATTGCAGACCGGGAATTTCCGCATTTGCCCGAGTCTTTCCCGGCCGATGACTCGCTGCCCGAATCGCTCGAGCCAGTGCTGAAACTCGTATTCCAGGACTGGGGTCCACAGTTGCTTGCGGACGCCGCACATTACAATGCGTGGATCGGGAGCGACCCGTCGATGCCGGCAGGAACGCTGGTTTCGGCCAGCGGCGAGCGACGGGTGCACGCGACGCTGGGCTACGTCGATTACCAATGGCGTGGCTGCGCAATGCACCGCGCCAGCGCCATGCATGGGCTCTGGCACTTCGACAAGGCCGCCGCGTACGCACGTTCACTGAGGGGAGATGCGCGTTCACGCTTCGACTCTCTGGTCCGGCGAGCTGGTGGTGAAGCGGTCATGGCGATACGGCTCGCACGAGTTATGAAGCGCGCGGACTACGTGCTGGTGCTCGACTGACGGGTGGCCGGCGTCCGGAACTCCCGGTACAGTCGCGCGCATGAGCACCAAGGTTGCGCTGGTCACCGCCCGGGCGGCGCTGGCCCTCGATGAGGACATGCCGCCACTGCTGCTGGCGCTGCGAAGCCACGGGGCGGTCGTGGACACCCCATTCTGGGACAACCCGGAGGTCGACTGGGGTCGCTACGACGTCGCAGTGCTGCGCTCGACCTGGGACTATGCGGACCGGCTGGAAGAATTCCTGGACTGGGCCGAGCGCTGCTCTGAGCGAACCAGGCTGGTGAATCCGCCGGCTGTCGTGCGCTGGAACACCGACAAGCACTACCTCGTTCACCTGGCACACGCGGGCGTACCAGTGGTGCCGACGCGCTTCGTCGAGCCGGGCACGGACGCGGGGGCGGAACTGTCCCGGTTTCTGGAAGGCGGAACCGGGGCATTCACGGTCGGAACCTGTGGTTCGTTCGAGCAGTTCGTGGTCAAGCCTTCGGTCGGGGCCGGATCACGCGACGCCGCCCGCTATCGCGCCGAAGACCGGGGCAGGGCTGAATCACACATCGCACGCCTGCTCGCCGCCGGGCGGAGCGTGATGCTGCAGCCATACCTCGCTCGAGTAGACCACCGTGGCGAGACTGCCGTGATCTATCTCGGGGGAAGCTACAGCCATGCGATCCGCAAGGGTCCGCTGCTGCGTCTCGACGATTCGCTCGTGGCCGGGCTGTTCGCCCCCGAGCAGATAACCCAGAGGGAGCCGCACGCGGAGGAGATGCGTGTGGCGGACGCGGCGTTTCGAGCCTGTTCGCTCGAGCAGCCACTCTACGCCCGCATGGACCTGATCCAGGACAATCAGGGGAGCCCGGTCGTGCTGGAACTCGAGCTGACCGAGCCATCGCTGTTCTTCGTGTATGCGCCGGAAGCAGCAGGTCGGTTCGCCGACGCGCTGCTGGGATCCTGATCGGCGCTTCCGGGCGGGTGCGGCTGGACTGCCATCGGTTGTCACAGGAGCGAGCCATGGGTTTGAAAATAGTGTCGCTCGCCCCCGGGCATCGGAACGAGTGGGAGCAGCTCGCGCGCGGCTACAAGAACTTCTATGAGACGCAGCTGGCCGACGCCGAATATGTGCGGACCTGGAACCGGCTCATGTCGGCCGACGGCATCCACGGATTGGGCGCACTGGACGATGGCCGCCTGGTCGGCATTACCCACTATCTCTTCCACACCGGCACGTGGGTAGACAAGTCGTGTTACCTCGAGGACCTTTTCGTCGATCCCGCCTGTCGCGGTCGCGGCATAGCCCGGGGACTGATCGATGCCGTTGCGCGACGTGCCCGCGAGGAGGGCGCTGGCAGGCTCTATTGGCTCACGCACCAGCACAACGAGACGGCCCGGATACTCTACGACCGCATTGCCAGGTTCGGCGGCTTCGTCGAATACGAGTATCCACTTGCGATTTCTCCGATCGGCCACGAAGGCGCTTCCGCGTGACCTCGGTTCGTGCCGGCCGATGGCAGCAGCTGTCGCGGCCCTGCAGCAGATTGCTCATCGCGACCCTTGCCGCCGGCCTGGCGGCATGCAGTGCCGCGAATCCACTGTCGATATCTGCGCGGGGTGGCCTGCACAGCGAGACCGGCGAATTTCGCGGCGTGGTCAACGGCCTGTGGCGATTCGATCCCAACGAGAACCGCGATCGCCTTGAGGGCTACCTGACCGGGGCGAGCGAGGACCAGGTGGCCAGGCTCGCAGATCGCCATCAGGTGCGCGTGGGAATCGACCGGAGCCTGTTCCTTGGCGAGGCGTCCGAGGTCACGATCCTGCCCGAAGGCTGGACGTACAGCATGGACAGGGTTGTCGACAATGGCCGGACGATCAATATCGGCGACGTCGTGCAGATTCGCTCCGAGGCCGGCTCGAGCGTCGAGGTGCTGACCGGCATCGTCCGCAAGTGCGACCAGCCCGCATTGCCCGACGAGAACGCGGACTGGGACATCGGATGCAAATTCGTGGACTCGTTCGGGCGCAGCGGCTACGCGGGCGAGACCTATTTCCTGACGGCATTCTGACAGCCGCGCCGCAAGTCAGCCGCGGCGCGGGCGTCTACATCCGGGCCGGCGCACGCGTCAGCGCGGACGAGCCCGCTTCTTGGGCGTCCCGGCCGGTGGTCGCTTCGGCGGCTTGCGCAGCGGCTTCGGCGGGACGTGCGACGCCGGGACGATGTTCAGCATGCGGCCCGCGACGCGCGTCTTGGCGAGTTCGGAGAGAATCCTTGCGGGCAGGCCCCTGGGCAGGCCGACGAAAGTGTGGTCTTCCCGGATGTCCACGTGGCCGATCTGCCGGCCCTCTATCGCGGCAACGTTGGCGATCGCGCCGACGATGTTGCCTGGCTTCACACCATGGACGTACCCGACGTCGATACGGTAAGTCTCGGTATCCTCCTCGGAGAGGCGCTCGGCGGTCGCCGATGAATCGCGTTCCTGGTCGCGCGCATCGCGCCTGTCGCCCTTTTCCGCGTTCGGCGCATCCATGCCCGCACCAGCGCCGAAGGCATCGCGCATTCTCTCCTTGAGCAGCAACGGGCTGCCGCCCTGCAGCAGGCCGGCGAGCGCGGCTGCAATTTCGATTGCCGGCACGTCGTGCTCGCGCTCGAACTCCTCGATCAGGCCGCGAAACGGCTCGCCCTGTCCGGCGGCCATGGCCTCCGTGATCCGCTGTCGGAATCGCGCCACGCGTTGTTCGTTCACGTCGGCAATGGTCGGCAACTCCATCGGCTCGAGCGGTGAGCGGGTCGCGCGCTCGATGTAGCGCAGCATGTTCCGCTCGCGCGGCGTGATGAACAGGATCGCCTCGCCATTGCGCCCGGCACGGCCGGTGCGGCCGATGCGGTGCACGTAGGACTCGGTGTCGTAGGGAACGTCGTAGTTGACGACGTGACTGATACGCTCGACGTCCAGCCCTCGCGCGGCGACGTCGGTTGCCACCAGGATGTCGATTTGCCCACCCTTCAGGCGTGCGACGGTACGCTCGCGGTCCTTCTGCTGCATGTCTCCGTTGAGCGGGGCGACCGCAAAACCGCGGGCCTCGAGCCGCTCGGCCAGTTCCACCGTGGACTGCTTGGTTCGCGTGAATATGAGCATGCCGTCGAACGGCTCCGCCTCGAGGATGCGGGTGAGCGCGTCGAGCTTGTGAACCCCGCTCACGACCCAGTAGCGCTGGCGGATGTTCGTCGCCGTGCTGGTGCGGCTGGTGATCGTGACTGCGACCGGATCGCGCAGGTGCTTCTCGGCGATGCGACGGATCGGGCTCGGCAGCGTGGCGGAAAAGAGCGCCACCTGTCGGGTGGCCGGCGTCTTCTCGAGTATCCACTCGATGTCGTCCACGAATCCCATCTGCAGCATCTCGTCCGCCTCGTCGAGAACGAGGCAGGTGACGCCACCGAGATCCAGCGTACCGCGCTTGATGTGGTCCATGACGCGCCCCGGCGTGCCAACCACCACGTGCGCACCGCGCTTCAGGCTCATCAGCTGCGGCGTATAGCTCTGCCCGCCGTAGATCGGAAGCACGTGGAAACCCTTGATCTTCGACGCGTACTTCTGGAAAGCCTCGGCAACCTGGATCGCGAGCTCCCGGGTCGGCACCAGCACGATGCATTGTGGCGGACCAGTCCGAACCTTGATGCGGCTCAGGATCGGAAACGCAAAGGCAGCCGTCTTGCCGGTACCGGTCTGTGCCTGGCCCAGCATGTCGCTGCCAGCCAGAAGCACCGGGATCGTGGCTGCCTGGATCGGAGACGGCGACTCGTAGCCAACGTCGGCGATGGCCTCGAGGACCGGGGCGCTGAGGCCGAGGTCGCCGAAACTCGCGATGGATGACTCGCTATTCGGGTTTTTCATGTTGATGCGCATGGAATCGACGGCAGGCTTGCCGCCCAATACGACAAGATTACGCCATCCGGGTCGAGGTGACGCGGCTAAGCGTCTCCGCGGCTCGATTTCGCGAGCCGCACGACGCTCTCGAGCGCTTCGAGATACCTCGATCGATCCTTCGGCGAGAACGGCGGAGGGCCTCCGCCGACGCCGTAGGCCCTTAGATCGGCCATCAGCTCACGCGTGGCAAGCGCATTGCCGATATTGTCTTCGGTGAACGGCTTTCCCGACGGGCCGAGCACCCGCGCGCCTTTCTTGAGCGAACGAGAGGCAAGCGGAATATCGGCGGTGATGACGATGTCGTCGGCCACTACCGCCTCCGCGATCCAGTCGTCAGCTGCATCGAACGACCCGGATACGACCTGCATGCGCACCCTGGGCGAGCGTGGGATGCCAAGCCAGGAGTTCGCCACGAAGGTCACCGACAGGCCGTGGCGATCGGCGACCTTGATGGTCTCTGCTTTCACCGGACAGGCGTCCGCGTCCACGAAAATATGAGGTCCCATGCTCAGGCGCTGGCCGGCCCTGCGCCCAGCCGTTCCCGGATCCAGCGTGCGACCTCGGCGAGCTCCGCGGCGCACACTTCGTGCTGCATTGGGTATTCGCGCCACTCGACCGGATAGCCCAGCGCCTGGAGCGCGTCGCGGGCCTCCAGGCCCATGGCGATCGGCACCACCGGATCCATTCGTCCGTGGCACATGAGGATTGGCACGTCCGCGTTGACGGCCGATCGCTCGGTCACAAGCCGGGCGGGGAAGGGGAGATAGGTGGACAGCGCCAGCACACCCGCAAGTCGCTGCGGATAACGAAGCCCGGCTTCGAGAGCGACCGCGCCGCCCTGCGAGAACCCGGCCAGCACGATACGCGAGGCATCGACTCCTCGCGCGACCTCCTGCCCAAGAAGGGCCTCGACCCGCCGAATCGACTCCGCGAGCCCTGCGGTGTCGGCACGGCCATCCGGCGTGAATGCCTTGATGTCGTACCACGCGCGCATGACGTAACCGGCGTTTACCGTCACCGGGCGCATCGGGGCGTGCGGGAACACGAAACGGACCGCCAGGGATTCGGGCAACCCGAGCTCACCGACGATCGGCACGAAGTCCCAACCGTCAGCCCCGAGACCGTGCAGCAGGATGACAGAGGCTACCGCGGGCACCGCTGGGTCGAGCGTTACCTCGTTGTCGGTCTGCTGCTGGAGATATTTCACTGACGACTCCTGGAAGGGCGCTGGAGATCGGGGTCAGGCGAGAGTGCGCCAGGATCCTGCATTCAGGACATGACTGAATCCCATGCCGCGCAGCTTCCGGCCCGCCATGGCGCTGCGCGTTCCAGACGCGCAGCACACGATTACCCACTTCGCCGTATCAAGTTCCCGGGCCCGCTGCGCGAGGTCTTGCAACGGGATGTTCACGCTTCCCGGAGCATGCCCGGCGAAGAACTCATCGGGACTGCGCACATCCACGAGCTGCGCGCCTTCCTGCAGCAGCGCAGGCAAGCGGCGCCGCATCCGGATCGAAGACAAGGATGCGCCAGGCGATATAGGCGATGACGAGTCCGGGCAGAAGATAGTCAAGGATACTCATGGCTCTCTGTCGCACGCCCTGTGCATTCGCGTGGCAGCGCGGAATTCGGTGTTTCGTCGCGGGCGATCGACCCGTGGATTCTTCAGGTAATGGAAGAAAGTTCGCCCTGCCGCGTCGCTGGACTAATCCCGAACTGTGAGTTTGGGAAACGAGCGGCAGGACGACCGCGCACAAATAGCGGCGCGTGCCGTCTATTGTGCGCAACACGGCTGCGGGCGTCCAGACGGCGCCCGCTCACGCCTCCGCGTTCAGCTCGTCGCCGCGCTGAATTTCGCGCGCAGGAACTCGACCAGGTCGCGACACTTCGTCGGCAGCCAGCCGACCGGAGCTGCTGCGCGGGAGAGCGGGGCATAGGGGAGCAGCAGCATCATGGCCAGGTACACGGCGATCACTCCGCCGCCGCTCAACAGCAGCAGCAATACCGCGAAGATCCGCAACAGCGTCACGTTCAAGCCGAAATAGCGTGCGAGCCCGAGACACACGCCACTGATTACTGCGCCCTCGCTGATCTGCTGCAGCGGCCGCGCCGTCTCGCGCGCAGGTCGAGCCGATTCAGTCGACGCGCCCGGGACCTGCACCGCGCCGATTTCATCGAGTGCAGGCTCGAGTTCCGCGAGTGTCACGAGGCCCTGGCTGGAGCTCATGCGGCGAACGCACTGGTCCGCTACGGCCTGCTCGAGATCGTTCAGGATCTCACGCGGGTCCGGATCACCCTCGAGCAGGCTCGCCGATTCGGCGAGGTACTGCTCCAGGCGCGCAAACGCGGACTCCTCGAACTGGAGTGTGCTGCGATTCAGGAGGACGGTGACGGAGATGCGTTTCATGGCTCAGTGTCCGATATCAGCAACGGTGCGATTGATCTGACCCCAGTAGTCGTCGAGCGCGGCGAGCTGTGCCCGACCGGCGTCCGTCAGACGGTAATACTTCCGGGGAGGACCCGCATCCGATTCCTGCCATTCGTACATCACGAGGTCCTCGCGACGTAACTTGCTTAGCAGGGGATAGAGTGTGCCTTCCTGGGTCGTGAACTCGGTTCCAGCGAGCCTGCGCAGGATGTCGGCCACGTAGACGCTCCTGACACCGACAATTTTCAGCACCAGGAATTCCAGTAGTCCTTTGCGGATCGGAGCCAGCTTGGATTCGACAGTCATGTATCACAACCGGTACCTTGTTACTGCAAGGTACCTGTTTTTGATTGCGACGTCAATTCACGGGAGCGGCGAACCGAGGCGAATCCATGGCTCCGTCAATGGACCGTAGTCGCTTTTTGGATAGGCCTCGCCATCGTGTTCCGATATATTTCTGCGCGGTCGCACCAATGCTCCGTCAGGCCGAACCAATCAGTAGGGGATCCCAATGCAGAAGATCAAGTTTGGATTGCTGGCCGCGCTGTCGTGCCTGGCATTCATCGCGCCCGCCCATGCCGACAAGACGGTCGGAGAGCAGGTCGACGACACGACGATCGCCGCGTCCGTCAAGGCGAAACTGATCGAGACCAAGGGCGTTCCGTCAACGGCGATCAACGTCGAGGTCTCCGGAGGAAAAGTCTCGCTCGGCGGCTTCGTCGAGACCAAGGCGGAGAAGGAGTCGGCCATCGCCGCCGCCAGGTCCGTGAACAACGTCGCGCACGTCTATGACGGGCTCGTAGTCATAAAGAAGGATCGTTCAGCCGGACAGGTGATCGATGACACGACGATCCATGCCACCCTCACAGCGAAGCTGGCTGAACTGGACGCTTCCAAGGCCTGGAACATCAACTCCGACGTCTACAACGGCTACGTGCTGTTGAGCGGCTTCATCCACGGCGAGAAGAGCCGGGCCGAAGCTGTCGAAGCGGCCAAGGGCGTCAAGGGCGTCAAGAAGGTCTATAACGAACTCGAGCTGAAGTGACGATCCGCCAGAACGAAGCGGGGAAGGTCGCTTCAAGTCCTGTAGCCGGGATCGTCCTTCCCACCGTCAGCAGGCCATGATTGCGCGGCATCAGGAAATTCGCTGTCCCCAGGTCTGCCTGCAGCCTCGACTTCTCATCGTCGCGCAGCGCCACGCCTTCGTAGTCGTGGTAGGCGAGGGAGTGCGTGTGCAGCACGCAGCCTGCGTCCTCTCGAACCTCGTGGATGGCACTATGGATCACGAAGCCCGCCGGGTTCACCGGGAACGGCGACTCGCTCAGCTTGTTGCACTCCTGATCCACCTTTACCAGCGACGACGCCGTGATCTCGTCAAACATCAGCCCGTAGGGGTTGATCAGGAAATGATGCTCGGGCCCTGGAATCGCGTGCACTGATGTGGGTGAACACCGTTCATGGAAGTCTCCTGAACCATCTCATTCAGCCACCGGCACGGGTGCCGGCAGCGCCGTTGCAGCCGGCGAATTCGTGCGTTCGGACGAGTCATCGCGCGCGCGCAGGAAGGGGATAAGACAGATGACCAGCAGTGCAATTCCTGCATCCAGGTAGAGCACCTGCGCGTAACCCATCCGCTCGGCGACGATACCCTGCCAGTAGTTGCCCATGCTGATGGCCAGGTTGGACATGCCCATGAAGGCGGTGAACTGAGTGGCGGCAACCGCCGGATTGGTCATGCTCATGTAAATCGCGTTGCGCGCGCCGTAGGCCATGCCAAAGAAAAAGCCGTGCGCCATGATGATCCCGTAGAAGAAGGAGGGCGCCACCGCGACCAGACCGACCTCCGAGATCTGAGTCGCCAGCGCAAAGGACACCGAGGCCGTCAACGCATAGGCAATCGCGACCGCGCGCCTGGCCCCAAAACGGTCCCCGAACATCCCGCCGGCAATGCAGCCCACGGCCGCCATCAGGGTGTTCAATGTCTGCAACCTGGCGATCTGGTTGTCGTCGAGGCCATAGTCGACCTGGATGGTCGCCAGGGTCGCATATGCCAGGGCCATGGCTCCGGCAGGCAGCAGCGAAAAAGCCACGCCGACGATGGGGCCCCTGCCTGAGAGCCAGAAGCTTGCATAGACTTCCTTGACGAACTTGATCAGGGACGTCACCAGGGTTCGAGTGAAATTCGCTGCCCGTGCTGCGTCGCGCTGTGCGAAGGGGTCGCGCACGAACAACAGCACGAACGACAGGTTCAGCAGCAGCAGGGCGCAGATGTATCCCAGGGCCGCGTCGAATCCGAACAATCCGTTCACGAAAACCGCGCCGCCGCCGCCCAGCATGATGCCGAAGTACTGGCCTGCGAACATGAAGCCGTTGCCCCGGCCCCGTTCATCGGGCTCGAGCGTGCTGACCGCCAGCGAATCGATCGCCACGTCCTGGGTGGCGCAGAAAAAATTGTGCACGGTCACCATGACGAGCAGCAGCGTGAAATTCTGCTGGGCGTCGATGCTTCCCGCGATCAGCAGCGTCACGATCATCATGGCGTTGCAGGCGATGATCCATGCGCGGCGGCCGCCCCAGCGGTGCAGCTTTATCAGGTCCACTAAGGGCGCCCACGCCCATTTGAACGCCCAGGGCATGAACAGAGCGGCCACGAACGTGCCGATCAGGTCGAGCGATACGCCGTGCTGGCGCATGAACGCCACCATTGCGACCGAGGTGAATCCGTAAGGAATCCCTTCCGAAACGTACATCAGGCCAAAGGTCAGGAAGCGCCCGTTGCGGGTGTCAAGGAGGTTCTTGGTGTTCAAGACGTGGGTCCTGCCTGGCTGACGCCGTCCATGGTTCGCAAGGCCGCGCCCAGCCCAGACGGGACCCGGATGCTGGATCCCCGCGCCCGTCCGAGCATAGTTGTCAACGCGAGAAATACCAAGCTCCAGACGAGCAGACGTCCGTGATCTTCGACCGGACCCTCAGGGCTTCGTGCCGAGGGAATTCTTGTAGAACTTGCCGTCCTTCACGATCACGACGAAGTTCTTTTCCGGGTCGGCGATGAGATTGATGTTGGCGATGGGATCGCCGTCCACCAGCAGCAAATCGGCGAGCGCCCCTTCCTCAATGACGCCGACTCGGCCCCGGTAGGGGCTGCGTGGCCCGGAAAGTGCCAGCAGCTCGGCATTATCGTGGGTGACCAGCTTGAGGATTTCCGCCGTGGTGAACCACGGCTCGAGGCGCAGGATGTAGGCATTCTGCTCAGCATTGAGCTCTGGCTCGAACAGGAAGTCCGTGCCCCACGCGAGCTTGACTCCCAGCTTCTTGGCGAGGGGCCAGACGCGCGAGTTGCCCGCGACGACCTCGCGTCTCTTCTCGCGGCGCAGCGGATCCATGTTCGGAGTGTCCTCGACGAGGTTCTGGGCTGAAAGCCACACGCCTTTCTCCGCCATCAGCCTCAGCGTCGCCTCGTCCAGCAGCTGGCCGTGCTCGATGCACCTTACACCCGCCTCAATTGCTCGACGCACGGCGCGCGGCGTGTAGGCGTGTACGGTCACGTAGGTGTTCCAATCGTCCGCTGCTTCAACCGCAGCCTTCATCTCGTCCAGTGTGTACTGCGTGACGTCAATTGGATCGTACGCGGAGGAGGTGCCGCCACCTGCCATCAGCTTTATCTGGCTCGCTCCCATCCGCAGGTTCTCGCGGACCGCAGCCAGCACCTCGTCGCGACCGTCGGCGATAAAAGTCGCACCGAGGAGCTCAGCACGCGACGGTGTACCCGTAAAGCGACGTGACGGCTCGCTCGGCAGACGAAAGTCGCCATGGCCGCTCGTTTGCGAGATCACGGCACCGGACGGCCAGATCCGTGGGCCCGGAAGTTCCCCGGAATCGATGCGACGCTTCAATCCGAAGATCGGGCCGCCGACGTCGCGCACCGCCGTGAAGCCACGGAGCAGCATTTTCCGCGCCTCGGTGGCGGCCGCGTCCTCGGCCTTCTGCGCGGTCATGTCCGGCGCCGCCAGCTGTGCCTGGCTGAGCGCGCTGAACGTCAGGTGCACGTGCACGTCGATCAGCCCCGGCATCAGTGTTCGCCCCCCGCCATCGATGACCGTGACCTCAGAATTAGCGGGTATCGCGCGCGCACCGATGGCAGCGATGGTGTTGCCGCGCACGAGCACCGCGGTACGGTCGGACAGAGTAGTCGACCTGCCATCAAAGACATGGACATCACGGAAGAGCATCTCGGGAGCTGATGGCTCCGCGGCCTGCCCGGTGATAACAGGGAGGAGCGCCAGCACGACCACGATCGCCCGTGCGAAATGCGGGCCAATCACGCGATACATGAGCTGGTCACCCCGGTTGGTCGTACTCACTATCTTCGGGCGGACGCCATTGAGTGCCATCGCCTGGAATTATTCATCGATGACGTATCGGTTACGTTGAGCGTGGCGGCGTGTAGAAATTCCAGGCCCCGGACTGCGCCCTGCACAAGGTGTAGTTGCCGCCTCCGGAGCGGCCGCCTGCCACGACGTCGAGACGGGTACGTCGGCATTCCTTATGGTCGGCGACGTCGACCGTGCCAAGGATCCGGATGGTGCCACGGGCGCCGGTGGCTGGATTCTGCCATTCACGATCCTCTCCGCTGTCCAATGCCTCCCGAGTTGCACGCGATCCGATCTCCACGTCGGCCGGTGTGAGCTTGGCCAGCACGGACGTACCAAGGAACCCGTAATTGAACGCGTGCGCGCATGGTGCGGCAGTGAGGAAACAGGCTCCCAGCAGCAAGACAAGATTGCGTGTGCGCAAGAATTATCCCCCCTGGATATTTGACGGGACTACTGCTCGTATCGCGATGCTATACGGGTTTTGCAGTAGCTGGGAACTCAATCTTCAACCCGACTCTCGCCTGAACTGGTCCGAGCACGTAAGCGATTGATCTGGCTTGCCGTCGAGCATGATCGTCACAGACTTGTGGTCCGTCGGGGCCACACATACACGCCACGGTTTGCCGTGTGGCCGCGATCGTCGCCTTCGTGTCAGACGGTGAATGGCCATTGGCCGAGCGCGAGGAGATCTCGCGGGGAGTGGTGGCCGGGCCGTCGGTTCGCGTGCTGAGGCTTGTGATTAGTACGAGGTCCGCCTTACTCAATGTGGGCGACAGTCTGATGCTGCCGTTGTGTGGGCGATGACAAAGGTAATGATCGACTGCAAGAGACACACCTATCCCATCATGTAACGTTGGTTACCCAGTCGGTGGGCCTGTTGCCTTGCAGCTGCTTGATCGAACCGTGCCCGTATCCAAGCCAGGTTCCGCCGAGGCGGAAGACCGGATGACCCGCCGGCCCGGGAGAGGCTCAAGGTGACCGTGAACTCGCCGTCTACGCAGCGTCATTGGGCGGTACGCATAATGTATAGCAAGGGATATTTTTGAGGGTCAGTTTCCACTTGTAAAATCAACAACTTGTAATGCACAGTTAAGTGTGCAAACTGCAGTCCGCAAGGAAAAGTGGGGTAGGGATGGCCCAAACGAAAGGCGAGTGGTACCTGGCGACGCAAATTGCGGTCGGGATTCTGATCGCGGCAGGCGTTATTTTTGTCGGACTGCATTTGTATGCCGCGCTGGCGCTGCGTGCAGCGAACGAGGCTGCGGAGGACTTTGCCCGACAGGCGCAACAGGAGCTGCGCGCCCAGGTCCAACGAAATCAAGCTGCGCAGCGAGCACAGGCTGAGCGCAAGGCCGCAGGGGAATTGGCCAAACGTCAGGAGATGGCGCGCCAAACACAAGCTGCAGCAGAGCGCGCTCGAATCGATCAGGCGAGTAGGGCGGCCAAAGAAAGCGCCTGGCGACAGTTCTACAGACCTTCCAAAAAGTGCGATAACCCGCCCGACTGGGACACCCAGGTCGAGTGCGGCAATGCCTACGTGCGGGCTAAGAAGGAATTTGAGGCCAGCTGGTCGAAGGGAGAGACCCGGTGACGTTGGAACTGCTTTTCGGTGTTGTTGTCGTCATCGCAATCGCGGTAGGCGCCATTTCGCGATTGCTACCCAAGGCGCGACCGGCGGAAATGCACTTTCGATGCGCTCACTGCAAGTGCAGGTCACCGCATACGGCACGTACGATCGAGGCTTGGCGAAACAAGAAGGACAGGTTCTATTGCCAGTCCTGCCATCAACAGTGGCTTGCCTCTCAACCTGCCAGTATACGAAGCCAACACTCTCAAGACACGAACTCGGCCCGTACTGGTTGCCTCGGGGCCCTATCGGCGATAACAGTCCTTCCAATCGCGATCATCGTCGCGGCACTGAAGCTGCTGTAACCAGCGCTCATTCGACGTATTTGAGCTCTAACGAAGGTGTAAAGCATGCCCAGAGTCCGCCGATCACCGCCGCCCCCTCACGTAGTAGTAGTCGATACCAGTGTACTTTGGGATCGAGACAAGAAGCTGTCGGTCTGCGCTGCCTTCGACAGTTTCTGGGATCAGAATTCATCGCGAATACCTATGACCCTTCACGTTCCGGAAGTCGTCTTCGGGGAACTACATTTTCAGCAGACAACCTCGGCGCTCAAGGCCGTCGCCACCATCTCCGAAAGTGTCTCGGAGCTGTCGGGAATTACTGCTGCAACGTACAACCATAAGTGCAACGAATCAAAGATAAAGGCTCAAGTTAGAGCAAAGCTGGAGAAGTGGTTAAAAGGACGGTCGGGAAGCCTAGTTCCAACCCCTGTATCAAGCATCGATTGGGCTTCTGTAGTAAATGCGGCGATTTGGCGAAAGCCGCCGTTTACATTTGACCCTAAGGACAAGATCAATGAGAAGGGATTTCGAGATGCGGTAATACTAGAGACGCTGGCGCATCTCTGCGATGAGGCAGCAAGCGGGACTACAGTAATATTTATTTGCAACGATGAGATACTTCGAACAGCCGCCGAAACTCGTCTTAAGGCATCAAAGAAATTGCTGGCGTTCGAATCTCTCAGCGATTTCGAGGCATACATCAAGCTGACGCAGGAGAATTTGACAAACACCTTCGTCAAGTCGATCCAAAGCCACGCGCGCGCGAAGTTTTTTACGAAGGGAGATCCGAACTGTATTCTTGTAAAGCACCGAGTAGGCGAGAGCATTCAGTCCGCGGTCAGCGCCGATCCGACGCTAAACAATCCAATTAAGAACACTCTGCTGCTGGTAGCACACGGAACCTCCGCAAGCAGTTTTGCTGTTGCAAGGCAGAAGTACCTGATTAAGAGCACCCAGTTCACGGAGCTCGCTGGTGAGCGAGAATTCCACTGGTCGAGCAAAGTCGACTTCGCTCGCCTCTTTATTAGCAACGAGCCCACTGGCACCGCTACGCCAACACCCTTGCCGGTGGAGAAGCTGCATGTCTTGAGCTATGACGTCAAATGGAAAGCAAGTGTCAAAGCCGATGGTCGATTTCACGACATCGAAGTAACGGCCATTGAGCTGAATGACGACCAGCTATATGACGCCAACGAGCAAACTCTGAAGCAGTACAGGTTCGGATAAAGACCTAAGGCAGGGACGCCAAGACGGCACGAGCGCCGCGTGATTGGTTAGATGTAAATGGACGTTCAAATATATATAGTTACATGACGCTTGCGGTTCGCCAGACTGGTCTAACTCGACTTTTGACGCCGAGAGAGCGCGATGCTCCCTGCAGTTCAGTCACAGAGAGCGCAGACGCGAATATGGTTGGCACGCAGCGTTGGGTCAGTCCTCGACAACCGCATACACAGGCCATCAGGCAAAAACATGTACTGCAAGCCATAGACAATGACCATCGGGAAGTTCCTGGTGGAAAAGAACGTGATCGACGAATCCCCTGACTATCAACGGGAATCAGGGGTATGGTCGACGGAGAAGAAGCAACTCTTTCTGGATTCGTTGTTCAACGAATTCGATGTCCCTAAGTTCTATTTCCACGACCTTACAGGCGGAAAGGGACGCTACGACTATGCCATCATTGATGGAAAGAAGCGCCTGACGCACGATCTGGGACTTTCTCGACGACAAGATTGGTTTGGCGAATGACTTTGAACTGTACAACGCCGAAAAAGCCAAAAAGCATCCAATTAAAGCCGGCAGCAAGTACTCAGGACTCCCCGATTGGTGGAAGGAGACTTTCAAGAACATCTCGTTGGCCGTAACGCTTGTGACCGACGCAGACGCCGAGGACATAGAGGAGCTATTCTCCCGACTGAACAATGGCGAGCCACTCTAGCGCCGCCGAAAAACGCAACGCGAAAGTCGGGCGACATGGTGTCCTTAGTACGCGATGTCGCTGGAATGAGCTTTTTCACCGATAAAGTGACGTTTGCTAACAAGCGACTTCAGCATCACGAAGTCGCAGCGAAATTTTTGCTCATCGAAAACAGCGAGATCGCGACCGGAGACCCGTTCTGCGATCTAAAAAAGCGATTCTTGGACAAGCTGGTCGAGTCGAATCGCACATTGAAAAAGACTGAGCGGGAGAAGTTGAAGGGTGCCGTCGAGGAGACCTTAAAGAAGTTAAACAGGCTTTTCAGTAAGAAAGACGCGTTATTGTCCAAACAAGCGTATCCACCTCTGTACTACCTTTTCGTCAAGATCATTGAAAAGGAATACGCGCACAAGGACCTTTATTCTCGGATGAAGAAGTTCCTCGAAGATTTCCAAAAAGATCGTGCGGATAATCTTCTTAGAGAAAGAAGATGACCGTGACACAAACCTGATCGAATTTGGCCGCCTGATGCAGCAGGGAACAAACGACCTTGGTAGCCTGCGTGAGCGCGTTGCAATTCTTCGGCGCTATTTTCTGCAAAAGAACCCTGATGTGTTGCTCCGTGACAAGAAGCGTTCCTACTCTCCGGAAGAGCGAGCCGTTATTTGGATTCTTGCCGAAAAAAAGTGCCAGAAGTGCATGAAGGCGATCTCCCTTGAGGAAATGGAAGCCGATCACCAGGCCCAATGGGCTCATGGAGGCTCGACCACGCTAGAGAACGGTAGGGCGCTCTGCGAAAGCTGCAACCAGGAAGAGAAGGTGGCCTAGCTCCATCCTATGCCTGGTCTATACGTGACGGCTGACCACCATTGAGCCGTCGCTCTCGAAATCCAGCCGCCACCTCGAGCTCGGCTGACACGTTCGGTTGGCTCGCAGCGATCGCGTTGGTATTTCGGGAGCATCCACCAAGCGCGGTACAAACGACGTTCTAATGTGAGACCGCCATGGCCGTGCAGACGGCAACCTTTGGGGACGGGCGACGCAGACTATGCAGTCTTAGTCGCATATTTCGACCAAGTAACCAATTCCCTTGCGGGCCCATTGCACATTTGTGAAGCCGTGCGGCCACCAGAGTTGCTTGTCTGGCTTCGGCATTGTTAGTCCTCGAGGCAGCCATACGATTGCGTGGTAGTGGACGCGACCAGACTTATGCTGCTCGGCCACCCAAAGGTAGCGGAACTTAACCCCGCGGCGCTCTACCCAATGTCGCATTCGCTTAGGCACTCCGCGAGGTGACGCGGCTGCCATTCGACGCCTGGGCGGTAAGTAAAGGTCAAAAATGCACGAGAGAGCCTTCGTCCGTCAGCGGCTCGCTCTTCCATGAGCAGGTCGCCAACGCACGAAAGACTTTTGAACATCCGCAAGCCACGACGACGCTGCTGTTCTTCGCGGAGCCATGTGTATCGGTCGCGGACTTGGTGCGTGTCACTTGTTGGTAATCTGACAAGCCCAGAGGAGGGTACGTCGACGGACGTCGACGCGGCCAGCATCCCTCCGGATTGCAGATCCGCGTCCGCCGGCGGCCCGACCTGGCCACCGCCTTGGGCCGCCGCGGGGGTACGCAAAGGACCCCCGCGGCCCCAGGCCGTGGACAGCTCGCCGACGCATTGCGAATCGGGGCGCACCTCAGGCGGACCTCAGGAGGCGAAGGAATTCCTCTCTTGCTTGCGGGTTGTCGGTGGTTAGCTCCCGCATGTATTGCAGAACCAGCCAATACGCATTTAGCTGACCTTGGGTGGTTTCCTGGCCCTCTGGACTCACCAGCTTGTCTTTGTGGACCGCCCATTCGCGCCATTCGGGGCCAAGCACCCGTCCATCACGATGCAATGTGAAAAGTCTCAGCGCCTGGCGAGATGGCTTTCTTGCGCCGATTTTGTAGAGATACGCGGTCTGCTCACTGACGCCGCACCAGCGAGCGATGAGCTCGGGCGGATAGCCATAGAAAATTGTCAGTGGTTTCGAAAGCTTCGTACGCACGCCCGCCAGGTCCCCAATGGAGCCATGAGCGGGAACGTGAGCACCTGCGTCCTTTCGGTATGTCCCCCAAGGGCACGAGGGCCCGGGGTTAGCAGTGTCACGGCTTACCGGCTTTCGTTCCCAGGAGCCGTTCAGCCTCTCATTTACGGTGCTCTTCCTCGGCGAGGGTTCTTTCTGCACCCAAGCCAAGCGTGCGGGATCCAAGGTGCCAGAACTGGCTTGTCGCTGCAACCTAGACGCAAGGCGACGCATTGAGGAGCCTCAGGCGCTCCGACAGGACCCATCGACGGCCACGCGGAGTACGGCATCCGCTAGGCGCTGGTACGGACGACGCAGGCACGCGAAGCTGCGATCGCTGAGATGACTGAACGCCTGGTCGAGATCGCTGACCGCGTAATCGATGTCAGCGAGGAGCTGGAGATCCTTGCTCGAGGTATGGGGCGGTAGGGGTCTCGGATTCACGGCACTGGCTCCTAGTGGGCTTCGTGCCGGAACGTAAAAGGTACGCATAATGTATATTATGTAAACTGACAGCTGACCCGCCAGAATCTGACCCTGCCAGGCCCACTGCCCGGACTCCCGTGTACTCTCCCGATCAAACCCGCCTAACAGCAGGTCGTGTCCTATTTTTCTGGTGCCGCCTCAGGTACGTAGGTGTAATGCCACGGCGCCGGCGGGGATGCCAATGGACCGACGAACTTGTTGCTCCCTGCTTGCACGGCTGCATCGAGTTTCGCAGCCCATCCCGCCGCCTCCCAGTCACTGGGAATGGTGGACGTGTTTGGACCTGCGACGACATGTCCGCCCTGATGCACCTGAAAATCGACCGCTCGCATCTGACCATGCAGCGACAATCCAGGCGCCGCGATTGTCGGCGTTGGCACGGGGGTATGGCCGGCCAGGAACACTTTGAGCGCCTCCCGTGCTCGCTCGGGTCGATCCGCCGGAAAACCCGGCGAAACGACCAGCGTCCGTGCGGCGGCGAGGATCTCGTCGGCTGCAGCGGCCACTGACTCGTTACGATTCCAGTGCTCTATCTGCTCATCCAGACTGCGCACCTGGGAATTCACATAGATCTCGTAGCCAGGGTTGGCAGCGAGGAACGCGGTCCGTACGCGGCTGATCTCCAGTTGCAGATCGCGTTGCTCGGGCGAGCCCTCGAAGGCCTCAATCTGTTCCTGCGTCCAGCTCCAGCGTTCGGCGAGGTGCGATGCACTTCGCACGTATGAACGCAGCGCCAGCAGCTGCCGACCGGTTCCGTCCAGGCGCGCCAGCGCTTCGGTCACCCGGTCGTCCTGCTGCGCAGCGATCGCTGCGACGTAGCGATCCACCACTGCGTCGGCTACGGCATGCGCGCGTGGCGCCGCCGCAACCGCGAGTCCCACTGTGATCGTCGCCAGAACCGGAAGTCTCGGGTGCACACGCATGGTCTTGCCCTCGCCGGCAACCAGTATGCGCGCCGACGGGCTCGGTTCCTGAACCACACGCGAAGCCAAACCGCATGAGCTCGGGCCTTCGCTGCACGAAGGCGGACACCTACGACCCACCAACCCCTGAACGCCCCGCCGGGGCGTCGACAAAAATCGCGGGAACGATTTTTGAACCAGTGTCCCGACCATACCGTGTGTGCCACCGCCGACTGCGGCTCCCGGTTGTCCCGCCGGTACTCTGGTTCCGATCGCCTCCGATAGGCGAGATCCATGGACGGATTGAGTAACGGTCGAAAGCCTCACCACGCGCTGGCGCTTGGGCACTACAGCGCTACCTGGAGAGTCGCCCCAATCCCAGCGGCCTTCCTGCACGAGGACTGGGCGGCATCCCGTACACTCCACCGCCCATGCCCGTTCGACCGCACCGATGAACCTCCGCCTCCTCTGTCTGCTCGGCCTGATCGCCACGTGTGCGAGTGCGAACGCGTCGACTCCCGTCGAGGTGGAGCGCGTGGAGGCGCTCGTGCGGGTCAGTGCCGCGATCGAGGCCCGCGCACCGCCCGGACTGTGCTTCTCGGTGCTGACGGACTTCGATCACATGGCCGAGTTCCTGCCGGGCCTGAAATCGAGCCAACTCGTGAGCCCGCCGGGCGAGCCGCTGCGGCTGCGACAGGTCGGCCGGTCGGTTCTCGGTTTCCCGAGTCTCGCGGTCGACGTCACGCTCGCAGTGACGCTCGACCCCCCACACGAGTTCACGTTCACGAAACTGACGGGCAATCTCAGGCAGATGCACGGAGTCTGGCACGTAGCCGGCGACACGACCCACTGCACGATCGACTATCGGGCCGTGATCGAGCCCGATTTCTGGGTGCCGCCGTTGATCGGACCGCTGCTGATAAAGCGGCAGGTACGCGAGCAGGTCGACGCGCTGGTCGCCGAGATTCACCGCCGCGCGCAGGTTGCGCACACGCCCTGACGCTTCCGCCGGCATCAACCGCGACACCCGCCCCCCTCGGGCAGAAATGACGGCCCCCGACGTGCGGGGCCGAATCAGAGGAGTGACATGTCGTTGCCGCGGATATCACTGCGCACTGAGTAACCTGACGACGCTCTAGGTAATATCGCCGACGGCGGCTTCCGGACGTCTCGGGGATTTCAGGCAGGCCCTCAGCCGAGCCCGATCACGTGGCGGCCGTAAGCGTCGACGTCTTCCCAGTTCGTGTAGTCGATCACAGTGCTGCGGTCGGTCGGTCCGTGCGTCATCTTCATGATCAACTGGATCATCAGCACGTCGTACCAGCGCCAGGCGGGATAGTTAACCTTTCCGGCAATGACCTTCAGGTCCTTAGGTCTCCACGGTGAGATCGCGAGGAACTTCTGCAGGTAGCGGTTGCCCTCGACCGTCGCCTTGGCCGGCGTGCGCGCGACCACCGACACGTTGAAAAAGCTGTTCGGCTTCGCATCCAGCTGCTGCTTGTTCTGCCGCACAAACTCGAAGAACGTCTTGTCGTAAGTTCCGTAGATCACCGGTGCGCCGAGCACCACCACGTCATACCGGTCCCACGCCACGCCCTCGTGGACCGCTTCCTTGATCTCCATCATTTCCGCCCGGCCGCCCGTGGCGACCACGGACTCACAGATCCGTCGGGCCACCCGAGCCGTGTGGCCACGCTGGCTGCAGTACAGCACCAATACCGATTTCACGATCAGGCCTCCGATTTGGCGATGGAATCCGGAGCGCATCCCACGTGACACGGTCGGCGAGCGGCGCATGCCGTCCCCTCCACCGGCCCCTTCTCACCCGAAAAAGCGGCCCTCGTGAGGAGGGCCGAATCAGGGGGAGAACTTGATGCGGCGCAGCATCGCGCCCGGCCCCTTCCCGGTCCATAAGGACTTTCCCGCGACGACTTACCAGCCAAAACGACCCACGCTGAGGGCTTTTTAATACACCATACATATGCTGTATTGTTTGCAACATGCGAGCGTCATCTCCACGCCGAACCCGCACCCCACCACCTTCACCCCGCGGCATCACCCAGCCCGACGTCGATCGCGCCGCGGACGCCCTGCTGCACGAGGGTGAGCGCCCCACGATCGAAAAGGTCCGCGCAAAGATCGGTCGCGGCTCCCCCGAACGCGGTGAACCCGCTGCTCGACGCCTGGTGGAGCAGGCTGGCCGGTCGCCTCGACGCCGGACCCGCAGCGCTGCACCGCCTGCCGGAACCGGTGCTCTTCGCGGCCGAAGGCCTCTGGCTGCAGGCGCTCGAACAGGCGCGCAAACGCGCCGCTGCAGAACAGGGCTCCGGCAGGACCTCGCTCGCGAAGGAGCGCCAGGAGATGGAGGTCCGCGCCCACGTGCTCGCGATCCGCGAGAGCGAGCTGCAGGGCCGATTGGACGTGAGCCAGCGCCGCAGCGCCGCGATCGAAGCGGAAGTCGAGGCGCTCACCACGCTGCTCCGCAAGGAGCAGGCCTCGCGCCTCGCCGCCGAACGGCGGCTCGTGGGGTCCCGCAAGGCGTCCGCACCACGCGCGCAAGCGCGGAGCCCGGGCCGGGCCCCCAAGCCAACGGCCAGGAGCTCCAGCGCGCGACGGCCTGCGAAGTTGCGTACACCGACACGAACGACGCGCCACAAACCATCCCCTCAGAGGTCCATCGCGTCGAGTACGCGAAAGCGATCTCGCTGATTCCACTCCTCTCCCACCAGCGAGTACCCATGATCGACAGACTCCACCTCGGCCCGCGCATGTCTCAGGCGGTCATCCACGGCAACACGGTTTACCTCGCCGGCCAGGTCGCCGACGATCCGAGCCAGGACGTGCCCGGCCAGACCCGGCAGATCCTCTCTGCCATCGACCGCCTGCTGGCGGAGGCCGGCACCGACAAGACGAGAATCCTCTCGGCCACCATCTACCTCGCCGACATCGGCACCTTCAGCCAGATGAATTCCGTCTGGGACGCCTGGGTGCCGGACGGCCACACCCCTGCCCGTGCCACGGTTGAAGCGAAGCTCGCCACGCCGGCCTTCACGGTCGAGATCCAGGTGATCGCCGCCGCCACAGCGCCCACGCATAGATCACCACGTTGACCATCAGCACGAGCACGCCGAGCACGACCTGGACCCGGCGGGTCAACCCGTCCGGATAGAGAATCGGCACCACGTAGTGCTCGACGAATCCACCCGCGTAGCCGTCTCCGCCCGCCAGCCGCCGCCAGTGATTCTCGAGCGGTGTCAGCGGACAGATACCGCCGAGAAACTCGATCCCGGCGCCCCACAACACCGCCGGCAGGTGTATCCACGCGACGCGCGGCCACCGCAGCACCAGCAATGCGCCCAGCATCACGAACGCCACGAACCCGGCGTGCAGGATGAGTGTCAGGTCCGCTAGCAGTCGGTACGACATTCACACAAGAATGGCCCGACGCGGTGCGCAACAGCAACCCCGGCGTGGCAACTCGGCTGCACGAGCTACCGCGGACTATAGCTCCTGGACGCCTCGCCGATATTCCCAGGTCCGTCCTTGCCCTGGCGTTCTTCAGGCTCCGGCCTCCCCAGCGCTACGTGTTGCCGTGCTGCACGCCTCGCGCCAGCTGCGCTGTCACTCGACCTGCTCAGGCACGGCTATAGCAACCACGGTCGGCCTCGCCCGCTCCCTCTTGGCGTCATTCCCCCGGTCCCCCGAACGGGGCGAAGGGACCGTGGGGTCCCGCCTCAAGAAAAGGGAGCTTCCCGGTGAACGCCAAACCACAGACCGACACCCGCAATACCATCGACACACTGCTCGACACGCTGAAGGAGCGCCTCGCCGCACCCGGCACCTCACTCGTGCCGTTCCTGACCACCATGAGCCGCTTCTCGAAATACAGTCTCTGGAACCAGATGCTGATCTTCGCGCAACACCCGGATCTCGACGCGCCAGCCTCCCGGCTGCAAGACAGGTTTCGGAGGTGCGGTTCTCAAGCTGCCGTCTGCCTTGGCCCCCGGACCCCACGCACCTTCCCGCCTTACTCCATCATCCCGAGCAGCAGGAAGATCAGGAACCCCACGAAGAACATGGTCGTCGTCACCGCTGTGTCCGCTGACTCGTGCGCCTCGATCAGCAACTCTTCCGTCACGAGGAACAGCAGCGCCGCACAACCGAATGACAGCAGCCCGGCCAGCGTATGCACCGACGCGTCGACGAGCAGCGTCTCTCCGATCAAGGCGCCGACGATGATCAGGCACGCGATACCGGTCGGTGCAAGCACGCGCACCATCGGCCGCGACGCGCCGAAGTTCAGCGCCATGGCGAGCCCGAGCGAGAACAGTTCGAGCGTGAGTGCCACGGTGAGCAGCATCCCCTTCTTGAGGCCTGCGGTCATCGCAATTCCGATCAGGAGCCCGTCGATCAGCAGGTCCACGCCGATCGGCACCAACTGGCCAAGCGACGGCGTCCCTCCGCCGGCGTGCTCGCCCTTGTGATTGAAGCGCTTTACCACCTCGTCGATCACGAGCATCAGCACGAGGCCCGCCGCAAACGTCCAGCCCACTTCGAACGGATCGTGCCCGCGTCGCACCTCGGGCAGCAGCTCGACGGCCACCACGGAGAAGATCACGCCGGCGGCGAAGTGCTGGATGCTGCTCCGTACGATACGACCCGGCGGCCGCACTGTCGCGATCGCCGCTCCGAGCGCCGCGGCCCCGACCGGGATGGCCGAGATCGCCAGGGCTTGCACGAGACCGACTGGCATCGAATTCTCCGGAACCGCCTACTTCGCCTGCTCGACGGGTTTCTGGCTACTCACGAGGTACCGCATGGCACCCGTCCTGGACTGTCGTCGGCACGAACTGCCGCCACCCACGGTCGCTCTCTGCTGGTGCTTAGGCAATCCGGGGAACTACGCGTCAGAAGCCTTTCTGCCTAACGGATCTTGGGACGGCTCCCGGAGCCGTCGAGCGACCTGCGGTCGCGTCTGCCCCACTCTCGCCGCTTCCGCCCATCGGACTCGCAGGTTCAAATCACGGCAACGATTCCCGCGTCACCGTCCAGCACGCTGTCAGGTCTCACCCAAGTCGCCTCTCTTGCGCCAAACGCTTGCAAGCCATGGCTGTTGCTCGAGCGGTAGCCCCGGCGGCCGATAGTAGTACTCCAACTCAGCGAACCCCGCCGTTTCCAGAAACGCGCGCCATGATTCGAGGTCGTGATAGGCCCCATACCGACCGTGATTCCAGCCCTCCTCGTTATTGCCCCGAGGATTCGATGTAAACAGCACGCCGTCCGGTTTGAGCGCCGCGTGCAATTCGCTCAAAACGCGCGGAATCTGCTGGCGTGGCACGTGGAACAGCGAGGCGTTGGCGAAGATGCCGTCGAAGTGACCCGACGGCAGCTTCAGTGACAGGAAATCCTGCTCCCAGACGTCGCAGCCGCCGTGTTCGCGCGCCATCGCGGCGAATGCCGGGGCGCCTTCGAGGCCGATCGGCTGGTGGCCAAGAGCGCGAAATGCCGCCAGGTCACGCCCTGGTCCGCAGCCGAAATCGAGTATCCGAAACGGTGGCACACCGCGGATGTGTCGCAGCAGCGCCTCGATGTTCTGCTTCACATCGTGGTCGCGCGTGCCCGCCCAGAACTCGGCGGCGCACTCGTTGTAGTACTCGAGCGTCTTCGCGGTAATGAGCGACAGATCCTCGGGCCGCAGTGTCATCACGATCCTTCGATTCGCCGGTGAGGTCCGACAATTATCACTCCGACACCTTTGAAGCCGACCGCTGCTGCACGAATCAGCGAACGACGTCGGCTCGGGCGATTGTAGTCCGAGGTCTTCAAACCGGCACCGCAACTTGCCAGCCATCCCGGCAAACCGGATCGGGGCGCGATCAGTGATCGCGCGAGCTATCGGCGGCGGCGTCCATGGCGCGCAGGTAGCTGTAGAGCGCGGCAATCTCCGCATCCGTGAGATACGTCAAATGGGTCCGCGACCACGGGCTCATCGTAGCCAGGTTTCGTCCGCCGAGCGCCACGCCGGTGCGCAGCAGCTGAACGAACGATTCCGGGGAATACGCGGCAACAATCTCCAGACTCGGACTGGTGAAATCGGGGTTGGAATCGCCGCGCAAGCTTGTCCCGTGACACTGCGCGCAGATGGTCCGGGCAAGGTACCGTCCGAAGACAGCTTCTTCGCCCGCTGCATCGGGAGGCGGGACCGTTTCCGCGATGAGCTGCGCCGTTGTCTTGAATTTCCCGGCGGCGACGCCGATGCGCCCGAGCGGCCCGATCGAGACATTCGCATCCGGCCCGTCGACCGCCGGCAATGACTTCAGAAACGCGATGATGCGGACCAGATCTGCGTCAGTCAGCCCAACGAACGCTTCCGATGGCATCACCATCGTGCTGCGCCCGGGCAATACGCCATTCCTGATGATGATCGCGAGATTCGCGTCACTGTACTTGCGGACGGCCGCCGTCAGATTCGGCGCAACAAAACGCGCGATCATCGGTTCGTCAAACATGACCCGTCCCTCGGCCTGCCTGCCATGGCAGCCGCCGAAGCAGCCACGAATTGTCGCCAGCCGTCGGCCCTCGATGACCGACGTGGGATCGGTCGGAATCGTAATTGCAACTGCTGGGACGTTGTACGTGTGTCCCAGAGTCCTCTCAGAGAGAACGTACGCGATGGCGTAAGCCAGCAATCCCAATGCCGCGCATCCTCCCAGGGCTATACCGAGCCAACGCAGCACGCGCTTCATCAATGTCTCGCTTCGTGAATGCCGCCGCAGTTTGGTGGCACCGGGGACGTAGCGCAACACTATCCGATGGGACATCTCCGTTGGTTACAAGCTGCCGTCTGCCTTAACTCGGAACCGACCCCGCTCGGA
Source organism: uncultured Gammaproteobacteria bacterium (assembly GCA_963736205.1). GTDB lineage: Bacteria > Pseudomonadota > Gammaproteobacteria > Steroidobacterales > Steroidobacteraceae > RPQJ01. Next base: position 116,950 of record CAVTNX010000014.1, on the reverse strand, counting down.
CTGAACCGGAACGCGCAGCACCTGAATCTCGAGGCGACAGCCTGCGGGCTGCAAAACCACCGCGCCACCGCGCGGCTCGGAGGACGACCCAGATGGGGTCGTCGAGCCAGCTCCGCTGGCGTCTGCCCAGTATCATGACTTTGGTGCACTCGTTGACCGTCGACTGCGACTCAGTAGATCGACTTTGCCGCACATGCGACCGCGCACTGCCGCTTGTGAACCTCATGGTGATATTCCGATCCCCTGCGCACTGGCGCTCGTGATCGACTCGCCAGTACTCCTGTTCCGGTCGGCTCCCCAGGGCGAGGCCCACGACGGGCCGAGCAGCCCCTCCGAGACTGAGCTTCAGCCACCCCGCTCGACGTCTCTATCGCGGCACGAACTTCTGCACTCGCTGACCCCAGGCATCGACGACATACACAGCGCCGTCCTTTGCGACGGCGATGTCGTGCGCGAGTCGGAACTGTCCGTCGTAATTGCCGAAACGGCCGAAGCGAGTAATCAAGTGTCCGTCGGCATCCACGACGGCAACACCGGCACGGTCCGGGGGCACTTCGGGCTGATCTCCACCGTCCGCGATGAACACACGGTTCTGCTGCCCAACCGCCGCCGCATAGGGCCGCCCGAGTTCGGCACCCTGCCATTGGCCGAGGAACTTGCCGGACTGATCGAACACCTGCACACGCGCATTGCTTCGGTCGGCAACCAGCACTCGGCCTCGACCGTCGATCGCGATCCCATGCGGCAAATCAAACTCACCCGGAGCTGTTCCCTTGGTGCCCCATGTCTTGATCAGCGTCCCGTCGGCGGCGAAATGCAGCACCCTCGAGTTGCCATAGCCGTCGCTGACAAAGAATGATCCATCCCCGGCGACTGCGACGTCGGTCGGCAAGTCGAAATGCCGCTCATCGGCACCTGGAACTCGTGCTTCACCGAGGACCAGCAACTGCCGTCCATCGGGCGCGAATTTGAATATCTGGTGCCGCCCGACGTCGGTGAGCCACACGTTGTCATCCTGGTCGATCGTGAGCCCGTGCGGCATCACAAAGGTATCGGCACCCCACGACTTCAACAGTCGACCCGTGCGCCCGTCGAAAACCCAGACCGTGGCCCGGTCGATGGGTTCGACGGAAAGGGCTCCGACCACTCGCGGCCAGCGCGGTGAAACACCCAGACGTTGCCCTTCGAATCGACATCCACTCCGGTGGCCTGCCCCAGTATCTCGCCGGGCGACAACTCGGGCCAGCCGTGCACGACCTCGTATCGGTCGACGGCATGCGCCGGCTGAGCCCAGGTGGCCCCGACCAGCAGCGCCATTGCGAGGGAGATCACGCCAAGCGTGATCGACAACTTGTTGTTCATTCTGGAAGCTTACCCCTGAAGACCCGTCCCCGGCGCGATCACCGGTCGCGCGAGCCACTCGGCGTCGCGTAGAATCGCGGCCGATGTTCATGCGACGTCCAATGTCCATGCGCGTGCGATGCCTCTGGCTGCTGGCGGTGACCCTCGCCTCGTTTGCCGACGCCCACGGCGCCTGCTGGATTGACCGCGAGCGACCGACCACCGCGGACCAGTTGCCGATCGCCGATCCACGCGTGGCCGGCATGCGCGCGGCCGCGCGGTCGATGAATGACATTCTCGAGCGCAACGCGGTCCTGCAAGGGCTGCCCAAGGTGCGCCTGCGGTCCACCTGGCAGGTGGTTGGCCATCCGCGCAGCACGCCATGGACGCCCTACGGCTTTCACCTTGTCCTGTGGGCCCACCCCCCGCAGGTCTGGGGACCGGGTGAGTGCGACGTGATCCCCCAGGCCGATCGTGTCGACCCCCGCGCCGCCGTCGTCGTGCAGGCCAACTCGGTGCGCTCCACGCTGACGCAACAGAATTCGGCCGTGCGCGACGAGCAGATCGAGGCGTTCGTCGAGCCAGAGCAGATAGGCAAGGTCGGACGGTACCCGGTCTACCGCGGGCAGTGGATCGTGCTGACCTTCAACGGCCGCCCGCCGTGGGTGCCGGTCACCACCGAAGAGTATCTCGCCTTCGAGGAGCGTCGCCTGATCAGGGCGGTGGCCGAGACCGATCGCAACATCGCCGACGCCAATGCCAACGCAGGCCACTACGACGACAGCGGGCCGCGGCAGGTCTACGAGGCGATGAAAAAGACGGATCCGATCGAAGCCGAGAAATTCTGGGCGATGATCCAGGACGTCAAGGCGCAGGCGGCCAGGGATGCTGCCGCCGCGGCCACGGCGCCGCCGGTCGTCAACGCCTACGTGAAACAACTCGACGACCTGCGCGCGCTGCGTGCGTCGCTCACACCGGCCCAGCTGCAGATGCAGGCGCGCGAAGGCTACACTTCGAAGTCGCCAAACCGGCCGGTCGACACGCTGCCGCGGCTGGTCAAGATGGATCCTGCGTTCCCCTGGGATCGTGCCAACCCCAACCGAATCCGTATGATGGAAATCCATTTCTCCGGAGCCGGCTCGCCCTACGACGCGCTGATGCAGCAGGCCGCCGAGACGTTCGACTGGAGTGCCATCGAGGCCCTGATACGCTGAGCGCCGGCCGTTTCGCCGTGCCGGGCGAAATCAGGAGTCTCGATACCTTGTCGTCAGCGGGTGCTGACTGATCACGACAGCAGCACGAGCGCCAACCCGATCGCTGCCGGAATTGCCTGGACAAAGAGGATCTTTCGACTCGCCGTGAGCGCGCCGTAGACGCCGGCGATGAGTACACAACCGAGGAAGAAAACCTTCACGCTGGTCCCATTTGCACCGAGGCTGAGGCCCCAGATCAGCCCGGCCGCAAGGAACCCGTTATAGAGGCCCTGATTGGCCGCCAGAACCTTGGATGCAATAGCCGCTTCCTTGGTCTGGCCGAATGCGCGCAGTCCGACCGGCTTGTCCCAGAGGAACATCTCGAGCACCAGGATATACACGTGCACCAGCGCGACGAGACTTACGACGATATTTACGATTGCCGACATGACTCCCCCTCTTGCGATTCTAGAACCCCTCAATCGCCCGGCATCGACACAGAAAACCACTAGCCCCGCGTAACGGAGTCCTCGCTGCAGAACCACCGCGCCACCGCGCGGCTCGGAAGCGCTGCTGCCGCAGCGCGAGACAGCCCCGCTGCCGTCCGCCTTCCCGCTACGCTTTCGCATCCTGCTTCGCTGCGGACCAGAAATTCGACCGTACCGAGCATTACGCCGCGGAATGCCGCTGTCGCGCGTCGTGGTCCTCGTATGCCTCTCAATGTGCCGGCGTTCGCGCGACCGCCTGACATTTAGTCAGCCGGCTACGGCCCCGCGCTCACCCGATCCGACCCCGCTCCAGTGTCATGACATTGCTGCAAACGTCGACCGTCGACTTCGACTCAGTAGATCGACTTTGCCGCCCATGCGACCGCGCACTGGCGCTCGTGAACCTCATGGTGATATTCCGACCCCCCGCTCGGCCCGCTGTCGCTTTCCGGCCTCGCCATTGCCTGCGGTCCGGTCGCCAGGGGAATCCTGCCTCTCACCGATCGACACACTCATCATGCTGATCGAGCCGAGATCGATGCCGTCCGTCAGGAACCCCAATAGGTCATCGGGCTGCCGCAGCGCCATCACGTACAGCAGTGGCAGGTAGTGCTCGGGCGTGGGAATGCTCCTTGCACCGTCCTCACCAAGGGCCTGCATGTCGGTGAACCACCCGTAATCGTTTGCGAGCAACCGCGACCTCACCTCGGCATTGAATCGGGTGGCCCATGGCCAGGGCTCGGCCGCGTCATCCCACCTGGTCATCCCCAGGTTGTGAACCACGTTGCCACTGCCCACGACCAGCACACCCTCGTCGCGCAGCGGCGCCAGCCGCCTGGCCAGCTCGTAGTGGGCCGCGAGCGGCTTCGTGCTGTCGATGGCGAGTTGCACGACCGGAACATCCGCCTGTGGGTAGACATGCTTGAGTACCGACCAGGTTCCGTGGTCCAGGCCCCACTCGGTCTTGTCCTCGACAACGGCAGTGGGTGCCAGCAGTTCCTTGACGCGGCCCGCCAACGCCGGATCGCCGGGCGCAGGGTACTCGACCTCGTAGAGAGCCTGCGGGAACCCCCTGAAATCGTGAATCGTCTTCGGCCGTGCCATGGCTGTGACCGCCGTGCCGCGAACGTACCAATGCGCCGACACACAGAGAACGCCGCGCGGGCGTGGAACGCGCTCGCCAAACCGCGCCCACGCCAGTGTGTGCGGATTGCTCGCCAGCGTATTCATCGGGCTGCCGTGCCCCAGAAACACGGCCGGCATGGATCGGGATTCGTGCGGCTGCGGAGTCACCCCTGCAATCTACACCATGGCCAACGAATCCTGGGACGGCGCAGCCGTCGAGGCCGCTTCGCGGCCGTCTGCCCAGTGTCATGACTTTGTTACACGCGATGACTGCCGACCTCGACTCTTGGACGTCGCGTCCATACCGCAGCGTCCGTCCGGCTACCTCCCGGCCGCCTCCCTGACCCGATACTCCTGGTCGGACTGTCCCTTGCGGACTTCGAGCACGTCATCGTATTTCTTGAGCAAGGCCGAGAAGGTCGCGACACCGTAGGTCTTCTCATCGAACGTCGGATCGAGCCGCTGCACCATCGGCCGGATGCTTGCCTTCAACACCCACGGCTCACCCTTGTTCGCCGCCAGCCGTCGAGGCAATCACCGCATGTGCACGCCAGTTGGGCCCGGCGAGACGCCGCTAAAACAGCCCTTTCACCCAGGCAATCGACGTACCGATCAAGACCATGGCTTTCAACTTGAACAGGGCCATGGCATCGCCATCCTGCGGCACTGGTTCGCCGCAGCGGGGGTCGGAGCGCTGCAATGCACCGGTCATTTGGCGGTCGATGGGAATGGGTTCGCAGCCGTGCCCGGTTTCGCAGATGAAGTCCCACGGTTCGCGGGCGGGAGCGTGACAGCCGAAGCAGTTCTTGCCGAATCGATTATTGACCTCGGCAAAGCCACGCTTGAGGACCTTTGTGCCCGTCGCGCTGACCTCCAGTTCAAAGAACTCCCAGTCTCCGGTGGCCGGGTTGAACCCGGCCTCGCGCTTGACCATGGCCTCCGTGGGCACCAACTGCACCACCGATCCGGCCGGATAGATGGCACCTTTGGGCGCGTTGGCAGCCGCCAGCGTTCCGGCCATGTTGCCGAGCAGGTTGTCGACGTAAAACTGTCGCACCGGGGCCATCTTGCGAATGCAGCGAAACGTGTTGTCATCGACCTTGACGGGGATCACGGTGACCGCGGGTGCTTCGGTCGCAGCCGGCGTCGCCGGCGGCTCGGCGGCGACGACCACTCCAATCAGCCCGGCTGGCAGCACCATCGCCATGGCGCTAAATATTCTGCTCATTGCTCACTCCCCTGCAGTCATGTTGTCGCTTCGTTACCTGAGTGCAAGCACTGCCGTAGCCAAGTTTTTCGCCCGACGCAGCGCGATCGCCCGCAATGTGACACATCACGAGGCTTGGGCGTCAGGATTTGGGCAAGAATACAGCCTCAATCGCTCCTGTTCACGCGGTCAGCCACCATCGCCTCCAGCCGATTCACACGCTCATGCTGATCAAACCCGCCGACGACAAGACCGCCGACCTCGAAGCCCTGCAGGCGCTGTCCCGGCGCCCGGACGCCACCCCGGACCAACGGAAGCGCATCGAGCAGGAGATCCGCAACGTCCAGTCCGGAATCCGCGGCGAGCACGACGCCGCCACATCGCGGTACTGAGTCCGTGTTCAAGACCGGTCAGGTCCCTGCCGAAGGCTTGGCCTCGCCATCAAGCCGACCATGATCAGCGTGGTGCTGGTCTCGAGACGCCCGATCAGCCGCCCGAAGACGAAGATCGACGGCCTGGACGCGGTCATCAAGAACGACCAGCCGAACGCCGACGACGAAACCTCCGGCAACGGTGGCCGCAGAAGTCGAAGCTGTTCGCACTGTCTGCGGTCGGCCGTGTCCTGCAGCGTCGCCAAGTTCTGCTGGTTCAACAACCCCGCTTCGGCGGGCTCATCTACCGCATGGACCGCCAGAAGAAGGTGGCGAAGACAGGGTGACGTGTTGCGCACCACTTCCTGCCTAACCACTCCGAGGCGCGATCAGCGATCCACGAGTCGCGTCACGACTTTGTCGCAGCGAAAACCGCCACCTGCAGCTCATGATCGCCTGGCAGTTGCCCCGCTGCACCACTCTATCCGAGGTGGCGCCTACCACTCATGCGTCTTCTCCCCGCCCCTCGGCCGCCTGCTCAATCCGCTCTCCGGTCAACACGCTGCGAGCGGTACCTGAACTACCGCGCTCTGTCGCTCGGCGCCTCGATACAGCCTATTTGTCCGCGACCGATGGATCGCCGTCAGCATGCGCAATCGCTTTCTCCGGAGCGTCCAGGTGATGCCCCTTGCGCCCGCCTCGAATGAGCGCTCCCTCGCCGAGCGTTGCCCTGGATCATGACCTGGGCCATCTCCACGCAGCGGCGCACCAGCGCTGCCGCGCCGTCGTGCAGCAGCGAGGAGGACTGGACGTACCGCTCGTTGTTCTCCATGTCCTCGGCACTCCAGCCGCGCGAGTGGGCCACGTAGGGAAACTGCGGAAACTGGCAGCCGATCTCGGCAAAGAAGCCGAGCATCTGGCCCGCCACCGCCTGCACGTTGTCCTGCCCGCCGGTGATGATGAAACCGGCAACCTTGTTGCGCAGCAGGTGCTTGTTGGCGATGGTCTCCTGGTTCTGGATACAGTTCATCCGCTCGACCATCTTGTAGTACAGGCTGCTTGCGCCGCCCCAGCGGATGGGCGTCGCCACGACGATCGCGTCCGCCCAGTGCACGACACCCTCGTAGACGCGGTCCATCTGGTCTTCGGCATCCATCTGGGTGATCGAGCACGGCCATGTGCACGCACGCGAAGACTTGGAGTAGAAGCCCTCGCACTCCCGGAACCTGAGGTCGCGGATTCGAAGCAGCTGCGTTTCGCACTCGAGCGTCTCGGCGGCGCTTCGCAGGGCATGAGACAGCAGGTCCTCGGACGTGCTGTAGCGCGGGTGGCCCGCGGTCATGGCCGTGGTCGAGATGCCCAGCACGCGAATCGGGCCCGCCTCGCGCCGCGGGGCTCTCGCCAAAGGGTGAGGCTCGTGAGGTTTGCGGCCTCGCTTCGAGCTGGGCGTGTTGTCCACGAGCACCCGCCCGTTCTCGACGCGCACCGCGTGCGCCGGGACACGGTCCTCTTCGAAGCCCGGTTCACCCTCGCCCGTACGACAGTGGAACTTCCAGTAATGCCAGGGACACACGACGTAGTCGCCGTCGAGCGATCCTTCGCCGAGCGGACCCCCGACGTGGTTGCACACGCCGGAAATCGCACTGAAGCGGTCGTCCTTGCAGACAAGGGCGATCCTCTTGCGCCCCAGCAACACCTGCTGAACCGGCTTGAGACGCAGCTCATGCGCGGCACCAACATCGATCCACGATTCAGGTTCCATGCGCGACCCTCACTCTGGCTACACGGGTCTCGGCCCGCCCGCTCAACCCGTCGCGTTGAGCTTATCCCAGATGTTGGACCGCCCATACCCGCAGGCACACGCGTCGAAGGGTCCGCGGCTCCGCCATTTACGCTCATGCCTGAGTATGATCACTACCCTTCAAATCGGTAGTCCGGCAGCTCGATGTCATCGCGGAGATCGCGGCCGACGAATGCGTCCGCGATGAATGGCACTCGCATCAACTTCATCGCCACGTTCCGGAGGGTGATTCCAAGGGAGGTTTTCGGGGCGAACGATGACGCAAATCTCGACGCCGATACCTGCTTCCCTTTCACAAATGGCATCAGCCGCTGCTCGTACCTGGCGAAGGCGGCGCCGAAATCTCCTTCGCACGCGTGAAGCTCGCCGGCAAGGATGTATGCCTCTGCGATCGCCAGTCCGGTCCCCTCGCCCGCCATCAGCGAGACGCTGGCGGCCGCGTCTCCCACCAGTGCCGTCCGCCCTTTCGTCCATCGGTCCATGCGGATCTGGCTGATGGTGTCGAAGTAGAGGTCGCTCGTACGCTCGAGTTCCTTCTCGATCTGCGGCCACTCCCAGCCGGAATCCGCATAGGCATTCCGCAGGATCGATCGCGGCTCGTCGGCGTGGATATGTTCGTTGCGACAGACGAAGAGGAATAGAGTCTTGTCATCCCGCATGGCGAACCGTGAAATCTGCCTCCCCGGCAGGGCGTGACTCACGTAGACGAGTTCATCGCGCGGGCGGTAGCCTTCGACCTCGAAGGCCGCGACGTGGTAATCGAGAGAGACGAGGAATTCCGAGTCTGCTCCGAACGCGAGGCGGCGGACCCGCGAATGCAGGCCGTCTGCGCCTATGACCAGGTCGGCGTCGCGGGGCTGCGCGTGATCGAATGCGACGCGCACGCCCTTGTCGTGTTCGTCGATGCCAGCGACTGAGTCACCGAAAATCGTCTCAACTTTCCCCTCGATGGCTCGATAGATCGTGGCCGAAACGTCCGAGCGCCGCACGCTGGTAAACCGATCGTGGGTCAGCCGCCCGAGGACCGAGATGTCGAATCCCGCTCTTCTCCGCCCGTCGCTGCCGACGAACCGCACTTCGCGTACCCGGTAGCCCAGGCGCCGGATGGCGCCGATAAGGCCCATCCTCTCGGCGATATCGTAGCCGATTCCCCAGAAATCGATGATGTAGCCGCCACCACGAAGCTGCGGCGCTTCCTCGACGAGCAGAACCTCATGTCCTGACTTCGTCAACCAGTAGGCAAGAGCCGGTCCAGCGACGCCGATGCCGTTAATTACAATCTTCACAGCGGGCCTCATTTCGGTTCAACTGGAACTGGGTCGTATGGCTCGAACCACAACACCGTTCCCGGGAATCGTCAAAGGTGCAGGACGACCATTCTGACTGTCCCCGCCCGGCGCTGCTCATGACAGCGGAGTCCGTTGAAACATTTGCCGATAGCGCAGCGGCGTCATGCCGGTGCGTCGATTGAACAGCCGTCTGAAGAACGAGGGATCCTGATAGCCCACGTCGACGCTAATGTCATCGGCGGATCGTCTCGACGATTCGAGCAGGCGCTTGGCCTCCTCAATCCGCAGATTCTGAAGATAGTCGATCAAGCTCAAGCCAGTCGCCCGCTTGAAACGCCGCTTCAGCGTCCTGTCCGGGACTTGCACGTATTTAACAGCGCCCGCAACAGCGCTGGCCTGACGAAAGTGCCGGGCCAGCCACGTCTCACAATCGCGGACTTTCGAATCCGCATGCGGCAATGGCCGGACCAGTGGTTGATACGGCAACTGACCTTCGGAATGCACGTTGAGCAGGTAGACCTTGGCAATACGCAGTGCTTCTACAGGACTGGCATGCCGCGAAATGATATGCAGGACGAGATCGTGCCACGAAGTGGCACCCCCCGCCGTGACGAGTCTGCCGGCTGCATCGGCAAAGCAAAGGCTCGCATCGGCGCGGAATCGAATCTTGGGGTATTGGCGCTCGAACAGCTGCTGGTATCCCCAATGCGATGTTGCCTCCCGGCCGTCGAGTAGACCGGTTTCGGCCAGCAACAACGACGCTGAGCACACAGAATAAATGTAGGTCCCCGCTCTGTAGCGATCGCGGATCCAGTCGGCGACCTCCTGATATCGACCGGCAAGATGCTGATCCGGTCCCAACCAGAGCTCCGGGATCACGATGATGTCGGCCTGGGGTTCGTCAAGAACCGAGACGCTGGGCGATACCGGAATGCCGTTGCCACATCGAAAGCCGCGCCGACCTACCGAGGCAATGCGTACATTGAACGGCAACGGTCCCACCTCGTCGCGCAGCAGCGACTGCCAGATACTGCCGGTCGTCATCAGGACATCGACCAGTCCATAGAGTGCCGAACCGGCGGTCTCCGGCAGGGCGAGGACCAGTGTTTCCAGTGGGCGTCCGGGCCGGCGCACTCTCATTCGCAGAGCGTGGCACAAAAGAACCGAATCTGGCAAGAATGCTGCTTACCGATCGCCTTGCGCGCGCCTATCGTTTGCTCACCCGGATCCGGGATGGGCCCGAAGCCGGTGACAACATGGACAAGGAGATATTTATGCCACTCGTTACCATCGATGTGATCAAGGACGCGTTCACCCCTGCGCAGAAGAAGGACCTCATCGCCAGGATCACAGACGCGATGCTGAAGGTCGAAGGTGAGGGCCTGCGTCCCCACACCTGGGTGCGTATCAATGAGTTTGATGGCGGCAACTGGGCCATCGGCGGCAAGGCGTTGCAGGCTGCCGATGTGCACGCGCTAGCCGCCGGCAAGGCCGCGTAAGGTGGCGTTCAGTTCGCGGGGCGGCGCCGGTGGCTGCCCCGCGAACCGAGACAGCTCGAGCTGCTCACAGCCTCGGCTGTCACGCTCGGCAGCGACGGAAACTCCGGTCAGCATACGGCGCGTCCGAAGATTGATATATTCTCGGTATGAAACGCACCGTTCTTCTCATTGCGGCCTGTGGCCTCTGGTCCGCGAGCCTGCCCGCTCAGCAGACAACAGGCGCCACTGCCGCGAACTACCTGAACCAGTTTGTCGACAGCTCCGCGAAGCCCGGCGACGACTTCTACAAGTACGCCGTCGGCAAGTGGATCAAGGATCATCCCATCCCTGCGGACGAACGATCCTGGGGCATCGCCAAGGTAGTCCAGGACGAGACCTACGCCCGGCTGCAACAGCTAAGCGAGGCTGCGGCCGCTCACCCAGGCGACAAGGGCTCCAGCTCCCAGAAGATTGGCGACTTCTGGTACTCGGCCATGGACACAGCAGCAATCAACCGGCAAGGCATCACGCCCCTGCGGCCCGAGTTCGATCGAATTGCGGCCATCAAGGATCGCGAGGGCGTGCTCGACGCCGCCGCGCACCTGCAATACCTTGGCGCCGAGCCCCTGTTCGCCACCTACGTTTTCCAGGACGAGAAGAACAGCGAGGCCTACGCGCTGCACCTCTATCAGGGCGGCCTCGGACTGCCGAACCGCGACTACTATTTCGACGACGACGAGCGGACAACGAACATCCGCAGCGAGTACGTCAAGCACGTGGCCCGGATGCTCGAACTGCTGGGCGACGATCCTGCGACCGCAGCGGCCGGCGCAACCACCGTGATGCGGATGGAGACGAGCCTCGCCGGAGCGTCCCGCAAGCTTGCCGAGTTGCGCGACCCCGGGAAGAACTACAATCGCATGACGCTCGAGGAAGCCTCGCGTCTTACGCCGTCCATCCGCTGGCGGAGCTACCTGTCGACCGGCCACATCGAGAACATCGATTCAGTAATCGTCGGCCAGCCGGAGTTCTTCCAGCAGCTCGAGAAGTCTCTCGCGGACGAAAGCGTAGCGAACTGGAAGACCTACCTGCGCTGGTCTCTGATACACGCCTACGCGGCGGAACTCGGCTCAAACTTCGAGCAGGAGAACTTTCGCTTCTACGGGACCGTGCTCAGCGGCACGCCGCAGATGCGTCCTCGCTGGAAGCGGATGCTGGACGAGCAGGAGCTCTACCTCGGCGACGCGCTCGGGCAGCTCTACGTGCGCGACTACTTTTCCGCGGCCACCAAGGCGCGCTACGAGAAACTGACCGACGACATTTTCGCGGCGTTCGCCGCCAGGATCCACCGACTCGACTGGATGAGCACTGCCACCAAGGAGGCCGCCCTCCGCAAGCTCGGCACGGTCAACAAGAAGGTCGGCTACCCGGAGAAATGGAAGGACTACTCGAGCCTTGAAATCGATCGCGACTCCTTCGTGGCCAACTGCATGCGCGGCCGTGTCTGGCACAGCGAGTACGAGATCCAGAAGCTGCACAAGCCCGTGGACCGGACCGAGTGGTCGATGACTCCGCAGACCTACAACGCCTACTATGACCCGTCGAAAAACGAGATCGTGCTACCAGCCGCCATCTTCATCCTGCCCGGCATCGCGGACTCGGACATCGACGACGCGCTCGTCTACGCGTACGCCGGCGGAACCACCATCGGCCACGAGATCACGCACGGATTCGACGACGAGGGACGGCAGTTCGATGAGCAGGGAAACCTGCGCGAGTGGTGGACCGCCGCGGACGCCGAGGAATTCAACAAGCGCGCGCAAGTCATCGTGAAGCAGTTCGACGGTTACGTAGTGGTTGACAACCTGCACGCCAACGGTGCCGCGACTGAAGGCGAGAACATCGCCGACCTGGGCGGCATCCTGCTCGGCTGGGATGCATTCCAGCAGACCGACGAGTACAGGAGCGGAAAGTCCATCGGCGGCTACACCCCGGCCCAGCGGTACTTCATCGGCTGGTCCCTGGGGTGGATGAACAACGTCCGGCCCGAGGCGCTGGCGATGCAGGTGAAGGTGGACGTGCATGCACCATCGTTCCTGCGCGTGAACGGGCCGGTGAGCAACATGCCGGCCTTCTTCGAGGCGTTCCAGGTCAAGCCGGGCGACCCCATGTACCGGTCGCAGGCGGACATGGTCCGCATCTGGTAGCCGATCACTCCGAGTCGTGAGTCGAGCGACCGTAAGCAGCGAACACGCTAATATTTCTGCTGCATGAGCCAACCAGCTAGAGTCATCGTCATCGGCGGCGGTTTCGCAGGCCTGGCGGTCGTACGGGGCCTGCGCGCGGCACCGGTCGAGATCCTGCTGGTCGATCGCTGCAACCACCACGTCTTCCAACCGCTGCTGTACCAGGTGGCCACGGCGGGCCTGGCGGCGCCGTCGATTGCAGCGCCACTGCGGCACATTCTCCGTGGCCAGTCGAACGTCACGGTGCTGCTGGGCGATGTCTCCGCCATCCATCTAGAGCAACGCTCTGTGGTGATCGACGGAAAGAGCCACGGCTACGACTATCTCGTCATCGCCGCGGGCGTGTCGCACTCCTACTTCGGGCACGACGACTGGAGCGAGCACGCGCCAGGGCTCAAGACGCTGGAGGATGCCCTTGCCATTCGGGCCCACCACCTGTTGGCTTTCGAGCGGGCGGAGGCCTGCGACGATCCGTCCGAGCGGGCGGCGTGGCAGACCTTCGTAGTCGTTGGCGGCGGACCCACCGGCGTGGAGCTGGCCGGCACCCTGGCGGAGATCGCGCGCCATACGCTGAAGCACGAGTTCCGGCGGATCGATCCGGCCGCGTCCCGCGTCATCCTGGTGGAAGCCGGCCCGCGCGTGCTTCCAGCCATCGCCACCTCGCTGTCGGAGTCGGCTCAGCGGCAGCTCGAGCGGCTCGGCGTGACCGTGCGTACCGGGCAGCCGATTACCGATATCTCGGCGGACGGTGTGCGGATAGGCGATGAGTTCGTCAGGACTCACACGGTGCTCTGGGCGGCCGGCGTCACCGCCTCGCCACTCGCGCGCGATCTGGGTGTTCCACTGGACAGGGTCGGGCGCGTCGTCGTGCAGCCGGACCTGTCGATCCCGGGACACGACGAAGTCTTCGTCGCTGGTGACCTGGCGCACGTGAGCTGGAAAGGCGGCACCGTGCCGGGAGTTGCGCCGGCCGCCAAGCAGATGGGACGGCACGTCGCGCGGTCACTGCGTGGGAAGCTGGCCGGCGCCGCGACCATTCCCTTTCGCTACCGCCACTTCGGACTGCTGGCGACGATTGGCCGGATGGCGGCGGTGGTGGAGCTGGGCCGCCTGCGCCTTACAGGGCTACTGGCGTGGTGGTTCTGGCTGCTTGCCCACATCTACTTCCTGATCGGCTTTCGCAACCGGATGGTCGTACTCATCGACTGGGCTGGCGCGTACTGGACCTACCGACGAGGCGCGCGGATCATCGTGCGCTGAGCCTGGCGGGCGTTCCTCGAGCCTCGCACTGCGTCCCCCATAGCTGCCGTGCAGGGCTATCGCGCCGAGGCATGACGCCACGCTTGCGATTGCAGCACCACGCGATTGCCATCGCACCAGCACCAGCGCCCACAAGCCGATCGGAGGCAGGGGCCACAGTTCATTCATGTTCGTGCGCACGCTGTTCAGAACAGGATGGACAGTGCAGTCTCCAGCGCGATGTACGCGCCTACCGAGCTCCAGTAGCCGACCGGATCGTCTCGGCGGCGCCAGCTTCATTAGTTGCTGCTTGTCCTGCGGCACGAGCGCGAGGAACGTCTTGCCGCAGCTGCCGTAGATCACCGGTGCGCCGAGCACCACCACGTCGTACCGGTCCCTCGCACGCCCTCGCGGGCCGCATCATTGATCTTCCTCATGCGCGCCTGCCCGGGCGACCAGATCCGCCCGGGCGTGCCAATAGATCTCGGTACGCCCGCCATGTCGCGTGTCCGAGCAGGGGGATCAGCACTGTCATCCCGACCAGCAAGGTCGCGAATCCGATCCCTGTCAACACCAGGATGAGCGCGGCCCAGATGACCATGGCCGCCGGATTGCGGCGCACGACCCGGAGACTGGCATGGATGGCCTGCCCAGCACTGGCGTGGCGGTCAATGATCATGGGGACCGTAACAACCGACACCGCGAACACGGCGAGTCCAAGGCCGCCGCCGGCGATGACGTACGCAAGAAACTCCATCGGCGTCACCCGCTCCAGGAAGCTTCCGTACAGCGCTTCGGCGAAACTGAGGCCGGGCATCGGGAAGAGCGGTCTCAGCAGGGCCTGCGACAGCACGAACCACACGACCGCGCTCACGCCAAGCACGGCGCCATATTTGAGCAGAGCCGTTCCCTCGCGGCTGAGCGGAGCGATCGAGTCGTCGAATGTCGTTGGTTCGTTCTGCTCCAGCCGACGAGCGACCTCGCACACGCCTGTCGACATCACCGGGGCCACGAGCAGGAACGCCGTCACCGCCAACGCGACGAAATACGGGTCGGTGCCGAACGTAGCGAACAGCAACCACCCGAGCACTGTCATCCCGATACCGTGCGCAATGCTCACCCTCGGACTCGTCCACAGGCCTGCGGCGCCCTGTCTCAGCCAGACGAACGGGCGCGACCACGCTACGGATCGAAATTCGAGATCTAACCGGGAAGAATGTATCCGATCGGCGACGGCACTCATTGTGACCTCCCGACAGTTACCTCTTTGCAGCGCAAAAAAGACGCTGTCCCATCGCTTCGCCGGGGAGTTCACCCGGAAAGCAGCCCGCGACAGATTGTCGCTCCATGCTTCTTTGGTCCGATTGAATCGCTCAAAGTTCCCCAGCGTTCGCCGACGCCCGCTCCAGCGCTCGCCCATGCAGAGGCAGCGAGGCGGGACCGACACGCCTGTCTTCAGCCGGGATTCAGTGCGAGCTATTTCTCCTCAACCTGCCTGCTCCGCGCTATCCTCGCGCCGTGCAACGCGTACTCATCGCCGCCGGACTCGCAATCCTGGTGCTTGGCCTGCTGTGGCCCTGGCTTTCGAAGCTGCCACTCGGACGCCTGCCCGGTGACCTGATGATCGAGCGGCCCGGCTTCCGCTTCTATGCGCCGTTCACCACCATGATCATCGTGAGCCTGGTGCTCTCGCTGATCGTCTGGCTCTGGCGCCGCTGACGCCTTCCACTCGCGAGAATCATGGCATGTCCGTCTATATCGTCGGCCAGATAACCATCCACGACCGGGAGGAATACGGCCGCTATGAAGCCGGATTCCTCGATGTGTTCGCGCAGTTCGAGGGCGAGTTGCTCGCGGTCTCGGAGGAGCCCAACGTCATCGAAGGGCAATGGCCCTGCACCCGCACGGTGCTGATTCGTTTTCCGTCGTCCGAGGAGGCCCGTCGGTGGTATGCCTCGCCGCAGTACCAGGCGATCGCCCAGCACCGGTTCCGCGCGTCCACCGCCAACATAGCCGTGATCGAGGAATTCAGCCCGGACTGAACCCGGCGGGCGATGCCTGCTGAACGACGCCAGTCGTACCTGCACCGAAAGCGGCTTGCGCCGCAGGACGCCGGGAACATCGGCGCGGATCACCGGTCTCAAGAGTATTGGCTATTCGCTGGCAGTCGGTTATCCGGCTGCTCACTCGACCGGAGGTCAACATGAAACTCAATGTTGCAGCCCTGTCCATTGCCGGCTCCATCCTGTGGGGAGCCAGCGTCTTTCTTGTCACCCTCGCCAACCTGGCTGTGCCGGATTACGGCGTGGCGTTCCTCAACCTGGTCGCAGCGCTCTATCCCGGCTATCACGTGGGTGCCGGGTTCGGCGCACTGCTGATCGGTACCGCGTATGCGATGGTGGACGGCGCGATCGGCGGCGCATTGCTCGGGTGGCTGTACAACCTGGTCGCCGTATCGACGCGCGACAGCGCTAAAGGCGCATCAGCCGGACATTCGTCCGACCATCGCTTCGGGCAGCACGCGCACTGAACGCGGCCGGGCGGCGACAGGCCGCGCGGTCGCACGGCACGGTCGGTGCAGCCCCGACCGTGCTCGCACCCGGCCGCTCCGGTGCGTCCAGCCGGTCCTGCCGGTCCGCACCCCTGCCCTATCCCCCCTGCCCTATCCCCCTGCCCTGACGCCCTTGAATTTTTTTCCGTGGTCCTTAGATCTGGTCGCCTCCCAACGGTAACCACAGGAGGTCTGACCATGTTGCAAAGCCTGTTCAGCAGCTTCGATACCGACCCATTCGGCGTCGCCAAGTGCCTGGAGGACGAGATGGCACAGTTGTACTCGGGTTGGGCCTGGCCGGCCGGCATCCGCTCGGTCCGCCGGGGCACGTTCCCGCCAATCAACGTCGGTGCGACCCCGGAGCGGGTCGACGTCTACCTTTTCGCTGCGGGTCTCGACCCGAAGAGCATCGACCTGACCATTCAGCAGAACGTGCTCACCGTATCCGGTACCCGCCAGGCGCCCGCCAACGAGGAGGCCAGTTACTACCGACGCGAACGCTTCGACGGAGACTTCCGTCGCGTCATTGCGCTGCCGGATGACGTCGACCCCGACCGCACCGAGGCGACGTACCGCGACGGCGTATTGCGCATAACCGTGCCACGACGCGAGGCAGTACGCCCGCGCCAGATCACCGTTAACTGACTCGTACCGGAGGATGTCATGACGCCCAAGCAAGAAGTCGCGAACCGCGACAAGACCGAAACGGTTCAGTCGAAGACGCAGGAGCAGGAATTCCTGCTGCGCCCGGCCACGGACATCAGCGAAGACGCCCATGGGATCACGGTCCTCGCAGACATGCCCGGGGTGTCAAAGGACCGGCTCAACGTCCAGGTCGACCAGAATCAGCTGCTGATCGAAGGCACGATGTCCATCGACCTGCCAACAGGAATGGAGGCGCTCTATGCTGATGTGCGTGCCACGAAGTATGGCGCCAGTTTCCAGCTGAGTCCTGAGCTCGAAACCGACCGCATCGAGGCCAATCTCGCCGAGGGGGTACTCTCGGTACGAATTCCTAAGCGAGCGGAGTTCCGTCCGCGCCGGATCGAGGTGCAAGCAGGCTGATGTTGTGAGCTTGCCCGGCCTGCGTTCGCGTAGCCGGGCCAGCCGCTTCAGAGCAGTCATGTCCCTGGCGGTTGGATGTCCAGGCGAACCAGCCTCCCGCACACTGGGCAGCTTGTGTTCTGCAGCGCTTCACCTTCGAACCAGCCGTGCCCGCATTCGCCGCGAACGTGCAGCAACCACTGCGCAGTAGCGCGCCCCACACGCTGTTCAACGACGGTATAGCCCTCCGGGAGCTGCGTCACGATCGGTCGGCTGGTTGCCCCATCGGAGTCACTTTCCTGACTCTGATGCGCCTGTGCTTCGCGAAGAAACTGGCTGGTAACGACGTTGGATGCCGAGTCACCCGTTGATCGTCCCTTGTCGGCCGCAGCCTGCCCGCGATGCGCGATTTCGGGCGGCATCGATTGTTGCCCGGACGGGTTTCTGGGACTGTCTTTCACGGTGGGCCTCGGGGATTACTGTACGCCCGAACCGGTCACACATCGATCCCGGCAAGATCGTGGCAGCGCGGTTCAGCGAGCCGGCGGCCCCTTGAGTTCCACGACGTTGCCCTCGGGGTCCGTAAGCTACAGGGATGGACCCACACCTTCCGCCCCTCCGGACCGGGCGCCGCGCCCCCGGCCCGCCCCAGTTTGCCTGCGACGGGCACCAGATCGATCAGGCCACGACCCGCGCGCAGTTGGATGAGACCAAGGGCCTCTCGCCGCCGCTCGATGGTGCACCCAAGCACCTCGCAGTAGAAATGCAGCATGCGCTCCTGGTCGATGACTCGCGGCACGCTGCACCGTTACGATCTGCCGCCCAATTATGTCTGATCCAGCTTGCGACGCCGATCATCAGTCGTATAAGGAGTCTTTGAACCCGCACCGCGCCTTGGGCGAGAACACCCGCAGGGGGCGACGAAGCACGCTATCGCTGAAGTTGGGTACCCGGTCCAGCACGACTTGTCGATGGGGAGCAACGCATGGTCGGTAGAAAGCCCGGTCTCAAGTACTACTGCGTCGAGGTCATCGCCGCCGTCAACGGCTGCGAGGCCGCGCGCTCACTCAAAGGAAGTCGCCTGCTGTCGGCAGATGCGCCACGACTACCGCTTGCGACCTGCGACCGTCCGTCGGAGTGCGCGTGTATCTACCGACACTTCAACGACCGGCGCCAGGACCCGCGCAGGGATAACGAACACGCGACGATTATTGCCGAATACAAGGGCGCGGAACGGCGCAAACGGCTTGGCCGGCGCGACAGCGACTTCCTGTAGGCGCCCGAAATTCGCGATTCTCCTCGGAGGAGCGCGTGACCAGCACCGCGGTCCTGCCGCCAATCATGTACAGCCCGTTCGGTGCCTTGACCACGGGCCGCATGCCGAGGAATCCGAGCACTTTTTCATAGAACGGCATCGCGCGCTGCAGGTCGTTCACCGTCAACTGCACGTGTGCCATCCCGGCAATCTCTATGCTCACAGCCTCACCCTCTCCTTCGCCTCTGTATCCGAATACCGGGTGCACGCGTCGAACGTCTCAACGTCGAATCCCGCACATTTCCCGCCGTAAGCCGTCACTTTCCGGCCGAAGTGGTGGCCCGCTATTTCGCCTTGAGTTCCGTCATCTGCAACGCCAGGGCCCGCCACCGACCATCGCGCCTGATGTATGTCGTCGTATACCGACCGGCCCACACCTCGTCGTCCTCGCCCTCGGCTGCAAATCGGAGGTTCGCGGTTCCGTACACGATGGCTGTATTGCCGTCGACCACGACCGTTCGATCGGTAATCGTCTGCGAGGTCATCTTCCAGCTCAGCACGTCTGCGATTACGGTCGTCTTGTCGCTCAGCTTGCCGGTGCTCGAGTTGACCATGAATCGATCATCGAGCACACGCTCCAGCACCGCCGCGTCGCGCTGGACCTCCGCCTGGACCCATTCGGTCTCCGTCGCAATCACCTGCTGCTCATCCGTCAGCGCCGGAGCAGACGGCACGTCGGCGTGCGCTCGAGCGCTGAACACCGCGCATGAGACGATGATCGATGCGTAGTTAGCCAATCGGGCCATGGTCAGTTCTCCCGTATCCGGTCGGTTGGCTCAAATCGGTCGCAATCGACGCGCCTTGCTGGTCACGCGCCGGGCGACATCGTATCCGTCGTGAAATCACTGGCGCCGGCAATCCGATCGTACTCGCCGAGCCACACGAGCGCAGGCACGAAGCGGCTGTCGCGGTTGCGGGAAAAGCCCGCCGCGAGCCCCTGCCGGAACAGCTCAACCCCCGCATCGGTCTGCCCCAGGCACAACAGCGCCGGGCTGCCATGAACGCTGACCAGCCGGCTCAGCACCTCGATGACCCGACCCGAGCGGATGCTGCCGGCGGCGTCGGGTCGCGACGCGCCAGGCGTATATCGTGACGTCGCTGACGCCATGCTTCTTGGCCACCGCCCGCTACCGGCGCCTTGTCGGCTTCGCGGAGGATCCCGACCATCTGTTCTTCCGAAAATCGCGTCTTCTTCATGGCTCCCTCGTTCCCGTTGGAGCCATCTTCCCAAAGTCTCAGCTGGTACGGAAATCGACTGGCAAGTCACAAGCACGGGCTCGCCTATTTTGCCCCGGTCGTTCGAACGGCAAGTGACTGCCGTTATGCACGGCAAGCTTGCGGTTCGGGGCCGCCCATGTGGCAGGATGGGTGAGAGTCGACTAGGCTGGGCTGGCAGCGGCTTCGAGGAGATCTGGAATGGGCGTATCCAAATGGCTTCAGGCCACCGGCACCAGGACTGAAGACTTCGTCGAACGGATGGGTGGCCGGCTGGTACGCTTCTTCCACCTGCTGGGGCTGTTCGTGATCGGCGCCACCATCTTCTGGTCCGCCGTCACCTTCTACATCGACCTGATTGCGGCAGGCCATGCCAGCCTGCACGACATCCTGCTGCTGTTCATCTACATCGAACTCGGGGCAATGGTCGGAATTTACTTCTACACCGAGCAACTGCCGGTCGAGTTCCTGCTCTACATTGCCATTACGGTCATTACGCGGACGCTCGTAAGCTTCGAGGACTTGAGCGAGTCGCGAGTGGTGGTGGCGACACTCTCGGTACTTGTCCTGTCGGTGGCGGCCGTGCTGCTTCGCTGGGGCGCCTACAAATTCTCCAAATCGGACACAGGGGCCGCCAAGCACACGGACCTCCCTAAGTAAGGCATCCAGCAGGCGAACGCTGCGTCTTCTGAGACGCCAGGCCGATACCCTCGCGCCCCGCGACACCGATCGCTGCCGGCGACTCAGGCGTACCCGGCGAGCGCTTTCAGGAATTCCCGCCGCTCGGTCGGGGTTTCGCGTGTACCGGGCAACACATGCGTTGGGTGCGGTCGACGATCGAGCCAGAACTCGCCACTGACATTGCCGGCCTCCGTAGCTGCCGCCAACCAGACGATGGTGTCGGCACCCTCTTCAGGCGTACGCAGCACCCGCTTCGTGACTCGATGGAACTCAGGCAGTCCCACGACCACCCCAGGGGTGTCAGCCCAGCCCGGGTGCATCGCGTTGACAACGATGCCATCCCTGGCCCAGCGACGCGCCCATTCCTCGGTCAGGATCATCAGGCCCCGTTTGGCGCGCGCATACGCGACCGAGCCGGAATACGTACCTTTCCTGCTCTGCAGGTCGTCGACGTGGATCTTCTGCGTGTACATCCCGCCCGAGAGCACGTTGACGACGCGCGCGACGCCGTGTTCTGCGGCCGCCTTGCTGAGCAACGGGTGCAGTCGCTCGGCCAGCAGGTACGGGCCCAGCAGGAGAAGCGCAAAGCTCTTCTCGATGCCCTCGGCCGTCTCCTCGCGAGGGTTGGTCAGTGCCCCGGCATTGTTGACCAGTACGTCAATGGCCTTACCCTTTTTCACAAGGCGATCGGCCAGGGCACGGACTTCCTCGAGCATGCTGAGTTCAGCGACCTCGACGTGGATCCGCTTGTTGCCGAACCGGCGCTTCAGGTCCTTTGCAACCGCGTTGGCCTTGCTCGAATCGCGCGCCACCAGCGTCAGTTCCGCGCCTCGGGCCGCCAGGGTCGCTGCGGTCGCGAGGCCCAACCCAGACGTCGCTCCAGTGATCAGGATGTGTCGATCGTGCAGGCATGCCGACACGGGATTCCAGTGCCTGCGCGCCGACCTGTAGCCGAAGCGGGTAAAGCCAAGCAGGCCGGGCAGGATCAGCTTGTCAGCCAGCTCGGTAGCGCGCGCCGCGCTCGGCGGGTCGAAACGGTCGTCGAGCGCCCGCTTCATGCCGGCCATCGCGCTCTTGCCGACACGATCCATCACTCCTGGGAACTTCTTTACCAGGCGGGCCAGAGGCGCAACAAAGTCGAAGGTTGCCAGGTAGCGAACTCGCGTTCCGCCGGCTGTTCGCTTGAAGAATATTTCCTCCCGGGCCGTGAAGGGTTTCGAATCGACCGTCATGAGCAGTCGGCGATCCGGCTCCCATTCGACTACGGTGTAGCGCAGCGAAAAACCCGCCTTCATGTCGATCCGGAACTGGCTGCCCACGCCCAGCGCGCCTTCGGTCAAGCGAGCGCCGCACGCCACGGCCGGATCCCATTCCTCGATGCGCGAGAACTCGGAGATGTAGGCAAACACCTCGTGCAGCGGCCGCTGTACCTCGATGGTCTCGTCCAGCTGGATCGTCCTGGTCATGCTCTTCTCCGGAAAAGGGTACCGGTCGACCCTCGGGCACCGTTCTCAGACTACAACCATCCCCGCATCCACCTGGAGGTGTCCCTGAGCTCCCGCCACGGCAGGACCTGGATTCGCCTGGAGTGAACAGCCTCCAGTTGGACCGCAACCACCGGGGACCCCGCAGGCTCCGGATCAACCAGTTTCACGACCAGGAAGTGCTTTTCCTTGTTGTGCGGTGTCACTGCCGTCCACTTCGTAAGCAGCAGTTTCCCGGGACTCAACGCATCTGGATTGGTTCGCGGCACGTCGGGCATTGCCATCTAGAGCTCGGGCATGGATCCTAACCCAGCCAGCCGGGTGCCAGGAACTGAGCGATGGCTGCCCAACTCTTCAGCTGCTCCCCACCGACTCACCCGGCCCGGTTGGCGGTAACCGCGACGAGCACGCCGCCCTCGTCCACCTCCGCCGCCAGGTCGATCGGCTGGCAACAGACCTGGCAGTCTTCAACGTACGCTGAACGATCCTGCCGACAGGTCAACAGCGGTGCCGAATTGCTCCCCGCAATAGGGGCACTGGACAGTGACGAACTCTGAATACTGCGACGACTCTGCGCCACCAGGCTCGAAGACGGGTTCGAGGCCATACAGCGCATCAATGACCTGCGGGTCGGGTGGTGCTCGTCGTTTCACTCGGTTGCAGCGCGCGCGAGCAGAAACAACTCGCGTTAGCGGATCCAGTCATGCATATTTTGCCGGACAGAAACCGCCGGCACTGAGGACCTGCTAATTGTACGACTTCGGCGCTGCAATGCGCGCCGCGATGAGCCTCATCGCCGGCGGCGATCCGCACCTGGTGGGTATCGTCATCCTGAGCTTGCAAGTCAGCGTCTCTGCGGTATTCCTCGCCGCCGCAATAGGCCTGCCGCTCGGTGCCGCACTCGCTGTTGGACGATTTACGGGGCGCCGCGCCCTGATCGTGACAACCAACGCGCTCATGGGCTTGCCGCCGGTCGTGGTAGGCCTGGTCGTGTACATCCTGCTGTCACGCGCAGGGCCGCTCGGTGAATTTGGCCTGTTGTTCACGCCACAGGCGATGGTGATCGCGCAGAGCCTCCTCGTCCTGCCGATCATCGTGGCACTGACCCGCCAGGCGGCCGAGGACGCCTGGGTCGATTACGCGGACCTGTTGCGCTCGCTCGGTGCAGGGCCGGTACGCTCCGCCGCGACGCTGCTCTGGGACATCCGCTTCTCGCTTGTCACCACGGTACTGGCCGGGTTTGGCCGCGCGGCGGCAGAGGTCGGCGCAGTGATGATCGTTGGCGGCAACATTGACGGCGTGACACGTGTGATGACGACCGCGATTGCACTCGAGACCAGCAAGGGTGACCTGCCGCTGGCGTTGGGACTGGGGGTCATTCTCATCAGCATCGTCGTTGCGGTGAATGCTGCGGCCTTCCTGCTGAGGGAGGCCGCGGTGCGGCGCTACGGATAGCCCTGCCATGAGCAAAGTGGCACCCCTCCTTCCCCTGCGCCTTGCCGACGTGAGCTACGATGCTGGCGGCAAGCGGCTCATCGACCGAGTCAGCCTGACGATCCGCGCCGGGCCGCGCACCGTGCTGCTTGGACCGAACGGTGCCGGCAAGAGCCTGCTGCTGCGCCTGTGTCACGGATTGCTCCAGCCGACCTCCGGGCAGGTGCGATTCAAGGGACCGGAATCGATTGACGGTCGGCGACGGCACGCGATGGTCTTCCAGCGCCCCGTGATGCTGCGCCGCTCCGCACTGGCCAACGTCACCTACGGACTCAAGCTGGCCGGGGTCCCGCATGCAGCCCGATTGCGCGCAGCGGCGGAAGCGCTCGATCGGGTCGGTCTCGCGCACCTTGCCGATCAGCCCGCACGGGTGCTGTCCGGTGGCGAGCAGCAGCGCCTGGCAATCGCGCGTGCATGGGCACTGCGACCCGACCTGCTGCTGCTGGATGAGCCGACCGCGAACCTCGACCCGAAAGCCACGCAGGCAATCGAGGCGGTGATCCAGGCCGTGCACGACGCCGGCACAAAGGTGGTGCTGATCACGCACAATCTCGGCCAGGCTCACCGGCTCGGCGACGAAGTGGTATTCCTGGCCGGCGGACGGGTCGTCGAGCAGGCGCCGGTCGCGCAATTCATGAAATTTCCAAGTCGCCGGAAGCCGTTACATTCATCAATGGAGAAATGCCCTGGCAATGAAGCAGCTTTACCTCGTCGCGACGCTGCTCGCGCTGGCCCTTGCGGCAATACTCGGCCGCACTGCCGGCGAGGATGCGGGATCGGAACGCTACATCACCGTCGCGTCCACCACTTCCACCGAGAACTCCGGTCTGTTCGGCTACATCCTGCCGATCTTCCAGCGGAAGACTGGCATTTCGGTCCGCGTCGTCGCACTGGGCACAGGCCAGGCGCTCGACGTCGGCCGACGCGGTGACGCGGACGTAGTGTTCGTCCATGACACGGTGGCGGAAGAGAAGTTTGCGGCAGAAGGCTTCGGCATCGATCGGCGCAACGTCATGTACAACTACTTTGTGCTGATCGGTCCAGCGTCAGACCCTGCCAGGGTAGCGGGTGGCAGGGACATTACAGTTGCGCTCCTGGCAATACTTGCCGCGAAGGCACCGTTCGTGTCGCGAGGTGACCGCAGCGGTACCCACGCAGCGGAACTACGCCTGTGGGCGGATGCCGGTATCGATATCACGGCAAACCAGGGCTCCTGGTACCGGGAGACCGGCTCCGGCATGGGTGCGACTCTCAACACCGCATCCGCGATGAATGCATACACGCTTTCCGATCGCGGTACCTGGCTGGCATTCAGGAACCGCGGTGAACTCCAGATACTCGTCCAGGGCGACAAGCGCCTCTTCAACCAATACGGGGTAATGCTGGTGAATCCCGCGCGGCACGCCGGAATCAAGCGTTCTGACGGGCAGGAATTCATCGACTGGCTGGTATCCGCTGATGGCCAGGCCAGCATTGCCGCGTTCCGCATCGACGGCGAGCAGGCATTCTTTCCTGATGCCGTGCCCGACGGAGTTCCCGGACTTGAGTGACAATGACGCGAGGATGCCAATGACAGACAATTCCAACCGTGGTTCACGCTGGCAACTCGTGCGTGACGTCGTGGTGTTCCAGATCAAGCTGGGTATGGAGGCAGTGCTCGACCTTACGCTCATTCCGGTGTCGCTCGCGGCTGCAGGGCTTGATCTGGTACTTGGGAATTGGCGACGACCGCGATGGTTCCACGCCGTGCTCCGATTCGGCGAGCGCTGCGAGCACCGGATCAACCTCTGGGGTGTAGCCGCCCCCGGGACGGACGCACCGCAAACGGAGGTCGATGCGGTCATGCTGAGCATCGAAAACCTGATCCGAAACCCGCGCACGGGACCGGATAAGCTACGCGAACTCAGGCGCTGGGCTGCAACCAAGATTGCACCGGGCGGTGACGGCGATCCGAATACCCCTGGCCACCGTAACGATCCACCGACTTGAGCCTGGCCGCCGTCGAAGTCGCGGTTCGCTGGCCGGCGGGCACAATATGGCGATGCCCATGGCCTTACTTCTCATGCCAGACGATATCTTTCCCCATGCGGGCCCAACGCTCGAAGTTGCTCGAGAACGAGTCTTCGATTCGGTTTCGCTTGACCTTCAAGGTTGGCGTTATCAGGTCGTTGTCCACGGTCCATGCCTCGGTCATCAGGACGAGGCAGTCCATCTGCTCGTGGGGATCGAGTGACTGGTTGATCGCCTTCAGGTGCTCCGCGAGCGAGGTTTCCAGTTCGGTTCGACCGGACGGGTCGTTGGCTTTCCTGACGGCATCCTCGCTGAGCATCAGCAAGCCGATCGGCTGTCCGAGGTTAGCGCCGGTCACGCAGCAGGCCTCCACCGCATCGTGCATCACCAGCATTTCCTCGATCGGTGATGGTGCGACGTACTTGCCCTTGCTGGTCTTGAACAGGTCCTTCACGCGACCCGTGATCTTCAGGTTGCCTGCGGCGTCGAGGACGCCCTTGTCGCCGGTGTGCATCCAGCCGTCGTCGGTAAACGCCCGCCGGGTCATCTCGGGTTCCTTGTAGTAGCCGAGCATAGTGGCCGGGCTCTTGACCTGGATCTCCCCGTCGGACGGGTCCAGCCGGCACTGCACGCCGTCGTAGGGCAGGCCCACGGTGCCGAAGGCCTGCTGCGCCGGCACCGTGATGTGGGTGGCCGCGAGATTTTCGGTCATGCCGTAGCCTTCGGCGATATTGAGCCCGATCCTGGCGTACCAGCGCAGCAACTCCGGCGGCATGGGCGCCGCGCCGCCGGCGGCGAAGATGCAGTGCTGGAGACCGAGCGTAGTGAGGATCTTCCGGCACACGATGGCCTTGACGATCGGAACTTTCAGAAGTCGCTCGAGCCTGGCGGCGGGTATCCTGGCCAGTACGCCGTGCTGGAACTTGACCCACAGCCGCGGCACCGAGAAGAACACCGTTGGCCGGGCGCGCCGCATGTCGGCCGCGAACGTGTCCAGGCGCTCTGCGAAGTACACGTGCATGCCGGTCGCCAACTGGCCGTGCTCGACCAGCGCGCGCTCGACCACGTGCGAAAGCGGCAGGTACGACAGCATGCGCGTGCTGGCGTCGGCCGGGACGCGTCTGAGCGCGGTCTGCACTGCCCACGCGAACGCTGCGAAACAGTGCATTACGCCCTTCGGCGCACCCGTCGTGCCTGACGTGTAGATGATCGTCGCGAGTTCGTCACCGAGCCGCACCGGGTCTCCCCTGAGCGGCGTCGTAGCGGCGACGATGTCGTCCCACCTGGGGTGGCTTTCCCTGGCGTCGTCAGGCGCAAGCGGGTGGCTGATGCACGGCAGGCCCGCGGGCACGCCGGGCTTCATGTGTTCCCAGCCGTCGAGCTTGCCGACAAACAGCAGCTTCGACTCACTGTGCTCGAGGATCTGTCCGATCGTTCCGGGTGCCAGGGTCGGGTACAGTGGCACCGACACGCACCCCGCGAGCCAGATCGCGTAGTCGCTCATGAGCCAGTGCGCGGTATTCTTCGAGAGGATGGCGACGCGATCGCCATGCCGCAGGCCAAGGCCCTGCAGGTGTGCGGCCATGCGTCGGGACTGGTCGAGCACCTCGCGCCACGTGTAGTCGCGCACCAGGCCGCCGCCGAGCGGCTGCGTCAGCGCCACCCGGTCGGGCGCAGTCCTTTCCCAGTAGTACAGTCGCTGGAGCGCCAGCGCGTCGTCGGCAACGATCGTGGCCATTCGTGGATAAAGCCCCGCGACAGGGCGAGGCCCAGCCTCCAGGAGAGGTTACCTGAGCCAGCCGCGCCCGGTCAGCAGGGCTTTCCTCCAGCGCGGTGCAGGCGTACCGGCAGGCGCCTTGATCCCCAGATCCCCGGCCGAGGCGCGAACACGCCGGGCAGCCTGTCGCCGCAGCCCGCGCAAGTCCCATCTTCGGTCAGACCCCAGCGGCCGAGGTCGTGCCTCAGTCGAGCACCAGGAAGCGGTCCTCCGGACCAAGCAGCACCAGTTCATTCCGGCCGTCGCCATCCACATCGCCCGCCGTCACCCGGCTGGCGGTGGTCGGCAGGTCGCTGCTCGATACCAATGCGAACGCCCCGGCGCCCGATTGCGTGAATCTGTTGAGCCTGGCTTGGACAACCGTCGGCGATCCCACCGGGAAGAATCCAGCCACCGCCGCGTCCGGACGGTCGTCGCCGTCGAGGTCTGCGATGACAGCGTCGTCGATGCCCTTGAGGTCCTGCATTGACGTATCCACGGGCGCGGCATACCCGCCTCCCGCCGGCAGCTGCAGCAGTACCATCAATTTCGCATGGAAATTCGTGCTGAACGGCCTGAAGTATGCGAACACGTCATTCGCTCCGTCACCGTCGTAATCGGCAACCCGCATGCGCGCGACGTTGAGTCCGCGCTGCGGTGCCAGGGTGGTCACCGACCCCATGGTCCCATCGGGCCTCTGCAGGCTGATGCCGGTTACGCTGTTCGGAACATAGCCGTCGCGCGGAAGCGCGATGTTGAAGGCGAGGTCCGCGCGACCATCACCGTCGAGGTCACCGGCGGCGACCCCGGTCGTGGCGATACCGGGCACCGTCACCGCGACGGGAGCCAGGAAGGTTCCGCGCTGCGCGGGGTCCTGATACAGGATCTCGAGGCGCCCGGAATTCAATGCGTTGTCGACGACGGCAAGGTCCGCGGCCCCATCGCCATTCAAGTCAGCCATTGCGACGTCGTATGCGACGATGCCGCTGGCCACCTCGTACGCCGGCAGCAGGCGCCCGCGATCGCCAAGGTCCTGCAGGAGCACCCAGACGCCGCCGGAGTCCTCCGTGTCAACGACAGCCACATCCACTGCGCCATCGCCGTCAATGTCACCGATGGCAAGCCTCCATGGGTATTCACCGACACTCGCAGTCTGGACCGCCTTAAACACGCCCGGCGAGGTCTGTCGATGCACGATCAGTCGCCCCTCACGCCTGTTCAGGCTCGAGGCATATTGCGCAAGCGTCAGGATGTCGGCCCGACCATCCCCGTCCACGTCTGCAACGGCAACATCGGTGGGCACCCAGATCGGGTAGAGCGAGTCGCCTCCTCCACCCCCTCCACTACCCCCGCAGGCGGCGAGAAGCAGCGCCTGGACGAACCCGACGCAGCCCGTTGCCCGACGCAGGCCGCTTGTCACCCACCTACTGGAACTGGATGGCGTCATCTGATGTCGCAGATGTGCGCTCGCTGGCTGGTCCCCACCATTCGCAGATATGCCTAGTGTCGGTCGGACCGACTGGGCGACCTGTTCGCATCCAGTGGCGCCCGCGGTCAGACTGGCGGCTACTGGACTTGCAGCACCGCCAGGTCAACGCCGCAGAGAGTTGCGCGTTATATCCGAGCGATCGGAATTGCAGCCGATGGACCGGACATCGACTTGACCAAGCAACCAGAGGTAACAGCATGAACAGGATTCGATCCATTCTCTCGGCGGTCTGCATCGCCGCAACCGTCGGCGGCGCAGCCATCGCCTCGGCCGCAACTGAACAGGCCACGCCGAATTCCCAGCCGATGCGCCATGGCTGGCAGGAAGGGCAAGGCGGTCCCGGTGGTGGAATGCACCGCGCCCTGGACAAGCTCGACCTCACGGCCGAACAGACTGCGCAGGTCCGGGCAATCTTTGACGCGGCAAGGCCGCAGATGCATGCAATCCACGAGAGCGGCCGCGTGAACCGCGAGCAACTGCTGACCATGCCGCCTTCCGACCCTGGCTATGCGGCGCTGGTCGCTGCCGCAAAGGCAAACGCTGCCGAGCAGATCCAGCTCAGGAGCGACCTGTGGACACAGGTGTACGAGAAGCTGACGCCCGACCAGCGCGCCCGTATCCCGGGGATCGTCGCGACCCAGCGGGCTGACCGGGACTCGAGCCGGCCGCGCAGGGGCCAGCCGTTGTCCAGCCCGTAGGCGGAAGCTGATCCGGAGCGCCCTGGTTCCGCGGGGTTGCTCCGAGACCGGTCCGCTGTCAGCGGGTGAGCCTGTAAACCAGCAGCGCCGCGCGCTGTATCTGCAGCGACAACGAATCGAGCTCCAGGTACTCGCCCGGCGCGTGATCCTTGTCTCCCATGGCCCCGAGTCCGTCGAGGCACTCGAGCCGTTCGTCGCACACGAAAGAGATGTCGCCCGCACCGCGTTCCGCGGGATCCTGTGCGTGGACCGGGCCTGCGCCGAGATCCCGGCTTACCGCATCGAGCACCGCGAGTACACGACGGTTTCCGTCCGTCGGCGTCATCGATGGATACTCTTTCTCGAAACGGATCGACGCCGACGTGCCCGGAAGGCTGTCCGCGGCGATGGCAGTCATTTTCGCGCATGCGGAATCGTACTGTTCAGGCGAAATGAAACGCAGGTCGCCCGTCACGCGTCCCTCGCGCGGAATCACGTTGGTCTTGCCGATCGCCGTGCCGCCCTTGCTCGCGTCGTCATAAGTCACCGTGGTTCCACCCAGGATCACGGAGGGGTTGAAGGTGAGATACGGCTGCTGCAACTCCTCGCGAAATCGATCCAGGATGCGTGCTGTCTCGAAGATCGCGCCGTAGCCCTGGCTCTCGCGAAAGATCCCGGATGAATGCGCCTGCCGGCCAGTGACCTCGAGCCGCCAGCTACCGATGCCGCGCCGCCCGATGACGGCGACCCTGGGCGAGCCGCCCTCGAAGCCCAGTGCAATATCGCTTTCCTTTCCAGCCACCAGCAGGGCCTCGCGGCTGAGCGTGAAAGGCGAGCCCGGATCTTCCTCGTCTCCGGTGAACACCACGCGTAGCTGGCGATCCTGCAGCGCACCGGCTGCATCCAGCGCCCGCAGCGCCTCGACGATGATGACGTCTCCCCCTTTCATGTCCGACGCGCCTGTGCCGTGGGCCCGGTTGCCTTCGCGGCGAAACGACTCGCCGGTGAGCACCGTGTCCAGGTGCCCGATCAGCAGCAATCGCTTGCCCTTGCCACCATGGTGAACTGCCACCAGGTGTCCGGCGCGGCCTACCTCGGCCGGGACATCGACCCAGCGCGTCTCGAATCCAATTGCCGCGAGCTCCCGCGCAAAGACAAGCCCTACCCTGCGAATACCTGCGTGATTTTCGGTCGCGCTCTCGATGTTGACTGTCTCCGCCAGCAACTCGATCGCCTGCGCCTCCTCTCCTTTCACGGTCTGGACGATGCGTGACTCGACCGCGTCCAGCGCGAGTGCCTGAGAAGTCGTGCAGCAGATCAGTGCCGATATCACGGCACGGTGCATCCGGCTCACGGTGCGTGACTTGCCTGCGCCACTCGCTGGGCCGCGAAGTTTCCCACTCCCGGCCACGACCTGGCCGGTCAGGACGCCACCCGACGGCGGCCTGAACAATGAATTAGCGGTCCGACCCACCATCCTGCAGACCACCGCATCGAGCGACCCGCCGACCACACCACCGAGCACTGGAACCGCTCTTGGAATCTTGAGTAACCACCTGGCCGCCCAGTTTCGCAGCAAGCCTCGCCCCGATTCGCTTGTTGATCTCGACCAGCGCGCGGCCGGGAATCTGGTCCACGGCACGTTGCGTGAGCTTGTCGCCGACCTTGAGGCCGAGGTCCTTCATCGCCTCCTTCGCGACATCACCCGCGAGACTCAGCAGGATCCTGG
The DNA here is from genome assembly GCA_963736205.1 of uncultured Gammaproteobacteria bacterium. Taxonomy (GTDB): domain Bacteria; phylum Pseudomonadota; class Gammaproteobacteria; order Steroidobacterales; family Steroidobacteraceae; genus RPQJ01. The sequence goes on along the minus strand of CAVTNX010000014.1, from coordinate 85,727 downwards.
TCCGACCGGTTCCGACGCGAGGTCATGCCCGTAGATCTTCGCAATGGCCGCTGCCATGCGCGCCTGTATCAGCCACGATGCCCCGAGGGCCGCCGGAATCGAAACGGGAAATGTGACGACGCCACCCAGGCCAGTCAGGAACCCGCTGGTGAAATTCTTGCGCGTCTCGCGGCGGATCAATGCAGCGACCCGCGTCATCGTCGTTCCGGAAGCTGGAGTCACTCAAGGTACTCGCGCGACAGGCTGTCGGCGCTCGATAGCGGACCTGCGCCCTCGATGGCGCGCTCGAGCAGGAAGCTGACGAGGTCGGTCCCTGAGACGTCGTTCGGCTCGCGACGCGTCATTCAGCCCGCCGGCGCCAGTTGTGGAAATGCCTGCGGGCCGAAGGAGCCGATCGGCTCGTCCGGGAACAGGACACGGATTGTGGACCTGGACTCGGACTGCCACTGGGCCTGGCTGACCAGCCATTTCTTCACGAACTCAGCGACCGTCTTCCGCGCTTCCTCCCGTTGCAGCTGCCGATATGCGGGACTGTCCGCCTTGACTGCCAGGGTCGCTGTGATGTCGCGTTGCAGCGACTCGAGGTCGGCACGCTCGTTGAACGGAATCAGGATCCAGGTCCCGCCAACGTCTTTCTCCATGTGCGCCAGGTCCACCGCCACGGGCAGGCTCGGCCTGACTGGCGGTGTGACGACCGTGAACACGTCGGCGCTGCGGATGATCGTCCACTCGGGCGCAAGTTCAACGTGATAGCGATACACCGCGGGCACGCGAATGTGCGGCACCGTTTCGCCGACTTCGAGGCCCAGCACGGTGTAAACGAACCGCTTGTCGAACTGCTCGGTCGCGCGAATCGTAGCGACCTCGAGCAGGCCGCCCTTGGTCCGCATCACCAGTATCTCGTTGCCGGCACCAGAGCGTACGTCATCCGCTGACTTCGACCAGGGCAGCAAGGCCGCGATTTTCTGGTATCCGAACCAGGCCGCCGCAATCGCCACGACCACCGCAACGATGACTGGAACCGCTCTTGAACCGCTGGTCACGTCGCTGTCAACCGTCGTCGCTGTTGGCCGCGGGCTTGCCCGCAGCAAGCGTCCTCAGGAATTCGAGGACCTCCGCCCTGTCGCTGGCGCCCGGGATACCACCCATGTCCATCTTCGTCCCAGGTGCGAACGCCTGGGGCTTTGCCAGGAACAGGTCGAGCCTTGCGAGGTCCCACGTGCCGCCGACGGACTTGAGCGCCGGAGAATATTCGTAACCGGCCACGCTGGCCACAGGCCGCCCAACGACACCCCACAGCGGTGGGCCTACCAGCAGCGCCTCGTGCTCGCGATAGGAGTGACAGGAAGTACAGACATCGAACGCATCCGGGTAAGCCGGTTCCCCCGCCGACAGCGGCAGGCTGGCGAGGCAGCAGCCAGCCATGACGATGGCCGCGTTTGCACGCCATGCATATCGGGATAATGAGCCCGGCCTGATTCGAAAGCGCGATTTCATGGCCCGCATCTCCGCATGAGGTAACCGAACATGCTGCGCCCCGATCATGCCCCGTGAGGACGGCGTGGACAACAGACGCTGACCCCTCCAGCAAAAAACGCCCCCACGAGGGGGGCGTCTTCCGGTACGGAGCCCGGTCGTGAATGCGCCGCTTGCGCGGGGTGCTTCACGAGCCAGGCCCGCGAGTCCCGACTACTTCATCGTCACCTTGACGCCCGAGGCCGAACCCACGTTGAGCGACAAGCCCTTCGAGGTCGTACCGATGGTCATGATCACGCCGTTCTCGTTCTTCAGGTGCAGCATGCCAGCGCCAGCGCCCGCGGCTCCGCTGGTGCTGAATACCGTGTACGTGCCCGGGAACTTGGAAAGGTCCTTGAGGTCGTAGACGAAACCATTGCCCTTGACCTCGGTGATGCCGACGTTGATACCCGCGGTAAGGCCGGAGATCTTGAACTCGTGGGCCTTGCCCTGGAATTCCAGCGTTCCGCCGCCAGTGGCGCCGCCGAAGACGAGCGCGAACTGCTTCGCATCGATGCTTACCGTGCCGTCGTATTTCTGCCAGTCGCGGTCTTCAGCGGAGGCGGTTCCGCCGACGAGAAGAGCCGTCGCCAGGGCGATCACGGCCGAAGCTTTTCTGAACAAATTCATCCGAATGTCTCCTGAGAGTGTTGAATAAAGCGAGTTTGCCGGCTTAAGACTCGCTAATGGTCCGCGAGTTCCGTTTGAATCCGGCCAGGTCGGGCACGTCCAGTATGCCGGAATCTTGGGCGGTTACGTACGCCTTGCCAGCGGTTTCCAGTGCAGGATCCCGAACAGGAGCGTGAGCGCAATGCTGTCGATCAGCGGCCCCGGATAGCGCTTGACGCTCTTGAATGCCACCAGCATCTCGAGCGCGTGCGCCGCGAGCAGCACCAGGGCCGCCACACGCAGCCCCCAGACGAGGCCCGCCGGGAGCATCAGGAAACTGCCGGTCGCCGCCAGCAGGTAGACCGCGAGGCACAATCCCTTGATCAGGTCATTCATTTTTTCTTCCTCGACTTCTTCTTCTTTTGCCACTCGGGCAGTACCGCGAGGCGCAGTTTGCCTACCTTGCGGCCTGCAACCGAGCTCAACACCAGCTTCCCTCGAGCATCGACCACGCAGGGAACCACGAACACGCCGGGCTTCATCAGCTCGCGGATCGCCAGCGCCGCTGCCCGTCGCTTGAAGAGCGTCGCGCGCCTCGGATCGTCGATCAACCAGGCGTCTTCCTGGATCTCGTAGTACAGAGAGAACCAGGGTAGCGTCGCCGAAACCAGCAGATACCGCCGCGGATCGTCGGCATCCTTGATGCGGCGCTCGAGTTCACGACGCTCCGCCGCGGTAAGGGGCGGGTTGGCGTCCACCCGCCGTGTCGGCCTGGCCGCCGTGGTCTTTTTGCGTGTTGCCGCCATCGTGGACTCCCTGGACAGTCGCGATCGGCGTCCACGGTAGCTGCCCGGCGCGACAAGGGCAACCGCCCTTCCCAGCCGTCTATCAGACGGCACACAATGCGGTCCATGCCGACGCGCAAACCCGTAAATCCCGATCTCAACCGCCTGGACCGGGTCGTCGCCGACGCACGCAAGGCCAGGGACGAACGCGAGGACAGTTACCGCGGTCGGGCACTGCGGTTGTTTCCCTGGATCTGCGGTCGCTGCGCGCGGGAATTCGACCACACCAACGTCCATGAACTCACGGTCCACCACAAGGACCACAACCACGACCACAACCCACTGGATGGCAGCAACTGGGAGCTGCTGTGCCTGTACTGCCACGACAACGAGCATCAGCGCCAACTCGACACACGCCCGCTCGTGGGGCGAACCGAGCGTCCAGCTGGGGCCACGCACGCCCCGTTCGCCGACCTTGCGTCGCTGCTGAAGCGCGACGACTGAGCCGGCTAGCTCGCCGGCGGACGAAGGAACGCGATGAAAGCGGTGTCCTCGCCATTCGGCAGCAACTGCCTGCGGCGCTCGGTGCCCAGGAACTCCGAGACCAGTTGTCCCCCGATCTCTCCGCGTCCCTCGCGAAGATCCGAGTACTTGCCCCACCAGTAGACGACATACTTTCCGTCGGCCTCGGGCGCGAACTCGGCTCGCAAGGATTCGTCAAAACCCTGCTGCCTGAGTCGCTCCAGGATGGGGCGCACGCGCTGCTGGAAAGCCTCCAGTCCGCGATTCGGCTCGACGCCGTACATGCGCGGCTCGACGTCGAGCAGGCTGTCCACCAGTTCGTCCATCGTGCGGAACCAGACGAAAACCTGGACGGAATCCAGCTCCTCGCTTCCACCGGTCAGGTAACCGTACGGATACGCCCGCGGGTCACGCTCGTGGGCTTGTGCCGCGCTCGCGAACAGGTCTGCCTGGCTCATCGAACGGTCCTCCTGGTTACCGTGTCACCTGCTCCGGCTGCATACCGGCCGAAGCCTGATGCGCTGGCCTGTTCCGCCGTGCGCAGGGGACCATTGAACCAGCACTTGTCCGATTGCGCGGGAACCCCGTCACAGATCCTGGCCACTTCCCGCTGGCTGCCGACGTTCGGGCGCCTTGTCACCGGCGCAGCCGCGTCGCCGACCCCGAAATCGCGCCTGTTGACTTTCCAAAGGCCTGGAACACAATCGGCCGCAATGACAGGGGGAGGAAGCATGGGAAACGGACCATACAAGGCCGGCTGCGCTTGCGGCGCCGTCGAACTCGAGCTCCAGGGCGAGCCACCGATCCAGGTCTACTGCCATTGCGACTCGTGCCGCAGCTGGCTCAGTGCGCCGATTCACGCTGCCACGTTGTGGCCGACACCCAGCGTTAAGATCGTCAAGGGTGCCGACAACCTCGGCATGTACAAGCGGACCGAGGCCAGCCACCGCCAGTTCTGCAGGACCTGCGGCGCCGCAGTGCTGATCGGGCACCCGGCAATCGGATTGACCGACGTGCCCGCGGGATCGATCTCCGGATTCAAGCACGTGCCGACCATTCACGTGCACTACGGCGAGAAAGTCATGCCGGTGCATGACGGCCTGCCGAAATTCAAGGATTTTCCGAAGGAATTCGGCGGTTCCGGGGACATGGTGCCCGAATAGGGCTGAAGCATCAGACCATGCCGTTCGGCGTCAAGATATGGCTGTCCCAGAAGCTTGTCCGTGAAGGCCTGGTCCGGCCACGCCCCCCGCGCGCGCCTGCGAGGCGCGCACTGAACAGGCCGGAACAGCAGGTCTGGAAGGCGCTTCGGCCCAAAAAGAGGCCCTCCGAAGAGGGCCAATCAGGGGGAGAATGGGCGCAGCTTATTGATGCGCCGCATCAATGGCGATACGTAGGAACCGAGGGGCATTGCCGCCCTAGCCGGGGCCGGGTTCGATACCGACAATTTCGGCCTCGGTGTCCAGGAAGGGCACCCGGTCCCCGATCGACCCGCCCATCAGCGACTCCGCCAGCGGCGACACATACGAGATGAGGCCGCCGGGTGGGTCCGACTCGTCTTCGCCCACGATGCTGAATGCGACCAGTTCGCCTGCTGCGGTCTCGAGCCTGACGCGGGACCCGAACCTCACTTTACCCGTCGCGCCGGTCGGCGTGATCACCTCTGCGGTCGCCTTGCGCTGGCGGAAATAGCGCAGGTCACGCTCGATACGGGCAACCAGGGCCTTGTCTTCAGCCGCCCGCGCGTTCGCGAGGTCGCCCTCGAGGCAGTGCAGCGTGCGTTCGATCTGCGCCAGGCCCGACCGGGTCACGAGGTTGCGATGGGGGCTGATGGCGAGTTCCGGCAGGTCTTCGCCCGCCTCTCCGTCGAGTTCCTTGACGAACGCCCTGCTCATCCACATGCCCCCTGCATCGGCAAGCCGCCTGCGCCAAGCCACGCTAGCGCCGGGCCGAAGCCCGGCGTCTGTTCGCGGCTACCGCATCGGTTGCTCGCTGCGCGCGTCGACGTCGACGTAGACGAGCAGGCCGCAACGAGGGCAGGTGGCGGTGTCCACCGCCTCGACCTCGAACCAGCGGCGCCCGCAATCGCACCTCACGTGCAGTATCCACTGGGCGACGGCACGACCGACCAGCCGTTCATCGACCGTGATGCCTTCGGGCATCGAGAGGATGCGCGGTAGCATGCCGTCATCGGTCTCGTCTGTCTGGCCGGCCTCGATGGCCTGTTCGCTCACGTCCAGGTAACGCAGCAGGCGGTCCGGGCTGACCAGTTCCTCGAACTCCTGCTCATCATCGGAGATCGATTCGACGGCTGGCCAGGCTTCGTCCCCGGTCTTGTCGTAGCCTTCCCGAACGCTCATGGCTGTGCCCCCTTGAACCTTGCCGCAAAGATACTACGGCAGGAGGGCTGCGTCAGGTCTTGCCGGCCAGGTGGGCCCGGACGGTGTCGTTTATCAACCGCAGTTCCGCCAGGGTCGTCTCGATCTGGGCCCGTCGCTGCTCGAGCTCCGAAATGGCCCCATCAGTGCGGTGCAGCACGTATTTCATCTGCTGGACGCGACCTTCGCCGCGGGCGCCGTAAAGGTCGAGGTAGTGCTTCATTTCCGCCAGCGATACGCCGATGGCCTTCGAACGGATGATCAGCGCGAGGCGCGCCCGGTCTCGCCTGGTGTAAACGCGCGCGCCGTTTATTCGCCTCGGGCTCAGCAGTCCCTTGTCCTCATAGAAGCGGATCGCGCGTGCCGAGATGCCGAAGTCCTCGCACAACTCCTTGATGCCGAAGAGTTCTGACGTGGCCTCGTCATGATGCGCCGCAAGCACCTCCCGCGCGGTGCTTGCAGCGGTACGACCCCGGCCCCGCACGCCGCGCTGCGGGGCCGGCCGGGCCGGCCCCCGGGCTGGTGCGCGACCCGCCGCCACGTCAGATGACCCGCTGCAGCTTCATCGCCAGGCTCATGTCGCCGGCCACGGTGAACTTGCCGGTCATGAAACCGGTGACCGGGTCGAGCTGGCCGCCGAGCAGCGCCTCGAGGTTCTCGTGCGTGATCGTTATCGTGCAATCGGCTTCGCGGTCTTCGTTGCTCACGGTGTTCGGCACCGACTTGCCGTCGATCACGATCACCCCCTCCGCGCCGCAGTCGAACTTGAGCACGGCGTCGAGGCCGCTCTGGTCGCCGACCTTGCCGCGGATGGACTCGGTGCACTGCTGGAAATCCATGTGGGCGTTCCTCTGCTGTTGAAATGCCAGCCGGCATGTTAGACCGTGTACGCCCCAAATGAGAAGTCCCTGCCTCAATGGCTAACCGGTTGACGTTAACGTCAACTACAAGCCTAATACGCTCTCTGCAGGCAGCCCGGACCACGCAGCGCATGCCAGACCAGTCGACGACAGCGGAATCAGCGACCGGCTACCGCAGTGCGTTCAAGCCCGGCCTGTTCGCGGGCAGGATCGCCTGGGTCACCGGCGGCGGCAGTGGTATCGGTCGCTGCGTCGCGCACGAACTCGCGTCGCTCGGCGCCACCGTCGTCCTGAGCGGTCGCACCGTCGCGAAGCTCGATGCTGTTGCAGCCGAGATCGCCGCCGACGGCGGACGCAGCGAGGCACTGCCGCTCGACATTCGCGACGAGGACGCGGTCAAGTCGGCCACCGCCGAGGTGGTGCGCAGGCACGGCCGCATCGACGCGCTGGTGAACAATGCGGGCGGCCAGTTCCCCTCCCCTCTGGCGTCGATCAGCAAGCGCGGATTCGACGCAGTGGTCGGAAACAACCTTACCGGCGGCTTCCTCGTGATGCGGGAGGCGTTCGTGCAATCCATGCAGAAGCACGGCGGTGCGGTCGTCAACATGACGGCGGATTTCCGCAATGGCATGCCAGGCATGGGCCATTCAGGGGCCGCCCGCGCCGGCATGAGCAACCTCACCATGAGCGCCGCCTTCGAGTGGGCCCATGCGGGCGTGCGTGTCAACGCCGTGGCTCCCGGCTGGGTTGCTTCGTCCGGCATGGACACCTACCAGGGGGCGGTTCGCGCGCTGCTGCCAAAACTGAAGGCCCACGTACCACTGCGCCGGCTCGCGACCGAGGCCGAGGTGAGCGCCGCCATCGTGTTCCTGCTTTCACCTGCCGCCGCGTTCATCACCGGTGTCACGCTGCAGATAGACGGGGGCGCGTCGCTCGGCAGTGCGGTTTTCCCGAGCGTCGACCACGACCGGTCGGTGCCATTCGAGGGCTTCCATCGGGCCGTGACACCGGAGGTGCTCAAGTAATGCCCGTCATCACCTCGCGGCTCGACACCCGTGGCGCCGCATTCCGGGCCAATGCAGAGCGCATGGAAAAGCGGCTTGCGGAGATCCGTGCCCTCGAAGCGCGCGTAGTTGCCGAGTCAGGGTCGAAGAAAGCGAGGTTCGATGAACGCGGCCAGCTTCTGCCGCGTGAGCGCGTCGCGCGACTGATCGACCGCGGCAGCGACTTCCTCGAACTGAGCGCGCTCGCCGGACTTGGCATGCACGACGATGACGGAAAGAAGAGTGTCCAGGGCGGCGGATCGATTGCCGGCATCGGTGTCGTGGCCGGACGCAGGATCGTGGTCTCGGCAAGCGACAGCGCGATCAAGGGCGGCACCATCGCCCCGATGGGCCTGAAAAAGGCCCTGCGAGCGCAGGAGATCGCGCGTGAAAACAAGCTCCCGCTGGTATCCCTGGTGGAGTCCGGCGGCGCCAACCTGATGTACCAGGCCGAGATATTCGTGGACGGCGGGCGGAGCTTCGCAAACCAGGCAAGGCTCTCGGCGGCCGGCATCCCGCAGGTCGCGGTCGTGCACGGCTCCTCCACGGCCGGTGGCGCGTACCTGCCGGGACTCTCCGACTACGTGGTCCTGGTCAAGGACCGCTCGAGCATCTACCTTGCGGGACCACCGCTGGTGAAGGCTGCGATCGGCGAAGACGCGACGGACGAAGCCCTGGGTGGCGCCGAACTTCACGCGACGGTGACCGGCCTCGGCGAATACCTGGCCGATGACGATGCACACGCGATTGCAATCGCGCGCGAAGTCGTGGCGGCGCTGCGCTGGGACGAAGTCCAGCCGGGCGCCGCGGCCACACCGCCGCGCTACGACGCCGACGAGCTGATGGGTATCGTGCCGGCCGACGAGAGGACGCCATATGACGCGCGCGAAGTGATCGCGCGCATCGTGGATGGCTCGGATTTCCTCGAGTTCAAGGCGCCCTACGCCACCGACACGATCTGCGGTCATGCCCTGATCGAGGGGCACCGCGTCGGCGTGCTCGCCAACAACGGCCCGATCCAGCCCGGCGGCTCGGTCAAGGCGGCGCAGTTCATGCAGCTCTGCGACCAGACCGCCACGCCGCTCGTTTTCCTGCAGAACACGACCGGTTACATGGTCGGCACTGCGGCGGAACGAGCAGGTGCCATCAAGCACGGCGCGAAGATGATCCAGGCCGTCGCGAACGCCCGGGTGCCGAAGTTTACCGTCGTGCTCGGCGGCTCGTTCGGTGCTGGAAACTACGGCATGTGCGGTCGCGGCTTCGACCCGCGATTCATATTCTCCTGGCCCACCGCGCGTACTGCCGTGATGGGGGGAGCGCAGGCGGCGATGGTGATGGACATCGTGGGTCGCGCGAAGATTGCGAGGTCCGGCACGGTCGTCAGCGAACAGGTGGAAGCGGGCCTCAAGGCCATGAGTGAGCAGCTCAGGCGCCGCCTGGATGCCGAGAGCGACGTGCTGTTCGGCACGGCGCGGCTGTGGGACGATGGCATCATCGACCCGCGCGACACCCGTCGCGTGCTGGCGCTGTGCCTCACGATCGCCCGCGAGGCAGACGCGCGCCAACTGCACCCGAACAGTTTCGGCGTGGCACGAATGTAGCCGCGTCGCAGCACCGTACCGATACCGATACCGTCCGGAGTGTCCCGCATGCAGCTTACCGACCAGCATCGCCAGCTAGATGAGACCGTGACCCGGTTCGTCCAGAACGAGATCAATCCGCACGTCGACGAGTGGGAACGGGCGGAAGGTTTCCCTGCACACGAACTGTTCAGGAAGATGGGAGACCTCGGGCTGCTCGGCGTGAAGTACCCGGAGCAGTACGGCGGCCTGGGCCTGGACTTCAGCTACTCCATGGTCATGGCCGAAGCACTCGGCGCTGCCGATTGCGGCGGCGTGCCGATGGCGATCGGCGTGCACACCGACATGTGTACTCCGGCCCTGGCGCGCTTTGGTACGGATGAACTCCGCAACGAGTACCTGGCGCCCTCGATCGCCGGGGACATGGTCGGCTGCCTGGGCGTGAGCGAGCCCGGTGGCGGCTCCGACGTTGCAGCGATCAGGACCGCCGCGCGCAGGGACGGCGACGACTACGTGATTGACGGCACCAAGATGTGGATCACCAATGGCATGCAGGCCGACTGGTGCTGCCTGCTCGCCAATACAGGCGACGGCCCCCCGCACAAGAACAAAAGCCTGCTGATCGTGCCGATGGACGCAAAGGGTGTGTCGCGCCAGAAAATCCACAAGATCGGCATGCACAGTTCCGACACCGCGCAGCTGTTCTTTGACGGGGTCCGCATTCCTCGCCGCAACCTGATCGGCCAGGAAGGCATGGGTTTTACCTTCCAGATGCTGCAGTTCCAGGAAGAGCGGCTGTTCGGGGCCGCCAGTTCGCTGCGGGGCATGGACCGGATGATCGACCTGACCATCGACTACACGCGCGAGCGCAAGGCGTTTGGCAGGAGCATCCTGGACAACCAGGTGGTCCACTTCCGGCTCGCGGAACTGCGCACCGAAGTGGCCGCGCTTCGTGCCCTCACCCATTCGGCCGTCGAGCAGTACGTGGGCGGCAAGGACGTGACCATGCTCGCCTCGATGGCGAAGCTCAAGTGCGGACGCCTGGTTCGCGAAGTTTCGGACTCGTGCCTGCAGTACTGGGGCGGCATGGGTTACACGGCCGAGAACCTCGTGGCCCGCTCGTATCGCGATTCCCGGCTGGTGTCGATCGGGGGCGGCGCGGACGAGGTGATGCTCGGCATCATCGCCAAGCTCGAGGGCACGCTGCCGCGGGCAGCGCGCTGACCGTGGGCGACCTGACCGGCATCGCCGTCACCCGCGACGGACCCGTGCTGCACCTGACCTTGAATCGTCCGCAGCTGCGCAATGCGATGTCGCTCGCGATGGTGCGCGAATTATCGGACGCTTTGCACGCCGCCGAGGGCGATGGGAGCACGCGGGTCGTCGTGCTTCGCGGCGCCGACGGCAACTTCTCCGCCGGTGCCGACATCAAGGACATGGCCGCCGCCCGCGCACGCCTCGCGGAAGACCCGGATGCGCTCGTCAAGGTGAACTCGACATTCGGCGAACTCTGCGGCGCGTTCTCCGAAAGCGGTCTTGCGATCGTCGCGGTGCTCGAGGGCGCCGTGATGGGTGGCGGTTTCGGGCTTTGCTGCGTGGCCGACGTCGTGATCGCCGGCGAAAGCGCGCTGTTCAGGCTGCCGGAGACTTCACTCGGCTTGCTGCCTGCGCAGATTGCTCCCTTCCTGGTCGAGCGGCTCGGCTATTCCGAGGCGAAGCGACTGGCGGTCACCGGCGGCAGGCTCACCGCGCGGGACGCGCTTGCCATTCGCCTGGTGCACGAAGTGCACGAGCAGGCGGGCCTCGATCCCGCCGTTACACGCGCTGTCGGCGAAATACTGGCCTGTGCCCCCGGAGCACTCGCGGCCACCAAGGCGCTGGTCCGCAAGGCGCGCTGGTCGAAGGCACCGGACCTGGTCCAGGAGTCCGCGCAGGCGTTCTCGCGCGCAGCGCTCGGAGCGGAGGGCATCGAGGGCATGGGCGCATTCATGCAGAAGCGCAAGCCGGCATGGTCGCCGCCGTGAGCTACACGAAGGTACTGGTGGCGAACCGGGGTGAGATCGCCTGTCGCGTGGTGCGCACGGCACGCAGGCTCGGCTACCGCACCGTTGCCGTATTCAGCGAGCCGGACGCCGCCGCCCCGCACCGCTCTCTTGCGGACGAAGCCGTCGACATCGGGCCCGGGCCAGCATCGCAGAGCTACCTGCAAGCCGACAGGATCCTCGAGGCTGCACGGAGAACCGGGGCCGACGCCATCCACCCCGGCTATGGGTTCCTGTCCGAGCGGGCGGATTTCGCCCAGGCCTGTGCAGACGCCGGACTCGTGTTCATCGGACCACCGCCCTCCGCCATTGCTGCCATGGGCGACAAGGCCGGCGCCAAGCGCCGGATGATCGCGGCCGGTGTTCCATGCGTGCCGGGCTATCACGACGCCGACCAGGACGATGATCGACTGATCATCGAAGGCACGAAGCTCGGCATGCCGCTGCTGGTCAAGGCCGTCGCGGGTGGCGGCGGCCGCGGCATGCGACTCGTGCGGGCCCCCGGTGAACTGCCCGCTGCACTGGCCGGGGCCCGCCGCGAGGCGCTCGCTGCGTTCGGAGACGCAACACTGATGCTGGAGCGACTCGTCGCGCACGGTCGCCACATCGAAATCCAGGTCTTCGCAGACCTGCACGGCAACGTCATTCACCTCGGTGAGCGCGACTGCACTGCGCAGCGCCGCCGCCAGAAAGTAATCGAGGAAGCGCCCTCTCCCATCGTGGACGCAGTGATGCGGGCCCGCATGGGCGCAGATGCCGTGGCGGCGGCCAGGTCCGTGGGCTATGTCGGTGCCGGCACCGTCGAATTCATCGTCGACGGCGACCTCCGGCACTACTTCCTCGAGATGAACACGAGGTTGCAGGTCGAACACCCGGTCACCGAGTGCATCACGGGACTTGACCTGGTCGAGTGGCAACTGCGTGTCGCGGCCGGCGATCCGCTACCGCTCAAACAGGACCAGGTCCGGTTCGAAGGGCACGCGATCGAGGCGCGCCTCTACGCCGAAGACCCGTATTCTGGATTTGCCCCGCAGTCCGGTCCGGTGCTGCACTGGCGACCCGAGGCCGCTTCGAGGCCGGGCATACGCATCGATTCCGGGATTTCGGAAGGCGGCAGCGTCACCCCGTTCTACGACGCCATGGTGGCCAAGGTCATTGCGCATGGCCGCGACCGGTCCGACGCGATCCGCCGCCTCAGGTCGGCCGTAGAAGACTCTCCGCTGGTCGGGCCGCCCAACAACGGGCGGTTCCTGCGCGACCTGCTTGACCATGTGGATTTCCGTGAATCGCGAATCGACACAGGCAGCCTCGACCTCTGGTCGGAGCGCCGCGAACCGTTGCTGACGGGGCCGGCGGTCGATGATTCGACCTGGCGGCTCGCCGCGGCGCTGATTGCTGCGCCGAACGGCGCGGGCTGGCGTCCGCGCAGCGTCGCGGCATGGGACCTGGCGCTGCAGGCGGGCGACGAGCGGCGCAGCCTGCGCGTACTGCCGCGCGACGGCAATGTCGAAGTGACCGACGGCGACTCGACTACGCTCGTCACCATCCTGTCGTGGCGAGACCATCGGCTGCATTACCGGTTGGGCGGGGTCGAGCGCAGCGCGGTGTGCGTGGCGGATGCCGGCGCGCTGCACATCGTCGCGGATTGCAGCGCGATCACGCTGCGCGAGGTCTCCCCGTGGCCATCGGACAAGTCCGCGTTCGATCCGGGGCGCGCATACGCGCCGGTCGCCGGAACGATCGCGGCGATCAGCACGGCCGTGGGCGACATCGTGGAGGCCGGGCAGCAACTGGTCTGCGTCGAGGCGATGAAGATGGAGATGTGGCTCACCGCCCGCACGGCCGGCACGATCAGCAGGATACACGTTGACCTGAAGCAGAGCGTGGAAGCAGGCGCGCTGCTGGTGGAAATCGAAACGACGGACGGCACCTGATGGACAAGGCAATCCTGACCTGCGCGCTGACGGGCGTGCTCACCAATCCGAAGCAGCACCCGGTGCCGGTCACTCCCGGGCAGATGGCCGCAGAGGCGCGCGACGCATTCAATGCCGGCGCCACCGTCATGCACGTGCACCTGCGCCGCCAGGAAGACGGCGCAGGCCACCTGCCGAGCTGGGATCCCGACGTGGCCGAATCCGTCATCGGCGCGATCCGCGCGGCTTGTCCCGGCGTGATCATCAACCTGACCACCGGTGTCATCGGCAAGGACATATCAGGGCCGCTGGAGTGCCTGCGGCGCGTGCGGCCGGAGGCGGCAGCCTGCAACGCAGGAAGCCTCAACTACCTGAAGATCCGGGACGATGGCAGCTGGGCCTGGCCTCCCATGGTCTTCGACAATCCGGTCGAGAAGATCCAGCAGTACCTGGCGGTGATGAACGAACTGCACATTCACCCGGAATTCGAATGCTTCGACGTCGGCATCGTGCGGTCGGTCGGCATGTTCCTGAAGGCCGGCATGTTCTCGGGCGTGCCGGAGGTGAATTTCGTGATGGGGGTGTCGAGCGGGATGCCCTGCGATGCCGACCTGCTCACGCTGCTGCCGCGCTACGCGCCGACTGGAGCCGTGTGGCAGGCGACCCTGATCGGGCGCAGGGAAATCTGGCCGGTCCACCAGAAGGCCGCGGACCTCGGCGGCATGCTGCGCACCGGCCTCGAGGACACTTTCTACCTGCCGGATGGCGGCAAGGCCTCCGGTAACGGCGTGCTGATCGACGCCCTGGCGCAATGCGCACGCAATGCCGGCCGCGAGGTCGCAAATCCCTCGGAAGCGCGCGCGATGCTCGGCCTGCGGCCGCAGGCCTGAGCGGCACCTGCACTACTGCCAGATCACCGGTCGGCGCGCGCCGACCCAGCCCTCGTAGTGATGGGCGTACCTGGCCTCGACGCGATTGCGCTTGACCTTCAGGGTGGGCGTAACCAGGTCGTTGTCTACCGTCCAAGCCTCGCTAACGACGACCAGGCAGTCGAGTCGCTCGTGCGGGTCGAGGCCGGCATTGACGGCCGCGAGGTGGGATGCCAGCGACTCTGCCAATTCGCTGCGACGTTCGGGTTCGCCGGACATCTGAAGGGCTTCCGCATTCAGCATCAGCAGCGCCAGCGGCTGGCCGAGGTTGGCCCCGGTAACGCAACAGGCTTCGACGGCCGTGTGATTGACCAGGCGGTCCTCGATCGGCGCAGGAGCTACATACTTGCCCTTGCCGGTCTTGAAGAGATCCTTGACCCGACCGACGATCCGGAGGTTGCCCTCGGCGTCTATCTCGCCCTTGTCCCCTGTGCGCAACCAGCCGTCGTCGGTCATTGCGCGGCGCGTCTGCTCGGGATCGCGGTAGTAGCCCAGCATGTTGCCGGCGCTCGAGACCTGAACTTCACCCGACGAAGGATCGATCCTGCACCTGATGCCGTCGTAGGGAGGCCCAACCGTGCCCGGCCTCGGCAGGTCCGGCAGTGTCGCGTGGGAGACACCGCAGTTTTCCGTCATCCCGTAGACCTCGGACAACCGCAAGCCGAGACGCCGATACCAGCGCAGCAGTTCCGGCGGCATGGGTGCCGCCCCACCGGCCGCGAACTTACACTGGTCGAGACCAAGGGCCCGCAGGATCCTGCGGGCAACCAGGCGTCGCACCAGCGGAATCTTGAGCAGACGGTCCAGTTTCTCGGCCGGCATCTTCGCCAGCACGCCTTGCTGGAACTTCACCCACAGGCGCGGCACCGAAAAAAAGATGGTTGGGCGCGCGCGTCGGATGTCGTCGGCGAAGGTCTCGAGCGAATCCGCGAAGAAGACATGCAGGTTACTCGCAAGCAATCCGTGTTCGACGACGGTGCGCTCGGCCACGTGTGCTAGTGGCAGGTAGCTCAGCACCCGCCCGTCATGCTGCACCCCGATGCGTCGAACCACTGCCTGGCTGGACCAGGCGAAGGTCGCAAAGCTGTGCATCACGCCCTTCGGCACACCGGTGGTCCCGGACGTGTACATGATCGTCGCGAGTTCATCACCATCACGCACTGGATTGCCGGCCAGCGGCACGGTCCCGGAGATGATGTCGTCCCACGCCGCGAGATCTGTCGCAGGCGACAGCGGCAGGCGGATACAGGGCATGCCATTCGGGATTCCCTCTCTCATGGCTTCCCACGAGTCCAGCTTGCCCACAAACAGCAGGCGCGCCTCGCTGTGCTCGAGGATCTGGCGCACCGTGCCGGCCGCCAGCGTCGGGTAAAGCGGTACCGACACGTATCCCGCCATCCAGATGGCGAAATCAGCCATCAACCAGTGCGCGGTATTCTTGGCCAGCAGCGCTATCTTCGAGCCCGGTTCGAAGCCCAGTCCCTGCAGGTGCGATGCCATGCGTCGCGATTCGTCCATCAGTCGACGCCACGTGTATTCACGAACCTCGCCGCCACCGATCGGCTGCGTGAGCGCAACCTTGTCGGGACAGGTCTCTTCCCAGTGGTAAAGGCGTTGAAGGGCGAGCGCATCGGAGGCGACTTTATCCGTCATCATCTCCCCTCTAAGCCATGAACGTGCCTTGGGCGGGCTGCCGCGTTGCAGCGACGGGAATCCGCTGCCGCATTTCGCGCGATTCCAGGCGATCAGGTGCGCAGGCTAGCCTCCGTCCGGCGCCAGACGCAAGCACCGTCGGCGGTCCGCAGTGCGGCTAGAGATGGCGCTCGACGAGCGCGTGCACGTTGACCCGTGCCCGCAGGCGGCTGCAGATCAGGAACGTGCCGAGCAGCTTGCGGTGCAGGAAAATCGTCTCCGGCGGCGGCGATTGCAGCCCCTGTTTCATGGCCACGGAAAGCCCGAGGTCCCTGACGCGACCCATCATCCCCGATGCCGCGAAATCATAGGGGCCCCGGTGCGCAAGAGGCTCGCATACCAGCCTGATGATCTCGATGATGCCCTGCACCCGCTCCGGGGGGTCATTCGCCCGTATGTAGCCAATTTCGGTTGCCGCAGCACGCATTCCCTCGGTGTCGTCGGCGAGCAGCGCGCGGCAGACCCGGCGATAGCGATCGGTGAACTCCGGCGGGAAATCGCCCACGGAGCCCAGGTCGAGCAGGCCGATCTGCTGCGTTGCGGGCAGGTAGAGGTAGTTCGCGATGTTCGGGTCCGTCTGCATGAACCGGAACTCGAACAACTCGCGGAACATCAGGCTCTGCAGGCTGCGTGCGATGGCGTTACGCGTCGCCTGTGGCACCGCCTCGCTGGCCAGGCCCTCCAGCGGGTCGCCGTCCATCCAGTCCATGGCCAGGATCCGCCGGGTGGTCAACGAGCGGTGAATGCGCGGCACCACGACGTCGGGCATGTCCGCGACCAGTTTCGCATAGCGTTCGAGGTTGCGCGCCTCGCCCTGGTAATCGGTCTCCAGGTGCAGCTGGCGCTTCGCCTCCGCCGCTATCGAATCGATGTCCAGCGTTACCGGCAGGAAATCGAGGCGCCGCAGCAGCGAGGCCAGGTTGTTCACGTCGCTGTCGACGCTGCGGGCGACGCCCGGAAACTGGACCTTGAGCGCGAGCTCGCGGCCGCCATGCGTCCGCGCCCGGTGAATCTGCCCGATCGACGCGGCCGCCGCCGGCTCCATGTCGAAGCGCGCGAATCGCCCCTCCCAGCCCTTGCCGTACTCGCGCCCCAGGACCCGACGAAGCTGCGAGTCGGGCATCGCATAGCCCTGCGATCGCAGCATCGAGAGAGCGTTGCGGAATTCCGGCGGGATGATCTCCTCACTCTGCAGCGAGAGCATCTGGCCGACCTTCATCGCCGGGCCGCGCAGCGTGGCGAGCCTGCGTGCCAGCAGGCCGGCGTTGCCCGGCGTCAGGATCGCCGCTGCAAGATCGAGGCGCTTTCCCGTCGAGAATTGCCGTGCCGTGGCAGCCGCGGCCGAGAGCGCCAGTTCACCGCTCATCAACCCGAAGCGCAGCAGGCGCGATGCCCGCGACGCCGGCACCGCGCTGCGTCGTCGCTTGCCGTCGCCCGTCATCGCGTGCTGCGGGACTTCTGCGGCTTGCCCATCACGGCTCCGCTCGCGTTCGGCTGGCGTGTCAGGTCGCCCCCATGCCCGCCGGCCACGCCGAATACATGTGCAGTCGGCCGGTGCGGATGTCGCAGAGCGCGCGCCTGCACTGGCCCTCGGACGTCCACTCCTTGATCGCCACGCGTGCCGGGAGCTGGACCGGCGTCAGGAACTGGGTCTCGACCTTCACACCCCTGGCCAGGTCCGGGACGGGTTGCTCGGCAAGGCTGCGCGCCAGCGACCACATTCCATGGCTGATCGATCCGCGCAGGCCGAAGAACGTCGCCGCACGATTGTTCAAATGGATGGGGTTGTAGTCGCCCGACACACGAGCGTAGGTCCAGGCGGTCCGCGCGGTTACCTCGATTTCTCCAAGGACTGCCGCATTCCGCGGCGCCTTCGGTGGCCGCGGAGGTCGCCCGCCGCTGCGCTCTACCGTGTCGGGCCATCGGGACAGGAATACACAGGTCTCGCGCCACACGGCCTCGCCCTCGTTCGTGACCTCGGTGGCCATGTCGAACGCAAGCCCGGCGTCGGTGCGCTGGTAGTTTCCGGCCGAAACGGTCAGGTCAAGGCGCATGCCCGTACGCAGGTGCCCGAGGACTTCTATGGAGTTCGATACGTGGATCAGGCCCATTGGACGCAGCGGGAAGGACTCGCAGGCGAAGATCTCCAGGTGCAGGGGCATCGCGAGCACGTGAGGATACGTCGGCGGGACACCTTCGGAGAATCCGCAAGCGGAGCAATACCTGGCGACATCGGCCGCAACAAGCGGGATGCCGGAAACGCTCGCCTTGAACGTCGGCGGCTCGCCGATCTCCGTTACCGGGGGCCGCCTGGTCAGCAGGACGCGCGGGTAGGTCGCGAGGCCCGTCGGCAGCTTGCTGAGACGCAGGTGTACCGACTTCGCCACGGACTAGGGTGCAACCCTGTCGATGACGATTGCGACGTCGCTCGGCCCGTCTTTCGCGCTCGTGATCGTGCCGACGAGATCGCCGGCCGCCGGCACGGCAGTACCGCCGAAGGCGACCCGTGCGATGACTTCCACATCGTCCACCGACGAGAGATTGCGACCCTCGATCATCGAATTCGCATCACTGAGCACGACGGTCGCAGGCAGTTCATCACTCGAGATGCGCACCGCCGCGAGCGGCGGTCCCGGGATCCCCGGCTGCCGCGCCGCGACGAACAGCGGCGTGCCGGGCTTCATCTTCGAGGCCAGCGACGGATCGAGCGAAACGGCGATACGCAGCGTGCGTCCCGACGCCATCGCAGCATCGCCCGCCGTCGAACTTCCGCCCATGCCGGCGCCCATGCCACCCGAGGCCGCCGGCGTGCCGGAGCCTTCGGCTGCGGGTACCTGGACACCCAGGCCGGCGAGCTGCTCGACGACGATCTTGCGGATTTCCGGCGGCGGGTTCTGCTCGAGCAGCTTCTCGAAATTCGTCTTCGCAGACTGCGTATCGCCTGCCCTCATGGCCATGACGGCCGAGTACCAGAGTGCCTTGCCGTTGCTTGGGTCTGCCTTGAGCGCGGCTTCGATGATCTCCTGGGCCCGGCCCTGTACTGCAGGGTCGTCGGTAAGCACCAGGGCCTCCGCCAGGTCGAGCTGCAGGTCGGAATCCTGCGGGCCGACAATAGCGACTGCACGCTCGTACGCGGTAACGGCCTTGTCGGGCCGGTTGGTGACGAGGTATGTGCGCCCCAGCATTCGCCATCCTTCGGAGTCCTGTGGATTGGCCGCAAGCCGCGCCTCGAGCTGCACTCCAGCCTCGGCCAACGAGGCCTCTCCCGCGCCCTGCTCGTGTCCAGCGGGCGCCGCAGCAGCAGCCATCGGGTTCTGCCATGGGAAATTCGAGGTGCCATGGTAGAAGCCCACGGCGGCCAGAGGCAGCAGTATTGCCGCCACGACGAGTGTCGATGTCGCGCGTGGCATGTCCGGCTGTTGCTTGCTCTTGCCCTTGCCCTTTGCCTGCCTGTGCCCGTGGTCGCGCCCGCGGTCGTGGTCGACTCCTGCGACGGAATGCGCCTCGTGAGCGGAACAGCGAGCGATGCAACCGCCGCGATGGTCATTACGGCACAAATGAGAATGAAAGGTGTCACGACTGGCCGCCCTCCGGACCTTCAGGTTCAAGTTCGGCCTCGGCCGCCCGGCGTCGAACGACGCGCACGACGGCGAAGGCTCCCGCGAGGAGCAGCAGCACGGGCGCAGCCCACAACAGGAAATTCATCGGCGTCATGCGCGGACGATAGAGTACGAAGTCGCCATAGCGCGCGATCATGAATTCGCGGATCTCGTCGTCGGTCTTTCCGTCCGCAATCATGCCGCGCACTTCGCGGCGCAGGTCCTGGGCCAGCGTCGCATTGGAGTCCGCAATCGTCTCGTTCTGGCAGACCAGGCAGCGCAATTCGCGGGTGATGTGCTCGTAGCGCGCCTGCAGGGCCGGATCGTCGAACGCGCGCTCGGTGTCGATCGCCAGCGCACCGCCTGCCCACGCTAGCGTAAGTGCAAGCAGCAGCGTACGAAGAGTCCTGGTCACGTCTGTCCCCCATTTGCCGCCCTGGCGGCTTCGATGCGCGGCAGGAACTCCTTCATCCAGACCTCCATCGTCATCGGTGCAATGTGCTTGTAGAGCACGATCCCGTCGGCACTGATCAGGAAGGTCTCGGGTGCGCCGTACACGCCCCAGTCGATCGCGGTGCGCCCCACGACGTCGGCGGCAACGGCTGCGTACGGGTCGCCGAGCTCGCTCAGCCACTGCAGGGCGGCGGCGCTGTCGTCCTTCCAGTCGAGTCCGATCAGCGGGATTTCACCCCGCTTCGCGATCTGCATAAGCACCGGATGCTCCTGGCGGCAGCCGCCACACCAGGTGCCCCAGACGTTCAGCACCCACGGCTTGCCCTGCAGTTCCTTGCTCGACACCGGATAGCTCGGGTCGTGGAGGCTCGGCAGGCTGAACTCCGGTGCAGGCTTGCCGATCAACGGCGAAGGTACGTAGGACGGGTCGCGTTGCAGGCCGATGAACAGAAACACGCCCAGCACCGCAAACAAGCCCAACGGGAAGACAAATTTCCACATCTGGAGTGTCCTCCCTGCGTCAGCGCGCCGGCGCCGCGCCGGCGGCGACCCGCTCACTTGCCGCTTCGCGCCGCGCCCTGTAACGGCGATCGGTGATGGCAATGAAACCGCCGATTGCCATGACCAGCGCCCCGAGCCAGATGAACCGGACCATCGGCTTGTACTGCAGACGCATGCTCCAGGTGCCGTTGCCCAGGTCCTCGCCCATGGCTACGAACAGGTCGCGATTCCAGTCCACCTCGATGCCGGCCTCGGTCATCGGGCTGCGCTGGACGAGATAGGTGCGCTTCTGCGGGTGCAGCGTCGCGATTTCCTTGCCGTTACGGCTGATCACCACTTCAGACTCGATTGCCTGGTAGTTGGGACCACGAACCGCGCTCGAGTTCTTGAACTCAAAATTGTATCCGTGCATCTCGACGCTCTGGCCGGGTGCCAGCGCGATGTCCTTCTCGATCTTGTAGGACTGGGTGACCGTCACGCCGATCGCGAACAGGCCGACGCCGATGTGGGCAACCGTCATCCCGACCACGCCGCGCGAAAGCGACAGCCCGCGGCGAAGCCGCTGCACCGGCTCATAGAGCGACGAAAGGATGACCCAGACACCGGCCGTAAGGCCAACGCTGGTCATGAAGTGAAAGCTGCCATAAGCCACGATCGGCACCAGCACGCCGAACGCGAGCGCCGCCGAGAACAGCAGGACCAGCGGGCGCTTCATGTCCTCGAGCTTCGCCTTCTTCCATGCGGCGTGCATGCCGACCGCCATAAGCAACAGCAGCGGGATCATCGGCACCATGAACACCGCGTCGAAGTACGGTGGTCCGACCGAGATCTTGCCGAGGTTCATCGCGTCCAGGAACAGCGGGTAGAGCGTGCCGATCAGGATCAGCGCCGCAGCCACCAGCAGCAGCAGGTTGTTGAACAACAGGAACGATTCGCGCGATACGACCGCGAAGCCGCCCTTGGTGCGCAACGACGGCCCGCGCCACGCAAACAGCGCCAGCGACCCTCCGATACAGATGCTGAGGAACGCCAGGATGAACAGGCCCCGGCTCGGATCGCTTGCGAACGAGTGGACCGACACCAGTACGCCGGAACGCACCAGGAACGTGCCGAGCAGGCTCAGCGAGAAGGCGATGATTGCAAGCAGCAGGGTCCAGCTCTTGAACAGACCGCGCTTCTCCGTCACCGCGAGCGAATGAATCAACGCGGTGGCGACCAGCCAGGGCATGAACGAGGCGTTCTCGACCGGATCCCAGAACCACCAACCGCCCCAGCCGAGTTCGTAGTACGCCCACCAGCTGCCGAGCGCTATGCCAATGGTGAGCAGGATCCAGGCGATCGTTACCCACGGTCGCACCCAGCGCGCCCAGGCCTCGTCGAGTCGCCCCTCGAGCAGCGCCGCGACGGCGAATGCAAAAGGGACCGCCATGCCGACGTAGCCCGAGTAGAGCATGGGTGGATGGAACGCAAGCGCCGGGTCCTGCAGCAGCGGGTTCAGGTCACGACCATCAACCGCCGCCGGAAGAAGCCGCTCGAAGGGATTCGACGTGAGCAGGATAAACAGCTGGAAACCGATGCTGACCACGCCGAGGACGCCGAGCACGCGCGCGGCATAGGACTCCGGCAGCTTCCTGCTGAACGCACCTACCGCGATGGACCACGTGGCAAGCGCCAGTGCCCAGAGCAGCAGCGAGCCCTCGTGGGCGCCCCAGACCGCCGTGATCCGGTAGAACTTCGGCAGCGCCGAATTCGAGTTGGATGCCACGTACAGGACCGAGAAGTCGTTGTGGTAGAACGCCCAGCACAACGCACCGAACGACATCGCTACGAACACCCATTGGCCGATGACAGCCGGCAACGCGGCCGCCATCCAGCGCCGGTTGCCGAAGGCGGCCCCTGCAATGCCGAACCACGCCTGCGCCATCGAGAGCAGCGTGGCCACGATCAGCGCGAACAGTCCGATTTCTACGATCATCGCATCCTCCCCTGGCGCGGCGCGCTCAGGTGCTTTCCTGTGCCGACGCGGCGTGGGGCTTCAAGCTGTCCTTGACCTCGGGCGGCATGTAGTTCTCGTCATGCTTGGCGAGCACCTCTTCGGCAACGAACGTCCCGTCGGGCTGGAGCTTGCCGCGGGCGATCACGCCCTGCCCCTCGCGGAACAGGTCGGGCAGGACGCCCGTGTAGCTGACCACCGTTTCCTCGGCGAAATCCGTCAGTACGAAATGAACTTCGAGACTGCCCGGCTCGCGCTTCAGGCTGCCGTCCTCGACCAGCCCGCCGACGCGGAACGAGCGGGTCGCGGGCGCCTCGCCCGACTTTATCTGCGAGGGGCTGTAGTAATAGAGCAGGTTCTTCTGGAACGCCTGCAGTGCGAAAGTCGTGGCAATGCCCACCCCGACCAGGATGGCGGCCACCGTCAGCATTCGTTTCCTACGCGGTGTCATGTCCGGTTCTCCTTGTTCGTAGTCGTCCTGCTCTGGGCCAGCAGTTTCTGAGCGGCCTCGCTGCG
Source organism: uncultured Gammaproteobacteria bacterium (assembly GCA_963736205.1). GTDB lineage: Bacteria > Pseudomonadota > Gammaproteobacteria > Steroidobacterales > Steroidobacteraceae > RPQJ01. The sequence goes on along the minus strand of CAVTNX010000014.1, from coordinate 62,797 downwards.
GCGCGCCGATGTCCAGTTGAGAACGAGCACGAGTGCCGTCAGGCCGTAAGAGGTCCAGACGAACCCGGCGTAACCGCCCATATCAAGAAAATCACGTAAGCCCATGTTTTAACTCGCTTCGTTCAGCCAAGACGCGTTACGCTCGCGGCGCAGAATCTCCGCCCTGAGTCGCCGGCAGACCAACCACCCGAAATAGAGCTGGAACCCGGCCATCATGATGAACAGCGGGATCAGCATCGGCAGGGCGATCGACGGTTTATCGAACTTCGTCACGCTTGCGGCCTGGTGCAGCGTGGACCACCACTTCACGGAGTAGTGGATGATGGGGACGTTGATCACGCCCACGATCGCCAGCACGGCGCTTGCGCGGTCCGCGCGCTGCGGCTCGTCGAACGACGAGCGCAGCGCCATGTAGCCGAGGTACAGGAACAGCAGGATCAACTCTGACGTGAGCCGCGCGTCCCAGACCCACCAGGTGCCCCACATCGGCTTGCCCCAGATGGACCCCGTGGCCAGCGCCAGGAAGGCAAACGATGCGCCGATCGGCGCAATGGCCGCCGCGGCAGCGTGTGCAAGCTTGATGCGCCAGATGAGGCCAATGGCGGCCGCGGCAGCCATGACCACGTAGCCGAACATGGACATCCATGCGCTCGGGGCGTGGACGTACAGGATCCGGAAGGCGTCGCCCTGCTGGTAGTCGGCCGGCGCCTTGACCAGGCCCCACCACGTGGCGAGCAGGATCAAACCGAGGGCAGGCCAGCCGAACCACGGCGCCAGCCTGTCGAGCAGGCGGTATGCGTGCGGCGGCGAGCCGAATTTATGAATCCATGTCCACATATGCGTCCTTTGACGGATACCTGTAAGGTTTGTTCAGTTCTCGACGCTGATCCTGATCGCTGCGGACATCGCCAGCGGCCCGAGGCTCAGCACCAGGAAGAAGATCGCGGCGAGCAGTTGCAGGGGCCCGGCCGGCGAGTCACCGTCCATGGTCATGGTGACCGCACGCGAACCGAAAATGAGCAACGGCATCGCGAGCGGCAGCACCAGCAGCGACAGCAGCACGCTCCCCCGGCGCACGCCAACCGTGAGCCCCGCGCCGATGCCGCCCAGGACGCTGAGCGTCAGGGTGCCGAGCAGCAGCGACAGCACCAGCGTTCCCCAGGCCTCGTACGGCAGTCCGAGCGCAGTGCCGACGATCGGGGACACCAGGACCAGCGGCAGGCCGGTAATCACCCAATGCCCGGCCACCTTGGCCAGCAGCAGCCAGCCCAGGGGCTGGCCTGAAAGTACCCACTGTTCCATCGTGCCGTCTTCGACATCCGAACGGAACAATGATTCCAATGCCAGCAACGACGACAGGAGTGCCGCCACCCACACCACCCCACCGGCGATGGTCCGCAGCTGGTCGAGGTCGGGGGTCGTGGCCAGCGGAAAGAGCGTGGTGACGACCACATAGAAGATGAGCGGCTGGGCAACCTCGTCCCAGCGCCGCCAGGCCAGGGTCATGTCCCGGAAGAACACCAGCCTGGCGGCTGACGCAGTGGAAGCGCGGCGCATCAGCTGAGCTCCAGCCGGCGCAGGCTCGGCGAATCGTCCAGCAGCCGCTGGTGCGCAGCCGCAAGCGCCAGGCCGCCGTGGCTCACGTGCTCCTGCACCAGCTCCTCCACCAGCGAGACACCGGCGACGTCGAGGTTGGTCACGGGCTCGTCGAGTACCCACAACGAGGCCTCGGCAAGCAGCAGGCGGGCCAGCGCCAGCCGACGCTTCTGGCCCGCCGACAGCGAGCGAGCGGGCAGGTCGCCGCGGGACAGGATGCCGACACGCTCGAGCGCGCCGTCGACGTCCCGGGCCGTGAGCTCCTGGCGCAGCCCGGCCAGGAACTTCAGGTTCTCGCGAGCCGTCAGGTCGGCCTTCAATGAGTTGGGATGGCCCAGGTAGGCCAGCTGCGAGTGGAATTCTTCCCGGCAATCGCGCACCGGCTGGCCGCACCAGTCCAGTTCGCCGCTCTCCTCAGGCAGCAGGCCGCAGATCACGCGCAGCAGCGTCGTCTTCCCGACGCCATTCGGCCCGGTGATCTTCAGGAATTCGCCGGCGCGCAGTACGAAAGACACGTCCCGCAGGATGTGCCTGTCACCACGCCACGCGTTAATCGCTCGAGCTTCGAGCACGGCCCCGTCGGGCATTCGATCCTCCACCAGCACACTTCGGGGCCATCCAGCTGGACCAAGTCCAGCCGGGTCACCTGAGCCGCGGCGGAGTCTAGCAAATCGGACGTCAGTCCTGCGCTGCGGCATGCCGCAGCGGCGCATCCCCGAAAGGCTCCAGCACCACGAGCTCGGCGCCCTCTTCTACGCGATCACCCTGCTTGACGTCCACGGACAACACTGTTCCGTCCCAGGGTGCAGCCAGCGAATGCTCCATTTTCATGGCTTCCAGCACCACCAGCACCTCGCCTGCCTTGACCCTGGCACCGATTACCGCCCTCACGTCCAGTACGTGCCCCGGCATGGGTGCCTTCAGGTGACCCTCGTGCTCGGCCGACGCGTGGTGCGTGGCCCCATCGTCTTCCTGCACCTCGAAACGCAGGCACTGGCGGCGCACGACCGTCGACGCGGGCGAGGTTTCCACGTATGCGGATACCGGGAAATGTTCGATCGTGCCGACGAGATCGCCACCACGCCCCGACGCAAGCGAGAATTCACGGTCCAGGCCGCCCGACCTGGCGGTCCATGCCCCGTCCGCCGCCGCGCGTAGCCGGAGACTCCGCCTGTCGTCCCCGATGCGCAGCGCGAACCGCACGACCGGGTCGCCATTCAGCCGAAATCCGCTTGATGCGCCCCACGGGGACGCGGGCTCGGTGGGAACACCCTGCGACGGTCCCAGGCGCGCAGCCGCCGCGAGCAGCAAGGCATCCTCACGTTCGGCCGGGGTCTCGCCGACTGGCTGAAGCGCCTGCTCGAGCAGGCGCGTGCTGACATCGCCCGCCCGGACCGCCTCGGCACCGAGGATTTCCCACAGGTAGCGCGCGTTGCAGCGCACGCCGTCGACCTCGACCTTTTCGAGCGCGAGCCGCAGCAGGTCTATCGCACTGGCACGGTCCTGGCCCCAGGCGATCACCTTGGCGATCATCGGGTCGTAGTGCACGCTCACGACGTCGCCTTCGCGCACCCCGCTGTCCACGCGCACGTCGGGCAGCGTTTCGGGTAAACGCAGGCGGTGCAGCCGACCGGTGGACGGCAGGAATCCCCGCTCGGGGTCCTCCGCATATAGCCGCGCTTCGACTGCGTGCCCGCTGCAACGGATGTCTTCCTGTGCCAGTGGCAGGCGCTCGCCGCCCGCTACCCTCAATTGCCACTCGACAAGATCGAGGCCAGTGATCATCTCCGTGACGGGATGTTCGACCTGCAGCCGCGTGTTCATCTCCAGGAAATAGAAGTCGCGCCCGTCGTACAGGAATTCGACGGTACCCGCGCCCTGGTAGGCGACCGCGCGCGCGGCGGCCACGGCGGCAGCGCCCATCGCGTCGCGCGTGCGCTCGTCGATTCCCGGTGCCGGGGCTTCCTCGACGACTTTCTGGTGCCTGCGCTGCAGCGAGCAGTCGCGCTCGAACAGGTGCACGGCCGCGCCGAACGAGTCGGCGAAGACCTGGATCTCCACGTGCCTGCCCTTCTCGACGAAGCGTTCGAGCAGCACTCGCTCGTCGCCAAACGATTTCGCCGCCTCGCGCCGCGCGCCCGCGAGGGCCTCGGCGAATTGAGCGGCCTCGCGCACGATCCTCATGCCCTTGCCGCCGCCGCCGGCCGTCGGCTTGATGAGCAACGGGAAGCCGAGACTCCGTGCCTCGCGTTCGAGTCGCGCCCCGGACTGGTCGTCCCCGTCGTAGCCTGGCAGCACCGGGACGCCCGCAGCCGCCATCAGCTGCCGTGCCTCGCTCTTCGAACCCATGCGCAGGATCGCGTCCTCGGGCGGACCGACGAAAACGATGCCCGCCTCGCGGCACGCAAGGGCGAATGCGGCGTTCTCGGACAGGAAGCCGTAGCCAGGGTGGATTGCGCTCGCGCGCGTCGCGCGCGCCGCATCGAGGATCCGGGCCATGTCCAGGTAGCTCTCGCGCGCTGCCGCGGGGCCGACCAGCAGCGCCTCATCGGCCAGGCGCGTATGCAGCGCGCCGCGATCGGCCTCCGAGAACACCGCGACCGTGCGCATGCCGAGGCGCCGGGCGGTACGGATGACGCGGCAGGCGATCTCGCCGCGGTTGGCAATCAGCAGGCTGTCGATCATGGTTCGCTACATCCTGAAGATGCCGTAGGGGGTCTCGCCCTCGTCCGGCCGGCAGGTCGAAGCCGCAAGCGCCAGCTTGAGCACCTCGCGCGTATCCGCTGGATCGATCACGCCGTCGTCCCAGAGCCGCGCGCTCGCGTACCAGGGGTGCCCCTGCGTGTCGTACTGCGCCTGGATTTCCTCGCGGAACGACTTCTCCTCGGCCGCGGGCCAGTCCGTGCCGCGGCGCTCCGCGCCCTCGCGGCGCACGATCGCGAGCACGGTCGCTGCCTGCTCGCCTCCCATGACCGAGATCCGCGAATTCGGCCAGCTCCACAGGAAACGGCCGCCGTAGGCGCGCCCGCACATCGCGTAGTTGCCCGCCCCGAACGAGCCACCGATCACGACCGTGAACTTCGGCACCGAGGCACAGGCCACGGCGGTCACCATTTTCGCGCCGTCGCGCGCGATTCCACCGGCCTCGTACTTGCGTCCAACCATGAAGCCCGTGATGTTCTGCAGGAACACGAGCGGCACGCGCCGGCGATTGCACAGCTCGACGAAGTGCGCGCCCTTCAGCGCCGACTCGGAGAACAGCACGCCGTTGTTCGCGATGATCCCCACCGGGTATCCGCCTATGCTGGCGAAGCCGCAGGCGAGCGTCGTGCCGTAGAGCGCCTTGAACTCGTCGAACTCGGATGCGTCCACCAGCCGCGCGATCACCTCGCGTACGTCGTACGGATGCCGCGTGTCGCGCGGCACGACCCCGTAGAGCGTGTCGGCGGCATAGAGCGGCTGGCGCTCGGCCGAGGGTGGTGGACGGGATCCGCTGCGATTGAGCCTCGTGACCAGGCGGCGCGCCATCCATAGCGCGTGAGCATCGTTGTCGGCAAGGTGGTCCACCACGCCGGACTGCCGCGCGTGCACGTCGCCGCCGCCCAGCGTCTCGGCGTCCACTCGCTCGCCGGTCGCGGCCTGCACCAGCGGCGGGCCGCCAAGGAAAATGGTGCCCTGCTCGCGCACGATGATCGACTCGTCGCACATCGCCGGCACGTAGGCGCCGCCCGCGGTGCACGAACCCATGACCACGGCGAGCTGCGGTATCCCAAGCGCCGACATCTGCGCCTGGTTGTAGAAGATCCGGCCGAAGTGCTCGCGGTCCGGAAATACTTCGTCCTGGCGTGGCAGGAATGCACCACCCGAGTCCACCAGGTAGATGCAGGGCAGGCGATTCTCCAGCGCCACCTCCTGCGCGCGCAGGTGCTTCCTGACCGTAATCGGGTAATAGGTGCCGCCCTTTACCGTCGCGTCGTTGGCGACTATCACGCACTCGAGGCCATTGACCCGGCCGATCCCCGCGACGATGCCACCCGAGGGAATCCAGTCGCCGTAGAGTTCGTGCCCGGCGAGTTGCGCGATCTCGAGAAAAGGCGAGCCCGGGTCGAGCAGGCGATCAACGCGGTCGCGCACGAACATCTTGTCGCGTGACTCGTGCTGTGCGCGCGCGGCCGCCGAGCCACCCTCCTTCACCCTGTCCACCAGTTCGCGAAGCTCGCGGGCGAGCCTGCGATTCACCTCCGCGTTGCCGGTGAAGTCATCCGACGCTGGATTGATGCGACTCTCGATCACGCTCACTTTGGTCTCCCCCGGGGGCCCTGGATCAGCGACGTTCGGCGGCGGCGAGTATCCGCTCGGCCTGCCGGATGTGGGGCTTGTCGAGCATGCGACCGTCAAGCGAAAGAACCCCGGCGCCCGGCGTGGCGCGGAATGCCTCGAGCACGCGGCGCGCCCAGTCCACTTCCGCACCGGAGGGCTGGAACGCTGCGTGGATCGGCGCGACCTGCGCCGGGTGGATCGCCATCTTCCCGGTGAAGCCCTGCCGCCGCGAGTCGCGCGCGCGGACCTCTATCGCGGCCGCGTCGCGGATCTCGGTATCGACAGTGTCGATGGCCGCCACGCCCGCCGCTGCCGCCGCCAGCAGGCATGCAGTGCGCGCATGCACGTAGGCCGGGTCGAACCCGCCTTCGGGCGACCTGTTCGATACGGCACCCAGGTCCGCGGCGAGGTCCTCGGCGCCCCAGGTCAACGCCAGCACCCGTGCACGGCAGCGTGGCGAAACTCGCCGCGTTCAGCACCGCGGCGGCACTCTCGGTGATCAACGGGATCAGGCCGACGCTGCCCAGGGCCATCCCGGCGCGCGCCTCGAGCGCAGCCATCCAGTGGCTCATGCTCGAGTACATCGGCGCCGCTGCGCGCCTTGGGCAGCATTATTCCGTCGGGGCGCAGTTCCATCACTGCAGCGAGGTCAGCGAGCCCGTCATCCGATTCGACCGGATTCACGCGCACCCACAGCGGCACCCTGCGCTGCCGCCGAGCCAAGGTAGTCCGCGCAATCTCCTTCGCGCCGACGGGCGCTGCCCGGGCACGACCGAATCCTCCAGGTCGAGGATCACGCGTCGGCGCCGCTGGCTCGCGGCCTTGGCGAAGCGTTCCGGCCGGTCGCCCGGGACGAACAGCATCGAGCGCATCAGGCCGCCGCCCTGCGCTTCATCAGCGCCGTGCGCTTGCAGAGCCGCCACCTGCTCGTCGCGCTGGTTGAAGGCGCGGTGCTCGAAGATCACGATGCCGGCGCCGGGCCGCGAACGGCTGGCGCGCATGTCATGGACCGCGGTCTCGCAGCGCAGCGTGTCGCCGGGAAACACCGGCTTCGGGAAACGCACCTCGTCCCAGCCAAGGTTCGCGATGGCGGTGCCCAGCGTCGTGTCGGCAACGGACACGCCAACCATCAGGCTCAACGTGAAGCAGCTGTTCACGATACGAGTGCCGAACTCGGTGCCCTTCATGTACTCCTCATCGAGGTGCAGCGCCGCCGGGTTGTGCGTGAGCGCACTGAACAGACAGGTTGTCCGCCTCGGTGACGGTCCGGCGCAGCACGTGCTCGAAGCGCATGCCGATGGTGAAGTCCTCGTAGTACAGCCCACCCATGCCCATGGCAGCGCCCCTCAGGTCGTGGCGGCGAACAACTCGCGCCCGATCAGCATGCGGCGGATCTCGCTGGTTCCGGCGCCGATCTCGTAGAGTTTCGCGTCGCGCAGGATTCGCCCCGCCGGAAAGTCGTTGATGTAGCCATTGCCGCCGAGCGCCTGGATCGCCTCCAGCGCCACCCGTGTTGCCTGCTCGGCCGCGAGCAGGATGCAGCCCGCGGCATCCATGCGTGTCGTGCGGCCGCGATCGCAGCCCTCGGCAACCGCGTACACGTATGCGCGGCAGGAATTGGTGGCGGTGTACATGTCGGCGACCTTGCCCTGCATCAGCTGGAAACTGCCGATGGGCTGGCCGAACTGCTTGCGCTCGTGGATGTAAGGAAGCACGAGGTCCAGGCTCGCCCGCATCAGGCCGAGCGGCCCACCTGCAAGGACCACGCGCTCGTAGTCGAGCCCGCTCATCAGCACCCTGGCGCCGCCGCCCACGGCCCCGAGCACGTTTTCCGCCGGCACCTCGCAATCCTCGAACACCAGCTCACACGTATCGGACCCGCGCATGCCGAGCTTGTCGAGCTTCTGCGCAGTCGAATAGCCGGGAAATCCCTTCTCGACCAGGAAGGCCGTGACGCCCCTGGTACCGAGGGCGGAATCGACGGTCGCGTAGACGACCAGCACGTCCGCCGTTGGCCCGTTCGTGATCCACATCTTGGTGCCGTTCAGCACGAAGCGGTCGCCGCGCTGCTCCGCGCGCAGTCGCATGCCCATTACGTCGGAGCCTGCACCGGTCTCGCTCATGGCCAGCGCCCCGAGGTGCTCGCCGCTCACCAGCTTTGGCAGGTAGCGCGCCTTCTGATCGGGTGTGCCCCAGCGCCGCACCTGGTTTACGCACAGGTTGGAATGCGCGCCGTAGGAGAGTCCCACCGATCCGGAGACTCGGCTCAATTCCTCCATTGCCACCACGTGGGCGAGGTAGCCGAGTCCCGACCCGCCCAGTTCCGGTTCCACCGTTATGCCGAGCAGGCCGAGTTCGCCGAGCTTCGGCCAGAGGTCGCGCGGGAACTGGTTGCTTCGATCGATCTCGTCGGCGCGCGGTGCAAGCTCCGCCCGGGCGAAGTCGCGCACCGTATTGCGCAGCAGGTCGAGGTCATCGCCGAGCCCGAAGTCAAAATCGAAGTCCACCACGGCCACCTCTCCCGAGTGCTTGCCACCTGATCCGGTGCCGTATATTGTCGGACAATCTTAGGATTCGTCAAATGACAGCGAAAGCGACTCGAAAGAAGACCGCGAAACCCGCCCGTGGCAGTGGGCCCATCCGTCCCGGCCGGCGCAGCAGCCCCGCCAGGCCCCCAACCAGCGACGGGCAACCGGCATACGGCCGTGTCGCGGCCGACCTCGAGCAGAGGATCCTCAAGCGCACCCTCAAGCCGGGCGACCCCCTGCCGTCCGAGACGCAACTGGCAAGCCAGTTCGGCGTAAACCGATCGACCGTACGAGAGGCGGTGCGTCGCCTGGAGTCGGCCGGACTCGTGGGCCGCGCAGCCGGGACCAAGCGCCTCAGGGTGACTCACCCTGCGCAGTCGGCGACCGCTTCCAGCATGAGCAGGGCGCTCACTCTCGACGAGGTGACGTTCATCGAGCTCTGGGAGGCGATGCTCGCCATTGCACCGCACACGGCCGCGCTGGCTGCCGCGCACGCGCGTCCTGAGAACCTCGAGCGACTCGAACTGTGCATCCGCACGGTGGAGACCGCGCGCAGCTCCGAAGGCGCCGTCGGCGGGGTGGTGGATTTCTTCGGTTCGCTGGCCGCCACCAGCGCGAACCGTGTGCTGGTGCTCGCGATGCAGCCGGTAACACGCCTGCTCGCGCCTTCGCTGCGACGAATGATAGACCGGGTACCCCAGGGCCGCTCGCGCATCGTCGTCGCGCAGCGCTGCGTCGTGGAGGCGTTACGCAAGGGCGACGCTGACGAAGCACAGACCTGGATGGCGCGGCACGTCCACGATTTCCGTCGTGGCTACGAAGTGGCCGGAATCTCGCTGGACACCCGCGCAGTAGACGGCTAGCCCTGCCCTCGCTGCATTTGGCTGTTAACGTCGTCGGCGGGGACCCGCTGCACACCGGCACAAAAAAGCGGGGGGCCCTGAGGCCCCCCGCAACTCGTCAAATGCAGGTCTTCAACGCGGTGCTTTGTCCTTCGAGATCACTGCCCTGTTGCCAGCAGCAGAAGCGCTCGAAACGTTGTCGATGAACACCGAGGTCCGGCCGATCACCGTTGGAGACGGCGGGGCGCTGTACTCGACGACACCCAGGTAGCGGGCACCCGACCTGACCTTCCAGCTCAAGGCAACCGATGCCAGGCCGCCGGTGTAGGCCTGCTGCGGGCCAATGGCCTTCAGCGTCGCGGGAGATACCGTAGCGGGCACGACCCAGTAGTTCAGTACGAACGAAGCCAAGCCATCGACCGGCGCATAGCCGTATACACAGGCCTCGTAGAGTCCGCCCGTCGGGTTGTTGATGCTGACGAGTTCGTCAGACGATGCGCTGCCCGAGGAGCCTACCGTCACGTTGCCACGATAGACCGTCAGGTCCAGGTCGCTCGCCGAGCCGCCCTGCGTTTCGCTGTCGAACAGCTGGACGCGCAGGATCTTCGAGCCGACCGGCACCGTAAACGCGTAGCACTTCTCCTGGTCGGTCGCCACACTGCCGATCTTGCGCTTGGCCTTCACCATGCCAGTCGCGACCGTCGAGAAGGCGCCGTCATAGCCGGTGGCGACCGTGTAGACCTTGGTACCGATATTCCGGGTATCCGTGATCTGCGACAGCGCTACCAGGGCCTCGGCCTTGGCCGTGAGTGGGCTGCGAACCTTTACGCCATTCGACGCCGCGGTCCAGACCAGTTCGCCGAAGGCATAGGCACCAATCGGGGCTCCATTGCGGGCCAGCGTCGCCGTATAGGACTTGCTCTCGCCGGGAGCCAGCGTCAGCGTCGACGGAGTCACGCCGACCGAGAACCCGGGCAGGCTGGCCGAGACCGTATAGGTCTCGGGGCTCGGACCCATGTTCGTCACGGTCCTGGTGACCAATCCGCTGCCGACGATGTTGGCCCGGGTCAGCGACGGGAGATTCAGCAATCGGCCCGGCAGCTCGCCGAAGTAGTAATAGATGTACTCGTAGTAGTCCGAGTCATAAACCAGGTTGGTGGCGAGCGCGCCGTTCGGATTCAGGTGGCCGGCACCGTAGCCCCACGGGCTCGGATCCGGGTCGCCATTGGCCAGCTTCACGATCTGTTGTGCGCTGGTCATCAGCGCCGACTTGATCGCGAACGGTGACCAGGTCGGATTGGCCTGGCGGAGCAGCGCCGCCGCACCCGCGACGTGCGGGCTCGACATCGAGGTGCCCGAAATCATGTCGGCGCCCGGTCCCGGGACCAGTGTACCGGCGATGATCTGGTCGCGCTCCACGGGACCGATCGAGGTATTGGTGTAGGCAGCGATGATGTCCGTGCCGGGCGCGGTGATGTCGGGCTTCAGCACGTCCGGGTCGTACTTGTTCGGGCCGCGCGACGAGGACGTCGCCATCTGCGGCGCAATCACGCCGTCAACCTGGAAGGAGCCGCCGAATGACGCGGTACCGCCCGCCGTCCGCGCTTCCGTGGTCACGGCATCGAAATAACCGACATTCAGGTGCACGGTCGGCAGCACGCCGGTGATCAGGGGCGTCGTGTTGGCCGAGGCCGGGACGCTGCCCTCGGCCGGGCGATTCTGGATGATGACGCCAACCGCACCCGAATCAGCGGCGTTGGCGACCTTGTTCACCAGCACGTTTCCGCCGCGGTCGCAGACGACGATCTTGCCATTCACCTTGGCCGGGTCGAGCTGCACGGCAACGCCGTCGGCCGGCCCGTAGCACAGGGCCTGCGCCGTGCCCGGGCCCGCGGGAGCACCGAAACCCGCGTCGCGCGACCAGATCAGCGGGCTCACCGGGAGACCCTGGGTCTGGAACGACGAACCCTGCGCCGTACCGCCGCCGCCGAGCGAGACCATCGCCTCGGTGTACCGGTTATGCGTCGAGTTGCCGACCGTCATGATCCAGGGGCTGACATGCGCGACCTGGTTGCCCGGACCGGAGTTGCCGGCCGAGGCGGAGACGAAAACGTCCGACAACGCGGCGTTAGCAAATGCAGTCTCAACGGCATCGTTGACCGAGGTCTGGCTGCCGCTGATCGAGAAGTTGATCACGTCGACGCCGTCTGCAACGGCCTTGTCGACGGCCGCCGCGGTGTCGGACTGGTAGCAACTGCCGCCGGTGTTCGCCGCGTTGTTCCAGCAGGCCTTGTAGGCCGCGACCCGCGCCCTCGGCGCGATGCCCGAGATGTTGCTGATCGGCGTGCCGTTGACGACCACGTCGGTGTACTCGTTGCCGCCCGCCGTGGACAGCGTGTGTGAGCCATGGCCGTCCTGGTCGCGCGGCGAGTCCAGGTACTCGAGCGGATTCAACTGGAAGATCCCGAGGCTGATGGCAAGCTTCATGGTCTCGTTGAAGTACTGCGCGCCCACCAGCTTGTTGTTGCACATCGAGGCGTCGAAGCCCTCGCCGGCCTGGCATTCGCCGGTGTACCTGCCCGCGGGCAGCGGGTCGTACGCCAGGTCGCCGTCCTGGTAGTACGGGACCGGCTTGCCTTTGGCGTCGACCTTGTCCGAGAACGACGGATCTTCCGGCCAGACGCCGCCATCGATGTGGCCGATGATCACGCCCTCGCCCTTGATCGGCTTACCGGCGGCATCGGTCTTGGACCATACGCCGCCCTGCGCCTCCGTGATGCCGAGGAAAGTCGGCGTGTAGCTCGTGTCGAGCTGCCGCGGCTCGTCGACCGTGATGGAGCGAACCGCCGGATCGGCGGCAAGCTTCGCGAATTCCGCGTCGGTCAGCCAGACGGCGAAGCCGTTCAGCACGTTCTTGTAACGATAGGTCACCGGCGCGCCCGGAACCTTGGCGATCGCCTGGGACTGCTTCCGGTCGAGGTATCTCGTGTAGGCCTGCACGGCATCGGCGCCGAAGTCGATCCGCTTGCCGGCGGCCGGCCGGGTTGCCTTCAGCCCGGAGATGTCGCCTGAGTAAGCGGCAACCGGCGCATCCGCCAGTTCGATGATGTACGGCTTTCGACCATTGCCCTGGGCACTGGCCGCAAGCGAAAACACGACGAGGCTGGCGCAGAGCGCCGCACTGCGGAAATTCATTTAAGGGTCCTCCTGGCGGAAACTTATTTTCAGTTCGACCGACGGCGACGCGCAGCACCGGCCATCAGGCCGAGACCGAGCAGCGCGAGACCCAGCGAGCCGGGCTCGGGCACCGCTGTAGCATAAATATTGTCGAGTGCAAACTGCGCTTCGTTCCCGGCGGGATAGTACAAACCTCCGTCGAAACTGATGGCGGCAAAAAACGTCACCGACCTCAGGGCCTGTGCCAGCCCGCCGAGGTCGGCGAGGCCGAGAGTGGAGAACGAGAATGCGCCGTCTGCATCGGCGGCCGAGAAGTCAAAGAACTCCAGGCCTTCGTCCCCGGCCAGCGTGGTGAAAGCGGCCACCAGCACGCCGGGCACCTCGCCCTCGCCGTAGATGCCGGTCAGGGCCGGAATGAACGAGAACTGGAAGCCGTCAATGTAGAACGCCCGGTTGGTGCCGGGCTTCTTCATCGTCACGCCGCCGTCATTGAGGCCAGCATAGAACTGGCTCGCGGCATTGGTCGGGGCAACGCCATATACGAACGCGCTCGGGTCGTCGACGACGCCGAAGCCCAGGCCATAGTCGAACACCGAAGCCTGCTCGAACCGGAACCCGCCGCTGTTGAAGTGCTCGCCAATCGCATAAATGCTCGGATCGACATTGTCGAACGTCACAAGGTCAGCGTGCGCCGGGGCAATCGCTGCCAGGCCCAGGGCGGCCCCCACTAGCCAAGTTCCGCATTTCGTCTTGATGTTCATGTCGATCAGTCTCCATTTAGAGCAGATGTCGAGAAGCAGCCTGGAGTGCCAGACCGCCCCTAACAGGCTTGAACCCTTTCGCTAAGAACCCTTCAACCGTCGCCTGGATCTTGATCGCCCAGGTCTGGGTGGCCGTGCAAACCCCATGCCATGCATACGTCCACCAAGGCAAATCAATCACTTGCGCCAATAATGAAAATACACGCGGACCGCGTTTGTAATTAATGCCGACACTTGACAGGCCTGCGCGCAGAGGCTTGGTTGGCGGCGGCGTTGCCGACCGCACCGGCATGGTGCCCCGGGCCGGACTCGAACCGGCACGGCCTTGCGGCCAGCGGATTTTAAGTCCGCTGCGTCTACCCATTCCGCCACCGGGGCCAATCAGAGTGCAAAGTCGACCGGCAAATTCTACGGGATCGGCTGGAAGCGCGCCGTGAAGTGCCGCAGCTGCGCCGGCTGGGACACGATGCGCAGCCCGCGCAACTCGTCCTTGCCGCGCACGACTTCCTCGAACACCTCGATCATGTAGTCGGCGTGCGACTGCGTATACACGCGCCGCGGCATTGCGAGCCGCACGAGGTCCATGTCCGCGGCCTTCTCTACCCCGTCCGGCCCCAGTCCGAACATCACCGTACCGATCTCGCAGGAGCGTATGCCTCCAGCTTCGTACAGCGCCACCGCAAGGGACTGGCCCGGATACTCGAGCGGCGGAATGTGGGGCAGGAATCGCCGCGCGTCGACGAACACCGCGTGTCCGCCAACCGGCTGCACGATGGGGACGCCGAGGGCCAGCAGCTTCTCCCCGATGTACTCGTTGGTCCGCACCCGATAGCGCAGGTACTGCTCGTCGACGATCTCGTGCAGACCGACGGCTATGGCCTCGAGGTCGCGGCCGGCGAGCCCGCCATAGGTCGGGAATCCCTCGGTCAGGATCAGCCGGTTGCGCGCCTCCGCCGCGAGCTTGTCGTCGTTGGTCGCCAGCCAGCCGCCGATGTTCGCGAACGCGTCCTTCTTGGCGCTCATGGTCATGCCGTCGGCGACCGAAAACATGTCACGCACGATGTCCGGCACGGGTCGCGACTCCTGCCCCGGCTCGCGGCACTTGATGAACCAGGCGTTCTCCGCGAAGCGGCAACCGTCGATCACCAGCGGCTTGCCGTGGCGGTGCGCGATCTCGGCCGTGGCGCGGATGTTGGCGAGGCTCACCGGCTGCCCGCCGCCCGCGTTGTTGGTCACCGTCAGCATCACCAGTGGAACGCTGTCCGCGGATTCCTGGAGCAGCCGCTCGAGCCGCGCAAGGTCGATGTTGCCCTTGAACGGATGTCGCGCGTCGATGTCGTGGGCCTCGCGAACGACCAGGTCCACGGCCCGGGCGCCCGTCGCCTCGATGTTGCCGCGCGTCGTGTCGAAATGCGTGTTCGACGGAACGATGCGACCGGGCCCACCAACGATGGAAAAGAGTATCGCCTCGGCCGCACGACCCTGGTGCGTCGGGATCACGTGGCGGAACTGCATGAGTTCACGCACTGCGGTCTCGAAGCGGTAATAGGATGGCGAGCCGGCGTAGGACTCGTCGCCGCGCATGACCGCTCCCCACTGTTCGGCGCTCATCGCGCTGGTGCCGCTGTCGGTCAGCAGGTCGATGATCACGTCCTCCGAGCGAATGGCGAACAGATTCCACCCGGCGCGCTCTAGCAGCGCCCTGCGTTCCTCGACGGTGGTGATCCGGATCGGCTCGACGACCTTGATGCGGAACGGCTCGATGATGGTCTTCATGCGTGGTTCACCCAGCGGGTGCGAGACCAGGCTGGGTGTGAGGCCTGCCCACGACGCCTGAATGCGGCCAGCGCGAGCAGCAGCAACATGCAGGGGCCGGTTGCACCGCCACCGCCACCTCCACCGCCACCTCCACCGCCGGATGAGGGCGCCGATGTGATGGTGACGGTCGCGCTTGCATAACGCGTCGCGTCCGCGGTCGGCACTGCCTTCACCGTAACAGTCGCCGGATTCGGTCGGGCGACCGGCGCGGTGTAGACACCAGTCCCGGACACGGTGCCAACGACCGCGTTGCCGCCTGGCACGTCGTTCACAAACCAGGTCACGCCACTGTTGCCTGCGTTCGCGACCGACGCCGAGAACACCTGCGTGCCCACGCCCGCCTGTACCGTCGCCGTCAGCGGCGCGAGCGAGATTGCCACTATCGGCGCCAGGCACGCGACGGGGCCCGCAGAGGCCGGTGCAGTGGTGGATGCCGCCGTCGGCGTCACGATGACGTCGGCGGCGTCCTGGCGGCCGACGTCGTCGGTGATCGTGAGGCGCACGGTGAATGATCCCGACGCCGGCGCCACT
Organism: uncultured Gammaproteobacteria bacterium; assembly: GCA_963736205.1. Taxonomy (GTDB): domain Bacteria; phylum Pseudomonadota; class Gammaproteobacteria; order Steroidobacterales; family Steroidobacteraceae; genus RPQJ01. The sequence goes on along the minus strand of CAVTNX010000014.1, from coordinate 47,224 downwards.
ACGACTGCCGTGTCGGTATTCGCGCCGACGATTCCGGGCGCACTGCCGACGACGATGCTCCACTCGAAGGCGCCGATCGCGCGTCCACAGGCCGCACCGCTTCCGGCGCCTCGCAGGACCACGTCCTGGCCGGGCGACACGCTGCCCGGCACGCTGACGGCCGCGACCGGCCGCAGCGCCGCCTGCACGGCGCCACGCGCGTTTGCCATTCCGGCGCCACAGGTCTGCGTCGTGCACACGCACTCCGAGACCTGCACGTCATCGGCGCTCGTGGGCACGTGGCAGATCGGAACCGTCGGGTCGCTGGATGCCGGGAACGGCTTCTTCGCACCTTCCTGCAGGCGCGCGATCAACTGCACGGTGGACAGGCGCCCGTTGACCCCGAGCATCAGTCCCGCGATGCCGGACACGATGGGCGCCGAGAAGCTGGTGCCGACATTGATATGGTACTGGTCGGTATACGTGTCGGTGGTCGGGGTCGTCGTGCCAAAGTTGGTCGTCGTGTCGATCGAGTACAGGCACGGCGCGCCAGGGTCGACATTCACGCAGTTGCCACCGGGCGCGCTCAACGCGACTCCCGGACCGAGGTTGCTGAAGCCCACCTTGGTACCCGCGTGCCGGATTGCCGCGATGCCGGCTACCCCCACGCAGTTCGCCGGCGTCTCGACGATGCTGCCCTCATTGCCCACGGAGGCCACCACCACTACGTCGCGCGTTCGCAACCGGTTGATCGCGTCCTGGTAGCTCTGCGGACAGGTATTTCCACCCCCAAGGCTCAGGTTGACGACGCGCGCCGGATACGGGTTTCCGGGCGCGCCGTCGACGGGTATGCCGCCCGCCCACAGCATCCCGGCGACGATGTCCGAGTCATAGCCGCCGCACTTGCCCAGCACCCGGACCGGCAGGATCCAGCCCTGCCACCCAAGCCCGGAGACCCCGAGCGCGTTGTTGCTGCGCGCGGCGACGATTCCGGAGACGCGTGTTCCGTGCCAGGTACTGCTGGTCACCTGGCAGTCACTGAACGGCAGCGAGGACACTTCGTTGTCCGTAACCCAGTCTCCCGGGTCCGACGCGTCGAGGTCCCAGCCGTCGCCGTCATTTGCAAGCTTTCGTTCCGAAACAAAGTCAAATCCAGGCAGCAGGCGGCCGCCCGCTCCTGCCAGCGCCAGGTCCGGGTGCTCGTAGCGCACGCCGGTATCGAGCACCGCGATGACGACCCCGCTGCCGCCGGTGGATATATCCCAGGCACTGACCGCGTCGACCGCGCTCGGCGTAGCCGGCGAGTTCTGCAGATACCACTGCCCGGGGAAAAGCGTGTCATTGGGTATCGCATGCGCATACCGTCGCCGGTCGAGTTCGGCGTACTGCACGGTCGGGTCGGCCCGCAGCGCCTCGAGCGCCGGTCCAATCGACCCGGGGGCCGCCAGGACGCCCAGTTCCAGCACGCGAAGCCTCGATTCGATCCTGCGGTTCTGCCGGAGCGGAACACCGGTGCGGCTGGCGAGTGACGCTACGTCCGGGTCGTCGACGAGCGAGCGTGGGCCGCGCGTCGCGACCGCGCCGCGCAGCTTCACGATCACTCGCACCTGGTCTCCGCCTGGATTGTCCAGCGGTGGATTCGCCACCGTTGCGGTTCCAGGCGCGGCTGCCGCCACACAGGCAGCAACTGCAATCAACAGTCCAGCGATCGAGGAACTCGTCTTCATGGGCCTGGGCTCGCTTGGGGCCGGCGCGCTGGGCCGCGCACTCCCTGGGGACGACCATGATATCCCTCGAGCCCGGCTCGCGTAGAGCCGGCTCCTGCAAGCCACGTCATGATTCGCGATCCGCCTACTGGACCGGTGCCGCCTCGAGTGACCGGATCGCATCGGTGCGAATGTCCAAGCCGTTCGCCCCGACCGTCATGTCGATGCCGCTGGCGTTCCAGAAGCGTGTCTCCGGGTTGACGAATTTCTCGTAGGGGGGAATTGACGAAAATCTTCGATTGATCGACTTGCCACCCGGCGCCAGTGCATAAGCCGTTACCTGCCCAACGGCGATGCGCGGGAAATACACTGGCGAACCGACTCCGAACGAACCGAGCGCCGCGGCGGTCAGCGCGGCACCTCTTGCTCGTAGCGAGTCAACGCGCGCGATCCCTTCCATCCGAAGGCACGCAGCCCCCAATGCGCGAGGCCGCGCAACTGCATCGCGAGCACGCAGCAGCCCTTCAGTTTCTGCTCCAGAGACGCGCTCGAATAGGCACTCGGGTGGCCGACCGACTACGCCACGTAGCGGTCTAGTCGCTCCGGATGACGAATGCAGAGCTGGCACGACATCGTGGCAATCTGGAAACCCGTGTACCAGCAGGACTGGAGGCCCCTCACCCTCGTCGTGCACGGCGAGGGTGAGGCCATTGACCTCGATGTGGCGCATGCGACCGCGAGCTTGTTCAGGGCGCCGTCACCACCTTGTAGTACACCCCGTTCGCACCGTAGTTCGGCTGGAACCAGGTGTTGCCGCAGAGGTAGTAGGTAGTGCCGTCGACCTTGGGCATCGCGCATCCGCTCGGAAGCGCGGGGTATACGTTGCCGACGACGTAGGTCGTGGTAGTGGTGGTAGTCGTCGTCGTGCTTGCGGACTCGGCCGCAGCCGCACCCACAGCGGCACCAACCACGACTCCCGCCGCCACCGCCCCTGCGGTGTTATAGCCACCGCAGTTGTAGCACCCAGTGCCGTAGTAGTTGACCGTTGCAGGCGGGTGGTAGGCGTAAGCCCCCGGCGGTGGCGGTGGATAAGCTGTCGCCCCGTACGGTGTCGCGTGGTACGCGCCTTCGCCGTACTTCGCCTCGGTCGTACCGCCGTAGTAGTTGGTGTGCTCCGCGCCCTCGCCGTACCTCCCCTCGGTGGACCCGCCATAGACGTTACTATGTTCGGTCCCGCCGCCGTAGGCATGCTCCGTGCTGCCGCCGTAGGTGTTGGTGTGCTCCGTGCCCTCGCCTGCCTCGTGGCTGGTGCTGCCGCCCGCGCGATTTCCGTGCGTGTAGGCAGCTGCGAACTGAGGTACCAGACCGACCGCCATCGCGGCACCGATCGTGATCACGATGTTCTTCATGTTCGTCTCCTTGCTCACGGCTTCGACGTCGGCTTCGCCGCCGTGCCGTCGTCCGGCCTGTCAAACGGAATGGGCAATGCTTTCTTCGCAGCCTCCGGCACCGCGAACGTCCCGGCCACGACCGGCGCGCCGAGCTTCCAGTCGCTGATGTCCATTTCGTGCCTCAGCATGGCTGGGTCCTTGCGATAGATCGCCCGCATCCGCCGCGGCAGCTTGTCATCGACGCCGATCCAGGCCTGCACGAAGGCGTGGTCGTTCGCGTAAGCGACCATGTAGGTCTTCACGCCACCCACGGATTCGGACTCACCGATATAGAAAGCCACGCGCAGGCCCGCCAGCACGTTCTTGTAGGGATCCGCGTCGAGCAGGTCCATGAAAGGGTAGTAGATCTGCGCCTTGGCAAACGCCTGGTCCAGCGCGGCGTCGATCGTGGGCGGTGCGTCGGCCCGCGCGATGTAGTTCTCCTTCGGCGCAAACGCCGCCATCGACTTGCCGTCGTAGTAGAACTCGGTCGCTGGTCCGTCACCCGGGCTCAGGATGCGCAGCTTGTCCGGACGCTGCAGGACGACCTGGTAGCGGCTCGAATACAGCAGCGGCGGGCCGAGGCGGCTCGGACTTTCCTCGGCTACGACCGCGTTGAAGGAAACTGTCTTTGCCGCAGCCAGCGTGTCGCAGGCACCCTTCAGGATGCCTAGCGCCCTGGGCTCGAGTTCGACGGCCGGCGGGGCGACCGCTGGCGCCGCTGTAGCGGCCGCCAGTGCGATGCCGCTGCTGCCAGGCGCGGCCAGCAGCGCGACGAGACCCGCCGACGCAAGCATCTTCGCGCCACGGCCTTTCCGTGCCAGGGATGGAGTCATGGGATCATTCCGCACTGGAACATCTTCGTGACGATGGGCGTGGCGACCTGGCTGAAGAATGCCTGCTGCATCTGTTGATTACCCTGCAGGATCTCGACAGCCCGCTGCTCCTTCGCTGACTTCGGCTTGCCCTGACCCTGGGCCTTTTCCTCCCACAACTGCTCGCAGCTCGAATTCTGGTATTTCGCAATCACCTTCTGGGCGATCTCGTCCAAGATCGGGAAGTCCTGGGCCTGGGCGACGCCACCTAAGCTAAGGGCTGGCAGCACCAGCACTGGCAGGAAACGCTTGATCATGAGTCTTCTCCGTTGTTGAACAATCTTCCGAAAGCCGCACTGCCTCTGTCCGGCACCAACAGGTGCAGGCAGGCACCCGCGGGGAAACGCAGCCAATACTACTGCCGACGCCGGGCACAGGGGCACGGCCGGAAATCCAGCAGCTCCTCGCGCTCCAAGTGGCAGGCTACTGGAGGGCCCATCGGTATACTTTGCAATATAGGCCAAATCCGTACGGAAGCATTATGACTTCGCGTGGTGATGTATCGCACCGCAGGGGCTCCCGGGTCGGCCCCAGTCCCGGAAAAAACGTAGCCACGTTTCCCGGTGACATCCGTGTCGGCGTCGTCATGCATGTCCGCACGCTGGCCGGAGAATTCGGCCTGGATTTTGGGCAGCTGCTGGTCGCGGCTGGAACCACCGCGGACGCCTTCGACGATCCCGAGGCTCGAGTGGGCTTCGACATCCTTGGCCGCCTGATCGGGAGCTGTGCCGAGCGCTCTGATTGCCGTCATATCGGGCTGCTGGTCGGCAGACGCTTTGATTCCGACTCGCTGGGCGAGTTGGGCGCCCTGATGAGGAACTGCAAGTCGGTAGGCGAAGCGCTTGCACTTGGTACGAGTCACCTGCAGGTCACCGACCGGGGAGCCATGTCGTTCATGCTGGACGCAGGCGACGGCCGCGCGGCACTTGGTTACGCGCTGTTTGCCGGTGTCATCCCGGGGGCGGAATACATCCAGGACGGCGCACTCGTGATGCAGTGCCGCCTGCTGCGCGAACTCTGCGGTCCTCCGTGGCGGCCGCTGCTGGTGCGGCTCTCGCGGGCCCGGCCTGCGGACCTCAGGCCGTATCGTGCTGCACTGGGCGAAAACGTCGAGTTCGACGCGGACCTCTCCGCAATCATCTTCGACTCGCGCTGGCTGGACCAGCCGATCGCCGGAGCCTCCAGCAAGGCATTCCGCGCGGCCACCCGGGCAATCAAGTCGAAAGAGGCTTCTTGCCCGGTACCGTTCTCCTGGCAGGTCCGCCGCGTGATCCACGCCCTGCTCTTTTCGAGCTCCGCAACGACGCCGAGAATCGCACGGACTTTCGATGTCGCCCCACGCACATTGCGCCGTCGCCTGGCGGAGGACGACACCACGGTGCGCAGCCTCGTCAGCGACGTACGCCGTGAACTTTCATTTCACCTGCTGAGGAATACTGGCCTCAAGGTCTCGGAAATCGCTGCGGCGCTGCGCTACGCCGACGGCGCGGTATTCTCGCGCGCGTTCCGTTCGTGGACGGGCATGAGCCCGAGGCGCTGGCGCTCGCGAAGCGCGTCCGGAAGCTGATGGACACTGGCCGTGGCTGGTTCCTGGATAAGCAGTCTGGCTCCGTTGATGCGTCAGGGGGCAAAGCGTGGCGTTGCCAAGCCGCTGCTTTTCGGCGGTTTCATTGTCATCGGCGTAACCTGGTTGTTGCAGCGACCTGACGCTGGTCATCCGCGACCCGGCGGTCTTCGCGGCCAGCTCGATTCCGCCATGCCCGCGTGGAGACTGTCAGTCCGGCTTCTTGATCATCACCTTGAAGGACCTACGGGCTTCCTCGAGCAGCATTTCTACCCCGTCACGCGCCGTCTTATCCAAGCTGCCTTCGTGGTCGGACTTCATCGCCGCTACATCGTAGTCGCAGACAAAATCCATCAGCTCAGCCGCAGTCGAGCCCGGGATGGGCGACTCCGGCTCGTCCTGCGGTCTGATGCTGCCCGTGATCTCCAGTGTGACCGGGTCGAATCCGGTCACCTGCCGCGCCACGACTTCCTTCGATTCGCACATCCACGAGTACTGGATCGCGGATAAGCCAAGCACAGAGCCGTCGGCCCCGCTCCGCGCGACATATACCCATGCAGTCCTGACGCCGTCGTTCAAGGTCAGCGTCTCTGTATCGACCGCCGTGGCGACGGGGGTATTTGCCGAACCCCACCACCACAGTTCCCACAACCTGGCGTGGGCCTGCGTTGACCCAAGCCCCAGCGTCGCGAGCAACGCCGTGCAGATCGCCCGATTTCTGGCCATGCGTGGGCCTCCTGCGTCCCCGGCGAAATGGTAGCGCAGCCGCGCTGTTTTACGCGGGGTTGTCGGCAATTGCCGGATTTGCGCGGACAGCCCTCCTGGGCGAAGCGCCAGGACGGGCCAACAAGCGATGTGGAGGCTAGGGTCGGAATCGAACCGGCGTACACGGCTTTGCAGGCCGCTGCATGACCACTCTGCCACCTAGCCGGTGATGCGCGCAGTCCCGGGGGAACCCGGACCTGCGGCCAAAAAACTGGAGCGGGTAACGAGGCTCGAACTCGTGACCTCGACCTTGGCAAGGTCGCGCTCTACCAACTGAGCTACACCCGCTCGGGCGTTCCCGACGACGACAGCCGTCGGTAGCCGCGAATTTTCAATAGCTTAAGAGCATCTGTCAAGGGACATGCTCGCGACGGAGCTCCGGCCAGGCTGCCCGCAGGTAGCTGCCCATGGACCAGATGGTGAGCGCGGCAGCCAGTACCAGCATTATCACGCCCATCTGGTACACCGGCAGCCGGAACACGTCCTCACGGAACATCATCATGCTGAGGCCCGTCATCTGGAGGATGGTTTTCCATTTACCCATGCCCGAGACCGCGACCTTGGCACGTGCTCCGAGGTGCGCCATCCACTCGCGCAGCGCCGACACCGTGATCTCCCGGCCGATGATCACGACGGCCGTGACCACGATCAGCGGCCGGGTATCGTGCCCCACCAGCAGCACGAGCGCCGTGGACACCATCAGCTTGTCCGCCACGGGATCGAGGAACTCGCCGAGCGGCGTAGTGATACCCATGCGACGCGCCAGGTAGCCGTCCAGCGAGTCGGTGATCGCTGCGGCGATGAAAACGATCGCCGCCAGCGGCTTTGACCACGGGTGGTCCCAGTAGAACAACGCCACGACCAGCGGCACGGCGACGATGCGGCCGATCGTGAGGATGTTGGGCAGGCTATCGAGCTTCAAGTGTTTCCCGGTCCCGGGTTCATGCGTTCGTAGATCTTTTGCGCGAGGTTCCTGCTGATGCCCTGCACCTTCGCCAGATCCTCGACGGATGCCTGTTTGAGTCCGTGCAGGCCACCGAAAGCCTTCAGCAGTTCCTTCCGTCGCACCGGCCCGAGCCCGGGGATTTCCTCGAGGAATGACTCGCGTCGCGCGAGATCCCTGGCCTTGCGGTGCCCTGCGATCGCGAAACGATGCGCTTCATCACGCACGCGCTGGATCAGCCGCAGGGCCGGAGAGCCCGGTTCGAGTATAAGCGGCGCATCCTGCCCGTCCAAGAAAAGGCGCTCCTGCCCCGCGCGACGATCGACCCCCTTGGCCACGCCTACGGTGAGAGGCGGCGAAACTCCCGCCGCCTTGAGTCCGTCGAGTGCTGCCGCGAGCTGGCCCCGGCCTCCGTCGATCAGCAGCAAGTCGGGCAGCGGGAACTCGCCGCGCGCAATTCGCCCGAAGTGGCGCTCCACGGCCTGGCGCATGCCTGCGTAGTCGTCACCGGGCGTTAGCCCGCGCAGGTTGAATCGGCGGTAGGCACTCTTGACAGGCCCCTCGGGACCCATGACGACGCAGGATGCGATGGCCGACTCGCCCATCGTATGGCTCACGTCGAAGCACTCGATGCGGGCCGGGGCGCTGCCGAGGCCGAGCGCACTTCCCAGTGACTCCAGCTGTTCCGCCATGCCTGCCCGGCTGGCGGCCTTCATCGCCAGGCCCAGTTCTGCGTTCGCCCTGGCCATCGCGATCCAGCGCGCCCGGGTACCGCGCACGCCTGCACGAACCCGCACCGCATGACCGCTGCGCTCGCCGAGCGCGGCCTCGAGGAGCCCGGCGTCCTCGAGAGGCTGGCTCACGAGGATCTCGGCCGGTGCCTCCCGGGCAAGATAGTGCTGGCCCAGGAACGCGGTGAGGACCTCGGCCTCCCCGCCCAGGCCTCCGCGGGTGAAGAAGTTGCTGCTGCCGAGATTCCGACCGCCGCGCACGAATACCACCGATACACAGTGATCGGCGCCGGCGCTTGTCACGGCGACCGCATCAGCGTCCCGGCCGCCCATGCGCGTCACCGACTGGCTCGCCTGCACCTGCTTCAGCATCCCGACCTGGTCGCGAAGCCTCGCGGCTTCCTCGAATCGCAGTGCGTCGGCCGCCTCGTCCATGCGCCGCCGCAGATCGGCGATCACCTCGTCGTTGCGCCCTTCGAGCACGCGGGTGGCGTCCGCAACGTCCTGCGCATATGCCTCCCTGGTAACCAGGCCGACGCACGGCCCGGTGCAGCGCTGGATCTGGTACTGGAGGCACGGCCGCGAGCGATTGGCGAAGAACGTATCGGCACAGGGCCGGATGCGGAACAGCTTCTGCAGCAGCAGCAGCGATTCGCGGGTCGCTACCGTGCTGGGGAACGGCCCGAAGAAGCGCCCCGGTTCCTTGCGCGAGCCGCGGAAGAACTCGAGCCGCGGGAACTCGTGCGCCGTCAGGTGTATGAACGGGAAACTCTTGTCGTCCTTCAGCAGCACGTTGTAGCGAGGACGATGCCGCTTGATCAGGTTCTGTTCGAGGAGCAGTGCCTCGATCTCGGAAGCCGTGACGGTGACCTCCACCCGCTGCACCTGATCGAGCATCACCTGGGTCTTCTCGCCGTGCGTGCCGCCGCGGAAATAGCTCGAAACCCTGTTCCTGAGGTGCCGCGCCTTGCCGACGTAGAGGATCGTGTCGTCGCGCCCGAGCATTCGATACACGCCCGGCTTCGCAGGCAGGGCGGCGAGGAAGGAGCGCAGGTCGAATGGGGCTGCGGCGTCGGTCACGCGCAGATTGTAAGGCGCGGACGCTCAGCCGATGCGGGTCAATAGCGCAGTCGCACGCGCCTACGACTTCCCTGAACATTTCGGTCGTAAGGCGCCGGGTCTGCGTGTTGTAGCGGCTGCAATGGAAGGAATCGACCAGCACGCGACCGTCGCGGCAAGTGATGTTCCGCGCCGTGGCGGAATGGGAGCGCCGACACCTTGAGACCATGGGCCCGCAACACCGCGCCGTGGGCAATTGCGCCCAGCGCCAGGATCACCGTGCCCTGTCCGAGTATCGCGATTTCCGCGGCAAGGAATCCGTTGCAGGTCGCGATCTCGGCAGGTGTCGGCTTGTTCTGCGGTGGCACGCACTTGACCGCGTTCGTGATCCTGCAGCCCGTGAGCCGGAGCCCATCGGTCGCGGAACTCGACAATGGCGCGCTTGCCCAGCCGAACCGATGCAGCGTCTCGTAGAGCAGGATGCCGGCGTGATCGCCGGTAAACGGCCGGCCGGTCGCGTTGGCGCCATGAAAGCCCGGCGCAAGACCCACCACCAGCAGCCGCGGGCGCTCGTCACCGAAAGGCGCCACCGGCGCACAGTGGTAAGCGGGGTACTTTGCCCTGCCGTCGTCGAGAAACCCGGCGAGCCTCGGACAGCGCCGGCATTGCGGGTCGAAGGTGCTGGTCATTCGGGCGCGTCAGTCATGGCGGATGGCGGGGTGCGAGGTTAGCAGCATAACGGTCCGTCCAAATGAAACGGCCCGGTCGGTCACCCGCCCGGGCCGTCTCGGCACGATCGCCTTAAGCGGTCAGTGGTGTGCGCCACCGGTATTGAACTGTTCCTCTTCGGTCGACCCGTGCATCGCGGTCGTGGACGAGTGGCCACCCTGGATCACCTGGGTGACTTCGTCGAAGTAGCCGGTGCCGACCTCCTGCTGGTGAGACACGAAGGTGTAGCCGCGATCGCGTGCCGCGAACTCCGGCTCCTGCACCTTCTCGACGTAGGCGGTCATGCCCGTCTTCACGTATTCCTGGGACAGGTCGAACATGTTGAACCACATGTTGTGGATTCCCGCCAGCGTGATGAACTGGTACTTGTAGCCCATCGCGCCCAGTTCTCGCTGGAATTTCGCGATCGTCGCGTCATCGAGGTTCTTCTTCCAGTTGAACGACGGCGAGCAGTTGTAAGCCAGCAGCTTGCCCGGGAACTTCTTGCGGATCGCCTCCGCAAAGGCTTTCGCGAAGCCAAGGTCCGGCTTGCCCGTTTCGCACCAGACCATGTCCGCGTACGGCGCGTACGCGAGGCCGCGCGAGATCGACTGTTCGACGCCCGGCTTCACGCGATAGAAGCCCTCGGGCGTGCGCTCGCCGGTGCAGAATGGCTTGTCGTTTTCGTCCACGTCGCTGGTGAGCAGGTCGGCCGCCTCCGCGTCGGTGCGCGCCAGAACGATGGTCGGCACGCCCATCACGTCGGACGCGAGACGAGCGGAAATCAGCTTCTGGACTGCTTCCTGCGTCGGTACCAGCACCTTGCCGCCCATGTGGCCGCATTTCTTGACCGAGGCGAGCTGGTCCTCGAAGTGCACGCCCGCCGCGCCGGCGCGGATCATGGCCTTCATCAACTCGAAGGCGTTCAGCACGCCGCCAAAGCCCGCTTCCGCGTCGGCGACGATCGGCGCGAAGAAATCGACGTACTCCTTGTGCCCGGGACCGACGCCGCGCGCGCACTGGATCTCGTCGGCCCTCTTGAACGTCCCATTGATGCGCTCGACGACCTTGGGCACCGAGTCGACCGGATACAGCGACTGGTCCGGATACATCGCCATGTAGCTGTTGTTGTCGGCCGCCACCTGCCATCCGGAAAGGTAGATGGCCTTGATGCCGGCCTTCACCTGCTGCATGGCCTGGCCGGCGGTAAGCGCGCCGAGACAGTTCACGTACGGTTCGGTGTTGACGAGCTTCCAGAGCTTCTCGGCACCGAGGCGCGCGAGCGTGTGCTCGACCTGGACATTGCCGCGCAGCCGCACGACGTCCTCGGCTTTGTACGGGCGATTGATGCCCTTCCAGCGCGGGTTGGTGTCCCAGTCCTTGCGCAGCGCGCTTGCAGCCTTGTCGGTCATTTCAAATTCCTCGTTTAGGCGATTTCTGTCAGTCGATGGCCTGGTAGGCCGGAAGAGTCAGGAAAGTCTCGAAGGCCTCGGCGGTCGTGATGCGGTCGATGAGCTTCGCCGCGTGCTCGAAGTTGCCCGCCGCAAACGCGGCGGCGCCGAGCGTGGCGCGCAGCTTCGCCAGTTCCTCCACGACGATCTGCCGGAACAGTTCCACGGTGACCTTGCGGCCGTCGTCGAGCACGCCGCGCGGGTGGCGGATCCACTGCCAGATCTGGGCGCGCGAGATCTCGGCCGTCGCCGCGTCCTCCATCAGGTTGTGGATGGGCACGCAGCCATTGCCGCCCAGCCAGGCCGCCATGTACTGGATCGAAACGTCCACGTTGCTGCGCAGACCCGCCTCCGTAATCGTGCCGTCCGGCACCGCGAGCAGGTCCGCGGCCGTCACGTTCACGTCGTCGAGCTTGCGATGCAGCTGGTTCGGCGTCGGCATCAACCGGTCGAAGACTTCCATCGCGATCGGTACCAGCCCCGGATGAGCGACCCAGGTGCCGTCGTGGCCGTCACCGGCCTCGCGCTCCTTGTCCGCGCGGACCTTGCCGATGGCGGCCGCGTTCGCGACGGGATCGCCCTTGATCGGGATCTGCGCCGCCATGCCGCCCATGGCAAAAGCGCCGCGCCGGTGCGTCGTCTTGATCAGCAGCTTCGAGTAGGAGTGGAGGAAGCGCGTGGTCATCGTGACCTGCGCGCGATCGGGAAGGACCTTGTCCGGGTAGCGGCTGAACTTCTTGATGTAGCTGAAGATGTAGTCCCAGCGACCGCAGTTGAGACCGACGATGTAGTCGCGAAGCTCCCAGAGGATCTCGTCCATCTCGAAGGCGGCGAGAATGGTCTCGATCAGCACCGTGACCTTTATCGTCTGCGGCGCGAGTCCGAGCCGGGCCTCTGAATGGCGGAACACCTCGGCCCACAGGCGCGCCTCGAGATGGCTCTCGAGCTTGGGCAGGTAGAAATACGGGCCGGTGCCCCGGCGCTTGAGTTCCGCGTGGTTATGGAACAGGTAGAGCCCGAAATCGACGAAGGCCCCGGGCACCTGCCGGCCATCGACCAGCAGGTGCTTCTCATAGAGATGCCAGCCGCGCGGCCGCACGATCAGCGTGGCGATCTGCGGGTTCAGCCGGTACAGCTTGCCGTCGGGATTCGCGAACTCGATGCGGCGAGCGACGGCATCGCGCAGGTTTGCCTGCCCCTGCACGACGTTGTCCCAGGTCGGCGTCATCGAGTCTTCGCAGTCGGCCATGAACACCTTCGCGCCGGAATTGAGCGCGTTGATGATCATCTTGCGGTCCGTCGGACCCGGTGATCTCGACGCGCCGGTCCTGCAGGTCGGCGGGGATCGTGGTCACGTGCCATTCATGCTCACGGATGCCATGGGTCTCTGCCAGGAAGTCAGGGAGCTTGCCCGCGTCGATTTCCGCCTGCCTCGCCTCGCGCCGGGCCAGCAGTTCCTCGACCCGCGGGGCAAAACGCCGCGCCAGGTCGGCGACAAATTCCAGCGCGTCGCGTGTGAGGACAGCCTCGTATCCAGGCTGCAGGTGTCCTGTCACCTCGCATCCGGAGGGCAGGTCGAGCTTCGGCTGTTTGGTCACGGCAGACTCCAATGTGTGGCCGCGTGACAACGCGGGCACCGAACAGGCTCGCCGTTGTTGCGGCGCAATAAGAGGATAGACTTCGGCACGCGGGCCCGACAAGAGCTAATTTCCACGATGCGCCTGATCCTGCTGAACAAGCCCTTCCAGGTCCTTCCCCAGTTTACGAGCCCCGACCAGCGGCGTTGCCTGAAAGACCTGCTCTCCGCACCCGGCCTCTACCCTGCCGGCAGGCTGGATTACGACAGCGAGGGCCTGATGGTGCTCACGGACTTCGGGCCGTGGCAGGCGAGGATCAGCCAGCCCGGCGCCCCGTTTCCAAAGGTATATCTCGCGCAGGTCGAGGGCATGCCCGACGAGACAGCGCTTGGGCGACTGCGTCGCGGCGTGGAACTGAACGACGGCGCCACCCTGCCCGCCTCGGCGCGCCTGGTGGCCGAGCCGGAGTGGCTGTGGCCGCGTGACCCGCCGATCCGGGAGCGCAAGGCAATACCGACGGCCTGGGTCGAACTCGAACTGCGTGAAGGCAGGAACCGGCAGGTGCGCCGCATGACCGCGGCGGTCGGCCACCCGACGCTCAGGCTGATACGAGTGGCCGTTGGGCCCTGGTCGATCGCTGGACTCGCGCCGGGGCAGTCACGCGAAGTTCCGCGAGCAGACGCGGAACAGCTGCTCGCCGCCGCCCGCGTCAGGCCGAACGCGCGTTCGCCGCGATCCGCATCGCGAGTTCGAGGGCCTGCTCGCAGTTGAGTCGCGGGTCGACGGTGGTCCGATAGGCACGCGCGAGGTCGCCGTCGACCAGTCCGCGCGCGCCGCCGGTGCACTCGGTGACGTCTTCGCCGGTGAGCTCGAAATGAACGCCACCGAGGTAGCTGCCCGCCTCCCGGTGGATGCGGACAGCGCTTTCGAGCTCCGCCACGATGTTGTCGAAGCGACGTGTCTTCACGCCCGAACTCGTCGTTTCCGTGTTGCCGTGCATCGGGTCACAGACCCACAGCACCGGGATTTCGGTGGCGCGCACCGCCTCGATCAGCGGCAGCAGCTTCGAATCGACGTTTCTGGCACCCATGCGATGGATCAGCACGAGTCGGCCGTATTCGCCCTGCGGGTTCAATGCCCGGCACAGCCCCTGCACCCAGGCCGCGTCCATGGACGGCCCGACCTTGACGCCCACCGGGTTGCGGATTCCGCGGCAGTATTCGACATGCGCGCCATCGAGATCGGCCGTGCGCAGGCCGATCCACGGCAAATGCGTCGACAGGTTGTACCAGTATCCCTTGCGCTCTATGTAGCGGGTCTGCGCCTGCTCGTAGTGCAGGTGCAGCGCCTCGTGGCTCGCGTAGAACGGCGCGCGGCTCGCCTCGTGCACCCGGCTGCCGCTGATCGCCTCGAAGAAATCCAGCGAGTCCGAGATCGAATTGACGATCTGCCGGTACTGGTCGCGCGACGGCGAATGGTGCATGAAGTCGAGGTCCCAGTACTCCGGGTGGTGCAGGTCGGCAAAGCCACCGTCGATCAGCGCCCTGACGAAATTGAGCGTGAGCGCGGCACGCTCGTAGGCCCGCAGCAGTAGTTCCGGATCCGGTTCGCGGTCCGCCGCCGTGAAGCCCGGGCGATTCACCAGGTCGCCACGATAGACGGGCAGCGTCAGATCGCCGCGTGTCTCCGTTTCGGTCGTGCGGGGCTTGGCATACTGGCCGGCGAAACGGCCGACGCGGATCACGGGTTTCTTGAGCCCGTGCAGCAGCACCAGGCTCATCTGCAGCAGTATCTTCAGCTTGCGGGCAATCTGGCCGGACTCGCAATCGGCCAGCGACTCCGCGCAATCGCCGCCCTGCAGCAGGAACCGCTCGCCGCGCTGTGCATCGGCGATCTGGCGCCTCAGGGCCTCGATCTCCCAGGACACGACGATCGGCGGCAGGCGTCCCAGCGCCTCCACTGCGCGCTCGAGCGCTGCCGGGTCGCGGTAGACGGCCTGCTGGGCGGCCGGCCGGGACTGCCAACTGGTCGGCGACCAGGTCGATGCGTCGTCGGGCTGCTTGATGCTGGCGGGCTGGTTCATCCTCCAATGCTAACCGTTATTGCCGCAACGCAGTAGAACTCGGGGGTGACGTGCCGCGGCGGTTTCGTCAGAATCGCGATCCAAACGACGCCCGGGGCCGATTCCCATCGCGGCACCGCCGGCCGGGCAGGCAACCAAGCCAGGAGCTCCCATATGCACAAGGTCCTCGTCCTCGGGGCCGGCAAGATCGGTTCACTGATCGCCGGACTGCTCGCCGAATCCGGCGACTATGACGTCCAGGTCGCCGATGTGGACGAGAGCGTTGCGCGGGCGGTCGTGGGCGCGCACGGCCTCGCAAACCTGCGCGCATTCGGATTCGACGCCGGTAACACGCAGGCGCTCACCGCGCACATCGCCGCCCACCCGGTCGAGGCGGTGGTTTCGAGCCTGCCCTTCTATTGCAATGTCGCCGTGGCCGAGGCGGCGCGCGCGGCGGGGGCCAACTACTTCGACCTGACCGAGGACGTCGCGGTTACCCGCGGTGTGCGTCGCGTCGCCGAGGACGCCGACACGGCGTTCGTCCCGCAGTGCGGGCTCGCGCCCGGTTTCGTCAGCATCGCGGCCAATGCACTGATCGGCCACTTCGACGAACTACGCAGCGTGAAGCTGCGCGTAGGCGCGCTTCCACAGCACCCGAACAACGTCCTCAAGTACTCGCTCACATGGTCCACCGAGGGCCTGATCAACGAATACGGCAACCCATGCGAGGCGATCGTGAACGGCCGCGCCACCGAAGCCGCGCCGCTCGAGGGCCTCGAAGAGATCGAGATCGATGGAACGCTGTACGAGGCGTTCAACACTTCGGGCGGACTCGGTTCGCTGGGCGACACCTACGGGCAGCGTGCCGAGACCATGGACTACAAGACCATGCGTTATCCGGGCCACTGCGCGCAGATGCGCCTGCTGATGAACGACCTGAAGCTCAACCAGGATCGCGCGACGCTGAAACGCATCCTCGAGAATGCGGTGCCGCAGACCTTGCAGGACGTGGTGATCGTGTACGTCGCGGTCACCGGCCGGCAGGCGGGCGAACTGCGCGAGGAAAACTACGTGAGCAAGATCTACCCGCAACTGATCGCCGGACGGCTCTGGTCGGCGATCCAGGTGACGACCGCATCCGGTGTCACGGCCGTGGTGGACCTGGTGCTGAAGTCGCCCGGCCGCTACCGCGGCTTCGTCAGGCAGGAAGACTTCCGGCTGGTAGACGTGCTTGACAACCGCTTTGGCCGCCACTATGCCAACGCAGGGACCAAGGAAATCTCGGGCCGGATGGTCGTTGCCGGCGAAACCGGCCAGCAGCGCGCGGTCAACGGAGGCAGCTAATGGACAAGGTACTCGGCAATCTCGGGCTCGAGGCCCTCAATCCCGGCACGTGGTCCGCGGACGGCGGCTGGCTCACGGATCCCGCGGCACCGCGCATCGATTCGGTGAATCCCGCAACCGGCAAGGTCATTGCCAGCGTGCTCGCGACCACGCCCGCCCAGTACGAACGGATGATGCGCTCAGCGCGCGAAGTCGCGCGTGCCTGGCGATCGGTGCCTGCGCCGAAGCGCGGCGAGGCGATCAGGCTGGTCGCCGACGAACTGCGGCGCCACAAGTCCGACCTGGGCAGCCTGGTCTCGCTCGAGATGGGCAAGATCAAGGCCGAGGGCGACGGCGAAGTCCAGGAGATGATCGACATCGCCGATTTCGCGGTCGGCCAGTCGCGCATGCTCTACGGCCTGTCGATGCATTCGGAGCGGCCCGAGCATCGCATGTTCGAGCAGTGGCACCCGCTCGGCGTCGTCGGCGTCATCAGCGCCTTCAACTTTCCGGTCGCCGTGTGGTCGTGGAACGCGTTCCTCGCGGCGATTTGCGGCAACGTGACGGTGTGGAAGCCGTCGCTGAAGACCGTGCTCTGCGCGGTCGCCGTCCAGCGCCTGGCCAATGGCGTTCTCGAGCGGCACGGCTACCCGGGCATCTTCCAGTTGTTCGTCGATGCGAGCCACGACCTCGCGAACCGCTTCGTGGACGACCGGCGCGTGGACCTGGTGTCGTTCACCGGCTCGACGAACGTCGGCCGCAGCGTGGGCGCGCGCGTCGCGCAGCGGTTGGGCCGGAGCCTGCTGGAGCTCGGCGGCAACAACGCGATCATCGTCGACGAGCACGCGAACCTGGACCTCGCGGTTCCCTCGATCGTATTCGGCGCGGTTGGCACTGCCGGGCAGCGCTGCACGACGACCCGGCGCGTGCTTGTGCACGAGTCGCGGCTCGGCGACCTGGAGCGCCGGCTCGTCAACGCCTACCGACAGGTCCGCATAGGCGACCCGCTGGAGAACGGCACGCTGATGGGTCCTTTGATCGATGCAGGCGCAGTGCGCCAGTACGAAGCGGCGATCGCGCAGGCCGTGGCCAGCGGCGGCCGGTTGCTCTGCGGCGGCAAGGTGCTGGACAGGCCCGGCCACTTCGTCGAGCCGGCCATCGTAGTCGCAAGCAGCGAATGGGAAATCGTACGCACCGAGACCTTCGCGCCGATCCTGTACCTGGTGCCGTTCCGCGACCTCGACCAGGCCATCGCGATGCAGAATGATGTCGCGCACGGGCTATCGTCGGCGATATTCACGGATCGCCTGCAGCACGCGGAGCGTTTCCTATCGGCCGGCGGCTCCGACTGCGGAATTGCGAACGTCAACATCGGCACCTCGGGCGCAGAGATCGGCGGTGCCTTCGGGGGCGAGAAGGACACCGGCGGCGGGCGCGAGTCGGGCTCCGATGCCTGGAAGGTCTACATGCGCCGCCAGACGTGCACGGTCAACTGGGGAAGCCAGCTGGCCCTCGCACAGGGCATCAACTTCGACGTGTCGGGCTGAACGCTCCAGGCAACCGAAAGCACGACCCGCGTGACCGCGCGCGATTCGGCGTCGCCCGCGGCGCGCTGTTATCATCCTTGCATGGACGCGACGCCCTTGATGGCACGGGTCCGGGCTACGCTTGCAGTCCTGCTGCTGCTGGCCGGGTCCCTGGTATTGCTCGATGGCCGGGCCGAGCCGCAGGGCTCGAGCGGCGTCCTGCTGCCGGTTTCGGGCCCGATCGGGCCGGCGACCAGCGATTTCTTCGTCCGCACGCTGCGCGGCGCTGCCGAACAGGGCGCGTCGCTCGTCATCGTCACGATCGACACGCCGGGCGGGCTGGACAGTTCGATGCGCGACATGGTGCAGGCCATCCTGGCGTCCCCTGTCCCGGTCGTGGCCTACGTCTCGCCCAGCGGCGCCCGCGCTGCCAGCGCCGGCACATTCCTGGTGTACGCGAGCCATGTTGCAGCCATGGCCCCGGCAACCAACCTTGGTGCCGCGACGCCGGTCCAGATCGGCGGATCGGGTGGCAGCCTGCAACCCGCCGACGACGAGAAGGACGGCAAGGACGTTGAAAACGGCAAGTCCAGTGGGTCAGGCACGGCGCTGGAACGCAAGTCCGTCAACGACGCAGCTGCATACATCCGCAGCCTGGCGCAGCTGCGCGACCGGAATCTCGAGTGGGCCGAAACGGCCGTTCGCACCGGCGCCAGCCTGCCCGCCGACGAAGCGCTGGCGGCCGGTGTCGTGGACCTGGTCGAGCCGGACCTTGCCCGGCTGCTGCAGGCGCTCGACGGACGAGTCGTGAAGCTCCAGTCAGGCGAGGTAGTGCTGCACACGGCCGGACTCGTGCTGATCGACGTCCAGCCCGACTGGCGAACGGAGCTGCTGTCCCTGATCACCAATCCCAATGTCGCCTACCTGCTGATGCTGATCGGTATCTACGGCCTGCTGCTCGAGGGCTATCACCCCGGTGCCCTGGTGCCGGGCGTCGTCGGGGCAATCAGCCTGCTGCTCGCGCTGTTTGCGTTCCAGGTCCTGTCGGTCAACTATGCGGGTCTCGCGCTGATCGTGCTTGGCGTGATCCTGATCGTTGCCGAGACATTCGTGCCGTCCTTCGGCGCGCTCGGACTCGGCGGCATCGTCGCATTCGTCGTGGGGTCGGTGATGCTGCTCGACGATGGCGTGCCCGGGTTCAGCATTGCCTGGCAGCTGATCGGCGCCATGGCCCTGGTGGGATCAGCGGTACTGCTTGCAATCCTCTCGTACGCGGTGCGGTCACGGCGTCGTCCCGTGGTGAGCGGGACCGAGGGATTGCTGCGCGAGCAGGCCGAGGCACTCGAGGGCTTCGAGTGCCAGGGCCTGGTGCGGGTGCACGGCGAGACCTGGTCCGCCACCAGTCGCGCCCCTGTACACGCCGGGCAAAGGCTTCGCATTGTCAAAGTTCACGGCCTGACACTGGAAGTCGAGCCGGAGCAGGACTGACCTAGGAGAGCACAGCATGTTCAACATCCCGATCCTGGCCATAATCGTCGTCGCACTGCTGGTCCTGGCGACGCAGATCATCAAGGTCCTGAACGAGTACGAGCGTGGCGTCGTGTTCACGTTCGGCCGATTCACCGGCGTAAAGGGCCCGGGCCTGATCATCCTGATTCCACTGGTGCAGAGGATGGTCAAGGTGGACCTGCGGGTCATCGTGCTGGATGTGCCCACGCAGGACGTCATCTCACGCGACAACGTGTCGGTAAAGGTCAATGCGGTCGTGTACTTCCGCATCGTCGAGCCCGACAAGGCCATCATCCAGGTTG
Organism: uncultured Gammaproteobacteria bacterium; assembly: GCA_963736205.1. Classification (GTDB taxonomy): domain Bacteria; phylum Pseudomonadota; class Gammaproteobacteria; order Steroidobacterales; family Steroidobacteraceae; genus RPQJ01. The sequence continues at coordinate 27,714 of CAVTNX010000014.1, read as the reverse complement.
CCAATCCGTTCGAGGCGACGAGCCAGCTCGCGCAGACGACGCTGCGCTCGGTCCTCGGCCAGCACGAACTCGACGAGATGCTGTCGCAGCGCGACAAGCTCAACATCGACATCCAGCGCATCCTGGACCAGGCGACCGATGCCTGGGGCATCAAGGTCGCGAATGTCGAGATCAAGCACGTAGACCTCGACGAGAGCATGATCCGCGCAATGGCAAAGCAGGCCGAGGCCGAGCGAACGCGGCGCGCGAAGATCATCCACGCCGAGGGCGAAAAGCAGGCGGCAGCACAACTGGTCGAGGCCGCGGTCGCGCTGAGCGCCGAACCCGAGGCACTGCAGCTTCGCTATATGCAGACGCTTGCGGACATCGCCAACGACCGGACGACGACCATCGTCTTCCCGCTGCCGATCGACATGCTCAGCCCGTTCGTGAAGCCCAGGCGGGACTAGGCCGTACGGCCGGATTCGCTGCGCGCCAGCTGCAACTGCTCGTCAAGGCGCTTTGCGGACACCGGCCGCAGTGTCCTGAGTTCCTGCGCGAACAACGATACCCGGAACTCTTCCAGCATCCAGCGAAGTCGCTCGCGCTCCGGTGCCGGCACCGGATCTCCCGCTCCGGCGAATTCGAGTTCCCTCAGGGCGGACTCATACGGCACCAGCTGGTCGTGGAGCATCCGGTCGCGCTCAACCGCGTCGCGCACGCGCACGGCCCGACGTGACGCGGCCTTGAGGTATTTCGGGAGCTGGCGCAGCCAGGGACCCGGTGTCCGGTACATCCAGCCCGGCGCGAGCAGCGCGGCGACCTGCTGCGAGATTGACTCGCGAGCGGAGTCGAACGCAGCAGCGCCCAGTGAGTCCAGGGCCGAACGAAGCTCCTTAAGCGCTGCCAACGTATTGCGCGCGCACCTCTGCATCTCGTCGCCCTGCTCCGCCACCGTGGACCGGACGGCATCCACCAGGGCGGCGAATTCGGCCTCGCTGCGCGGTTCACCGCGCCCCGACGCATCGATCGCCTCGGCCACCGCACGATTCGCGATCTCGTCGAACAGCGGACTGCCCATGCCGGACGCGGCCGCCAGCAGCACCAGCTCGCGGTCGGCCGCGCAACCGCGGCGCACGAGCCCGTACTGCTGGGGCATCGCGATTGCCGCGAGCCTGGTGACACCGTCGCGCGTAGCATGTGCCGCCTGCGCTGCGCCCGGGAACAGCCGGAGTCGCACCGCATCGCCCGTGTCCTCGATGCCCGGGTACATCCGCACCGACACACCGGCGATCCTGACGCTCACCTCAGAAGGGATCTCGCCGAAATCCCAGCGGCGCAGATTGTCGCGATTCCAGGCACTACCGGGCGCTGCAACGGGCGCGCCGGCATTCGTCGCCTTCAACTCGCGTTGCAGTGAGTCCAGGTCACGACCCCTGCGGATTTCGTGGCCGCTGTTGTCGACGACACGGAGATTGAGCCGAAGCGCCGCAGGCAGCACTACACGCGAGAAAGCGTCCGCGGTCGTCGCCCGGCCGGCGCGCTGCGTGACGAATTCGGCCAGGCGCGAGAAAAGGCCGCGGTCCCGTGCACCCATAAGCGACTCGAGGAACTGGTCGGCGGCATCCGGGATCGGCACCAGTTCTCGACGCAGTTCCTTCGGCAACCCGCGCAGCAGCGCAACGACCTTTTCCCTCAACATGCCCGGTACCAGCCAGTCGACCTGCTCCTGCGCAACTGAGCCGAGCAGCGGCAGCGGAACGGTCAATGTCACGCCGTCGTCGGGACTGGAAGTGTCGAACACGTAGTGAAGCGGCAGATGGTTGCCATCGACCGGCCACGTGTCCGGATATGCGTCGTCCTCGACCTCCGGGACGGGCTGCGAGAGCATCGCCTCGCGTGGCATATCGAGCCGATGCGGATGCCCGCGTTCCTCGGTTCGCCACCAGTGCTCAAAGCTTCGCGTGGTCGAGATGTCGGCCGGGATACGCTCCAGATAGTAGCCGGCGAGTACGTCGTCGTGCGCAAGCAGGTCACGGCGCCGCAACTTGGCCTCCAGGCGCTCGATCTCGCGTCGTGCCTCCTGGTTACGCTCGAGGAACGCGGTACTCAGCGCCGACCGCCTGCGCACCAGCGCCTCCTCGACGAACATCCGTCGCGCCGTCGCCGGGTCGACCTTCGCGAAATTGATCTGCCTGCCGCTGCTCAGGACCCGTCCGTACAGCGACACCGTCTCGCGTGCCATGACCATGCCGCGCTCTGGGACCCATTGCGCCTCGCTGTAGGTCCGCCGCACGAGATGGGCACCCGCCGCCTCGATCCAGGACGGCTGCACCTGCGCGACCATCCGTGCATACAGGCGCTGGGTCTCGACCAGGCTCGCGGCCACCACCCAGCGCGGGCTGCGCTTGCGCAGCGGCGTGCCCGGTGCAATCACGAACCGGGCGTCTCGCGCGCCGAGGTAGGTCCGGTCATCGTCCAGCGCGCCGATGCCGCCGAGGAATCCGGCCAGGATGGCGTGATGGAGGGGACCTGAAGCCGCCGGCTTCTCATTTACCTGCAGCCCGAGTCCCGCGGCGACATTGAACAGCTGCTCGTACAGGTCCTGCCATTCGCGTGCGCGAACGAAGGACAGGAAATTCTCGCGGCACCAGCGGCGCAGAACGCGGTTGCCTCCGGCGCCCTGCTCACGCAGCGCACGCCAGAGGTTCAGCACCGTGATGAAATCGGATCGTTCGTCGGCAAACTGCGCATGCCGCTCGTTCGCCGCATCGGTCTTGTCGGCGGGTCGCTCGCGCGGGTCCTGGATGCTCAGGAACGCGGCGATCACCAGCGCCTCGGCAAGACAGCCGGTGCGCCCCGCCTCGAGCAGTATGCGTGCGAGCCTCGGGTCGACCGGGAGTCCCGCCATCTGCCGGCCGAGCCGCGTAATGCGCCGGTCGCCGTCCACTGCGCTCAATTCCTGCAACAGCCGATAGCCATCGTTGAGCTGGCGGGTATCCGGCGCGTCGAGGAACGGAAAGTCCTCCGGGGCGCCGAGGCCAAGCGCCGCCATCTGCAGGATCAGGCTCGCGAGGTTGGTACGCAGTATTTCCGGATCCGTGTAGCGCGGTCGCGTGGCGAATTCGTCCTCGGCATAGAGCCGGATGCAGATGCCTTCGGCCACGCGTCCGCATCGGCCCATGCGCTGGTCCGCGCTCGCCTGCGACACGGGCTCGATCGGCAGCCGCTGGAACTTCGAGCGAGGACTGTAGCGGCTTACGCGCGCGAAGCCACTGTCGACGACGAACCGCACGCCCGGGATCGTGAGCGAGGTCTCCGCAACGTTGGTCGCGAGCACGGCCCGACGGCGATTGTGGGCCGCGAAGATCCGCTGCTGCTCCTGTGCCGACAGCCGCGAGAACAGCGGCAGGACCTCCCAGTCGGCGGCACGCGTGCGCGACAGCAGGTCCCGGCACTCGGCGATCTGCCTCTCCCCGGGCAGGAACACGAGCGCATCGCCGTCCATCGGGAGGCCTTCCTTCGCCAGTTCATCCAGTGCCGTCACCACGGCCTCCGGAAGCGAGGGTGCGTCGGCCTCGTCTTCGTGCAGTGGTCGGTAGCGAACCTCGACCGGATAGCTGCGGCCCTCGACGTCGACCACCGGGGCTCCATCGAAGAACTCCGCGAACCTCGCCGTCTCGATCGTCGCCGAGGTCACGATTACCCGCAGCTCCGGCCTGCGCTGCACCAGCTGCCGGCATACGCCGAGCAGGAAATCGACGTTGAGGTTCCGCTCGTGGGCCTCGTCGATGATCAACGTGTCGTAGCGCTCGAGCATTGGATCGTTTTCGAGCTCGCGCAACAGCAGTCCATCGGTCATCAACTTGACCAGCGTACGCGGGCTGGTTCGGTCCGCGAATCGCACCTGGTAGCCGACCAGGTCGCCGACGGTCGTGCCGATCTCCTCGGCGATCCGCTGCGCGAGCGCCTGCGCAGCTATGCGCCTCGGCTGCGTATGGCCAATCATTCCCTTGATGCCGCGGCCCAGCTCCAGGCAGATCTTCGGAAGCTGGGTGCTCTTGCCGCTGCCGGTGGCGCCGCTGACGATCACCACCTGGGACGCGGCAATGGCCGCGGCGATGGCGTCCCGGCGCGAGTGGACTGGAAGCGTGTCGTCGAAGCGGATCACGGGAACCGACTGCCTGCGCGCATCGGCCTTCGCAGTCGAAGCATCGAGCTGGCGCGCCAGCCGGTCGAGCTCGCGCGGATCGACGCGGCCGCGCCGCCGTGCGAGCCTGTTCGTCCAGGCCTCGAGCCGGCGACGATCCCGCAACAGGCACTGGTCGAGCGCCGCGCGCTCGCGCTCCAGCCGCGGCGTCAGCGGGTGTGCCGCTTTGCCTTCAGCCACAACGCCTCCAGTTCGGCAGGCGAGCGGCCGGCGAGCGAGCCACCCTCTGCCGACGCAAGGGCTTCCATCGCGCCGAAGCGCCGCTCGAATTTTGCGCCCGCCTCGCGCAGCGCGGCCTCCGGATCGATCCCGCAGTGCCTGGCGAACTGCGCAACACTGAACAGCAGGTCACCCACTTCTTCGCGGACCTGGGAGGAATCATCGGACGCGACGGCCTGCGCGAGTTCGACCGTCTCCTCGCGTACCTTGTCGAGAACGCCGAGCGGTTCCGGCCAGTCGAACCCGACACCTGCTGCGCGCTTCCCGAGCTTCGTGGCCCGCGTCAACGCGGGCAGTCCCAGCGCCACTCCGTCCAGCACGCCGCCGGTTCCGTCTTTTGCCCGGCGCTCAGCCGTCTTGTGCAGTTCCCATGCACGAGCCTGCTCCGCCGCATCGCTGACCCGTTCGTTCCCGAACACGTGCGGGTGGCGACGCTCGAGCTTGTCACTGATCGCATTCGCGACGTCGTCGAAGCCGAACAGCCCCTGCTCCTCGGCGATGCGCGCCTGGAACACGACCTGGAACAGCAGGTCGCCGAGTTCGTCGCGAACCGCGCTCGCGTCGCCGCGCGCCACGGCATCGGCGACTTCGTAGGCCTCCTCGATCGTATGCGGCGCAATGCTGATCCAGGTCTGCTCGCGGTCCCACGGGCAGCCGCCCTCTGGATCACGCAGGCGAACCATTACGCCAAGCAACCGGCCGAGCGCGGCACTCATGGCTGCTCCAGCAGTCGGCAGAGTGACATCAACATGACCGCGGTTGCACCCCAGATGTTGTGACCCTGGTACGGGATGTCAAAGCCCGTGAAGGTCCGGCCAGCGAATTGCCGTTCCCGCGGGACGTGATTGGCGCGGTCGAGCACGAACGAAAGGGGGACCTCGAACGCCTCCTCGACTTCGGTCAGGTCGAGCTTCAGCGAGAATCCGGGGCGCACGAAGCCTACGACGGGCGTCACCACGTAACCGGTGATGACGAAATGGTCACCGAGGTAGCCGGCCAGTCTCACGTGCTCCGGGCTGAGGCCTATTTCTTCCTCCGCCTCGCGCAACGCTGCTTCCCAGGGGCCCGGGTCGCCGGCCTCGATACGTCCGCCCGGAAAGCTGACCTGGCCGGCGTGGTGCTTCAAGTGGCGGGCGCGACGGGTGAGCAGCACCGTCAGTCCCTGCTCGCGCTCCACTACCGGTACCAGCACGGCCGCGCGCGACAACTCGGCAGGCAGGAACTCGCGCAGGGCTGCCAAGTCGGCCGGGGTGCGTTCCATCATGTGCGGCCGGAAGGGATCCCCGCCGGGCGCCGATCCGCGCAACCTTTCCTCGATGGCGGACCTGAGACGCGCGCCGTCGTTCGCGATGTCTGCCGCCATTCTCCTGCGCTCCGGGCGTCGGCGCAGGCGCCTTGGAGCGGGCCTGCGGTATCATCCGGGATCGTAGCACCTCCCGGATTCACGCATGAGCCTCAACACCCTCTCGGCCCTCTCGCCGGTGGACGGTAGATACGCCGGCCGCTGCGCGGAACTTCGCAGCCTGTTCAGCGAGGCAGGCCTGATGCGCGCCCGCGTTCGGGTGGAAATCGCCTGGCTGCAGGCGCTTGCGGCGAACCCGGAAATCCCCGAGATGCAGGGGCTCGCCGATGCCGACCTGGCCGCGGCAGCGGAAATCGCCACGGCCTTCTCCGAAGAAGACGCGGCGGCTGTGAAGGCCATCGAGCAGGAGACGAACCACGACGTCAAGTCCGTGGAATATTTCATCAAGGGTCGCCTGTCATCCCATCCGGCCTGGCTCACGCGCCTCGAGTTCGTGCACTTCGCATGCACGTCCGAGGACATCAACAATCTCGCTTACGCGATGCTCTGCATGCAGGCGCGCGACGAGGTGTTGCTGCCGCGACTCTATGGGCTGACGGAGGCATTGCGCGCAATGGCGCACCTGCATGCCGAGGACGCGATGATGTCGCGCACGCACGGGCAACCCGCGACGCCGACCACGCTCGGCAAGGAAGTCGCGGTGTTCGTGCACCGGCTGCACAAGGCCAGCGACGATTTGCGCAAGGTCCGCATCCTCGGCAAGGCGAACGGCGCCGTCGGCAACTACAACGCGCACCTCGCGGCCTATCCGGACGTTGACTGGCCCGGTATCTCGCGACGGCTGGTCGAGTCGCTGGGGCTGTACTGGAACGCCTACACTACGCAGATCGAAACGCACGACTGGATGGCGGAGTACTTCGACGCCCTCGCGCGCATCAACACGGTGCTCATAGACCTGAGCCGCGACTTCTGGGGTTACATCTCGGTTGGCTGCTTCCGCCAGAAGGTGGTCGCCGGGGAAGTCGGTTCCTCGACCATGCCGCACAAGGTCAACCCGATCGACTTCGAGAATGCAGAAGGCAATTTCGGCGTGGCCAACGCGCTGCTGCGGTTCATGGCCGAGAAGCTGCCGGTGTCGCGCTGGCAGCGGGACCTCACGGACTCGACCGTGCAGCGAAACATCGGAGTGGCGCTCGCACACTCCGACATCGCGATCCAGTCGGTATCGCGAGGCCTGGCTCGGCTGGAGGTGGATCACGACCGGCTGGCGGCCGAGCTCGACGCAAATTGGGAGCTTCTGGCAGAACCCATACAGACGGTCATGCGCCGACACGCAGTGCCCGAGGCATACGAGCAGTTGAAGGCACTTACACGGGGCCGCCGGCTCGATGCCGCCGCCGTGGCGGAGTTCATCGACGGCTTGCCGATTCCACCGGTGGAAAAGCGACGCCTGCGCGAACTCACGCCGGCCACGTATATCGGTCTTGCCGCCATCCTGGCGCGCAATGTCTGAGCGCCCGGCGTCGATGCCGGTCAAAGTACTGGCAGCGACCTGGCAGGATGACCAGGAGCAGCTCATGTCCGTGCGCCGCCGGGTGTTCGTCGAGGAACAGGGCATCCCCGAGTCCGAAGAACTTGACGAGATGGACCCGGGCTGCCGGCACGCGCTCGCGTTCACCGCAACCGGCGAACTGGCCGGAACCGGGCGGCTCGCTCCGTCCGGCAAGATCGGACGGATTGCAGTTCTGCCCTGCTATCGCCGCGCGGGCATCGGCGCCGCAATCGTTACTCATCTCGTGAACCAGGCCACAGAACTGGGGCTTCCGCAGGTATACCTTCATGCACAGGCCGACTCCGTAGGCTTCTACGAGCGGCTGGGCTTCCGGGCCGAAGGGCCCGTGTTCGACGAAGTAGGCATTCCTCACCGGCGAATGCGCCGCGGGACGACGCAGGAAAATGGACGTAAAGCTGGATTTCAGCGAGTCGAGGAGCATCCTCTCGACGCTCGAGGAATACCGGGCGGCGGTGGCTGAACTCGCCTGCCGCGCCGAGCGTTCGCTGTCCATCTACACGCCCGACCTCGAACCAAAGCTCTACGACCAGGACTGCTTTCTCGAACCGATGAAGCGCCTGGTGCTCGCCCGCCGGCACGCACGCCTCCGGGTACTGATTTCGGACCCGGCTCGCGCCTCCCGCGACGGCAATCGCTTCATGCAGATGGCCCGCCGACTCACGAGTTACATAGACCTCCGCAATGCCTCGCCTGAATTCCGCGGCAACCCCTGCTCGTTCATCGTTGCCGACGACAAGGCCATTGCATACCGGCAGCAGGCCACGCGCTGGGACGGCGTCGTCGAGTTCAACGATGCAGCCGTGGTGCGCCGCTATCTCGCATTTTTCGACGAAGCCTGGGCCGAGAGCCAGATCCAGCCAGAGCTTCGCGCGACCGCCGTTGACTTCTAGGCGAGCCGCCGCAGACGGGGTCCCCGTATAATGGCCGGCATGGTGTGGAAGCCGGATGTCACGGTCGCTGCAGTCGCCGAACGTGACGGACGATTCCTGCTGGTCGAGGAACGCGCCAGCGGTGGCGTCGTGCTGAACCAACCGGCCGGCCACCTGGAGGACGGCGAATCCCTGATCGAGGCGGTCGTGCGCGAGACGCTCGAGGAGACCGCGTGGGATTTCCTGCCAAAGGCGGTGGTCGGAGTCTATCTCTGGCGGCCCGCCCAGCAGGGACGCAGCTTCCTCAGGATCACGTTCAGCGGCGAACTACTGGCGCACGACCCCTCGCGCAGGCTGGACCGCGGCATCATCCGGACACGCTGGCTGAGCCGCGACGACTTGCTTTCGCCCGGCGCCCGGCTGCGCAGCCCGCTGGTGCTGCAGTGCGTCGACGACTACCTCGCCGGCGTACGCCATCCGCTTTCTCTCATCAACCACCTGGTCACCGAGTCCGCCGCGCTCGCCGCCAGCGGCTGAGGGGACATTCTCCTTTTCGGAGGGGACATTCTCCTATTTAACGGCGCGCCGTCAGGCAAGGACAGCGGACAGAAAGGAGAATGTCCCCTCCGAAAAGGAGAATGTCCCCTAGAATTGCGGGCGTGAACAGCCCCGATCGCGTTGTCCTTGGCATCTCCGGCGGAGTCGATTCCGCCGTCGCCGCCGCGCTGCTGAAGGACGCAGGCTTCGATGTGCACGCGCTGTTCATGCGCAACTGGGAGGAGGACGACGACGCGTACTGCACCGCGGCGGCCGACCTGCAGGATGCCCGCCGCACTTGCGACGAACTGGGGATCCCGCTGCACACGGTCAGCTTCGCCGAGGAATACCGCGAGCGCGTGTTCCGTCATTTCCTCGACGAACTTGCCGCCGGTCGCACGCCGAACCCCGACGTCGCCTGCAACCGCGAGATCAAGTTCGGCGTATGCTTCGAGCACGCCGAGCGACTCGGTGCACGCTGGTTCGCTACCGGCCATTACGCACGGACAGCGACGCAGGCCGGACGCTTGCGCCTTCTACGGGCCGCGGATGCCGCGAAAGACCAGACGTACTTCCTGCACACCGTGCCGGGCGACCTGCTGTCGCGAACCCTGTTCCCCATCGGCGGCCTTGCCAAGAGCGAGGTGCGGCGCATCGCCCGCGAGCGCGCGCTGCCGGTCCACGACAAGCGCGACAGTACCGGGATCTGCTTCGTCGGCGAGCGTCCGTTCGCCGAGTTCCTCGCCAACTACCTTCCAGCTCGTCCCGGCGATATCGAGACGCCCGAAGGCCGCCGCCTGGGTCGGCACCGGGGCCTGATGTATTACACGCTCGGCCAGCGACAGGGCATCGAAATCGGCGGCGTGCGCGGCGCGGCCGAGGCGCCGTGGTACGTGGCGGCCAAGGACCTCGAGCGCAACGTCCTGGTCGTGGTGCAGGACCACGATCATCCGCTGCTGGTGAGCCTGGAATTCGACACCGGGCCCGCGCACTGGATCGCCGGCTCGCCGCCGTCGCGTCGCTTCAAATGCACCGTCAAGACACGCTATCGACAGGCGGACCAGGACTGCTCCGTGGTAATCGCCGATGACGGCGCCTGCCTGGTCACGACCCGCGAGCCGCAGCGCGCCGTGACCCCGGGCCAGTCAGCGGTCTTCTACCAGGGCGAGCAGTGCCTCGGGGGGGCGGTCATCGCCCGGATTCGCTATAATTCCGCGGCTGAGTCGGGCCCTTTTGTATCCCCGGAGGTTGCATGAGCGACAGTTTCAAGACCCGCCAGTCGCTGGCGGTGGGCGGCCAGTCCTACGAAATCCACAAGTTGCCCGCCATCGCGGGGCACGACCTCGGGCGCCTGCCCTTCTCCCTCAAGATCCTGCTCGAGAACCTGCTGCGCTTCGAGGACGGCGTCAACGTCACGCGCGCGGACATCGAGGCACTGCTCAACTGGGACGCCAAGGCGACGCCTAGCCACGAGATCGCATTCACGCCGGCCCGAGTGATCATGCAGGACTTCACCGGTGTCCCCGTGGTCGTGGACCTGGCCGCCATGCGCGAGGCCATGACGAAGCTGGGGGGCAACCCGCAGGACATCAACCCGCTGGCTGCCGCCGAACTGGTCATCGACCACTCGGTGCAGGTAGACGCATACGGCGCGTCGGATTCACTGGCGAAGAACAACGCCATCGAGTTCGCGCGCAACGGCGAGCGCTATTCATTCCTGCGCTGGGGCCAGACTGCATTCAGCAACTTCAAGGTCGTCCCGCCGAACACCGGCATCGTGCACCAGGTCAATGTCGAGTACCTGGCGCGCGTCGTGTTCGCCGATGAAAAGGCCGGCGTCAAGCGCGCCTATCCGGACACGCTGGTCGGAACCGACTCTCACACCACGATGGTCAACGGCCTGGGCGTGCTCGGCTGGGGCGTCGGCGGAATCGAGGCCGAGGCCGCGATGCTCGGCCAGCCCGTGACGATGCTGATCCCTCAGGTCATCGGCTTCCGACTGAAGGGCGCGCTGCCCGCCGGCACGACCGCCACCGACCTGGTGCTAACGATCACCGAGATGCTGCGCAGGAAGGGCGTGGTGGACAAGTTCGTCGAGTTCTTCGGCGACGGGCTCGCGGGCCTGCCGCTCGCCGATCGCGCGACCATCGCCAACATGGCGCCAGAGTTCGGCAGCACCTGCGGCATCTTCCCGATCGACGAGGAAACCACCCGCTACCTCGAACTCACCGGCCGACCAGCGGAGCAGATAGCGCTGGTCGAGGCCTATGCGAAGGCCCAGGGCATGTGGCGCACCAACGGCATGCGCGAGGCCGACTATACCGACGTGCTGGAACTCGACCTGGCTACAGTCGAGCCCAGCCTCGCAGGCCCGAAGCGTCCGCAGGATCGCGTGCCGCTGAAGTCGTCGAAGGACATATATCGCAAGCACCTCGCGAAGATGTCCGAGGAACGCACACAGAAGAACCCGGCCGCCACGGGCAAGGCGAGCGCCACGACGGGCGACAAGGGCTACGAGGTCAAGGATGGCGCCGTGCTGGTCGCGGCGATCACCAGCTGCACCAACACCTCGAACCCCACGGTGCTGGTCGCGGCCGGCCTGGTCGCCCGCAACGCCCGCAAGCTCGGACTCACGGCCAGGCCCTGGGTCAAGACCAGCCTGGCGCCGGGCTCGCGTGTCGTCACCGACTACCTCAAGGCCGCCAACCTGCTGAAGGAACTCGAGTCTGTCGGCTTCTACCTGGTCGGCTACGGCTGCACCACCTGCATCGGCAATTCGGGCCCGCTGCGCCCGGAAATCTCCGAGGCAGTGAAGGCCGGCGACGTCATCGCGACCTCAGTGCTCTCCGGCAACCGCAATTTCGAAGGTCGCGTGCATCCGGAAGTGAAAATGAACTTCCTGGCCTCGCCGCCGCTGGTCGTCGCGTATGCGCTCGCCGGCACGATGGACATCGACCTCTACAACGAGCCACTCGGTACGTCGGCCGACGGAAAGCCCGTGTTTCTCAAGGACATCTGGCCCACGGCGAAGGAGGTCCAGCAGACCGTCGCGGAATGCGTCAATTCAGGCATGTTCAAGAAGGGCTATGCCAGTGTTTTCGAGGGCGACGAGAACTGGAACTCGATCCAGGTTCCGAAGGACGAGGTCTACCAGTGGGAACCCTCCTCCACCTACGTGCGCAACCCGCCGTATTTCGAGGGCATGGGCATGACCCCCGGCGTGGTTGCGGACATCCGTGGCGCCAGGGCGCTCGCGCTGCTGGGCGACTCGGTCACCACCGACCACATTTCCCCCGCAGGCAACATTGCCAAGTCCAGCCCCGCCGCGCAGTACCTGATGGCCGAGGGCGTGAAGCCGGTTGACTTCAATTCCTACGGTGCCCGTCGCGGCAACCACGAGGTGATGATGCGCGGCACGTTCGCCAACATCCGCCTGCGCAACCAGCTCGCGCCCGGAACCGAGGGCGGCGTCACCGTGCACGTCCCGAGCGGCGAGCAGATGTCGATCTATGACGCGGCCATGAAGTACAAGGCCGAGGGCACGCCGCTGGTCGTGATCGCCGGCAAGGAATACGGTACCGGTTCGTCACGCGACTGGGCGGCGAAGGGCACGATGCTGCTGGGCGTGAAAGCCGTGATCGCGGAGAGCTTCGAGCGCATCCACCGCTCCAACCTGATCGGCATGGGCGTGTTGCCCCTGCAGTTCAAGGACGGGCAGAACGCCCAGGGCCTCGGGCTCACCGGCAAGGAGAGCTTCGAGATCATCGGGCTGAATGGCGGTGCCGCAAAGGCGGTTACCGTCATTGCCACGCCTGCCTCCGGCGCACCGATCCGGTTCGAAGCGCGCGTGCGCATCGACACGCCCAAGGAGCGCGACTACTTCCAGCACGGTGGGATCCTGCAGTACGTACTCAGGCAGCTCGCGGGGGCCGGCAAGGCGGCCTGAGCCGTGCCCGCAGGCAGGTATGCAGCGGACAGCGATGAACCGATCCCGCTGCGGCGCTCGAGTCGTTGATCGAACGGGCCGTGGCCGCGCTGCACAGCGCGCGCCACGTCTGCGTGATCACCGGCGCGGGCGTGTCGGCCGAGAGCGGCGTTCCGACGTTTCGCGACGCGCTCACCGGCCACTGGTCGAAGTTCAATCCCGAGGATCTCGCCACCCCCGAAGCCTTCGAGCGGAACCCGCGGTTCGTCTGGGACTGGTACGAGTCGCGGCGCGAGATGGTCCGCAGGGCCGAGCCGAACCCGGGCCATTATGCCCTCGCGGAACTCGCGCGACGCGTACCGCGGCTCACGCTGGTCACGCAGAACGTGGACGGCCTGCACCAGCGGGCGGGGAGCCTCGGCGTCCTCGAGTATCACGGCAACATACTGCGCGACCGATGCACCGTGGAAGGGACGGTCGCCACTCGCTCGGACGCCCCCAATGACGGACTGCCGAAGTGTGCCTCCTGCGGTGGCCTGCTGCGTCCGGACGTCGTCTGGTTCGGCGAGGCGATCCCCGCCGGGCCGATGCTGGCGGCTGCGGAGGCCGCCGCGGACTGCGACGTGTTCCTGTCCATCGGCACCTCGTCGCTGGTCTATCCGGCCGCCGGGCTCGCCGAGTGCGCCCTCGATGCCGGCGCACCGTGATCGAAGTCAACCCGAACGCCACTGGGCTGTCGCGGATCGCCCACATCACCCTGCCGGGGGCGTCGGGAGTGCTGTTGTCCCGGATGGTCTCCGCGCTCGCCTAGGCCGGCCAGGCCGCCGGTGATCAGATGTCGCCGCCGCCAGATGACGTATGGAACGATGGTCAAGCGCCGACACGACGATGTAGCTAGAGACCGTGATCTTGACGCCCAGCGGCGCGCCATTCACTGCAACGACAAGCAGCGCGAGGCCGGGATTGCGCGCCGCGCTGCTGATCGCGACGGCCGTGCGTGTCGCCGGGTCCGGACCGCCGAGCACGTGACCTGCCACGATGGCACCGATCGTGGTGACGCACGCGGCAATGGCCACCACGAGGCCGGCGCGGAGCAATGCGCCCCAGAAGCCGATGATTGCCAGGATCGCGAGCAGGGTGATCAGCACTTTCCAGACCCGATCGAGCCGCGGCTTGAGCCATGCCGATGCACGGGGAAAGAACCGGCCAGCCAGTACGCCGAGGCCGAGTGGCAGCAACTGCGCGACGAACACCTGCCTGGCCAGCTGCAATGGACCGACGCTGGCGCTCCCCGAGTACACGTGGTTCAGTGCCGCAATCGAGACCGGCATCGAGACGACCGCGAGCAGCGCTACGGTCACCTGGAGTCCGGGCGCGAACGAGCGGTGGCCACCCGACGCCAACGATCGCTGCAACGCGACCGGCGCGCCGGGCGCGATGGCCATGACCATGAGCCCGATTTCCGCGGCCCTCGGCAGGTCGAGCAGGCGCGCGACGCCGATCGCGATCACCGGGACCACCACCAGCACGGCGACGAGTGACTTCAAAATCAGGCCGGGCCGCCGAAACAGCCAGAGGAACTCACGTGGGACGATCCCGAGTCCGACGTCGAGCATGACCGTGAATACGGTCGCCAGCGCGAACGCCGACAGGAACCACTCTGGAACCAGGCCCGACATCCCCCGCCCCGCTTCAGGCTCGGGTGCCGCCGATCGCGGCGCCTCCGAGCCCCTGCGAATCGGCGATGCGCGCCAGCGCCAGGTCCTCGGCGAACGGAAAGTGTCCGACAATCGCGCGGTCCAGCAGGCTCGAGCTGCTCGCGCAGCACGACGTGCCTGGGCTCGCGGCAGCGAGTCGATCAGGTTCTCGAACATGGCCCGCATGCGCCGCGCGATCTGCAGGTTGTCGGCTCCACAGGCCCGGATTTCACAGCACGAGAGGTGGACGAAATCCGCCCAGTTCGGTGTCCGCAGGATCACCCTTGCGCGGCCTGCGGCATCGTGGATCGTGAAGTCGTGAAGTCTCCGCTTCCCGACGAACCGGAGCAGCCGGTGGATCTGGTCGATGGCGAGGACCGCCGTCGTCGGGTCGTTGATCGCAGGCGACAATGCCTTCAGTGCTATGTCCACCAGGATCCGGAACGAGAACATCGGGTCCTGCTCCATGGTGCGCTCGGGCCCGAACGCAACGGTCCGGCGCAGGGCCTCGTCGTCCAGCGCGGTCGCGCCTCCATAGCAACCGGACGAGCGGCTCGTCGACGGCCACGAAATCCCCGACCTGCGGTACGAGCTCGATGACGCCATCCACCCTCGCCGCCTCGGCCACGAGTTCGTCGAACTGCACCGCCAGCACGATCTGCGATCGGCCCGCAGTGGTTCAACACGCGCGTCGGCGTGTCGTGGAATGCCTCCCGGCTGGCGCCGCCGACGGGGTCGGCCTCGACACCCTCGCGCGGATACACGTGACGGATCACGTCCATGCCCTGGTCGCTGACCAGCGCGACGATGTTCACCGGCCGCAGCAGTCGCGCCGCGTGGTCGATGAAGTACAGGAACGACGCAAGACAGGCGATGCCGAGCAGTCCGGCAACCAGCGTGGAAAGCTCGAACACTACCGTCTCCGTCCGGTTCTGCCCATGCACCGCGAACATCAGCGTAAACACGTTCAGGCCGACCGAGTACTTGATCACCTGGTCCCGCAGCAGGGTCGTCGCGATGACGCGCGGCGTCAGCTGCGCACTCGCCACCTGCAGCGCGACCAGCAGTGAACCGAACGTGAAGACGATGAACGAAAGGGTCAGCGTGATCAGCGTCTGGAAGAGCGCCCGGGAACCGTCCACGTCCAGCCCGGTCAGGTCCCAGGGAATCCACCGGTCGACGAACTGCAGCAGGCGGAATGTCAGTCCGCTCGGCGACGACCGCCAGGATCGGCACCACCCACAGCGTCGAGCGCAGGTAACTGGTGGTCCGGTAGATCCTGTTCCAACCCAGGCGTTCGCGCAGCCATGCCACGATGTCGTGCCCGAACCCTCCACCGGCACCCGTAGCCCGGCCCCTTGCTGGATCCCCACCACCCGCCGGAACTGTCACTTTACTCTCCTCCACCCTGCCAGAATGCGTGCCCGCCATGCTGCTGCTTCAGCACCCGGATAACCAGCCCCCCTCGGCGGGTAGGTGTAGTGGCCAGCGTCGGGCTAGTATTGTCGATCGATTCTCCGGAGCGTATCCCTGGCCTGTGTCAATCCGGACGCATTTCGTCAACAAGTACCTCGACCCCGGCGCGAGCCTGGGCGAGATCCTGTTCGGGCTGATCATGACGCTTGACGTTCACACTGGGTGCCGGACTCACGATCCAGGACGAAGGTGCCGAAGGTGCCCGGGCGCTGCTGATAGCGACCATCGGTTGCAACATCGCCTGGGGTGTCATCGACGGCGTGTTCTTCGTGCTCGGACAGATATTCGAGCGAGGACGCCGCCGCCGCGTGGTGCAGCTGGTGCGCGGCGCCGTCGGGGACGCGGATGCCCGGGCGCTGATTGCGAATGAACTTGACGACGTGATCGAGAAAGTCATGTCTCCCGCGGAGCGGCAGGATCTCTATGCGCGCATCGTGGGCAAGGTCAGGACCGGCGACATTCCCCCGAACTCGATCACGCGCAATGACGTGATGGGTGGCATCGCGAGCTTCTGGCTGGTGTTCTTCGCCAGCCTGCCCGCGGCAATTCCCTTCCTCTTCATCAGCGACGCGTACCTGGCGCTGCGGGCGTCCAACGCCATCCTGCTGGGCCTGCTCTTCTGGGCGGGATATTCGTGGGCGCGATACACTACGGCCCGACCCGGAATCACCGGTCTGGTGTTCCTGCTGTTCGGGGCCGCCCTCGTCGCCATGACCATCGCGCTAGGCGGCTGATCGTCGGTAATGGATCGTCTGAGGAAATCGTACATGGCCTCATCTTTGTATCGGCGAACGCGAACGGCCATCGGACTGGTGTCCGGCACGGCTGTCGCGCTGGCTTCCACGCCCTCGCATGCCTCCTTGTTCAAGGGCGAGGCGCTGGACACGGCCGCCGACGTGCTCTCCTGGGTCGTGCTGGTGGTCGTCCCGATCGTCGGCATCGCGGTCTTCTGGCTGGTGCACATCCTCCCCGAGAAGGTCGCCGAAAAGAAACGTCACCCGCAGGCGAAGGCCATCCAGGTGCTGTGCCTGCTGTCGCTGGTGTTCGGCGGGCTGCTCTGGCCGCTCGCCTGGCTGTGGGCCTATTCGAAACCCGTGATGTACAAGATGGCCTACGGCACCGACGTCGCCGATCACGACCATGGCGACGCAGCCACGCGAAGCGCCGCCTGCGGATGCGCGCGGGGCCACCCATGAGGAGATGGCAAGACTGCGCGAGCGCCTGGCGCAACTCGAGGCGCAAGCCGGCCTGGAGGCTCGGGGCTGATGGAAATCCTGCTGCTTGGTATCTACTCGTTCTTCGCCTGGCTGGTCTTCTTCAAGTTCAAGTGGCTGCCATGGAACATCACCAGCCAGGTGATCACCGTCACGATCCCGATCATCGGGATCACGATCCTGATCCTGTTCCTGAACATCGACGCGCCGTCGTCCGCGGACGTCCGGGTCATGAACTATGTCGTGCCGATCAATCCGCGCGTGGCCGGCAAGGTGATCGAGGTTCCGGTCGAGCCCAACAAGCCGGTCAAGAAAGGCGACGTGCTGTTCAAGCTCGATCCGGTGCCGTTCCAGATCCAGGTCCAGTCCGCAGAGGCGAACCTCACCCAGCTTCGCGCCAAGCTGGTCTCGGCCAACGCCAATGCCCGCAACCTGGGCGAGCAACTCAAGCAGGCATCGAGCCAGCAGGGCGTGGCCACCACGCAGCTGACGCTGGCCCGCAAGCGCGTCGAGCAGTACCAGGAACTGGCCAGGACCGGGGCCGGCAATCGCTTCGACCTGGAGCAGGCACAGGCCGACGTCGCGAAGTACGAGAACGACCTGCAGTCCGCACAGGCCAACGTGGCCCAGGCCCGCGAGAACCTCGCTGCGAAGACACCGACCGGCGTGCAGCAGGAAGTCGCGCAGGTGCTGGCCGAGATCGCCCAGGCCGGAGGCCCAGCTGGCCGACGCGCAGTGGCAGCTCGGCGAGGCCGTGCAGTACGCGCCGGCCGACGGAACCGTCGTCGCGCTGGCCCTGCGGCCCGGCGTCATGACGGTGCCCTTCCCGGCGTTTCCCGCCATGGCGTTCATCGAGGACGCGCAATGGGTGGTCGCGTTCTACGCGCAGAACGAGGTGCGCGAGGTCGAGGTCGGCAACGAGGCCGAAATTGCCCTCAAGACCTATCCCGGGCGGATCATCAAGACCGAGGTCGAGGCGATCATCTGGGCCACGGCGCAGGGCCAGATGCCGATCAGCGGCATGTTGCCGAACACGGGTTATGGCCCAGCCCCGGAGCAACGCCTGGCCGTCAAGTTGAAGCCCGTCGGTGAGGATGCCGAGCTGTTCCTGGCACCAGGAGCGCGCGGCAACGGCGCCATCTACACCAACAGCGGGGAGATGATCCACATCCTGCGCAAGGTGTTCATGCGGGTCGGCGCCAAGCTCGACTGGATGGTCCTCAAGCTGCATTGATGGCCGACATGGGCTCCAGAAACCTAATCATCGCCGCAGCCTGCATCGCAGGACTCGCCGCCTGTGCCGTCAATCCGCCGCCGAAGCCCGAGGAAATCCGCAAGGACGCGCTGCAGGGAACCGAGATTCGTGCCACCTGGGCAGGGGCGTACTTGACGGGTACCGACGCGACCTCGCTGGCGATCACCGACAACTGGCTCGCGACCTTCGACGATCCGCAGCTCACGGCGCTGGTGAGCGAAGCGGTCGCCCGAAACCCAGACCTGCGTGCGGCCGGGGCCCAGGTCGAGCAGGCTGCGGCCTATGCCCGCTCTGCACAGGCGCAGTTGCTGCCCTGGTTCAACCTGCTCGGCACTGGCGGCATCAAGGCCGGCGGCGGCTCCGACCTGTCGTCTGCCTTGAGCGGCGCCATGCTCGGCGTCTCGTGGGAGCCGGATCTCTGGGGGCGGCTGCGCTACGGACGGAACGCGGCCGACGATACCTACGCATCGGCGCAGGCGGACTACGAGTTCGCCCGGCAGTCGCTGGCCGCGCAGGTCGCCCGCAGCTGGTTCATGGCCATCGAGACGAAGCTGCAGCTCGATGCCGCGGAGTCGATGGCCGCATCGGCGCGCAGCCTGGTCTCACTGGCGCAGGACCGCCAGCGCGTGGGCAACGGCAGCGAGAGGGACGTCGCGCTTGCCCGGGCCGGACTCGGCACGATGGAAGACTCGGTACGCCAGGCCAGGCTCGCGCACGAGCAAGCGGTGAGGTCGCTCGAGACGATTCTCGGCCGCTATCCGGCCGCCGAACTCGCGGTTGCATCAGAGCTCCCCGCGATGCCGGGTCCCGTGCCGGTCGGCATGCCACTGGGCATGCTCGAACGTCGACCCGACGTCATTGCCGCGGAGCGTCGCGTCGCCGCGGCCTTCAATCGCGTCGGCGAAGCAAAAGCCGCGCAGTTGCCGACCATTCGCCTGAATGCGAGCGTGGCGGCGCTGAGCAGCGACGTGCTGCAGTTGAAAGACGACTACAGCAACCCGAGCGGCGGCGCGGGCGGGACGCTTTTTGCGCCGCTGTACCACGGTGGCGCGCTGCGGGCCCAGGTCGAGCTGAAGACCGCCGAGCAGAAGGAAGCCGTCGCACGCTATGGCAGCCAGGTGCTGCGCGCCCTGGAGGACGTCGAGAACGCATTGTCTGCGTCGCAGATCCTCTCCCAGCGCGTGGAGATCCTTGGTCAGGTGCTGGACGACCAGCAGGAGACCCTGGAGTACGACCAGCAGGCCTACAAGGTTGGTCGCCAGGACATGCGCAGCGTGCAGCAGCAGCAGCAACAGGTCCAGGCCGCTCGCGTGAACTACCTGCGCGCCAGGAGCGACGAACTCTCCCAGCGCGTGAACCTGCACCTGGTGCTGGGCGGCAGCTTCGCCGAGCCGGTCGCACTCGCAGCCGCACAGTAGTTCGCGCAATTCGGACCGGATCCGATCCGGCTCCGCACACCGGCCGGCCGATCGCGGAGGTCGACCGCAATCCTGCGTGAGCAGCGCTCGCCTGGGCTCCCGCAGTGGTCCCACCAGTAGTAGCCAGGACACGGATGCTCGGGCGGTCGGCGGTCTCGCTGGCCGCCTTGGCGAGGATGTCCTTGATCTCGAACGGGCTCAGGCCTGGCGCGGACCCCGGCGCCTTCGCAAACCCGAGCCGTCGTGCCCCCGTTCCCTCGCGGGATTCGCTCCGAAACTCTGCCGGTACCACCGCGAAAAAGAGCTCGGAGCAGAAAAGCCGAGTAGCGCGGACACGTCGGCCAGCGATCGCTGGTGATCGCAGACGTAGCGGTCCGCAAGTTCCCTGCGAACGGATTCCAGGACGTCCGAGAACGTCTGTCCTTCCCGCGCCAGATGTCGATGGACCGTACGACGGTCGACGCCCAGGTACTCCGCGACACGCTCGACCGTGCACGCTCCCGTCCCGAGCAGCAGCACGACAAGGTCCCGGACCTGGCTGGTCATCGACGGAGCCAGTGCGGTGGCGCTGGACTCCAGCATGGCGTGCGCGAGCCGGGCGATTCCCGGGTCGGCGCCTGGATTCGGAACCTCGAGGTCGCGGCGGGCGCAGACGATGCCGTTGAAATCGTGGCCGAACTCGACCACGTTACGACCGAACATGCGGTCGTGAACCGTTCGATCGCGCGGCGGGTCGTGCGCGAAGCAGACCCGGAGTGGTCGCCAGCTCGGCCCCGAGGAACGAGCGAAGCGTTCGGTACGCGACGCCGATCGCGAGTTCCGTGGACTGTCGCACCGGCTCCCGAACGCCCGACGATCAGTTCCTCGCGCAGCACGATGACGTCGCCGCTTTCCTCGATGCGTCAGGAACAGCGCGTCGTTGAGCCGCCTGCCGTGGCGGACGAATGCCTCGATCGCCAGGCGCAGCGTCGGCTGCTCGCGTATCAGGAGCCCGAGCGGACCGAGGTCCGACAGCTGGCGCGCCTCGGCCATCATCAGCCCGAATCCCTCGACGCCGCTTCGCTCGGCGGAGGCTTCGAGGAGCTGGCGCACCGAGTCGACGGGCACCTTGATCTCGGGCTCCTCCAGGCACCGCCGCGGCAGGCCGAACTCGCTGCAGCATCCGCTGGGGATCGAGCCCGACCTGCCGCGCCACCTCGGCGTAGTTCGTCAGGCTCGCGCTGCGGACGACGTTGATCATGCGGCCCACCCTGTCCCGGAATGTCAAGTCTGCGTCACGCCGGGTCAATATGAGAATCCGCCTGCTTTCGGCAGGATGCCGGCCAATGGCATTCCATGCTCGACCATGCAGCCCGACGCACCTGCCCGGACTTACCACCCGGTGCGCGCGCCGCTATGCCTGGACCGTCTTCGCGGTCCTGTTCGCGCTGATGGTCGTCGACTACGTCGACCGCCAGGTCGTCGTCTCGATGTTCAGCCACCTGAAGGCGCAGTGGGACCTCTCCGACAGCCAGCTTGGCGCGCTGGTCTCGGTCGTCTCGGTGACGGTCGCGCTCGGCGCCGTGCCGCTGTCGCTGCTCGCGGACCGCTGGAGTCGCGTCAAGAGCATCTTCCTGATGGCGTTGATCTGGAGCCTCGCGACCATCGCCTGCGCATTCGCCAGCAGCTACGCGCAACTGTTCGCCGCGCGGAGCGTCGTCGGCCTCGGCGAGGCCGCCTACGGCACGGTCGGGCGCGGCGCTGCTCGCCACGCTCTTTCCGCCGCGCATGCGCAGCACGGTGCTCGGGGCGTTCCTCGCTGCCAGCATGCTGGGATCGGTGCTGGGCGTGGTCCTCGGCGGCGTCATCGCAGAACACTGGGGATGGCAGGCCGGGTTCGGCGCCGTCGGCGTGCCCGGGCTGTTCCTCGCGTTGCTCTTCCTCCTGACTGCCCGCGACTACCAGACCGTGGCGCTGCCCGCGGCCAGCGTCGCCGGCGGCCATGCCAGCGACGCGAATCCGCGCCAGTGGCGGCGGAACTGCTGCGGCCGCGATCCGCGCCGATCGCCTGCGTCGGCGCCGGACTGCAGCTCCTGGTCGCGTCGACGATCTATGCGTGGCTGCCGAGTTACTTCAACCGCTCCTATGGCCTCGCGCCCGACCAGGCAGGCCTGAAGGCAGGCCTCGTCGTACTGGGCGGCGGGATTGGCGCCGTGATCTGGAGTGTCGTCGCCGACCGGCTGTCCGTGCGCAGGCCCAGTGCCCGTCTCTTCGTGCCTGCCGTCGCGTCAGTCCTGACGACCGCATTGCTGTGCCCTGCCTTCGCCCTCCTGTCCCCGGGCCCGACTCAGTACGCAATGCTGGTCGCAGGCGGCCTGGTCATGGTCGGGACCATCGGGCCCGATTGCCGCCGTCGTCGTCGACGTCACGCATCCCAGCCTGCGTGCGACCGCAAGCGCGGTCCTCGCGCTCACGCAGAACCTGATCGGCCTCGCGGCGGGGCCACTGCTGACCGGTTTCCTTTCCGACCGATACGGGCTGCAGGTCGCCATGGCGATGGCACCCGCGTTCTGCCTGCTCGCTGCGGTGATGTTCGTGCTGGCGGCCAGGACGTACGAAGCGGACCTGAAGAACGCTTCCGATACGGCGCCGGCGCTCGACCCGATGCTGCAGGCGCAGCGCGCATGACGCCGAGGAGAAATGACGGTGCTCGACATCCGTGACGAGAGCGACGCACACGGGTCGCGAGGCGACGCCCGCGACCACGCCAGCGGAAACTGGAACCCGAGCTGGGAGCCGTTCGCCAAGCTCGACCCGTCGTGGACCGAGAAGGTGATCGCGATGGCGATTGCGCCGGCCGTCTCCGGCGCCCTCGACACGAAGACGATCGAGCTCATCCGCATCGCGCTCGACGCCTCGTGCGTGCACCTGAACGCGCCCGGCATCCGACGTCACATTCGTCGCGCATTGCAGGCCGGCGCGACGAAGGCGGAGATCACCGCCGTCCTGCAGATCGCCAGCCTGCAGGGGCTGGAGCAGCATGTGCGTCGGCGCGCCGATCCTGCTCGAAGAACTGCAGGCCGACGATCTGCAGCCGAGCGCCTGACATCGCACCCGACCACGACCGCACTCAAGGAGATAACCCATGAACTTCATCGACGGCTCCCTGTTCCCCGAGAACCAGGACAAGCTCGTGATCACCTGTCGCCCCGTACGGGCCCGAGTGGATGCCCGCGGACTTCCCGGAAGACATCCCGGTGACGATGGAGGAGCAGATCCAGAAGGCGGTCGACTGCTACAACGCCGGCGCCACCGTGCTGCACCTGCACGTGCGCGAGCTCGACGGCAAGGGCAGCAAGCGCCTGTCGAAGTTCAACGAGCTGATCGCCGGCATCCGTGCGCGCGTGCCCGACATGATCATCCAGGTCGGCGGCTCGATCTCCTTCGCGCCCGAGAGCGAGGGCGAGGCCGCCAAGTGGCTCTCCGACGACACGCGCCACATGCTGGCCGACCTGCAGCCCACGGCCCGACCAGGTGACGATCGCGATCAACTCGAACCAGATGAACGTCGTCGAGCAGATGACGCGAAGCCGACATCGCCGGCACCTCGCTGGCCGAGCCGGCCAACTACCACGCCTACCGCGAGATGACGATCCCGGCCGGGCCCGCAGTGGGTCGAGGAACACATCCGCCGCCTGTCGGCGAACGGCATCCAGACGCACTTCCAGCTCGCCAACATCAACCAGCTCGAGACCGTCGAGCGCATGATGCGCCGCGGCGTCTGCAACGTGCCGCTGATCATGACCTGGGTCGCGATCGGCGGCGGCTTCGACGCGCCGAACATCTACAACCTGGCGAACTTCGTGCGCGCGCACGCCCGACGGCGCGGTGCTGACGCTCGAGACCTCGATGCTCAACGTGCTGCCGATCAACATGATGGCCATCGCCATGGGCCTGCACGTGCGCTGCGGCATCGAGGACAACATCTGGACCCAGGACCGCAAGGCCAGGATGAGCTCGGTCAAGCAGATCGAGCAGCTGGTGCGCATCTCGCCGCGAATTCGGCCGCGAGATGGCCGACGCGCAAGCGAAGCGCGCCGGATCTACAAGCATCGGCGCGTTCTACGAGAGCGCGGACGAGACGCTGGCGGCGAACGGCTTCGCGCCGAACCGCAAGCCGAGCGCGCGGCGTCCAGCTGCGCGGCGACGGCCTGATCGACCGTGCGACAGGAGCATTGACCATGGCACACGCAGTACGCATTCACGAGACCGGCGGACCCGAAGTCCTGCGCTCGAGGAGGTCGCCGTCGGCGATCCCGGGCCCGGACAGGCGCGGCTTCGCCACGTCGCGGTCGGCCTCAATTTCGCCGACACCTACTTCCGCACCGGCGTCTACCCGTGCCGTTGCCCGCACGGCATCGGGTGTCGAGGCGCTCCGGCGTCGTCGAGGCAGTCGGCGAAGGCGTCACGAACGTCGCAGCCGGGCGACCGCGTGACCTACACCGGCTTCCTGAACACGCTCGGGCGCCTACAGCACCGAGCGCCTCATCCCGGCGGCACCGCTGATCCGGCTGCCGGACGCGATCTCCTGCGAGACCGCCGCGGCCATGACCATGCGCGGCCTCACCTCGGCCTACCTCATGCGGCGCATCTGGCCGCTCGCGGCCGGCGACACGATCCTGCTGCACGCGGCGGCCGGCGGCGTCGGGCTCATCGTCTCGCAGTGGGCCAAGCTGCTCGGGCTCGACGGTGATCGGCACCGTCTCCATCGGAGGCGAAGGCCGAGGTCGCGCGCGCGCACGGCTGCGACCACGTGATCCTGTACGGCCGCGAGGACGTCGCGAAGCGCGTCCGCGAACTGACCGGCGGCGCCGGCGTCGTCGGTCGTCTACGACAGCGTGGGCAAGGACACCTTCGCGGGCTCGCTCGACTCGCTGAAGCGGCGCGGGCTGCTGGTGTGCGTCGGCACGGCCTCGGGCCCGATTCCGCCGATCGACGCGATGCAGCTCGCCGTCAAGGGCTCGCTGTACGTGACCCGTCCGGCGCTGGCCGACTACATCGCGGACCCGGCCGAGAAGGACGCGCTCGCGGCCGAGCTCTTCGGCCACGTCGCGGCCGGCCGGATCCGGATCGAGATCAACCAGCGCTACCGCCTGCAGGACGCCGTGCAGGCGCATCGCGACCTCGAGTCGCGCAAGACGACGGGTTCGTCGATCTTCGTCATCTGAGGAGGCGCAACCCGGAGTGCCACGCATGACCAACGCAGCCCAGACCGGCCCCGGCCAGTCACGCTCGACGACTCCTCGGCTCCATCAAGGTCGAGCAGCTGACCTGCACCATCGGCGCGGAACTCGGCAACGTCAACCTCGGCGACGGCGTCGCGCGACGCCGGGCTCGTCGCGGAAATCCGGGCGCTGCTGCTCAAGCACAAGGTCCTGTTCTTCCGCGACCAGGACATCACGCGTGCCGAGCACGTCGCGTTCGCGCGGCACTTCGGTGAGCTCGAGGATCATCCGGTCGCCGGCAGCGATCCGGATCACCCCGGGCTCGTGCGCATCTACAAGTCACCCGACACGCCCGATCGACCGCTACGAGAACTGCTGGCACACGCGACGCGACCTGGCGCGAGAAGCCGCCGATTCGGCTGCGTCCTGCGCTGCGTCGAGATGCCCGTCGGTCGGCGGCGACACGATGTGGGTGAACATGGTCGAGGCCTACGCGCGCCTGCCGGAACACGTCAAGGCGACAGATCGCCGGCCTGCGCGCCCGTCACAGCATCGAGGCCACCTTCGGCGCCGCGATGCCGATCGAGAAGCGCCTCGCGCTCAAGGCCCAGTATCCCGGATGCCGAGCATCCGGTCGTGCGGACCCACCCGGAGACCGGCGAGAAGATCCTGTTCGTCAACGGGTTCACGACGCACTTCACCAACTACCACACGCCAGAGAACGTCCGCTTCGGCCAGGACTACTAACCCCGGCGCATCGCCTGCTGCTGAATTACCTGGTCAGCCAGGCATGCATTCCGGAGTACCAGGTGCGCTGGCGCTGGAAGCCGAACAGCATGGCCATGTGGGACAACCGCAGCACCCAGCACTACGCCGTGCATGGACTACCCGCCGTGCCATCGCAAGATGGAGCGCGCCGGGATCATCGGCGACAAGCCGTTCTGATCCCCGGACCGCGACACCGCGCGGCAGGAGATACGAATGTACCGCCACCTGCTGGTTCCGCTCGACGATTCGGCGCTCGCCACCGAGCTGGTCAGCCAGTCCGTCCGAGCTCGCCGCGGCGCTCGGCGCGAAGGTCACGTTCTTCCACGCGCAGGACGACTACGGCTCGACGCGGCGTTGGCGGCGCTCGAGCGCGTGATGTGGCCCGCGCTGCTTCAACGACGGCGTGGCGGGCGACGCGCGCGCCGTCCTCGCGAAGGCCGACGTCGTGGCGCGCGAGGCCGGCGTCGAGTACGAGTCGCTCGTCGTCGACGAGCGACCGGCCGCACGAGGCGATCCTGCAGGCCGCGCGAGGCGCGCGGCTGCGACCTGATCGTCATGGCCTCGCACGGCCGGCGCGGCATGCGCGGCCTGGTGCTCGGCTCGCAGACCCAGAACGTGCTGCAGCAGCGCGAGCCTCCCGGTGCTGGTCCTGGCGGTGCAGAGCAACCTCGCCCGACTGGGAGAAGATCGAGGCCGCTCGCCATCCTGCGCGACGAGCACCGCTCGCATCGCCGCCGTCGTCCACGGCCTCGAGCGTCCTGGTCGCGAGGCCGCGCACGCAGGGACAGCCACCGCGGTTCGACCTGCTGCGGGCGATCGTGCACTACATCAAGCGCATTCCCGGAGACGCTGCACCACCCGAAGGAGGACGCCTACCTGTTCCGGAAGCTGCGCGAGCGCACGATCGGAGTTCAACGACACGCTGGCGGAGCTCGAGCGCCAGCACCACGAGGGCCGGCGAGCTGGTCGACGAACCTCGAGCGGAGCCTCGCGCGTTACGAGGCGGACCCGGCCGGCGGGCTCGCGCAGTTCGCCGCGGCCGTCGAGCGTGATTCGTCGCGGCGCAGGGGCAGCACATGAGCCTCGAGACCCGGGTCATCCTGCCCGCGGCGTACAAGCACCTGACGGCCGACGACTGGACCGAGATCGGCAACGCGTTCGCCGACAACGGCGATCCGCGGTTCAGCGCCGACACCGACGAGGAATTCCGCCAGCTGTTCGTGCGGATCCTGAATCTCGTTCCGGAGGCGACTGCCGCCGGCCCCGGGACGGAGCTGAGGCACCCGTCGCATGGGACCGCGTCGCGTCCCACAGTCGTGATCGTTCCCGGTCTTCGGGATCACGTATCGAATCACTGGCAGACCCTGCTCGGTGACCAACTGCCCGGTTCGGTCACCGTGCCGCGCATGGCGACGAACAAGCTCTCCTGCGCAGTCATGGGTGCACCAGATCGAACAGACGCTGGCGGCGATCGCGGGCCCGGTCATCCTGGTCGCGCACAGCGGCGGCGTAATGATGGTCGTCCACTGGGCGCAGCGGCATCGGCGCCCGATCCACGGTGCGCTGCTCGCGACGCCGGCGGACCTGGAATCGCCTCTACCGGAGGGCTACCCGACGATCGACAGCCCTGCAGCAGGGCGGCTGGCTGCCCGTGCCGCGCACGCGCCTCCCCTTTCCCAGCATCGTGGCGGCGAGCACCAACGACCCGCTTGCGAGCTGCCAGCGTATCGCGCAACTACGCCAGCCGACTGGGGGAGCCGCCTCGTCGACATAGGCGCGGTCGGACACCTGAATCCCGCGTCTGGATTCGGCGAGTGGCCACAGGCGCAGGAATTCATCCGCGAACTCACGGGCTGACGGCCGCTCGCCCTACCCCCCCGATCCCTTCGAGGATGGGCCCTGAGCTCTCGTGCATTGCATGGTCCTGGCAAATCAATTCGTTCCTCGCTCGGTGACGTTATCCAACTCGAGCGGTACCTTTCGCTGCGGCGGGCGCCGGCGCGGCAGCGTCGCGTTCCTCGGCAACCCAGTCGTCCAGCAGCGTGTACGCAACCGCGAGCACCACCG
>CAVTNX010000013.1:0-253079 GCA_963736205.1 uncultured Gammaproteobacteria bacterium | reverse complement strand
ACCGTGTAAACACCGAATGCTCGTCCGGACCGAGCGCGCGGTCGAGCAGCGTGTCTATGGTGTACGGATATGACTGCTGCGACTCGTCCGTCATCTGGGTGACGGCCTGGTAGACGTCGATGAGCGTGCCATCGAGGTCGGCGAAGCGCATCGGCATGGCCGACCCGGTGAAATGGCCCGGGGTGTTGTTTACCCAGCCTGGCGGCCAGAAGTAATAGTCGGTGTCAAGGCGGATGCCGTAGTTGAAACCAACCTTGGGGCCAGTCGCCCACCCGCCCCACGCAATACAGTGAGTACGGTTGGTAGTGAAAGCAAACGCGCTTGGAAACGTGCCCGCGAACTCGCCGATCTGATCAGCAAATGCATCGCTGATGGATGACGCAGTAAAGGTGTCGCAACCTGTGTTGAGGTGCAACGCCACCTCGAAGCCGCTCGCCTGGTAAGCCGCGACCTGGGCATCGGTCGCCGGCGTGCTCGAATACGTGTACGTGGTAGCGCGCAGGCACTCCCAGTCGGCCACCGAGCAGCCGGCAGGGCTCAGCTGCTGCAATTGGTCGAATCGCGTCGTCCAGCCTGCCCCGCCATGCTCGTCGCCCGTGAGCATGACGACCGCGCGGTGCGAATTCGGCAGATACCAGAAACGCGGCAGCGGTTTGCGGTCCAGCGTCATCTGCGTAATCAGGTTCGCGAGGAAGCGCTGCTGCTCGTCTGCCTGAGGCACGTGGACCTTCTGCATGTCGATCCAGTCGCTGGCGGATGCGCCGTAGAAAAGGTCGTTCGCGCGTATGGGTGAGATGCCATCGCGATCCTGGTCGACCCGATCCGGATTGCCCTGGCGCGTGTAGACAATGGAAGTCGCCAGGTCGTAGGCGAAGGCGGCGGCCTGGCCGCCGTTCGCGCCGATGGTGCGCAGCGTGACCGCGGTATAGCTGGTTGCGGTGGTCGAATCTGAGTAAATCGTCGCCAGGCTCGAGGCGCCCGTGAGCGAGTGAAGAGTCGCGGAGCCGTGGAACTGCATCGTTCCGCTGTAGATGCCGCTGCCGACGCGCGTCAGCGGATTTACCTTGAGATAGGCATTCGAAACGCTGCTCCCCGCTGTGCTGATGCCGAGCAGGGGCGACAGCTCGGGTTTCGGGTCCATCGCAACGAGGTTGCCGCCGCCGGTGACCCAGTCCTCGAGCGTCGTCACCTGGGTCGGGTTGAGCGACATGCTGGCCAGGATGGCCACGTCGTAAGCGGCCAGTGTCGCGGGCGTGACCGTCGAGATATCGGCCACCGCAAATTCGTTGAAGCCCTCGTTGCGGAGAATCTCGGCGTAGTACTTGCCGAACTTCGCCGACTGCGCGCTGGAGGTGATGACCAGGATCGGGCCACCCGGTCCCTGGTTTGGATCCGCAGCCGCGGTGCTTATCGCCGCAGTGACCGCCAGCAGGCCCAGGATCAACGAATACAGGGCACGACCGGCCCAGCCGTCTCGTAGCGTCCAATTGCGTGTCGACAGCATTTCAATCCTCAATTCGGCTCAGGGGCGGGACCCAGAACAGTGATGCAAGAACCGCGCCGCTGAACGCCCGACGCCGGCGCGGAGACCGCTCCGTCTTCCGGGACGAGACATGGGTCTCAGTTTCAATTGCTTATGTGAAATACTTCAGGGTCGCGGCAGCAGCATTGCGCTGCCCGGCGACACGCGGGCCGATGCTCGGCCGGAGACATGTAAAGAAACCCGACAGCGTTTCGGGCGAACCAGCCGCCGCAACCTCGGCCCCAGCGCTCGTCAGGAAGCCTTGGACTTCGTGCTGGTCAGCTTGACCCGTCGCCCCGGGAAGATGCCGCCGGCGCAGCGGTCGTTGATCACTTCCGCCATCAGGGCCTCGTCGATGTGATCGCGCTGCTCGGCGTAGCCATAGACCAGGGCCGTGTCGCACAACTGGTTGACCAGCCGGGGAATACCGCGGCTCGAGGCGTACACGAGCTTCAGTGCGGCCGTCGTAAAGAGATCGATGCGCGGGCAACCTGCAACCCGGAGCCGGTGCCTCACATATGCCAGCGTCTCGGCCTCGCTGAGCCGGCCGATGTGGTAATCGACGCCGATGCGCTGCGCGAACTGCTGCATCTGCGGCGAACGCATGATGTCCCGCAGTTCGGGCTGGCCAACGAGGATCATCTGCAGCACGAGATGCTTGTCCACGTTGACGTTGGAGAGCACGCGCAGTTCCTCGAGCTTGTTGCGGCCGAGATTCTGGGCCTCGTCGACGATCAGCACGACCCGTCGGCCGCTCGCGTACTCCTCGATGGCGAAATCGATGAACGAGTTGTAGAGCGCGACATCGTCATTGCCGGTTGCATCCAGCCCGTAGGCCGAGCACACCCACTGCTGGACCCGGCCGGAATCGCGCGAGGTGTTGCTGATGAGGCCGACAGTCAAGTCAGCGTCGAGGCGCCCGAGCAGGTAGCGGATCAGCGTGGTCTTGCCGGCCCCGACCTCACCGGTGACGAGCAGGAACGACGCCTCGTTGGCAAGCCCGTACTCGAGTTGCAGCAGCGCACGCTTGTAGTGGCGACCGAAATAGAGGAACTCCGGGTCCGGCGTAAGCGCGAACGGCTTCTCGCTGAACCCGTAGACTTTCTCGTACATCGTGCGGCCTTGCCCCGGTTGCGCCTAGTACGCGTACGCCGCGCTGCTCTCGGTGCGCGAGCCGTTCAGCACCGTGCCCAGCACCGGGATCTCGCTCATCAGCTCGAAGCAGCGCTCCAGCTCGTCGCGTTTCGTCACATTGTCGCCGACGACGAACAGCGCTGCATCCACCTGCGGCGCGAAGGCGAGCGCATCGTCGCTGCCGAGCACCGGCGGCAGGTCGAAGATCACGATGCGACTGGCATCGCGCTGCTTGAGGTCGCGGAAAATCTCCCTGGCGCGAGCACTCGTGATCAGCTCGGACGAATGCTCCACGGCCTGCCGGGCAGGCAGCAGCGTCAGTCCCGGATACCCTTCGATGTTCAACATCGCGTCGGCCAGCGCTGCGTCGCCCCTGAGGCAGTCCTCCACGCCGACGGTGGGCTCGAAGCCAAAGCGCCTGTGCAGCCGCGGAAAGCGCAGGTCCAGGTCCACCAGCAGCACGCTGGCGTCGTGACCGGCGGAGATGGCGATGGCCAGGTTGATCGCGGTGAAGGTTTTTCCCTCGTTGGGCGCGGCGCTCATGATGGCGATCGAGTTCCAGCCCTGCTGCCGGAGACGCCGCATCACCTGGGTACGGAGCATCTTGAAACTGTGAGCCGCCTGGCCCACCAGGCCCGGCAGCAGCAGGTTGGCCTCGCGCAGCGATGACTCGTTGAGCGGGATGGTGCGGTACTTCGGCTCCGGTTCGGGCGGGGACATGCGTCGCCGGACGCGATCCGGCGTCGAGGAGCCAGGTTTCATCACCTGCTCGCGCTCGGCCCGCGCCAGTTCCAGTGCCCGCTTGATCCGTTCCAATTCCGTGTCTCTCCGTTGAACGCCGTCAGCCGCCGAGTTGCCGCAGCAACCCCGCCCAGAGCTCGTCGAGCGGTTTTACCAGCAGGTGCACCAGCAGCACCGTCACGATCGCGCCGGCCAGTGCGCCTCCCGCCAGCTTCAAGCGCGCGCGAACCTTGACCTGCGGCTCGGGTTCGTCCGCCACCCAGGGGATGACCGCGAGCGGCGGCACGCCCAGCATGGCCAGCACGTGCCGGCGGCCCCGCACGCGGTTGTCCAGCACCTCGAGCAGCAGCAGCAACCCTACGGCGGCGCCCACAGACATCACCAGGCCGATCGCCACGATGAGGCGACGATTCGGGCGGATCGGACCCTCCGGCAGCACCGGCGGTTCGAGCACCGTGAAACGCTCGCCTTTCTGCTCGGACTCGAGATTCTGCGACAGCTGTGCCGTCATCTGCTTCTGGCGAATCTCGGCATACTTGGCCCGCTCGCCCTCGATTTCGCGCATCATCGCGCCGTAGTCGCGCTCGACGGCCGGCATGTCGGCCTGGTCTCGCTGTGCCTTTGCGATACTCGCCTGCAGCTGGGCGCGCCGGCTGCTCAACGCGGCGCGGTTGTTCAGCGCGGCCTGGCGCTGCGAAGTGAGCTGGATATAGGCCGGGTTGTCGGGTGCGCTGCGACCGCCTCCTTTTTCCGCTGCAACCTGCTTCTCCAGCGCGGCGATCTCCTGCTGCATGCTGATCACTGCCGGGTGCTTGGGCGTGTAGGTGACCAGCGCGCTCGAAAGCTCGAGGCGCAGCGCGCGGAGCCGGTCCGCGGGGGTCATCAGGCGCTCACCGCCCTTCATGGAGACCTGGGTGTTCGGGTCGATCTGCGCGAGCTGGGAGTCAAGGAATGAGATCTGCTGGTCCAGCGCGCCGACCTGCGAGTCGATGTCCTGCAGTTCCTGCTTCGCGGCATTCAAGGACTGGATCTTGGATGCCGCGAACTCGGGCAGGCGGTCGTAGTTCTTTTCCTTGAATTCCGCCAGGCGCTGCTCCAGTTCGGCAATGCGCAGGCGCAGCCTCTCGGCTTCGCCGGCCAGGAACTCGGTCGATCCGGCCGCCTGCCGCCTGCGCGTCTCGAGATTTTCGCGCAGGTACAAAGAGACCAGTTCATTGGCAACGCGGAATGCAAGCTCCGGGGAGCGACTCTCGTATCCCACGGAGAACGTGATGGCTCCGTTGCCGCCGCCGCCTAGCTGTTCTACGTCGAGCTCGACGTCGTCGCGCATTCGGTCAACCAGCGACTCGCTCGGCACGCCATCGGGCCCGGCCCCATAGAGCCCGAACTTGTCGATGATCTTGGTCAGGTTCGCCGAAGTCATGATTCGCTGGCTGATGACCTGCACACGCTGGTCGGCGTAGCTCGAGACGGCCGAGCGAACGAATTCCTGGGGAACCTCCGGCTGCTCGACCAGGATGGTGCCGGTCGAGAGGTAGGTGGCCGGCCAGATTGCTGCGGTCAGCAGGCCGAGCGTCAGCACGGAGCCGAAGGCAATGCCCATCGGCAGCGCGCGGCGGCGTGCCGCCTCGATCCAGACGGCCAGCTGGGCGGCCAGCCCTTCGCCCGGACCGGACTCGTCGAAGCCGGCATTGGCATCGGGTGCAGCGTTCATCGTCGAAGATATCCTGTGGACCGCGACCATAGGATAGCAGGAGATATTGCAGCGCAGCCCGGGCGCTATCGCTGGCACGGGAAGGACCCGGTCGGCGTCTCTGCGGATCGCGAGCTGTATCGCGCCTTATGTGGAACGGCTTCCGGCCTGTTGCCAACGGAGTCAATAAAGAGGGAAACTCCCCGGGTCTGAATATGGCAAATCCGCCGCAAGGCGGGGACGCAAAGCTTCCGGTCCTCGGGCACGAGTTGCGCCGCGGATAGCGGGGTTGCCAGGACCGCTCCGCCGGCTCTCTGCCCGGCAACGACCCTGCCGTAATCCGCACTCCGCCGACAAGCCCGCTTCCGGAACTCGAACTCGGCGCGCGGGGTATGGCGATGATCCGGAAAATTGGCGAGGAAGCGGGCTCGAACCTGGCCAGGTTGGCCCTTGCGCTCGTGCTGGCCACCAGCCTGGCCGCGTGCGGCGGTGGCAGCGGCGGTGCGGGCCAGGATTCAGCCTCCAGTGGTCCCAGCGCGGAGCCTGCGCCTCCCCCGGTCACGCCCCCGGTCACGCCCCCGCCCCCGTCTCCGTCCCCGCCGCCGGTTACGCCACCACCTCCGTCCCCGGCCCCGCCTCCCACCAATCACGCCCCGACCATCGCCGCGGTGCCCATCACCACGGCCACGATCGGCCAGCTCTACACCTTCCAGCCGACCGCCAGCGATCCCGATGGCGACCGGTTGACGTTCAGCGTCGTCAACAAGCCGGGCTGGGCCACGTTCAATACCGGCACCGGTCGACTCCAGGGTACGCCGCCTGCGGGCAGCACCGGCGCCTTGCTGACGGTGCAGATCAGCGTCAGCGACGGCCAGGCGTCGGCCTCGATGGACTTGAGGATCGACGTGGTCGAAGCGACGGTCGGTTCAGTCACGCTCCGGTGGAAGACACCGTTGACCAACGAGGACGGCACGCCGCTGACGGACCTCGCCGGGTATGTCATTCGCTACGGTCAGGTCAAGAGTGCGCTGGACCAGAGCGTGCAGATCCACGACGCCGGCGCCACGTCGTACGCCGTGGGGAACCTGACCGCCGGCAGGTGGTTTTTCACGATGACCTCGGTCAATTCGAGCGGAGTCGAAAGCAAGCCGACCGGGTACGTTTCGGCGACGATCGGCTAGGGGCGTGTCCCGTTGCAAACGTTGCATAGCCGCTCGATCTTGGTGAGGATCGATTGGGCCGTGGCGTTCCACATGAACGGCTTCGGGTGTGGTTCTGGCGCTTCACGAACTCATCGGTCTTGCGCTTGAGATCGGCGACCGAGTCGAACGAACCGCGGCGGATCGCCTGGGTCTTGATCAGCGCGAACCAGCGCTCGAGCGCCTGCACTGACTCATCTCGTCGACGCGCAGCACCAGCCGCTCGGCTTCCTCGCGAGCGCTGTATTGATCAGCGTCGCGATCTCATCCTCCCCGGTGCCGCGCGGTCGGCCGGGCTTCAGTTCGTTGTGCCATCCGACGATACCGTGTTCGGCGTAACGCTTGCACCACGGCGACACCGTCGGGCGACTCACTACGGTAGCGGCACACCACTGCACTGTTGGTCTCGCCGTCGGGCAGCCTGCGGACGCTGCGGTCGAATGTCGTCAGCCGCGAGGAGCGGCGCACGACTCCGGTCTCGGAATTCGCTCCGAACTGAGCGAAAGTCGGACTCAATGCTCGATTTTTGGCCAGTATCGTTTCTAAACTACGGGCCATGACTCCTATCTCCGTCCACCTGATCGCCGCGGCGCGCCCGAATTTCATGAAAATCGCGCCCCTCTACCACGCGCTCGCCCGCGAGTCGTGGTGCCGCCCGCAGATCGTCCACACGGGCCAGCACTACGACGCGAACATGTCCGACTCGTTCTTCCGCGACCTGAAGCTGCCGGCCCCGCATTTCCACCTCGAGGTGGGTAGCGGCACGCACGCCGAGCAGATGGGCGGCGTGATGATGGCCTACGAAAAGGTGGCGGTGCGAGAGAAGCCGGATTGGATCGTGGTCGTCGGCGACGTCAATTCGACGGCAGCATGCGCTATGGTCGGCACCAAGCTCTGGATCCCGGTCATTCACCTCGAGGCGGGACTGCGCAGCGGTGACCGCCGCATGCCCGAAGAGATCAACCGCTTGGTAACGGATGCGATCTGTGACGTCTACTGGACGCCGTCGCCCGATGCCGACGAGCACCTCGCGCGCGAAGGTGTGCCCGATCACAAGATAGATCGCGTGGGTAACATTATGCTCGACTCGTTCGAGATGATGCGTTCGGCGATCGAGGCCGATGGCACGCGCGTAGATATGGGGCTGCAGCCAGGCCACTATGCCGTGGTCACACTGCATCGCCCGTCGAATGTCGATCACCGTGAGAACCTCGAATCCCTGGTGCAACAACTCGTTGCCGTGTCGCGGGACCTGCCGCTGGTTTTTGCGGTGCATCCACGCACGCGCAAGAAGCTCAAGGAGTTCGGGCTACTGGACACTCTATTGCACGCAGACGTGGCGGAGGGCTACCCATACGGCGGGTGACGGTTCCATTCCTGGAATCCACCTCACCGAACCCTTGGGATACATCCAGTTCATGAACTTGGTTCGAAGCGCCCGCGCCGTCATCACGGACTCTGGTGGCGTGCAGGAGGAGAGCACTTACCTCGGTATTCCATGCCTCACTCTGCGTGAGAACACCGAACGACCAATTACCGTCAGCCAGGGCTCCAACCGTCTGGTGAGGCCGGCCGATCTCTATATGCAGGTTCAGGAGGTGCTCGGCAATCGCTGGCCAACCGGGCAGTGTCCGGCGCTGTGGGACGGCCACGCGGCCGAGCGCTGCGTACAGGCGTTGAAGCGCCGCGCAATGATCTGACTATGGGCCCACCGGCGCCTTCGGGCGCAGTCCGCTACCAATCTGTCGTTAGCCGTCTACGTGATCCCGCCCCGAGATCGAATTGAGCCTGTAACGTGGCCCGACGCGCCTGTGACGCCGGTCTGCCAATATCCTTCGATGGCCGCTCCATCAATGAACGCCCTGAGACGTCACAGCTAACGCGCCCAGTGTGCGGGATCGGCCCGACCGAGCCGGCCCGCACGCAATCTGCAACAATGCGCGCCCCGCGGTCCGCCTGGACACTTCGTTGGCGCAAACAGATCCCGATCGCAGCGATGCCCGCGCCGGCCTGATGGCCGCCGTGAGCGCGTTCGCGCTCTGGGGCGTTTTCCCGCTGTACCTCAAGCCGCTGTCCGGCGTGCCGGTACTGCAGGTGATGAGCCATCGGATCGTGTGGTGCTGCCTGGTCGTGTTCGCGTGGCTCGCGCTGCGTGGCGAAGCGGGCGCTGTTCGAACCGCGCTTGCGAACGCGGGCACGCGACGGCGGCTGGTGGCGTCGTCCGTGTTCATCAGCGTCAACTGGCTCATCTATGTCTGGGCCGTCACCAACGGCCACGTGGTGGACGCGAGCCTTGGGTACTTCATCAACCCGCTGTTCAGCGTCGTGCTCGGCGTGTTCGTGCTCGGCGAGCGGCTGAACCGGGCGCAGTGGGCGGCGGTCGGGCTGGCCGCGGCCGGCGTGCTCTACCTCGCGGTGGTGGCCGGCCGCCCGCCGTGGATCGCGCTGGCGCTGGCCTTCAGCTTCGGCATGTACGGGCTGATCCGCAAGGTCGTCGCCGTCGACGCCGTGCCCGGGCTGGCGACCGAGACCCTGTTGCTGTCGCCGTTCGCGCTCGGATTCCTGTTGTGGTGCCAGTGGCAGGGCACCGGTGCGCTCGGGCATTCGAGCGCGGCCGTCAATGCGCTGCTGGTGGGCAGCGGCCTCGTGACCGCAATGCCGCTGGCGCTCTTTGCCTATGGCGCGCGCCGCATCCCACTTTCCACCGTCGGACTGGTGCAGTACATCGGCCCGACCATCCAGTTCCTGATCGGCGTGCTGGTGTTCCACGAAGCGTTTCCGCCTGCGCGGGCCATCGGGTTCGCCGTGATCTGGGCAGCACTCGCGATCTACGCGGCCGACGGGCTGTGGCGGCGCAGCAGGTTGAGGCGGCTCGCCTGACCGACCGCGAACCGGTTACGCTATTCACCCGGCAAAGCATTGCCTGAGGCCAAGCAAAAATGCCGTCATTCAAGTCCACGAGTCGAGCCGACCGGCTGCTCCTGCACTACCAGATCCGCGGCAAGGCCTATCCCACCCCGCGCTACTGGGAGCGACTCGGGCAGATGCTCGACGAGGAAGCGGAGAAGCGCGGTCGTACACCTCCGCCGCCTCCGCTCACCCATTCGCTCGACCACGACCCGACCGACGAAGACAAGACCGAGCGACTGCGCGAGCAGATGGCCTGGGCCGACCGCAACCACCTGCTGCACCGGGTGCAGATGTTCTTCGAGGCCATGCCGCCCTCGGGCTGGGCTCGCGGAGAGAAGAGGTAGGGGCGAAGGTGCCGGTGTTACGGTTTCGGTAACTGGAAGGTGCCGGTGCTGCGGTTTCTGTAACTGCGCGAATCGGCGCAATTTTCAGCGGGTGTCAGTCAACCAACGCAGCCATGATCATCAGATCGTCCAGGGAAGGGCCATCCGGTGCCACGACAGCGTCGCCTGCATGTCCGCGGCGGTTTGTACCATGCCATCCTCAGAGGCAATCACCGCCAGCCCATATTCGGCGATCGCGACGACTACCTGGGCTTCGAGGCGATCCTGGCCGATGCGCTCGATCGCTACGGGGCGATCTTGTTCGCCTACTGCTGGATGCCAAATCACGTCCACCTTGCGGTCCAGATCGCTGACACGCCGCTCGGCGACCTGATGCGCGTACTGGCCTCCCGTTACGCCCGTCAGCTCCAGCGTGCCATACCCACGACCGGGCACCTTTTCGAGCGGCGCTATCGTGCCCGGCTGGTGGATGCAGATCGCTACCTGCTTGCACTTGTGCGCTACATCCACCTCAATCCTGTCCGCGCGCGCATGGTGGCCGATCCGCGCGATCATCCGTGGAGCAGTCATCGCGCGTATCTCGGGGGCTGGTGTCCCGGCTGGCTTCGCGTCGACCCAGTGCTCGCGATGTTCGGCGCGCCGACTGCCGCGGCACGCCTGGCGTATGGGCGATACCTCGGCGAGGCGCCGGATGCATCGGAACGCGATCACATCGGCGTCGCCGTTCGAGTCGGCCCGTCAGGTCCGGCAAAGTTTCGCTTGCCAGCGCCCAAGGCGAACGCGGTTGGCTGTGCATGGAAGCCCCGCACGCTCGACGCGATAACCGCAGAAGTCGCGATCGACCATGGCGTGGCTGTCGAGGACCTTAGGTCACGGCGGCGACTCGGTCCGCTGGTGCGGGCGCGGACCGAGATCGCTCGCCGTGCACTGCGCGAGGGCGCAGCAAGTCTGTCGGAGGTCGCCCGGCACCTTGGGCGATCACCCTCGACCCTGAGCGGGCTGCTGCACCGCCGGAGGTAGAGACGGCTGCCGAGTTACCGAAACCGTAACACCGGCACCTTCCCCTCCCCTACCGGCGGTTGACCAGCCACAGGCCGGCGATGCACATCGCCAGCCCGACTACATTGGCCAGACTCAGCCGCTCGCGGAATACGGCGACTCCGACGAACAGCAGCAGAAGTGCTGCCGCAGACTGGGTGACCAGTGCGCCCAGGCTGACCGCATATCCGCTGCGATAGAGGAACAGGAACCCCAGGTCGAGCCCCACGATCGCGACGGCCAGTGCCACGGCGGTCCAGTTGAGCAGTCGGATCTCCTGCCGCCACTCGAATGCGCCGGGAGCAGCTAGCAGCAGAGCGCCGAACAGCGTGGCCACCGCCGCGTAGGTCACGAGCAGCGACAACAGGGGATTCGCATCGGCCGGCGTGAGCTTGAGCACGATGTGATAGGCCACCGTGCAGGCGATGGCGAGCGACAGCCAGGCGAGTTGCATACCCGCAGGATAGCGGAGGACGACGGCTTGGCGTATACACTTCCCGACCGAACCAACACCAACAGGAGGGGAGTCGATGTCACGCCAACATCCGGTTCTCGCGGCGGCGATCTCGCGCGCGGCCATCGTCCTGCTCGTGGCGGCCGCCCTGGGCGGTTGCGCGGCGAACCGATCGGACCAGATGTCCGCGGAGTGCAAGTGCAAGGGCGACAAGCATCAGATCGTCGTGACTGAGATGGGCGGCAAGCCCCAGGTGGACTGGCCTTCTGTCACGGCCAAGGAAGGCGACCAGCTGCACTGGATCTTCCGCGGCGCCGCTGCCAAGGAATTCGCGATCGTTTTCAGTTCCGTGGCGGACTCGCCGTTTGACTGGTCGCAAATGAGAGGCGCGCAGGTGAAGGCCTGCGTCAAGGAGGGCGCGGCAAAGAACGACCTCGCCACCGATTACAACTACGACGTCGACATCGACGGTCAGGTCCTGGACCCGAAGATCATCATCGAGAAGTGACCGGGGCGAGCGACAGCCAGGCGAGTTGCATGGCGCGAGCGTAGCCGACGCATGCCGTCTCGCGCGTATAGTCTTGAATTCCAAAAAGATGGGGAAGGGAGAACCAACATGTCACGTGTACCGTCGCTGCTTGCCAATCTGGCATGCGGCACCGTGCTGGCGCTGGGCTTTGCAGCGCACGCCGGCGCCTGCGAGTCCCAGGGCAAGATCAAGGTCAAGGTGAAAGTCGAAAATGGCCAGCCGGTCGTCGACCCGGATACCGTCAAAGCCTGCGAGGGCGATACGGTCCACTGGGTATTCGCCGGCGGGTCGAAGCCGTTCAAGGTGCAATTCATGAATGGCGACTCGCCTTTCGACTGGCCCGACGGGAGCAAGAGCGACCCGGCCAGCATCGAGGCGAAGATCAAGGACGGGGCCGCGAAGAACGGCCAATCGACACCGTACGATTACGAAGTCGAGGTGGACGGAGTCGCGCTGGACCCGAGGATCATCGTCGATAACTGATCGGCGCCGATCGCACAGGCATGAAAAAAGGGCCGGCATTTCTGCCGGCCCTCTTCGTCTCGTCGTCTGGCCGGGACGGTTACCGAAACCGTAACACCGGCACCTTCGATTACATGCCCATGCCGCCCATGCCGCCCATGTCACCCATGTCGGGCATGCCGCCGTGCTTGTGGTCGTCGTCCTTCGGGGACTCGGCCACCATCACTTCGGTCGTGAGCAGCAGGCCGGCCACCGAAGCGGCGTTCTGCAGCGCAAGGCGTGTGACCTTGGTCGGGTCCAGGATGCCCATGTCGAGCATGTCGCCGTAGACGCCCGTCGCGGCGTTGTAGCCGTACGTGCCCTTGCCCTTCTTGACTTCGGCCAGCACGACCGCGGCGTCCTCGCCCGCGTTCGCCACGATCTGGCGCAGCGGCTCCTCGATGGAGCGGACCAGGATCTTGATGCCGATGGCCTGGTCCTCGTTCGAACCCTCGAGCTTCTCGAGCGCCTTCTGCGCACGGATCAGCGCAACGCCACCGCCCGGCACCACGCCTTCCTCGACGGCGGCACGCGTGGCGTGCAGCGCGTCCTCGACGCGGGCCTTCTTTTCCTTCATCTCGATCTCGGTCGCAGCGCCGACCTTGATCACGGCGACGCCGCCGGAGAGCTTGGCCATGCGCTCCTGCAGCTTCTCCTTGTCGTAGTCGGAGGTGGCTTCCTCGATCTGCTGCTTGATCTGCGTGATGCGCGCCTTGATCTCGGCAGTCTTGCCATGGCCGTCGATGATCGTGGTGTTTTCCTTCTCCACGACGATCTTCTTGGCCTGGCCCATGTCGTTCAGCGTGGCCTTCTCGAGCGTGAGGCCGACTTCCTCGGCGATCACGGTGCCGCCCGTCAGCACGGCGATGTCGTTCAGCATGGCCTTGCGACGGTCGCCGAAGCCCGGGGCCTTGACGGCCGCGACCTTGACGATGCCGCGGATGGTGTTGACGACCAGTGTCGCCAGCGCCTCGCCCTCGACGTCCTCGGCGATGACCAGCAGCGGACGGCCGGCCTTGGCGATGCCCTCGAGCAGCGGCAGCATCTCGCGCACGTTCGAGATCTTCTTGTCGTACAGCAGGATGTACGGATTCTCGAGCTCGGCGGTCTGGTTGGCCTGGCTGTTGATGAAGTACGGCGACAGGTAGCCGCGGTCGAACTGCATGCCCTCGACGACGTCGAGTTCGTTCTGCAGGCCCGAGCCCTCCTCGACCGTGATCACGCCTTCCTTGCCGACCTTCTCCATCGCGTCGGCGATCGTCTTGCCGATCGACTCGTCGCTGTTCGCGGAGATCGTGCCGACCTGGGCGATCGCCTTCTGGTCCTTGCAGGGCTTGGACAGCTTGCGCAGCTCGTCGGTGGCCGTCTCGACCGCCTTGTCGATGCCGCGCTTGATGTCCATCGGGTTCGCGCCGGCGGCGACGGCCTTCAGGCCCTCGCGCACGATCGCCTGGGCCAGGACCGTGGCGGTCGTGGTGCCGTCACCGGCCTCGTCGGAGGTGTTGGAAGCGACTTCCTTCACCATCTGGGCGCCCATGTTCTCGAACTTGTCCTTCAGCTCGATTTCCTTCGCCACGCTCACGCCGTCCTTGGTGACGGTGGGGGCGCCGAAGCTCTTGTCGAGTACCGCGTTACGGCCCTTGGGGCCGAGGGTCACCTTGACCGCATTCGCGAGGATGTTGACGCCGCGCATCATCCGCGACCGGGCGTCATCGCCAAAACGTACGTCTTTCGCTGCCATTGCAGTGTTCTCCAGGATTCGTTGGGTATTCTTTGGGGGCGGGCGATTACTTCTCGAGCACCGCCATCACGTCTTCCTCGCGCATGACGAGGTATTCCTCGCCATCGACCTTCACCTCGGTTCCGCTGTACTTGCCGAACAGGATGTGGTCGCCGACCTTCACGTCGAGCGGGCGGACACTGCCGTTTTCGAGGATCTTGCCCTTGCCCACCGCAACGACCTTGCCGCGGATCGGCTTCTCGGCGGCGGAGTCGGGGATCACGATGCCGCCGGGGGACTTGGTCTCGGCGTCGAGCCGCTGGATGATCACGCGGTCGTGCAGCGGACGAATCTTCAACTTGTCAGCCATTGCTGAAATCTCCGTGTTGGTAGCTATAGTTCAGCTGTAAGGGAAATCGCGGGGGAGTGTTAGCACTCACCCCGGTTGACTGCTAATAATAGGTGGTGTCGGGCCAAATTCAAGAGCGCCGGGCCGAAATAGCTGCGAAAACCCCCGATAAGCCGACCCGCGAGCCGCGATTCAGGCCGGTCCCGGGCCGGCGTGCGCCCGGGTACCGGTCCCTTTTGAACGTAAATTCCGGAATCCGGTCCATATCTGGCCAGCCACGGGTCGCGGTCGGTAGCGTGGCCGGGCATGATGCGCACCCATGAAAAGATCCATACCCGTCGCCCTGCTGCTCTCCGCGCTCGCGCTGCCCTGGTTCGCCGGCGGCCCGGCCAGCGCGCAGGAGCAGGACCTGCTGCCCGCGAAGCAGGCGTACAAATACACGGCGACGGTATCGGGCGACGAAGTCGTCGTGCGCTACGACATCGCCAAGGGCTACTACCTGTACCGCGACCGCATGTCGCTTGGCTCGACGACGCCGGGCGTCACCGTCGGCGACGCGCGCATGCCGGCCGGAGAGGAACACGAGGACGAATATTTCGGGAAACAGGTCATCTACCGCGGTCCGATCACGGTGGCGGCGAAGCTCTCGTTCGACGGCGCACCCCGCGCATTCGACCTGCAACTGAAGCTGCAGGGCTGCGCCGACGCCGGCCTGTGCTACCCGCCGCAGACCTGGACCACGCGCATCGACATGGCGGGCGCCGTGGCGCAGCAGGGCACGGACGCAACGGGCATGCCGGCCGGCGCGCGAGGCGACACAACTCCCCCGGCGGCGCAGCCTGCGTCGACAGGGGCCCGGGCCGGGACCGAAGGCGCGGCGGCGCAGGCCGCCGAAACCGCGGCTGGTGCCAGCGGCTCCAAGCGCGGCGGCTTCAACCTCAAGCGCCTCTTTGGCGGCGGCAAGCTGTCGGAAAGCGACCTGCTGCACGTGGACCAGGCCTTCGTGCTTACAGCGACCAGCGACAGCCCCGACCGCATCACGCTGCACTGGGACATCGCCGATGGCTACTACCTCTACCGCGACAAGGTGAAGGTCGCGGTCGCTGCCGGTGATGCGCAGCTCGGGACACCATCGATACCCGGCGGCGAGGTCCAGCACGACGAATATTTCGGCGACCAGGTCGTGTTCTTCGAGCAGATGGATGCCGACGTGCCGGTCGCCGCGGCCGCAGGCAGCCGCGCGATCACGCTCGACGTCGGCTACCAGGGCTGCGCCGAGGCGGGACTCTGCTACCCGCCAACCCACAAGACGGTGCAGGTGCAGCTCGCGGCACCCGGCGCGTCGCCCGCACCGCGCGACCGGAGCGTCGCAGACACGGGCCCGATGCGATCGACCCAGGACGCGCTGGCGGACAAGATCCGCAGCGGCAGCCTGCTCGCCGTGCTGGCGACATTCTTCGGTGCGGGCCTGTTGCTCGCATTCACTCCCTGCGTGCTGCCGATGGTCCCGATTCTCTCCGGAATCATCGTGGGAGCCGGTCGCGACCGGCCCGTGTCGCGTGGTCGCGCATTCTCGCTGTCGCTCGCCTACGTGCTCGGCATGGCGCTCACCTACACGGTGGCCGGCGCGGCGTTCGCAGCCGCCGGTCGGCAGGCGCAGGCATTCTTCCAGCAGCCGTGGATCATCGTCGTGTTCGCGGGGCTGTTCGTGCTGCTGGCGCTCGGGATGTTCGGGGTGTTCAACCTGCAGGTCCCCGCCGCGTTCCAGGAGCGTGTCGCGGGCCTGAGCAACCGCCAGAAACAGGGCACGCTGGTCGGTACCGCGGTGATGGGCGCACTCTCGTCGCTGATCGTGACGGCCTGCGTGGCACCTCCACTGGTCGCGGCACTCGCGGTGATCGGGCAGAGCGGCAACGTGTTCCGCGGCGGCGCGGCGCTGTTCTCGTTGAGCCTGGGCATGGGCGCGCCGCTGCTGCTGGTCGGCGCATCCGCCGGTCGGCTGCTGCCGAAGGCCGGCGCCTGGATGGACGCGGTCAAGTCTGCGTTCGGCGTGATGATGCTGGGCGTCGCGGTGTGGATGCTCGGTCGCATCCTGCCCGGGCCGCTGACGCTGGCACTGTGGGCCGCGCTCGCGTTCGTCTCGGGCTATTGCCTGCTGACGATGGGCGACAAGGACTCGAAGCGGGCAGCCGTCGCCGTGCGCCGCGGGTTCGGCGTGCTGGCGCTCGTGTATGGCGTGCTGATGCTGGTCGGCGCACTCGCCGGCCGCAGCGACCCCCTGCAGCCGCTCTCGGGCGTCGTCGGCCACGCCGGCGGCGAAGCCGCCGAGCAGCGGCTTGCGCTGAAGCGAATCAAGTCGGTCGCCGACTTCGAGCGCGAACTTGCCGCGGCACAGGCAGCCGGTCGTCCATTGATGCTGGATTTCTATGCCGACTGGTGCGTGTCCTGCAAGGAAATGGAGGACCAGACCTTCACCGACCCCGGCGTACAGGCCGAGCTCGCGGCCGCCGTGTTGCTGCAGGCCGACGTCACCGCGAATGACGACGTGGACCAGGCGCTGCTCGAGCACTTCGGCATCCTGGGCCCGCCGACCATCGTG
This sequence comes from uncultured Gammaproteobacteria bacterium, assembly GCA_963736205.1. Classification (GTDB taxonomy): domain Bacteria; phylum Pseudomonadota; class Gammaproteobacteria; order Steroidobacterales; family Steroidobacteraceae; genus RPQJ01. The sequence goes on along the minus strand of CAVTNX010000013.1, from coordinate 236,346 downwards.
TTCTTCGCGGCCGAGGGACCCGAGCGCAGGGATTTCCGCGTGGTCGGCTTCCAGCCGGCGAGCGAGTTCCGCGAGCACGCTGCGCGGGCGCTCGGCGGCAGCGGCACATGAACCGGCTGGCGATTGCCGCGCTGGTGATCGGCGCCGCGGCCATCGGTGCCGCGGCCTACGTCGCATTCGAGCAGCGCACACGACCGCCGGCGGCCGTGGCCGCGTCCGCGCCGGCAGCGTCGGCGCCGGCGGAATCCGCAGCCCGCCGCGTCGGGCCCGACCGAACCCCAACCCGCGGTGCTTGCCGAGCGGGTGCCCGAGTTCCAGCTCGCCGACCGCGACGGAACGATGCGCTCGCTGGCCGACTGGCAGGGCAAGTCGCTGATCGTGAACTTCTGGGCGACCTGGTGCGCGCCCTGTCGCCGCGAGATCCCGCTGCTCGGCGAACTGCAGCAGCAGTTCGGGCCCGCCGGCTTCCAGGTGATCGGCGTGGCGGCGGACTACCGCGACAAGGTCATCGCCTACGCCGACGAGGCCGGGATCAAGTACCCGCTGCTGATCGGCGAGCAGGAGGCCCTGGACGCAGCCGCAGGCCTTCGGCGTCGATATCGTCGGCTTCCCGTTCACCGTGTTCTCGGACAGCCAGGGCCGGGTCATCACCTGCCACGTCGGCGAGTTGACCCGGCCGCAGGCCGAGGTCATCCTCGGCGCCATCGAACGGGTCAACAGCGGTGAGATGTCCCCGACCAGGCCAGGTCGGAGATCACCGCCGGCATCGACGGACTGAAGGCCCAGCACGGCGCGCAGGGCTGAGCCCCGCCGGGCCGGGCGCCCCGGACCCATGGGCACATTCACCCCCCAAAAAGAGGGGAAATGCGCAATCGTGCGTTGATTGGCGCTAAACTTGCGCCCTTCTCCGGGGATTCGGCACCTCCAATGTCACATATTCTGCTGCTCAACGGGCCGAACCTGAACCTGCTTGGCGCCCGCGAGCCTGGCCTCTACGGCAAAGTCACGCTCGAGCAGGTGCACGAGCGCGCCGGCCAGCTCGCTGCCGAGGCGGGGCACCACCTGACGGCATTCCAGAGCAACTCCGAGTCGGAACTGATTGCACGGATCCACGAGGCACCCGCAAGCCACGTGGCGTTCATCGTGTTCAACCCCGCCGGCTTCACCCACACCAGCGTGGCGCTGCGTGATGCACTGCTCGCGGTGAAAATCCCGTTCATCGAGGTGCACCTGAGCAATGTGCACGCCCGGGAAGCGTTCCGGCACCAGTCCTATTTCTCAGACATCGCTGTCGGCTCGATCACGGGTCTCGGCGCTGTCGGCTACGAACTTGCCCTGCGCGCGGCGTCCGAGTACCTCGCCGCCCGTCCGCGCGGGCAAGCCTGACAGACACAGATCCAGGGGAATCCCGCATGGACATTCGCAAGGTCAAGAAACTGATCGAGCTGCTCGAGGAATCGGGCATCTCTGAAATCGAGATCAAGGAAGGCGAGGAGTCGGTCCGTATCAGCCGCCACCCGACCGGGCCGATCACCATGCAGGCGCCGGTCAGCTATGCGGCGCCCGCGGCCGCCATGGCCCACGGCGCTGCGGCACCGGCGGGCGGCGGTCATGCCGCGGCGGCGAAGGCCGCACCGGCCCCGGACCACTCGGTGACCGCGCCGATGGTCGGCACGTTCTACGCGGCATCCGCCCCGGGCGCCAAGCCGTTCGTCGAGCTCGGCAGCGAAGTGAAGCCCGGCGACGTGCTCTGCATCATCGAGGCGATGAAGATGATGAACCAGATCGAGTCCGACAAGGCCGGCCGGGTCGTCTCCATCCTCGTCAAGAACGGCGACCCAGTGGAATTCGACCAACCCCTGTTCGTGATCGAGTGATGCTCGACAAGGTCGTCATCGCCAACCGGGGCGAGATCGCGCTCCGCATCCTCAGGGCCTGCAGGGAACTGGGAATCAAGACGGTCGCGGTCCATTCGACGGCCGACCGGAACCTCAAGCACGTGCTGCTTTCCGACGAGAGCGTCTGCATCGGCCCGCCGCAGTCGAGGGACAGTTACCTCAACATGCCGGCCATCATCAGCGCCGCGGAGGTCACCGACGCCGTGGCCATCCACCCCGGCTACGGATTCCTGTCGGAGAACGCGGACTTCGCCGAACGCGTCGAGAAGAGCGGCTTCACGTTCATCGGGCCACGGGCGGAGACCATCCGCCTGATGGGCGACAAGGTTTCCGCGATCCGCTGCATGAAGGCGGCCGGTGTTCCCTGCGTGCCCGGCTCCGACGGCCCGCTTGGCACCGAGCCGGAGGAAATGCTGCGCATCGCGCGCGAGATCGGTTTCCCGGTGATCATCAAGGCGTCGGGCGGCGGCGGCGGACGCGGGATGCGCGTCGTGCAGAGCGAGGCGACGCTGGTTCACTCCGTCGGGGTGACGCGTGCCGAAGCGCTCGCGGCGTTCGGCAACGACCAGGTCTACATGGAGAAATTCCTGGAGAGGCCGCGCCACATCGAGTTCCAGGTGCTTGCCGACCACTACGGCAACGTGATCTGCCTCGGCGAGCGCGACTGCTCGATGCAGCGCCGCCACCAGAAGGTGGTCGAGGAAGCGCCGGCGCCGGGCCTCACGGCGAAGCAGCGCAAGTTTATGAGCGAGCGGGTCGCCTCGGCCTGCTCGGACATCGGCTATCGCGGCGCCGGCACGCTCGAGTTCCTGTACCAGGACGACGAGTTCTACTTCATCGAGATGAACACGCGCATCCAGGTCGAGCACCCGGTGACCGAGATCGTCACCGGCATCGATCTCGTCAAGGCGCAGTTGCGCATCGCCGCGGGCGAGCGCCTGCCGTGGTCGCAGGAAGACATACAGATTCGCGGCCACGCGATCGAGTGCCGCATCAATGCCGAGGACCCGAAGAAGTTCACGCCGTCACCGGGCCCGGTGAAGCTCTGGCACCCGCCGGGCGGACCAGGCATCCGCGTGGACAGCCACCTCTATACGGGCTACACGGTGCCGCCGTACTACGACTCGCTGGTCGCGAAGATCATCGCCTACGGCGAGGATCGCGACACGGCGATCGCCCGCATGCGCAATGCGCTGGTCGAAATCGTGATCGAGGGCATCAAGACCAATGTGCCGCTGCACCAGGAGATCTTCCAGCACGCGGCCTTCCGCGCCGGCGGCACGGACATCCACTACCTGGAGCGGCGGCTGGGGCTCAAGTAGGCGGCGCGACCGCGCCGCTGGCGACTGCTTAGGCGGCGATCGGGAAGGCACGGGTTTGTCCGGCTTCGCTCGGAGATAGGCTCGCCTGGACAAACCCGTGCCTTCCCACGGATCGCCGCTCACCGCCGCAGCGGCGTCCGCGCGCTGCACGTCAAGCGCGGGCCCTTATTGCCGGCCACCGAGGTCGGCTACTCGAACCAGCCAAGCGTTCGACCGGGTGCTATCCCGGCGAGCCTATCTCCGGGCGAAGCCGGGGTAGCACCGGAGCGGGCGCGTCGCTTGAGCCCGCGCAATCGCCGGCTACAGGAGCCCGACTCAAGTCCGGTCCGGTGCTGTCCGGCGAGCCTATCTCCGAGCGAAGCCGTGGTAGCACCGGAGCGGGCGCACAGCTTGTCGTCCGCAAACGCCGACTATTGAGTCGCCGGCGCGGCAGCGGCCGCCGCCAGCGCCGCGCGATCACGCTCGCCGCCGGTCGGGTCGATGCAGAGATAACTCGGCACACCGCCCTCGATCGCGTATGCGGGCAGGTTCGACTGCGACGAGCACACACGCCCGTCGCTGGTGAACGAGAAGTCGCGGAGCACCGTCACACGGGTCGGGCTCGGGTAGCTCTGGAACGTCTTCGTCGCCGGCGTGAAACGGATCACGCGGTCGGAATTGTTCGCTGCCATCCAGATCTCGCCGGTCGGGCGGTAGACGTTCAGTGCGTAGGGCGTCTCGTATTCACCGGACGCCACGCCGGGGATCTTGTAGGTCTCGAAGTTTCCGGTGGCGGGGTCGAAGCGCATCAGCCCGCCCTCGTCGAACGACGGTATCCAGAAAATGCCGTCGGCGTCGAAGCGCGGCCGCCGCGGACCGCTCATCGGCGTCTCGTACTCGGTGATCTCGAGGGTCTTCGGGTCGATGCGGCCGATACGGCTCGCATAGAGCTTCGCGTACCAGATGCTGCCATCCTTCGGATTGACGTCGATGCCGTACGGAAACGCGAGCACCGTGTAGCCGAGGAACCGATGGTGCGAGAAGTCGAGCAGCAGCGACTTGTCCGGAAACCAGGACGAGATCCGCATCAACGTCGGGAGCAGCATGTCCGAGATCCAGCGGAAGAAGCCGTTGGACGGCAGGCTCAGGACGGTCATCTGCCCGGTCTTCGGATCGAAGCGGCCGATCTGGTTCGACGCGACGATCGTGAACCAGACGATGTCGTCCTTGTCGACGCGCACGGTGTGCGGATAGAGGGCGTCGCCCGGCACGGCATGGGTCTGGAACTGCTTCGTCGCCGGGTCGAACGACATCAGTGTCGAGGACAACGCGTTCGTGATCCAGATCCTGCCGTCCGTCGTCTGGGCCATGCTGTGAGGGCCGTGGCTGCCGGTGAAAATGCCGATGGCGAGGTGCATGCCGGAGAAAAGGCCGCCACGCGGCAGGCCGCTGGGGGGCAGGTCGATCGCCTCGACCTCGCCTGTCGAGGGATCCAGCACCCAGAGCTTGTCGTGGCCTTCATCGGTACCGTAGAACTTGCCATCCGCGGCCACGTCCATGTCGTGGATGAACGAGAAGCCGTCGCCGACGTTCCATTCCTCGACCTTGGCTCGGGCCAGGTCGGCCGTCGCACCATAGTCCTGCGTCGCTGCCACCGGCTGGCCGTCGAAGCCCTTTTCCATCGCGCTCGCGATGTTGTTCGCCTCCACCCGGGTCACCATCGCAAAGTAACCTTCCATCTTCCGGATGGTGTCCATCCACGCATCGTGGCTACGCGGCGCACGGGTCGTCGAATTTCCGACCTGGTGGCAGTAGTTGCACTGGCTCACGAATACGTGACGGTCGTCGGCACGCTGCCAGGGCAGCACCGCATTGTGCGCGGAGGCAGAAAGTGCGTCGGAAGCCGTCTGCGCGTCGGCGAAGGCTGCAAGCACCAGGTCCGAACGGCTTGTCGCATCGCTCGCGGCATCCACGGTGGTGGTGGCGTCGTCGTAGTTGGCGAGTCGTGCGCGCAGCGTGAGACTGCCCCCATAAGGCGTCACGATCGCATAACTGCCGTCCTCGGCCGTGTAGACGGTCTGTCTCTGCGTGAACTCGGCATTGAAGACGCTGACCATGGCGCCGAATGCGGGTCGCCCGTCCGGCAGTGTCACGGTGCCTGTGAACGAAGCCGCTCCGGCTGTGGAAGCGAGTCCGGCGGACAGCAGCGCGCCCAGGAGCAGGAAAACAGGGTGTATCCGGTTCATCGCCCTCTCCTTCATGCCGGTCGCGCGCCGAACCAGTCAAACAGGCGCCTGCCCCTGCGCAAGCCGGGCAGGATGAGTGCGCCGATAACGGCTGCGAGCGGCCCGCCGCACAGCAGGTTCACGATCAGGGCGATACCGGAAATATCGAGCTTGGCGTGGCCAAGGCCGATGCGGTCGCCGAGCCACAGCGTGAGGATCAACACGAGGCCGGCCACCTGGTTCAGCACCAGCAGCCACTTGAACAACCCGCCTGCGCGACCCGACCACAGCAGGAAAGCCAGCAGCGCCAGGCACATGGCCGGAACGTAGTAGGCACTGGCCGACCAGCCGAGCAGGGCCATGAAAACGCAGCTCGCTGCCAGCAGCAGGCTGAACAGCCAGACCGAAGCTGGCCGGGCCCCGCCGAACGTGGAATTGCTCATCGAGATCCCCCTGCGTCTCTGCTTCCGTGCCTTATGCCAGACGACCGACACGATTGACACCTACCCCGAACGAGGGGGAAGCGCATTCCGGCGTCCAGAACGGCCCCGTGCTCGTTTACCCTGAGCGCCCTGATCGCGGTGTCCGGAGCGACCGGAGCACATTCAGCGCCCTCGCCGGAGTACGCGTAGCGTCCATCTGCATGCCCTTCCTGCAACTCACATTCGACATCGGTGGATCGGACCCCGCGCCGCTGGAGGACGCACTGGTCGAACTCGGCGCAAGCTCCGTGACCCTTGAAGACGCGGCGGATGATCCGGTCCTGGAGCCGGCGCCGGGCGAGACGCCGCTATGGCCGACGATTCGCCTGCATGCGCTTTTCAGCGGCGAGACGGACGCGAACGCGATCGCCGACGCCCTTGCGTTGAAATTTCCCCTTGCCCCGCGGCCGCGCGCAACTGTCGTCGAGGACAAGGCGTGGGAGCGGGAATGGCTCAAGGATTTCCACCCCATGCGTTTCGGCCGCCGGCTCTGGGTCTGCCCGGGCGGACAGCCTGCGGGCGAGGCCGACGCTGTGCGGATCGAACTCGACCCCGGGCTCGCCTTCGGAACGGGCACGCACGCCACCACTGCGATGTGCCTGGAGTGGCTCGACGACCGGGACCTGCGCGGCCGGGCAGTGGTGGACTACGGGTGCGGTAGCGGAATACTGGCGATCGCCGCGTTGAAACTGGGCGCATCGTCCGCCCTCGCCGTGGATATCGACCCGCAGGCGTTGATCGCGACACGGGAAAACGCCGCGCGCAATGGCATCGGCCCCGAGCTGGCCGCGACCAGCGAACCGACGCTGCCCGGGGCGTCGGCGGACGTGCTGGTGGCAAATATCCTCGCCGGGCCACTGGTCGAACTGGCGCCGAGGCTCGCGGCGGCGATCCGGGCGGGCGGCGAGATTGCGCTTTCCGGCGTACTGGCCGAACAGGTCGATGCCGTGACAGCCGCTTACCGGCCGTGGTTTGATATCACACTCGCCCGGACCCGCGACGGTTGGGGCCTGATCGGCGGGCAACGGCGCGAACCGTAGAGAGACCACGGCCACTTATGTACTCGCAGTGTCCTGAATGCCTTGCGCGCTTCCGCGTCAGCGCCGACGACCTCCGCGCGGCCGGCGGCACGGTGCGCTGCGGGCGCTGCGGCAGTGCGTTCAATGCCCTCACGTGGCTGAGCGATTCCCTGCCGCCTCCGCTCGGCAATTTGGCACTTGACGCATCGCCGGCCGATCTCGGCGTGCAAGGGCAGCAGCAGCCGCTTGTCCCGGGCGTCGAATTTCACTTCACCGCGAGCGATATCGAGTCCGTTTTCGTGGATCCCTCCGACTGGGCGGAACGCCCGGGAGCGGCCATGCGTGAGCCGACGGCCGGGAACGTCCGCGATTTCGCAGCCGGGCCGCCGATTATCGTCGACACCGAGAGCCGGCCATTCGAGGACATTACCCTCGAGGGCGAGGGCATCAGCGTCGAGGACATCCTCGGCATCGACCGCGACACGTACGACTTATCCGAGGACAGCAGCCCAACGGACGAGTTCCATATATTGGGCGAGGTCCCGGATTCCGCGTATCCAGAGCTGGACACGGAAGACGCATCGGCGCCACGTGCAGTGCGTCCGGCAGGGCCAGACGACGAGTTCGAGGCCGGGCCACACGCCGTGTATGCGGCCGAGCCGGTGGAATTCTCCGCGACTGGTCATCGCGAAATCTTTGCCAACAAGCCCGGCGGCACCGGGGCAGACGTCGCGCCGGCGATGGCCCTGGCGCGTGCTGGCCGGATCCCGCCGTGGGGCGCGGGCGACATTGGCCCGGAGACAGCCGACGGCGAGGCGGTCGTGGCGGCCGAGGACGTGCTGTTGACCCGGCGTCGGGCGATCGCCGACCGCGAGCCAGGCGCCGACACATCGCTGACCGCCGTTCTCGAGCGGAAACACTCGCCTGCGCGCCCGCGCCGCTCGATCGCGTGGTCGATCGGCGGCCTGCTGCTGTTCCTCGTCCTGCTGGCCCAGCTCGCGCACTATTTCAGGCAGGACCTGGCGCGAAACCCGCAGATCGGGCCCGTGCTCAAGGACATCTACTCGCGCATCGGCCGCCCGCTGTCCCCCAATTGGGACCTGGCGGCATTTGAATTGCGGCAATGGGGCAACGGCGACACACCCGACGCAAACGGCCAGCTTGCGGTGCGCGCGAGCCTCAGCAATCGTGCGAACTTCGCGCAGCCACACCCGATCCTGCGCCTCGAGCTCGACAACCGCTTCGGCGAGGCGATCGCAGTGCGCGACTTCGAACCCGCCGAATACCTGAAGGACGCTTCGGAAGCATCGCGAATGCTCGGCCCCGGCGCCAGTGCGGAAGCCGAGCTGCTGCTCGCCGATCCGGGCCGGGATGCCGTCGGATACCAGCTCGACATCTGCCTGCGCGAATCGGCATCGATCCTTCGTTGCGCCCGGGAAGCGAACTGAGCCGTGGGCGGAATCATCATCGGCCCATACCGGCTGGGCGGCCGCAGCCTTCTCGCCCCGATGGCGGGAGTCACGGACCTGCCCTTCCGCAAGCTGTGCCGACGCATGGGTGCGGCGCTCACGGCCGGCGAGATGCTGTCCTCCGATCCCCGGCTCTGGGCCACGAAGAAATCGCGCCAGCGGCGTGACCATTCCGGGGAGGCCGAGCCGCGCGTAGTGCAGATTGCGGGCAGCGACCCCGGCGAGATGGCCGACGCGGCACGACGCAACGTGGACGCCGGGGCGCAGATCATCGACATCAACATGGGCTGTCCCGCAAAGAAGGTCTGCAATCGCGACGCGGGATCCGCACTGCTGCGCGACGAGGCGCTGGTCGCTGCGATCCTGGACGCGACGGTCCGCGCCGTGAATGTGCCCGTTACGCTCAAGATCCGCACCGGCTGGAGTCGCGAGCGGTCGAACGGCGTCGTCGTCGCGCGTATCGCCGAGTCCGCCGGCGTGCAGGCACTGGCGGTCCACGGCCGCAGTCGTGCCTGTCGGTTCGAGGGCCAGGCCGAATACGACACGGTCGCTGCGATCAAGCGGGCGGTGCGGATACCGGTGATCGCCAACGGCGACATCGACTCGGGCAGCAAGGCCGCCGAAGTCATCGGCAGGACCGGCGCGGACGGCGTGATGATCGGGCGGGCGGCCCAGGGCCGGCCGTGGATATTCCGCGAAATCGAGGCGCTGCTTGCGGGAAATCCCGTGCCTGCCGAGCCTTCCGCGGCGGAGACGCATGATATCATCGCCGTCCACTTGCGCGATTTGTACGCTTTCTACGGCGTAGAGGCGGGGGTCAGGATCGCGCGCAAGCACATCGGCTGGTATTGCCGTGAGCGTCCGCACGCGCAGGCGTTCAGGCAGTCCATCATGCAGGTGGACTCGGCGGAGCGTCAGCTCGACGCGGTGCGTGCATTCTTCGACGCGCAGCAGGAAGCCGAGGCCGCCTGATCGACAATACGGATTGGGGAATCGAGGACGGGGACAATGCCGTTGCGCAGAAAGACAAGGATCCGCAGGGAGCCGAGGCCGGCCTCGTTGTCGGGCGGACGCAGCATTCCGCTGCGCTCGATGACGGAACAGGCGCTCGACAGCTATTTCACGAGCCTGAACGGCCACGCGCCGGGACACCTCTACAATCTCGTCATGCGCGAGGTCGAGGAACCGCTGTTCCGGGCGGCGCTCGACTATTCAGAGGGCAACCAGAGCCGCGCCGCCGAGGTGCTCGGCATCAACCGCGGCACGCTGCGCAAGAAGCTCAAGACCTACGGCATTTCGGCCTGAACCTGCGCTCGACCGGGGCAGCGATCGTGAACACAACCATCCGGCGTGCACTCATCAGCGTCTCGAGCAAGGAAGGCCTGCTCGAATTTGCCCGCGCGCTTCGCGACCGCGGTGTCGGCATCGTCTCGACCGGCGGGACCGCCGCGCTGCTGCGGGCGAATGGCGTCGAAGTGGACGATGTCTCGGCCGTCACCGGCTTTCCGGAGATCATGGACGGACGCGTCAAGACCCTGCACCCGCGCATCCACGGCGGACTGCTCGGTCGCCTCGGCACCGACGACGCGGTGATGGCCGAGCACGGCATCGAGGCCATCGACCTCGTCGCGGTGAATCTCTATCCGTTCGCCGCAACGATCGCCCGGCCCGGCTGCACGTTCGAGGACGCGGTCGAGAATATCGACATCGGTGGTCCCGCGATGGTGCGTGCCTCGGCAAAGAACCACGAGCGCGTTACCGTGATCGTCGATCCGCTCGACTACGGCACCGTGCTCGCCGAGATTGACCGGAGCGGCGGCACGGTCTCGGCCGAGACTCGCCTGCGACTGGCAACAAAGGCGTTCGCGCACACGGCGCAGTACGACGCGGCAGTCGCCTCATACCTCGGGCAGTCGGCGCGCCCATCGGCAGGCGCATTTCCCGACCTGCTCGCGCTGCAGTTTCGCAAGCGCCTGGACCTGCGCTATGGGGAAAACCCCCACCAGCAGGCTGCGTTCTACGCCGCGACCGATGCGCAGGGGGCATCGATCGGCTCCGCGTCGCAGCTGCAGGGCAAGGAGCTGTCGTTCAACAACCTCGCGGATGCCGACACCGCGCTCGAGTGCGTGCGGCAGTTCACCGCGCCCGCCTGCGTGATCGTCAAGCACGCGAATCCCTGCGGTGTTGCGGTGGGCGCGGACATCGGCCAGGCCTACGACCGTGCGTTCCGGACCGACCCTACCTCGGCATTCGGCGGCATCATCGCCTTCAACAGGCCGCTCGACGGTGCGACTACCCGCGTGATCCTCGAACGGCAGTTCGTCGAGGTCATCGTGGCCCCGGAAGCCGACGCCGAGGCCCGCGAGGCCTGCGCGAAGAAGGAGAACGTACGCCTGCTCGTCACCGGCGGTCTCGCCCCGAGCAACTCGCGCCTCGACATCCGCAGCATCAATGGCGGGCTGCTCGTCCAGTCACGCGACGAAGGCATGGTCGCCGAGGGCGACCTGAAGGTGGTTACCAGGCGCGCGCCGACACCTGCCGAACTGGCCGACCTGAAGTTCGCGTGGCGCGTCTGCAAGTACGTGAAGTCGAATGCCATCATCTACGTGAAGGACGGTGCGACCGTGGGCATCGGCGCGGGCCAGATGAGCCGCGTCGTCTCCAGCCGGATTGCGGCCATGAAGGCGCGCGACGAGGGCCTCGACCCCACCGGGTCGGTGATGGCGTCCGACGCGTTCTTCCCGTTCCGCGACGGCCTCGACGCCGCCGCTGAGCACGGCATCGTCGCCGTGATCCAGCCGGGCGGATCGAAGCGCGATCCGGAGGTCATCGCGGCCGCCGACGAGCACGGCATCGCGATGGTGTTCACCGGCATGCGGCATTTCAGGCACTGAGTTGAAGGTGCCGGTGTTACGGTTTCGATAACCGTTGCACGTTCCGAGTGACCGAAACCGTAACACCGGCACCTAATGAAAGTACTCATCATTGGTTCAGGCGGCCGCGAGCACGCACTCGCGTGGAAGGCAGCTCAGTCGCCGCGCGTGACCCAGGTGTTCGTGGCGCCGGGCAATGCCGGCACCGCGCTCGAGCCGCGGGTGCAGAACGTGGGGGTCGCTGCGGAAGACCTCCCCGGCCTGGTGCGATTCGCGCGTGACGAAAAGATCGATCTCACGATCGTCGGCCCCGAAGGCCCGCTGGTACTGGGCGTGACAGACGAGTTCGCCGCCGCGGGCCTGCGCTGCTTTGGCCCGAGCCGCGAGGCCGCGCGCCTCGAAGGCTCCAAGGCCTACATGAAGGAATTCCTGAAGCGCCACGCGATACCCACCGCGGCGTACGCGACGTTCACGCGCGAGAGTTTCGATCCGGCCTGGGTCCGTGCCCAGCGCGCGCCGCTGGTCGTCAAGGCAGACGGCCTGGCTGCGGGCAAGGGCGTCGTGATCTGCCAGGACGTGGACGAGGCGGTCGAGACCGCCGAGGCCATGTTCACCGGACGCTTCGGCGCCGCCGGCGCGACCATCGTCATCGAGGAATTCCTCGAGGGCGAGGAAGCGAGCTTCATTGCCATGGTGGACGGCACCCATGTGCTGCCGCTCGCCACGTCGCAGGACCACAAGCGCCGCGACGACGGTGACCTCGGGCCGAACACCGGCGGCATGGGTGCGTACTCGCCGGCCCCGGTGGTGACCGCGGAAGTGCACGAGCGCGCGATGCGCGAGGTGATGTGGCCCACCGTGCGCGCGCTCGCCTCTGCCGGCACGCCCTATGTCGGATTCCTGTACGCGGGCCTGATGATCTCGGCCGACGGTACGCCGAAGGTGCTCGAGTTCAATTGCCGGCTCGGCGACCCCGAAACCCAGCCGATCCTTGCGCGCATGCGGTCCGACCTGACCGAACTCTGCGATGCCGCCCTGGACGGACGGCTTGCCGGTGCGACCGTCGACTGGGATCCGCGCGCGGCAGTCGGCGTCGTGCTCGCGGCCGGCGGCTATCCGGACAGCGTCCGCAAGGGCGACGTGATCCACGGCCTCGATGCCGCGGCGAAGCTGCCCGGCAAGGTGTTCCACGCGGCCACGAAGCTCGACGGCGACTCGGTCGTGACCAGCGGCGGCCGCGTGCTCTGCGCGGTGGGGCTGGGCGACGGCGTCGGAGCCGCGCAGCAGCGGGCATACGATCTCGCGGCCGCGATCTGCTGGGACGGCATGCAGTACCGTCGCGACATCGGCTACCGGGCGATCGCGCGCGAGTAAGTGCAGCCGCCCGTCAATTCGCCTGCGTGACGACGCCTCCGCTCGAGCCCGACGCCACGGGAACCTCGATGCGGAAATCCAGCGCCGCGACTTGCTCGTCCGACAGACCGATCTTTTGCAGCAGCGGTATCCAGCGAGGATCCGCGCGCAACGGCTGGAACAATGGCCCGACCCGCGCCTCGAGCACTCCGCCGTCGCGTTCCTCCAGGGCCCGGTCCAGCCACTCGAATGCCTCGTCGGCCTTGCCGAGCCTCGCGTAGCCAACGGCGACTGGGCTGGAAAAATCCGGATGCTCCCTGCCGACCTCTTCGAGCAGTCGCAGTGATTCGTCACGTCGTCCGAGGGCGGCGTAGACGAAGGAAAGTCCCAGGCGCCGCATGATTTCATTGGGCTCGCGTTGCATCTCGGCAAGCGCTGCGTCGTAGTCGCCGGAGAGAATCATCGCCTCGCCCAGGTGCTCGTGCGTGAACACCGCATCGGGCTCCAGCTCGAGCGATTTCCGAAGCGCCGTGATCGCGTCGTCAGTCCTGCCGAACGTCAAATACGCGAATCCGAGGCTATCCCAGGCCGCGCCGTTGACTGGGTCGCGGCGCACCAGTTCCTCGAAAATCGCGATCGTGCGTGGGCCGTCTCCTGTCAGCATGGTCAGGCTGGCAGCCGCGCTCAGGACGGTATCGTCCTGCGCCGAGAGTGACAGGGCGCGCTTCAGCAGGCGTGCGGTCTCGGGCAGGTTCATGTCGTAGCTCAGTGACAGCGAAGCCAACTGGGCAATCGCCGCTGCGTCGGAGGGATCGATGTCGATCGCCCGCTGGATTGCGGCGCGAGCCTTGGCGAATCCCTCGTGGAGCGGCAGGAAGCCTACCCAGGCGCGCCTGGAATATGTTTTTGCCAGCAGTCGCCACCCAGGGACGTACTGGTCGTCGACCGCAACGACTTGCTCGAGCAGCGTACTCGCCTCTGCGAGGCTGTCCCGGGTGCCTGACCGGAGAAGCTGCCTGGCCCGAAGGTAATCGGCGTAGCTCTCGGGGTCCGTCGTGCGGTCGACCGACTGCGACGTTCCCAGCATCCTGACCCTGAGCTGCGCGACGACGGCGCCGGCAATCTCGTCCTGTACCTTGAAGATGTCCTCGAGATTCCGGTCATAGGTCTCGGACCAGAGCTGCGAACCGTCCGAGGCTCGCACCAGCTTGGCGCTGATGCGCAGGCGATTCCCTGACTTCCGCACGCTGCCCTCCAGCAGGTGCGAGACACCCAGCGTGCGCGCGATGGTTGCGGCGTCGACCTCCTTGTCCTTGAACGAGAAGGACGAGGTGCGCGCGATGACCCTCAGCTGCGGCACTTTTGCCAGCACATCGAGCATCTGTTCGGACAAGCCGTCCGAGAAATACTCCTGGTCTTTCTCCGGGCTCATGTTCACGAATGGCAGGACGGCGATGGAGGGACGAGAGTCGGAGGGCGCGACAGAGGGGGCCTCGACGGGTGCGGCGGGAACAGTCCCGGCGCCGTCCGTTACGGGATCGCTGCGATTCCCGTAGATCCAGAGCACGCCACCGCCGAGCAACATCAGCAAGGTCAGGACGGCGAGCTCGACGCGCGTCACGCTCTGCTCGCCACGGTCGCCGTGATACCACGCCAGCGTCATCGCGACCGGGAGGCCGATCGCCAGGATCAGCATCGAAAACGGCTTGATCGCCTCCGGCCACTGAAATGCGTCGGCGGCGAAGCCGATGACCTCCAGCAGCGCCCAGGCACCGGCCGCGTATGCGAGCCCCCACTGCACGACCTTGCGGCGGCCCAGCTTGGCCCAGGCGGCTTCCTCGTCACGCTCTGTCGGCGCGTCGGCCAATGTGCCCTCCCCCTGGCCGGGAGTGTAGCGGGAGTCCCTCACGGAGAGGAATTGCCGAAGCGAAGCGACTCGCAACGAGCAAGGCCGAGCCAGCCAGCGACGGCAGCCTCGTCAGCCCGGCGCCGGCGCCTGGGGCAGTGTCCGCCGCTGCATCGCTTCCCTTCGAATCAGGTAGAGCCCGGCGCCGACGACGATGGCACCGCCGAGCAGCGTCGCGGCGCCCGGCAGCACGTGCCAGATCGAGAAGTCGAGCACCACGCCCCAGACGAGTGCGGTGTACTCGAGAGGTGTCAGGACCGACACGGGTGCGCTCCTGAATGCCTCGGTGATGAGGTACTGCCCGATCGCACCCGCCAGGCCGAGGCCCAGCAGCAACGGCCAGTCCGGTTGCAGCAGCGGCCGCCAGCCGGGTATCGAGAGCAGTCCGGCGCCGACCGACAGCATCGCCATCAACCAGAAGACCATGCTCTCGTTGGTGTCGGTTCGCGACAGCACCCGCAGCGTGACGACGGCGAGCGAGTAGCACAGCGCGGCCACTACCGCCGCCAGGCTGCCTATCGAGATCCAGCTGCCCCCGGCTGGCCTGAGCATCAGCAGCACTCCGGCAAGGCCGACGCAGATCGCGGCCCAGCGGTGGCGGCCCACGGTCTCCCCGAGCATCGGCACGGAGAGTGCCGCGACCACCAGCGGCGCGCACATGAAGATCGAGTAGGTGGTCGCCAGCGAGGACTCGCGGACCGCGAATATGAAGCTGCAGAGCATCAGCACACCGAGCGCGCCGCGGAACAGGTGAAGCTTCAGGTTCACGATGCGCAACCGCCCGATGCGCCCGCGCAGCAGTATCGGCGCCAGTACGAACGGCAGTGAGGTAACGCCGCGCAGGAAGGCGACCTGCATCGGCGCGTAGTGCCCTGCGAGCACCTTGAGCAGCGCGTCCATGACCGAGAACACTGCCACGGACAGCAGCATCAAGGCGATGCCCCTCAGGCTATTGGTCTGCACGCGTTCCGCTCCCTGGCCGACCGGCAGCCGGCCCGAGGCTCAGCGCTTCATCAGGTCGAAGAATTCGCCGTTGGTCTTGGTATCCCGCATCTTGTCGATGAGGAATTCAGCGGCCGCCAGCTCGTCCATCGGATGCAGCAGCTTGCGGATGATCCAGATCTTGGCGAGCTCGTCCTGCGACGTGATCAACTCCTCGCGGCGCGTGCCGGAACGGTTGATGTTGAACGCCGGGTAGACGCGCTTCTCGGCGATGCGGCGGTCCAGGTGGATTTCGCTGTTGCCGGTGCCCTTGAACTCTTCGTAGATCACGTCGTCCATGCGCGAGCCGGTGTCGATCAGCGCGGTCGCCATGATCGTCAGGCTGCCGCCCTCCTCGATGTTGCGCGCGGCGCCGAAGAAGCGCTTCGGCCGCTGCAGCGCGTTCGCGTCCACGCCGCCCGTCAGCACCTTGCCTGAGCTCGGCACCACGGTGTTGTAGGCGCGCGCCAGGCGCGTGATCGAGTCGAGCAGGATCACCACGTCCTTCTTGTGCTCCACGAGCCGCTTGGCTTTCTCGATGACCATCTCGGCCACCTGCACGTGGCGGCTCGCCGGCTCGTCGAAGGTCGAGGAGACGACCTCGCCGCGCACCGTGCGCGACATCTCGGTGACTTCCTCGGGCCGCTCGTCGATGAGCAGCACGATCAGGTACACCTCGGGATGGTTGCCGGTGATCGAGTTGGCGATGTTCTGCAGCAGCATGGTCTTGCCGGCCTTGGGCGGCGAGACGATGAGCCCGCGCTGGCCCTTACCGAGCGGCGCGATCAGGTCGATCATGCGCGCGGTGAGGTCCTCGGTGCTGCCGGTGCCGCGCTCGAGCTTGAGGCGGCGGGTCGGGTGCAGCGGCGTGAGGTTCTCGAACAGCACCTTGCTGCGCGCGTTCTCGGGCGAGTCGAAGTTGATCTGCCCGACCTTGAGCAGCGCGAAGTAGCGCTCGCCGTCCTTCGGCGGGCGGATCAGCCCGGAAATCGAGTCGCCGGTGCGCAGGTTGAAGCGCCGGATCTGGCTCGGGCTGATGTAGATGTCGTCGGGACCCGCGAGGTACGAACCCTCCGGCGAGCGCAGGAAACCGAAACCATCCTGCAGGATCTCGAGCACGCCGTCGCCGTAGATGTCCTCGCCATTCCTCGCGTGTGCCTTGAGGATCGCGAAGATGATGTCCTGCTTGCGCGAGCGAGCCAGGTTCTCCATCCCCATCTGCTGCGCCATCTTCAGCAGGTCGGGAATGGGCTTGTGCTTCAGCTCCGACAGGTTCATCGAGCGGCGGCTCGCCTCGAGCTCCGCCGGGCTGATGACGTCGAGGTCGTCGGCATCCAGGAAATCGTCCGGCGGCAGCTCGTCCTGCCGCGGCCCGCGGTTGCCATCGGCACCGCCGCCTCCGCCACCTCGGCCGCGCTTGCCGGGCCGGTTACGACCCTGGTTGCCGAGGTAGCCTCTCACAGCTTGCTGTCCAGAAAAGCCGCGACGTCCGCCTTGCGGACGGCTCCGATCTTCTGGCCTTCCGCCTGGCCGTTCTTGAACAGGATCAGAGTTGGGATGCCGCGGACGCTGAAACGCATTGGCGTCTTCGGGTTGTCGTCCACGTTCATCTTGGCGATCGTCACCTTGCCCGCGTACTCCGTTGCGATTTCGTCGAGTATCGGGGCGATCATCTTGCATGGGCCGCACCACTCGGCCCAGAAGTCGAGGAGAACCGGGAGTGGTGCCTGGAGTACGTCCGTCTCGAAGTTCGAGTCGGTTACGTGGATGATCTGCTGGCTCACCAGAGACTACCTCCGCTGGTGTTTCGTTGGTTGGTATGGATGGGTCGGTCAAAGGGGTGTCTTGTTGTGTTGGCAGGAGTCGACGCCGGAGTTATCGAGTGACGGCGCGATCTGCGTGAGGCAAACTATCGGGATTGCTGGCTGTACACGAAAATCTGGATTCCCGCTGCACCGGGCGTGAGCGCCGGTCCCCTGAGGGGTCCGGCGAGCCGGCTTCGCTACTTGCGGGAGCGGACTGTTAGCCGCGGGTCGGAGAGTATTTGAACCCGCTTTGCGCCAATTTGCAAGACCACTATCAACGACACGGGACCCGATGGCCGACGCACACCTGACCGACGTCTCATTCTCGAACCTCCACCTGCCGGAACCCCTGGCGCGCGGCATTGCCGACGCCGGCTTCGAGCGCTGCACCCCGATCCAGGCCCAGACGCTGCCGCGCGCGCTCGCCGGCTTCGACGTGGCCGGCCAGGCACAGACCGGCACGGGCAAGACCGCGGCGTTCCTGGTCGCGCTGTACTCGAGGCTGCTGCGCACCGAAGTGCCGCCGACCCGCAAGGTCAATGCGCCGCTCGCGCTGATCATCGCGCCGACCCGCGAGCTCGCCGTGCAGATCCACCACGACGCGGAAATACTCGGCCAGTACACGGGCCTGCGCAACTGCCTCGCCTTCGGCGGGGTCGATTATGAAAAGCAGCGCCGCGACCTCGAGGATGGCGTCGATGTCCTGATCGGCACGCCGGGCCGCCTGATCGACTTCTACAAGCAGCACGTGTTCGACCTGCGCTCGGTGCAGGTGCTGGTGCTCGACGAGGCCGACCGCATGTTCGACCTCGGCTTCATTGCCGACATCCGCTACATCATGCGGCGCCTGCCGCCGCCGGACCAGCGGCTCAACCTGCTGTTCTCCGCGACGCTCGCGCAGCGCGTGCTCGAACTCGCCTACGAGCACATGAACGACCCCGAGCTGGTGCGCATCGAGCCGGACAAGATGACCGTGGACCGCGTGCGCCAGGTGATCTATTTCCCGTCGATGGAGGAAAAGCCGCGCCTGCTGGTCGGGCTGCTGCGCAAGATGGACCCGACCCGCACGATGATCTTCGTCAACACGAGGCGTGGAGCCGAGGAGCTGGAAGGGCTGCTGCGCGCCAACGGCTTCAACGCCGAGGCGATCTCGGGCGACGTCCCGCAACGCAAGCGCATGCGCATGCTCGGCGATTTCCACAGTGGCGAGCTCGCGATACTGATCGGGACCGACGTGGCCTCACGCGGCCTGCACATCGCGGACGTGAGCCACGTCTTCAACTACGACATGCCGCAGGACCCCGAGGACTACGTGCATCGCATCGGCCGCACCGCGCGCGCGGGCGCCGAGGGCGACGCGATCAGCCTGGGTTGCGAGGACTTCGTGCAGTCGCTGCCGGACATCGAGGGCTACATCGGCCGCAGCCTGCCGCGCGCGGCCGTGACCGAGGACCTGCTCCCCGAAATCACCGTGCCGTTTCGCGAGCGCCGCCGCTTCGGCGGACCGGGCGGCTCGCGCGGCGGTCCCGGCGCCGGGCGCGGGCGTGGCGGCGGCGGCAGCCGGGGTGGCGGCGGTGGCCGGAGTGACGGGCGTCGCGGTCCTCCCCGTGACAGCAGGCGCAGCGAGAATCGTCCGCCCGACCGGCCGGCCGGCGGGTCAGGCGCACCGAAGGCGGCCCCGGGCGCTTCAGCGCCTGCCGAATCAGGCAAGCCTGCGCAGACAGCCGGCGAAGGCGGCGAGCCGCGCAAGCGCCGTCGCAGGAGACGCGGTGGCGGCACGCCCCCCGCGGGCGGTGGCGGCGGCCCGACCACGCCGCCGAGCCCGTCCGACGGCTGACCCGGCCGTCCGGCACCGCTACGGGATCAGGTCAGCCAGGCGCTCGATGCCCGTGAAGCCAGTTGCCTCGGCGCGCCCGGGCTGGGTCGAGTCGGGCTTGAGTACCTGGTAGATCCAGCGCACGCCAGCCGCACGCGCCGCTGACAGGACGGCGACGCTGTCGTCCACGAACAGCGTCGTGCCGGGCTCGACGCCGTGGTTCGCGGCGAGCCGCTCCCAGAATCCGGGCGATTCCTTCGGAACGCCGAACTCGTGCGACGAGATGAGTTCGTCAAAGTGCCGCTCGAGCCCGGTCTCCGCATTCTTGATGCCCAGGCTGATCGGGTGCGCGTTGGTCGTGAGCAGGACCCGATGACCGCGGGCGCGAAGCCTGTCGAGGAAATCGACGACGCCCGGCAGGTAGCGGATATGGCTTCGCATCTCGTGCTTGAGCGCGGCCACGTCGAAGCCCAGCTCCTCGCTCCAGTGGTCTATGCAGTACCAGTCGAGCGTGCCGTGTTTCGCATCGAAGCGCGGCTTCAGGCGTGCGAACGATTCGCGCGCGTCGAGTCCGCGCGCTTCACCCCAGCGCTGCGGCAGGACCTCCAGCCAGAACAGGTTGTCGAACCGCAGGTCGAGCACCGTGCCGTCCATGTCGAGGCACACGGTCTCGACCTCGGACCAGTCGGGCGGGACTGCGCAACGGCTGATGGATGCTGCGTGCACGACGCGGAAAGCCGCCGGATGGCTGACGGGCCGCTATCATACGGCGTCACCGAACCATGCTGGAGTCCTTGAATGGCATCCGATCCCGCCGAACTGCTTCCCGGAGTCCTCGACGCCGTCGCCGCCGCGTCGACCGCGATTCTCGAGGTTTACGCTTCGGCGCTCACGGTCGAGTACAAGGCCGACGACTCGCCGATCACGCGCGCCGACCGGGCTGCGCACGAGATCCTCGCGGCCCGCCTCGCTGCGCTGACGCCAGCGATTCCCGTGTTGTCCGAGGAGGCCGAAGACGCGCATGCATTCGAGGTGCGACGCAACTGGCGCGAGCTCTGGCTGGTTGACCCGCTCGACGGCACGCGCGAATTCATCGGGCGCAACGGCGAATTCACCGTCAACGTGGCGCTGGTCAGGGACCACGAGCCGGTGCTCGGCGTGGTCGCGGCCCCGGCGCTCGGCCAGACTTATTTCGCCGCCAGGGGGCACGGCGCCTTCTGCTCCGGCGGCAACGCGGCGCCGCGGCAGATACACACGAGATCGGCCGCAGATCCGCTGGTCGTGGTCGGCAGCCGCTCGCACCGGGGCGATTCGCTGGACGCCCTGCTCGCGAAGCTCGGCCCGCACGAGCTGCGCCCGATGGGCAGCGCGCTGAAATTCTGCGTGGTCGCCGACGGCAGCGCGGACTTCTACCCGCGGCTCGGCCTGACCTCCGAATGGGACACCGCCGCGGCGCAGGCGGTACTGGAGGTGGCGGGCGGCGCGGTTACGCATCTCGACGGCACGCCGCTGCGGTACAACCAGCGCGATACGCTGCTGAACCCGCATTTCATCGCTTACGGCGATCCGTCGCGCAACTGGCCGGCGCTGTTCTGACCGGTGGAGCTCTCGTGGTGGCTGCTCGCGTTCCTGGTGCTGCTGATCGCGGTCGCCTGGTACTGGCATGACAGCCTCGGGGCCCGCGAGCGGGCCAACGTCGTGGCACTCGAGACCTGCCAGGGCACCGGAGCGAGCCTGCTCGACGGCACGGTCGCGTTCCGCGCCCTGCGTGCCGTGAGGGTCCGCGGAGGCGCCCTCCAGCTCCGCCGAACCTACGTATTCGACTACACGCGCGACGGGCACACCCGGCAGCAGGGTTTCGTGGTACTCACCGGGCACAGCGTGGACAGCGTCGGACTCTGAGCCCGGTCCATCCGCAGGGCGGCCAACCCTACCCTTTTTGCCGCGCGCAGGGCTAAGCTACCCGCCCCGGACAGGCTCGAGCGGCAACCGTTTCACCGATGGCGGAAGTGAGCGACAACGTCGATACCGAAACGTTCAAGCACATTGAGCGGCTTCGTCAGCTGCGGATCGAGCATCGCGACCTGGACGACGTGATCCACCGCCTGCAACTCGACCTCTACGTGGACCAGGTGCAGATGCGCCGCCTGAAGAAGCGCAAGCTGCTGATCAAGGACCAGATCGCCCGTCTGGAGAGCCAGCTGATCCCGGACCTCAACGCCTGAGTGATGGCAAAACCGATCGAAACTGCGGCCGACATCGCCGCGAGCCTTGCCGCCCCGGCCAACCTCTCGCAGATCGCGGTCATGGCCATCGCCGTGCTGCTTGGCCTGTGGACCGCAAGGCTGCTGCGCAAGCTGATTCCATCCGCGGGCTCCGCCGACGACCTGCACGGCCGCCTGCGCGAAGTCGCCTGGGTCGGCGCACCGTATGCGATGGTGCTGTTGATACTGGCCGCGGCCGACGGACTGATGCACGCGCTGGGAACGCCTGCGCAGTTCGTCAACATCGCGGTCCAGCTGGGCGGGCTGCTGCTGCTCATCCGCGTCGCCGTGTACGTGGCCAAGGTCTCGATGGGTTCGCGGGCGCGACTGAAGGGCTGGGGTACGGGCATCACCTTCCTGCTGTGGACCTTCCTGTCGATGCACCTGCTCGGCTGGGGCGACGCGGCAATCGGGCTGCTGGACGGCATCGGCATCAATGCCGGCAAGACACGCATCTCCGTGTGGTCCGTGATGAAGCTGCTGGTGACCGTCAGCCTGTTCGTGATGATCGCGATGTGGATGGCGCGCTGGCTCGAGCGACGGGTGCTCAAGCTCGACGCGCTGGCGCCCAACATGCGCATCGGCATCGCCAAGTTCACCCAGGCGTTCCTGGTCGGCCTGTCGGTGCTGGTCGGCCTGAACGCGGCAGGCCTCGATCTCACGACCCTGAACGTGCTCACCGGCGCGGTCGGTATCGGCCTCGGCTTCGGCCTGCAGAGCATCGCGGCCAATTTCGTCAGCGGCTTCGTGCTGCTGATGGATCGTTCCATCAAGCCCGGCGACGTGATCAGCTTCACCGGGATGCCCGGCACGGCGACCGAGGGCTTCGGCTGGGTGGAGGAACTGCGCGGACGCTACGTCGTGGTACGTGATCGCGACGGCGTATCGACGCTGGTGCCGAACCAGAACCTGATCACCACCTCGGTCACCAACTGGAGCTACTCGGATCCACGGGTTCGCCTCAAGCTGCCGGTCCGGGTCAGCTACCGGGACGATCCCGAGCTTGCGATGCGCCTGCTGCTCGAGGCCGCATCCGACCACCCGCGAATCATCGGCGACCCGGCCCCGGTCGCGCGCCTGATGCACTTCGGCGAAAGCGGCATCGATCTCGAGCTGCGTTTCTGGATTCCCGATCCGCACGAGGGCGTGAACAACGTGCGCTCCGACGTCAACCGGGCGATCTGGCGCCTGTTCCGCGACAACGGCGTGACGATCCCGGTCGCCCAGCGCGAGATCCGTGTCGAGATGGCCGGGCCCAGGATCGGCGCGATTGAACCGGGCCGCGGCGACTGAGGCCCGATGCCGGTCGAGGTCTCAGGCTCGCTCTCGATCCCCGACGAGTTGCTGGAATTCCGCGCGGTGAGGGCCTCTGGACCCGGTGGCCAGAACGTCAACAAGGTATCGAACGCAATCGAACTGCGCTTCGACTCGGCGGCCTGGGCGCCGCTGCGCGAGACAGCACGCGCGCGCCTGAAGCGGATTGCCGGCCGGCGCATGACTGCCTCCGGCCTGATCGTGATCGACGCCCAGCGCCTGCGGTCGCTGGAGCAGAACCGTGCCGACGCCGTCGGGCGGCTGGTCGCGATGATCCGCGAGTCGCTCATCGAACCGAAGACCCGTCGGCCGACGCGCCCGACCCGCGCCTCCAGGGAACGGCGGCTTGCGAGCAAGACCCGGGAGTCGCGGGACAAGAAGCTTCGCGGCCGCGTAACAAGCGAAGACTGAGGCGCAGCACCAGCCTTTTCGCCTCAGCGGTGCACCACCTGCAGGATGCTGTTGCGCATCTGTTCGTGCAGCACCATCTGCGCGTCCTGGACGATGGCCTGCATCATGGCCGGATCGAACAGCAGCATGTCGTCCGGACCCCGGGTCACGACATTGCGCGTGCGGGAGAGGTCGAGGAAGTTCGAGAACTGCGCCCGCTCGAAGAATTCCGGTGCGTTCATCTCGTAGAGCAGCGACATCCTCTGCGCCATCAACTCGCATTGCCGCTCCAGCGCCTGCTGGGTGATGCGACCGCTGCCGGCCTTGAGCAGCAGAGAGACCGCGAGGTAGTAACGCTCGAGTATCGGCACGGTCGCCCGTGAGAGCACCGACAACTGCACCGCCTCCGGCGTCTCGGCCGGTGGCCGGGACCACATGGAGCGGTCCTCGGAAGCCGACAGCAACCCGAGGTTCAGCAGGTCCTCGAGCAGGCTGTCGACGACGCCAGGGAGTTCCGATTCCGACCAGCGCAGGAAATATTCATCGGCCGCATAGGGATACACCCTGCCCGCGAGCCGATGCAGGTCGGCACGCGGCACGCTCGCATTGTTCAGGAACGCGCAGGCGAGCAGCGATGGCATCAGCAGCAGGTGCAGCGAATTGTTGCGGAAATAGCTGGTGAGGATCGCCGAGTCGTCGGTCATCCGCATGATGTCGCCAAGCTCGTGCGGCACCCGGTGAAGGATGCCGAGAGACTCCCCGTGCCGGATCATCGAGGCCCCGTCCAGGGCCGTGACCCAGACCTTGGACGAGTAAGGCGCGCGGCGCATCAGCGACGCATAGACTTCCAGCAGGCGGACCAGGTCGGCCTCGCCCATGCTGTGACGCGGCGTGGCCAGCATCGCCAGGCCGATCAGGTTGACCGGGGACACGCAGGCCGCGGCGTTGATGCGCGTCATGATGGACGTCGCGAGGTCCTTCACCAGCGGCGTGAGCCAGGGCGGACGGTCGTCCGATCCCGACGGCTCGGGCGTCCAGTCCGGGGCGTGCCTGCGAATCAGCGGATCGAGCGGCAGCGGCTCGCCGAAGCTCACGTACACCTTGCCGAAACGGCTGCGCAGCTCGGGGATTGCGCGCAACAGCGTCAACACGGATTCCTTTTCCTTCGGCCGGCCGGACAGCTCGTTGATGTAGGTTCGCCCCTCCACCAGGCGCTCGTATCCGAAGTAGACCGGCACGAAGACCACCGGGCGGCCCGGAGCGCGCAGGTAGCTGCGCACCGTCATCGCCAGCATCCCGGTCTTCGGCTGCATCAGTCGTCCAGTGCGGCTGCGCCCGCCCTCGATGAAGTACTCGATCGAGTGGCCGCGCGCCATCATGATGCCGACGTACCTGACGAACACCGCCGTGTAGAGCTGGTTGCCCGAGAAACTGCGGCGCAGGAAGAACGCCCCGCCGCGGCGCAGGAACGAGCCGATGACCGGCATGTTGAGGTTTATGCCGGCCGCGATGTGCGGCGCCGCGAACCCCTTGTGGTACACGACGTAGGAGAGCAGCAGGTAGTCCATGTGGCTGCGGTGGCACGGCACGTAGACGACTTCGGCACCGTCCTCGATCGAGTCGAGGCTCGAGAAATTGGCGAGCTCGACGCCGTCGTACAGTCGGTTCCACAGCCTGCCGAGCACACCCGACATGAATACGACGAACGAGTGCGAGTAGTTCGCCGCGACCTCCTTTGCGTAGCCGCGCGCGGCCTTGAGCGCGTCGCGCCTCGAGATCTCCTTCGACTTCATCTCCTCGCGCACTGCGTCGCGGACCAGCTTCGTGTTCAGCAGCTGCGCGACGATCGTGCGTCGATGCGACAGGTCCGGGCCGATGGTCGCGGTGCGCTGGCTGCGGAACTGCGCACGCAGCAGACGCCACAGCCGGCGCGGCCCGCGCGGCAGCCCGCGCGTCTCCGCTTGCCCCGACTGCAGCGGCATCGCGTCGCCGAACAGCACCAGCAGGTTGCGGCCGTTCAACAGCAGCGACAGGACTTTCCGGAACCTGCCGCCGATGTCCCAGCCCTCGGCGACCAGCAGGCGCAGCCACGACCGCTCGCGATCGGGCGCCCGACCCCAGAACAGGCTCACGGGCACCATGTCGGCGTCAAACCCGATGTCGGTCGCCGCCAGCGTGGACAGGTCGCGCAGCGTCTGGGGGATGCGTCGGTCGATGCGCATGCGCAGGAAGCCCGCGCGTCGTTCCAGGAACAACACGGACACGGGCAGCCCGCCGCCCGCCGGCTGCGGCCCGACCGGGGCCAGCGGCAATGGCAGCGCCTTCTCGCGACACACGTACTCGAGCACGGCAAGGTCGATGATGCTGCGCTTCTCGAGCACATAGACGACCGGCCGGCCCTTCTCGAAGCGCTCCACGAGCGAATCGGGAAGAATGGACGGGCGCACCCAGAACGATACGAAACTCCGGATCAGCGGCAGCAGCAGGCGCTCCATCAGCGTCATGCCGCTCATGCCGGCAGTCGCCCCGCCACGATCATGTGGCGATCGGATACCACGCTGGTCTCGAGGGTCGCGAGGCCGCAGGCTGCGAGTTGTTCGCGCACCTCGTCGCACGTGAATGCGGCGCAGAGCGAGTTGTAGAAATCCTGCTTCAGCACCTCGGGCTCCCCGCCCGCCCAGGCTTCGACGATACCGCGGGCGACCGCCGTCGAGTCGGGCCGGAACAGGTCCATCACGAGCACCGCTGCGCCCGGCGCGCCATGGTCCAGCACGGCATGCCACAGCACCATCGGGTCGTGCAGGTGGTGCAGCAGGCTGTTGCTGACGATGGCATCGTAGGCGTCGAGCGGCAGCTTCGCTCCCGGCAGGATTCCCTGCAGGAACCGGACGCGTCCGGCCAGGTCCGGATCGTCGCGCAG
The DNA here is from genome assembly GCA_963736205.1 of uncultured Gammaproteobacteria bacterium. GTDB lineage: Bacteria > Pseudomonadota > Gammaproteobacteria > Steroidobacterales > Steroidobacteraceae > RPQJ01. Next base: position 210,330 of record CAVTNX010000013.1, on the reverse strand, counting down.
CCTCGCCTGGCCGAAAGCGAGCATCGGTCCCGAGCCGTCCAGCCCGTGCACGTCCAGCCCCGGGAAGCTACGCGCAAGCCTGAGCGCGATGTCGCCGGGTCCGCACCCGAGGTCCAGTACCGGGCCGGCACGCAGTTCGGGAAATTTTGCGGCAAAAAGCGCTACGAAGCGTTCGTTCGGCTCCGAGAAGTCGGCCTCCGCATATGCGCGGGCCTGCTCGAACTCGTCCATGAGCTCGGGTTCGGGAATGCGTTGCATTGGATTTCCTGGACCGGGACTGCGCCGGTGTCGCTTACTGTCCGGGGTCCGTCGATCCGTCCCCTGACTGCTCGTCGATCGCGGCGTCCAGCGAGCCCTTGGCTGCCATGACCGTGTCCTCGACGCCGCGCGCCCGGTCCTGGGTCTGGATCATGTCGTCGAACACGGTTTCGTCGGTGCTGCGGCCCTTGGCGGCTGCATCGGCCTTGTCCTGGGGCGCCGGCTCGCCGCCGCAGGCCGCGACGATCGCGAGCATCAGGGCGAGGACGGCTGTTCTTGCGGTCGACTGCATAGGCACCCCCGGGTCGGTCCAGTCGCAATCTTACCCGCAACAGGGGACATTCTCCTTTTCCCTGACAAGAGAAAAGGAGAATGTCCCCTGTCCCCGGTCAGAGGAATTCTTCGATCGAGAAAAGAAAATACGTGAGGTAGTGGTTGATCGGGCGGATCTGGTCGAGCAGGCCATGATCCGAGTCCACCACGTGCAAGGTCGCTTTCTGCTCGCGCGCGAAGCGGTAGCTGTTGTCCACGGGGATCACCTCGTCGCGCCAGCCATGGATGATGGTCGTCGGGCAGGACGCCGGACGCGGGCTGAACTTCTCGTACCCCGGCATGTAAAGGGCCGGCGCCAGCAGGAACATGCCGCGGGCCTGCAGCAGCGACGAAGCCGCGACGGACACGTATCCGCCCAGGCTCGAGCCGACCAGGACCAGCGAACCACGCAGGTCCTTGCAGAAGGAAAGCAACCGCGTGACGCGGTCCTTGGGGTCGTCGATACCGCGGTAGTCCACCGACTCGACCACGAACCCCTCCTCCCGGGCGATCTCCGCCATGGCGGCGATCTTGCTGCCCCATGGCTCGCTGTCCTTGCCATGCGAGAACACTACGTAACGTTCAGCCATCAATATCCTCCTGCGACCATCCCAGCGAGCATCATATTCTTCCCGCTGCGGGGATTCCGGATTCAGTTCTCATCGCCAACGCTCCACAGCCAGCGATCGAGGTCGGCGGGCGGGCTGTGCCAGCCGTGGCGACGGAGGTCCACCCGGCCGCTCGACGCATCGACTCCTTCGCTGCGCAGTCGCCGGATCTGCCGATCGCGCGATGGCGCCCCCTCCGGAAAAGCGATCCGGCCACCCGCCGCGACGATTCGATGCCACGGCACCTTGCTGCCGCTGGGAAGCGCCGAGAGCACCCGTCCGACCAGGCGCGACCGCCGTGGCCAGCCCGCGCGCTCGGCGACTGCACCGTAGGTCGTCACCTTGCCGCGGGGCACCTGCCCCACGACCGCCAGGATTGCATCGGCCGCGTCGTTCATGTTGCCGGATGCTAGCGACCCGTGGCTCGCACGCACAAGCAGGTTGATTGCGGCGCCCAAGCGCAGCGTGCGAAAGTCCCGCGATGAGGTCCGGCAGTCTGCAGCGGTCATGGCGATTCGCGATCGACCGCGGTGGTACGTTCACCGATGCCGTCGCGCGCGATCCCGACGGGCGCCTCCACACGCACAAGGTCCTGTCGCGCGACCCGAAGCATCCGGGTGATCCGGCAGTACGTGCCATCGAAGAGATCCTCGCGCGCCTGCCGGGAAGCGACAGGCGGCTCGAATCGGTGCGTCTCGGCACGACGGTCGCCACGAACGCGCTGCTCGAACGCAAGGGTGCGCCAACGCTGCTGGTCACGACCCGCGGCCTCGGCGACGCGCTGCGTATCGGCTACCAGAATCGACCCGACATATTCGCGCGCGCAATACGGCTGCCGCCCGTGCTGTATTCCGGGGTGGTCGAGTCGAACGAGAGAATCGACGCAACCGGCACGGTGCTCGAGCCGCTCGACGAGGCCTCGTTGCTCGCGGAACTGTGCGAGGCGCGGGCCGGCGGCCTGCGCTCGGTCGCGATCGCGTTCCTGCACGGCCTCCGCAACCCCGGCCACGAGCGGAACGCCGCGCGACTGGCTGCGCAGGCGGGCTTCGAAGAGATCGTCATGTCGCACCAGGTTGCGCCGCTGGTCGGACTCATCGCGCGCGGCGACAGCGCCGTGGCCGACGCCTACCTGTCCCCGATACTGGGTCGCTACGTGCGCGATTTCCTCGGCAAGCTTGCCGATGGCCATGGCCAGCCGCAGCTGCTGATGATGCAGAGCAACGGCGGGCTGGTGGATCCCGATGGATTCCGCGGCATCAACGGAGTGTTGTCCGGTCCTGCAGGCGGCGTCGTGGGGCTCGCATCCATCGCCGAGGCAGCCGGAATTGGCCGGCTGATCGGGTTCGACATGGGCGGCACGTCGACCGACGTGAGTCTCTACGCGGGCGAACTACCGCGCCGCCTCGCAACCGAGATAGACGGCGTGCGCCTGCACTCGCCGATGATGGACATGCATACGATCGCGGCCGGGGGTGGATCGATCGTGCGATACGCCGACGGACGCCTGCAGGTCGGGCCGGAGTCGGCGGGTGCAGACCCCGGGCCCGCCTGCTACCGCCGCGGCGGCCCGGCAACGGTGACCGACTGCAATGTAGTGCTCGGCCGGATCCGCCCGGAAAGATTCCCGGCGGTCTTCGGCGCTTCGGGAGGCGAGCCGCTGGACCCGGATGCCTCGCGCGCCCGCCTCGAGGCCGTGTCCGCGGAACTCGCACGCGACGGCACCCGGGTCGGGATCGAACAGCTTGCGGAGGCATTCCTGACCGTGGCCGTATCCCGCATGGCCAATGCGATCAGGGAACTGGCACTCAGCCAGGGCCACGACCCGTCGCAGTTCGCGCTGCTGCCCTTCGGCGGCGCGGCCGGACAGCACGCCTGCGCGGTCGCCGAGGCGCTGGGCATCGATTCAATGCTGCTCGACCCGTTGGCCGGCGTTCTCTCCGCCTGGGGCATCGGCCTCGCCCGCCGCCGCTGTCTCAGGCGGCGCAGCGTCCGTGACCCGTGTGATGCGCCAGGGCACACACGGGTCGCCGCCGTTCTCGACCGGCTCGAGGAGGCAGCCAGGCGTGAGCTCAATCGCCAGGGAATCGCGGACCAGGACATCGCGGTACGACGGACCGCCAGCCTGCGACTACCCGGCTCCGACTCGGAGATCGAGGTCGAATGGGGCGAGCCTGCGGCGATGCTCGAGGAATTCGTCCTTGCGCACCACCGGCTGTACGGATTTGCGGACGACACGAGGATCGCGATGCTGGCCGGCTGCTGCGCGGAGGCGGTCGAGCTCGAGCCGGATCCGGCACGACAACAACGCAGTCCGGGCACGCTGCTGCCGCCGTCAGCAGAACCCCGGCCGGGTATCAGCGCCCAGGGGGAGACCGCGACGGCAGCCACCGTGCCTGCAATCGCCGGTGGCACAGGCGCCGCACCGATGGCCGCCGTGGCGATGGTGGATGCCTGGAGCGGCGGAGCGTGGCGTCGGGTCCCGTTGCGCCTGCGTGGGGATGCCGCCGGGGAGATGGTGCTCAACGGCCCGGCACTCATCGCCGAACAGGGCGCCACGGTGTGGATTGCGCCAGGCTGGGTTGCACGCTCTCGCGGCGACGGGCGGACGCTGCTTACCCGCGAACGCGTGCAGGAAGGGGGATCGTCGGTGGAAATGGCGCCGGCCGACCCGATGCGGCTCGAGGTGTTCAACGGGCTGTTCATGCACGTGGCCGAACAGATGGGCGTGGTGCTGCGGCAGACCGCGAGTTCGGTCAACATCAAGGAACGGCTCGATTTCTCCTGCGCAATCTTCGACGGCGATGCGAACCTGGTTGCCAATGCACCGCACATGCCGGTGCACCTTGGCTCGATGGGCACGAGCGTCACGGCGGTGATCGAGCGTCATGGCCGGGACATGCGTCCGGGCGATTCATACATCCTGAATTCGCCCTATCACGGCGGAACCCACCTGCCGGACATCACGGTCGTCACGCCGGTGTTCGACGACACGGGTTCGCGGATCAATTTCTTCACCGCGTCGCGGGCGCACCATGCGGACGTCGGCGGCATCACGCCCGGATCGATGCCGCCGGGCAGCAAGGACATCAGCGAGGAAGGCGCGCTGATCGAACCGATCCGCATCCTTCGCGACGGGCGCCTGGACGAGGACGGATTCCGGCGAGCGCTGGCCAGAGGCTGCCACCCTGCCCGCAACCCGGACCAGAATCTCGCCGACCTGCGCGCGCAGCTCGCAGCCAACGCGCGCGGCATCCGCGAACTTGGGCGTGCAGCCAGCGAGCACGGTCTCTCGACGCTGCTCTGCTACATGCGTCACGTGCAGGACAATGCTGAAGCCTGCATGCGGCGTGCGGTGCGCCGCCTGCACGATGGAGACTTCGCGTACGAAATGGACAATGGCCAGTGCGTCCGGGTCGCAGTCTCGGTCGACCATGCTGCCGGCGCGGTGAGCGTGGATTTCACCGGCACCTCGCCCCAGGGCAACGACAACTTCAATGCCCCGCGTGCCGTTACGGTGGCCGCCGTGCTGTACGTGTTCCGCACCTTGATCGACGAGACGATACCGTTGAATGCAGGCTGCCTGCGGCCGATCGACATCGTCGTGCCTCCCGGGTCGATGCTCGACCCGACCTTCCCGCACGCGGTCGTGGCGGGAAATGTCGAGACGTCGCAATGCATCGTCGACGCGCTGTACGGCGCGCTCGGCCTGCAGGCCGCATCGCAGGGCACGATGAACAACCTGACCTTCGGCAACGACCGCTACCAGTACTACGAGACCATCGCCGGCGGATCGGGCGCGGGCGATGGCTTCGACGGCGCGAGCGGCGTCCAGACTCACATGACGAACTCCCGGCTCACCGACCCCGAGGTGCTCGAGTCCCGCTTTCCGGTGCTGTTGCGCGAGTTCTCGCTCAGGCCCGGTTCAGGGGGCGCCGGGGCATATCGCGGCGGCGACGGACTGGTGCGCTGCGTGGAATTTCGCGAGGCGATGACTGCCGCGATACTGTCGAATCACCGCCGCATCGCGCCGTTCGGCCTGCAGGGCGGAGGCGCGGCGACGAGGGGTGAAAACCGTGTGCTGCGGCGCGACGGCAGCTCAGAGGCGCTGGCCGCCACCGCCGAAGTCTCTGTGGAAGCCGGCGACCGCGTCTGCATCGCGACGCCCGGTGGTGGAGGCTTCGGGCAGCGCCGGTGACGATGGCACCGACGGCGGCGCCGAGATTGGCGGCCGCGGCTCGCGGTAGTAACCGAAAAGCTGCTGCGCCAGCGTGCGTTCCCGCGTCGTGGCGTCTTCCGCGGATGGAGCCGGAAGCCCCTGCACCGTCATTCGCGTGCCGGCAGGCAGCATCGTCGAACGTGCGGGCCGCACGCGACTGCCGTCGACCGAATGTGTCACCAGGAATGAAAAATAGTCGCCCGCGCGTGTCGCTCCCAGCCTGACCAGGAAGCTGACACGACCGGCCGCGACGTCCTGCGGTGGATTCACGCGCTCGTCGCAGATCACGTGGCAGGCGTCGTCCCTTTCGGCGGGACCGAACAATCCGGCAGCGGCAAGCGGGGCAAGAAAATCCCGCACCTGTCGGGTGAGCTTGTGCCAGGTATTGCGGTCGCCGGCCTCGAACACCGACCAGCGCGTGCCGCGCTCGATGCTGTTCATCACCAGCAGCGCACGACGCCGCTGGGTGAGCAGCATGCTGTCCGCACTGCTCGCGGAGCCGCCGGCCAGCGTGCGCAATGCCGGCGCGTCAGGGCTTGCCGAGCGCAGCGATTGCAGCGGATTCACTCCGTGCGCGATCAGGCGCACGCGCTCCGCATCCGTCAGGTTCTGTCCTGCCCGTGTGCCCGGCCGCAGCAGCAGTTCCTGGTCGGGTCCCTGCTGCCAGGGCGAGCGATGCTGGTCGACTCGCGCCAGTATTCCGGCCACGGCGCCGCCATTCGCGAAACTCTCGTAGCGTCCACGCAGCCGATCGAACGCGAGGATGCGCGGGAAACACATCAGCGCATTTTCCGAGTTGAACCCGAGTTCGCGGAGACCCGCGAGCGCCTCGTCGCAATTCGTCCAGACGGCAGCCGGATCGACGATCAGCATTGCGCGCAGCTCGCGACAGTGCGCCGCGGCGGCAACGAGCACGCCGGGGCCAAGGTCGCGGTCGCGAGCCGGCGGCGGGATATAGAGGAAGTGCGCATGGTCGCCGGGACGCAGCGCGAACATGCCGGTGCCGCGTTCGGCGGATCCGATCAGGTCGTAGTCGGTCAGGGGCGCCCCGTCATCACCGTCGGCATTCGAGTCGACGTAGCCGATGGGGTGGCGCGCGCCGGCGCGGTAGGTCCGGTCGGGTCGCAGCCATGGTACCTCGCCGTGCACGCGCACCAGCGCAGACTCCTGCAGCGCGTTCGCGACGTACCGGGTACTGCCCGGGACGATCGACAGCCGGCGGAATATCTCCTGGTCCTCGATGTGCTCTGACCCGGCAGCACGTACGCGCTGGATGACGAGATTGAAGCGGTCTTCTTCGTTCGCTGCAATGTTGTCGTAGTCGACCGACGCCCGCAGCGCCTCGCGCGATCCGGGGTTGCGTGCCGCAAGCGTCAGCGATGTGCGCCCGCAGGGCAGTGTTATCGTCGCTGGCCGACCGCCGTTGCAGACGCGGACGATGATCGCATCGCGACCACCGTTCTCGAAGAACTGCTCGACGGCATAGGTCATCGGGCTCAGCTGCCACAGTCCGCCGAAAACCTGCTGGAACTCGGCGAAACCATGCACGGCGACGGGACGCTGCACCGGGCCGCGCAGGGTGCGGCCAATGAATGCACATGCGGATGGCGGCAGCCGCGTGATGGCGTGGTCGGCGCCCGGCGCCTCCGCCACGACCATGCCCCTCAGGTTCGACTCTGCCAAACCGTTGCCCCCGCTCATGCTCGTTCTAAGTTAGCACAAGCTATTGTGTTCGTGACGGTGCGCCGGCACTAATTATCGGGTTATGGCGGCAGCCGGACCCTTGTTACCGGTGGCGCCTGCAGCCGTATCTTCGGCTCCATCGCGCCCGTCCCAGTTGGATCCTTCCGGCAGCGTATTCTCCACGCGGCGTGCCGCCCCGAGCCATGCCTCCATCGTCAGGCCCGGGCGTGAAACCGGTACCGTGATGCCCCGGGACTGGGTCACCGCCACTTCTGCCAGCGAGGTGTCGATCGAGGCGCCGTGCTCTTCGGCGAGTCGCTGCAGCAGTGCTGCCGCCTTGTCGTCGTAGGGAACAGGCGCTGGCGCCTTGCTGTCGTCCTCGCCCTCGACCGGCACCGGGAAGGACTGCACGTACAGGCTCCCGTCCTGCCAGGCGGCCAGCAGCGACTGGTTGACCACCGTCACCTTGGTGCCGATCGCAACCTTGCCGAACAGCGACTCGATGTCCTCCGGATAGAGCCGGATACAGCCATGGCTCGCGCGCATGCCGACCCCCGGCGGCTTGTTGGTGCCGTGCATCAGGTAGCTCGGCCAGCCGAGGTTCATTGCATAGGCGCCCAGCGGATTGTCCGGACCCGGCGGCACGCGTGCCGGCAGCGGATCGCCGTTGGCGGCATGCTCCTTGCGCACCGATTCGGGCGGCGTCCACACCGGCCCCTTGCGCTTCGATACGATCTTGGTGCTGCCGACCGGCGTAGCCCAGCCGATCTTGCCGATGCCGATCGGGTACGTGACGACGGTGCGCGGCGCATCCTTCGCGCCCTTCGTTGGCTTCGGAAAGTAGAACAGGCGCATTGCAGCGACATTGACCAGGATGCCTTCCCTGGGGCCGTCCGGAATGACGAACTGCGTCGGCAGGATGATGGTCGTACCATCGCCGGGCAGCCACGGATCCACGCCCGGATTGGCGCGCAGCAGTTCGTCGTAGCCCAGGTCGAATCGGCGCGCGATGTCCGACAGCGTGTCCTCGTGCCGGGACTTCGTGACCTGCAGTTCACCGAGCACACTGGTCACCCCGGGAACGTATGTGAACTGGTGCGTGGCCAGCGGCGCCGTGACGGGCGGCGGTGGCGGTGGCGGCAGCGTCTTCGGCTGCGGCTGGTGCATCTGGAACACGCTGCACCCGCCGAGCGCGAGCAAGGTGATGGCAAGCGTGGCACGCACGCCGGATGCGGGATCGATCACTGGTCTTGCATGCATCGTCGGTTTCACCCTCATCACAGTATCGCCGGACGGTTGGGAAGCTCGTCCGGATCTCGCGAGCCGGCAACGCCCGGGAAATGCGCCGCCAGCAGGCCGCCCACGCGGCCGATGCCGTCCAGCATGCCCTGTTCGAATCGGCCGGCACGGAAATTCGACTCCATGGCGTGGCAGATGTCCGTCCACTCCGTCGGGGCCACGAGGCCGTTGTAGCCGCGGTCCGCGACGATCTCGACAGCGTTATCGGCGAGCAGCAGGTAGACCAGCACGCCGTTGTTGGCAGCGGTGTCCCAGACGCCGAGCGCCGAGAAAACCTGCAGCGCTCGATCGCGAGGACTGCGGCCGCGCAGCGCCTCGAGCGGTTCCAGCGAGGCCTCGATCGCCACGCGGATCTCGCCGGTGTGCCGGCGCTCCGATTCACCGATGGCCGAGTCGATCGCGGACAAGGCCGCACCCGGGAACGCACGGTGCAGGGCTGCGCGTGTCGCGAAAAGGTGCCGGAAAAATCTCTTCCAATGCATGGCTACCAGCTCCCCGACGCGCCGCCGCCGCCGAAGCTCCCGCCCCCGCCGCTGAATCCACCGCCGCCGCCGAAGCCACCTCCACCGAAGCTGCCCGGGAACCCCGTTCCGCCGCCGCGGCGGTGACTGTACCAGCCGCGGCCGCCGGGTCCGCCGCCCGTTCCACCGCCCACGACGGCGAATATGAACGCGATCACCCCGGCGAATATCGACATCGCGACGATGCCGATGATGAGCCAGGTGATGAATCCGACCAGCCCGCCGGTCGCAAGCGCCCCGCCGACGCGACCGAACAGCCGCCGCAGGATCGCACCTCCTACCAGCGCGAACACCAGCAGGACCGGCAGCAGGTTGCCGAACCCGCCGGCTGCGTCATCCGTCCTCGCGCGCCTGGGCTCCGGCAGCGGTTCGCCGTCGATCACCCGCATCATGCGATCGACGCCGGCGTCGATACCCCCATAGTAGTCACCGCTACGGAACCGCGGGACGATGTCTTCGTCGATGATGCGGTTGGCGGTCGCGTCCGGCAGCACGCCCTCGAGCCCGTATCCAACCTCGATACGAACTTTCCTGTCGTCACGGGCGACCAGCAGGATCGCGCCGTCGTCCACGCCCTTTCGCCCCAGCTTCCAGGCGTCGGCGAGGCGGATGGCGTACTGCTCGATCTCCTCCGGCCGCGTGGTCGGGACCACCAGCACTGCGACCTGGCTGCCCTTGGCCTGCTCGAACGAACCGAGCTTCGAGTCGAGCGCGGCGACTTGTTCGGGGGTGAGCGTGCCGGTGAGGTCCGTGACCCGCGCCGCCAGCGCCGGGACCGGCACCAGCGGCTCGGCGCAGGCCACGGCGGCGAACAGCGCAAGCACCGCTGCAAGCGATGCAACCCCGCCGATACCCATCCGGTGTCGAGTCAGCGACGACACTTGGGCGTCCGCGCCAGCCGGATGCCGGCGCGCCCGGACCTCAGTTCGTCACCGGCGCGGCGCCAGGAGCGGGCGCCGCAAAATCGACCGTCGGCGGCTTCGCGATGGCGGCCTCGTTTTCGACGGTGAAGTTCGGCTTGACCTTGTAGCCGAACACCATCGCCGTCAGGTTGGTCGGGAACCTGCGCACCGTCACGTTGAATTCCTGCACCGCCTGGATGTAGCGATTGCGCGCCACGGCGATGCGGTTCTCGGTGCCCTCGAGCTGCGCCTGCAGGTCGCGGAAGTTCTGGTCCGACTTGAGCTCCGGATACTTTTCCACCACCACCATCAGGCGGGACAGCGCGCTCGACACCTCGCCCTGCGCGGCCTGGAACTGCTGCAGCGAAGCCGGGTCGTTTGCATCCACCTTGATCTGCGTGGCCTTGGCGCGCGCCTCGGTCACGCCGATCAGCACTGCCTGCTCCTGCGCGGCGAATCCCTTGACGGTGTTGACGAGGTTCGGGATCAGGTCCGCACGACGCTGGTACTGGTTGACTACCTCGGACCAGGCCGACTTGACCTGCTCGTCCTGGACCTGGATCGTGTTGTAGCCACAGGCGGAGAGCAGCAGGCTCATCGCGGCAATTGCGGCAACCCGGAAAGTGCGCATCGTTCATCCTCCTGCGCGGCCCGAATGGGCGCGCGTGCCATACATTATGGGGTGGGCCGGTCAAATCTCCATGACCGGCGCCACCCGGGGGTGGTTCACCAGATCTTGACCATCTCGTCCGGCGGAAGGTAGAGCTTGTCGCCGGGCTTGACGTCGAACGAGCGGTCGAACGACGGCATGTTGCGCACCACGCCGTTGACGCGGTATTCGGACGGGCTGTGCGGATCCGTGAGCAGGCGCTTGCGCAGCTCGTCCTCGCGGTACTTGCGCGCCCAGATCTGCGCCCAGCCGATGAAGAAGCGCTGGTCGCCGGTGAACCCGTCGAGAACCGGCGCCTCGGTGCCGGCCAGTGAGCGACGATAGGCCTTGTAGGCCACGGAGAGCCCGGAAATGTCGCCGATGTTCTCGCCCATCGTGAGCTTGCCGTTCAGGTTCATGCCCGGGATCGGGCTGAATGCCGAGTACTGGGCATCGAGCACCCTGGTCTGCTCGCGGAACTTGGTGTCGTCTTCGGCCTTCCACCAGTCGCGCAGCACGCCGTCGCCGTCGAACTGCCGGCCCTGGTCGTCGAACCCGTGGCTGACCTCGTGCCCGATGACCGCGCCGATGCCGCCGTAGTTGACCGCGTTGTCGGCCTTCGCGTCGAAGAACGGCGGCTGAAGGATCGCGGCCGGGAACACGATCTCGTTGGCGAGCGGGTTGTAGTAGGCGTTCACCGTCTGCGGCGTCATGCCCCACTCGGACTTGTCCACCGGCTTGCCGAGCTTGGCAAACTCTATGCGGCGGTTGGCCTCGCGTGTGCGCATGACATTGCCGATCAGGTCGTCGCGCTGGATGGTTACCTCGGGCTTCGGCTGCCACTTGTCCGGGTAGCCGATCTTCACCGTGAACTTGGCAAGCTTGTCGTGCGCAGCTTCCCTGGTCTCCGGACCCATCCAGGCGAGCTCGTCGATCGACTCACCGAAAGTGGTGAGCAGGTTGGAGACCAGCATCTGCATCTGCGCCTTGGACTCCGCCGGGAAGTATTCGGCGACGTAGACGCGCCCAAGCACCTCGCCCATCACGAACTCGACCTGCTGTATGCCGCGCTTCCAGCGCGGCCTCATCTCCTCGACTCCGGTCAGCGTCGTCTCACGGAACGCGAACGCCGCGGCGGCGTACTTGCCGCCCATCAGCGGCGCGTAGTCGTCGGTGACGTGGACGCGGATATAGTCCTTCCAGGTCGCGAGCGGCACTTCGCGGACCGCGGCCGCCATTTCCTTGATGTAGCTCGGCTGCCCCACGACCAGCGTCGTCGCATCCGACAGGCCCGCGGCCGACAGCCAGGACTTCCAGTCGAAGCCGGGCGCAAGCTTCGCAGCCGCCGCCAGGTCCATGGGGTTGTAGCCCTTCACCGGGTCGCGCAGCTCGACATTGGTCCACTGCGCCTTGGCGAGCCGCTTCTCGAGCGCGACGACGCGCCTGGCCGCCGCAGCGGCGTCGGTACGGCCGTTCATCGCGAGCAAGTCACGCGCATAGTCCTGGTACTTGCCGCGGACCTCGGCGAAGCGCCCCTCTTCCTTCAGGTAATAGTCGCGGTCGGGCATGCCGAGCCCGAACTGGTAGACGTGCAGCGAATTGACGTCGGGGTTTTTCTCGTCGGGCATCACGGCCGCGAGCAGCGGCGCGGCGGTGCCGAAAGCCTCGATGCCGGGCGGCCCGGCGACGAACCGCTGCTGCGCGCGCCCGAAATAGGCAATGAGCCCGGCGCGATCGTCGATGCGGTCGATCGCCGCGAGTTCAGCCTGCAGCGCGGCGGGACCCTTGGCCTCGGCGGTGGCCTCGTCCATGTAGCTGGCGTACAGGTCGCCGATCATCTGCGAGTCGCTGCCGGTCGCGCCGGGCGCGGCGGCCGCATGCTCGACGATGCCCTTGAGGTTCATCTCGACCTCGTCGGCCAGCATCCCGAAGGTGCCGTAATTCGACTTGTCCGGCGGAATCTGCGTCTTTTCAAGCCAGGTGCCGTTCACGAACAGGTAGAAATCGTCCTGCGGGCGGACGCTACGGTCGAAGTTGGCGAGGATCACGCCCGACTCGGGAGCGGGCACCCCGGGCAGCTCAGGCACAGCGGCCTGCTTCGCAGGCGCCTCGGTGGCGACCGGGGGCGAACCCGCGCAGGCGGTGAGGGTCATCAGGCAGGCAAAGGGCAACGACCAACGCATGGCTCATGTCTCCATGTTGAGACCGCGCCCGGCTTGCCGGACCCGGCGGAAGGGGCGAATTGCGGAAGGGCGCGAATTATAGATGAATCAGGCCAGGCCGGCCCGGATGTGGACCGGCCAGCGCAGCCTGCGGGTTCCGGCGCCGCCCCAGGCCGACTCGAGCGCGGTGCGCAACGGCTGCAGCGGGTCGCGTCCGTGGTGATCCCGGTACCGCTGGACCGCAGACCAGGACGCGAGGTAGCCAAGAACCCCCTCCAGGTCCCACGAGGTCTCGAGTTCGAACGCGGGAGCCGTCACCTCGCGCCAAGGAAACGGCAGCGTCCGGTAGCCCAGTTCGACATAGCGTCGTTCCGGCGGCCAGAAGGGACCGACGACGTTCTCGTAGAAGTCGTCGATCACCGCGTCGACCGCCTGCGACACGCCTTCGTCACCATCCAGGCGGAATTTTCCATAGGTCCAGGCTGCCACGACCCCACCGGGCTTGAGCACGCGCCGGCACTCCGCGTGAAATCGCCCGAAATCGAACCAGTGCGCGGCCTGTGCCGCGGTGACCAGCGACACGGTCTGGTCGCGGATCGGTAGGTGTTCGGCGAGCGCGGCCAGGTAGGCGACGTTCGGCCCAGGCGTCGCGCTGCCAAGCTGCTCCCGGCTGCCGTCGATCGCGACCACCAGGTCAAACCGGCTCGAGAGCGCGAGCGCTGCCTGCCCGTTGCCGGTCGCGCAATCCACGGCCAGGTGGCGGTCCGGAGCCAGCGACGAGACCCAGTCGATCAACCCGGGCGGATAGCCAGGGCGATAGCGGCTGTAGGCCGCCGACTGGCGTGAGAAGTGATCCTTGAAGGACATGGCCTGGTTCCGTGGCAATGGTGCGCGAACATCCGGCAAGGCCGCAACCGGGGAGCACCCGGTGGCATAGAATCCGGCACCATGAATGGCATACAGATCGTCGACATCGCGCACGCGATCCAGCTCGCGCTGGCGCCCGTCTTCCTGCTGTCAGGCATCGGCGTGATGCTGGGCGTGCTGACCAATCGCCTCGCACGCACCGTCGACCGCGCCCGCAAGGTCGAGGAAAGCCTGCGGCAGGCGACGGCCCACGACATCCCGGATGCGCGCGCCCAGTTGCGCGTCGCATCGCGCCGCGCCCGGTTCATCAACTTTTCCATCACGCTGTGCACGATCGCGGCGCTGCTGGTCGCGATGGTGGTCGCACTGCTGTTCTCGAGCACCTTCGTGCCGATCAACCTGGCCGCTTACGTTGCCGCCCTGTTCGTGGTCGCGATGATCGCGCTGGTCGGTGCCCTGCTGAGCTTCCTGGTCGAAATACGCATCGCAACGGCGGCACTGCGCATCGGCGGCAATACCGCCGCGCTGCGCGATGGCGCCGAATGAGACGCCAGAAAGAAAAAGACCCCGGGTTTGTGGCCCGGGGTCGAATAGCGGACTTTGGTCGAAGGGAAGGGAAAAGTCCGCCAGGGGATCGATTCAGTTCGTCAGTGCAGCCGGGACCACTGCAGCACTTTCACTTCGCGCGCAGCGATTCCCATGTTGTGCGCGATGATTCGCGATGCCTCGCGGAGTTCCCGGCCGGGCTTCGGCTGGCCGTCGAGTTCGACGACGCCGCGGTACTCCTGCAGGCCACGCGGGTCCGGCTCGTCCACCAGGAAGTGCGCGTAGTACTTGTTGCTCATGGCGCGGAAAGCTACTGATGGCCAACCGGGCAAAGCGTGACGCCGCGCACACCTCCCGCCGGGCGCGCTGCGGGTAAGGCAAAAACATGACGCGTTACCGGAAATCCGAGCCCCCGGGCTCGAAGTTCGCGACCGCGGAAGGTGCGCGCCGGCTGCGCGAGGAACTCGACTTCCTGTGGCGCATCGAGCGGCCACAGGTGACTCGCGCGGTGCAGGAAGCGGCCGCGCAGGGCGACCGCTCGGAGAACGCCGAGTACATCTACGGCAAGAAGCAGCTGCGCGAAATCGACCGGCGGGTGCGCTTCCTGCGCAAGCGCCTCGAAGGCATGGTGGTGGTCGCGCAACCTCCAGACGACACGGGCCGCGTGTACTTCGGCGCGTGGGTGAAGATCGAGGACGAGGGAGGCAACGAGACGGAGCTTCGCATCGTCGGACCCGACGAAATCGATCCCGCGCGACGCTACGTGAGCATGGACTCGCCGCTCGCGCGGGCGCTGATGCGCCGCTCGCGGGACGAGGAGTTCACGGTCGAGGTGCCGGGCGGACGGCGGACCTACGTGGTGACGGAGATACGGTACGAGCCGGGCGAATAGAGCCGCTGCCGGCTACGCTTCGTCCGAGTGATCCGGCGGCGCGACGGTCGGCAGCGCCGCGACCGGACGCACCGCGCGGCACAGGCATCCGCCGCGTACGACCGGCGGTGTCACACGACCCGGACGTTCTTGAACTGCCACGGATCGGTCTGGTCGATGTCTTCCGGGAACAGTCGTGCGCGATCCACCAGCGGATGCCACTCCGTGTACTCACCCACGACGGGGCCGAGGTACGGACGGCAGATCTCGAGGATGCGCCGGAAGTCGAGGTCTTCCGGCTCGACCACTCCCTCGTTGGGGTTTTCCATGGCCCAGACGAGCCCGGCGAGCACCGAGATCGTCACCTGCAGCGACGTGGCATTGTTGTGCGGGCACAGCTCCCGGGCCTCCTGCACGGACAACTGCGAGCCGTACCAGTAGGCATTCTTCTTGTGCCCCGCGAGCAGCACGCCGAGTTCGTCCACGCCCTTGACGATCTCGTCCATCAGGATCCGCTTGCGCTCCTGCAGCTGCCAGTTGCGGCCCGCGAATTCATGCACGGACAGCACCGCGTCATCGCAGGGGTGATAGGCGTAATGCACCGTCGGTCGATACTCGACCTTTTCGCCCTTCTTCACGCTCAGGTAGTCGGAAATCGAGATCGACTCGCCGTGCGTGATCAGGAAACCATGGAACTGCCGGGCCAGCGGCGTCCAGGTGCGCACTCGCGTCGCCGCACCAGGCTGCATCAGGTAGATCGCGCTGCCCCGGCCGAAGTCGTGCTTCTTCCCGTCGCGCGGCCAGTTCTTCTCGTGCGACCCCCATCCGAGTTCCGCCGGCTGGCAACCCTCGCCGGTGAAGCCGTCAACCGACCACGTGTTGACGAACTCGCCCGGTTCCTTCGGCCGCAGCGACACCTGCGTGTCGCGCTCGGCGATGTGTATTACCTTGATGCCGAGCTGCTGTGCGAGCTGTGCCCACGCCTCGCGGGAAGCCGGTTCCTCGTGCTCGAGCCCGGTGTCGGCTGCGATGTTGAGCAGCGCCTGCTTGACGAGGTGCGAGACGAGGCCCGGATTCGCGCCGTGGGTAAGCACGGCGGTGGGCGCCTTTACCTTCGCGTTGCGCAGCGCCAGCGCGGTCTCGCGCAGCGCATAGTTGGTGCGACGCGCCGGGGGTGCCGTAAGGTCCATGTACCCGCCCACCCACGGCTCGATGCAGGTGTCGAGGTAGAGCGAGCCCTGCTCCCAGCAGAACTGGATCAACGCGACGCTCGAGACATCCACCGACAGGTTGAGCAGGAAGTCGCCGCGGCCGACCAGCGGATCGAGCACTTTCTTGAAATTCTCGCGCGTCAGCGACTGCCTGATGAACCGCACCCCGTATTCCGCCGCGACCTTCTCTCCCAGGTCGTCCTTGGTGACGATCGTGACCTGGTCCGGCTTGATCTCCAGGTGGCGGAAGACCAGCGGCAGGACGCCCTGGCCGATGCTGCCGAAACCGACCATCACCAGTCGCCCCGGGAATGTAACGTGTACGGGGTAATTGCTCATGACGACACCAGGGATTGCTCGAAGGAACTTGAGTGCGGCGGCAATGAATGCGGCGGCACCGTTAGTTTACCCAATATTTGCCGCGGGTCACGCACCGGTGTCCGGCGAGCAGCGGCCATCATCCCCTCGGCGAACCATCGCGCCAGTGCGGAGGATAGGTGCGATCGAAGCCGGGCAGCGACTCCATGCGCGAGATCCAGCGCGAGATCGCCGGATACGTCGTCTCCATCGGCAGGAACCGCGACCGAAGCTCACCCATCTCGCGCTTTTCCATCGCGCGCAGCAGGAGCATGATGCCCGGGAACACAACCATGTCCGCGGCAGACACATGTTCGCCGACCAGCCAATCCGACTTGCTGAGCCGCCCCTCTATCGTCCGGGCCTCGCCCGCGACCAGGTGCGTGGCGCGCGTGACGTCCTCGATGCGAGCGTCCATGTGGCCCAGGAAGGCGGCCGACACGATTTCCATCAGTTGCGCCTCGGCATAGACCTGGTACTCGCAGATCACGCGCATGATCGTTCCGGCTTCCTCGGGCGTGCGACCGAAAATAGGCGGCTCGGGATATTTGCGGTCGAGGTAGTACAGGCAGGCCAGCGACTCGAACACGACAAAGTCGCCGTCCTTGAGCACCGGCACCCGGCCCCGCGGGTTCATGCGCAGCATCTGCGGAGACTTGTGCTCCTGCTTGGAGAACTGCAGCAGGTGGGACTCGTAGGAAAGTCGCTTGAGCTCGAGCGCCAGCTGCACGCGCCAGGAGTACGGGCTGCCACTGCCCCAGTAGAGTTCAATCGTCATGGCGCATCCTCCCGGCCGTCGCCTGTCCGTCTCGGCACTGAGCCCGGATTGTACTGGCGGCAGTCATGCGGGGATATCGGGCCGCGGGAGGCGTCGTGGGAACGATGATCCAGGCCGAGGAAATTGCCGGACGGCTCGAAGACCGGGTTGTCCGTGTGTTCGATTGCCGCTTCGACCTCGCGCGGCCGGACGCCGGACGCGAGGCGTACGCCGCGGGCCACATTCCGGGCGCCGCCTACGCGGACCTGAACCTGGACCTGTCGGCACCGCCGACGCCACGCTCCGGGCGACACCCGTTGCCGGCACCTGCCGCGTTCGAGGAGCGGCTGCGCGCATTCGGCGTGAATCGCGATTCGGTGGTAGTGGCCTACGACGCCGGCAATGGCATGTATGCCTCGCGCCTGTGGTGGATGCTGCGCTGGCTCGGGCACGACGCGGTGTTCGTGCTGGACGGTGGTCTTCGTCGCTGGATAGCACTGGGCCTGCCGGTCGACACGTCCGTGCCGGAGCGCGACCCGGGAGATTTCAGCGCTAGCGCCCGGCCCGACATGCAGGTCGATGCGGCCGGCGTACTGGCCCGCCTGGCGGATCCCTCGACGCTGCTGCTCGACGCCCGCGCGCCGGAACGTTACCGCGGCGAAGTCGAGCCGATCGACGCAGTGGCGGGACACGTTCCCGGCGCTGTGAACCATCCGTTCACGACCAGCATCGGCGAGGACGGCCGGCTTCTGCCGGCCGATGAATTGCGCGTGGCCTTCGCCCGCAGGCTCGGCGGTGTGACAGCCGACCGGGCCATCGCCATGTGCGGCTCGGGCGTCACCGCCTGCCACCTGCTGCTCGCGATGGAGCACGCCGGGCTCCCGGGCGCCCGGCTCTACCCGGGCTCGTGGAGTGAGTGGTCGCGCGATCCCTCGCGGCCGGTCGCCCGGGGCGCCGCGCCCTGAGCAGATCCGGCTCCATTGCGCGTGCGCGTGCTTCTGCTATGGTGCGCGCCTCGTTTTTTCCCTGCCCCGGAGTCGCGAGTGGAAAACACTGCACGCAAGCCGACGATGGGCGGCAAGTGGAAAGTCGAAGACTCGGCCGAGCTCTACGGCGTCGATGCCTGGAGCAACGGCTATTTCGCGATCAACGAAGCCGGACACGTCGTCGTTCGTCCCGACCAGACGGTCGCCCGCGAGATCGACCTGCTCGAGGTCGTGCAGGGGCTCGAGGCGCGCGACCTCACGACGCCGGTCGTGGTGCGTTTTTCCGACATCCTGCGCCACAGGCTCAAGCGGCTGAACGACGCGTTCGCCACCGCGATCGCGGAGAACGACTATCGAAACCACTATGCCGCGGTATTCCCGATCAAGGTCAACCAGCAGAGGCTGGTGGTCGAGGAGGTGTACGGCTACGGGCGCGAATTCGGGTTCGGGCTGGAGGTCGGCTCCAAGCCTGAGCTGCTGGCGGTCATGGCCATCACCGAGGGCGAGTCGGAGCGGATGATCATCTGCAACGGCTTCAAGGACGACAGCTACATCGAGGCCGTGATCCTCGCGACCAAGCTCGGTCGCACCATCATCCCGGTGGTCGAGAACTTCGGCGAGCTGCAGCTGATCCTGAAGCACGCGCGCGCCTACAACGTGCGGCCGCGCATCGGCGTGCGCGTCAAGCTGGCGAGCGAAGGCGCCGGGCGATGGCGCGAGTCGTCTGGCGAGAAGTCGAAATTCGGCCTGTTCGTCACCGAGATCCTGGAACTGTTCAAGGTACTGAAGGAACAGGGTATGGAAGACTGCCTGCAGCTCGTGCACTGCCACCCGGGCAGCCAGCTGCAGGACATCCGCCGCGTCAAGGACGCGGTCAACGAGCTGGCCCACGTGTACGCGGAGCTCAAGCTGATGGGCGCGGGGTTGCAGTACATCGACATCGGCGGTGGCCTGGGCGTGGACTACGACGGCAGCCGGACCAACTACCCGTCGTCGATCAACTACACGATGGCCGAATACGCGAGCGACGTGGTCTACCGCATCGCGAACGTCTGCAACGCCCGCGGCATCGAGCACCCGGTGATCGTGAGCGAGTCCGGCCGCGCGATAGCGGCCCACCACAGCCTGCTGGTGTTCAACACGCTGGGCGGCACCATGCTCGACAAGTTCCGGGTCGACGACCAGTTCACCGAGGAATGTGCTCGCGACGCCGGGCTGCCGCAGCCGGTGCGCGACATGCTCGACGCCTACCGCTCGATCACGGAACGGCGGCTGGTCGAGTGCTACCACGATGCCCAGCAGTCTCGCGAGCAGGCGCTGCAGATGTTCAACCTGGGCTACCTGAGCCTCGAGGCGCGCGGGCTGGTCGAGCGGCTCTACTGGGCGACCTGCGGGAAGATCCGCGATCTCTGCCGGCGCCTTCCGGCCGTTCCCGAGGAACTCTCGGGGCTCGAGGCGATCCTGAGCGACATCTACTTCTGCAACGTGTCGGTGTTCCAGTCGCTGCCGGACAGCTGGGCCATCGACCAGTTGTTCCCGATCATGCCCATCCATCGCCACGACGAGCACCCGAACCGCAACGCCGTGCTCGCCGACATCACCTGCGACTCGGACGGCAAGATCGATCGCTTCGTGAGCCTTCGGGAATCGAAGCGCACGCTCGAGCTGCACGAACTGCGCGCGGGCGAGCCCTACTACCTCGCCGCGTTCCTGGTTGGCGCATACCAGGAAACGCTCGGCGACCTGCACAACCTGTTCGGCGATACGCACGTGGTGCACATCAAGCTGCACGAGGAAGGCGGCTGGGCGATCGAGGAGACGGTCAAGGGCGACACCGCGGCGGAAGTACTGCGCTACATGCGCTACGACGTGGAACGCCTGCTGCCCCAACTGGTGCGGGACTGCGAGCGCGCCGTGCGCGAAGGCCGCCTGTCGCTGGCCGAGAGCCAGGCACTGCGCCGGTTCTACGACGGCGAGTTGAACGGCTACACCTACCTCGAACAAGCCTGATCCCGGTTCGGGCGACGGCGGAGCAATCGATGGATACCAAGACCCTGGTCGCAATCTTCGGCACGGTGTTCCTGGCGGAACTGGGCGACAAGACCCAACTCGCTACGGTCCTTTTTGCGTCGAACGCGGCGAACCGGCCACTCTGGGTATTCGTCGCCGCCTCGGCGGCCTTGCTCGCGGCAACGGCGATCGGAGTGGCGGCCGGCAGCCTGTTGTCGAACTACGTCAATACGCGGTACCTGTCACTGCTCGCCGGTGTCGGCTTCATCGTGATCGGCGCCTGGACGCTGTGGGGTGCCTTGAGGGGACTGCCCCCCTGAGGGGACTGTCCCCTGCAAAGCCCGAGGGGACAGTCCCCTGGCGGGGACAGTCCCCCGGGCAATTTATTGCGTCGCATCAATGATTTAGGTTGCAGCCGGCCCGAATTCTTGAGTAGTCTTGGGCCCCTCAGGATTCACGGCACCGTACAACAGGCATCCAGCCGACGTACTCGAGCAGTCATCGCCTCCCATCGCTCCGGTGCATTCAACCTTGCCAGCCATGTTCCAGTCGCCCGGTCCAATCGTTACCGAGTGCGCCAGGGTCATCGGCGTTCGCCGGCCGGGCACGCCCTAGCGAGCACGACGGTGACGACGCGGCAACTTGGAGACCTGCCGCAGTCCGGGTCGGGGCGGAATCTTCTGCACCCGGTCGTACCGGGCTTGCCGCGTGCGTTCGGCAACCTGCCATTGTTCCATATTTTTCCTTGCTGGACATGAGTTTGTGCTAGACTGCGCCGCGATCGTTGCCCGTACGTGTCTTGCAGGGCGCCAGTTGGCGTCTGGTTTGTTAAGCCGAAACGTCTACGATCAGGTGACAGGAATCGCCCGCGCACTGGCCCTGGAAAGGATCCCGGCGTGCGGACGGATCGGCTTTTTCACCCCTGTCGTTGTGTGTTGATAATTTCTCTTAGGATGTTCGAATGACCAAGATTTACGTGGGCAACCTGCCTTTTTCCGCCACTGAGAGTGAAGTGCGCGACCTGTTCGCACAGCACGGCACTGTCGAGTCCGTGGCCCTGCCGTCCGATCGTGAGACCGGCCGCCCCCGCGGCTTCGGCTTCGTCGAGATGCCGCAGGCCGACGCTCAGACTGCCATGCAGGCTCTGAACGGGTTCAACATGGGCGGACGCCCACTGCGCGTGAACGAAGCGCAGGATCGTCCGCGCACTGGCGGCGGCGGTGGTCGTCCCGGCGGCGGCGGTGGCCGCTCGGGTGGCGGCTACGGCGGCGGCGGTGGCGGTGGTGGCTACGGCGGTGGTAGTGGCGGCGGCGGCGGCGGCGGCCAGCGTCGCTGGTAATCGCCTTCGCGCTTGAGCGCGACTGCTGACGACCAAGAAGAAGGCCCGGGGAAACCCGGGCCTTCTTCGTTTGCCGCTACCACATGTCCCGAAGCCGGGACGCGACATCGATGTTTGCGCCAGCCGGTGCGGCCCGCCCATCGATCGTCCCGGGCGCATCAGGCCACGCGCCGCGATCGAATTTCCCGGTAACCGCTTCAGTCAGGAATCGGCTGTGCGCCCCGTGCACGTAACGGTCGCCGCCCGGCGCCTGCTGCGTAACGTAGAAGCGAACCGGCGCGACCAGGTGCAGTTCCTGCCGGGCGCGCGTCATCGCCACGTAGAGCAGGCGTCGTTCCTCGTCGATGAGCTCCGGCCGGCCCGTCGAGAACTCGGACGGGAAGCTGCCGTCCGTGACATTGAGCACGTAGGCGGCTTCCCACTCCTGTCCCTTGGCCGAATGCACGGTCGAGAGCACCAGGTAGTCCTCGTCGAGCAGCGGGTCGCCCGACAGGTCGCCGCTGGCCTGCGGCGGGTCGAGAGTGAGCTCGGTGACGAACGACTCACGGGTCGCGTGCTGTACGGCCAGGCGCTCGAGCTGCTCGAGATCGCCGCGCCGCACCTGCGCCGAATCGTAGAGGCGCTCCAGTTGCGGTTCGTACCAGGCACGCACGCGTGACAGCTGACCCTGCCACGGAGCGCCGCCCGCCAGCGAGGCCATCAGGGCTGCGAGCGAGTGCCAGTCCTCACGCGCGGGCGCAGGCACCGAGTGCGACGCGAGTGCCGGCCAATGGTATCCGGCAGCCTCGAATGACTGGCAGGCGCGCTCCGAGTTCGCGGGACCCATGCCCGGCAGCAGCTGCATGACCCGGAACGACGCAATTCGATTGCGGGGATTGTCCGCCCAGCGCAGCACGGCCAGCAGGTCCTTGACGTGCGCCGCCTCGAGGAACTTGAGCCCGCCGTACTTCACGTACGGGATCTTCCGTCGCATCAATTCGAGTTCCAGCACGTCGCTGTGGTCCGAGTTGCGGAACAGCACCGCCTGTCGCCGCAGCTCGATTCCGCGTTCGCGGCATTCGAGCACCCGCTCGACGACGTATCCCGCCTGCGCCTGGTCGTCCTGCACGATGACGAGTCGCGGCCTCGCGCCGCCGGCGCGCGAGGTTCGCAGGAACTTGCGGTACTGCCGCCCTCCTTCGGACATCAGCGCGTTGGCGGCATCGAGCACCGGCTGCGTCGAGCGGTAGTTTTCCTCGAGCGTCACTACCCGCGCGGCCGGCGAGAATTTCTGCGGGAATTCCAGGATGTTTTCGACCGTGCCGCCACGGAACGAGTAGATCGCCTGCGCGTCGTCGCCGACCACCGTGACTCCGCTCCCGTCGGGCTTGAGCCTCAGCAGGATCTCGGCCTGCAGGGCATTCGTGTCCTGGTACTCGTCCACCAGCACGTGGTCGAACCGGGCACCGATCTCGGCGGCCACGCCATCGTCGCGCATCATCACCTGCCAGTAGAGCAGCAGGTCGTCGTAGTCCAGCACCTGCTGCGCGAGTTTCTCCTCGACGTAGGCGCGACACAGTGACGCGAGTTCGTCTTCCCAGTCCAGGCACCATGGCCAGCCGGTCTCGAGCGTTTCGCGCAGCGACCGCTGGGTATTGACGCGGTTTGAGTAGATGCCGAGGCAGGTGTCCTTGCGAGGAAACCTCTTTTCGGATTTCGAGTACCCGAGCCGTTGGCGTACGACGTCCATCAGGTCGGCCGCGTCGCCGCGATCGAGCACGTTGAACGCCGGGTCGAGGCCGAGCCGATGCGAATAGGTGCGGATCAACCGATTGCCGATCGCGTGAAACGTACCCGACCAGGGCAACCGGAACGACGAGCCGCCGCCAGACCCGCGCGCACCGGCCATGGCTTCGGCCACCACGCGTTGCGCACGACGGGTCATCTCGAGCGCCGCGCGGCGGGTAAACGTGAGCAGCAGCAGCCGTTCCGGCGCCGCCCCTTTCAGCAGCAGGTGCGCGACCCTGTGCGCAAGCGTGCTGGTCTTGCCGGTCCCGGCGCCCGCAATCACCAGCAGCGGCCCCGCCCGCACCCCACCGCCTGGCAGGGGCTCACCGTGTGTAGCGGCCTCGTGCTGGGCCGGGTTCAGTTGCGCCAATGCGTCGCCCTGGATCATGGCCCACGACTATAGAGCGCTACTGTATGCATATCCAGTACCGGGTACGGCGTCGCCCGGCGCTCCCGGCGGGATCCGGCTCCGCGTTACACGCCGAACCGGGCTCCGCTATAAGATCGCCGCTGGACAACGCAAACAGGGATGCGCCGACCGTGAAGGAATTCAGTTTTGCTGGCGTGCTGTGGCGCATGGGATTCGCGCTGGCGCTGGTGTTCGCGACCTTCAACCCGTCGGGCCACTCCTACGTTCACTGGCTGGCAGGGGACTTCCAGACCAATCGGCCGCTGAAGGTGATCATCGGCATTGCGCTGCTGTGCGCGTGGATCTTTTTCGTGCGCTCGGCGAGCGCAGTACTCGGCAGGCTTGGCTTCGGCCTGCTGGTCGCGTTCTTCGCGGCGGTCGTCTGGTGGATGGCGAGCATGGGCTGGGTCACGATCGGCAGCGGCGCAACGCTCGCCTGGGTGACGCTCACCATCCTTGGCCTGGTCCTTGGCATCGGCATGTCCTGGGCGCTGATCCGCCAGCGCATCTCCGGCCAGGCGTCGGTGGACCGCGTCGACAACTGACAAGGGGACATTCTCCTTTTTTCCTGGAAGGAAAAAGGAGAATGTCCCCTCTTCGCGGGCTACATCACCATCTTCAGCAGCTTTGCCTTCCGCTCCGTGTACGGCGGATAGCGCAGCGGCGCATCGAACCGGAAACTGCGCTTCATCACCGGCTTCATGTGGCTGAACGTCTCGAAGCCATACCAGCCCGTGTAGCGCCCCATGCCGCTGTTGCCGACGCCGCCGAACGGCAGCTCCGGCGACGCCATGAAGATCACCGCGTCATTGATGCAGACGCTGCCGGCACTCAACTTCGACAGCACTGCTTCCTCGAGCGCCTCGCTCTTCGTGAAGACATAAAGCGCGAGCGGCTTCGGGCGATCGGCCACGAACTTGATCGCGTGGTGCATCTCATCGACCGTGATGATCGGCAGGATCGGCCCGAAAATCTCGTCCGCCATCAACGGTGAATCGGGCGCCGGATCCAGCACGATGGTCGGCTCGACGTAGCGCTTTGCCACGTCCACGCGGCCGCCGAGATGGATCTTCTGCCCCTTCAGCAGTTCCGCGAAGCGCGCGGCGTGGCGCTCGCTCGCGATGCGACAGTAGTCCGGGCTCTGTTCCGGATCCTCGCCGTAGAAATCCTTCACCTTTCGGGTGAGCGTGTCGATGAACTGCTGCGCGACCTCGCGGTGCACCAGCACGTGGTCGGGCGCGACGCAGGTCTGGCCGGCGTTGATGAACTTGCCCCAGGCAACGCGCGTCGCCGCGACCTCGATATCCGCGCTCTTGTCGATCAGACAAGGGCTCTTGCCGCCCAGCTCCAACGTGACCGGCGTAAGGTGCTTCGCAGCCGCCGTCATGACGATGCGCCCGACGTGCTCGTTGCCCGTGTAGAGGATGTGGTCGAATCGCTGCTCGAGCAGCTCGGTCGTCTCTGGAATCGCGCCTTCCACGACCGCGAACGCGTCCTGGTCGAGGTACCGTGGCAGGATCGCAGCCAGCGCGGCAGAGGTGTGGCTCGAGATCTCCGAGGGCTTCATCACGACGCAGTTTCCAGCGGCAACTGCGCCCACCAGCGGGCACATGACCATCGACAGCGGGTAGTTCCACGGCGCGATGACCAGCACGACGCCTTTCGGCTCCGGCTGGATGTAACTGCGGCCCGGCTGCGTCATCATCGGTGTGCTGACCCTGGTCGGCGCCATCCAGCCCTTCAGGTGCTTGATCGCGTACTTTGCCTCCGCCGTCACCCAGCCCGTCTCCGCCAGCGTGGCCTCGAAACGGCTCTTGCCGAGATCCTTGCGCAGCGCCTCGGCAAAATCGGATTCGTGCTCACGGAGCGCGCGCTGTATTTCACCCATTTGCGCGACCCGCCACTCGATCGGCCGGGTCTTCCCGCTGTCGAACGTATGGCGAAGCCTGTCGACGACGGCCGGGATCGTGGAATCGGTCATTTGCTGCTCCGTTACGGTTTTACCGCAATGCGTCTTTGAAAATTACCACAGGTGGCGCGCCCGCAGTGCACTGCGGCAAGACGCTTGCCGGGTCACGCCAGGCGCGGAATTGTATGATCCTGGCCAGGCTTGACAACGGAATGCAGCGCATATGCCGGACAGGGTCCGAAACGTATTCAAGGGCAGGGTACTCACCGTGAACCTGGAGACGGTGACGCTGCCCAATGGACGTGTCGCAGAGCTCGAGATCGCCCACCACCCGGGCGGCGCCGCGGTGGTCGCCGTGGACGACGCCGGACGCGTCTGCCTGCTGCGCCAGTTCCGGCATGCGGCCGGTGGCTGGATCGTTGAAATACCGGCTGGCAAGCTCGACGGCGGCGAACCGCCGCTCAGTTGCGCGCGTCGCGAACTGGCCGAGGAGGCCGGCGTCACGGCGCGCCGCTGGGACAGGCTCGGGGAATACCTGAGTTCGCCTGGCGTATTTACCGAGGTCATCCACGTCTTCCTGGCCCGGGACCTCGAGGCCGTACCGGCGGTTCCGGAGGAGCACGAGGTCCTTGAAGTCGAGTGGGTCGCGCTGGGGAAAGCGCTGCAGATGGCGGCAACCGGTGACGGCCTGCGGGACGGAAAGACGCTGATCGGCCTGCTCTGGGCGGGGGCAGCGCTGGCCGCTGAATCGAATGCCGGCTCCACGGAACCGGGCAACGATTCGTGACGCATCCAACATTGCCAGCCGGCCGCGAGGTTGTAGTATTCCGCGCGTATCCTGCGCCAGCGGAGCAAGACCATGGCGGGCGAGCCCGGCGACAAGACGATTCCCACGAGTCCGGACGAGGCTGAGGCTTCGCCGGGCCAGCTCGGCACGGACGACCGTGGAAATGTCACGTGGAAGTGGGCGGACACGGCCGAACTCCAGGAAGACAACGAGGTCGGCGTAATGCAGCGCGTGAGCGCACTCGTTGACCCGGCGCTCGATCTCCTCGAGGAGGACGACTCCCCCGACAACCCACTGGCGGTCAGCCCGAAGCGCCTGAAGACCGGGTACAACCCGTACAACAGCGGCACACTGGGCAAGCAGACCTGGAAGAAGAAGAAGAACCTCGAGGAACTTTCGAAGTGGATCGAACTCCGCAGGAAGATGGCGGAGAAGAAGGACGACGAGTAGCCGTATCGCAACACGGCCTCGACGGCACGACAGGCAACGCCCGTGTGCCCGGGCCGACCCTCGATCAGCGCATCAACCTCCGTCGTCGAGCAGGGTCACGAGTTCCGCCAGCGACCCCACCGCGTGTTCCGGCGGGGGAAGCTCATCGGGCCACTGCCGGCCGCGCCGATTGACCCATACAGGTCGGATGCCGGCGCGACGTGCGCCCTCGACGTCGGCCTCCGGGTCGTCACCCACGTGCAGGGCTTGCGCTTCCCGCACACCGCTCGCAGCGAGCAGCATCGCGAAGATCCGCGGATCCGGCTTGAGCATCCCGGCCTCGCGTGCCGCAAGACTGCGCTCGAAGTACCGCGAAAGCCCGATCGCGCGCAGGTCGGCGTTGCCGTTGCTGACTGCAAACAGCCGATAGCGAACGGACAGCCACTCGAGCGCCGGCAGCACGTCGTCGTAAGGCACCACCTCGTTTCGGACACGGTAGAAGACCTCGAAGGCCTCGCTCGCCATCGACTCCGGGTAGCCCGCCTCACGCGCGTGGACCAGCAGTGCCTGTGTCCGCAACCACGTGAAGTCGTGGCGCATCGACGGGTAATCGAGCGCCATCCGCGCACGCAGCTCACGCATGGACTCCAGCGTGTGCATTTCCAGCACCCGCGGATATCGCTCGGCCAGCAACTGCATCATTGCCTGTTCGGCGCGCACGATCACGGAGCCCACGTCCCAGAGCGTGTCGTCGAGGTCGAAGATCAGCGAGGTGATTTCGCGCAACCCGGCTCAGGACCTTTTGCGCCGCGCGCGAGCGCGTGGCTTGCGACCCGGGCGCACAGACGTCGCGCCGGTGATGTGCGCGTCGCTGGTCCTTTCGGCGAGAAACGGCGCGAGAAACCTTGCCGTGTGCGACTTCGCCGCTGCACGCGCCACACGTTCGGGCGGACCCTGCACGACGACACGCCCACCCCCGGATCCGCCCTCCGGGCCCAGGTCGATGATCCAGTCCGCTTCCGCGATGACGTCCAGGTTATGCTCGATCACGACCGCCGTGTTGCCGGCACCGACCAGCCGGTGCAGCACCGCGAGCAGTTTCTCGACATCGGCCATGTGCAGGCCGACCGTGGGCTCGTCGAGCACATACAGTGTTCGATCGGCCCCGCGCAGCCTCGCCAGCTCGGTGACCAGCTTGATGCGCTGCGCCTCGCCGCCGGAGAGCGTAGGGCTCGGCTGCCCGAGCGTCAGGTAGCCGAGCCCGACCTCCTGCAGCAGGCGCAATGCGCCGTGGATGCGCCGATGGGCTGAGAAGAAGTCCACGGCGTCGTCCACGCTCATCGCCAGAACTTCGCCGATGCCCTTCCCGCGGTGCGTCACCGACAGCGTCTCGGCGTTGAATCTCTGTCCCCGGCAGACGTCGCACGACACCTTCACGTCGGGCAGGAAGCTCATCTCGATGGTCTGCACGCCCTGCCCTTCGCAGGCGTCACAACGTCCACCGGCGGCATTGAACGAGAAGCGCGACGGTCCGTAGCCGCGCACCCGGGACTCCGTGGTGCCTGCGTACAGGCGACGCACGTCATCCCAGAAACCGACGTAGGTTGCAGGGCAGGAGCGCGGTGTGCGCCCGATCGGCGTCTGGTCCACCTCGAGCACGCGGGTAACCTGCTCGCTGCCCGTGATTTCGCTGCAACCCACCCAGTCCGGTTGGCGCGCGCGTCGACGCCCGCCGCCCGTGCGCTTGCGAAGGTTCTCGTAGAGTACTTCACGCGCCAGCGTGGATTTCCCGGAACCGGACACGCCCGTCACGACCGTGAGACGCCCGAGCGGCACGCGCACATTCGCGCGGCGCAGGTTGTGCAGTGATGCTCCGCGGATCAGGAGCGACGGATCAGCCGGCTTCACCGGCCTGCGCGGTGCAAGTGGATGGGCGAGCGGCGTCGCCATGAACCTGCCGGTCAGCGACTCAGGCGCCGCCATGAGGTCGGCGATCGTGCCCTGCCCGACGACGCGGCCGCCGCGGCTGCCCGCGCCCGGGCCGAGGTCGATAACGTGGTCGGCGCGACGGATCGTGTCCTCGTCGTGCTCGACCACCAGCAGCGTGTTGCCGTTCCGACCCAGTCGCTGCAGCGTATCGAGCAGCACGTCATTGTCGCGCGGGTGCAGGCCGATCGTCGGTTCATCGAGCACGTAACAGACGCCGCGCAGGTTCGAGCCCAGCTGTGCCGCGAGCCGGATCCGCTGTGCCTCGCCGCCCGACAACGTGGGCGCCGCGCGTTCGAGCGAAATGTAGCCCAGCCCCACGTCGTGCATGAAGCTGAGCCGCGAGCCTATCTCGGCGAGCAGGTCGCGTGCGACGCCACGCTCGCGCACGGACAGCTCGAGCTTCGAGAAGAATGCGGCTGCGACATCGACCGGCAGCGCCGACACCTCTGCGATGGAGCGGTCGCGGAACCTCACTGCCAGCGCCTCGGGGTTGAGCCTGTGGCCCGAGCATGCTGCGCAGGGTTTCGCGTCGTCCCCGAACCAGTCGTTCCACGAGCGCTCCTCGCCGCTCTGCTCGGCGTCGAAGCCCTTGATCGCAAGGCCGGTGCCGAAGCAGGCCGTGCACCACCCGTGCTTCGAGTTGTACGAAAAGAGCCTCGGGTCCGGCTCCGCGAAGCTTCGGCTGCAGCCGGGACAGGCACGACGGGTCGAGAGCACGCGCACACGACGACCCTCGAGCACGTGGACCACGCCCTTGCCGAGATCGAGGGCGCGACCGAGCAGCTCTCTCAGCTCGGGTTCATTCTTCGCGCGGACCTCGATCTCGCCCAGCGGCAGTTCGATCGTGTGCTCGCGGAATCGCTCGAGCCTCGGCCAGGCAGCAGTGGACAGGTACTCCCCGTCCACCCGCAGGCGGTCGTGCCCGCGGGCGGCAGCCCATCGCGCAAGGTCCGTGTAGTAGCCCTTGCGTGCCACTACCAGCGGCGCCAGCAGCTCGACCGTCCGGCCGCGCGACTTGGTCACCAGCATCGCCACGATCGAATCGATGCTCTGCGGCTCGATCGGCAGGTCGCAGTCCGGGCAGTGCTGAGTGCCAAGTTTCGCGTACAGCAGGCGCAGGAAGTGGTGCACCTCGGTCAACGTGCCCACCGTGCTCTTTCGGCCACCGCGGCTGGTGCGTTGCTCGATTGCGACTGTCGGCGGTATGCCGAATATCGCGTCTACGTCCGGCCGGCCCGCGGGTTGCACGAACTGGCGCGCGTACGCGTTCAGCGACTCCAGGTAACGGCGCTGGCCCTCGGCAAAAACGATGTCGAACGCGAGCGTGGACTTGCCGGAGCCCGACACCCCGGTCACGACGGTCATCCCGGCGCGCGGGATCGCAACATCGACATCGCGCAGGTTGTGCTCGCGAGCCCGGTGCACGACGATCGAGTCGCGCGCCGCATCCGCGATCGCGGGCCTCGGACGCGCAATCCGCGGCGACGCCGGGCCCGATCGCCGCACCCGTTTGCGCTCTGCATCGAACTCGCGCAGTGCGCGCCCGGTGTGCGAGCCCTCGACGCCGGCGATATGCTCCGGGGTTCCCGTCGCAATCAGCGCGCCGCCGCCCTCGCCGCCCTCCGGGCCCAGGTCGATGATCCAGTCGGACGCCCGGATCACGTCGAGGTTGTGCTCGATCACCACCAGCGAATGCCCGGCGTCGAGCAAGCGTCGGAATGCACCGAGCAGCTTTGCGACGTCGTCGAAATGCAGGCCCGTCGTCGGCTCGTCGAACAGGAATAGCGACCCCGGTGGCCGGGGACATTCTCCTTTTTCCATTCCCGAGCCAGACCCGTGCGGAATCTTGCCGGCACTTTCACCGCCGCTCCCGCGCTTCGGAAAAAGGAGAATGTCCCCTTGCTTCGCCAGATGGCCGGCGAGCTTCAGCCGCTGCGCCTCGCCACCCGACAAGGTCGGCACGGGCTGGCCGAGCTTCAGGTAGTCGAGGCCGACCGCGACCAGCGGCTCGAGCGCGGCCGCGATCTCGCGATCACCGTCGAAGAAGGCCAGGGCCTCGGAGACGGTCATGTCGAGCACGTCGGCGATGCTGCGTGCCGGACCGTCGCCGCGAGCGAGCTTCACCTCCAGCGTCTCCGCGCGATACCGGCGGCCGTTGCAGTCCGGGCAACGCAGGTAGACGTCCGAGAG
The DNA here is from genome assembly GCA_963736205.1 of uncultured Gammaproteobacteria bacterium. Taxonomy (GTDB): domain Bacteria; phylum Pseudomonadota; class Gammaproteobacteria; order Steroidobacterales; family Steroidobacteraceae; genus RPQJ01. The sequence continues at coordinate 179,296 of CAVTNX010000013.1, read as the reverse complement.
GAACTGCATCTCCACATGCTCGAAGCCGCTGCCCGAGCACGTCGGACAGCGACCGGTTCCCGAATTGAAGCTGAAGGTGCCCGGCGTGTAGCCACGCTCGATCGCGACCGGCTCGGCGGTGAACCGCTTGCGGATGGCGTCAAAGGCGCCGACGTAGCTGGCCGGATTGGAGCGCGTGGTGCGGCCGATGGCGGCCTGGTCCACCATCACCACTTCACCGACGTGCTCGGCGCCGCTGAGCGAGCGATGCGCACCCGGCGCCTCGGTCGGCTTGCCCTTCGCGCGCAACAGCGCCGGCAACAGCACGTCCTGCACCAGCGTGGACTTCCCCGACCCGGACACGCCCGTGACGCACACCAGGCGCCCGAGCGGGATCTCCACGTCGAGGTCGCGCAGGTTGTGCTCGCTTGCTCCGGCGAGCAGCAGGCTCGCATCGCCCTCGCGCGGCGGTCCCCTGCGGCCCGATGCGACCGAGGCATCCTTGCGCCCCGAGAGGTATTCGGCGGTCAACGTGTCGGAGCGGCGCAGCAACTCGCCCGGCGTACCGTTGAAGACGATGCCGCCGCCGCGCTCGCCTGGCCCGGGTCCCATGTCGATCACGCGGTCCGCAGCGAGCATGATCTGCGGGTCGTGCTCGACGACCAGCAGCGAGTTGCCGTTGTCGCGCAGGCGCTGCATCACCTCCACGACCCTGCCCATGTCGCGCGGATGCAGGCCGATCGACGGCTCGTCCAGCACGAACAGCGTGTTGACCAGCGAAGTGCCGAGCGCAGTGGTCAGGTTGATGCGCTGCACCTCGCCACCCGACAGCGTGCGCGACTGGCGATCGAGCGTCAGGTAGCCGAGGCCGACACGCACCAGGAACTCCAGCCTCGAGCGGATCTCGCCCAGCAGCAGGTCGGTCGCGTCGTCCAGCGGCGCCGGCAGCACGAGCGCAACGAAGAAATCGCGCACGCGCTCGATCGGCAGCAACATCAGGTCGTGGATGCGGGGCCCGGGAGCCGCGCCCGGTGAACTCCCGAGCCGCCACAGCAGTGCCTCTGGCTTGAGCCGCGCGCCACCGCAATCCGGGCATGGCGTATAGCTGCGGTACTTCGACAGCAGCACACGGATGTGCATCTTGTAGCTCCGGCCCTCGAGCCAGGCGAAGAATCGCCGCGCCCCGTACCAGACCTTCTTCTCCCACGGCCCCTCGCCGTCGATCACCCAGCGCCGGTGTTCCTCGGAAAGCTCGCGCCAGGGAGTGTCGAGCGGCACGTCGCGCCTGCGCGCGAAGCGCACCAGGTCGTCCTGGCACTCCTTGTACGACTGCGTCTGCCAGGGTTTCACGGCACCACCGCGCAGCGTGCGACTGTCGTCGGGCACCACGAGGCCCCAGTCCACGCCGATCACCCGGCCGAAGCCGCGGCAGGTCTCGCAGGCACCGAGCGGCGAATTGAACGAGAACAGGCTCGGCGTCGGCTCACGGTAGTGAATGTCGCAGTCGGCGCAGTGCAGGTCCGCGGAATAACGGCGGACAGGGCGGGCCGGGGACATTCTCCTTTTCGATTCGTCGAAAAGGAGAATGTCCCCTTCCACGGGGGACTGTCCCCTCTGGGGACTGTCCCCATCTCCGTCCACGCGCACCGCGACTCGCCCCCGACCGACGCGCATCGCCGCCTCGACGGCCTCGAGCATGCGACTGTGCCCGGCGCCCGCCGCGCGGAATCGGTCCTGCACGACCTCGAGGACGCGACCCTCGCGCGAATGGATGCGCGTGTAGCCCTGCTGCTCGAGCAGCTTCAGGACCTCGCCCTCGTCGAAGTTGTCCGGCACCGTGACCGGGAAGGTCACCAGCAGGCGCGGGTCGTCCGGCCCGAATGCACGCGTCTCGAGATCGTGGACCACGCTCTGCGGTGTATCGCGAGACACGGGTCGCCCACAGCCCCGGCAATGGAGTCGCGCCGCGCGCGCGTACAGCAGCTTCAGGTGGTCGTTGAGTTCGGTCATCGTGCCGACGGTCGAGCGCGAGGTCCGCACGGGGTTCGACTGGTCGATGGCTATGGCCGCGGGGATGCCATCGACCCGGTCCACCTGCGGACGGTCCATTCGGTCCAGGAACTGGCGCGCGTACGGCGAGAAGGTCTCCACGTAGCGGCGCTGGCCTTCGGCATACACGGTATCGAACACCAGCGAAGACTTGCCCGAGCCGGACACGCCCGTCACCACGACGAGTTCGCCGAGCGGGATGTCCAGGTCGAGTGCGCGCAGGTTGTTCTGCCGCGCACCACGGATGCTTATGACGTCTTCAGTGCGTGCCATCTGGTGTCGTCCTGCCTCCCTGACCGGGAGGCGCGGCAGTCCACGCTACCATGATCCGCCTGGATCGCCGATACTCCGCCGCACAACGATTCGAATGGACGCCGCAATGCGATTCCTTTCCGCCCTGATGCCGCGCGAAGCGCGGTTTTTTGCGCTGTTCAACAAGCACGCCGAGCTGATCGTCGAGGGGGGCAATGCCGTGCTGGAGCTGGTTCGCGAGTACGCCGACCTGGAGCGCAGGGCGGCCCTGATCCAGCGCATCGGCGAGGTCGAGCGCGCGGCGGACAAGGTGACTTTCGAAACCGTATCGCTCCTGCATTCGACGTTCATCACGCCGTTCGACCGCAACGAGATCCACCGGCTGATCTCGGGAATGGACGACATCCTGGACCTGATGCAGGACGCCGCGGAATCCATGCACCTGTTCGACATCCAGGTCCTGCCGCCCGATTCACCGCGCATGGCGCAGCTGCTCGCATCCTGCTGCGAGAAGGTGCGGGCCGCGGTCGCGCTGCTCAACTCGATGGACAACGCGCCGCGGGCGCTGGCGCTGGCGCAGGAGATCGACGGCCTGGAGAGCGAAGCCGACGCGGTGATGCGAAAGGGAATTTCGACGCTGTTCCGGGAGGAACAGGACGTGCGGCAGCTCATCAAGCACAAGAACGTCTACGAATACCTGGAGAACGCCATCGACAAGTGCCAGGACGTGGCGAACATCATCGAAGCGGTCGTGGTCGAGAACGCCTGAGCATGGAGCTCCAGATTCCGCTCATGACGCTCGCGGTGCTGGTCGCACTGGCATTCGCGTTCGACTTCATGAACGGCTTCCACGACGCGGCGAACTCCATCGCCACGGTGGTCTCGACCGGCGTGCTGCGCCCGTACCAGGCGGTGGTGTGGGCCGCGTTCTTCAATTTCGTGGCCATATTCATCTTCCACCTGAAAGTCGCCGCGACGGTCGGCAAGGGCATCGTCGACCCGTCGGTCGTGGACCACTACGTGATCTTCGGCGCGCTGGTCGGCGCAATCTCATGGAACCTGATCACCTGGTACTACGGGATCCCGTCGAGTTCCTCGCATGCGCTGATCGGCGGCATGATCGGCGCGATGATTGCCAAGGCAGGCACCGGGCCACTGCTCGCACCGGGCATCATCAAGACCAGCGCGTTCATCTTCGTGGCCCCGCTGCTCGGCATGGTGCTCGGCGCGACGCTGATGATCCTCGTCTCGTGGGCCTGCCTCCGGGCCGCCCCGCGCAAGGTGGACCGGTGGTTCCGGCGCCTCCAGCTGGCGTCCTCGGCGCTCTACAGCATCGGGCACGGCAGCAACGACGCGCAGAAGACCATGGGCATCATCTGGCTGCTGCTGATCGCGTCGGGAGTGACGGCACAGGACTCGTCGATGCCGCCCTACTGGGTAATCGTGGGCTGCTACGTCGCGATGGCGCTCGGGACGATGTTCGGCGGCTGGCGAATCGTCAAGACCATGGGCCAGAAGATCACCAAGCTTCGCCCGGTCGGTGGCTTCGCTGCCGAGACCGGCGGCGCGATCACGCTGTTCATGGCGTCGAGCCTGGGCATACCGGTCTCGACCACGCACACCATCACCGGCGCCATAGTAGGCGTGGGTTCCGCGCATCATACAAAAGCGGTGCGCTGGGGCGTGGCCGGCAACATCGTGATCGCGTGGCTGATCACCATTCCTGCCGCCGCAGCGATGGCGGCGGCAGGCTACTGGCTGGGCAGGGTCCTGCTCTGATCCAGCTTCGCCCAGCCTGACCCGGACGGATCCAGCTTGACCGAGAACTACCCCCGCCTCCTCGCCCCGCTCGACCTCGGATTCACGAAGCTGCGCAATCGCGTGCTGATGGGCTCGATGCACACCGGCCTCGAGGACCACGCAAAGTACTTCCACCGCCTGACGGCATACTTCGCCGAGCGGGCCCGCGGCGGTGTCGGGCTGATCGTGACCGGAGGATTCGCTCCCAACATCGAGGGCTGGACGTCACCGTTCGGCGGACGGCTCACGACGCATGCCGCAGCCGCCAGGCACCGGCCGATCACCGATGCCGTGCATGCCGAGGGCGGCCACATCGCGCTGCAGATCCTCCACACCGGGCGCTACGGGTACCACCCGCTTGCGGTCTCGGCCTCGCGAATCAAGTCGCCGATCACACCGTTCACGCCGCGGGCGCTCACCGCACGCGGCATCGAGCGTCAGATCCGCGCATTCGTCCGCTGCGCCGCGCTGGCGCGCGAAGCCGGCTACGACGGCGTCGAGGTGATGGGCTCCGAGGGCTACTTCATAAACCAGTTCCTCGCCACCCACACCAACAAGCGCACCGACGACTGGGGTGGCAGCTACGCGAACCGCATGCGGCTGCCGGTCGAGATCGTCGAGCGCACGCGCGAGGCCGTCGGGCCGGACTTCATCATCGTCTACCGGCTCTCGATGCTGGACCTGGTGCCCGACGGCAGCAGCTGGGACGAGGTCGTGATGCTCGCAAAAGCGGTGGAGCGAGCCGGCGCGACCATCATCAATACGGGCATCGGATGGCACGAGGCGCGCATACCGACCATCGCGACCTCGGTGCCACGCGCCGCCTTCGCCTGGGTGACGAGGAAGCTGAAGGGCGAGGTAAGCGTCCCGCTGTGCACCACCAATCGGATCAACACGCCCGGGGTGGCCGAGCAGGTGCTTGCCGACGGCTGCGCCGACATGGTCTCGATGGCACGGCCCCTGCTCGCGGACCCGGAGTTCGTCGTCAAGGCCGCCGAAGGGCGCGCCGACGAGATCAACACCTGCATTGCCTGCAACCAGGCCTGCCTCGACCACGTCTTCGAGCGGCGCATCGCCTCGTGCCTCGTCAATCCGCGGGCCGGCCACGAGACCGAGCTCGTCTACGCGCCAGCGGTGGCTGCAAGGCGCATCGCGGTGGTGGGCGCCGGTCCCGCAGGCCTCGCCTGTGCGACCGTGCTCGCAGAGCGCGGTCACCGCGTGGACCTGTTCGAGGCAGCGCGCGAGATCGGCGGCCAGTTCAATCTCGCCAAGCGCATCCCGGGCAAGGAAGAATTCCACGAGACGCTGCGCTACTTCGCGAGGCGCCTGGAAATCACCGGCGTCACGCTCAGGCTGGGAACGCGTGCGGACGCCTCGCAACTGATCGGCGGCGGATACGACGAGATCGTGGTCGCGACCGGGGTCACGCCGCGCGATCCGCACATCGACGGCGCCACGGAGCAGGCGCGCGCGGGCCGGGTCGTGTCGTACGTGGACGTGCTGCATGGCAGCCCGGTGGGCCAGCGAGTCGCAATCGTCGGCGCCGGCGGCATCGGCTTCGACGTTGCCGAGTTCCTGGTCGCAGGCGGTCACTCGACGACGCTCGACCTGCCTGCGTGGATGGTCGAATGGGGCGTCGGTGATCCGGCCGTCACGCGCGGTGGCCTCGCCACGCCGCGCATCGAGCCGCCGGCGCGCGAGGTCACGCTGCTGCAGCGCAAGGCCGCGCCACTCGGCAAGGGCCTCGGCAAGACCACCGGCTGGATCCACCGCGCGGCGCTGCGCGCGAAGCGGGTCACGATGATCGGCGGCGTCAACTACGAGAGCGTTGACGAGCGCGGCCTGCACCTGAGTTTTGGCGAGGCGCACGAAAAGCCGATGCTGCTCGAGGTGGACACGGTGGTGTTGTGTTCCGGCCAGGAGCCGCTGCGCGATCTCGAGGCGCCGCTGCGCGCCGCCGGTGCGAACGTTCACCTGGTCGGGGGCGCCGACGTCGCCACCGAACTGGACGCGAAGCGCGCGATCGACCAGGCCTCGCGGCTGGCGGCGCGCCTCTAGCGGCGGCCGGGTCAGTCGCGAACGTACCCGGCCTCCAGGCGCCTCCTACTCCAGCGGGAACGGAACGCGCGCCTGCCCCGTGGCGTGTTCCTCGGCACGCTTCGCCGCCAGGATTGCCTTCAGCAGCAGCGCGTGCACGTGCACGTCCTGGCCGGACCGCAGGAAGCGATCGGACAGTTCGAAAACTTTCTCCAGGAATCCGTTGCGCTGCTCCAGGTACAGCATGGTCTTGCCCAGGAACCTGCGATCGCGGGCCTCGACGTGAAGCAGTTCGGCCGTGGCCATCGCAGTCGCGAGCTCTTCGGCGCTGGGGCGCTGGTGATAATGCACCTGCTCCGAGTCGCGGGCGGGCGGTGCGTGCTTGATGCCTCCTTCCAGCGCAGCAATGCCCACCCGCGGCGGGCCGTGCAGCAGGCCCTGGATCACGTCGTTGGTGGTCACGATGCCAATGACCAGGTCGGCATCGTTCACGACGGGAACGGCGTGTACGCCCGCGTCCTTCATCATCTCGGCGGCCTCGGCGAGGCTCGCCTGAGGCGTCAGGCTCAGCACCGGCGCGTGCATCAGCTGTTCGATGCTCATTCGTTCGTCGAGGAACTTCGCACGCTCCGTGGCCGCCCTCGGCATGAAATGCTCGAGTTTCATCAGGTCGGCCGAGCTGAGCATGCCGACGAGCTTTCCCTCGCGAACCACCGGCAGGTGATGGATCGAGTACTGGGAAAAGCAGTCGAGTGCTTCGCTGACCGGACGGTCCGATTCGATCACGACCACGGTCTCGGTCATGATCCGCGACACAGGTTCTTCGGGTCTCATGCGTTGCCCCTTTGGCGAGGACTACGCGACTCGACGACCAGCTGGCGGGAAACTCGCGCGTACCCCATGCAAGGCTGCCTCGGCAGGCATGTGGATGGGCATCCGTAGTGCCCGCAAATTGAGCCCGGCTCTGGAGAGTTCAGGATTTCCCGCGGAAGGCGTGCTGCATCAGGTCCTGGGGAAAGCCCGGCACTGCGGTGACAGGATGCGTCGCATATCGGTAGAGCGCCGCCGCGTATACGCCCTGCATCGTTGCCTGCAGCGCGGAGAGCACCAGCAGCACCACCACACCGAGCAGCACCACTGCGACCACCAGCATGGTCGCCCCGGTCTGCACCGCGAGATACAGCATCGCGGCGCACACGGCGATCCATGCTACATACGCCGCGGCGAAAACGAGACCCAGGCCGAAATTCCCGATCAGGTTCTCGCCCCAGGTCCCGCGCAGCAGCCCGGCGCTTTCCTTGACTGCCGCCACCGGCCCGACGTCACGCGAAACCAGCACCGGGACCACGAGGAACGTCGCGACCGCCCAGGCGGCGCCCACGAGCTTGACCACCAGTGCACCCAGCCACCCCACGCGCTCCTCGATCGCGCGCAGCACCAGGCCGACCGTCGCGGCGATGAGTGCATAGCCGAGGATGCGGCCCTTGCGCGCCCAGGCGATCCTGAGCCCGTCGCCCAGCGTCGGGTTGCCGCCGTCCATGCGGATCATGGCCGCGCCCACCAGCGCCGCATTGAAAAAGAGAGCCACGAACCACGTCACGACGTAGAACACGAGCGCGGCTGCAAACGAGGCCGGGCTGTCGCCCTGCGCGGCGCCGCTGCTGAATCCACCGAGCATCGCCACCGGAACCATCAGGCTGCCCAGCAGCAGCAGCAGCGCGCACACCGACAGGACGGGCAGCAGCATCAGTTCCTTGTCCGCGCGCACGACGGCAAGGGAGGCTTTGGCGAGCTCGAGGCTGCGGGAGAAACGGCCGGACATTGTCGGCTCCAACACTGGATTGGCACAGAGATTAAGGGTCACGGCTCGCGGCCCGCTAGTCAAGGTGACGGCCTGCCAATGAGCTGGCGCTTAACCGGCCGCGATTCGCTTACATCAGGTGAAACTCGCCATTTCGCTGGCTGGCCTTGATCAGGCAAATCGCAAGAGTGGCGCCCAGAGTGACCTTGACGTCTTGAATGCGGTACGACGCCGGCCGAGTCCGGCCACTGCGGGCGTCGAAGACCTGTACGCAGCCCCTCGCCTTCCATCGCAAGAAGATTGTCTCGATACTGTCTCTTGACAGTCCCCCATGCCACGCCGCACCGACATCGACACGGCCATCGAACACCTCTCCCGCTATATGGCGCGCGACGAGTGGAAGGAACGTCGGCGCGAACACCTCACTACCATGCTCGGCCGGATCCCGGAGCACTTCGGGCTCGAGCTCGACGCGCTATTCGAGGAAATCCACCGCCTCGGCCACTTCGCCTCGGTGGCCGCGTTCCTCGACGAATCGTTCATGGCGGCGGAACACGGTCCCGAGCGTGCCAACGTCACCGACGACTACCTTCGCCGCCGCGGCTGGCAGGAGACGCCGCGTGCGCGCGAGTACCTGCAGGGCATCCGATCCACGCCGCCCTCGCTGTACGAAGTCCACGACGTGGAATGGGGCCAGTGGATCGAGGTCCGCGACCGGCTGCGGGATAGACCTCCCGTTCGCATCGTCGAACACAGTGGCAGCCAGACGCTGCAGCGCTGGGACTGTCTCATCGCCCGCATAGTGCATCCGCGCCACGAGGAAATGCTGACGGCCGGCGTGCTGTCCTTGAATCGGACCATAGCCGACGACATCGAAGGGCTCTTCAAGCGCGTCGCGAAGCGAGGCAGGAAGGACCTCGCGGCCGTGGCCCGCGAACTCGGCGCAGATCCGAAGATGTTCGGCGAGGTCGACGGCGAGGTGATGCAGTTCGCCGACCGCCTGTGTTTCCACGGCTGGCTGAAGGGCCTGCTCGACGCCGCGCGACGGCCGCTGCCCGCGCTGCACAACACCGACGGCGACCCGCTGCTGCCGACGCGTGCGCGGCTGCCGATGATCGGCAGCGCCGCGGACATTACACGCGTAATGGATTCGCTCGCCGGCTGGTCGCGCGTCGAGGACGACGAGTCACGATGGACGTGGACGGCTGGCACGGACGACAAGGGGACTGTGCTCGGCAGCGCCTGGCTGGTCGCGGACGCGCTCATCGTCGAGACCAATTCGCGCGAGCGCATGGACCGCGCGCTGCCCGCGCTGCAGGCCGCGCTGGGCCCGCTCGTCGGTGCGGGTCTCGTCAGTCACGAGGACGTAACGCATGCATTGCGCGAGGCGGTGCAGGAGCGCGGGTCGCATGGCCGGGATCGGTCCACCGCCAGGACGGTCCCCAGGACCGGCGAAGAGGCCGCCGCGATCGCCGAGGCGCTGCATCGCTTCAAGGACGCGCACTACCGCCGCACGCTCGACGAGCCGGTGCCGATGCTCGGCAACCGCACGCCGCGCGAGTGCGCGCGCAGCAAGCAGGGCCGCCGGAGACTGGCGAGCTGGATCAAGGACATCGAGAACGGCGAACTGCGGCAGGCCGCGGACCAACAGGTCACGCCATACGACGTCACGTGGATGTGGCACGAGCTCGGGATCGAGGACGAGCGCTGAGGGCTCTCCAGCGAGGCATGGACGCGATGGGCGGGCCGCCTAGCGATCGTGGATGTTACAGGGGTTCTGCCCCTTCATTGAGCACCTTCAAATACTCATCGTAGGCGAACACGCGGTTCCTGCGTTGACCGGTCAGTTCCCTGGCAACGCCCTCCCCGACCAGCATCTCGACCGCCTTGGCGGCTGTGGGGAACGACACGCCCGCACGCTTGCCGAGATCCTGGATTGTTGCGACCGGCCGAGACCGCAACGCAGTGTAGACGCGCATTGCGCTGGCGGCGCGGCGGCCTTGCGCAATGAGCCGCTGCTCGTCCCTGCGGAACAGGACAAGCAGCCGATGGGCAGTATCCACAGCCGCACTCGCGGTAGACGCGACGCCTTCCAGGAAGAAATCCAGCCAGGTTTCCCAGTCGCCATCGTCCCGCACACTGTTCAGATGCCGATAGTACTCGTCACGGTGCTGCTTGAAGTAGAGGCTCAGGTACAGCAATGGCTGCCGCAGCACGCGTTCCTCGTGCAGCAGCAGCGCGATCATCAGCCGACCGACGCGGCCGTTGCCATCGAGGAACGGGTGGATCGTCTCGAACTGTACGTGCGCCAGTGCGGCAGTGATCAGCGTGGGCAGCGGCTCGTCGCGGTGGATGAAGCGCTCCAGCGCCCCCATCGCATCGGGCACAGCCGCGGGTGGCGGCGGCACGAAGAGCGCGTTCCCGGGGCGTGTGCCGCCGATCCAGTTCTGCGAGCGTCGGAATTCGCCGGGCAGTTTGTCCGCACCGCGGCCACGGGCGAGCAATTTACCGTGCACCTCGCGAAGCAAACGACTCGAAACCGGCAGGCCTCCGCGCAGCAGCGCCATACCGTGCTCGAGTGCCGCGACGTAATTGGAAACTTCCACGACGTCGTCGAATGGCACTCCCGGCGCTTCGTCGATTTCGAACAGCAGCAAGTCGGACAGCGACGATTGCGTACCCTCGATCTGCGAGGAAAGCACAGCTTCGCGGCGCACATAGACGTACAGGAACAGGTCGGGGTCGGGCAGCAGCGTGGAGACTCCATCGAGCCGTGCCACAGGCGAGCACCGCCTGCTCGAGCAGCCGGTGCCGGTTGCCCCCGAGGTCCAGCGGCGGCTCCGGCGGCAATGGGTTCGGCACGAATGCGCGGACGGTTTCTCCGCCGGTCGTACTGACTTCGTAGCGCCCGGTTGGGCCGCGATGCATCGGGATTCCTTCCGAAAGCGAGCTTTAATAGCGGGAATCGTTATTTAACGAATATGGCCGTAACTTTAATAACTTGACGTGTGGAGCGCAACTGGTCGTGCCCGAGGCGGGTCACATCGGCCAGAAATTACGATGCGTGTCGAGCCTGATGCCGCCATTCCAGACACGTTAGCGCTTGTTTTTACAGCGATTTATGATAGATTACTGTATATCTGTACAGATCCTTGGAGCACGCCATGGACGGTTCGTCGCCAGCTCCCGATCCAACACTTTCCACGACCGAACTCGCCGCCCGGATCACCGAGCTCGCCGGCCACCTCAACGCCGCCAACCGTCGCTGGCTCGCGTTGATCGCGGAGTTCGACCGCCGCAAGGGCTGGTCGGACTGGGTCACGCAGTCCTGCGCGCACTGGCTCAACTGGCAGTGCGGCATCGATCTCGGTGCCGCGCGCGAGAAGGTCCGCGTCGCACACGCGCTCGAGAAGCTGCCGCTGATCGGCGCAGCCATGGCCCGCGGCGAGCTCAGCTATTCGAAGGTGCGGGCGCTGACGCGCGTCGCATGTGCGGGTACGGAGTCGGCGTTTCTCTCGATCGCACTGCACGGCACGGCGCATCACGTCGAGACCATCGTGCGACAGTACCGCCGCGCCACGGAAGCGGCCGAGCTCTCGCGCGACTCGTGGCAGCAGGCCGGCCGCAAGGTCTCGTACTTCTGGGACGACGACGGCTCGCTGGTGCTCAAGGCGCGCCTGCCAGCCGAGACCGGGACGCTGCTGCTGCGCGCCCTGGAACTCGCCGAGGCCGAGATGCCATGGCAGGATGAGGCCGACGTTTCCGCGGAAACGTCCGCGGCCGTAGAGACCCCGCGTTCCGCGCGCCGGGCCGACGCACTGGGCCTGCTCGCCGAGAGTTTCCTCGCGCACGGCGCCGCACCATTGAACGGCGGCGAGCGGCAGCAGATCGTCGTGCACGTCGATCAAGCCGTGTTGCGGCGGCATGCGGCCGGTCGCTGCGAGATCGAGGAAGGCCCGTCGATCGCCGCGGAGACTGCGCGCCGGCTCGGCTGTGACGCGAGCATCATCACGATCGTCGAGAACGAGGACGGCGAGCCGCTGGACGTCGGCCGGCGCACGCGATCGATTCCTGCGGCCCTGCGCCGCGCGATGACGGCCCGCGATCGCGGCTGCCGTTTTCCCGGCTGCACGCACACACGCTATGTCGACGGCCATCACGCCCACCACTGGGCGGACGGCGGCGAGACAAAACTGTCCAACCTCGTATCGCTGTGCCGCTTCCATCACCGCCAGGTGCACGAAGGGCAGATTGTCGTGCAGCGACTCGACGACGGTGCCTGGCGCTTCGTGCGACCAGACGGCCAGGGACTCGTGTCGACAGCGCATGGGCACACGCAACCGTTCGGCCTCGATCCGGCCGCGGATCCCGTGCGACGCAGCGGCCCGGAACTCTTCACAGTGCATCGCGCGGGCTGCGACGGAACGGAACTCGCGGCCGCCCACTTTGCGCAAGGCCTCGCGATCGACCCAGGTACCGCGGCGACGCGCTGGCGTGGCGAGCGGATGGATCACTCGTACGCGATCGGCATGCTGATGCAACGTACCGAGCGAACGGCGACGTTGCGGGGCTGCGCCCCTGCCTGCGGCGATCCGCGGAAATATCCAGCGATGCCTGGCTCGATGATCGCGATGGATGGAGGTTGACGCCCGCGCCACGCGCCTCATCACGAGATCCTGAGGTTCGCGGCGCTTGGCTCGCCGCTGGAGCCGCCCGCGTTACTCAGCTGGCGTCGTATTTCCTGCTCGACCCACGCGCCTTCTCGACCGGGTACTTGACGGCGTTGCGCGCGATCTTTACCCGCGCAGCCGACGCGAGGTCGACGTCGAGCTTGTCGGCGAGGCGCACCAGGTAGAGCAGCACGTCCGCGAGTTCCTGTTCGACCGCCGCACGTGCCTCGGGCGGCAGGTCGCGACTCTGCTCATCGGTCAACCACTGGAAGGGCTCGAGCAGCTCCGCCGCCTCGACCGACAGCGCCGCAGCGAGGTTGCGCGGCGAATGAAACTGGTCCCATTCGCGCTCCGCGGCGAACCCGCGCAGCGCGTCACGCAGTTCGCGCAGCGAGTCGGTCACGGACGCGTCGGTATCAGGACCGACGGGCCGTAATCACGGAAACTGGATTTTTCCACGCGGCGGGCCGCCCTGGCCGGCAATCGCGGATGCCGCGCCCGCGTCCGGGATCACGATGGAAGAGGCCTGCTGCCTGCGCATCTCCTGCAGTTCCTGCATCGTCTCCTCGAAGGCGACCTTGGCGCCGGCAGCGAATCCCTCGCAGGCTTCCGCCAGCGTCTTCGCCTCGATTTCGAAGCTCAGTGGCAGGGCTCCCGCCGGTGTCATGATCTGCGCCTGTCCCACGTAGGACGTTGCCCGCGACGGATCGGGGGTGCCGTCCGGCTTCACCGGCGCCATCACGCGGATCGTGCCGACCCGCCGGTCGGAATAGACATCCTCGCGGTAGAGGTCCTGCGAATTCATCTTCGGGTCGGATGCGTTGCTCTGGCCGGCCATGGGTCAATCCTCGGTGACGGTCGGATCCTCCGGATCCGGGGGCCGTCACGGTACCCGAGGCCGGCAGCCGCGACAACGCCCGATCAGAACTGCGCGTCGGCCCCTGGCCCCGACAACGGCGGTTTCGAGGCGGTTTCGGTGGGCCAGGGAGTCATGGCAATGAAATACAGCACGATCAGGTTGACCAGCGGCAGCGAGGCCATGATCGCCAGCCAGGGAGGGAAACCCATGCGCTTGAAGATCCGCCAGAACGGAACGACCTGCAAGAGCGACAAGATGACGATCCAGCGGATCACGTAGCCTCCAATTCAGCAGTCCATGCCCGGAGCGGACCCGATCGTGGACCCGAGCTGGACTCACCGGGTGTCCACGCTTCAGGCACCCGCTCGAGGCACGCGAATGACGCCCGCGAATTCTAGGCCCATTGCGTGCCCGGGACACCCGGTGGCGACACCTTGGTCCGGATTGCACTTGCTTCGGCGCAACGCCTAACCATACTTCACGGATGGCCACGCAATCCACCGACTCGCACGAGCTCCCGCGGCATCACCAGCTTCGAGGTCTCGTCGCCGCTGCCATTGCTGCCTGCGCACTGGCGCTAGCCGGTTGCGGCTCGATCCGCGGCATGTTTCCCGAGAGCCGCAAGGAAGAAGCGCGGGCGAGCGCAATGCTGCAGCTCCAGGCCCGCAACATGCGCTTTGCCGACATGTATGTCGGCACGCTGGCGGAAACCACCGCACACCTCGAGGATGCCGACAGCGACCCGAAGCAGCGCTACGCCCTCTCGGGATGGATACTGGCCCAGGCCAACACCGCGTACACCGATGCTTCCGCCGACAATGCTGTCCTCGGTACCCTCGACCTGGTGACGCTGGCCGTGCTCAGCCGCATGATGGTCGAGACGAATGGGCCCGCCCGTTTTCCCGACCAGGCGGCCGCCATACTCGCCGTCCATCGCGACCTGGAAGAAGCCGCGTGGGAACTCGCGGCGCAGGTCCTGACGCCAGCGCAGATGGAGGACATGCGTCGTGTGCTGTCGGAGTGGCGCGATCGGCACCCGGACAGCGAGATCGCGCCATTCGTGCGGTTCCAGGAATTCCTGAGCGAAGTGCAGACGGGCGGCAGCAAGAGCAGGCCCTCGGCGCCCAGCAGCCTGATCGGACTCGTGGGCCTGGACCCGATGGCTGGCCTGGACCCGGCGGTGCGTCAGGTCGAGCAGTCGAGGCTGCTCGCCGAGCGGGCGGTCTACTACGCGCAGCGCCTGCCAATTCTGTTCGACCTGCAGCTCGATCGCTCGGTGAATCGCCTCGCGGCCGGCCCGGAGTCGCAGAAGCTCCAGCAGCAGGTCGCGAGCCTCACCGCCTCGGCCGCGACGTTCGCCTCCGTCGCCCAGGCGCTACCCGGGACCATTTCCGCCGAGCGCGAAGCGCTGATCGCGCAATTGAACGAGACGCTGACCGTGCAGGCCGCGACGCTGCGCCCACTGCTGGTCGAGATGCGTGGCACGCTGCAGGCAGGCACCGAGGCCGCGGCCTCGATCGACCAGGCGACGCGCTCCATCGACGCGCTGGTGGCCCGCTTCGCGAGGAAGCCGGGCGAACCCGCCACCGGCAAGCCTTTCGACGTCAACGAATACACGCAGGCCGCGGCCGAGATCGCCAGGGCCGCGGCGCAGCTCAACCTGGTGATCGGCTCGCTCGGTACGCAGGCACCGCGGCTCGGGGTCACGCTCGACGCAGGCGCCGCGCAGGGCCGCTCGCTGGTGGACTACTTCTTCGTGCGTGCGGCGTGGCTCATCGCGCTGCTGTGCCTCGGCCTGCTCGCCACGCTGCTCCTCTATCGCAAGCTCACGCCGCGTTTGCAGTCGCCCTGAAACCGATGGACCGTTGCTCCAGCAATCACCGCATGATTTCCCCGTGAACGACCCACATCGCAAAATCCGCGCACCGCGCGGCCCCGCCTTGAGCGCCCGCAGCTGGCTCACCGAGGCACCTCTGCGGATGCTGATGAACAATCTCGACCCGGAGGTCGCGGAGCGCCCGGACGACCTGGTCGTCTACGGCGGCATCGGCCGCGCGGCGCGCGACTGGGACTGCTACGACCGCATCCTGCGCGAGCTGCGCCGGCTTGGGCCCGACGAGACGCTGCTGGTGCAGTCGGGCAAGCCGGTCGGCGTGTTCCGCACGCACGCGGACGCACCGCGCGTGCTGATCGCCAACTCGAACCTAGTCGGACGCTGGGCAACCTGGGACCACTTCCACGAACTCGACCGCAAGGGCCTGATGATGTACGGCCAGATGACGGCCGGATCGTGGATCTACATCGGCAGCCAGGGCATCGTGCAGGGCACCTACGAGACCTTCGTCGAGATGGGCCGCCAGCACTACGGCGGCAGGCTCGCCGGCAAGTGGATCCTCACCGCGGGCCTCGGCGGCATGGGCGGCGCGCAGCCGCTCGCGGCCACGATGGCGGGCGCCTCGATGCTGGCCGTCGAGTGCCGGCCCGAGCGCATACAGAAGCGGCTGGATACGCGCTACGTCGACGTGCGCGCGGACACGATCGACGAGGCGCTCGCGATCATCGAGCGGGCGCACGCGGCACAGCAAGCCGATTTCGGTCGGTCTGCTCGGCAACGCAGCCGAGGTGCTGCCGGAACTGCTGCGCCGTGGCATCCGCCCGGACGCGGTCACCGACCAGACCTCGGCGCACGACCCCGTGAACGGTTACCTGCCGGAAGGCTGGACGCTCGAGCAATGGGACCGGCTGCGCAGCGACGACCCGCGTGCGGTCGAGCTGGCAGCGCGGCGTTCAATGGCGAAGCATGTCGAGGCGATGCTCGCGTTCCAGGCACTGGGCATTCCGGTCTTCGACTACGGCAACAACATCCGCCAGGTCGCGCTCGACGAGGGCGTGAAGGACGCTTTCGCGTTCCCGGGCTTCGTGCCTGCGTACGTCAGGCCGCTGTTCTGTCGCGGCGTGGGTCCGTTCCGCTGGGTCGCGCTCTCGGGCAACCCGAAGGACATCTACCGAACCGACGAGAAGGTGAAGGAACTGATCCCCGACGACCCCCACCTGCACCGCTGGCTGGACATGGCGCGCAATCGCATCCAGTTCCAGGGACTGCCGGCGCGCATCTGCTGGGTGGGACTCGGCCAGCGCCACCGCCTCGGCCTCGCGTTCAACGAGATGGTCGCGCGGGGCGAGCTCGAGGCGCCCGTGGTCATCGGTCGCGATCACCTCGACTCGGGTTCGGTCGCAAGCCCGAACCGCGAGACGGAATCGATGCGCGACGGGTCGGACGCCGTCGCAGACTGGCCGCTGCTGAACGCGCTGCTCAATACCGCGAGCGGCGCCACCTGGGTCTCGATCCACCACGGAGGGGGCGTCGGTATCGGGTACTCGCAGCACGCAGGCGTGGTGATCGTGTGCGACGGAACCGCGGCCGCCGCGAAACGCGTCGAGCGGGTGCTGTGGAACGACCCGGCCTCGGGCGTGATGCGTCACGCGGATGCAGGCTACGACATCGCGATCGACTGCGCGCGCGAGAACGGCCTGAACCTCCCGTTCCTCGATTGAAGCCATGCTGACTCTCTGGCGAAATGCGCGCATCGCCACCTGCGACGAGGCAAGCCACGTGCACTCGCCAGGCGCCGTCGTGACCCGCGGCGCGCTGATCGAATGGGTCGGCAACGAGGCTGGGCTGCCGGCAGGTATCCGCCCGCAACGCACGATCGAACTTGCCGGCCGATGGCTCACTCCGGGCCTTATCGACTGCCACACGCACCTCGTGTTCGCAGGCCAGCGGGCTGCCGAGTTTGCGCGCCGCACCGCCGGCGAAAGTTATGCCGGCATCGCCAGCGAGGGCGGCGGGATCCTCGGCACCGTGCGTGCCACGCGCGCCGCGACCGAGGACGAGCTGCTCGAGCAGAGCGAGCCGCGGCTCAAGTCCCTGCTGCAGGAGGGCGTCACCATGCGTCGAGATCAAGTCCGGCTACGGCCTGGACCTCGCCAGCGAGACGAAGATGCTGCGCGTCGCTCGCCGGCTCGAAGCGTCGAACCCCGTGACTGTCTCGACCAGCCTGCTCGCCGCCCACACGCTTCCGCCCGAGTTTGCAGGGCGCGCGGACGACTACGTGGATACGATCTGCAATGACTGGCTGCCAAGGCTGAAAGGGGACAGTCCCCTGTCTCGGCCGCTGGTCGACGCGGTCGATGCGTACTGCGAGACCATCGCGTTTTCGGCCGAGCAGTGCGGGCGGATCTTCGCAGCCGCACGTGAACTCGGCCTGCCGGTGCGCCTGCACTCCGAGCAGCTCTCCAACGTCGGCGGCAGCCAGGTCGCGGCGCGCCACGGTGCCCTTTCCTGCGACCACCTCGAGTACGCGGACGAAGCCGACGCGGCGGCGCTCGCGCGATCGGGCACGGTCGCGGTGCTGCTGCCGGTCGCCTACTATGCGCTGGCCGAGAAGCAGCCGCCCCCGGTGGCCGCGCTGCGCGCCAATGGCGTGCCGGTCGCCATTGCGACTGACTGCAATCCCGGGACCGCCCCCTGCGCGTCGTTGCTGCTGGCGATGAACATGGCCCGACGCCTGTTCGGGCTCAGCAGCGACGAAGTACTGCGCGCCGTCACCCGCAATGCCGCACGCGCGCTAGGCATGCACGCCGAGCGCGGCTCGATCGAGCCCGGCCGTGCCGCTGACTTTGCGGTGTGGTCCGTCGAGTCGCCGGACGAACTCGGCTACTGGACGGGATTCAATCCATGCAGCATGGTCGTCAGGGCGGGCGAGATCGTGCTCGAGCGACCCGTGTGAGGGTACCGTGCCTCGAATCAGTCAAATGAGTTCATGGTCAGGCCGGGTCGATGCGGCGGACGGCGATGCCGGACGGCGTTGGCACCAGGTCGTCAGCCCCGCTTCGGCGGCCGACGGTCCGGGGGTCGCGATCGCCGGTTTTGCCTGCGATGCCGGAGTGCGCCGTAACCACGGTCGCCCGGGCGCCGCGGCAGGACCGCAGGAACTCAGGCGCATGCTCGGCAATCTCGCCTGGCATGGAGCAGCACCACGCCGCCTGTACGACGCGGGTGACGTCGGCTGCGAAGGCGACGAGCTTGAACGGGCACAGCAGGAGTACGCCGGCCTGGTCGCGGAACTGCTGCGCGCCGGTCACCGACCTGTCGGGCTCGGCGGCGGGCATGAAATCGCCTGGGCCGCATACCAGGGCGCGGCGATCGCACTGGCCGGAGATGCGCGGCTCGATCGCCTCGGCATCGTCAATTTCGACGCACACCTCGACCTGCGCCTGCCGGAAACCCCGGGCCGCGGGACCTCCGGCACGCCGTTCCTGCAGATCGCGGAGGCACGGGCAGCGTCGGGACTCGAATTCCGCTACCTGTGCGTCGGTGCAAGCACGGCCTCCAACACGGCGGCGCTGTTCGACCGTGCCGCCGCGCTCGGGGCCGGGGTGGTCCTCGACGTGGACGCGGGCGGCAGCGACACCGATGCGCGCATCCGCAGCTTCATCGCGGAGTGTTCCGCCGTATACCTGACGTTCTGCCTCGACGTGCTGCCAGCCGCGACCGCGCCCGGCGTCAGCGCGCCGTCCGCATTCGGCGTGCCGCTGCAGCGGGCCGTCGCATTGCTGCGCGTGGCGCTCGACGCATGCGCGGGGCACGGGTCCGCGAACAAGCTGCTGATGGCCGACGTGGCGGAACTCAATCCCGCCTTCGACGAAGCGGGCCGCACGGCGCGGACGGCCGCGCGCATCGTGTACGAGCTCGCCGCGATCAGGCCTTGACGTCGGGCTCGATGTAGCACCAGCCCACCTCGGGGTAGGCCTCCTTGATGCGCCGCTCCAGTTCGTTGATGCGTTCCACGGCCTGCTCGATCGTGAGCCCGGGAGACATGCGCACCCTGGCCGCGAGCACGAACTTCGGACCCATCTGCAGCGTGATGGTGCTCAACAGTTCCTCGATCGCCGAATCGGCGGCGATCAGCGTATCGATCCGCTGCCGCAGGCGCGGTTCGGCCGACTTGCCGATCAGCAGCGAGCGGATGCGCGCGGCAATGAACGCGGCGACCAGTATCAGCACGACACCGATCGCGATCGACCCGACCGCATCGTAGCGGGTGTCGCCGGTCGTGGCCGCCAGCGCCACGAACACGAACGCGATCGTGAGGCCCGCCAGTGCCGCGACGTCTTCGCCAAGCACGACCACGAGTTCCGCGTTGCGCGTGTGGTGCAACCAGTCGCCGAACGGGCGGCCGCGACGCAGCTTGGAGATCTCCCGAAGGCAGCCCGCGAGGCTCGCGGTTTCGAGCAGCATCGCGACCGCAAGCACGGAAAGGGCCACCCAGGCGCGGTTCAGCGCTTCCGGGTGGTGAAGCTTGTGCCAGCCTTCGTAGATCGAAAAAAGCCCGCCGATGCTGAACAGCAGCAGCGCGACCACGAAGCTCCAGAAATAGCTTTCCTTGCCGAAACCGAATGGATGCTCGGGTGTCGGCGGTTTCGCCGCCTGTTTCAGGCCCAGGAACAGCAGCACCTGGTTCGTGCAGTCGGCATAGGAGTGAATGGCTTCCGCCAGCATGCTGCCCGAATTCGTGAACGCGGCCGCGGCGCTCTTGGTGATCGCGATGCCCAGGTTCGCCAGGAAGGCATAAAGGATCGCCTTCGCGGGGGAAGCGTGTTCCGACGACATGCGTGGATCATACCGCGCGGTAACCGGGGCTGGCCTCGGCACCAGCGACTGGCCAGGCTTCGACTGCCAGCGACGCACCGGGCTTTGCCCCCGACGCGCCGCACCATTATCCTGCCGGGATGACTACACCACGCCCGCACCGTCGAACTTCCATGGCGCTCGTCCTGCTTGCTGCCACGGCCGCACTCGCCGGCTGCGGGCGCGCGCAACAGGAAACACCCGCTGCCTCCGCCAGTTCCCCGGGCGTGGCGGACCAGCACTCGACCGCCGGCGAGTCTCACCTGCCGCCGGGGATCGACTGGTTCCAGGGCGACGTGGATGCCGCATTTGCGGCTGCGAAGTCCGCGCCCAAGCCGCTGTTCCTTTACTGGGGCGCGGAGTGGTGTCCGCCATGCGCGCAGATCAAGTCCACGATCTTCAACCGGCGTGAGTTCCAGGAACGAAGCCGCCTGTTCGTGCCCGTGTATCTCGACGGCGACATTCCCAGCGCGCAGAAGCAGGCCGAGCGTTTCGGCGTCGTGGGGTATCCGACGATGATCCTGTTTCGTCCCGACGGCACGGAGATCACGCGCCTGCCGGGCGGCGTCGACATCGAGCGCTACGCAAAGATCCTCGACGTCGCGCTCGCAGACGCGAGACCGGTGAAGGACATTCTCGCGGCTGCAACCAGCGGTGCCGACATGACGCGCAACGACTGGCAGCTGCTCGCCTACTACGACTGGCCAACGGACAACGGCCGCGCGCTGCAGGCCCCGCAGCGCCTTCAGACTTTCAAGGTCCTTGCGGAGCGCTGCCCGTCGGACATGGCACCCGACTGCGCAAGGCTCTACTTCGAGTACCTGGGCGCGGCGGCCACAGCAACGGACGACGGCAAGTCACCGCTCTCTGGTCTCGATCGTGCCATCGCCCGGAAAAAGCTGGTCGAGTTGCTGAACTCTCCCGCAGTCGACCGCGCCAACGTGCAGAGCCTGTTCTATGGATCCGAGGAAGTGATCGGACTGCTCTCCGATCCCGGCAGTCCCGAGCGACGCGAGCTCACGAACGCATGGGGCGCCGCGCTTGACCAGGTGAGTGCCGGCGAAGGCGACGATGCGCTCTCCGCTGCCGACCAGCTGAAACTGCTGCTGGCGCGGGTGATGCTGGTGCAGCTCGACGCACCGGACCAGACGCTGCCGCCGGCGCTGCAGCACGAGATCCGGCAGGCCGTGGCGCGTGTCGATGCGGAGGTGACCAACTCCTACGCGAGGCAGGCCGCCATCAACGCAGCGGCAAACCTTTACTTCACGGCGGACATGGACGAGGACGCGAACCGGCTGCTGGTCGCCGAGCTCGGCAAGACCAGGTCACCCTACTACTTCATGCTCGACCTCGCCGACATCGCCGAGAAGGCCGGACGCAAGGACGAGGCCGTGCAGTGGCTCGCACAGGCATACGCCGGCGCACAGGGTCCGGCGACACGCTTCCAATGGGGCTACAGCTACCTGGTCGGCCTGCTCGAGATGACGCCGGCGGACGCGAAGACGATCGAGACGGTCGGCCTGCAGGTGATCGGTGAACTCGGCAAGGACCCGGACGCTTTCTACCAGCGCACGCGACTTCGGCTCGACCAGTTGAGTGCCAAGCTGCTCGACTGGGGCCAGTCGGGAGATGCGGCGAAGGTGGTCGAGAAGCTGCGAGATCGCACCGCCGCGATCTGCGCAGGCCTTCCCGAGGGGGACGAGGGCCGCGCCAGCTGCGAGCGACTTCCTCAAGCCTGCTGCGCCAGCCAGGCAGGGTGCGTGACCGGGTACTTGACCGCGGGGCGCGCGGTTCTCGTGCTGGCGCTGTTCCTGTCGTGTGGCGCGGTGCTGGCCCAGCAGATGCAGGTCATCGACCTGCACTACCGCCGCGCCGACGACCTGATCCCCATCCTGCAGCCGCTGCTCGAACCCGGCGATGCGATCACCGGGCTGGACGACAAGCTCTTCGTCCGCGCCGACCCCGCGACGATGGCGAGGGTCCTCGAGGCGCTCGATGTCATCGACCAGCCGCCACGCCAACTCGTGATCACCGTCGGGCAGGACTCGACGGCCGATGTCTCGACCGCAGGCGTGCGGGGCAGCGCCACGATATCGGGTGGCGACGTTTCAGTCGGCGTGAATCGCCCCCCGGGCACGGGCAACTCCGCCCAGGTCGTCGCGGTGGATCGCAGTCGACAGACCAGCATGCGCAACGTGAGCAGCGTTCGGGCCCTCGACGGCACCGAAGCCTACATCGCCGTCGGGCAGCAGGTGCCGTTACACGTCGACCCAGGTCACCCCAGGGTGGGGCGGCCCGGTCGTCACCCGGTCGACGACGTTCCGCGACGTGAATACTGGCTTCTACGCGACCGCGCGCGTGAGCGGCGACACGGTCACGCTTTCGATCTCGCCGCGCCAGCAGTCATACGACCCGACCCGCGGCGGCACGATCCGCACGGCCGGTGCCGACTCGACCATCAACGCCCGCCTCGGCGAATGGGTCGAACTCGGCGCGGTACGGGAATCCGGGTCGGGCGCGGACGGCGGGGTGCTGGTCTGGGGCCGGCGCACTGCGCAGTCGCAGTACACGACGTGGATCAAGGTCGAAGAGGCCCCGTGACAGGCTCTTGAGAATCGGCGCCGTGGAAGCCGGAGCGCGCCGAAGCGGATTTCAGAACCTTTCAGATCGTTTCACACCGCTTCAAGACATTGCGGTCGTCAGGCCGTCAACCTTCCCCCCACGCGCCACGACCAAGAACGCGCGCGCAAGGCCGGGCCCAAGCCCGAATCGCGACTTGCCAGGGGGAACCCGGATGCTCAAGACCACGAAAAATCATTCAAGGGAACTGCGTGCGCCGATCAATGGCGTGATTCCCGCCGCAGTGATCGCTGCGGGACTCAGCGGCCCGGTGGCCTGGTCCGCACCGGGGGACCTCGACCCGACCTTCGGCAACCTGGGTTTTGCGGAGCTTCCGCAGGACCTGAGCGGTGCGATCTGGGCACTCGAGGCCGTCGACGACCGATACCAGGCCGCCGGTGTCGAAGAATTCTGCCCCTACTATTGCTACTACAGCGATGGATTTGCCGACAGCCTGTCGGGCACGGGCGTCGCGGATCCTGCATACAGTCCTGCATTTCCAGTCAAGCCGGATGGTTGGAGCCTCGCCTGGCAGCGCGACGGCAAGCTGGTCGGAGGCGGCCAGGGCCCGACCGATGCGTACCTGGTCTTCCGCCTGGCCACCGACGGTTCGCTTGATCCGACCTTCGGTACCGGCGGCACGGTCACGTTCGACCGAGCCACGATCGACTGGGTGCGTGACACCACCATCGACCCGGACGGGCGGATCGTGGTCAGCGGAATGCAGGCGGGCACCTCGGTGCTGCTGCGCCTGATGCCCAACGGCACCATGGACCCGTCCTTCGGTACGAACGGTGTAGCTCGAGCACCTGTCGACGGCAACTACTGGGCGGGCAGTGCCGTCCGAACTCCCGACGGGGCATACCGTGTGCTGGGTGGCGACCTGCCGGGCTGCAGCGTACGTGGAGTGACGGCGGGCGGCAACGTCGACGATGGCTTTGGCAATGCGGGATCGGCCGCACTCGCGTCGATCATCGGCGTTCATTTCGGTTGTACCGACCTTGATGTCCTTGCGGACGGGCGCCTCATCGTCTCCGGTCGCGACGACACGGGCCCCGCCGTCGTGCGGCTGTCGGCCAACGGCATCTTCGACGCGACGTTCTCCAGCGACGCCGGTGCGTACCTGGGTTCGATCTCGGCCACGGCGGTCAGCGCCAGCGGGTCGGTCCTCGTTACGGGGTTGGACCGCGACTTCCTGCCCGGAATCGTTGTCGCGCGGTTGCTCCCGGATGGCCGGGTGGACACCGGCTTCGGTGCGGACGGCAAGGCCTGGGTCGATGTGCAGGGCGGCATCGGGTCACACACCGAGGCGAGAGTGCTCGCGGCGCCGAGCGACGACCAGATCCTGGTCGCCGGCGCGCAAGGATCGTACGCGGACAGCAAGCCGTTCGTGGCCCGGCTCAGCTTGAGCGGTTCGGGTCCCGGTGTCATCGGCATCAAGACGACCGATGTCCAGGTGCGGGAATCGGATGGGCAGGCCACGATCGTCGTTCGCCGAACCGGCGGGTCCAGCGGTGCCGTCAGTGTCGGTTATCGCACGGCATTACTGCCGGGGTACGGCGAGCCGGCAACGGAGGGTGAGGACTTCGAGGTGACGCAGGGTCGACTGGAGTGGGCGTCCGGCGATACGGCTGACAAGACAATAGTCGTCCCGATCCTGGGTGACCGGGTGGACAAGGAGAACGGCGAGGTTTTCGCCGTCTCGCTCGAGGAACCGCTGGGAGGCAGGCTGGGCAGAAGCGCCGGCACTGTCACCATCCAGGAAACTCCGCAGCGAGGCAACAAGTCCGGTGGCGGCATCGTTGGACTGGTGAACCTGCTGTTGCTTGGGCTCGGAGCACTGCCGCGACTCCGGGCAAGGGCGGTGCGTCGCAGTGTTGCATAAGGTCGCGGCTGATCGACCGAGGTGGCTGGCGGGCGCGCCACCCACCTCGGAACGTCAGCCGCCCTGTCCCGCGAAAATCAGACTGTCGATGCGCTCGATCACGTAGGCGTGGAACGGGTTGCTGCGCTGTCGCGTGAGCACCCAGTTCGGTATTGCGAGCACCCCGTTTTCACCATGCACCTGCACGCTGCCGAGTTCCACATGGTTGGTGTGCCCCTCGGCCTCGTAGCCGTAAAGTGAGTCGTCGGGCGGAAACGGCAGCGCAACGTGCGACAGCGAGAACACCCGCTCGGGCCACGACAGGTCGAGCAGTCGTGCAGCCTGCTGCGTCGAACCCGGCTCGGCGCGCAGCTCCTTGACCTGCGAAGTGCCGGGGTCGGCATTGGTGATCACCGTCAACCCGAACGAGCGATCGGGCATCGAGAGTATCTGCTGGGTCAGCGGACCGGGATCGGCGACCAGCAGCGCCTGGATCCCTGAGAACCTGTTTACGTCGAACAGCACCAACTCGTGCGACTCCGGCGCCAGGTGCTCGAACAGGGCGTGAACCAGCGCAGGCGCCACGATCGTCGCGTCGACCGTCGACTGGAACGCGAGCACCGGCGGAAAGCCCTTGATCTTTGCGCCTTTGGCCAGCTTCGCAATGCGCCGCTGCAGGCCGCTCGTGAGCCGCTGTGTCTCGCCCGAGGCGTGGAAGCTGAACGATGAATACTTGTACGGATCGAATTCCGTCTCGATGTCCTGCCAGGCTGCGCGGCCGAGGCCCGGCACGGACGATATACCCGTGCGCAGCCGCGCGATTACGGCGAGCTTCGTGATACCAATGGCCGGTGACAGCAGCACGAGCCCCGCCGGCATCGGCTGGTCGGCGCCCTCGACGGCAGAAACGGTGTAGTCGACCGCCAGCGCCGCGCCGTTCGAGTAGCCGACGATGTAGATGGGCCGGTCGGGGCCCATCTGGCCCCGCAGGTCCAGCATGGCCATGCGCACTGCCGCCTGCATGTCCTCGACTTCGAAGCTGAGCAGTCCCGAGGGCGCCGTGCCGTGGCCCGGCAAGCGGAGCCCCACGACCTTCAGGCCCCTTGCGGCCAGGTGCTCGCCAATCGAACGCATGCTGTAAGGGGAATCAGTCAGCCCGTGCAGCAGCAGCGCAGCCCCGGCCGGGTGCTCGGGCGTAATTTCGAAGGTGCGGTTCCAGTTGGTGGGCCAGACCCCCGGGTCACTGCGGCTGCCAGTCGCGAATCGGTTGAATGGGTTGCGTTCAGCCGGCGTGACCTGGTCCAGCACCTTGGTCTTCAGCTCTGCGAACAGGCGGTCCTCGAGCTGCCTGTAGCCGGCGATCGTGGTCACCTGCCCCGCTTTGGCCGCCGTGAACTCCTCTTCGAGGTGCGCTGTGTGCCAGACCTTCGGCTCAGGGCCGTGGGTGAGGAACCAGAAGTACCCCCCGGCCAGGATCAGCAGCAGCCCGAGCAGGACAGCGGCCAGGGCCGAACGCATCAGGCGGAGCAGGGATCTGAACATTGCGAAACCAGCATTTTTCGGCCAAGTCGGCCGGCGCCGGATCATAGAGCATTTGCACCGCCTCTCGTAAAACCCGAATGTTCGGCACAGGGAAGAGGAGCGCAGCATCGCCCTGTCGCAGGGGTCAGGGTCCGCACGATGTCGCGCAATCATGTTCCGCAGATTCTCGCCTACATGACACCGTTCCCGTATTCGGTGGACGTGGACGCGCCGCTGGCCGAGGCTCACGCGTTCCTGCGCGAGCGCCACATTCGCCACCTGCCGGTGACCGAAAGGGGCCAGCTCGCAGGCGTGCTGACCGATCGCGACATCAAGCTGGCGCTGGGTCCGGACCTGGGCTCGCCGCCGGAGCGGGAACTCTCGGTGCGCGACGTGTTCCAGCCCGAGCCCTACGTGGTGGATGCCGGCACGCCGCTATTGTCGGTGGCGTCGACGATGGCCGACAGGCACCTGGGTTCCGCCCTGGTCACTCGCGGCGACGCACTGGTCGGCATCTTCACGACCACGGATGCCTGTCGCGCACTGGCCCGCGTGCTGCGCGAACGGTACCCGGACCCGTTACCCGACGAGGTCGCCTGAGCCATGGTGGCCACACAGACCGCCGACGCGAGGGTGACCGGGTCGCAGGCCCCGATCAATGCCGCCTGCGCGGAGAAGCTGCGTGAGGCGGCCGCGCTGCTCGAGGCCCAGGGCGCGAATCCGTTTCGCGTGGCGGCCTATCGGCGCGCGGCCGACACGCTGCGCAGCCTGCCCGGTGACATCGGCCTGGTCATCGAGCAGGAAGGTGCCGAGGGTCTCGAGGCACTGCCCGGCATCGGACGCGGCATCGCCCGGGCGCTGGTGGAGATGTGGCGGACCGGTCGATGGGTGCAGCTGGAGCGGTTGCGCGGAAGCGCGGACCCCGTGCAGCTGTTCACGCTGCTGCCGGGCCTCGGGCACAGGCTCGCCGAGCGCATCCACGACGACCTGCACGTCGACACGCTGGAGGCGCTCGAGATCGCCGCGCACGATGGCCGGCTCGAGCAAGTGGCAGGGGTGGGTCCGAGGCGCGCGGCGGCGATACGCGCGAGCCTGCAGGTCATGCTGTCGCGCGGCCGGGCGCGACACGGCGTGGCGGCCGGAAGCACGACCGTGTCGAACGCTGCCAGCCTCGCGGCCACCGCGCAACCTCCGGTCGCCGAACTCCTCGCCGTGGATCGGCAGTATCGCGAAAAGGCCGCGCGTGGCGACCTGCCGACGATCGCACCGCGAAGATTCAATCCTGCCGGCGAAGCGTGGCTTCCGGTGCTTCACCTCACGCGGGGCGGCTGGCATTACACTGCGCTCTATTCCAACACCGCGCTCGCGCACGAACTCGACCGGACACGCGACTGGGTGGTGGTGTTTTTCTACGACGACGATCACGTCGAGGGGCAGCACACGATCGTCACGGAGACACACGGCCCGCTCACCGGCCGCCGCGTCGTGCGAGGCCGCGAGGCCGAGTGCACCGCGCACTATTCCGAATAGCGCGTTGCCGGCTGATCGAGACCGACGTGTTCGTACCGATGCTGCGGGGCGATGGCGTGGCGATGGACGGCAGGTGGAACACGCTGCTGGCGGACGACTATGCGAAGCCCCACTTTCACATCAGCTACGCCCGCTCGCTGGGGCGGAGGATACGCAAGAACTACGCATACATCCTGGCGGTGCAGGGCATCGCCTACGTCGGCAAGCTCGCCATCCATCCAACGGCTGTCACAAGCACCGCAGAGTTCCTGACCGGGCTGCGATCGGCCCTCTGCCGGGCTGGTCCCGATTGCATGACGGCGGGCCCGCCGACGCAGCGGGCGCCTGATGCACGCACTGGAGGGCGCGACGCGCGCGCGCCGAATCTCTCAGAGGAAGTAGGCGGTAGCGAATACGCCCAGCATGGTGAAGATCAGCGCGAGCTTTGCCAGCGTCCCGAAGAAGAGTCCCACCCAGGTCGCGGTGCCCACCCGACCCGCCTGCTGCAGCTTTCCGTGGGACAGCAGCTCGCCGGCGACCGCGCCGACGAATGGCCCGAGGATCAGGCCCGGCAAGCCGAGGAACAGCCCGACCAGCGTCCCCAGCAGCGCACCCACGATCGCGAGCCGTGTCGCGCCAACCCGCTTCGCGCCGAGCGAGGTCGCGATGAAGTCGATCGCGAACGACATCAGCGTCATCAGGCCAAGCAGGCCGAGCGCGACCCAGCCGACGCGTTGAAAGTCGTCCGCCCACGCGGCCGCGACCAGGCCCGCGAACACCAGAGGCACGCCCGGCAGCGCCGGGAGGACCGACCCCAGCACGCCGAGTATCACCAGCAACGCTGCGAGCAGCCACAGGCCGATGGTTCCAGTCATTTCGCCACTCCCACGGCACCGTCGGGCGCCCGGCGCATCTTGCACCCGCGGATCGGCAACGTCACGCCCGGCCGCGGCTACACTGCGCCGGATGATTGATCTTCCCCCACTGCCGATCGTTGCAGTGCTCCCGGAACTGCGGGACGCGCTGTCGGCTCACCGCTGCGTCGTGCTCGAGGCGCCGGCCGGCGCCGGCAAGAGCACGGTCGTGCCGCTCGCGCTGCTCGACTCGGGCTGGCTCGGTGACGGTCGCATCCTGATGCTGGAGCCGCGGCGGATCGCGACGCGCGCGGTTGCGAGCCGCATGGCCACGCTGCTCGGGGAGGACGTGGGCGATACGGTCGGCTTCCGCACGCGGCTCGAGACCCGCGTCGGTCCGCGCACGCGCATCGAGGTCGTGACCGAAGGCATCCTCACCCGCATGCTGCAGCGCGACCCGGCGCTGGAGGGCATCGCGCTGGTGATCTTCGACGAATTCCACGAACGCAATCTCCACGGCGACCTGGGCCTGGCGCTGGGCGTCGAGGCCCAGCGCCACCTGCGCGAATCCCTGCGCCTGCTCGTCATGTCGGCGACGCTCGAGGCCGACGCGCTGCTGCGCGTGCTCGACGACGCCGCGGTCGTGCGCTCGCAGGGACGCATGTTCCCGGTGGATGTCCGCTACGTGCCGCCGCCGGCGCCAGCGGCCGGTCGCCAGGCACGCATCGAGGAGCCGGCGACCTCGGTGACGCTGCGCGCCCTCGGTGAACACGAAGGCGACGCGCTGGTCTTCCTGCCCGGCGCCGGCGAGATCCGTCGCGTCGCGGAGGCGCTGGCCACGAAACTGCCGGGGCGCGAGTTCTCGGTATTGCCGCTGTACGGCGACCTTGGCGCGGCGGAGCAGGATGCCGCGCTGCTCGCCGATCCCCGGGGCCGCCGCAAGGTCGTGGTCGCGACCAATATCGCCGAGACCAGCCTGACGATCGACGGTGTGCGCATCGTCGTCGACGCGGGCCTCGAGCGACGGCAGCGATTCGATCCGGCGACCGGCATGAGCCGTCTCGACACGGCGCGGATCTCCCGCGCGTCGGCCGAGCAGCGCCGTGGACGCGCGGGCCGCACGGCACCCGGCACCTGCTACCGGCTGTGGAGCGAATCGACGCACGACTCCCTGCCGGCGCAGTCTGCAGCTGAAATACTCGAAGCCGATCTCGCGCCGCTGGCGCTGGAACTGGCCTGCTGGGGATGCGCCGATCCCGCGACCCTTGCCTGGCTCGACGCGCCGCCCGCGGCATCGCTCGCTCAGGCTCGCGACCTGCTTGGGCGGCTCGAGGCTGTGGACGCCGCCGGGCGCGTGAGCGCGCTGGGCCGCGACATGGCGTCGCTCGGCATGCATCCGCGACTGGCGCACATGGTGCTGCGCGCAAGGTCGCTCGGGGTGGCCGGAATTGCCTGCGAAGTGGCGGCGTTGCTGTCGGAGCGCGACCCGCTGCGGGCGGCGCCCGGATTTCGCGATCCCGACCTGTTCCACCGCATCGAGGTCCTGCGCGGCGGTCGGGCACCCCCGCATTTCGACGTGGACACCGGCACGATCCGCCGCATCCAGCGCGTTGCGCAGCAGGTGGAAAGGCAACTCGCCCGGATCCCCGGGGCTCGCGCCGCACGTGACGCTCCCCTCCCGGACGCGGATGCGATCGGCCTGCTGCTCTCGTTCGCCTACCCGGACCGCATCGGGCGGTCGCGGGACGGCAGCCCGGGCCGCTACGTGCTGAGCGGCGGTCGTGGTGCCGGGTTCCGCGATCCAACCGCGCTTGCGCGATCAGAATACATCGTCGTTGCAGCTCTCGATGCCGGCGATCGCGAGGCAAGCATCCAGCTGGCCGCATCGCTCGATCCGGGGCTGCTGGCGCGTCATTTCGCATCGGCCATCACCGAGGACTCGAGCGTCGGCTGGGATCCGAAAGCCCAGGCGGTCGCGGCGCGGCGGGTGCGGCGGCTCGGCGCGTTGGTGCTGCAGGACGAGCCCATGCAGAACGTCGATGCCTCGGCGACCGTCGCAGCCATGCTCGATGGCATACGCTCGATGGGCATCGACTGCCTGCCGTGGACGCGCGAACTGCAGCAGTGGCGTGCTCGCGAAACGCTGGCGCGCGACAACGACCCGCGCGGGCGCGACGACTGGCCCGACGTCTCGGACGGCGCCTTGCTCGCGTCGCTCGAGAGCTGGCTTGCTCCGTGGCTGGACCGCATGACGCGTCGCGACCAGCTCGCGAAGCTCGACCTGCGTGGCGCGCTGCACGCGCTGCTCGACTGGAATGCCCAGCGACGGCTCGATGAGCTTGCGCCCACGCACCTCGCCGTTCCGAGCGGATCGCGTATCGCGCTCGACTACTCGACCGGGACCCCGGCGCTCGCCGTGCGGCTGCAGGAAGTCTTCGGCCTGATGGAATCGCCGCGGCTTGTCGGCGGCCGCGTGCCGGTTACGCTCGAACTGCTCTCCCCGGCGCGCCGGCCGGTGCAGGTGACACGCGACCTGGCGAGCTTCTGGGCGCGCGGTTACCACGAGGTGAAGAAGGAACTCAAGGGGCGTTACCCGAAGCACTACTGGCCCGACGATCCGCTGGCTGCGGTCGCGACCCGGCGCGTTCGGCCACGCGAAGGGGGCTGAGGCTGCCTATTCGGCGCGCAGCGCCTCGACCGGATCGAGCCTCGCGGCGTTCAGCGCGGGCAGGATGCCGGCGAGCAGGCCGATCAGCACCGACAGCCCGAGCGCCAGGGCGATGAAGAACGGCGAGTAGCTGACGGGCAGCTGCCTGACGGTTGCGCCGAGCAACGCGCCGATGCCCGCACCGGCGGCGAGACCGGCGAGTCCGCCCAGCAGCGACAGCACCACGGCCTCGGCGAGGAACAACGCCAGCACCTGGTCGCGCTCGGCGCCGAGCGCGCGCAGCAGGCCGATCTCGCTGGTGCGCTCGCGCACCGAGATCGTCATGATCGTGAAGATGCCGACCGCGCCGACCAGCAGCGAGATGCTGCCCAGTGCGGCGACGGCGAATGTCAGTATCCCCAGCACCGAACCCAGCGAATCGATCATCTGCTGCTGTGGCGTGACGGTGAAGTCCTCGTCGCCATGGCGCGCAAGCAGCACGCGCCGGATGCCTTCTTCGACTTCGTGCAGTGGCGCCCCTTCCTCGTACACGACGTCGATCTCGAACAGGCTGTCGCGGTTGAACAGTTCCAGCGCCCGTGCTGCCGGTATGAAGACCGTGTCGTCGAGGTCCAGGCCTATGACCGTCCCCTTCGGCGCCATCACGCCCACGATGCGGAAGCGCTGGCCGCCAACCCGGACGTTGGACCCCAGCGGGTTTTCCCGGTCGAACAGCTCATGCGCCATTTTCGATCCCAGCACCGCGAAGCTGCGTGGCGAACGCGGATCGTCCATCGGCAGGTAAACTCCCTGCCCGACCGGGAAGCGCAGCGACTCCGCGAACTGCGGGCCGGTGCCATATACGGTCACCCGCCGCTTGCGCCCGTTGCCTTCGACCTCGGCATTGCCCTGTACCACGGGGTCGGCGTCGATCACGTACGGCACGCGGCGCAACGCCTCCGCATCGTCGATGGTCAGCGGGCGAGTCGTGCCGAACACGCCGACCGAGCCGCCCATGGTCTGCGTCGCACCCGGAGTGACACCGATGATGTTGGTGCCGAACTGGGTAAACTCCGAGATGACGAACCTGCGCACGCCCTCGCCGATCGACGTGAGCAGCACCACCGCGGCCACGCCGACCGCGATGCCGAGCGCGGTCAGCACGGCACGCATGCGGTGTGCCGTGATCGATCGGCCCGTGTAGCGGACCAGGTCGGTGCCGCGCATCGCTCAGCGCCTCCCCGCCAGTGCCACCACCGCGTCGAGGCGAGCCGCCTTGCGTGCCGGCAGCAACCCGAACACGACGCCGCTCGCCACCGCGGTCAACACCGCGAGCACCACCGCCCACAGCGGTGGCGCCAGCGGCAGCGAGGGGTAGACGCGACCGATGACCCAGGCCCCGGCAAAGCCGACCGCCAGCCCGCAGCACGCACCGACCAGCGAGAGCATCACCGCCTCGGCCAGGAACAGTGCCGTGATCTGGCTGCCCCGCGCGCCCAGTGCCTTCATCAGGCCGACCTCCGCGGTGCGCTGGCTGACCGCGACCAGCATCACGTTCATGATCAGGATGCCGGCCACCGCAAGACTGACCGAGGCGATTCCGGCCAGCGTGAGCGTCAGCGCGGTGAATATCCGGTTGAAAGTCGCGAGCACCGCGTCCTGGCTCACGACCGTCACGTCCTCCTCGCCCTGGTGGCGTTCGGCGAGCACTGCCCGTACGGCCCGCTGGACGCGCGGCATCGCATCGCGATCGCTGGACGTGATCAGGATGCGGAACAGCGACTCGCTGTTGAACAGCTGCAGCGCGCTGCTGACCGGGATCAGCACGATCTCCTGCAGGTCGAAGCCCAGCGACCGGCCGGAATCCGCGAGCACGCCGATGACGCGGAAGCGCCGATCGCCGATGCGCACGGTGGCACCGACCGCTGGCCGGTTCGGAAACAGCTCGGAACGCACCTTGCTGCCGATCACGCAGACCGCCATGTCGCGGTCGATCTCGCCGGCAGGCAGGAACGAGCCCTGCTCCATCGCCAGGTTGCGCACCACCAGGAATTCGGAACTGGTGCCGATGACCGGCACCTCGCGCGACAGCTGGCCTGAAGAAACCGGCACCGAGCCGATCACCAGCGGCGCAATGCGCTCCACACCGGGAATGCGCAGCAGCGATCGTGCGTCGTCGAGCGTGAGGTCGCGCGGCGTCTCGCCGGCGAACATTCCCGGCTGCATCCCGGTGGTCTCCGAGCGGCCCGGCAACACGATCAGCAGGTCCGCGCCCAGCGCCTGGAACTCTCCCGTCACGTAGCGGCGCGCGCCCTCGCCGAGTGCCGTGAGCACCACGACTGCGGCAACACCGATTGCCATCGCCAGCAGCATCATGGCGCTGCGCATCCTTGCACGAACCAGCGACTCGCTCGCAAGGTGCAGCAGGTCGCCGAACCTCATTGCCGCATACCCGTAGCCTCGTCCACGACGATTCGCCCGTCCCGCATGCGGATGTTGCGGCGGGAACGCGAGGCGACCTCGTCATCGTGCGTTACCACGATGAGCGTGATGCCGCGCGCATTCAGCAACTCGATCGCAGCGAGCACGTCGGCGCCCGATACGTGGTCGAGGTTCCCGGTCGGTTCGTCGGCCAGCAGCACCGTCGGTTCCATCACCATCGCGCGTGCGATCGCCACCCGCTGGCGCTGGCCGCCAGACAGCTGGTCCGGCCGATGATGCGCGCGGTCCATCAGCGTGAGGCTCGCGAGCACCGCCTCGGCCCGCTTGCGGCGCTCGGGCGGCGGCACCGACGCCAGCACCATCGGAAGTTCGACGTTCTCGAACGCGGTCAGTCGCGGTACCAGGTGGAATGACTGGAAGATGAAGCCGATCCTGCGCGCGCGCACCTGCGCAAGTTCGTCGTCGCTGAGCGAGGTGGTCTCACGGCCGTCGAGCAGGTACTGGCCGTCGGTTGGCCGGTCCAGCAGCCCGATCACGTTCAACAGCGTGGACTTGCCCGATCCGCTCGGGCCCATGATGGAAACGTATTCGCCGTCACCGATCGCGAGATCGACGGCGTCGAGCGCCTTGACGAGCTGGTCACCGACCTGGAAATGGCGGCTCAGGTTCCTGATTTCGATCATGCGCGTTGACCCGGCTCAGGATGAGACGGCCGGCGCGCCGTCCTCGAGTCCCTCGCGGTCGATCGACACGACGACCAGGTCGCCGGGCTCGAGGCCGCTGGTGACCTCGGTGTACTCCCAGTTGCCGATGCCGGTTTCCACCGTGCGCTGGCGGATGCGGCCGTCCTCGAGCACGTAGACACGATTGCCCTCGACCAGCGCCCGCGTCGGGATCCGCAGCACGTCGGGACGCTCGGCGATGATGACCTCGAGATCCGCGCTGTAGCCCGGCAGCAGCGCTGCATCG
The DNA here is from genome assembly GCA_963736205.1 of uncultured Gammaproteobacteria bacterium. Lineage (GTDB taxonomy): Bacteria > Pseudomonadota > Gammaproteobacteria > Steroidobacterales > Steroidobacteraceae > RPQJ01. The sequence continues at coordinate 144,733 of CAVTNX010000013.1, read as the reverse complement.
TCGCGCTCGTCGATCTCCGCCTCGACCTCCACGGTGCGAGCCTGCTTCTCGGCTTCGAGCACATAGGGCGCGACGCGACGCACGTGCGCCTTGAAGCTGCGGTCCTTGAACGCGTCCAGCGTCACGCGGGCAGCCATGCCCTCCCGCACCCGTGGTGCGTCCACCTCGTCGATCGGCGCCGTGATGTAGATGCAGCTCGAATCGACCACGTCGACCGCGGGCGGCGTCGGGATGCCGACCGGGGACGGCGTGACGAACTCGCCCACCTCGCCGTTTATCTCGGCGACCGTCCCGGCGAACGGAGCCCGCAGCATCGTGCGCTCGAGGCGCGCGCGGGCCGCATCGATCCGCGCGAGGCTCACCTGGATCTGTTCGCCTGCAGCCCGACAGGCCGCTTCCTTGCTGTCGGCCTCGCCGGCGGCGCGCTCAGCGAGCTCGGTCGACACCAGCTTGCGCTCGACCAGGCTTGCGAGCCGCGCCGACTCGCTGCGCGCAACCCTGGATGAAATACAGGCCTGGTCGCGCAACGCGCGGGTGGCTTCGGCATCACGCTCGGCGAGATTCAGGTCCGCGCGGAGGTCCGCGTTCCAGAGTTCGAGCAGGACCTGGTCCTTTTCAACGTGGTCGCCCTTCTTGACCGGCAGCCGGGCTATCTGGCCACCCGACTGCGGGGCCAGCTTTGCGCGTTGGCAGGCCTTGACGGTGCCGGCACGCGTGTTGGTCACGGCCTGGACCACCGTTCCGCGCGTGACCTCGGCCGTGTCCACGGTGATGGGCTTCGGACGCCCGACCCACAGCGCAACTGCAGCGGCTGCGACTGCAATTCCCGCGATCAATGCGACTGCACGCCACTTCATGGGCGAGGTATCCGTCCGTTGCTGGGCCAATGGGCATTGCAGCACCTCGCCCGGAGCGGCGCAATCAGGAGTCCAGGCAGGTGAAGCTGCGACGCGGCCGGTTTTTTTCGCGTCCCGCCCCAACTAGACTCTCGGCATGCCCGTTTCCGGCAAATTGCTGACAGCACCGACGCGTCGCGTGTCGCCATGCCGTCGTGGTCGCATTCCTGGTGTTGCTGGCCGCATGCACGCCGTTCCAGCGCGGGGCGCCGGACGGCACGGCCTCGAATCCCGGCACGGCCGCACTTTTTGTCGCCGAATCACGCATCGGCGCGCCCTATCGCTACGGCGGCACCGGTCCGGACGCGTTCGACTGCAGTGGTCTGGTCGCCTACGCCTATCGGCAGGCAGGTATCGCGCTACCGCGCACGGCGGCCCAGCAGTACGCAGCAGTCACCCCGGTGCGCAAGCACGAACTGCGCCCCGGGGACCTGGTCTTCTTCCGCGTCAATGGCCGCAGTGTAGGTCACGTCGGTATCTATGCCGGCGATGAGCGGTTCGTCGATGCGCCGCAGACCGGGGGCACGGTGCGGATGGCGAATCTCGACGACAGCTGGTATCGGCAACGCTACGTGGGGGCTGGCCGCCCTTACCAATAGGCAGGTGCCTGGCGCCGCTTCTTCTTGGCCCCGATTTCCTGGCGCCTGCTTTTCTACTGGCCGAACACCCACTGCACCAGCGCGGCCTGTACGGCCTGGCCTCCGCCGCCGGCACGCGGGTCATTCACGATGACCACCGTCACGAACGTCCGGCCGGAGGCGGCGCTCACATAGCCGGCGAGCGCGCTCACGCCTTCAAGCGAACCGGTCTTCATGCGCAGTCGTCCCTGCATTTCCGGGGAACGGAATCGCCTGCGCAGCGTCCCGTCGGTCGCGGACAAGGGCAGCGACGCCGCGAACTCGGGCATGTACTGGCTGCGCCATGCCGCAAGCAGCACGTCGGCCAGGCCCTCGGCCGTGATCCGTTCCTCGCGAGACAGGCCCGATCCGTTTTCGAGTACCAGGCCGGGAACCGCGATACCCTGCGAGGCCAGGAATTCAGCGACGACCTTCTGGCCACCGGCCGTCGTACCCGGCCGGCCGGCCTTCTCGGCCGCGAGCGTCAACAGCAACTGGCGGGCCATCGCATTGCTCGAGTACTTGTTCACCAGCCGGATGATCTCGGCAAGCGAAAGTGAGTCCTGCGAGTAAACCATGCTCGCACCGGGAGGAAGAATCCCGACCTTCCAGCCCCCGTCGAGTTCGCCACCGCTCTCCTCCCAGAAAGTCCTGAACGTGCCGTACGCGAACTCCGGCGCGCGCATGACCGCGCGGGTGAAGCTCAACGGACCACAACTCGCGGCATAACGCCCGCTGATCGTCATCGTGTTGCCAGCAGGCCCGTCCGGCGTAGATACGTCGACGCCGTTGCCTCGTCGACGGCACGTTCCGCCATCGACGCTCGCGGTGCTGTCGACTTTCAGGTTGGCTGGCCAGGGGAAGGCGCTTGGCCGCAGCTTGCCGTCGGCCAGGTCAGGGAACAGGCTGAAATTGACCGTCTGGAAATTCACGAGCAGCGCGTCGGGCAGCACGTTGTAGGTGCTGAACGGCTTGTTGTCGAACGCGCCGCGGTCGTCGCCCTGCGGCTCGAAATAGCTGTTGTCGATGATCACGTCGCCCTTGATGCGCCGGATCCCGGCCAGGCGGATGCCGTTCGTGAACCCCCACCAGCGTTCCGCGGTCATGAACGGATCTCCACCGCCCACCAGCACCAGGTCGCCGTCGAGCACCTGGTCCTTCACCGGCCCGGTGGCGTAGGCGCGCGTCTGCCAGGTATAGGCCGGCCCGAGGATCTCCAGCGCCGACCAGGTCGTGACGACCTTCATCGTGGAGGCGGGATTGCGCGGCACGGTCGAGTTGTAGCTGACCAGCGGCTCGTCGCGACCGACCTCCTTCACCAGCACGCTCACGCTGGTGCCGGGGATACGCTGCTGCGCCAGCGCCTGCTGGACCTCCGGCGGCAGGTAGTCCCGGTCGCGCGCGGACGCCGCGCAGGAAACGCAATTCAATACGAGCAGCAAGGCAAAGGCGGGAAATCGCTTCTGCATGAATCTCTTTCCGTGGGGATACGGCGATGATACGTGATCCCGCTGGCGACGCGCGCCCCGCGTCTGCATACTTCGGCACCCGCGGCGGATGAACACCATGCGCAAAGTCTGGAACACGATGCTGAAGGGCCTGGTGGCGATACTGCCCATCGGCCTCACGCTCTACCTGATCTACTGGCTGGCAGGCGCGGCGGAGCATGTCTTCTCGGGCCTGATCAAGCTCGTGATACCCGCAACGGCCTACTGGCCCGGTCTCGGGCTGCTGACCGGCCTGGTGATACTTTTCCTCGCGGGCCTGGCCGTCAACGCCTACGTGGTGCGTCGTGCGCTCAGGGTCGGCGACCGCCTGTTCGCGCGGATTCCCGTGGTGAAGACCGTCTATGTCGCGATACGCGACTTCATGCGGTTCTTCCCGTCCTCCGGCAAGGGCGGCGACCTGAAGCGCGTCGTGCTCGTACCGTTCGGGCCGGGCAAGGCCATCGGTTTCGTCACGTCGGAGTCGGCGGCGGCACTCGGCGTTGGCGACTCCACCGACAACATCGTGGCCGTCTACCTGCCCATGAGCTACATGATCGGCGGCTACACGGTGTTTCTCCCGCGCGATCAGCTCGAACCGACGATGCTTTCGGTCGAGACTGCGATGCGAATCGTGCTGATGGGCGGCGTGACGGTCGCGCCCTCTGGAAACCAAGGTGAAGAAGGGCCCGGCTGACGTGCGTTTCTCGATCGTCCCGGTCACGCCATTCGCGCAGAACTGCTCGGTGGTCTGGTGCGAGAAGACCGGCGCCGGCGCCGTCGTGGACCCGGGCGGCGATCTCGACCGCATCCTTGCCATCGTGCGCAAGGAAGGCGTGAAGCTGGAGAAGATCCTGCTCACGCATGCGCACGTGGATCATGCCGGCGGCACGGCCGAGCTTGCCCGCGCGCAAGGGCTGCCGATCGAAGGGCCGCACACCGGCGACCAGTTCTGGATCGACGGGCTGGCGGAACAGGCACGCATGTTCGGTATCCCGAGCGGCGGCAGCTTCGTGCCGGACCGCTGGCTCGAGGACGGGGATCGTGTGCAGGTCGGCGACATCGAGTTCGAAGTGAAGCACTGTCCCGGGCACACGCCGGGCCACGTCGTGTTCCATTCAGCGGCGCAACGAATCGCTTTCGTCGGCGACGTACTGTTCGCCGGGTCGATCGGACGCACTGACTTCCCGGGCGGCGACTACGACACGCTGGTGAATTCGATCCGTACCGGGCTGTTCCCACTCGGCGACGACGTGCGCTTCGTGCCCGGCCACGGCCCGATGTCGACGTTTGGCGCCGAGCGCCGCGGAAATCCCTTCGTGGGCGATGCCGTGGTGGTGAAGCGGTCCTGACGAACCGGCCCTGGCGCGCCGGCCGTCTGGCGCCGGGCGCCGGTCAGGTGTCCTTTTTTCGTCGACCGCGCTTGATCGGCGCGCGACGTTCCTGCGCCACGTAGCCCTCGATGGTCACGCCGATTTCCCCAGCGCGGCGCGCGCCCTTGCGGCGGTCGTCGAAGTGCTCGTAGCGGCAGGTGCATGCAGCGTTGTCGCAGTTCTTCAACGGCAATGACGGGGCGTCGCGTGACAGGAACCGGCGTCCACTGAGCAGCCGCACGGCGTCGCAGGCACGTTGTCCCGGTGCAACGCATACCGCGTGCCAGGTGCTGGCCGGCTTCCTGAGCGGCGCAGCCTCCGTCTCAGGTTCGGTGCGTCCGAGCAGTTCCTTGGCACGCTTGAATAGGTCTTTCACCAGATCGCCACCCTCGTCAGCCATGGACCAGAGTCCGCCCCTAGGCTATCGTCGCGGCCGTTGCGGTGGGTGTGACACGTGTCTCAGCCCCGCCCGGCACCGGTCACCGCATAGCCTACCCCGGATTATGTAAATCCGCTGCCGGCGCCTGCAGGCCTTGCCGGACCCGTCCGCTGGGCCGAAACTGCCCGGATCACCGCTTCCAGGGGCCAGAATGGCCACGACTCGCCGAGCCCCGCCGGGGCCGCCCTTCGATTCGATCTACCGTCACGGATTCATCCGCGCGGCCATCGCGACGCCGCGCGTCGAGGTCGCATCGCCGGGCCATAACGCCCGGCAGACGCTCGCGCTCGCGCGGCAGGCGGCCGAAAGCCACGCGGTACTGGCGGTGTTCCCCGAACTCGGGCTTTCCGCGTATTCGAACGAGGACCTGTTCCAGCAGGACGCGCTGCAGGACGCCTCGCTTCTCGCGCTCGAGTCGATCGTGCTGGCGAGCCGGAAGCTCGCCCTGCTGCTCGCCGTGGGCCTGCCGCTCAGTGCCGATGGCCGCCTGTTCAACTGCGCCGTGCTGGTGCACCGCGGCCGGATCCTCGGTGTCGTGCCGAAGACCTACCTGCCGAACTACCGGGAGTTCTACGAGAAGAGGCAGTTCGCCCCGGCGGCGCAGGCGCTCTCGACCAGCATTCGACTGCTCGGGCAGGACGCGCCCTTCGGCGGCCAGTTGCTGTTCGCGGCGACCAATGTTCCGGGCTTCGTGCTGCACATGGAGATCTGCGAGGACCTCTGGGTGCCGCTGCCGCCAAGCACCCTCGCGTCGCTCGCCGGCGCGACCGTGATCGCCAATCTCTCCGCCAGCGACGTCACGGTCGGCAAGGCCGACTACCGGCGGTTGCTGTGCGCGTCGCAGTCGGCCAAGTGCGTGTCCGCTTACCTGTATTCGGGTGCGGGTCCCGGTGAATCGACCACCGATCTCGCCTGGGACGGCCACGCGCTCGCCTATGAGAACGGCGAGTGCCTCGCGGAATCGAAGCGCTTCCCGCTGAAACCGCAACTGCTCACCGCCGACATCGACCTCGACCGGCTGCGGCAGGAGCGCTCCCGGCTCACCAGCTTCGGCGACAGCGTGCAGGCGCACGTCCCGCTGCTCGCGGCATTCCGCCGCGTTGAATTCGAACTCGAGCTGCCGCGCGGCAGGATCCCGCTCGCGCGGCGCGTCGAACGCTTCCCGTACGTGCCGGCGGACCACTCGAAACTCGACGAACGCTGCGCCGAGATCTACGACATCCAGGTCGAGGGCCTGATGAAGCGCCTCGACTCGACCGGCATCCGCAAGGTCGTGATCGGGATATCGGGCGGCCTCGACTCGACACAGGCGGCGCTGGTCGCCGTGCGCTCCTTCGACCGCCTGGGGCTGCCGCGCAGCGACATCCTCGGCTACACGCTGCCGGGATTCGGCACCAGTCGCCACACCTTCGACAGCGCGCACGCGCTGATGCGCGCGCTCGGCATCTCGTCTGCCGAGATCGACATCCGGCCGTCGGCGGAGCTGATGCTGCGGCACATCGGGCACCCGCACAGCCGCGGCAAGCCGGTGTACGACGTGACCTTCGAGAACGTGCAGGCCGGCGAGCGTACCTCGCACCTGTTCCGGTTGGCGAACCTGCACGGGGCACTGGTGCTCGGCACCGGAGACCTCTCGGAACTTGCACTGGGCTTCACGACCTACGGGGTCGGCGACCACATGTCGCACTACAACGTCAATGGCTCGGTACCGAAGACGCTGATCCAGCACCTGGTACGCTGGCTCGTCGCCACCAGGCAGTTCGACGACGCCACTTCCCGTGTGCTGCAGCGAATCGTCGCTACGCGCATCTCGCCGGAGCTGGTGCCGGGCTCGGGCGAGGAGCCGGAGCACTCGTCGGAGTCCGTGGTCGGCCCGTACGAGCTGCAGGATTTCAACCTCTACTACCTGAGCCGCTACGGCTACCGTCCAAGCAAGGTCGCATTCCTCGCGCACGCGGCCTGGGGTGACCGGCGCACCGGCGTGTGGCCCGACACGGTACCGGAGGACCAGCGCCGGCAGTACACGCTCGCAACCATACGCCGCTGGCTCGAAGTCTTCGTGGTGCGATTTTTCCAGGGCAGCCAGTTCAAGCGCTCCGCGATGCCTAACGGGCCGAAGGTCGGTTCCGGCGGTTCGCTGTCACCGCGCAGCGACTGGCGCGCACCCAGCGACTCGCCCGCGACGGCCTGGCTCGATGAACTCCGGACCAACGTGCCGGGCGGTCGCCGCAAGAAATGACGCGGTGGGCCGTAGCCGATCGACGCACGCGCCACCCGGGCGCGCGCAGCGCCGCGACGGCCTGCGCCGTCATCCTTGCGTTCGCCGCCCCGCTCGCGCCGGCCGAGCAGGCTTCTGCGCCGGGGCCCGTATCGCCGGCCGACGCACTGCCAGCGCCCGAGGCCGGGCAGCAGCCAGCCACGGCGGGCATCCCGGCTGGCTTCCTCGATGACTCCAGCAGCGAATTGCGCCGACTGCTCGACGCCGCGGAATACCAGCAGGCGGCGACGCTGGCGCAGGAACTGCTCGAGGCAGCCGAGCAGCAACCGGGACCTGGCGGTGAGCACCTGCAGGTGGCGCTGATGAACCTCGCGCTCGCGCAGTACCTGAACGGGGACTACATGGGTGCGGAGGCGAGTTACCTGCGGGTCGTCGAACTGGTCGAGAAATCCGGCCGCCTGGCCACTCAGCGGCTGGCGCGGGCGCAGGCCGGCCTTGCGACGACTTACTACGCCGGAAAGCGCTATGACCTCGCCGTGCCGAGGTACGAACTGGCCATCGCACTGGTGCGCCGCGAGCAGGGGCTCTTCACCGAGGAGCAGATCCCGTTCCTCGAGAAGTACGCCGACTCCCTCGTCCACGTGGGCCGCGCGGATGACGCGGTGCGCGCACGCCGCTACATCCTGCGCGCGATCGAGCGCACGCATGGCGCCGACAGTCTTCGTTACGCCCAGGAATTCGAATCCATCGGGCGCTGGTTCACCAGGATCGGCGCCTACGACCTGGCGCGTGCGTCGCTGCGCAATTCCATCCGGATCATCGAGGCGGCAGAGGGCGAGAATGCCGTCGAGCTCATCGGCCCGCTGACAGCTGTCGGCGACTGTGCCCGACGGCAACTGACCGACCCCTCGTACACGCCGGCCACGGCGGCGGACGACCAGAGGCCGTCGCTGTTCCACGACACGATGCCGCCCGTGCTGCCGTCGATGTCGTCAAACACGATCGTCAACGAGGGACAGTCGGCGCTGAACAGGGCCGTTGCTATCGCGATCGCGCAGGTGCCGCCGTCGCCGGTGCAGGTTGCCGACGTCCGAACCCTGCTCGGCGACTGGTACCAGTCGCGCAGCAAGGAGGAACAAGGACTGTCGAGTTACCAGCTCGCGTGGCAGGCCGCCGGCGACTCGACCGTGAACGGAAAACCCTTGACCGAGCTGCTGTTCGGGCGCCCGGTGCAGCTGGTGTACGCGCCGCCGGGATCCTGGGACCGTTACGCCGGCAGGCCGGCAGACGAGGTCGCGGTGCGCGTGGCCGTGCTCGACCTCACGATCGCCGCCGACGGGCACGTGGCGGAAGCATCGGTTCGATCGGATGGCGGAAACCCGAAATTCGGTGAGCAGCTGAGGCGCGCGGCGCAGGCCGCAATCTACCGGCCCAGGCTCGAGAAGGGTGTGCCCGTCGCGACGCCGGGCGTCACGCTGGAACAGCCGTTCTACGCGCTGGTCGAAGACGAGGCAGGCGACTGACGTTTCAGGACGTCGGCAGCGTCACTTCGACCGGGGCCTCGGGAGCGGGACCGGGAACCTGGGGCAGCAAGCCGCGCACCACGGCCTGGTCGCGAAACTCGGTGGCAAGCTTGGCGGCCGCGTCGCGCATCGCCAGCTGCACGGCCGTCTTCAGGGTATCCGACCCGCCGGACAGCATGCTGTCGTTCCTCGCCGCGCCGTAACCGGTGAAGGTCCACGAGTCGATCAGCTGCCCGTCCGGCCGAAAGCCGTTGACCCGGTACTTGAGGCTGACGGCGTACACGTCGGAGCCCGAGTCCACCGGAGTGACGAATGCGAAGTCCTCGAGCACCGGCTGCAGGACGGCGCGGATCTGCGGGTCGGTCCGGCCGCCCGCGTCGGTTGCATCCACCGGGACGACGCGGTCGAACATCGCGCCCATCAGTCGCGTGAAACCGTCAGCCTGCGCCTTGCCGATCGCGATCGAGTAGTCCCCGCCGTCGCGCTTCTCCTGGTACACCTTGTCGCGGAACGCGGCGTCGATGTAGAGGCCCACGACCACGGGGATCTTCGTTACCAGCGGCGCCGGGATGTTCGGCTGCGCCTCGAACTCGGTTGCCACACAACCGACGAGCAATGCACACGCCAGCCAGGCGGCCGGGCGGGCCAGCGGTCGGCGGCGATGGTGATTCCTGCAGGATGCCTGGTCCATCTGTCGCATGGTCGCACGACCGCGCTCAGCGGGAATAGCTGCCCGGCTCGTTCAGGCCGACGAACGTTCCCCCGTTCTGCTCGCAGAGCTGCCGCATCAGCATCGCGTAGCGGACGCTCGTCACCTGCGGCGCGTCGGGCCTGACCGGGAAACCCAGTGCGTGGATGCGAACCCGGCGCTCGCCGGTCTTGTCCTCGCGGTTCAGCATGTCCACGGTGCGCAGCACCGATTCCACGGACGAGCCGGTGAATTCGTCGCCGAACACGTACAGGCTGATGCGCAGGCCGGTCGAGTAGTAGGTGCGGATCGCCTCGACGATGCCCTCGACCGGGCTGGAGTTGCTGAACGGGAACCAGTCGCGCATGCGCGACATCACCAGCTTGCGCTGTGTCGGCGTGTCGGGCAGCCAGCGTCCGCGATACGAGGGAAACATGTAGGTGCCCTCGTCGCTCATCACCTGCCAGCCCTTCACGGTCGGATAGGCGTCGAGGACTTCCTGCATCTTCCTCATCGCCAGCGGCCAGGCGTAGTTGGCCATGCTGCCGGAGGTGTCGATGATGAAGATGACGTACTCGCTGTCCACCGGCAGGCCGCCGATCGGCGAGTCGTCCTTGCGCCGGTACTGCGCGCCCAGCAATCGCTTCATCTCCTCGGTAAGGTCCTGCTGCGCGGAGACCAGCTGCCCCTCGATCTGGTTCTGTACCTCGGCCTCGCGACGCGAGGATTCGTACTGCCCGCGCAGTGCGCTCAGGTCGCCGCGCAGCCGCGCGATGCGCAGGTCCTCCTCCGAGAGCTGGCTGCGTCGCGCCTCGAGCTCGCGGTTCAGCACCTCGGTCGTACCGCGGATCTCCTCGAGCTCCTGCTCGAGCTTAAGCACCTGCGCCTGCAGGTCCTCGCGCGACTTCTCGATGACGACGGGCTCGCCGACCTCGGTGAGCACCAGCAGCAGGATCACCGCGCCGAAGCCGCAGCAGATCGCGTCGAGGAACGAGAGGCTGAACACCTCGACGTCGCGACGGCCGAGCCTCGAGCCCCTCACGGCCAGTCCCTCGCCGGGCTCAGGAACGAACCGTTGGTCCTGCGCGCCAGAGCCCAGTAGGCGCCGGGCGCCATCGGGTCGCCTTCCATCGGCAGCAGGATCACGTTGACCGGGATGCCGGAAGGCAGCTTGCCGATGGCGCGCCTGAACAACTGCAGGCGGCCGTCGCCATCGATGGTCTTGCTCAGCAGCGGCGCGCTCGCACCCTGGGTCGGCAGCCCGTCGGTGATCAGCAGGATGTTGTCGGGGCGCGGCGAGAGCAAGCCGGCCACGGCGAGCGCGTTCTCGAGGCTGGTTCCGTCCTGTGGCACGGTCTTGCGCAGTGCCGTCAACACGTCGTTGAGTGCCGCGGCATCGTTGGCGGCCAGCCACTTGCCCGCGCTGCCCTGCGCCAGCGCGCGCGGCTGCGTATTGAACGCGTAGGCCTGGAACTGCGACTTTGCGGGCAGCTGCGAGGTGATCCAGTCCACGGTGGCCACCGCGCGCCGCCACTTCGGCGCCGCCATGCGACGGACCTCCGGCATGTTGCGCAGCCGGATCACGTTCACGACGGATTCGTCCATCATGCTGGCCGAGACGTCCACCAGTATCAGGATGCGCTGTCCGCCGACCTTGAGACCGGTCAGGTACTGGCGGTCTCCGCTGCCGATGAATCCCTTGATGCGCGTGCCCGGCTGGCCGGGACTCGGCGTGCCGGCCTCCAGCCGTCGCTTGCCCTCGTCCAGCGACTTGAGATCCTGCTTCAGGCGCTCGATCGCCTCGCGTTTCGACAGCGTGTCCTTTTCAGCTTCGGCCAGTTGCTGCTTGAGTTCCTCGGTCTGCTCGATGATGCGGTTCGCCAGGCCTTCGGCCGGCACCGGCTTGTCGGTGCCTTCCACGGCATTCCGCAACACGACCAGGTTCTTGTAACCGTCGAGAACCAGGTCCTCGAGCCGGCTCGTCTCCGACAGCAGCTCGTCGTTGCGGTGCTGCCTCTGCACCCCGGCCTGCGCGCTCAGGATCGTATAGAACAGCACCACCGCGCCGAACCCGCACGCGATCACGTCCAGGAACGACATGCTGAAGATCTCGGTCTTACGGCGTGCCATCGTCGTCGACCATCACGCGCACGAGTTCGCACTCGACGCCCGGACTGCCGACTCGCAGCCGGTCGCCTGCCCGCAGTTCCACGCGTCCGCCGATGCGCTCGCCGTTCAGGAATGTCCCGTAGGTGCTGTGATCCTCCAGCCAGGCGGCTTGATCGAGCAGTGAGATCGAGCAGTGCGAGCGGGAGATTCCAGGTCCCGGTTCGAGCGCGACGGCCCGCCGGTCCCCGGCCACGCCGGAGCCGAGCGTCAGGAGCCTGGAATCGAGCCGCCAGGCGCGGCCCGCAAGGACCAGGTGCGTCGGTCGCGCATCCGTGGGCACGGACGAGCGCGCCGTCGTCCCGCCCGTCGCCGCGCCACCGCGCAACGCGACCGGAAGGTGCTGCACCAGCGTGAGCGCTCCCTTGTCCCTGCGTATGTGACTTTCCCACGCCAGGGCGCCGAGCGCGGCAGCAGCTCGCGGCAGGCGCGCGACGTCGCAGTCGCGGATTCCAGCGAGCCGGCCTTCGAGTCCCGGGAATGCAGCAAAGCGACTCGACAAGCGCAGGCTCAGCGGGCCGGCGGTCGGACGGGCACGCTGCAGCACCCGCGCGTATTCATCGTAACTGCGTGACGCGGCGGCCTCGAAATCCTCGGCCGACATGGCTACCGAATAAGTCGCGGACCTGGACTCCAGCTCGATCGACGCCGTGCCGCCCGACACGGCGGTCGCCAGCCAGGCCGGCAGTCCGTCACAGAGCAGCTGCTCGGTCGCCGCCTGGTGCAGCGGATCGAAACGCGTCTTCAGCACGAATGCGGCGGCGATTGCGTCCAGCCACGCCTGCTGCAGCGCGAGCCAGCCGTGCTGCGGCAGCATCTCGAATCGCGTGCGGCGCAGGCCGGCAGCGTAGTCCAGCACCGTGACCACGGCCCTGTGCAGCCCGAGCTCCAGGTGCAGCAACGTCTCGGGGACAGGCTCGAGCGACGACGCCGAGAGCGCGGCATCCACCAGTCCGACCGGCTCGAGACCGGACTCCTTCGCCACGCCCAGCAACAGCCCGAGCTGCTCACGCGAATACCAGGGCGGGACTGCAATGATGATTTCGCGGCCGTCGGCGAGGTGCGGCGCGACCAGCCTCTCGAGCTGCGCGAAGGCCACCTCGGCACGATTGGACGCGGCGGGCACTGGTCGCGCGAGCGCCTCGGTTCCGAGGTCCTGCCAGTAGCGGGTCTCCGCGTACAGCGGCTTCAGGCGTGCGCGGAGCACCGCCGCCTCGCCCGTCTCGGGTGACGCGCCATCCAGCATCGCCACACCCGGCTCCTCGGCGAGGATGGTACCGTCGCGCGCCAGCACCAGGCCGGCGTCGTTGATCTCCAGGGCGAGGGTCATCTGCTCAACGCAATTGCATGTGGCGGATCAGGTTGCGGTCCAGGTAGGTCTCGCTGTCGAGCACGAAGCGTTCCTGCGCGAGCTGCAGCTGGTGCAGCAGGAACATCAGCACGATGCTGATCAGCAGTGCCGCCAGCGTCGAGTTGAACGCGGTGCCAAGTCCTTCAGTCACGCCCGACACGTCGCCGGTCACCGCCTTGTGCGCCTCGCCGAGCGCATCGCCGATGCCGCGCACCGTGCCGATGAAGCCGATCGCCGGGATGGCCCAGGCGATGTAGCGCAGCATCGAGAGTTCCGAGTCGAGGCGGTCGGCCTCTGCCGTGCACACGCCGCGCGCGGCGTCGGAAACATCCTGCACGTTGCGCGTGGCGCCGAAGCGGTACAGCGCCACCAGCAGCGCGCGCGGCAGCAGGCAGTCGGCTTCGCCCGGCGGCAATGCCTCGAGTGGGCGCGCGTATTCCCGGGTGTCCTCCGGCAGGATCTTCATGCCGTCCGGCACCTGCACCAGGTCGCGCGCGAGCAACGCCCGCTCACGGCGCGCATGCCAGCTCTTGTAGGCGATGATGGCGAGCGCCCAGAGCCCGAGTATCACTTCGGACTCCTGCTCCCAGTCCTTCAGCAGCACGTAGATGGAACGTTCCGAGACGTAGTTCGGGTCCGTCTTCATCGCGGCGCGCTGCTCCGCGAGTATCGCGTTCGCCCTCGGCCTCACCACGGTGACGTAGGTCGCGTGCACGACGATGACGATGACGATCAGCGAGAACACGCTGAAGAGCAGCTCGCTCGGGGCACGCGCGTTGATCTTTGACATGCGTCGGGGCTCTCCGTGTTCAGATGTCTACCGGGAAGGACACGTCGAAGTCGGCGCGCACCTTTTCGGTGGGTTCAAATCGTTCCTTCGGCGGGCGGGTCGCTGCCCCGGCGGGCGGCGACTTACCGGCCTCCGGCTGTGACTGGGCTGGCACCTGCGCGTTCTCCGTCGCGGCAGGACCTGCGTCGGCTGCGGCCGGTGCCGTCGCCGGCGTTGGCTCCGATGCCGCAGCCGGTGGCGCCTGAGCCGGCGACTCCTGCGCGCCTGGCGTGCCGAATGCGCCGAGCAGGGCAACAGTGCCCGCGGCCAGCGTCGTCGCCAGCCCCAGGGCGCGCCTACTGCGCGTAACGCGCGATGCGGAAGCCAAGGTCATTGCGTCTGCCGTCCCCGTAGTCCCGATAGGCGAGCCTGAGTTCCGTCACGGCCGCGCTCTTCCAGCTCGAGCCGCGAATCACGTGCAGCGTTCCGTCACCGGTCGCGGCAGGGTCGACCGCGGTCGCATCCGAGCGCGGCTGCACAGTGTAGAGGTCGTGCGTCCACTCGGCGACATTGCCGCCAAGGTCGAAATAACCGGAGGAATTGGCCGCGAAGCTAGCAACCGGCGCGGTGGCCGCGTATCCGTCGTCGTAGTCGGGAATCACGGTCGGCAACAACGCCTGGGCCGAGCGGTCCGCATAGTTGCCTGCGCCGCGCGGCACCGGCAGCGCCTCGCCCCACGGGTATTTTCGCAGGCCCGTCCCGGCGCGGCGCGCGACCCACTCCCATTCGGCCTCGGTCGGCAGCCGGTAGCCGTTTGTTGCAGGCGTCACGGCCACGAACGACCCACCCTTCATCTCGTAGGCAGGCGTGAGCCCGTCGGCCGCGCTCAGCCAGTTGCAGTAGGCGGCGGCCTCCTGCCAGCTGACGTTGACGACCGGCGCGCGCTCGAGTTCGAGCGTGGTCTGCATGATGAAGCCGGAGCGATGCTCCGGCCGGAACTGCCGGTACTCGGCGTTGGTCACTTCGCGCGTCGCGACGTAGAAGCGGCGCTCCAGCCTTACCTGTCGCTGCGACTCGTTTGAGCGGCGGCCGGCCTCCCGGCGCGGGCTACCCATGGTGAACTCGCCGGCGGGCGCCAGTTTGAGTTCCTGTCCCGATTTCGTGCGCAGCGCCGGCGCGAGCGCAACGAGCTCAGCGGCCGCAGGCGTCGCGCCGGCAGTGTCTTCAGCAGGACTGGACGCACTCCGCGGGGCGACGCCCTCGAGCAGCGTCACCTCGATACTCTGCGGCAAGCCCGGGCGCGGCGTCACGGTCGTGCGGAATGTCGCGTATCCCGGTCGCCTTATTTCGACGGAGTGACTGGTTGCGAGCAGGCGCAGCGTCTGGTTTGCCAGGCCCTTCGACTCCCCGTCCACCAGCAGTTCGGCGTCCTTCGGGTTTGCCTGCACGATCACATCGCCCAGGATCGGTACCAGCGTGAACTCGAGCACCGCGCTCTTCCCGGCGCCGACCGTCGCCTGCCTGCTCGCAGGTTCGTAGCCGTCGCGCGTCAGCGAGACAGACTGCGCAAGGTCGGGCCGCACCTCCGCCTCGAGCGGCGTCCGGCCACGATACGCTCCGCCGATCGTGACACTCGCGCCTGCGGGTCGGCTCTGCACCGTGAGCCGCCCGTCCGGAAGCCCGAGCTTCACCGGACCGATGGCCAGGGGCTCGTTGGCCTTCACCTGGACGTCGCTCACCCAGGGCTTGAAGCCTGGGTGCAGCAGCTCCACGCGATGAGATCCCGCCATCAGTTCCAGATCGAGCGGTGACTTGCCTCGCGACTCGCCGGCCACGCGCACCTCGGCGCCGGCCGGCTCGGTCGAAATGCTGACCATCGCCCAGGCCGGCACCAGCTTCGGGGCCAGTTTCTGCCGCTTGCCGAATCCCTCGACGCGGACACGCGTCGTGTAGTCGAGGTAGCGCTCGGTGTCGATCAGCAGCTCATGATCGCCGGCCTTGAGCTCGAACTCGCCCGGCGCCTTGCCCACCGCTTGCCCATCGATGCTGACCTGCCCGGGCACGGGCAGCACGACCTCGAGCACGCCGGGCAGCGCGGTGAGCTCGTAGCGCAGCTCCTGGCCGGAGTCGCTGCCCACGGTTACCGGAACTCGCAGTTCCGCATAGCCTTCGCGCCGGGCCACGAGCGTGTAGTCACCGGGGCGCAGCAGGTGGCTCGAGCCCAGGCTAAGGCCCGGCCAGCGGCCCTCGAAGCTCACCGACTGCGGCACCGGGTCGATCACCACCTCGACCGGCGTGGAGGTAAAGACCAGCAAGGCCGTCAGTGCGAGCACGACGGCCGCGAGGGCGACGATTGCCCGGCTCATCGACCAGCGGCGCATCGGCGAAGGCGAAGACTGGGGCCGGAATACGACCGCATCGATGTGCTCGCCCTCGCTCGCACCATCGCCAGCCACGCTGCCGGACGCCTCGGCCACCGGCGGCGCGGTGACGTTGTCCGCGCCACCAGCCAGCACGTCGAGAACCCGTCGTCCGCCGTCCACGCGCAGCTTCAGGCGTCCGCCTCCAACGTCGAGCACGTCTCCGCCGCGCAGCCAGGTCGATCCGGCGATCCGTGAGCCGTTGTGCAGGACCACGGACTGCTCGCCCGAGGGCTGGACGAAAAGCTGGCCATCGTGCTGCGCGATCCACGCAAGCGGCCCCGGCACCGGCGCCGGAACCAGCACGCGGCTACCCTCTCCACCGACCGAGATCGGGAAATCCGTTGCCGCGAACGATCGCTCGCCCAGCGGCTCGCGCAGGACCAGTTCGGCGTTCAAATCTTTTCCTCGCAGCGGACCGTCAATTCTGCCGGCTTGCTGCCCGGCATTATCGTGATCTCGCGCCGCACGTCGCGAAAGCCCGCCCTGGTCCCGACGACTGTGTAGCGGCCGGGAAGCAGCTCCATGTCCTTGCGATCGAACGTACCCAGGTTCCCGACGCGATAGATCGTCACGTCGGTCAGCGTGTCCGACGCAATCACCAGGCGCACCGGCGTTTCTGCGGCGGCGAGCAGCGCCCGGAGCCGGTTCACCTGGCCCGTGAGCACGGGTCCCGGAGCCGGGCACTGCCGCGGCCTGCGCCAGCGTCGCGCGGGCTGCACCACGAACCGCCTCGGAAAATAACCGTTCGGGACGATCGAGGTAGGAAGCGAGCGCCGCATCGAGCATGACGCGCGGCTCGACCCGCTCCACGCCCTGCTTCGCGTCGAGCAGTTTCGCGTCGATCGCGAGCGCGGCACGATATTCACCGAGCGCGGCACTCCAGCGCTCCTCTCGCTCGTCCCTGCGCGCCGACTCGAGGTGCTGCGCGATCCTGCGGTCGTCGAGTGCGCGCTGCACCTGTTCGAGCCCGTCCTTCACTTCGGGTGCGCCCGGTCGGATTCGGCCGGCCCGCTCGTAGGCCGCGCGAGCCGCTTCGTAATCGCCGCGCGACGACGCCGCCAGCGCGTTGGCGATCGCGGCCGAGAATGCGCTGGCCGAGCGTTGCGCCTCGACCCTCGCAAGTGCCTCGCGCGCCGCGATCGTGTCGCGATCCAGCGCAAGCGCCTTGCGCCAGGCCTGCTCCGCCTCGGAAATCCGGCCGTTGCGCTCGAGTTCGGCAGCCTCCGCGAGCAGCGTGCGCACCGCATCGAGTGTCTGCGCGCGCTCGAGCCCCCGGCGCGCAGCGGCATTCGACGGATCGATCTTCGCTGCGATGCCGTACTGCCTCAGCGCCTCGGTCGCGTCGCCCGCATCGATGGCTGCGGAACCCGCGGCGAGCGCGGCACGCAGTTCAGCGGCAATGCGCCGCTGCTGCGCCTGCTCTGCCGCCTCCTGCTCCGCCAGCGCACGCCTTGCCTCCGCCTCGAGGTCAGCCGGCTGCGCAACCGGCGCCGGCGCAGGTTCTGCCGGCGGTGGCGTCACCTGTGCCGACGGCTCGAGCCGGTCCTTCGCAACCCAGCGAGGCAATGCAAAAATGACCAGCCCCGCAATCGCGAGCAGCAGCACGAAGGCGCCGGCCAGCAGGCCTCGCCTGAATCCCTGCGAGCGCAACTCGGCCGCGCTCGGTCCCGCCGGTGCACTGCGCTTCCACGAAGGCTCGATCGCCGCGGCGCCAGATCCGGGGACCTGCAGCGCGGGTGGCGCAAGCAGCACATCGGGGCGGCCCGCATCGGCACTGGTGTCCAGGTCGGCGTCGGCCAGCGCGCGCAACTCGCCGATCACCGAGGCCATGTCCTTCGGACGGTCCTCGGCCCTGCGTGCGAGGCACCGTGTCACGAGCCGCACGATGCCGGGCGACAGCGGCACGCCCCGCACGGCCAGCGATGGCGGCAGCTCGGCCGTCCGTGCGGCAGCAGCGTCGGGGTAGAAAGGCGGATACCCGGTCAGCAACTCGCAGGCGAGCGCGCCGAAGGAATAGACGTCGTCCGTGATCGCTGCCGGCGACCCGGAGAGTTGCTCGGGACTGGCGGTGAACGGCGACCCTGCCGGCTCCGCGGCCACGTCACCGATCGCGGAGGCGAGGCCGAAGTCGGTCAGCAGCGCACGCCCGTCGTCCGCGAGTACCACGTTGCCGGCCTTGATGTCGCGGTGCACGAAGCCTCGAACGTGCAGTGCGGCGACGGCGTCGGCAAGCTGCACGAGCGCGCGCATCACCTCGCGTGGCTGCGCAGCTCGCAGCCTGCCCAGGTCTGATGAACCTTCGAATGCAAAGGTCGCCAGCACGGGCTCGTTTTCGTGCACGCCCGTGCAGGCAAGTATGTTCGGGTGGACCATTTCGCGCTGCAGCCGGGCGGACTCGACGAAGCGTGCGCGCTCCGCAGGCGAGGAGGACAGCTCCGCGCGCAGCACCTTCACGACCAGTTCGGCACCTGTCTCGCGGTCACTCGCCAGCCAGGTCTCGGCGGTTCGCCCCTCGCCAAGCTTGCGCAGCAGTGCGTAGCGCCCCGCGATAACCTGCCCGCTCTGCAGACTCTTGCCCTGCACGCGAGCCCGGTCAGCGGCCTGACGTCGCGGGAGCCGGGACCGCCGCGGGCAGCCCGGTCTCGTTCTCGTAGAGCTGCTTCAGCAGCATGCGCCATTCTGCATACTGCTCCTCGGCCGATCCCTTGAGCTGCAGCGTGCGGCCCTCGACGTCGACGACCATCGGCTGGACCTCGGACTGGAACGAGTCGCCGAGCTGTTTCAGCGACTCGCTGTGCATCTTGATCTCGGCACGCTGGTCGAGCCCGGACTTGAATGCGTACATGCCGCCGATGACGGCCGCGGTGGACGCCGCCGCTGCAGCGCTACTGTTGCTGTTCGATCCGGCGATGATGCCGCCGATGACCGCGACCGCGCCGAGGATCTGCCGTGTCGTCGCCTCGCGTTGCGCCTGAGAACGCGCCTCGAGCTCCTCGTAGCTGTACTTGCGCCAGTTGGTGTATGGCACCGCCATGCTGTCCGCGAAGCCCGTGTAGTACTCGTTCAGCGTATCCACCAGCGCGTAATCGCGCTCGCGGACACGCTGCAGGCGCTGCAGCACCGGATCGTCCGCGGCGGGCAGCCGCACGATCGTCCAGTTGCCCTTGCGGTCCTGCTGCAGGTACTGGCCGAAAGCATAGGGCGCAAGCTCCGCGTCGAAGCGCAGGTTGGTGATCTCGTGCAACTGCACCAGCTGCTCACGCTTCAACTTGCCGCGCGCGGCGAGCATGTCGTTGGCGATGGTGTTGTAGACGTTCTCGAACGGGTCGGCGGGTTTCGACGCCACGTCCTTGTAGGCGCGCGTGTCGGCCATGCCCTGGTAGACCTTCGAGTACCACACACGACCCGATGAATCGCTGACGGTGACATCGAGCTCCAGCTCGCGACCGTCGGACACCAGGATCCTGCCGTCGACGTTCACGTCCATGCCGGTGCCGTCGCGCGGCAGGACTCGAACCTGGCCCCACTGGCCTGTGCCCTCGAGCGTGTCGCGGATCACCACGGGTATGTAGCGGGACTCGGCTTTGCGCACGTCCGGGAAGATGCCCTCTTCTTCCTGCTTCTTCGGATCCTGCGGCACGTTCGGGTCGAACAGCCGGACGGCTACGTCGAGCAGCTCGTCCTGCGGAATCTCGGCGGTCGCCTTGACCGCGACGACTCGGCTCATCGGCCGCGTGTCCTGTACGACGCAGCCGGAAAGCAGCATGGGGGCCGCAAGTGCGGCCAGCGAAATTGCGCGGAAAATGAAAGAAGTGCTCACGACGTGCTCTGCTTGTATTTCCTGTATTCATCCCACAGGCGCTCGCGCAGTTCCGGATCCGTCTCCTTCATCGCGGCCTCGCGCAGCTGCCGTGCGACGATGTCGTCGTCGCTGCCGTCCGGTATGTCCGAGGGCACGGTGTTCGGTCCGGCGCCGCCCTTGGCGCCTCCGCCGTAGCCGCCGCCGCCACCCGGCGTGTTCGAACCACTGCCCGCCGTCTGGCCGCGACCGCCTGGCTCGCCGCTGCCCGCCTGGCCGCTGTCGCCCTTGCCCGGATCCTGCCCCGATCCTGTGTCCCCGCCCTCGCCCGATGCACCCGATTCCCCGCCGGCGCCGGAAGCACCCGATTCCCCGCCGGCGCCGGAAGCCTCGCCCGAGGCGCGCGAGGCCCGCTGCTGCGAAGCGGTCTCCTGTTCCTTGCGCATGCGCTCATCAAAGACCGCGAAGGTCTCGTCGAATCGGCGGTCGATCTGCGCCTGCCGGTCCTCGCTGGTCATCGGTCCGCCACCGGGGCCGGCACCGGAGGCGGTCCCCGCCGACGATGACGTGCCCGCTGGCGATGTCCCCTGTCCTGATCCGGCCGAACCCGATGAGGACGCCTGGCTGGCGCCGGAAGGCCTGCCGCTCGAACCGGTGCTTCCCGACTGACCACCTGTGCCGGTGCTTCCCGACTGACCACTTGTGCCGGTGCTTCCCTGCGACTGACCGCTGGCTACCCTTCCTGACTTCCTTGCTGGCCACTCGCACCTGGGCTTCCCGGCTGGCCGGCCGCCGTGCTGCCTGTCGGAGCCCCAGCGCTCGCGGGACTGCCGGCCTGGCCGCTGGCGCCACCCTGCTTCTGCTGCTCAGGGAACGGCGACTCCGGCCCGCCGCCCGGGCTCGAACCCTGCGCGCCGCTGGAACCCTCGCTTGACGATGCTCCGCCTCCCGGCGAGCCCTGGCTCGAGGGCTGTCCGGCGCCCGATCCCTGTCCCGAGCTCGGGCTGCCACCTGACGACGAGGGAGATGGCGAAGAGGGCGATGACGACGCTGGCGGCGACGACGGACTCGGCAATTGCGGCATCGAAGACGACTGCGTCGAACTCGTCGACGCGCAGCCGGCCAGCGCCAGCGCGCAGACGGCGGGCCAGACCACGTTTTCAATTGTCCTGTCAGGCATTCCAGACGACTCCCGTGCTCGCGCCAGCGGTCTGCGGCGCGGTGCCCGCCTCGATCACCATTGGATCCGGCCTGCAGCGCGTAGGTTCAATAACCGCCGCCACCGGTCGCGGCGGCCGGCGCCGGACCGACGAGGTCCGAGCCCACCAGGAACGAGCGTAACTGCTCCGAGAGCCGGTTGCAGGCGGTGGTCTGCACCGGCGTGATTATCGGTATCGGGGCGATCGCGCCAATGAAGACCGAGGTTCCAGTCACGTCGGCGGTCACGGTGCCGAGCTCGGTCGCGGTCTGCAGGTCCCAGATCGTGGCGACATAATCCGACTCCTTGTCCCACCAGCCGACGCCGAAGCAGCCCACTACAGTCGGCCCTCCGACCGCGCAGGACACGCCGCCGCCGCCGTTCGTCTTGCGCGTATTCCCGTCCAGCCAGACGACATACCGCACGCCAATCTGCGCCAGCCTCTCGGTTACTCCCGGGCGCTCGAGCAGGCCCTTGAGCCCGGCGGCATTGGCGGGCGCCGTGCTCGGCTCGAACCACGGGAACAGGGCGTCGATGAACTGCTGCTCGCCGTAGATCTTGAACGGCACGGCGTCGTCCTTTGCGCGCTTCGAGGACTGGCCTTCCTGCGGGTGGACGAGTTCGCCGCCGAGCTTTTCCTGCACGCAGCTCATGAATTCATTCTCGGTGCCCACGCCCTCGAGCTGCGGCTTGGTCAGCAATACGATCGATTCGTTCGCCTGGATCGCCGAGGCCACCTGCCGTGTCTCGTCCACCTTCGAGGTCATGCACCCGGTGCCCGCTGTCGCGAGGACTGCGAGGCAGGCGATCACGCGCAGGCCGGAAGCGCGCGCTAGCATTGACAGCTGGGCCTGTGATCCTGCTTTCAAGGCTCAAATCCTCGACCAATTGAACCCGACCGGAGTCGCGACCGGCGTGGCGGATCGAGTATACGACACGGATGCTGCGCCCCCAGGGACACGGCTCGCAGACTCAACGGAACAGGACGCCCTGCTCTGGCGCCCCGGGATCGCGCAGGAAAAGGCTGCTGTCGAGGTCCGAACCCCTGCCGTCCGGGATTCCGTGGCGCCGGCAGGCGGCCCGGAACCGGGCCGCGAGCAGGTCGGCATACGGCCCATGGCCGCGCATGCGGTGACCGAACCTCGGGTCGTTCAGGCGCCCGCCGCGCGCATCGCGCAGCAGGTTCAACACGCGGTCTGCACGCGCCGGGTAATGCTCACGCAGCCAGTCCTCGAACAGCCGGCCAAGCTCGTGCGGCAGCCTGAGCATCATGAATCCAGCGCTCGTAGCACCGTTCCGCGCGGCGGCCTCGATCAGTTGCTCCATTTCGTGGTCGTTCAATGCAGGAATCATCGGTGCCAGCAGCACGCCCACGGGCACTGCTGCATCGGCCAGCGCGCGGATCACGCGCAGGCGCGCCGCAGGCGATGCCGCGCGGGGCTCGAGCGTGCGCTTCAGGCCGTCATCGAGCGTCGTCAGGCTCACATGGACTTTCACCAGCCGCTGGCGGGCCAGGCCCGCGAGCAGGTCGATATCGCGCAGGATGAGCGCACCCTTGGTCACGATCGTGACCGGGTGGCGATGCGCGAGCAGCACTTCGAGCAGTTCGCGCGTGGTGCGGTGCTGGCGTTCCGCAGGCTGGTAGGGATCGGTGTTTGCCCCGAGATTGATCGGCTTGCACACGTAGCCCGGCGACGAAAGCTCCCGATCGAGCAGCTGCGCGAGCCCGGGCTTGTGGAAGATGCGCGTCTCGAAATCGAGCCCCGGACCCAGGTTCCAGTAGGAGTGCGAGGGCCGCGCGAAACAGTAAATGCAGCCGTGCTCGCAGCCCTGGTACGGGTTCACCGACTGGTCGAAGGGGACGTCCGGCGAGTCGTTGCGGGTGATTGCCCGCCTTGGCCGGTCGGCCACGAGGATCGTCTCCGCACGGCGCGGCAGCTCGTCCAGGCTTCCCCAGCCGTCGTCCTCGACTTCGAGGCGTGTCGGTTCGAAGCGGCCGGCCGGGTTCGTGACCGAGCCACGGCCTTTCTCGATACGAGCTCGCTCCCCTTGCCGCATCTGCGAACGATACTGTATATCCGTACAGTCGTCACGACCCAGGGACTGTACGAGGGGCCGGATCTTTGTCCGGGTCCGGGAACCGGTCCATCGTCGCCAGTTCGGGAAACAACCTGGTCCACAGGCCGGCGACCAGCAGGGTCGCGCAACCACCCACGATCACTGCCGGCACCGCGCCCCACCAAGCCGCGGTCAGGCCCGACTCGAATTCGCCCAGCTCATTGGATGCGCCGATGAACACGGCGTTGACTGCGCTCACCCTGCCGCGGATCTCGTCCGGTGTCTCGAGCTGCACCAGCAGGTGCCTGATATAGACGCTCACCATGTCGCCGGCACCCATGAACGTGAGCGCTGCCGCCGACAGCCAGAAACTGCTGGAGAGGCCGAACGCGACCGTCGCAATGCCGAACGCGATGACACCTCCGAACATCCACCGGCCGACGTTCCGCGAGATCGGCGACAGCCCGATCACGAGCCCGCAAAGCGCCGCACCGACTCCCGGCGCGGTGCGCAGCAGCCCGAGTCCGCTGGGACCCACGTGCAGTACGTCGGCGGCATACACCGGCAGCAGCGCGGTCGCGCCGCCGAACAACACGGCGAACAGGTCGAGCGAAATCGCGCCGAGCACGGGTCGGCGTGACCAGACGAACCTGAGCCCGAGCAGCAGGGTCTGCAGGCTGGGCGCCTCGGACGATGCATGCCGCTGGCCACCGCCACGCACCAGCAGTGTGAGCAGGGTCGCGATCGAAAGCAGTGCCGCGACCGTTGCGTACACGACCGGTGCACCAGACAGGTACACGATGCCGCCGAGAGCGGGTCCCGCGATCGTGGCCACCTGCCAGGACGAGGACATCAGCGCGACCGCGGAACCGAACTGTTCGCGCGGCACGAGGTTCGGCAGCAGCGCCTGGCCGGTGGGCATCGCGAACGCACGCGCGATGCCGAACAGCACCATCACCGCGAACACGGGCCTGGCCGAGTGCAGGCCGCTGGATGCAAATGCGAGCAGCAGCAGGGCGCAGACGAACATCAGCGCGTAGCAGAGGGAAATGATGCGCCGGCGGTCACGACTGTCGGCCAGGTGACCGGCGGGCAGTATCAGCAGCACGAAAGGCAGGAACTGCGAGAGGCCGATCAGGCCCAGGTCGAACGGGTCGCGCGTGACCTCGTACACCTGCCAGCCGACCGCGACTGTCTGCATCTGCACTGCCAGCGCCGCAAGGAAGCGTGCCGACAGGAAACAGGTGAAATCGCGATTGCCGAGCAGCGCCAGCCGCGTGGACGACTGGCTGCTCATGAGGCGGCTGGGATGGTTGCTTTCATCGGCCCCGGCAGCATAGCCTGCCGCGCAGACCCGGAACCGGAGAACCTCATGCCGACCCCGATGCGCAAAGTTGCCTTGTTCACCGCCGCATTCATGGCGCTGGCCCTGCCCGCGGCCAACGTCGCTGCTTCGCAGGCGGATGCGAAATTCGAGGCGCTGAGCGCGCGCTACGTGGACGAGTTCGGGCGTTTTTCGCCGGTGTCGGCGACGGCGCTCGGCGACCACCGGTACGACTCCGACCTCGACGACGTCGGCGCGGCGGGCCGGGCCGCCGCGCTCGAATGGAACAAGGTGCTGCTCGAAGACCTCGGTGGCATTGATCGCGCCTCGCTCAACCGCGAGAACCAGGTGGACGCAGCGGTGCTCGAGAACCAGCTGCGCTATTCGATCTGGACCGAGCAGAAGTATCGCGACTGGTCCTGGGATCCGGTCGCATACGCGCAGCTCGCGGGACAGTCGCTCTACGGCCTGCTGGCCCGCGACTACGCGCCGCTGCCGGAACGCCTGCGCGCCGTGACCGCACGGCTGGAGAAACTGCCGCGCCTGTTCGAGCAGGAACGCGCCAATCTTGTTCCCGCCCGCGTGCCGGCCATCCACGCGGAGACCGCGATCAAGCAGAACCCGGGTGTGCTGAGCCTGGTGGACGAACTGGTCGTGCCCGACATCGGCAAGCTGCCCGAGGCGGAGCAGGCGCGCCTCAAGGCGGCCATCGAGACCGCAAGGGCCGCGGTCCAGGTGCAGCAGAAGTGGCTGGAAACCGAACTGCTGCCAAATGCGAAGGGCGATTTCCGCATCGGCAAGGACCTGTACGATGAAAAACTCGCCTTCGCGCTGATGTCGCCGCTCTCGCGGCAGCAGATCCGCGAGCGCGCCGAAGCAGCGGTCGTCGACACCCGCAGCCAGATGTACGCCGCGGCGCGCAGGGCGCTCGCGGGCCGCAGCGACGCACCGGCCATGCCGGACAACCCGGGCCCAGCCGAGCAGCAGGCCGTGATCGTCGCGGCGCTGGCGCTGGCCAACGCGCAGCATCCGTCGCGCGACGGCGTGGTGGACTTCGCGCGCAAGACGCTGGTGGAGACCACCGACTTCGTGCGCGAGCGGAACTTCGTCTCCATGCCGGTTGAACCGCTCGAGATCATCGTGATGCCGGAGTTCCAGCGCGGTGTCGCGGTCGCCTATTGCGATTCACCGGGACCGCTGGACAAGGGACAGCGCACCTTCTACGCCGTCTCACCGATCCCGTCGGACTGGACCCAGGCCCAGGTGGACTCGTTCCTGCGCGAATACAACGACCGCTCGATCGCGAACCTCACCATCCACGAGGCGATGCCGGGGCACTACCTGCAGCTCGCGCATTCAAATAAATACCCGTCTACGCTGCGGGCAATGCTCGGCTCCGGGCCGTTCATCGAGGGCTGGGCCGTCTACGCGGAGCGAGTCATGCGCGAGCAGGGCTTCAAGGGCGATGATCCGTTGATGCAGCTGGTGCAGTTGAAGTGGTACCTGCGCGCAGTGACCAACGCGATCATGGACTCGGCGATCCACGTGGACGGCATGACACGTGACGACGCAATGAAGCTGATGACCGAGACGGGCTTCCAGGAGGAACGCGAGGCGGCCGGCAAGTGGGTGCGCGCCGAGCTCACGTCGGCGCAGCTGTCCACGTATTTCGTCGGCTACCAGGAACACGCCGACATGCGCGCCGAGGCCGAACGACGGGCCGGCGATCGCTTCGACCTGAAGGCCTACCACGACAAGGTGCTTTCGTTCGGCTCACCGCCGGTGCGCTTCGTTCGCGAGCTGACGTTCGACGAGCCGATCGGCTAGCCGTCGCGACCTGGCTCTACAGCAGCACGGGCCGGCTCTCCGGGAGAGTCGGCTCGTCAGGTCTGCGTCGTCTCGGCGTCGACCGGCGTGGTCCGGATCCGGTCCAGCAGGGCGTCGAACCGCGGATCCGAGCGCAATGGATCGAAATCCGGGTCATTTCCAATCCACTCGAGGTTGCCACGGCCGTGCTGGACCGCCCGGTCGAGCATGACTAGCGCATCGTCGACGTCACCCAGCACTGAATACGCGCAGGCAACATTGTAGTAGGTCGCGAACGCGTCTGGCCGCGTCTTGATCGCCCTCGCCGCGAATTCGCGTGCCTTCTCCCGCTGGCCCAGCCTTGCCGCTATCACGGTGCCGAGCTGCAGTGCCCGTCCGTCCCGCGGATCTATCAGCAGGTGCCGCTCGATCACCTTCATGGCGCGATGGGCCGCGGCGCTGTACTGGTCCGTACGACCGAGCTTGATCAGGGCACCCACGAGCATCGACGGCGGCTGGTAGTCATCGGGCCTCAGCTTTTCCGCCGCCTCGTAATGCGACGCCGCCCGCTCGAAGTCACCTTCCTGGAAACAGTGCCTCGCGTAAAGATAATGTGCCTCGAACGACGCGGGGTTGAGTCGGAGTGCTTCCTCGAAACTCTGCAGGGATTCCTGGGTGCGGCCCTGCAGGGAAAGAATCTGGGCTCGCGCAATGTACGCCTCGGGCATGCGAGGCTCGAGTTCCAGCGCCCGCCGGCTTGCCGCAAACGCCTCGTCGAAGTCCGCCTGCGTCATGCCGATGCGCCAGAGGGCCTTGCCTGAATGCGCATTTGCGAGCCCCGCGTGGGCCTGGGCGAACCGCTCGTCGCGCCGGATGGCCTCGCGGAAGAAGTCGATCGCCGGGTCCATCGCACTGTCCGATCCGTCGCGGAGGTATGCCTGCCCTCGCAGGTACAGGTCGTAGGCCTCCGGGTTGTTCGTGCCCCGGCGCTGGATCAGCTCACGTTCCTGGCGGCTCAAACTGACGCGCAGCGCCTCCACCAGCTTCTGCGCGATCTCGGTCTGGATGGCGAAGACGTCGCTCAACTCTCGATCGTAGCTCTCCGACCACAGGTGGTAGCCGTCGGCCGAACCCACCAGCTGCGCGGTAATTCGCACCCGCTCACCCGCCTTGCGGACGCTGCCCTCGAGCACAGCCCCCACCCCGAGCATGCGGCCGATCTCGCGCACGTCTGCAGCGCGGCCCTTGAACTGAAACGACGAGGTGCGCGACGCGATGCGCAGGTCGCGAATGCAGCAAAGCGAGTTGATGATTTCCTCCGCGATGCCGTCGCAGAAGTACTCCTGGTCGCGCTCGGGGCTCATGTCCAGGAATGGCAGGATCGCAACCGAATCCGGTGCCTCTGCGGCGGCACCTGCAGTGGCTTCAGCGCCTGGCGCCGCCGCCTGCCCGGCGGGAAGGATCGGCGGTGCCGGCGATGCGGAGGCCGGACCGGCCGCGGAAGCAGCGGCCTGTGACGGCGTCCCGGCGAGCGACGTCGGGGTGGCCGTGGCCGGATCTGCGTCCGGCGTTCGCTCGATACCCTTCGCGGTCACGTCGAATGCCCATGCAAGCGCGATGGCGAGCGGGAATCCGAGCGCGACCAGTGTGATCACGAGCCTTAGCGTCCATGCGGGCAGCCCCATGGGCTCGAAAACCGCGTCCGCGACCTGCACCAGCAACCACGCGACGACCAGGTACACGACCACGACGCGAAACACCTTGCGGCGCCGCATCTCTGCAAACCAGCGCTCGAACCTGGACACCTGGTCGGACATCGTGAGCCAGCACCCCCGTGGCTTGATTATAGGGTTATGAACGCCTAGCGACGCGACCAGTTACGTGCGCCCGAGAAAAGCCTCGATTGCCTGCGCGAGCTCTGCAGGCCGCTCATGGTGGAGCATGTGGCTGGCGTCCTCGATCGTGCAGGGCTCGAGCCGCCGGATGATGTGTGCCATGTGTTCCGGTCGGCCGTCGTCGCCGAGGCGTGGCAGGAATTCAGATTGCGCCGCGACGACATACAGCACTGGCGCCACGACTTCGCGCCAGCATGCCTCGGCCTCCTCGCGCCGGTACAGCACCGCGTTCACGCGCTTGTGCCGCGGGTCGCCCAGCGCCTGCACACCACCGCCCTCGACCGGACGAGTCCACACCTGCGCTATGAAACGTGCGCGTTCGGGCGTGAGCCGCGGGTTGCGCCGCATCAGCAGGTGGGCGAAAGCCTCGAGCGATGGAAAGGTCGCGAGCCCGGGGTGTGCGCGCAACTGGCTGAGCCATTCACGGTAACGGCCCGGCGCCTGCCCAGGCTCGGTACGGCGCAGGCCGAAGCCCTCGACGCACACGACGCGGGCCACGCGCTCCGGGCGGATTCCCGCGTACAGCGTCGCGATGTTGCCGCCCATGCTGTGCCCGATGAGTGTGGCCGGCGCATCCGGGGACCAGAGGTCAAGCAGCGCATCGAGGTCGCCGAAATAGTCCGGGAACCAGTAGCCATCCGCCGGCCACTCGCTGCGGCCGAAGCCACGCCAATCCGGCGCCACGAACGCGTACCCGTCCGACATCTCGTCCACCAGGAACTGGAACGTGTCGCCGGTGTCCATCCAGCCGTGCAGCAGCACGACCAGTCCGCCACCGCTGCCGGGCCAGCGCGTCACGTGATGGCGCAGGCCCCGCACCACCGTCTGCTCGTGGACCGGCGCGCGCCGGGGCTGGTAGGTCTCGTTCATTTCAGGCAGCCGGTGATCGAAGGCCGCGAGCATACCCGACGCCCGCGCCGCCCTATATAGTGCGCCCGCCCCGGCATATACCGAACCATGCGCAAGATCCTAGTCTTCCAGCACGTTGCCACCGAGCCGCTCGGCCATCTCGACCGGCTGCTGCGCGAGTCGGGCGTGCGCATCCGCTACGTCAACTTTGGCCGCGAGCCGCACGCCGAGCCGGACGTGCGGCGCTACGACGGGCTGGTGGTGCTCGGTGGGCCGATGAACGTCGACCAGGCCGACCTGATGCCACACCTGCGCACCGAGATGGCGGCGATCCGCGACGTGGTGACCGCCGGCAAGCCGATGCTCGGCATCTGCCTCGGCGCACAGCTGCTGGCGCAGGCCATGGGCGGCAAGGTGCACCCGAACCGCGTGCCGGAGATCGGCTGGTACCGGCTGCACACACGAAAGGCCGCGCACGACGACCGGCTGTTCCGCCACTTCGAGCACAATCCGCACTTCGTCTTCCAGTGGCACGCCTACACCTTCGCGCCACCGCCTGGAGCAGTGCCGCTCGCCTGGACGCGCAACTGCCGCAACCAGGCCTACCGGCTCGGCGATTCCGCGTGGGGATTGCAGTTCCATCTCGAGGCGGACGAGGCACTGATCACGCGCTGGCTCGCCAGCGACGCAGGAAAGGCGGAAATCGACCAGCACTGGAGCCTGCAGAAGATCGCGCGCATCCGCGCGGCGACGCGACGACACCTGGCAGTCGCGCAACCGTTGAGCGACCGGGTGTTCGACGAATTCGTGCGGCTGGCGGGGCCGCGGGCCAGGGGGCTGGTGCTGCCATCGAGGTAGGCACTCGTGCCCGGGTGAGTGCGGCCCTGGCCGCCCGACATGCTAACTGCGCGGAGACGATGGTGTCCTTCAGCGCACTGGCATTTGGCCCTCGCCTCAACCCCCGAGAAAATCCCTCTTCCCGATCGCGAGCCCGTTGTGGCGCAGGATGTTGTAGGCCGTCGTCACGTGAAAGAAGAAATTCGGCAGCACGAACGTCGACAGGTAGCTGGTTCCGGTGAACTTCATCGTCTCCGGCCCGAGCTTCAGCTCGATCGGCCGGTTCTCGGCACCCTCGAAATCCGAAGCCGCGAATCCCGACAGATAATCGATGGCCTTGCGCAGCCGCTGGTGCACGTCCGCGAAGGTCTTCTCCTCATCCGGCCACGACGGCACCGGCGTGCCGGCGAGCCGCGCAGCCGCACCCTTCGCGGTATCGGTCGCCACCTGCACCTGGAACATGAACGGCCGCATGTTCGGGTACAACCGCGCCTGAAGCAGGGTCTCCGCCTCCACGTTCTTGTCCGCTGCGACGAACTCCTCCGCCTTGCTGACGATCGCATCCAGGTTCTGCAGCGATCGCACCAGCGTCGCGATACCGAGTTCGTGGACAGGGTTGCTCATGCGATGGTCTCCAATACATGGGAACGGAAGCATAGATCCGCCGGCGGGACGTGAATAGCGCAACATCGAAACTCGATCCCTGCACCACCGCGCACCGGCGCCCTGGCCCTTTCCGTGCCCCACCCGAGCTACGACACCCGCTCCTGGGAGCACTAGCTGCCGGCACTCGCCGCGGCGGGCTATCGCGCGGTGGCAACGGTCGCGCGTCGCCGCTATCGATCTTCCCGCATGTGAAAGATCCTGAGGATGGTCAGGTCCGCACCAGCAAGCTCGTAACGGACCTCATATTTCTGCACCAGCACCCGGCGCACTTCCCGCTCACCGAAGCCCGGCACCCGCTCTCCGAGGCGTGGCCGGCTCGGTATCCGCTTCGCCCGGGCAATGACTCCGCGCACCGCACGGGCTGCCGCAGCCGGATCAACCGGCTCGAGAAACTCGTGAATCCGCCTGAGGTCCGCGAAGGCGGACTGCGTCCATCTCAGCGCCACGATTCAGCCAGCGCGCTTGCGGCCACTCCGGCCCGTCTTGAGCGCCGACGCCCACGCCTCCACGTCGGCGTGCGCGACGACCCGGCCCGCGGAGACCTCACGCAGCGCCTCGAGCGTCTCGCGCTGCCGTTCCTCGGCCAGCCCGACATAAGCCTCGACTGCTTCCTTGACCAGCCAGCCCCGCGGCCGGTCGAGTTGGACGGCCAGGCCGTCGAGCTTCCTCGCCAGTTCCGCAGGCAGGTGTGCCGTCACCACTCGGGTCGCCATTGCGCAATCCATCTTAATCAGATTGATTCAAAATGATAAAACGGCCCGACCGAGCCCGCAAGCAATACCTGTTCGAGACCCTGGCCAGGCGCGACCAGGACGGCGCCTAGTTGCAGCTCGAAAGTGAATTCACCCAGCGCGTCAGCAGGTCGACCCCGGCTGCATCGACCACCGTGCTCGCGAGCGGCGGCATTGCCAGCGCGTCGCGACGATTGGCACGCGCGACGAGCACCGAGCGGTCGGCGGCGCCCGGCGCGATGATCCTCGCGTTCGCGAGTCCGAGATTGCCTGCCTGCGGTATTCGATCGCAGCCATTGGTACCCGCGAGTATGGTCGTGTAGCGCAGGTCGAGGTCGGTCGGTGTGCCGCCATTCGGCCGGTGACACTGCGAACAGTTGGTGTGCAGGTATGCCCGGGCGCGTTCGGCCTGCGTGCCACCGCTGCCGAAAGGATCCGGCATCGACGGCAACATGTCCGGCGGGGTTGCGAGCGACGGACTGAACATGCCGATCGAGTCCAGCGTCAGCAGCTGGTTGGCCGTGCGCCCGGTCTGGGCATAGAGCAGCGGGCCGTTCAACTGCGCGACTTCGAGCCCAAGGCTGCGTCCTGCCGCCGCCGTGTGGCAGGACAGGCATTGCGCCTCGCTCGGAAACACCCAGTCCTGGCCTTCGACCGTCACGATCTTACCGCCCGGGACTCGCGTTGCGTCCGTCTGCTGCGCGTTCCACTCGTAACTGTAGCCAGCCCACTCGCCATCGGTGTGCCGCATGAACAACCTTGTCTCCACCAGGCGACTGCCCAGGCGGAACTGCTTCATCAGGACCGTACCGTTCGGAAGATCGATGTCGCCATCCGCCGTTGCGGTCATCGTCGCGCCATTGGGCAGCGCCAGGTATCTCTCCTTGGCCGCACCGTCCGACCAGAACGGCGCGTTGGGCGCGTAGGGCACCAGGCCAGCCGCGGGCCGGGTCGTGTCACCGGGCAACGTGCAACCGGTGGCCGAGAGCTGGGCCGGCACCGAATCGCCACCGCCCGCGCCGGACCGCAGGCGGTGAAGCGTGCCCGCGTAGTTCACCACGTAAAGTTCGCCGTCCGCGTCCTGCCCGAACGCGGCAATCGACAGGCCGCTGTCGAATCCCGTGGTGACCGTAAGCGTCGGCGCCGTGTCGCCCGGGATGTGCCAGATGCGTCCCGACACGAAATCGCCGAACACGTAGCGACCCGCGAGCGCCGGGATGGCCGACCCACGATACACATAGCCCCCGGTGACCGACTGGCCCACCGTGTGGTCATACTGCGCGACGGGCGGCAGGCTGCTCGCAGCATTCGGCCCGCAGGTGGTGTTGTACGACCTCGTGCCCTCGAAGCAGCGCCAGCCGTAATTTCCGCCCGCCACGATGCGGTCCACCTCTTCGATCGTGCCCTGGCCGACATCCGCGAGCCACAGCTGGCCGCTGCCACGATCGAAGCTCCAGCGCCACGGGTTGCGCAGGCCGTACGCATGGATTTCCGGGCAGTTCTGCGAGCCGCTGCCGGCGTTGCACAGCGCGTTGCCCGCATACGGATTGCCCGCCGGGATTCGGTACGGCACGCCTGCCGGTCGAGCCATCGACGTCGATTCGCAGCAGCTTGCCGAGCAGAGTGCCCAGGTTCTGTCCGTTGCCGATCGTGCCCCACGGGTCGCCGCCGCTGCCACCGTCACCGAAGCCGATGTACAGCAGGCCGTCCGGCCCGAAAGCGATGTTGCCGCCGTTGTGATTGCTGGCCGGCTGGGCGACGGTGAGCAGTATCACTTCGCTGGCAGGATCGAGCGTCGTACCGCCATCACGCGTCCGAAACTCCGAGACCCTGGACACCAGGCCGCTGGTCGCGTTGGTGTAGGACAGGTAGACACGTGGATCGACCGGGTAGCGCGGGTGGAACGCCATGCCGAGCAGCCCCTGCTCGCCGCCCGAGCGGACACGCGCAGAAATATCGATGAAGCTACTTGAGGTGGACACCGCCGGCTGGTTGTCGAACACGCGCACCGCGCCGCCCTGCTCGACGACGAACCAGTGCGCGTCGTCGCCGGGCGCCTGCAGCATCAGCACCGGGCTCGAGAACGACGGCAGGCCTGGGAACGCGCGTTCGGTTGCAAGCATCACCGCCTGCGTTGGCCGATCGCCCGCGACACAGCTTGGGTTGTCGGGCCTCGCGTCCAGCCCGGCACCGGCGGTTGATGCCGGCGTGGTGGCGACCGCAGCAGCAGACAGCGCCGACTCGTTGGACGGCGTCGCCGCGTCATACGCGCGCACCGCGTAGGAATACCGGGTCGACGGCGCGAGTCCTTCGTCGGTGAACGTGGTGCCGGCGAGCGACGCGACGGCATTGGCTCCGCCGTCGCGGAACACGCGATAGCCGGCCACACCGGCGCCCGAGTCGGTCGACGCCTGCCACTGGACGACGATCCTCGTGGCAGACATGGCGCTTGCTGTGACGCCCTGGGGAACCGTGGGCGGCGTCCGGTCCGGGGGCGTCGACGAGCCGCCGCCACCGCCGCCACCGCCACCGCCGCAGCCTGCTAGCAGCATGACGCAGAACGTGAGACTCCAGCTCCACGCGCCGCGGTTGCCCTTTGCCAGGTCAGCCCTGCCGCCCATGCCGCGAGTATCGCAACATTGGCGCGCTCGATGCGAGAGACGCCGGTCCCAGACTGGAAAATCCCACGCTACCGCCGCAGAACTGCCGGTCGGCCCGAGCGTCGCCCGGGCGCTCAGCCGTGCCCCAGGAACATGCGGTAGGCCGGGTTGGCGGTTTCCTCGGTATACGGATAGCCGAGCTCGCGCAGGTGCTGGGCAAACTCGTCCGCATCGGCCGGTGCGACCTGCACGCCCGCGAGCACGCGCCCGTAGTCCGACCCGTGATTGCGATAGTGGAACAGGCTGATGTTCCAGCGAGCGCCGACTGCCTCGAGGAACCGCAGCAGCGCGCCGGGCCGCTCGGGGAACTCGAAACGGAACAGGCGCTCGTGCGCCAGGCCGTGCGCGTGGCCGCCAATCATGTACCGCACGTGCAGCTTCGCCATCTCGTCGTCGCTCATGTCGAGCACCCGATAGCCTGAACCGGCCACCAGGCTGAGCAGCGCTTCTTTTTCGCGGCTGCCGCCCTGCAGCGAGATCCCGACGAAGATCTGGGCCTTCGACGCGTCGTCGTAGCGGTAGTTGAACTCGGTGACGCTGCGCCGCCCGAGCAGCTGGCAGAAGCCGAGGAAGCTGCCCGGCCGCTCCGGGAGTTCGACTGCCAGCAGCGCCTCGCGCCGGGCGCCGAGGTCGGCGCGCTCCGCGACGTGCCGCAGCCGGTCGAAGTTGATGTTTGCTCCGCAGTTCAGCGCGATGAGCGTGCGCCCGGTGCACTGCTCGCGCTCGACGTACTTCTTTATGCCCGCGACCGCGAGCGCGCCTGCCGGCTCGGCGATGGTGCGGTTGTCCTCGAAAATGTCCTGGATGGCCGCGCAGATTTCGTCGGTGCTGACGAGGATCACCTCGTCCACGTACTTCTGAGCGAGGCGGAAGGTTTCCCCGCCCACGCGGCGCACGGCAACGCCATCAGCGAAGATGCCGACCCGCTCGAGCGTGACGCGCTCCCCGGCCCGCAGTGAATCATGCATGCTGGCCGCGTCCTCGGGCTCCACTCCGACGATGCGGATCTCCGGGTAGAGCGACTTGACGTAGGCGGAAATCCCGGCGATCAGCCCGCCGCCGCCGATGGGGACGAATATCGCGTCGATCGTCCCGGAGTGCTGCCGCAGGATCTCCATGCCGATCGTGCCCTGCCCGGCGATCACGTCCGGATCGTCGAACGGGTGGATGAAGGTGAGTCCCCGCTCAGTCGCCAGCTCGACCGCGCGCTCGAACGCGTGGTCGAAGTCGTCGCCGTGCAGCAGGACCTCACCGCCGAGATCGCGGACCGCCTGCACCTTGATGGTCGGCGTGGTCTCCGGCATCACGATGACGGCCGGGATTTCGCGTCTGCGTGCCGCGAGCGCCACGCCCTGCGCGTGGTTGCCCGCGGATGCGCAGATCACGCCGCGCAGCGCCACGTCGTCGGGCAGGTGCGCGATCTTGTTGTACGCACCCCTCAGCTTGAACGAGAACACGGGCTGCAGGTCCTCGCGCTTGAACAGCACCCGGTTGCCGAGGCGCTTCGACAGCCGCGGCGCCGGTTCCAGCGGCGACTCGATGGCGACGTCGTAGACGCGCGCCTTCAGGATGTGTTCGACGTAGCTTTCTTGCATGTGATCGCGCAGGTGGCCTGGCCGTCTACGTTATCAGGAATGCGCGTGCCATTCCGTCCCGCTGCTGCTTCTCGTTTGCGCCGGCGCCCCGCATACTTTGCCGCTTTCCCGGACCTGGACCCTGGAATTGCGCATCGAACTCGTAATGAGCCTGTTCGCCGGCATCAGCGGCGGGCTGGCGGGATTCATATGGAGCTGGCTGGTGTCGGCGCCGTGGATCGCCAGAACCGGCCGCGGATCGGGCCGCCTCGCGGACGATGCGCCACTTGCCCGGCAGGTTGCAGCAGCGGTGCTGTACGCGCTCGCCGGCGCCGCACTGGGATTCCTGTACTGGCTGGGCTGGGGGCTGATCTCAGTGGTGAACGCCCCCTGGTACGCGACAGGCCTGCTGTTCGGCGGACTTGCGTGGGCCGGCATTGCGCTGCCACTGATCGGCGTACTGGCGCTCAGGCTGCGCGAATCTGGCGGGATCGCGCTGGTGCTCGCCGTGGAATGGCTGGTCACCTGCGCCGCGATCGGCTTGTCCTGCGCACAGGCCTGGCAACGCCACGCCTGAAGCCCGCGGCGCCGCGAGGCGCCGCAGCGTGGCATCAACGGTCGAGGAAGTCCCTGGCGTAACGCGCCACCTCACCTGCGCCCGCATCGAGCAGGCCGCCGTCCTGTTCCGGCATGTCTACCCGGCGGCTCTCGTGGATCAGCGTGCATGCACGCGCGCACATGTCCCAGAAATCGTCGCGCGGCCGCAGCACCATCGTCGGTTGCCGAAGCAGCGGAAGGCGCTCACCCGCCGGATAGTTCGCAGCCGCGGCCGTGCCCCATGCCGCCGAGTCCCCGGCACGCAGCGCACCCGCGAGATCCTCGGCCGCCCGCGCGATCGAGGCGTTCGGGCCCTGCGCACGACGTATCCGGTTCCACTCCTCGAGCAGGTGGCTTCCGTCCTCGCGCGCACGCAACGGCCAGGGTCGGGAATTGAAGGCTTCGCGCTCCTTCGCGTCGTAGACCGGCACGCTGGCAAGCACGACGCGGCGAACCTGCTGCGGCCGCGCAAGCGCGAGTTCCACGGCGGCCGACGCGCCACCCTGCCAGCCGAGCACGTCCACCTGCCGCAGGCGCAGCGTGTCGATGAGGTCGCCGACGGCAGCCGCGTACTCCGACATGGTGGGCGCTGACTGCGGCGCGTCGGATTCGCCGTGACCGGGAAGGTCTGGCGCGTAGACGCTGCGGTCGCGGCCGAGGTCGGCCAGCAGCGGACGGAACACGCGTCCCGACAACGGTGCCGGGTGGATGCACACCAGTGGCGTCAGTTCGTCGAAGCCGCCGCTGGACGGAAACGCGGTGCGCACGTGCATCTGCCCGTAGCGGCAGTCGACGTACATTTTTCGAAGGTGGACGGTCACGGGGTGGGACTTCCTGCTCTGCTGGCTGGCGTTACGCGCGGCTGCGCGAATGCTTTTGCGTGTCACTGGCGGTGGCCCTCGGATCTGGCTGCGGTGCGTGGCAGATTGTCCGCGCCGCGGCGACGGGTCACGTTGACTCAACTCTCACAAACAGGCCTCCTGACCTGACTTAATGCGCGCAAACACTTGCGGCCGCTTATGTTGCACGCCTCAGGCGGAATCCAGGTACCACTCGTAGTCGCGATCCGACACAAGCGCACCGAACTTGTCGCACTCGCGCCGCTTGATTGCGAGGAAAACCCTGAGGAAATCCTCGCCGAGCGCCCAGGCCAGGAATTCCGACCCTGCGGCCCGCTCAATCGCGGCATGCCACTGTGTCGGGAGTTCCCCGTCCGGGTCCTGCGCGTAGCCGTTGCCGGTCACCGGCGGACCCGGGTCGATGCGGCCGTCGATGCCCCGCTGCATCGCGCCGAGCACCAGCGCTGCGACGAGGTACGGATTCGCATCGGCGCCGGCCACGCGATGCTCGACATGCCGGCTTGCGGGCGGCCCGGCCGGAATCCGCAGGCTCACGGTCCGGTTGTTGACTCCCCAGGTCGGCGCGACCGGCGCGTAACTCATGGCACGGAAGCGCCGGTAGGAGTTCGCGTGGGGCGCAAACACTGCCATGCCGTCGGCCAGCGTGTCGCGCAGGCCGCCGATGGCGTGGCGCAGCAGCTCCGTCCCGGCGGGATCCTCGCTCGCGAAGGCGTTCGACCCATCCTCCCCGAGGAGACTCGCGTGCAGATGCATGCCGGTACCGGCCATGCCAGCGAACGGCTTGGCCATGAAGCAGGCGATGAGGCCGTGGCGGCGCGCGATGCCCCGGATGGCGCGCTTGAAAAGCACCGCCTCGTCCACCGCGCGCAAGGCGTCGGCGCGGTGTTCCAGCGTGATCTCGAACTGCCCGGGCGCGTACTCGGACATCAGCGTGCGCACCGGGAGGCCCTGCGCACGTGCTGCGGCATACAGTTCGTCGAACAGCGGCGACATGTCGTCGAGTCGACCCAGGCCGTAAGCATCGATGTGGCTTCCGCCGCGTGCCGCGACCAATCCGCTCGCCGGGCGCAGGTGCCCCTGCTCGTCACGCTCGAGCAGGTAGAACTCGAGCTCGACAGCCACGACCGGAGTGAAGCCGGCGGCCGCGAGCCGCTCGACCGCACGTGCGAGCACGTGGCGCGGATCGGCGCCGGCGGGGCGTCCGTCGAGCTCGAACATGGTGCCGAGCACCTGCGCCGTGGGCCGCGTGAGCCACGGCGCACGCCACAGCGACCCGGGTACCGGACGGCAGCACAGGTCGGCATCACCCACCGCCCATACGAGGCCCGTCTCCTCGACGTCCTCGCCGGTGATGTCGAGGCCGAGGATCGATCCGGCGACATTGCGCCCGCTGCCGTAAAGCGCCCCAAGCTCCTCGCGCGCAATGTTCTTGCCGCGACCAACGCCGTTTGCGTCGGTGATCACGAGCTGCACGGCCTCGATGTCCGGATTGGCGTCGAGAAACGCCCGCGCCTCGTCCGGCTGGCTCGTCATCCGGCGTTCGTGGTCCGTTTCGCCCATGCCGACGATAGTGAAGGAACTGCTTCCGCAGTGGCAAGCACGCCACCCGGGCGGGGCACATGGCATCGAGTGTGACACCCATCCGGTCGGCGAAGAGGGGAAGCGCCATCTTTCGCGGGAGGTGCAAGAATAGCCGCCATGCGCTTTGCGCTGGACGAACATGACTGACGCCTACACATTGCTGCATGACGCGCCACTGCGGGAACTCAACACGCTGCGGGTGGCTGCGACCGCGCGCTGGCTGGTGACGCTCGACGACCCCGCTGCCATGCCGGAGGTTCTCGGGCGGAGTGAATTCGCGGGAATGCCCGTGCTTGTGCTGGGCCAGGGCAGCAACGTGCTTTTCGCCCGGGACTTCGACGGCCTGGTCCTGCAGGCAGCGTGGCGCCGCGTGAACATGGCCGGCGACGACGGCGACGCCGTGTGGGTGCGCGCGGAGGCGGGTCTCGGCTGGGACGCGCTGGTGGACTGGACACTCGCTCAGCAACTCACGGGCCTCGAGAACCTGGCGCTGATACCGGGGCTCGTCGGCGCGGCGCCGATCCAGAACATCGGCGCCTACGGCGTCGAGGTCGGCGAGGTCACCACGTCGGTCGAGGCCTGGGACCGGCGAGACTCCAGCGCTGCGCTGCTGTCCTGCGAGCAATGCCGGTTCGGCTATCGAGACAGCCTGTTCAAGCAGGAACCGGATCGGTGGATCGTCACGGCGGTCAATTTCCTGTTTCCACGTAACCGCGAACTGAACCTGGGCTATGCAGGGTTGCGTGACGAACTCGCGGCGCTACGGATCGCCCAACCGACCGCGGCGCAGGTAGCACAGGCCGTGCGACGCCTGCGGCGACGCAAGCTGCCGGATCCAGAATTCCTGCCGAATGCGGGCAGCTTCTTCAAGAATCCCGCGGTGCCGGCCGGGCTGGCCGGTGAGCTCGTGGCAGCACACCCGGGCCTTCCGGTTTACGAATCGACAGACGGCACCCGCAAGCTCTCCGCCGCCTGGATGATCGAGGCCTGTGGCCTCAAGGGAATCCGCGAGGGCGACGCGGGCGTCTCGGCACAGCACGCGCTGGTGCTGGTGAATCACGGCGGCGCGAGCGGCGCAGAACTGCTCGGGCTCGCGCGGCGGGTCGCGGACTCGGTCGAGCAGCGCTTCGGTATCAGGCTCGAGCCCGAGCCGCGCATCGTCGGCGCGTCATTCGCTTGACGACCTGGCGACCGCCCGATGGGCCTGCCGATTCCCGGCGGCCTGCCCAGCGCAACACCTGCCTACCAGCTGCCGATGTTGGCCATGCTGGCCCAGGGCTCTGCCGGCGCCAGCGCCGCACCCTTCTGCAGCAATTCGACCGAGATGCCATCCGGCGAGCGCACGAAAGCCATGCGACCGTCACGCGGCGGCCGATTGATCGTCACGCCGTGATCCGCAAGCCGGCGGCAGGCCTCGTAGATGTCGTCCACCTCGTAGGCCAGGTGCCCGAATGCCCGACCAGTACCGTAGGGCTCCGGATCCCAGTTCCAGGTGAGTTCGACCTGTGCCGACTCGTCGCCCGGTGCCGCGAGGAACACCAGCGTGAAGCGCCCCTGGGGACTCTCATGGCGGCGCACTTCGCGTAGCCCGAGCGCGTCGCAGTAGAACTTCAGCGACTCGGCGATGTCGGTCACGCGGACCATCGTGTGCAGGTACTTCATAGTGGCTCACACCAGGGGCCGAACGGGGCCCGTCCACCGGCATGTTAACGGCTTACGCGATGTCCGTGCGCCATGTGGCGTCGGCACGCCATGTCCCACTGCCGCTTGTAACGCAGACTGCGCTGCTGCACGCTGCCGGTCATATCGTCCATCGGACTTTTGCCATCGAAGCACGCCGGAACCATGACAACACCCATTTCCCTGACTGCCCTGGTTGCTCTCGCCGCACTGTCGCTATTCGCCGGAACCGCTTCAAGCGCGGGCACGTCAGCCACGCCGCCAGCGACCCGGGCCGCATCGGGCAGCGCCGCGAACGCTGCCGCGGCGGTCCAGCCAGACGCGGAGGCACCGTTCAACGTACTCGGTCGCGAGGATGCGCCGGTCGCCATGGTGGAATTCAGCGACCTGCAATGCCCGTACTGCGCTACCTACGCGCTGCGGACTTTTCCGCAGTTGAAGCGCACGTACATAGACACGGGAAAGCTGCATTACGCGGCGGTCAGCTTCCCGCTTCCCGCGCATGCCTACGCCTTCCCGGCGGCAGTCGCCGCGCGCTGCGCCGGCGAACAGGGACAGTTCTGGAAGTTCCGCGACGCGATCTTCGCAGACCAGGCGCAGCTCGCCTCCGATCCCTATGACGCGCTGGCCGGAAAGCTGGGCCTCGATGTCGCGAAGTTCAAGACCTGCCGGCGCGACATCCGCCAGGATTCCGCCGTGCGCGAGGACCTGGCGATGGCGCGTCGCGACGGCATCGCCTCGACGCCTTCTTTCATGCTCGGGCGGGTCGTGGACGGCGAGTTCCAGGGCGGTACGTTTTCAGGCGCCAAGTCGTTCGAGGAAATCGCGGCGATGATCGACAAGTTGATTGCGGACGGCAAGTGACGGGCGGCGCTGCCGGCGCGCATCCGGCATTCGTCGACGCGGCGCGGTTCTGGGCGCGCCTGGGCTTCATTTCTTTCGGCGGCCCTGCCGGCCAGATCGCGGTGATGCACCGCGAAGTCGTGGAGCGACGCGCGTGGCTCAGCGAGCGGCAGTTCACCAGCGCGCTCAGTTTCTGCATGCTGCTGCCCGGGCCCGAAGCCTTGCAGCTCGCCATCTACCTCGGGTGGAAACTTCACGGCATCCGCGGCGGGCTGGTGGCGGGGCTCGGATTCATCGTACCCGCCGTGCTGTTGCTGCTTGGACTGTCCCTCGCTTACGCGCGCTTCGGCAGCCTGCCGGTCGTGTCGGGAATCCTCGTTGGCCTCAGGGCGGCCGTGCTGGCGCTGATACTGCGAGCGATCGCCGGCCTCGGCAGGCGCGCGCTGCGCAGTCCGCTGCACGTCGCACTGGCAGTCGGCTCATTCATCGCGTTGCAGTGGCTGGGAATACCGTTCCCGCTGATCGTGCTGGCCGCCGGACTGTCTGGTCTTGCGGCGGCCTGGCGTACCCGCCCGGCAGCCGCGGACACGCCGGTAACGACAGTGCGCTCCGCAACGCCGATCCGGGTTGCGATCGTTGGCCTCACACTGTGGGTCCTGCCGCTGGTTGCGGTGACGATCGCACTCGGCTATGGGTCGCTCTGGACGCGCCTGTACCTGTTCTTCACGCAGGCCGCCCTCGTGACGTTCGGCGGCGCGTATGCGGTGCTCGGCTACGTGACGCAGCACTTTGTCCAGGAACTGGGATGGATGAGCGCGCATCAGGCTATCGACGGCCTCGCGCTGGCGGAGACCACTCCCGGGCCGCTGGTGATCGTGCTGCAGTTCATGGGCTTCATGGCCGGGTGGAACCAGCCATCGCCCCTGGTGCCGGCGGCCAGCGGGCTGCTCGCCGCGGCACTTGCGTCGTGGGCGACGTTCCTGCCGTCGTTCGTACTGATCTTCCTCGGCGCCCCGTACGTCGAGCGGCTCACCGGCAATCCGCGGATCGCCGGCGCGCTGGTGGCGGTCACGGCGGCCGTCATCGGCGTGATCGCGACGCTGGCGGTGATCCTCGGCGGCGTGGTGCTGTTCCCCGGCGGATTCGACGCGGGCCTTGCCTGGCCTTCGCTGGCCATTGCCGCAGCGACGTGGTTTCTGCTGCGCACCAGTCTCGCGCTGCCTTGGATCCTGGCCGCCTCTGCAGTCGCCGGGCTTGCCGTGCATGCAGCGGGCTGGGCCTGAAGCGCGGGCCCGGGTCCCGGCGCAACCGGCCAGGCCCGGAGGCGGATCAGAACATGCCGCTAGGGCCGGATTCCTTCTTGCCGCCGTCGCTGCTGCGCGACTCGATGAAGTCGCCGGTTATCATTTCCTCGTAGGTCTGGCCCGGCCCGACCATCGGATAGACGCAGGCGTCGATGTCGATGATCACCTCGAGAAACGCCGGCCCCTCGAACTCGACGAATTCCTTTACGACTCGCGGCACGTCTTGCTTGCGGTCGAGGCGCACTGCGAACCGGAACCCGTCGGCCTCCGCAGCCTTTACGAAATCCTTCTTGTGCAGCGACTTGTCGCTCGCCGACAGGCGGCCCTTGAAAAACAGCTTCTGCCACTGCTTGACCATGCCGTCGCCGAAGTTGTTCAGCACCACCACCTTGACCGGAAGGTCGTAGGTCGTGACCGTCTCGAGCTCGCCCAGGTTCATGCGGATGCTGGCGTCGCCGTCGATATCGATCACCAGGCGGTCACGACGGGCGAACTGCGCGCCGATCGCCGCGGGCAGGCCGAAGCCCATAGTACCCATGCTGCCCGAGGTGAGCCACAGCCTCGGTTCGCTGAAATCAAAGTACTGCGCGGCCCACATCTGGTGCTGGCCGACGCCGGTCGCAATGATTGCCTTGCCCTTTGTCAGGCGGTTGATCTCCTCGATCACGTAGTACGGCTGGATCAGCTCGCTGTCGCGATCGTAGTTCATCGCGTGCCGCTGCCTGAGCCCATCGACGTGCGCCTGCCACGCAGACCAGTCGCGACTGAAACCCGCCTGCTTCGCGCGCGCCCTCAATGCGCTGAGCGCCGCGGGCAGCAGCCCGACGTGGCTCCACTGCACGCGCTTGACCTTGTTGATCTCGGAGGCGTCCACGTCGATGTGGGCGATCTTCCTGGCATTCGGCGCGAACTTCTCCGGAACGCCGGCGACGCGATCGTCGAAGCGGGCGCCGAGCGCGATCAGGAAATCGCAGTCGTCCACTGCGTAGTTGGCGAACGCTGTCCCGTGCATGCCAAGCATTCGAAGCGCAAGCGGGTGGGTCGTATCGATGGCGCCGATGCCCATCAGCGTAGTGACGACCGGGATGCCCAGTTCGGCCGCGAAGCGCCCAAGCTGCTCCGCGCCGTTGCCGTTGATGACCCCACCGCCCGCGTAGATCAGCGGCCGCTTCGAGTCACCCAGCATGGCGAGGAACGCGTCTGCCTGCTTGTCCGAGAGAGAATTCTTCTCGAGGGCATTCATGCGGTGGCGATAACCGCGCACATCGAGGTGTCCCTCGCCCTTGAACGGACCCTGCCAGTTCTGCACGTCCTTCGGGACGTCGACCACCACCGGGCCGGGGCGGCCGGTGCGTGCAATCTCGAACGCAGTGCGGATCGTCGCCTCGAGTCGTTCCGGCTCGGTGACCAGGAAGCAGTGCTTGGCCACCGAACCCATGATGTTCGCGACGGGTGCCTCCTGGAAACCGTCGCTGCCGATGGCGGCCGTCGGCACCTGGCCGCAGATGACCACGATCGGCACCGAGTCCGCCGCGCTGTCGCGCACCGGCGTGACGGTGTTCGTCGCGCCCGGGCCCGACGTGACCATGCACACGCCGACACGGCCGCTGGCCCGCGCGTAGCCTGCGGCCATGAACCCTGCGCCCTGCTCGTTGGCCGGGACGATCAGCGGCATCGGCGCACCGCTGCCGTCCGCGTCCGCATGGGCCTGGTTGAAGCGGAACACGGCGTCGTAGGTCGGCAGGATCGCGCCGCCGCTGTAGCCGAAGATGGTGTCCACGCCCTCGTCGGCCAGCACCTGCACGATGATGTCCGCACCGGACATGACCTGCCCTGCCCGGGGGTGGGCGGCTCGATCCTTCTTGGCGTGGCTCTGGCTCACGGGAATTCCTGCCTGGCGACCCGCTGGTATTCGTGTTGCGGTGCAATGCAGACTAGCAGCCGCATCCGTACCCGTCCATCTAGGCGGGCCCCGGTCCATAACCTATGCTTGCCCGGAAGCCGGGACGACG
The DNA here is from genome assembly GCA_963736205.1 of uncultured Gammaproteobacteria bacterium. Taxonomy (GTDB): domain Bacteria; phylum Pseudomonadota; class Gammaproteobacteria; order Steroidobacterales; family Steroidobacteraceae; genus RPQJ01. The sequence continues at coordinate 100,512 of CAVTNX010000013.1, read as the reverse complement.
GAATGGTCGCTTAGAGCTGATAAATCATGCACTTAGGAACTTCGCGCGGAGTCGATCCGCAGGCTGGCCCACCGTGAATACCATGCGCCACATCATTTCCGTAACGCTGCAGAACGAGGTCGGCGCGCTGAACCGCGTCGCGGGACTCTTCTCGACCCGCGGCTACAACATCGAGTCGTTGAGCGTCGCGCCGACCGATGATCCCATGGTGTCGCGCCTGACCGTCGTCACGACCGGCGACGATGCAGTGATCCAGCAGATCTCGAACCAGCTGCTGAAACTGGTGGACGTCGTGGATGTCGAGGACGTCACGCGCGAAGAACACTTCGAGCGTGAACTGCTGCTGATCAAGGTGAGAGGCAAGGTGACGACGGTTGGATCGTTGTGGTCCGCCGCGCAGCGGGCCGGCGGTCGCGTGCTGTGGGATGCCACGGACAGCTTTACGGTCGAACTGACCAGCAACGAGGCGGAGATCAATCGCTTCATTGCGGAGGTCTCCAACTTCGGCCAGGTACTCGAGGTCGTGCGCTCCGGCGCGCTCGCGATCCAGAAGGGCAAGGAAGTCCTGGAGTCCTGACGGGCGCCGACGGGCTGCAACCAGCCCGGGACTGCAGCGTGAAATTGACAAGAGAGCAGTTGCGCCGCTACGCGGTCGCACGATCGCTTTTTCGACCGACGACGCTCGGTCGAGCGATCAACCGGCTCGGCTTCGTGCAGGCCGATCCGATTCGCGCACCGGCGCGCGCCCAGGACCTGACGCTGCGTCACCGCGTGAAGGATTACCGCGCCGGCGAACTCGAGCGGCGCTACCCGCGCCTGACGCTCGAGGAGGATTTCTTCGTGAACTACGGGATCCTGCCGCGCTCGAGCAGTGGCTTGATGCATCCGCGGACCGCGCGGACCGCCTGGACACCGCGGCGGAAACGGCAAGCAGAGGAAGTGCTGGAGTTCGTGCGCGAGCACGGTGCAGTGCATCCGCGCGAGGTCGATGCCCGGTTCGCACACGGCAAGGTGACCAACTGGTTCGGCGGATCGTCCAATGCCACCACTCAGCTGCTCGACGACATGCACTACCGCGGGCTGCTGCGGGTGATCCGGCGAGAGGGCGGAACACGCGTATATGCAGCCCGAGCAGACCTGGGCCCGGCGCCGCAGGACGATGCGACCATCAACAATAGAATCGACGCACTCGTCGACATCGTCGTGAACAAGTACGCGCCGCTGCCCGCCAGCGGCCTCGGCCGCCTGTTGAGCGGGCTGTGTGTCGGCATGCCGCAGTGGAGATCGCGACGCGCCGAGTCGCTGGCACGCGCGAAGCGTCGGCTTGGTCACGCGAAGGTGGACTCCGAGGACTGGTACTGGCCGGCCACCGAGAATCCCGCCTCGCGTCGCTGGAACCCGGACGAGACCGTGCGCCTTCTCACGCCATTCGACCCGGTCGTGTTCGATCGGCAGCGATTCGAGGCGTTCTGGGGATGGCCGTACCGATTCGAGGCCTACACGCCGGCGCCGAAGCGGAAGCTGGGGTACTACGCCCTGCCGCTGCTGTGGCGCGATGAGGTCATCGGCTGGGGAAACCTCTCGGTCGCCGACGGTTCGCTCAGCAGCTCGTTCGGGTACATCAAGGGAAGCCAGCCGCGTAACGGCGCATTTCGCAGGGAACTCGAGGCCGAGCTCGAGCGGATGCGTGTATTCCTTGGGCTCGGACGCTGAGGCGCGGGAATCGGAACCTCAACAGGGGGTTTGTCATTGGGATGCCCGCCATTTTCGACTGATATCCTAGGGTCACGTAGTCCTTACGGGGGAATGCCCAGTTGCGATACCTGGTCTCAGCCATGCTCGTGGTCGTGGCGATCATTCACCTGTTACCGCTGTCCGGATTGCTCGGAACGGAACGCCTCGCAGCCTTGTACGGCATTACAGTTGACGAGCCAAACCTCGCGATCCTAATGCGCCATCGAGCGGTTCTTTTCGGCCTGCTCGGGCTCTTTCTCTTGATCGCGGCTTTCAGACCTAACTTGCAGGGAATCGCTTTCGCTGGTGGTTTTGCGAGTGTCCTTTCCTTTTTGTATCTCGCATGGTCGGTTGGCAACTATAACCCGCAGGTGGGCCGCGTCTTTGCAGCAGACGTCATAGCACTCATCTGCTTGGTGGTCGGAGTCATCGCTCACTTCTACGTAAAGCGGGAAGGCTGAGCGCGACCGTTGACGTCTGGGTTCGTTTCAATGCGCGATGTGTCCTGGCGGACTGCTTCGCGTCGTGAGCGGCCGGTCGGATTGACGGACCCCTGAAGCGGTGATGTAGTTGAGCCTATGCGTCTCAGGGAGTGTGGACGGTTCATGACGCCAGCAAGCGCAGTCGCCTCGGAACCCGGAACGCCAGGCCTGGGGCGTTTAGCCGATACGTGTAACAACTGTCGACATAACGTCTGTCGGCCTATTTGCAGTTAGGTGGACATGAGAGTCTGCATTGTTGGCGCCTCTGGAAAACTCGGCAGGTACATGGTGCAGCACGCGCTGGACCGTGGATACGAGGTGGTCGGCGTGTGCCGAGCGGAGAGCGTCGGCAAGCTCGACGTATACAAGGACCGCATCACCGTCTTTCCCGGCGCCACTAACGACCGCGATGTCATCAAGCGTGCTGTCGCTGGCTGTGACGGAGTGTTGACGGTCCTGGCTCCCTGGGGCGTTCAGCAGTACTCCTCTGGCACGGCGCAGGCCGTGCTGGATTTCACGCGGCTGGACGCACGTCTGGTCTTCTCGTGCGGGTGGCATATCACCCGGGACGGCAAAGACGTGTACGCGCGGAAGCTGAAATTCATTGTCAAAGTCTTCGGCGGGCTGGCGCGGCTGCTGCGCTTCGCGGAGCTCGATGACCAGGTCGAGGCTTGTCGCCGAATCTTCGCCAGCAACAGACGATGGACGGTCGTGCGCGGCAGCGATCTCGAGGAGGGGGAAAGCGAGGGGCTACCGGTATGGAGCCAACACGTGGGTGATCCCATTCTCAAGAGCAACCGGACACGCCGTATTGATTTTGCCCTGTTCATGGTGGCCGCGCTCGAGAATGATGCTCTTGTTCAGGAGGCTCCGGCGATCGTCGGGTGTCGAACAGCGTCGGCGCTTGCGCATCATGCAGACAGACAAGCTGCCACCTGACAACCGGTTGCAGCGGACGGTCCACTGCGCGGCCCGCCGCTGAACCGGAACGTTAGCGGTCGCTTTGATCTGTTCCCGCCGTCCGCCGTGGGTCGGTTACGGGCCTGGAAGATCCGCTTTCCGGAGTTCGATAGAAGGCAGACGCTGTCGGCGGTGGCACACACCGCACGGTCAGGACACTGGTTCAAAATTCGTTCCCGCGATTTTTGTCGCGCAACCAGTGATCGCGCTTCGGAGCCGCGCTTCAGCGCGGTGGTCTTCCAGTCCGGAAGTCAGGTCAGGTCGCGTTGGATCCTGAGCCAGGCGGGGTGGCTGTCAGGTTTCCGAAGGGTTGGGGAGGTCTGCAGCTGTCGACGTTCCCTGCTCAACTGACGCCCTACGAGGACGTCGGACTGCACCTCCGCGAACACGCGAAGGCGCCAGTGCGTTGCCACTGATCGCGGCACTGTCGTATCACTCAATGCGTAATTGACCGCCGGTTACTCGGAGCTCCGGGCGCGATTAGAATCCGGAACATGGAAATCAAGGTCAGGCCGGAGTCGGCGGACGATATCGAGGTCATTGAGGCCGTTACGACCGATGCTTTCCTCAACGCGCCACATACCGCTCACACCGAACAGTTCATCGTGGCTGCGCTGCGCCGGGCAGGAGCGCTTTCGATCTCACTGGTCGGCGAAGTAGTTGGCAATCCTGCGCACACGGGGTGCCGCGGGCTGTGTGCTGGTCGGCGATCCCGGCTACTACGAGCGTTTCGGGTTCCGGGTAGAGCATTCGCTCACCTACCCCGGCGTGCCGCCCGAGAATCTGCTCACGCTGCGGTTATACGGTTCGGATCCGCAGGCGGAAATCACTTTCCACGCGGCCTTCGGGGCGCAGGCATAGGACCGTTCGGATCAGGGGACGGGGGGTCAGTCGCGGTCGAGAAGGTGGAACAGCACAGGCGCGAGTGCAATCCACAGCAGCAGAAACACCCAGACCCTGCCTTTCGTCACGTCGTAGTCACGCAGCACTTCATCAAATGAGCGGCGCGCGAGCACCAGGCCCATGAAGAACTCGAACGCAACCGTGAGGACCAGCCAGAGCAGGCCGACCTGCAACGCCTGCTGCGTCGAGTCGGGCGGCCAGACCCGGATCACGAACCAGATGTAGACGCCGAAGACCGCAGCGCCGATTGCGGTCGAGAGCTGGTGTGCAAGGACCTCAGGGATACGCTTACCGTAGGTGGCCTGGCGCAGAGCGCCGTTTGCGATCGCAAGCACCAGCATCGGGAACCAGGCGAGAAGATATCGAAGCATCGATCCACCTCGGGCGTACCTGGGGCATTTTAGTCTCCGGCAACGCCGCGGGATGGCTCTCCGGGATCCGGATGCCGGGTGGGGTGACGAACCGGGATCGATGCAGGGTCACCGAGTATCATTCAGAGCATGGCAACACGATCAAAGGAAGCGCCCCGGGCGCGACCGGTGAAGTCCGCGCGGTCAGTGACAGATCCAACGAGGGAATCCGGCGGACGGTTCGTGCGCGTCTACCATTCCGAAGAGCTGCATGAAAAGACCGTTCTAGTGCTCATTACGCTCGAGCGGGCCCGGGATCCCGCTGTACACCGCGACGCGCTCGCCGATCTCGCCGTGGAGTTGATCAATAACGGCCTGCACTACTGCTTCGTCAAGCCTCTCAAGGACGCCAAGGCCGGCTTCATCCTGGAACAGTCGGCCAGTATCGGCATGGCCGGCGCTCAGCAGGCGCTTGCGATTGTCATCCGCAACATCATCGGGCGCATGAATGGTCCGCAACTGCTGTCCGTTGCTCAGTCGCTCCGCGAATTCATGCGGTGATCACGGCTCGGTCCCGCACTGGAGCGCCCTGGATTTGTAGGCTCGAGATTAGTGGAGGCCGAGACGGATCTTGAGCCACGCTGGGTGGCTCGCGAATTTCGGGCAACCGGAACAACAGCGAAGCTGCTCAAAGCTTGCGCCTCGCTCAAGCGAGCCCTTGATTCGTCGGTTGCATTGGAGCGAAATGACCCGCGTTCGGCGAACATCTCGACAGGAGCACTTATGAGCAAGCGTGAAACCGTCCGCGGCGAAAAGGTCACGATCCACTTCGAGGCGCGGCGCTGCATTCACTCCCGGCACTGTGTGCTGGGACGCCCGGACGTGTTCGTGCCGAACGCAAAAGGCGAGTGGATCCATCCAGACAGCGCGACTCCGGAAGAGGTTGCCGCAATCGCTGCGAACTGCCCGTCCGGCGCAATTACCTACGAGCGCAGCGACGGCGGGCCTGCCGAACCACCGCCGATGGTCAACACGGTGCGCGTGCGGGAGAACGGCCCACTCGCGTTCCACGCACAGCACACGATCGACGATGAGGTGCGACTGCGAAGCACGTTGTGCCGGTGTGGAGCGTCGAAGCATAAGCCTTATTGCGATGGGAGCCACACGGCTGTGGGATTTGCCGCGACGGGCGAGCCGGCAGCGAAGGAGTCAGCTGCGCTCGCGACCCGCGACGGAATCATCGCGGTCACGCCGGTCACTGACGGCCCACTCAAGGTGAGTGGCCCTCTCGAGGTGGTAAGCGGCACAGGGCGGACGATCAACCGCACCACCGAGACCTTCCTGTGCCGCTGTGGCGCGTCGCAACACAAGCCGTTCTGCGATGGCAGTCACCGCAAGGTGGGGTTCAAGTCCGAATAGAACGTTCCGGCGGATCATCCGGGGAATGGCGCCCGAGGTCGAAGGCGATGGTCTGGAAGGTTGGAGACTAGTCGAGGCGCAGGCGAATCCTGAGCCGGCGGGTAGCGAACGGGAATCGACGTGAGGTCCGTAGGTGGCCTGCGGGCTGCCGTCGCGGGCGCGTGTGCTGGCCGGTTGCCACAGAAGCGAACATCGCACTAGATGAGGCGCTGTGGCCTTAATGACGTGACGGCGGACGGATCGGGAACGTGGAGGCGCGTGACGACAGGCGCGGGATCGACCACGACCTATACACCGGCCGTTGGCTCAAGATTGGTCAACAACTTGACGGGCAATACTGCGACCTTCGCAGGCGGGTCCTATTCGATCGGTTACACCTCGCCTCCGCCGGGTTCAGCGGCGTCAGTGCAGCAAGACTTCGCCAGCTTGGCAGTCGAAATCAATGACACTGAATACACCCTTGACGGAAGCCTGCAATCGGTCTACGGATTTGTCGGAAACCAAGGTAGACACACAGGCGAAGTTCGGATTACGAGCAATGGAACCCTGGTGGCGCGCGTCTACGGCGATGCGAATGGGTCGTTTAGCATCGAGGTCTTGAGTGCGCTGACGCCGTTTTAGGCCGCCCGCTCGGACGGTGGCGTGGTTGATTTGCTAAGGTCGTGCTGCCACCGACCTTGCTTGTCTGGCCTCGGCATCGTCGACACCAGGTTACATAGCCAGGTTCGACGTTTCCGCTGAAACGTCAAGGAACCTCCCCTTTCGCCAAGCGCAGAGCCACCGGAAAGTTCATGCCTGACGGAGTCGAGGGACCGCGGTCGGAAGCAGCCCCCGGGATTGCCTGAGCGGGGTAGTGACGGAGAGGCGGATCGAGGCCTGGGTTTGGCGGCCGACTGGTAGACCTGGGGGCGCAAGCACCGTCCCTCCCCGCCCTGAGCCGCGTTAAGCTACGCGCCCGCAGACGGGTCGCGGCGGGCGTCAAAAACACGGCACCATCGGGGAGCGGATGAGTGGGTAAGCATCGACTGGAAGCATTCAGCGACGGCGTGCTGGCCATCCTCATCACGATCATGGTGCTGGAGCTCAAGGTGCCGCACGGCACTGAGCTAGCTGCGCTGGGGCCGCTCGTCCCGGTGTTCCTCACCTACGTGCTGAGCTTCGTCTACCTCGGCATCTACTGGAACAATCATCACCACATGCTGCACCTGTGCAACCGGGTGACCGCGTCGATCCTGTGGGCGAACCTTGCGCTGCTGTTCTGGCTTTCTCTGGTGCCGTTCGCGACGGGCTGGATGGGCGAAAACCACTTTGCGGCCTGGCCAACGGCGCTGTATGGCGTCGTGCTGCTCATGGCCGCACTCTCGTACACGGTGCTGCAGACCATGATCATCCGTGCGGAAGGACCCGACTCGCTGCTCGCCCGGGCGGTCCGCGCCGACTGGAAAGGCAAGCTGTCGCTGGCAATGTACGCCGTTGCGATCGTGCTCGCGTTGCGCGCCGGCTGGCTGTCGCTCGCCATCTACGTCGCGGTTGCTCTCGTCTGGTTGATCCCGGACCGCAGGATCGAGAACGTGGCGGTGCACGAGACGAGGTGAGGCGGCGGCCGGGACTGGAGCGCCCGGGTTCGTGTGAACCTGAGCAACAGGAGGTGGACTCCATGATGCTGATCGGCATGTTCGATTCGCCGTACGTGCGACGTGTTGCGGTTAGGTTGAAACACCTCGAGGTACCGTTCGAGCACGCCAACTGGTCGGTGGGCGCGGACTTCGAGCGCATTCGCGAATTCAGTCCGCTCGGCCGGGTGCCGGTGCTGGTGCTCGATGACGGTACGGTGATGACCGATTCCGCCGCGATCCTGGATGATATCGACGATCGGGTCGGCCAAGCGGACATCACCGTCACCTGCATGTCCACGTTCCTCAGTGAGTCGCTGGACGTGTTCGGCGATGCGAAGCACCCGGCGCTCCGGGCTCACGTCGGGCGCTGCGAGGCCCTGCCAGAGTTCCGCGCCGCGCACTCGCCGTGGTTTGCGGCAGCGATGCGGGATTGATCGGGTTGCGGGCGCGTGTGCTGGCTGGTGACAACTGTCGGCATGACGTCTGTCGGCCAGATTTTAGTTAGCCGGAGACTAACCGCATGGGACTCTTGATATTCAGTATCAATGTCACGCTGGACGGGTGCGTCGATCACCAGGAGGGGATCGCCGATGACGAGACACACGCTTACTTTACCCGCCTCATGGATGAGGGCGGGGCGATTTTGTGGGGTCGTGTCACCTACGAGATGATGGAGAGCTACTGGCCGGCGGTTGCGCGCGGCGACATGGAGGCACCACCCGCGATTCGCGAGTGGGCAGTCAAGCTGGAGGCCAAGCCGAAGTATGTGGTGTCGTCGACGCGAAAGGACTACCCATGGACCAATAGCCACCACATCGCCGGCGACCTTCGCACGGGTGTGCAGAAACTCAAGGACGATACGCCGGCTGGTGTGCTCCTCGGTAGCGGCAAGCTCGCGACAGAGCTCGATCGGCTGGATCTGATCGATGAGTACAAATTTCTCGTCCACCCCAGGATCGCCGGGCACGGCCCGACCCTGTACCAGAGTGGGCTGCCCACCACGCGACGGCTTGAGCTGGTCTCAGGAAAGCCGCTCCGTAACGGCGCGGTCGCCATGCACTATCGGTGCGACCGCGCTCGATCCAGAGCGCTCCCTGATCGGGCAGGGCTATGGGCATGATCAACACAAACGATTGGAGTCTGTAGTCGTCGAGGAGCCAAATACAAGCCTGAGAAGAACCGACTGGAAAGGAGCAACGCATGTCAGGTCGAGCAAAGTGTCCGGTAATGCACGGTGGTGCCACGTCAACCAGCATGTCCAACATGGAGTGGTGGCCTAAGGCGCTGAACCTCGACATCCTGCATCAGCACGACACCAAGACCGACCCGATGGGGAAGGGCTTCGACTATCGAAAGGAGGTCAGAAAGCTCGATGTCGCGGCGCTCAAGAAAGACCTCCACGCGCTGATGACCGACAGCCAGGAATGGTGGCCGGCGGACTGGGGCCATTACGGCGGCCTGATGATCCGAATGGCGTGGCACTCGGCGGGCACCTACCGTATTGCGGATGGCCGGGGCGGTGGCGGCACGGGAAACCAGCGTTTCGCTCCAATCAGTTCCTGGCCCGACAACGTGAACCTGGACAAGGCACGTCGTCTGCTGTGGCCGATCAAGAAGAAATACGGCAACAAGATCAGCTGGGCCGACCTCATCATCCTCGCCGGCACCGTTGCCTACGAGTCGATGGGCCTGAAGACCTTCGGCTTCGCGTTCGGCCGCGAGGACATCTGGCACCCGGAGAAGGACACCTACTGGGGCTCCGAGAAGGAATGGCTCGCGCCAAGCGGCAGCGCCAACAGCCGTTATTCCGGCGAACGCGACCTGGAAAACCCGCTGGCCGCCGTGATGATGGGGCTGATCTACGTCAACCCGGAAGGCGTGGACGGCAAACCCGATCCCCTGAAGACCGCCCGCGACGTGCGCGTGACCTTTGCGCGCATGGCGATGAACGACGAGGAAACGGTCGCGCTGACCGCCGGTGGCCACACGGTCGGCAAGTGCCATGGCAATGGCGATGCCAAGCTGCTGGGTCCGGACCCCGAAGCGGCCGATGTCGAGGACCAGGGCCTTGGCTGGATCAACAAGACCAAGCGCGGTATTGGCCGCGACACGGTGACCAGCGGTATCGAGGGTGCCTGGACCACCCACCCCACCCAGTGGGACGGCGGCTACTTCGACATGCTGCTCAACCATGAATGGGAGCTGAAGAAGAGCCCGGCCGGCGCCTGGCAGTGGGAGCCCGTGAGCATCAGGGAAGAAGACAAGCCCGTGGATGTCGAGGATCCCTCGATCCGCTACAACCCGATCATGACCGATGCCGACATGGCCATGAAGATGGACCCCGCGTACCGGAAGATCTCGGAGCGCTTCCACAAGGATCCGGCTTACCTCTCGGAGGTGTTCGCGCGGGCCTGGTTCAAGCTGACCCACCGCGACATGGGACCGAAGTCCCGCTACATCGGTCCGGACGTGCCGAAGGAAGACTTGATCTGGCAGGACCCAGTACCAGCCGGTCGCACGGACTATGACGTGAACGCCGTCAAGGCGAAGATCGCGGCCAGCGGCCTGAACGTCAGCGAGATGGTGTCTACGGCCTGGGACAGCGCCCGCACCTTCCGGGGTTCGGACAAGCGCGGCGGTGCCAACGGCGCGCGCATCCGCCTCGCGCCACAGAAGGACTGGGAGGGCAACGAACCCGCCCGTCTGGCGAGGGTGCTGGACGTGCTTGGAGGCATCGCGGCGCAGGCCGGGGCGAGCGTGGCCGACGTGATCGTGCTGGCCGGCAATGTCGGCATCGAGAAGGCGGCCAAGGCTGCGGGATTCGAGATGACCGTTCCCTTTGCGCCGGGTCGCGGCGATGCCACCGAAGCGATGACGGACGCCGAGTCATTCGACGTGCTGGAGCCCGTGGCTGATGGCTACCGCAACTGGCTGAAGAAGGACTATGTCGTCAGTGCCGAAGAACTGCTGCTCGACCGTACGCAGCTCATGGGCCTGACTGCCCACGAAATGACCGCGCTGGTGGGCGGCATGCGTGTCCTGGGTACCAACCACGGTGGCAGCAGGCACGGCGTGTTCACCGATCGCGTGGGCGTCCTGAGCAATGACTTCTTCGTCAACCTGACGGACATGGCATACACATGGAAGCCAGCCGGCAACAACCTGTATGAAATCCGTGATCGAAAGACCGGTGCGGTCAAGTGGACCGCGAGCCGGGTGGATCTGGTCTTCGGGTCGAACTCGATCCTGCGCGCCTACGCGGAGGTCTACGCGCAGGATGACGGCCAGGAGAAGTTCGTTCAGGACTTCGTTGCTGCATGGACGAAGGTCATGAACGGTGACCGGTTCGACCTTGGGTAACTGCCCGGCGCGGCCCGCCGGCGTCTTCGACTCGATCGACATTCACGGCGGCCTGCGCAGGGTCCTTGCGACTTCTCCGAATTGAATCCCGCGGAACGAGGTGGTGCAGTGGCTCGCGGGCGCGTTGCCGCTGGGCGCGCTGCATTCGCACGCGCACGGCCGGGATCGCACGCACGAGGACGACCACGATGGCGGCGGTTGCGGTTGCAGTTGTAGTTGTAGTTGATCCGCGCGCGACTACGAACATCACGACCTGGCGCCACCGCCGAACCCCTGGCCTGGCAAGGTAAAGCGATTCGCGAGCCTGCGTGAGGCCTGCGCTGCCGCGGTCGAAGCGGAGATTGCCAACGCCTCACTCCAACATGCTGCGGATCTTCGTCAATTGGGCGCGGCGGCGCGGATCGGTGGTATACGGTCCAATCACCGATAACGTCTGGTTTCGATTGGAGATCGTGCATGAGCAGCAATGTCTTCATGCAGAAGTTCTTTGCGCCCATTACGGCCGACACGGTGCAGTCCGCGTGGTACGTGGATGAGTTCGGAGCGGTGCCGGCGTTCGCTGCGTCGCTGGTGGCAATCTACTTCTGGCGCAAGGGGGCCGACGCGAATTCCGGCGAATTGATCTCTACGGCAGCGGCGATGTCCCGGCTGAGCCGTCCGCGAGTACGCCGAGCGCCGCCCTGATGGGCGCCGGCACTTGCACGGGACGGCGGGTGGTTGCATCCACGTACACGTGCACGAATCGCCCGATCGCGGCGGGCGCGGTGTCGTCGTTACCGAACAGTCCGATGCGGTACACGACGCTCGAGTTTCCCAGCTTCTCGAGCGCAAGGCCCGCATGCACGGTGTCCGGAAAACTGAGTTCGCGCAGGAACCGGCAACTCGTCTCGGCAACGATGCCGATCGCCGGGAGGTCCCGTATGTCTACTCCGCTCGCCTCGATCAGGTAACCGTTCACGGCGGTGTCGAAGTACGAGTAATAGACCACGTTGTTCACGTGGCCGTAGTGGTCGTTGTCCATCCAGCGCGTGGTGATCCTGCGCAGCACTGGAAATTCGCCGCGCTGCTCGGGCAGGCGTGTTCCATTCGATTCGCTCATGTTCGCCCTGCCCTGCCGATTGCGACTACTGCCCGGATACGACCGCGACATTAGCTGTCGTGCGTGTCCAAGGGCAAGCTGCTGCGAGACCGTCACGCGGCAGCCTGCCCTTAGACGCACGGCGGCAGGCGGGCTATTCTCCCCGGCATGCGAATCAAGGCTGCGGTACTGCGTGAAATCGGCCGACCGGGACCCTACGCGGAAACCCGTCCGCTCTCCATTGAGGACCTCGAGCTCGACCCGCCCGGCGCCGGCGAAGTGCTGGTACGAATCAGGGCGGCCGGGCTCTGTCACTCCGACCTCTCGGTGATCGACGGCAACCGGCCGCGACCGATGCCCATGGTACTGGGCCACGAGGCTGCGGGCGTGGTGGAAGAAGTCGGCCCGGGAGTGACCAGTCTCGCGGTGGGTGACCACGTCGTCGCGGCGTTCGTGCCGAGCTGCGGCCATTGCGGCCCCTGCGACGCTGGACGCCCGGCGCTCTGCGAGCCCGGCTTCGCCGCAAACAGCGCCGGCACGCTACTCTCGGGATCGCGCCGGCTGCACGACTCGGATCACGAGGTAAACCATCACCTCGGCGTCTCGGGATTTGCCGACCACGCGGTGCTCGCCGCAAATTCGCTGGTGCGCGTGCGCGCCGACCTGCCGTTCGCCGAAGCGGCGCTGTTCGGCTGCGCGGTGATCACCGGCGTGGGCGCGGTGGTCAACACCGCGGCGATGCCGCGCGGGGCCTCGGTCGCCGTGGTCGGCCTCGGCGGCGTCGGCCTCGCCGCACTGCTCGCCGCGCGCATGCTCGATGCGGAACACATCGTCGCCATCGACATGAACGATGCGAAGCTCTCGACCGCGCGCGAGTTCGGTGCGACCGCCGCGGTGAACGCGGCAGATCCCGATGCCGCCGACAGGGTCCGCGAGCTGACGCATGGCGGCGTGGCCTTCGCGTTCGAAATGGCCGGCGCAGCGAGGGCGCTCGAAGTCGCCTACCGGATCACGCGCCGCGGCGGGACGACCGTGAGCGCCGGCCTTTCGCATCCCGACCAGCGATTCACCATCCCTCACCTGGGCCTGGTCGCCGAGGAGCGCACGCTGAAGGGCAGCTACCTCGGCAGCTGCGTGCCGTCGCGCGACATCCCGCGCTACATCGACTGGTATCGCGCCGGACGCCTGCCGGTGAACCAGTTGTTAAGCGAGCGTATCCGCCTCGACGACATCAACGGCGCATTCGACCGGCTGGCTGCCGGCGCATCCATCCGCCAGGTGGTCGAGATCGACTGATGGCCGGCACCCACATTGCGGCACCCGGGCGAACCGTGCTGCTCGATTTCGACGACGCCACCGACACGCGCCTGTGGACGCCCGTGAACGACGTGGTGATGGGCGGTGTTTCACGCAGCGCATTCACGCAGGCCGAGCCCGGTATCGCGCGTTTCTCCGGCATCGTGTCGCTCGAGCATTCCGGCGGCTTTGCGTCGGTCAGGACTTTGCCACGGGCATGGCATGCCACCGGCGCGACCGCGTTCGTGCTGCGTGTATGTGGCGACGGCAAGCGCTACAAGTTCACCATTCGCACGGACGACGGCTTCGACGGCATCCAGTACCAGTGCCGGTTCGAGCCGCCCGCATCGGAATGGCAGGAGGTACGGCTGCCCGTGGATGCCTTCGCGGCGACGTTCCGGGGACGGGCAGTACCGGGCGCGCCGCCGCTGGCCCCCGCCCGCGCGAGGACGCTCGGATTGATGATCAGCGACCGGCAGGCGGGCGAGTTCGAGCTCCTGATCGACTGGATCGCTGCCGAGGCGACCTGACGTCCGCGCAGTGACCGCCTAGAAACGCTGGCTGGTCTCGATGATCAGCTGCACGCTGTCGATGCTCTTGTCGCCGTCCAGCGGAAACGCCAGGTCGATGTGCACCACGTTGCCGAACGCGGAGCGGCTGGACCCGAGCCTGAGTCCCAGGCCGACGTCTTTCAGCATTCCAAGGCTGGTCTCGCCGGTCACGTCGCGGCCCCAGGTACGACCCATGTCGAAGAACACCGCGCCGCCCACGTGGACCAGGCGGAACGGATACCACTTCGAGTAATAGCGCTGCTCGAGCGTCAACAGCGCCCTGGCCGTGCCTGCCTGGTAGCGCAGCGGGTAACCACGCAGGCCCGTGTCGCCACCCAGCGAGAGCTGTTCATCCTCGTCGAGGTTCTCGGTGACGGTGCCGGAGAGGCTCGCATAGAACTTGCTGCGCGCCGAAGTCGACAGGTAGTAGCGTGATTCGGCGCCAAGGATTCCGTTCTGGACGGCGCCGCCCTCGTAGCGTCCCGACGCCCAGGCGGACCCGAACAGCGACTGTCGCGGAGTGAGTTCGATACCGTCCTGTACGTACGCGGACACCAGCAACGCGTCGCTCTTCGAGCCCAGTGCCTCGCTCGCATAGCCCAGCCTTGCCCAGCCACGGAAGCCAACCAGCACGTCCTCGATGCGATCGATCTGGTTCAGGTTGACGCGTTCCACGAACGCGTTCTGCACACGCTCGAAGCCGACCCACGGGTAGACGAATTTCCGGTCGGGCGGCAGCGGACCGCCCAGCGACCTGCCCGGCTCGGGCTCGAACTGCGACTCCTGCCAGGTCGCGCCCAGGGTCCAGCGACTGACCCAGCCGTTCACGAGGCCGTCCGACCAGCCGCCGCTCGCCTCGTAGTACTGGTCGTGCGCCCTGAACTCGCCGACCTTCTTGCCGAGTTCGTAACGATCGTCGACGTACCTGGTATCGCTCAGCGTCGTTCCGGCAGCCCAGCGCGTGTCCAGCGAGTAGAACGGGCGAATGACGCTGAAGTACTCGGAGTTGCCGTCGTCCGCAGCGCTGTAGGAAGCGGCGAGGCGCGTAAAGCTCTCCAGGAAGTGCGGATCGATAAACGAGAACGTCCACGAGGTGTTGTCCACGTTGCTGCCCCATGCGACCTCTACCTTGCGCCCGGTGCCCAGCAGGTTCTGTTCCTGCACGTGGACGCTGGTCTCGTTCTTGCCGCCCGAGCGGCCGAAATTGAACCCGGGGTTCAGCGTCCAGACGTCCTTGGTCCGGACCTCGAGGTCCACCGTGTGCCCGTCCCAGGCGACCGGGACAATCGTCGCCTCATACAGGTAGTCGTTCCTCCTCAGCAGCCGCTCGTTCTCCTGCACCAGCTGCGCGCTGTACGGGTCGCCGGTCTTGAACAGCAGCTGCCCGCGGATCACCGACGGGCGCGTGTTTATGTGCAGCTTGTTGGCCGCCCGGTACAGCCATCCTTTCTCGGCCGGTATCGACAGATCGAAGATGTCGTTCGGCGTGACGATGATGCGGCCGATGACCGCGCCCTGGGCCTCGAGTTCCTGGGGCGACGGTATCGGCTTCTGCTCCGGATCCGCCCACGCGGCGGCCGCGACCAGGCTGGCGACGAGCCAGCCGGCCACGAGCAACGTGCGGCGCAGAATGCCGCATATCCTGGTTTCGTTGCTCACAAGGGCACCGCTACGGAATCAGGACCGTGGAGCCGATGGTACGCCTCGCCTCGAGGTCACGATGCGCCTGCGCCACGTCGGTGAGCGGATGCGTCTGGCCAATCTCGATCCGCACCGCGCCGCGACCAATCACTTCGAACAGCTCGCGTGCAGCACGCGCCAGCTCGACCCGTCGCGCGATGTAGTGGAACAGCGTCGGTCGCGTGAGAAACAGCGATCCGCGTTTCGCAAGCTCGAGCGGCTGGAATGGCGGCACGGGACCCGAGGCGTTGCCGTAGCTCACCATCAGCCCGAGCGGACGCAGCGAATCGAGCGAGGGGAAGAACGTGTCCTTGCCGACGGAGTCGTAGACGACGTCCGCGCCGATGCCGCCCGTTATCTCGCGCACCCGCGCGGGCAGGTCGTCGCGGCCCAGCACCAGCGCGTGGTGGCAACCGTTGGCGCAGGCGACTCCGGCTTTCGCCTCGCTGCCGACCACGCCGATTACCACGGCGCCCAGGTGGCGCGCCCATTGCGCGGCAATCAAGCCGACGCCGCCCGTCGCTGCGTGGACCAGCACGACGTCGCCCCGCTTGACGCGATGCGTACGACGCAGCAGGAACTGCGCGGTGAGTCCTTTCAGCATGGCGGCCGCAGCGAGCCGGTCGCTGACCCCGTCCGGTATCGCGACCAGCCGGTCGGCGGCGACCACGCGGTACTGCGCATAGGCGCCGGGTTGAGCCGACGCGTACGCGACGCGGTCACCCACGGCGAGCCCGCGGACGCCCTTGCCGAGCGCCTCGACCACGCCCGCAGCCTCGCGGCCGAGCCCGGTCGGCAATGCATTCGGGTACAGGCCGGTGCGCTCGTAGACGTCGATGAAATTGAGGCCAACCGCGGTGTGACGGATCAACGCCTCGCCGCGACCGGGCTCACCCGGGTCGAACTGCTCCCATCGCATGACCTCGGGTCCACCGAAGGAGCGGATGCGGATGGCATGTGGCATGGCGGGCACTCGACGGCCGGCGGTCAGCCGATAGTGAAGACTGCCGGTCGCGCCGGCAACTGCACTATCCACCAGGCCGGGCCAGCCGCGGTCAGCGGGCTAGTCGCGGGGGGCGATGCCCAGCGGTGCCATGGCGATCACCAGATCCGCCACCGGCCGGCCGTGCACCAGGTGCTCGTCGATGATGCGATCCAGGTTCTCGGGCGTACAGTCCCGGTACCAGGTCCCGTCCGGATAAACGACGGCGACCGGACCGGAGGTGCACACGCGCAGGCAGTCGGCTTTGGTGCGAAGCACGCCACCCGTGAGCCCGCTGGTCCCGGGCTCGGCAAGACGCCGCTTCAGGTGCTCCCAGCTCGCGAGCGCCTGGTCCTGCGGGGCGCACTTTCCGCCCACGCACAGGAATATGTGCCGCGCCTGCCGGCCGAGCTTCAGTTTCTCGAGCGCGCTTTCGAGCGGGTCGGGCAAATCGTCAGAGTGCCTGGTCGTCCGCTTCGCCGGTGCGGATGCGGACTGCCCGCTCGAGGTCGGAGACGAAGATCTTGCCGTCGCCCACCTTGCCGGTGCGCGCGGCTCCGACGACCGCCTCGATGACCTGGTCCACCAGCGAGTCCTTGACCGCGACCTCGATGCGGGTCTTCGGCACGAAGTCCACGACGTACTCGGCTCCACGGTACAGCTCGGTATGGCCGCGCTGACGGCCGAAGCCCTTGACCTCCGTTACCGTCATGCCGGACACGCCGAGTTCCGACAATGCCGCACGCACGTCGTCCAGCTTGAATGGTTTGATAATTGCGCTGATCAGCTTCATAGGGCTCTGGCTCCTGAACTATTCGTCATTGTCCGGCGGAGATCGCTCCAGCCAATATGCAGAAACCGTGCCGCGCCCGCGGACCGGGCGAATTCGGCACCGGAAGCGCCTGTCCGCACCAGCTTGTGGCACCCGGGACCCCGCTCTGCCCGACCGTGGTGCGCGGCGACCCCGCAAGCATAGCCATGGGCAGGCCGCAGCGCACCCTGTTCCGCCTGGCGGGCGGGCCTGCCCGCGGCCTGTTCCTCGGCGGAGGCTCCGTATATAACGAACACCGTGGCGCCCCAGGGTGGGCGCAGCCAGGGAACCGGGAAGGAGAATGACCCAGGCGTTCGTCATCGTGGGAGCGAGCCATGCGTCGGTGCAGGCGATTGACACGCTGCGCCGCCAGGGGCACCAGGGCCCGATCGTGCTGGTCGGCGACGAACCTCACCTGCCCTACAACCGGCCCCCGTTGTCGAAAAAGTTCCTGTCCGGTGAACTCGAGCGCGAGCGCCTGCTGCTGCGCAGCCCCCAGTTCTACGAGCAGGCGCGCGTCGATACCCGCCTGGGCCACCGGGTCACGGCCATCGACTGCGGGGCGCGCCGGCTGCGACTCGACGACGGCGGCGAAATCACCTACGACAAGCTGCTGCTCAGCGTCGGCAGCCGGCCGCGCCTGCTTGAGACCCCCGGGCACGAGCTCGGCGGCATCCACTACCTGCGCACCATTGCCGACGTCGAGGCCATCCGCGCCGATCTCCGGGACGCGCGGCGGCTGGTGGTGGTCGGCGCCGGCTATGTCGGCCTGGAGGCCGCCGCCAGCGCGCGCCACCTGGGCCTCGAGGTCACCGTGCTCGAGATGGCGGACCGGCCGCTGAACCGGGTCGTGGCCCCCCGGCTGTCGGAGTTCTACCTGCGCAGGCACGAACGCGAAGGCGTGCAGATTCACTGCAGCACGTCGGTGACCGCTTTCGAAGGCGAAGGGCGCGTGCGGGCAGTCGTCTGCGGCGACCAGTCCTACCCGGCCGACATCGTTATCGTAGGCGTCGGCATCCTGCCCGACGTGATCCTGGCGGCCTCCGCGGGCATCAACTGCGACAACGGCGTCCGGGTGGACGAGCAGTGCCAGACATCGGACCCCAACGTCTGGGCGGCAGGCGACTGCACCAACCATCCAAGCGTCCGGTACGGCCGGCGCGTGCGACTCGAATCGGTGGACAACGCGGTCGAACAGGGCCGCGTCGCGGCGACGAACATGTGCGGCGGCCAGGCGCGGCACGAGCACGTGCCGTGGTTCTGGTCCGACCAATACGACGTGAAGCTGCAGATCGCCGGACTGTCCGAGGGCTACGACACGGCGCTGTTGCGTGGCGACCCTCAATCCGGCAGCTTCGCGCTCTACTATCTCGCACGGGGCGAGTTGCTGGCGGTGGACGCGGTCAACAGTCCGCGCGACTTCATGACCGGCAAGCGATGGATCGCCGAGCACAAGCATCCGGACCCTGCAAAGCTGGCCGATCCGGCCTGCGACCTGAAGAGCATCTGAGGCAAGTGAAATGAAATCGCAACCACGGCAGACGGGAACCTCCCTCGAAACCGACGACGCCTCGCGTGCGCTGCTCGCGACGCTTGCGAAGTGGACCGGCGGACTCTCGCCGCAGGCCTTCGGCGGGGCCTGGATCAACGTGCTCACCAGGCTCGCGGTCACTCCGGGTCGGCAGGCAGCGCTGGCCCGTTCCGCGCTGGAAAAATCGATTGCGCTGGCGCAGTTTGCGGGCGCCACCCTGCGCGAGGGCGGCCAGGCTCCCGAGGCCGACGGAACGCCCTATCAGAACCGGTATGCCGACCCGGCCTGGGCGAAATTTCCTTTCAACATCATGGCGCAGGCGTTCCTGACCGCGTCCGACCTGGCTCGTGAGGCCGTGCGGGACGTCCCGGGCGCGGATCCCGCGGCCGAGAACATCGTCGGATTCGCGGTCAGGGAGGGTCTCGAGCTCGTCGCACCCGACAACTACCTGCCGACCAATCCCCAGCTCATCCAGAAGACGATAGAGGAGAGGGGCCGCAACCTGCTCAGGGGGCTGAAGCACCTCGGGGAAGACGTGGTCCGCACCTACAAGGGCAAGGGACCGGTCGGCGCGGAGCATTACCAGGTCGGCGAGCAGGTTGCCGCAACCAAGGGCAAGGTGATCCTGCGCACCAGGCTCATGGAACTGATCCAGTACTCACCACAGACGAAGACCGTCCGTGCCGAGCCGCTGCTGATCGTCCCGGCGTGGATCATGAAGTACTACATCCTGGACCTGTCGCCGAAGAACTCGCTGGTGAACTACCTGACCGGGCTCGGGCACACGGTGTTCATGATTTCCTGGAAGAACCCGACCGCGGAGGACCGCGACGTCACCATGGACGACTACCTCGAGCACGGCGTGCTGGCGGCGCTCGACGCAGTGAGCAACGTGGTTCCGAAGCGCAAGGTTCACGCAGTCGGATACTGCATCGGCGGAACGCTGCTCGCGATCGCCGCGGCGCTGCTCGCAGCCCGCGACGACGACCGCCTTGCAAGCGCAACGATCTTCGCGGGCCAGACCGATTTCAGCGAGCCGGGCGAGATATCGATCTTCATCAGCCCGGCGCAGCTCGCAATGCTCGAGGCCATGATGTGGAAGGCCGGCGTGCTCGAGAGCCGCCAGATGGGCGGCGCGTTCCAGATGCTGCGCACCTATGACCTGCTCTGGGCGCCGACGGTGGGAACCTACCTGCGGGGCGAACGCATCGGCCTGAACGACCTGATGGCCTGGAACGCGGACGGTACCCGCATGGCCTACCGCATGCACACCGACTACCTGCACCAGTTGTACCTGAACAACGACCTGGCCGAAGGCCGCTACGTCGCGATGGGCGAGCAGCTGAACCTCGCGGACGTCACGGTGCCGATGTTCGTGGTAGGGACCGAGACCGACCACGTCGCGCCGTGGCGATCCGTATACAAGGTCGGTCGGCTGGTTCGCTCCAGCGACTACACCTTCTGCCTGACCAGCGGCGGCCACAACGCCGGCATCATCAGCGGGCCCCAGCACCCGAGGCGACGCCACCGCGTGCATCAGACCAAGGCCGGCGGACGCCTGCCTGCGCCGGACAAGTACATGGAAAAGGCCACGCTGACGCCCGGCTCGTGGTGGCCGACGTGGGCAAAGTGGCTCGAAGAGCACTCGAGCCCGCGCAAGGTTCCCCCTCCGACGATGGGAGCCGCGAGAAAGGGCTTGAAACCACTCTGCGATGCGCCCGGAACCTACGTAAGGCAGAAGTGATCAGTCCAGGCTCTTGTGGAAGCGGCGGGTCGCGATCAGCAGCGTCACGACGAAGAACGCCAGCAGCTTTGCCACCTGCACATTGAGGTCCGTGAGCGGTGCGCCGCGCAGGACCACGCCGCGGACCATCTCGACGAAGTGCGTCAACGGCAGCAACTGCGCGAACCACTGCGCCGGTTTCGGCATGCCGTCGAAGGGAAACACGAACCCCGACATCAGGATCGACGGCAGCATGGTCATGAACGCCATCTGGAATGCCTGCAGCTGCGTCGTGGCGATGGTCGAGATGACGAGACCCAGCGTCAGCGTGGACGCGATGAACAGCGCCGCGGCCAGGTAGAACTGCGCCAGGCTGCCGTTCAACGGCACGTCGAAGATCCACATGCCGACCACCAGCACCAGCGTGGCCTGCAGCAGGCCGATGAACACGTACGGCATCAGCTTTCCGGTCATCAGCTCGCCGGAGCTGATCGGCGTCGTGATCAGCAGCTCGAGGTTGCCACGCTCGCGCTCGCGGACGATCGCCGCCGCGGTGAAGATCACCATCGTCATGTTCAGGATCACGCCGATCAGTGCCGGCACCACCTGCACCGCGGTACGCCGCTCGGGATTGAACTCCGTCGTCACCTCGAAGAACCGGCCCGCGGGCTGCTGCAACCCGGCCCGGCCCGGCATCGGCGTCGAGGCGAGCGAACGCGCGATGCCGTCGACCATCGGTTCACTGCCGTCCACCAGCAACTGCACCGCGGGCCGATCCACCTCGAGGCGACGCCGCTCGAAATCCGCGGGGATCACGATGCCTACGCTCAGTTCCCCGGCATCGATGCGGCGGCGCAGGTCCGCGACGCTCGGGCTCGGCGGCTTCAGCACGATCACGCCGGTCGCCTGCAGGTCGCCGATGAGCGCACGCGAGTAGCTGGTACCGGCCTGATCCACGACGGCCGCCCGCAGCCCGCGCACGTCGAAATTGATCGCGTACCCGAACAGCAGTATCTGCATCAGGGGTATGCCGACGATCATCGCGAAAGTGATGCGGTCGCGACTGAGCTGCCTCACTTCCTTCTGCATCACCGCGAATATGCGTGCCAGCATGTTCGTCTCCGTCGCGCCGCTAGTGCCCGGGGCCGTTGCGAAAGCCCGTCGCGGCGACGAACACGTCCTCGAGGCTCGCATCGACCGCCTCGACGCTCGCCTCGACGCCGGCCGCATGCAACCGTCCGCGCACCCGCTCGCGCGGCGACTCGACGTGCGGGTCGAGCAGCACGTGCAGCCGCAGGCCGAGTTGCGCGACGCTCTTCACTGCATCGTCTCCGGCGATCGCGCGCCGCGCGGCGGCGGTGTCCGCGGCCTCGACTTCGATCACCGCGGCCGGGATGTCTCGCATCAGGTCCTGCGGCACGCCTTCGGAGACCAGGCGCCCCTCGGCGAGGATCGCCAGCCGGTGGCAGCGCTCGGCTTCGTCCATGTAGTGCGTCGACACCAGGATCGTGATGCCGCGATTCACCAGCGCGAACAGGCTTTCCCAGAAGTCGCGGCGGCTCTGCGGATCAACCGCGCTGGTTGGCTCGTCGAGCAGCAGCAGCTCCGGTTCGTGCAGGGTCGCTGCCGCGAGCGCCAGCCGCTGCCGCTGGCCGCCGCTCATGGTCCCGACGCGCTGTTTGAGCAGCCGGCCCAGCGAGTACTCCTCCGCGCGCTCGTCGATGCGTCTCCGTCGCACGGGCCCCGACAGGCCGAACACCCGCCCGATGAACTGCAGGTTCTCGAGCGCCGTGAGGTCGTCCCACAGCGAAAACCGCTGCGTCATGTAGCCGAGCTTGCTGCGCAGCTTCTCGGCGTCCTTCGGCATGCTGTAGCCCAGCACTTCTACCGATCCCTCGGTCGGCTCGAGCAGCCCGCAGAGCATGCGGATGGTCGTGGACTTGCCGGAACCGTTCGGCCCCAGGAAACCAAAAATGCGCGCCCGTGGAATCGCCAGGTCCACACCGTCGACCGCCACGAGCTTGCCGAAGCGCCGGGTGAGTCCGCGGGCGACGATTGCGGTGTCCTCGCTCATGGCGCTTCGCTGGTTTGCGTTCTTCGGGGCAAGTTCGCCAGCCCGCCCGTGCTCAGGACGCGTCAACGAGCGTGACCTGCACGGGTACGCCTGCCGGCAGGTCCGCGGCACGCGGGTCGCCGACGGTGATCTCGGCCAGGTAGCTGAGCCGCGTCCGGTCCTTCTGGGTCAGTGAGTAATACGGTGTAAAGCTGGCCTGCGCGGAGACGAAGCGCACGACGCCCTCGAGCGGCGCCTCGACGCCGTCCACGCGCAGGCTCACCTTCGCGCCAGGCTGGTATGCGGTTCGCAGCGGTTCCGGAACATAGACGCGCGCATAGGGCACGCCGTCGGCCAGCAGCACCGCGACGGCTGCCCCGGCGGGCGGCCGTTCGCCAAGCTTGTATGGCAGCGCCTCGACCAGCGCGGCGCGCGGCGCGTGCACGAGGTAGCGCGATGCCGAGGTTTCCAGCTCCGCCAGCGCGGCCCGGCTGCGCGCGACCGCGGCCTCGGCCTGCTGCACCTGCTCGGTACGGGTGCCCTCGAGCAGCAACTGCAGCCGCGCCCGGGCCTGGTCGCGTGAGGAGCGGGCCGTGTCGCGTCGCGCACGCGCCTGGTCGAGGTTCGAGTCGCTGACCAGCTTGCGCTCGACCAGCGACTGGACGCGGTCGTATTCACGCGCCTCCATCTCGAGGCTGCTCTCCGCTCCCGCCAGTGCCGCGCGCGCTTCGTCGATCTCGCGCTGCCTCGCGCCATCACGCAGCTCCGCCAGGCGGCGTTCCGCCTCGTCGAGCGAGGCCCGCGCCTGGTCCAGTCGCGGCTGCATGGTGCCCGCCTCCTGGCGCAGCAGCACAGCCCCGGCCGCGACGCGCTCGCCTTCCTGCACGGCCACCTCCACGATGCGCTCGTTGGACTCGGCGACGATCTCAAGCCTGTCGCGCTCGAGCGTGCCGTGTACTTCATGCGGCACAGCACCGTTGGAACAGCCGGCCGCCAGCGTCACCAGAAACATCGCAAATGCCGTGTGCCTGGTCATGTCGACGCCTCCGGGGCACCGATGCCCTCCATCAGGATTTGTGTGGTGTGAGCCGCGAGTCGCTCTATCGCCTCGCGCTCGACCGACAAGCCGAGCACACGGCCGGCCACCGGCAGCGCCAGGAACGGGAACACGGTCAGGCTGATCGCCGAGAGTGCGACCAGGCGTGGCTCGACGTCGCGGCGTATGGAGCCTGCCGCCTGCTCGCGCCGGACGACGGCCACCAGCAGTGGCGCAAGCCGGCCCGCGAACTGCTCGATGAACTGCTCGCGGAATGGCCCACCCTCGGTGAGCACCTCCTGGACGATCAGCGCGGGCACCCACGGATTCTCCGCAAGCATGCGGCTGTAGAGGCCAATCACGTCCACCAGGCGGATCGCGGTCGCGCGCGCCGGGTCGTCAGCGCCGT
Source organism: uncultured Gammaproteobacteria bacterium (assembly GCA_963736205.1). GTDB lineage: Bacteria > Pseudomonadota > Gammaproteobacteria > Steroidobacterales > Steroidobacteraceae > RPQJ01. The sequence continues at coordinate 76,538 of CAVTNX010000013.1, read as the reverse complement.
GCAGGGCCTCGACGACGGGCTCGATCGCCGCCTGCAGCATGGCGCGGTACAACCCGAGCTTGTCGCCGAAGTGGTAGTGAATCGTGGCAGGCGAACTGCCGGCAGCGGCCGCTATCTGCCGGATTGTCACCGAAGCGAAACCGCGGCCCAGGAACAGTCCACGGGCCGTCTCGAGCAGCGCGTCGCGCACCGTCGCGTCGCCGCCCGGCGGCCGGCCGCGCGGGCGCCCGGCTGGTCGGCGCTGCGGCCGCGACCGGATACGGCCGACACCCTGGTTCCTGGTCCGGGAGGCGCTCATGGCGCCATATTAAACGCTTGATTAATTTATGCCAAGCGCGCGATTGCACACATCAGCCGGCGAGCAGGTCGGCCACGGCGATGGCCCCGATTTCCTCCATCGGCCGCGGCATACCGACCTCGAATCCCTGCGCGTAGTCGATTCCGATCTCGCGCAGCTTCTCCAGCACCGCCGGGGTCTCGACGGATTCGGCGATGATCTTCTTGCCCATGACGTGCCCGATGTCCTTTATCGAACGGACCATCGCGTAGTCGACCTGGTCCTGGGAAATGTTGCCGACGAACATTCCGTCGACCTTGATGTATTCCACCGAGAGCGCCTTCAGGTACGCGAATGACGACACGCCGCTGCCGAAGTCGTCGAGGCTGGTTGCGCATCCGAGGCGCCGCAGGTCGTTGATCAGCTGGTTGGCGCGGGACAGGTTCGCGATCGCGACGTTCTCCGAAAGTTCGAACCCGAACCTGTGCGGGTCCACGCCGGCGCTCGCGGCGGCCTGGCGGATGTAGGCCGCCGTGTCCGGGTCGATCACCGAATCCCTGGAAAGGTTTATGAAGAAGCGCGACACCCTGGCAAGCCCCTGCGGGTTCGACTTCATCCAGTCCAGCGCGGCACCGATGACCCAGCGGTCGTAACGCACGGCGAGGTTGTAGCGCTCGACGGAGGGAAGGAAGGCGCCCGGCGGGACCGCCCTGCCGTTTTCGTCGCGCATCCGCACCAGTAGTTCGTAGTGCGGCATCTCCGATGCACCCTCGGCCAGCGGGACGATCGGCTGGGCTTCCAGGAACAACCTGTTCTCGTTGAGTCCGCGTTTTGCACGCACCACCCATTCCATCTCCCCGTGCCGGCGCTCGATGAACGCATCGTCCTCCTTGTACACGTGGACACGATTGCGCCCGGCGTCCTTGGCGGCGTAGCAGGCCGTGTCAGCCGCGTTCATCACCTGCGCGATACGCCGCATGTGAGGATTGACGATCACCACGCCGATGCTGATTCCGAGGCCGTAGGCCTTGGAGCCCCAGACGAACTGGTACTCATCGACCGCCCGCAGGAGATTGCCGGCCACCTGCTCCGCGTCCCCCGAATCGCAGTTGTGCAGCAGCACCGCGAATTCGTCGCCGCCGAGTCGCGCGACCACGTCCGCCGAGCGCACGTTCTTCTCGAGTACCTGCCCGAGCTGTCGCAACAGTTCGTCCCCGGCCACGTGCCCGCAGGAGTCGTTGACGGCCTTGAACCTGTCAAGGTCCATGAAGCAGACCGCGTGCGTCTTGCCGGTGGCCTGCACGAGTTCGAGCGCCCGCTGCAGGCACAATTCGAACTCGCGCCTGTTCGCGAGGCCGGTGAGCGGGTCGTGGCTCGCATCGTAGGAAAGCTGCTGCGACAATTCGTGTGAAGCGGTGATGTCGGTAAGCGTCCCCTCGTAGAAGAGCGCGCGGCCCTCGGCATCGCGGACCACGCGCGAGTTCTCGAGCACGACGATCTTGGTGCCGTCGCGCCGCTTCAGCACCAGCTCGGCATTCCTCACCTCGCCGGTGTCCGCCATGTCCCGCACCCACTTGTCGCGATGCCCGGGGTCCATGTAGATATCCGTCGCAACGTCGACGGCCAGCAGCTCGTCCTCGGAGTCGTAACCGAGCATCCGCACCAGCGCCGGGTTGGCCGCCATGAACTTGCCGTCCGGCGTGGTCTGGAACACGCCCGCCGTCACGTTCTGGAAGAGCTCCCGGTAGCGCTGCTCCGAAGCCTTCAGCGCCTTCAGCGTATGGGTGCGTTCCGTCGCGTAGCGCAGCACCTTGTCGAGCATCTGCGACGTCAATTCGTCGATCACGCAGAAATCCAGGGCTCCGCGCTCGACGGCCTCGCGGCCAATGTCTTCGTTCGGCGCATTGACCGCCACCACGATCGGAACGTTGGGAGCCTTCGGCTGGATTCGCAGGAAGGTCGTGAGTCCCGTGCTGTCGGGCAGTTCGACGTCGAGGATTATCGCGTCGACGCGACCGAGCTTCACCCGTGCCAGGCCGTCCGCGAGACTCTCGGCGACCTCGAGCTGGAATGGCTGGCCACGAATGCCGGCAAGCAGCTCGGCGAACCGGGCGTGGTCCTCCTTGCGGACGCTGATCAGCAGGACGGTGGCGGATTGCATCGAGCCGAGTATACGGCCGGGGCCGACGGCCGAAATGTGAGATCGGAACGGTCCTTGCGCGGGCGGGCGTGACGCGGTTCACACCGTGCAGCAGCCGCCGGTTGGCCCGGCGCCGGCGGGCACCGCCATTCCCGGCGGTGGGCCGCCGTCAGGCCTGCTGCCGAACCGCTGCCTGTGGCTCACCCTGCTTGACGACCAGCACGTCGCAGGCAAGCCGGTCGAGGACGCGCTCAGCCGTGCTGCCCACGAACAGCTCCTGCAGCCGGCTTCGGGACACCGCCCCCATGACCAGCACGTCGGCCGAGAGACTCCTGGCGACAATCTGCAGCACGTCCGCAGCCGCGCCCTGCTCGACGTGAATGCGCTCCGCCGGCAGGGAGTGTGGGGCCGCGATGCGCGCAAGCACGGCTTCGATACGCGCGCGCTCGCGCACGACCAGCTCGCCCGCGCTCGCCCCGGCCGGGAATGCCATGGCGCTGGCTCCCGCGCCGGTCACCGCCGCGAGCAGCGCGGCGGAGAGGAACGCGTGCACGGCGTGCAGTTCGCCGTCCAGCGACTTCGCGAGGAGTGACGCAGCGTCGAGGATCGCGTGATCCAGGGTGGCGGGCTGGTCGCCCACGTGCTCCGGATCGAGCGCCGCGAGGATGCGCGGTTGCGCCGACCAGTCACTCGGCTTCGCGAGCAGCAGCGGCACCGGGCAGGTCCGGATCAGGCTCCAGTCGGTATTGGTCAGCAGGACCCTGCGCAGTGCCGAGTGGTGATGGGTATCCTTCACGACCAGGTCCGGAGACGACTCCTCCACGCGCCGCAGTACGCCGCGGTACACGGGGTTGTCCCAGTGCACGTGCGTTTCGACCGTGATGCCCCCGGCACGGAGCTCGTCGGCAAACCCCTCCAGGAACTCCATCCGCTCATTCACGAACTCGACCCTGAGCTGTTTCAACTGCTCGGTGTCGAACAGCGGCCTGCCGCTCAACGACGGGTCGAAGTCGCAGATGAAGAGTTCGAGTGTCGCCCCCGTCCGCTTCGCCAGCAGCTGTGCCTTGTCCAGCGCCGGCTGCACGTCGGACGTCGGGTCGACGACCGCAAGGATCCTGTCGAGGCGCAACATTCCCAGCCTCCTCCGTCCGGCGCCCATTGCGCCCACCTGCAATGTGCAACCGTGCCTAGCAGCCTGCAATCAGGGATTGAAGCTGCGGCATATGCGTATGCCACAGATGACCCAAGGCTTGTGACCCTTGGGCAGGTCTCCGTAACATGTGCGCCGGTCCACGCGCACGACTGGCGCGGGGCAAGGGACTCCTACACTCGAGGCGCGCATGAACACCGGCTCCTATTACAACGACAAGGTGGTCCGCCAGTTCGCAATAATGACCGTGGTCTGGGGAATCGTCGGCATGCTGGTCGGCGTCCTGATCGCGGCGCAACTGCTGTGGCCCGACCTGCTACCCCCCGTTCCATGGCTGGCCTACAGCCGGCTGCGCCCGCTGCACACCAACGCGGTGATCTTCGCGTTCGGCGGCAGCGCGCTGTTCGCTTCCTCGTACTACATCGTGCAGCGCACCTGCCACGTGCGCCTGTTCGCGGACAAGCTTGCCTCGTTCACGTTCTGGGGCTGGCAGCTGGTGATCCTCTGCGCCGCCATCACGCTGCCGCTCGGCATCACGCAGGGCAAGGAATACGCGGAACTCGAGTGGCCGATCGACCTGCTGATCACGGTCGTGTGGGTCGCCTATGCCGTGGTGTTCTTCGGCACCATCGCGCTGCGCAAGGTGAAGCACATCTACGTGGCGAACTGGTTCTTCGCCGCCTACATCATCACGATCGCGGTGCTGCACATCACCAACAACCTGGCCATCCCGGTCACGCTGACCAAGTCCTACGGCATCTACTCCGGCGTGGTCGATGCGATGGTGCAGTGGTGGTACGGGCACAATGCGGTGGGATTCTTCCTGACCGCCGCCTTCCTCGGCATGATGTATTACTTCATCCCGAAGCAGGCCGGGCGTCCGGTGTATTCATACCGGCTGTCGGTGGTGCATTTCTGGGCGCTGATCGCCATCTACATGTGGGCGGGCCCGCACCACCTGCACTACACGACGCTGCCCGACTGGGCGCAGTCGCTCGGCATGGTGTTCTCGCTGATCCTGCTCGCGCCGTCCTGGGGCGGCATGATCAATGGCATCATGACGCTGTCCGGCGCCTGGCATAAGCTGCGCACCGACCCGATCCTCAAGTTCATGATCGTGTCGCTGTCGTTCTACGGCATGTCCACGTTCGAAGGGCCGATGATGTCGATCAAGACCGTCAACGCCCTGTCGCACTACACCGACTGGACCATCGGCCACGTGCACTCCGGCGCGCTCGGCTGGGTCGCGATGATCTCGATCGGCTCCATGTACGCGCTGATCCCGAAACTGTTCGGGCGCGAGCAGATGTACAGCACCAGGGCGATCGACGTCCACTTCTGGATAACGACCATCGGCGTGGTGCTCTACATCACCTCGATGTGGATCGCCGGCGTGATGCAGGGCCTGATGTGGCGCGCCGTGAACGCCGACGGCACGCTCACCTACGCGTTCATCGAGTCCATCAAGTCGACGTACCCGTACTACGCGGTCCGCCTCGCCGGCGGCACGCTGGTGCTCTCGGGCATGTTCATCATGGCCTGGAACGTCTGGAAGACCGCCGCCGCCCGCACCAGCACCGCGGATGCGCCGGTCGTGCAGCCGGCCTGAGGAAGCACGCATGAACCACGAATCAATCGAAAAGAAAGTCGGCCTGATGGGCGTGCTGATCGCGATCGCGATCAGCTTCGGCGGGCTGGTGGAAATCGTGCCGCTCTACTTCCAGGGCGTCAGCAACCAGCCGGCGCCGGGCATCAAGCCCTACGAGGCGCTCAGGCTCGCGGGCCGGGACGTCTACGTCCGCGAAGGCTGCTACAACTGCCACTCGCAGATGATCAGGCCGTTCCGCTCCGAGACCGAGCGCTATGGGCCTTACTCGCTCGCCGGCGAGTCGGTGTACGACCATCCGTTCCAGTTCGGCTCGAAGCGCACGGGGCCCGACCTCGCGCGCGTCGGCGCCCGTTACTCCGACGACTGGCACCGCGTGCACCTGCTCAACCCGCGCGACGTGGTGCCGGAATCGAACATGCCGCGCTACCCGTGGCTCGAGAAGGCGACAGTCGACGGCGACCTGGTCGCGAAGAAGATGCGCGTGCTGCGCATGGAAGGCGTGCCCTACACCGATGAAGACATCGCCGGCGCGGCGGCTGCCGTGGAGGGCAAGACCGAGCTCGATGCATTGATCGCCTACCTGCAGGGCCTCGGCATCAACCTGAGCGCGGGTGGCTGAGCCATGGGCATCGGCACCATCCGCGGCCTGATGACGCTGGCAATGATGCTGGCATTCGTCGCGATCGTATTCTGGGCATACAGCAAGCGCCGCAAGGCGGAGTTCAAGGAGATGGCCGAATTGCCGTTCCACGAATATCCGCCCGGGAAGGAAAAAGGGAGCAAGACCCCATGACTAGCGGTTGGAGCGTGTTCATCGTCCTCGTGACGCTACTCAACATCTTCGGCTGCCTTTGGCTGCTGAGGTGGACGTCCAAGCCCAAGGCGGCCGGCGAAAAAATCGGCGGTGGCGCCGACACCGGGCACGTGTGGGACAAGGACCTGCGCGAGTACAACAACCCGCTGCCCCGCTGGTGGCTGTGGCTGTTCTATCTCACGGTGGCATTCGGCCTCATCTACCTGGCGCTGTACCCTGGACTTGGCACCTTCTCGGGGCTCAAGGGCTGGACACAGAATGGCCAGTACGAGCAGGAGAAGGCTGCGGCGGAAGCCAAGGCGGCCGCCTACCTCGCACCGTTCGCCAGCATGACAATTCCCCAGCTCGCAGCCGACCCGAAGGCGATGTCCACCGCGCGCAACCTGTTCCAGGTGAACTGTGCGCAGTGCCACGGCTCGGACGGCGGCGGCGCCAGGGGCTTCCCGAACCTGACCGACGCCAACTGGCAGTGGGGTGACGATCCCGATACGGTCGTCCAGACGATCACGGCCGGGCGCATGGCCGTGATGCCGCCCTGGGGCGCGGTGCTGGGCGCACAGGGCGTCGACCAGGCCGTTGCCTACGTCGAGAAACTGAGTGGCCAGCAGTCCGACGCGACATTGGCAGCGGCTGGCCAGACCCTGTTCGAGACCAACTGCGCGGCCTGTCACGGCTTCGACGGCAAGGGCAATCCGATCCTCGGCGCGCCCAACCTGACCGACGACATCTGGCTCTACGGCGGTGACGCCGCGACGCTGCACCAGACGCTGGAGAACGGTCGCAACGGCCAGATGCCGGCGTTCGGCGAGCGCCTCGGGCCGGAGCGAGTGCGGTTGCTGGCTGCCTATGCGATCCAGCTGGCCGGTACCAGCAACTGAGCTGACCGTGTTCGGGTCCAATCGATCGGAGTACTCGGGCAAGCTGCGATGGCCGCGCCTCGGGCAGGACGTGGCCATCGTGCTGTGGCCCTCGTTCATCACGGCCAGCGTCGCCACGATGATCTGCTTCGCGTTCCTGGACCCGCTGCTGATCGGCAACGACGACTTCCCGCCGCCCGCCTTCGCTACACGCATGACCGGCTACGCCGTCGGATTCTTCTTCTTCTGGCTGGTGTCCACGCTCTCGAGCCTGCTCAGCCTGTATCTCGTCCGGACCGCACACCCCGAACCCCCTGACCAGGACCAGGCTGACGGCGGGACCCGAGGCGACGGATGAGCGCCCCCGAGATCCAGGTGGACGGCGGGCTGTACGCGGCGCGCCAGAAGATCTATCCGCGTGAGATAGACGGCCGCTTCCAGCGCCTGCGAACGGCCGCGGCCTGGGTGCTGCTCGGCATCTTCTATGCGATCCCCTGGCTGCGCTGGAACGGCCGCCAGGCTGTGCTGTTCGACCTGCCCGCGCGCCAGTTCCACATCTTCGGCCTCACGCTGTGGCCCCAGGATTTCTACTACCTGACCTGGCTGCTGGTGATCGCAGCGCTCGCGCTGTTCTTCTTCACGGCGCTCGCGGGGCGACTGTTCTGCGGCTATGCCTGCCCGCAGACCGTCTGGACCGAGACCTTCCTGTGGATGGAGCGCCTGGTCGAGGGCAGCCGTACGCAGCAGATGAAGCTCGCCAGGGCGCCCTGGAGCGGAAACAAGCTGCTTCGCAAGGGCGCCAAGCAGTTCCTGTGGATCACGTTCTCGCTGTGGACCGGTTTCACGTTCGTCGGTTACTTCACGCCGATCACCGAGCTTGCGGGGGCAGTCTTGCACTTCGCCACGGGACCCTGGGAAACGTTCTGGGTGCTGTTCTACGGCGGCGCCACGTACGTCAACGCGGGCTTCATGCGCGAGCAGGTCTGCAAGTACATGTGCCCCTATGCGCGCTTCCAGAGCGCGATGTTCGACCGCGACACGCTGATCATCACCTACGACGAGAAGCGCGGCGAGCCGCGTGGTGCCCGCAAGAAGGGCGTCGACCACAAGGCGCAGGGCCTGGGCGACTGTGTGGACTGCACCGTGTGCGTGCAGGTCTGCCCCACGGGCATCGACATCCGCAAGGGCCTGCAGTACGAGTGCATCGCCTGCGCTGCCTGCATCGACGCCTGCGACGAGGTGATGGACAAGGTCGGCTACCCGCGTGGCCTGATCCGATACGACACGCAGAGCGGGCTCGACGGCGATGCTAAGCGCGTGCTGCGGCCGCGCACCATCATTTACGCGGTCCTGCTCACGCTGCTCGCGATCGGCTTCGGCTATTCGATCACCCACCGCAACCTGGTCGGCATCGACGTGATGCGCGACCGCAATGCCCTGTACCGCGAGCGCCCCGACGGCACCGTGGAGAATGTCTACAACATGAAGATCCTGAACAAGGATGGGGAAGCCCACGAGTTCACGATCACCGCCAGCGGGCTGCCCGGCCTCCAGGTCGATTACTCGGGCAAGACCGTCTGGGTCGGCCCGGGCCAGGTGCAGGGCCTGCCGGTGCGCATCCGGGTCCCGGAAGATGCGCTCGAGGGTGGGGCCGACATCGAGGTCTCGATCCAGGCAACCGACCAGCCCGGGCTCCGCGCGACCGGCAAGGCGCGCTTCATCGCCCCGCACGACGACTGATACGCTACGCAGATGAGCGCCACGACAATTCGCCCCTGGTACCGACAGCTCTGGCCCTGGCTGCTGATGCTGCCGCCTGCGCTCTCCGTGGTCGGCGGGGCAGTGACCTATTACCTCGCGGTGACACGACCCGAGTCGCTGGTGAGCCAGGACTGCGTGCAGGACGGGGTCACCATGAGATGCGGTGAGACCGACTCCTATCGCGCGCCATGACCCCGGCCGGTCCGGCCTGTTTCCACTGCAGCGAGCCAGTTCCCCCCGGCGTCGTGATCCATGCGCGGATCGACGCGCGTGACGAGCCGGTCTGCTGCCACGGCTGCAGGGCCGTCGCTGAATTCATCGCAGGGGCCGGACTCGGCGACTACTACCGCTACCGTGATGCCGCTGCCGCGCGTGCCGACGAGACACCGCGACCCGACCGCTGGTCTGCTTACGACCACCCGGAGCTGGTCGAGCGACTGAGCACCGCCGAGCCGGGCGGGGCGAGGTCCATGACGGTGCTGCTCGAGGGACTGCGCTGCTCGGCCTGCAGCTGGCTCGCGGACAAGGCCCTGCGCCAGCAGCGCGGCCTGCGCGACGTGAGCGTCAATCCGGCGACCGCCCGCGCCAGGCTCACCTGGGACCCTGAAATCGCCAGCCTCGGCGACCTGCTGCGAGTGCTCGAGCACGTGGGGCTGCGCCCGCACCCGCTGGCCGGCGACGCGGCCGGCCAGCTCGCCGTCCTCGAGCGCCGCACCGCGCTCAAGCGGCTCGCGGTGGCAGGCTTCGGAATGATGCAGGTGATGATGTTCGCGGTGCCGCTCTATATCGCGCACACGTCCGGCATGGATCCCGGCATCCGCGAGCTGCTGCGGCTGGTGAGCATGCTGGTCTCGGTGCCGGTCGCGCTCTATGCGGGCTGGCCGTTCTACGTTGGTGCCTGGCAGGCGCTGCGGGCAAGGGGCATCAGCATGGACGTGCCGGTCAGCATCGCCATCGTGCTCGCGTTCGTCGCGAGCGTGTGGAATGCACTCACCGGGCACGGCGACGTGTATTTCGACTCGGTGACCATGTTCGTGTTCTTCCTGTCGCTCGGTCGCTACGTCGAGATGGTCGCGCGCCATCGTTCCGGCAGCGTGGCGGACGCGCTCGCCCGACTGGCGCCGGTCACCGCGCGGCGCCTGCGCAATGGCGCGGTGGAGGACGTCCAGGCCGCCGAACTGGAAGCCGGCGATGAACTGCTGGTCCGGACCGGCGAGGTGTTTGCAGCGGACGGGGTGGTTGCAGAAGGCACCGGACGCGTGGATGAGTCCATGCTGACCGGCGAATCCACCGCGGTCGCGAAAGACGCCGGCGCGCCGGTGCACGCGGGAACGCAGAACCTGGGCGCACCGCTCAGGGTGAGGGTCTCCGCGGTCGCAGATCGCACGGTGCTGGCCGGTATCGTCGCGCTGCTGGAGCGCGCGCAGGCAGAGCGGCCGCGCGTGGCGAGGGCGGCCGACCGGGCCGCGGCCTGGTTCCTCGGGCGGATCCTGGTTGGCGCGGCAGTGGTGTTCTTGGTCTGGTGGTTCGTCGACCCGTCGAGGGCGTTCCCGGCCACGCTCGCGGTGCTGGTCGCGACCTGCCCATGCGCGCTGTCGCTTGCCACGCCGGCGGCCATCGCGGCGGCCACCGCGGGGCTGGCACGGCGAGGAGTCCTGGTGGCGCACTCGGACGCGCTCGAAACCCTTGCCAGGGCGGATCGCGTGCTCTGGGACAAGACCGGGACACTGACCCGCGGCCTGGTCCGCGTCGAGGAGATCCGCCCGCTCGCGGGCCACACGGAGGCCCAGTGCCTCGAGATGGCGGCTGCGCTGGAGCGCATGTCAGAGCATCCGATAGCCCGCGCGTTCATCGATCCGGGCGTGGCGACAGCCGAGGCCACGGCGGTCGAAGTCCACGCCGGGCTCGGCATCGAGGGCACGGTCGGGGATCGCCGGCTGCGAATCGGCCGTCCATCGTTCGCAATGGGGCTGGCGCCTGCAGACTCGGCCATTGCGGGCGTGGAAGGCGAGAGCTGGGTCTGCCTGGGCGACTCCGGCGGCCTGCTCGCGGCCTTCCGGCTCACGGACCAGTTGCGCCCGGAGGCTGCCGATTGCGTCGCAGGCCTGCGCCGCCTCGGTATCGAATCCGAGATCGTCAGCGGCGACGACAAGGACGCGGTCTCGCGGATTGCAGCACTCTGCGGCGTCGGACGCGCGGCGTCGCGACTGGATCCGGGCGGAAAGCTCGCGCGCGTCAAGGAACTGCGGGCCACCGGCGCCGTGGTCGCGGCGATCGGCGACGGCATCAACGACGCGCCCCTGCTGCGCGGCGCGGACGTCGCCATCGCGATGGGCCGTGGCTCGGCACTGGCACAGACCAGTGCCGACCTGATCCTGGTGCGTGATTCGCTCGAGGAAGTCCCGCATGCCGTGGACGTCGCACGACGCACGCAGCGAATCATCCGGCAGAACCTCACCTGGGCGATCGGGTACAACGTCGCGGCACTGCCGCTGGCAGCGCTGGGCTTCGTCCCGCCATGGCTCGCGGCCATCGGCATGTCGGTGAGCTCGATTGTCGTGGTGTTGAACGCAATGCGGCTGTCGCGCGGCGCGGGACAGCGGCGCGACCCCGGCTGGACGTTGCGCGTACCGGTAGAGGCGGCGTGAGATGAACATCGTCTACCTGCTCATTCCACTCGGGCTGGTGCTGGTCGGCCTCGGACTCTGGGCGTTCTTCTGGGCGGTCGGCAGCGGCCAGTTCGACGACCTCGACAGCCCCGGATGGTCGGTGCTGTCGGACGGCGAGGACGCGAAGCAGGACCCCCGGTCCGGGTCGCGACAATCGGAAACGGAATGACGGGAGCTGGAATGGACACGACGACCCTGAACCTCGGTGCGGCGCTGCTTGCCGGGCTTGCCGCGAGCGGCCACTGCGCCGCGATGTGCGGCGGCATCTCGGGAGCGCTCGCGATGCGCGATCGCGAAGCCGGCACCGGCACGCGCGTGGCCAACGTGCTTGCATACAACCTCGCGCGCGTCACGAGCTACGCCGTGGCAGGGGCCATCGCCGGGCTTCTCGGAGGTGCCCTGCTCCGCGCCGTCGACGTGCGTGCGCTGTCGGTCGGGTTCCGCGTGCTGTCAGGCCTGATCATGGTGGCCGCGGCCGGCCGCCTGCTGTTCGGCTGGCGCCTGCTGGACCCGCTGGAGGCCGCGGGATCCGGGCTGTGGCGCCGCATCGTGCCCATGGCCGGCCGGCCCAGTGGCCAGGGCGGCGTACGCGCAGCGATCGGGTTCGGCCTCGCCTGGGGCTGGCTGCCCTGTGGAATGACCTACTCCATGCTGCTGCTGGCCGCGACGTCCGCTAGCGCGCCGCTGGGCGCGGCCGTGATGCTCGCGTTCGGCGCCGGCACGCTGCCGTCGATGACGACGGCGGGCCTCGCGTTCGATCGCGTCGCCCGCCTGCTGTCGACACACCTCTCGCTGAAGCGGGTCGCCGGGTTGCTGCTGCTTCTTTTCGGCCTGTGGACCGGCGGGTACGCCATCTACCAGCTGACGTCAGGCCCGGCGGCCCACACGCACCATCACGCGGGCGCTACTGGATCGTAATCGCCAGCGGGCGCTTCTTTGGCACGTCCACCTTCGGCATGTGGACCACCAGCACGCCGTCTTTCGCCTCCGCACGGATCAGCTTCGGATCGATTTCGTCCGGCAGCACGAAGCTGCGCTCGAACGCGCCGAAATACCGCTCTGTACGGTGCGCTTTCTCGCCTTTCACTTCCTTCTCGACCTTGCGCTCGCCTTTCACGGTGAGCACGCCGTCATCATAGAGAACCTTCACGTCCTCCTTCGGCACTTCCGGCAGGTCGATCTTGATCAAGTATTCCTTCTCGTGTTCGACGATGTCCGCCAGCGGCATGAATTCCATCACGCCTTCGAGCGGACGGGTCGCGGGCATGCGGCCGAGGAACGGCGCAAAGCCCTTGAAGATCTCGTCCACGTCACGGAAGGGTTCCCATCGTGTCAGTCTCATGGCTCCCTCCTCGGGCCACCAGGTAGGGAAGTAGCGGCCGGGGCCCGCTGGGCCGCAAGTTCATTGTCCGCCCCTGGTCCCGCCGGCGAAATTCGGGGCCTCGCCTAGTGGCTCTCCTGTAATACCTAGTCCGGCGTGCCGGCTTCACATACGATTGTGCCGTCCGGACTCAAGTCCAGCCAATGAACCACCAGAACCCACCGTCCAAAATCCCGAATGTCGGGGCGCGAGGTGCCACGGCGCACAGCGATCTGGAATTTCGCGCGCTGCTCGACGCGGCGGTCGACGCGATCATCGTGATCGACCACCGTGGGACCGTGCAGGAATTCAGCCTGGCGGCGGAGCGGATGTTCGGCTACCAGGCTGAAGAGGTGATCGGCCACAACGTAAAGCTGCTGATGCCGGAGCCGTTCCGCAGCGCTCACGACGGATACCTCGAGCGCTACGACAAGACCCGGGTCACGCGCATCATCGGCGTCGGCCGCGAGATCGTGTCGATGCGCAAGGACGGCTCGACGTTCCCCTGCGAACTCGCGGTGGGCAGGATCCGCGAAGCCGAGCCGCCGCGATATGTCGGCTTTATCCGCGACCTTACTGGCCGCAAGGAGGCCGAGGCGCAACTGAAGCGCAGCGAGGCCGAACTCCGGCTCGCCCAGGCCCTGGCGAATCTCGGCAACTACGTGCTGCATCCGGGCAGCTCGGAACCAGACTACTACTCGGCACAGCTCTACCGGATCCTGGACCTGCCCGTCGACGGCCCGACGATGGCGCGCGAGGAATTTCTCGAGCGATGGGTGCATCCTGCCGACCGCGAGCGAGTACTGGAGGCGTTTCGTCGCCTGAATGGGTCCGAGGCGCCGCTGGACATCGAATACCGGGTGGTGCTCCGCGACGGGCGAACCCGGCACCTGCACCACATCGCGCAGGTGGTGCGCGACGAGGGTGGCCGGGTCGTGAAGCAGATCGGCACGGTCCACGACATCACCGACCGCCACCATGCCGAGGACGAAGCGCGCCAGTTGCAGGAGCGCCTGACTCATTTCAGCCGGCTGTCCACGATGGGCGAGATGGCGGCCGGCCTTGCCCACGAAATCAACCAGCCGCTGTCCGCCATCGCAACCTATTCACAGGCCTGCCAGCGCCTGCTGCGCCAGGCCGAGCCCGACATCCCGGAGATCATTACGGCGCTCGAGCAGGTCAACGCACAGGCACTGCGCGCCGGTGAGGTGATCCGCAGGCTGCGCAACTTCGTGAAGAACCGCGAGGTCAAGCGCGAGTGGGTGAACTGCGAGCGCCTGCTCGAGGACCTTCGCACGCTGGCCGAGACCGATGCGCGGCTGCACAACGTCCGCCTGCGGCTCGACGTGGACGAGGACCTGCCAGGCGTTCACGCCGACGCGATCCAGTTACAGCAAGTAGTGCTGAACCTGGTTCGAAACTCCATCGACGCCATGGTCGAGTGCCCGGAGGACCGTCGTGAGATCGTCCTGAAGGCCTGCAGCCTCGAAGACGGCCGGGTCCAGATCACGGTCGCCGACCAGGGATGCGGCCTGGCGCCTGGTGCGGAAGAACACCTCTTCAACCCCTTCTTCACGACAAAAGCAAGCGGCACAGGGCTCGGATTGGCCATCAGCCACTCCATCATTCGCGCCCACGGCGGGCGCCTGTGGCAAACTTCGAACAGGCCATTCGGCGTCTGCTTTCATTTCACGCTGCCGGCGGCTTCGACAACGAAAGAGGACTGACCTGTGATCAAGGAAACCAAGCCTACGGTGTTCGTAGTTGACGACGACGCGGCGGTTCGCGACTCGTTGCGCATGCTGCTGAAATCCGTCGGGCTTCCTGTCGAGGTATTCGAGTCGGGACAGGAATTCCTCGACGCGGACCGTGATGACCGGCCGGGCTGCCTGGTGCTGGACATCCGCATGCCGGGAATGAGCGGCCTCGAGCTGCAGGTCAAGCTGAACGAGCGGCATTCGATCCTGCCCATCATCTTCATCACCGGGCACGGCGACGTGCCGATGGCAGTGGAGGCCATGCAGGCCGGCGCCGTGGACTTCATCCAGAAGCCTTTCCGCGACCAGGACCTGCTGGATCGCATCAACCAGGCGCTCGACAAGGACGCTGGCAGCCGGCGGATGCTGGCGGAACGCAACATGATCCGGAAGCGCCTGGAGTCGCTTACACCGCGCGAGCGCGAGGTCCTCGACCTGGTCGTGGCGGGCAAGGCGAACAAGGTCATCGCGGGCGACCTCAATCTCAGCCAGCGCACGGTCGAAATTCATCGCGCCCGCGTGATGGAGAAGATGGAGGCGCATTCGCTCGCGCACCTCGTGCGCATGGTGCTTGCGGTCGAACGCGGCGACGAATGACTTGCCGCGCCGCAGCACTCTGCGGTGATCATCGCAGTTTAGGTATAAGCCCCGATTCTCGCGGTTTTTTCAGGCAGGAACACTTGCCTACATGCGACCACAGTTCGCCGCGCGGTTCACCGCAACCGATCCTCCCTGCGGACAGAGTTGAACCGGCTCGACCTGTGGTCGCGTCTCATCCATGGCAGAAAACAAGAATCCGCCAGACGCCCCGCCGCATGTCGGGGTCATCGACCCAGATCCGGTCGCCCGCAGCGGCCTGCGTGCGCTGCTGCAACGCAACGGCGCTGACGTCTCGACGTTCGACAGCGCGGAGAGTTACCTTCTCGCGGCCAATGGCCGGCACCTGGCCTGCCTGATCGTGGACCTGCTGCTGCCCGGCATGTCCGGACTCGACCTGCTGCGTCGGCTGCGAAAGGCAGGCAACGACGTGCCCGTGGTGCTGCTTGCGGATGAATCGGACGTGCCGACCGCGGTCGCCGCGATGCGCGAGGGCGCCACCGACTTCATCGAGAAGCCCTACATGGACGTCGCGGTGCTCAGGCAGGTGCAGAAGCTGATCCGGCTGCCGCCCACCACCGCTCACGCGTGACGTGAGCGGTCTCGAGAGCTGGCGCGAGGAGAAGCAGTCCGCCTGGCTGTACCGGGCGCTTGCGGACTGCGAGCCCGACGCGCGCATCGTCGCACTTTTCCGCGCCCTTGCCGCGGCCGCCGAAGGGCAGGCAGACACCTGGCGCGCCGAATCCGGCACCGAGCCGCCGACGTTCACGCCGTCGACGCGCGCCCGGATCGCCGCCGCGCTGGCGCGCTGGCTCGGTCCGCGGCGCATCAGGCCGGTGCTCATCGCGATGAAGGTCCGCGGCGTCTCGGTGTACGACGCGCGGGCCGCAACCCCCGGGCATGTGATGCCGACGTCGGTGTCCGAGGTGGGCATGCGGCACAAGGGCTATGGCGGCGGGAACCTGCGCGCGGCGGTGTTCGGCGTCAACGATGGACTGGTATCGAACGCGAGCCTGATCATGGGCGTGGCAGGTGCCGGCGCGAGCCTCGGAGCGGTGATCACCAGCGGCGTGGCGGGGCTGCTCGCGGGCGCGCTGTCGATGGCGGCGGGCGAATACATCTCGATGCGTTCACAACGCGAAATGTTCGAGTACCAGATCGGACTCGAGCGTGATGAGTTGAACGAGTACCCCGAGGAAGAAGCCGAGGAACTCGCGCTCATCTACTCGGCGCGCGGCATGGACCTCGAGGAGGCGCGTCGCATTACGCGCGAACTGGTGAAGAACCACGACGCCGCGCTCGACGCGCTGGCGCGCGAGGAGCTCGGGCTGAACCCCGACGACCTCGGCTCGCCCTGGGGCGCGGCCGTTTTCTCGTTCATCGCCTTCGCCGGCGGCGCCGCGCTGCCGCTGGCACCGTTCCTGCTCGGCATGCCGCTCGCCCGTTCCGTGACACTGGCGGCGGTGCTCGCCAGCGTCGCGCTGTTTGCCGTCGGCGCGACGCTCTCGCTGTTCACGGGCCGCAACGCCTGGCTGGGTGGATTGCGCATGGTCGCGATCGGCGGCGGCGCGGGCGCCGTCACCTGGTACATCGGCAGCCTCCTCGGCGCCGCGATCGGCTGAGGATCCAGATCAGTCGGGGCGCGGGTCGAAGGGCAGTTCGCGTTTCATCTTCTCGAAGAACTCGCGCGCCTGCGGACTGTCGGGCGGCAACACGATCTCGAGCGTGACGTACTGGTCGCCCGGCGTCGGTCCCGGCAGGCCGCGAGCGCGCAGGCGCAGCTTCTGTCCCGCTTTCGCACCGACCGGCAGCTTCATGTCCACCGGCCCGCCCAGCGTGGGTACCGACACGGTGTCTCCCAGTGCCGCCTCCCAGGGCGCGACCGGCAGGGTCATGTTGATGTCGCGGCCCGCCGCGCGGAATCGTCGATGGGGGCGGAAGGCGATTTCGAGGAGCAGGTTTCCAGGCGGTCCTCCGCCCGTGCCCTGGCTGCCCTGCCCCGCAAGCCGGATCTGCTGGCCCTCGGTGACACCGGCCGGGATCGTGACCCGCAGGGTTCGCGGCTTCGTGACCACACGGCCGTCTGGCGTCATTTCGGGTGAGCGGAGCTGGATTTCGCGGGCACCGCCGCGGTAGGCATCCTCCAGGTCGATCTCGACACGCGCTACGTGGTCCTGCCCCTGCGTCGCGAAGCCCCGGCCAGCCCGGCCCGGCCGGGCACCACCCGAAGCCTGGCCGAACGGGCTGCGGTCGCCGAACAGTTCCGAGAAGAAATCACTGAACTCGCCCATCCCGGCGCCACCCATTCCACTCGGGGCCACTGCGGCGGCCTGTGCCGCGCGAGAACTCGAAGCCCTTGCCCCAGTCCGGCGGTGGCCGGAAATCCTGGCCCTGGCGCCAGTCGGCGCCGAGCTGGTCGTAGGCCGCACGCTTCTCGGGGTCCTTCAGGACCTCGTGTGCTTCCTGCAGTTCCTTGAACTTCTCCTCGGCATCCTTTTCCTTGCTGACGTCCGGGTGATACTTGCGCGCGAGCTTCCGGTACGCGCGCTTGATGGCGTCCTGGTTGGCGTCGCGCGCGACGCCCATGATCTCGTAGTAGTCCTTGTAGCGCATGCGCCTACTCTAGCGCCGAATCCGGCATCGAAGCTCCCCGCCCGAGGGCCCGGCTAACCGATACATGGTGACTGGCACGCGTTCCGGCAAGGGGTCCGGCGCACAGTCAGCTCAACGCCCGCAGGTGTGCCGGGGCTTGTCCGGCGCGCGGTTGGCCCCCATTGATGGGGTGCCACGAAGGCCTCGAACCGGAGCATCCATGTCACCTTCGCTGAAAATCGTCTGCCGCCACTGCGACGGAATCGTCGGCGTACCGGCCGCCCGCCTGGGCGACGGGCCGCGCTGCCCGTCCTGCCACGCGCCGCTGTTCGAAGGTCACCCGGTCGAGCTGACCTCGCGCAATTTCGACCGGCACCTTGGCCGCACCGACCTGCCGATCGTGGTGGACTTCTGGGCACCCTGGTGCGGACCCTGCCGGATGATGGCGCCCGCCTTCGAGGAGGCGGCCCGGCACATGGAGCCCGCCGTCCGGTTCGCAAAGCTGAATACCGAGGAGGCGCAGGACATCGCCGGGAAGTTCGCGATCCGCAGTATCCCGACGATGATCGTGTTCAAGGACGGCCACGAGGTTTCACGGCAATCCGGGGCCATGGGGGCGGACCAGATCGCCCGTTGGGTCAAGTCCGCCCTCGCCTAGGGGACATTCTCCTTTTCCGATCTCCCGGAAAAGGAGAATGTCCCCTCCTGTGCGGCTACTTCTTCGGGCAGGTGCTGATCCCAAGCACCGAGTAAAGCGGGCAGAAGCTCAGCAGGCCGGTGCCGAGGGCCACCAGCCCAAGGATTGCAAGGTAGCGTGCCGGTCCTTGCAGCACGAAAAACAGCGCGATCAGCACGATCCCGACGACGATGCGCAGCGTGCGATCGATTCCACCTACGTTGGCGTTCATTTTCGATTTCTCCATGTTGGAAGACTGGCCGGCCGTTGCTCATCCAGGGGCAACCGGCCTCGCCGAAACTAACGCCATTATCGCTCCAGATCACTCGAGCGGCGCGCCGGTCTCCTCAAGCACCACCAGCAGGTCTTTCGCGTCCACCTGCTGCCCCGGTCGCGCGACCACCTCGACCACGGTGCCATCCCGATCGGCGCGCAAGCTGGTCTCCATTTTCATTGCCTCGATGGTCAGAAGCACGTCGCCGCGCGCCACCTTGTGGCCAACCACGGCGTGCACGGTCACGATGGTGCCGGGCATGGGCGCCCCGATCTGGTCCGGGTGGTCCGCCTCCGCCTTGCGGCGCGGCGGGCGCTTCGCGACCTTGCTGCGGTCGGTGACCTTCACCGAACGCGGCTGGCCATTCAATTCGAAGAACACCGTGCGCGTTCCATCGTCGTGTACGTCGCTGGTGGTGACAAAACGGATGATCAGGTGCTTGCCACGTTGCAGGTCCAGCGTTATCTCCTCGCCCGGCACCAGCCCGTAGAAAAACGCCCGCGTCGGTATCACGCTGGTGTCGCCGAAGTGGGTGCGGTCGGCCATGTAGTCGGTGAACACCTTCGGATACATGAGCCAGGAGGCGAATTCCCCGTCGGTGAGCTGCCGCGGCATCTTCGCCTGCAGTTCCTCGCGCGCTCGCTCGAGGTCGACCGGCGGCAGCACCGATCCCGGCCGCACCGTGAGCGGCATCTCGCCTTTCAGCACTTTCTTCTGCAGCGCCGGCGGGAACCCGCCGTACGGCTGGCCGATGTCGCCGCGGAACAGCGACACGACGGACTCCGGAAACGCGACCTCGGTGTCCGGGTCGAGTACGTCGTCGGCCGTGAGCCCGCTGGTGACCATCATGATCGCCATGTCGCCGACGACCTTGGAAGACGGCGTCACTTTCACGATGTCGCCGAGCATCTCGTTGACCTGGGCGTAGGCGCGCGCGACCTCGTGCCAGCGCGTGTCGTCGATGCCGAGCGATCGCGCCTGCTCGCGCAGGTTGGTGTACTGGCCTCCCGGCATGCCGTGCACGTAGACCTCGGAGGCCCCCGAGCGCATGTCGCTCTCGAACGCCGCGTAGCCGTGGCGCACCTGCTCCCAGTAGTTCGACAGCAGCCTCAGCTTGTCCGCATCAACGCCGGTGTCGCGCGGACCGAAGCGCAGCGACTCGACGATGGAGCCCAGGTTCGGCTGCGAAGTGAGTCCGCTCATGGCGTCGAGCGCGCCGTCTACCGCGTCCACGCCCGCCTCGACCGCCATCAGCACGCTGGCTGCCGCGATCCCGCTGGTGTCGTGCGTGTGGAAGTGGACCGGGATTCCTATCTCGTCCTTCAGCGCCTTGACCAGCGTATAGGCCGCGCGCGGCTGGCAAAGGCCCGCCATGTCCTTGATACCCAGTATGTGGGCACCGGCGCGCTCAAGTTCCTTCGCCAGTCGCAGGTAGTACTTGAGATCGTACTTCGTCTGGCGTGGGTCGTTCAGGTTTCCCGTGTAGCAGATCGCCGCCTCGCAGAGGCGGTCGGTCTCGAGCACGGCGTCCATCGCGAAGCGCATGTTCTCGACCCAGTTCAGCGAATCGAACACGCGGAAGACGTCGACACCGTTCTTCGCCGCCTGCTCGACGAAGTAGCGCACCACGTTATCGGGATAGTTGGTGTAACCGACGGCGTTCGCCGAGCGCAGCAGCATCTGCAGCAGCAGGTTCGGCATCGCCTCGCGGAACGCGGCCAGCCGGTCCCAGGGACACTCCCGGAGGAAGCGCATCGCGACGTCGAAGGTCGCCCCGCCCCAACACTCGACCGAGAACAACTCAGGCGCGAGGCGCGCGTAGGCCGGCGCCACCGCCACCATGTCGCGGGTGCGGAAGCGGGTTGCGAGCAGCGACTGGTGGGCGTCGCGGAAGGTCGTGTCCGTGAGCAGCACCGCCCGCTGTTCGAGCATCCACTGCGTGAACTTTTTCGGACCCAGTTCGTCGAGGCGCTGCTTCGTGCCGGGCGGCGGCGCCTCTGCGAGATTCACCTTCGGCGGCCTCGGGTCGATCGCGCGCGTCGGGCGCGAACGCCCGGTGACCTCGGGATTGCCGTTCACGATGACGTCGGCGATGAAGCGCAGCAGTCGCGTCGCGCGGTCGCGCTTGCGCGGGTAGCGGAACAGTTCCGGCGTGCTGTCGATGAACCGGGTGGTGTAGTCGGCGTTGCGGAATTTCGGATGCGTGACCACCTGGTCAAGGAAGCGCAGGTTCGTGACCACGCCGCGGACCCGGAATTCCCACAGCGCACGGTGCATGCGTGCCACCGTCTCGTCCGAGGTCGGCGCCCAGACCGTCACCTTCACCAGCAGCGAATCGTAGGACCGCGTGATGAGTGCGCCCGTGTAGGCCGTGCCCGCGTCGAGCCGGACACCGAATCCCGCGGGACTGCGATAGGCAGTGATCCTGCCGTAGTCGGGGATGAAGGCGTTCTCCGGATCCTCGGACGTGACCCGGCACTGCATTGCGTAGCCGTTCAGGCGGATGTCGGCCTGCGCCGGCACTCCGCTCGCCGGATCGCCGATCACGGCCCCCTCTGCAATGCGGATCTGCGCCTTGACGATGTCGATGCCGGTCACCGCCTCGGTGACCGTGTGCTCGACCTGTATGCGAGGGTTGACCTCGATGAAGTGGAACTCGCCGGTATCGGCGTCCTGCAGGAACTCGACCGTGCCGGCGTTCCGGTATCCGACGGCCCGGCCGATGCGCAGGCCGAGCTCGCAGAGCTCCGCACGCTGCGCGTCGTCCAGGTAGAGCGCCGGCGCTCGCTCGACGACCTTCTGGTTACGCCTCTGCACCGTGCAGTCGCGCTCGTAGAGGTGCACGAGGTTGCCGTGCGAATCGCCGAGGATCTGCACTTCGACGTGGCGAGCGCGGCGCACCAGCCTCTCGAGGTACACCTCGTCGTTGCCGAATGCAGCCTTGGCCTCCCGTCTTGCGGTCGCCACCATCTCGGCAAGCTGTGTCTCTCCCTCGATCACGCGCATGCCGCGCCCGCCGCCGCCCCAGCTCGCCTTCAGCATCACCGGGTATCCGATGCCCGCTGCGAGTCGCGCGCATTCGGCATCGTCGCGCGGCAGCGGCGGTGTCGCGGGCATCACTGGCACGCCGGCGGACACCGCGAGCTCACGTGCCGTGACCTTGTTGCCGAGACTGCGCATGATCTGCGGCGTCGGGCCGATGAAGATGATGCCGGCCGCGTCGCAGGCCGCGGCGAACTCCGGGTTCTCGGACAGGAAGCCGTAGCCCGGGTGGATCGCATCGGCACCGGCCTCGCGCGCCACCCGGATGATGTCCTCGATGTCGAGATATGCCTCGACCGGACCCTTGCCATCTCCGACCAGGTAGCTCTCGTCCGCCTTCATCCGGTGGAGCGAGAAGCGATCCTCCTGCGAGTAGATCGATACCGTCTTGATTCCCAGCTCGTGGGAAGCACGCATCACGCGGATCGAGATCTCGCCGCGGTTGGCGACTAGCAGGGTCCTGATCTTTCTCGGCTTTCGCATGGCGGCTCGCTGGGACACGAACGGAACTGTGGACGACACCCGATGATAAGCTGAATGGCAAGTCGCATTACCCCTCGGTCGGGGTTGGCGCGGGGGACAAGCGATGCCAGCAATTGCCGTGCACGGCGGTGCCGGGGTGATTCCGGAGTCAGAACTGACGCCGGGGCGCCGCCAGGCGTTCCACGCTGCCCTCGAGGCGGCGCTTCGGGCCGGATTTGCGGTCATGGAGGCCGGCGGCGCCAGCCTCGACGCGGTCGTGGTCGCGGTGAAGGTGCTCGAGGATGACCCGCTCTTCAACGCCGGTCGCGGCTCGGTGTTGACCGCGAGCGGCCGCCACGAACTCGACGCCTCGATCATGGACGGACGCGACCTGCGCGCCGGGTCGGTCACGGGGGTGACGCAGGTGCGCAATCCGGTCGAACTCGCTCGACTGGTGATGGACCGTTCGCCGCACGTAATGCTGGCCGGGCCCGGCGCCGACGAGTTTGCGCTGGAGATGGGACTCGAACCCGTTGCGAACGAATATTTCTCGACCGAGCGGCGACGGGCGGAGCTCGAGGGGCACCTGCGCGGCGAGGCACGCTCCGGCGACGAAGCCGTGCTCGGGACGGTCGGCGCCGTCGCGCTCGACTCGCACGGCAACCTGGCGGCCGCGACATCGACCGGTGGCATGACCGGCAAGAAGTGGGGACGCGTCGGCGACTCACCCATCATCGGCGCAGGAACCTACGCGGCCAACGACTGCTGTGCCGTGTCCGCAACCGGCCACGGCGAATACTTCATCCGCGCGGCCGTCGCCCACGAGCTCGCCTCGCTTATCCGCTATCGCGGGATGAGTGTCCGCGAGGCAGCCGATGAGGTGGTCATGAAGCAGCTCGTGACGCTCGGCGGATCGGGAGGCGTGATCGCAGTCGGCCGCGACGGCTCGATCGCGATGCCGTTCAACTCACCCGGGATGCTGCGCGGCGCGATGGATTCGAGCGGACGCTGCGACACTGCGATCCTGAAATAGGGGACATTCTCCTTTTTCCCTCCTTTTTCCACCGCGCAGCCAGATACGAAAGCGCCAGATACCGAAAAAGGAGAATGTCCCCTAGGCGGCGAAGTACCGCGCGAGGTATTCGTCGAAGCCGATGTTGTCGGCGGCCTCGACCTTCGCCTGGGCTCGCAGCGATTCTTCCGCCTCGGCGGCAAACTGGTCCTGGCGCGCATCGTTCGGCAGGTGCAGCCCCAGGAAATAGGACTTGTGCGTCTTCGACATGCGAAGCGCGAATTCGAAGAACGATTCCTCGTTGATGCGCATCTCCTCGAGCGTGCGCGCGGATGGCGTGAGCGCGACGTCGCGCACCTTCGCCTCCTGCAGCTCCAGCGCAACCGTGTACGGGCGTTGCGGGTCTCCCTCGTCCAGCAACTCGCACACACCGCGCATCGAATCGAGGATTTCGGCTGCCCAGTCCCGCAACTGCACGCCGCGGCCGTCGCGGCGCAGCTGGAGGCCGGGACTGCGACCTTCACCTGCCACGAGCACGTGGTCGGCGTCGAGTTCGTCCTGCTCCGCGCGCTCGATCGGCGGGCTCTCCGCCAGCACGCAATAGGCGGCGAAGGCCTCGAGGAAGCGGAGCTTGTTCTGGTTCACGCCGACCGGGTCCCACGCGCTCACGTCGAGCGAACGCATCTCGACGTACTGGACCCCACCCCGCAGCAGCGCCTTGGTCGGCCGCTCGCCGGACAATGCCACGCGCTTCGGGCGGATGAAGCTGTAGTACTCGTTTTCGATCTGCAGCATGTTGGCGTTCAGCTGCCGGTACTCGCCATTCACCTTCACGCCGATCTTTTCGTAGTCCGGGTTCGGGGTGCTGATCGCAAGCGTGAGGTCGCGCACGTAGTGATCGAGGCTGTTGGCCGAGACCTGGAGCCCGGCCTGGCTGGTGTTGCGGTAGCCGAGATCGCTCATGCGCAGCGACGTCGCATACGGCGCGTACAGGCTTCCAGGCGCGAGGTCCTCGAGCCAGTCCACCTTGCGGCCCTGAAGGAACGACGGGCAGAGCGCAGGCGACGTGCCGAACAGGTAGAGGACGATCCAACCCATGCGGCGGTAGTTGCGGATCAGCGCGAAGTAGCTGTCGGAGCGGAAAGCCTGTCCGCTGTCGTGGCATTCCAGCAGGTCGGCCAGCACCGGCCAGAAGTGTTCGGGGAACGAGTAATTGAAATGCACGCCCGAGATCGCCTGCATCACGCGGCCGTAGCGATGGCCGAGCCCGCGCCGGTACACGGTCTTCATGGTGCCGACGTTGGACGAGCCGAACTCGGCGATCGGGATGCTCTCATCACCCTTGATGGCGCAGGGCATGCTGGTTGCCCAGAGGAGTTCATCGCCCAGGTGCCGGTAGACGAACTGGTGCAGGTCGCAGAGGTACTGGACGAGTTCCCAGGTCTGGGCAAAGGGCGGCGTGACGAGTTCGATCAGCGCCTCGGAGTAGTCCGTGGTGATGTGCGGGTTGGTGAGCGCCGAGCCCAGGGTCCTCGGGTGGGGCGATTTGGCGATCAGCCCCCCGGGAGTGACCCGGAGGGATTCCTTTTCGGCGCCCTTGAGACCACCCTGCAGCGAACGCGTGGCCTGGCGGTTGACCAGGGCGGCCAGGCGGCGGTCGTAGATGCGGGAGGGGGGCATGGGTGCAGGCAGACCGATTCGTGGGGGCGCAAAGCGTAGCAGAGTCGCGCTTCTGCACGGCCGGCCGGTGCACACACGGAATCGAAGGCACCGGGAGGGCTCGTCCATCGCGGCCACAGCTTCCGGACCAAGGGTGCCGGCGCGGAGCCAGGCTTTTTACATAATATAATCATGGCCTTAGAAGAACGATCGGCTGGTGCGTGCAATCGCATGTCTCCGGGGCGAACGCGCCGAACCAGTGAAGCGGTCGGCGTCCTTTACACTTGTTCACCGTCCGGCGCGGGTGGTGACACGGCACGATGAAGACTCGATCAGGCCATTTCGCTGCGAACTCGAGCGCTTCGATGCGCGCAACCGCACTTGCGATCGCAGCATCCCTTGCACTCGTGGCCGCGTATCCGGTGCAGGCCGACTCGATGCGCTGCGGCACGCGCCTTGTCAGCGAAGGAGACGGCAAGGACAAGGTTCGCACCCTGTGCGGTGAACCGACCAGCGTCAGCTTCGTCGGCTACGTAGGCGGGCCGGGCTACTACACCGGTCCGTATGAGAACACCTACCCGTGGCCCGGCTGGACCACCGTCCCGGTGGAGATCTGGACCTACAACCTCGGGCCGAGCAAGCTGCTGCGCAAGCTTCGCTTCGTCGGCGACGAGGTCGATGAGATCTGGACCGACGGCCATGGCTATTGAGCGAAATTCGGCGCCCGGCGCTGCTGCCTCGCCCCGCCATCTCGCCGTAGCGTGCGCCGTTCTCATGCTGCTGCCCGGCATCTCGCTGGCCGACTCGATGCGCTGCGGCAACCGCATCGTCAAGGACGGCGACACTATCGAAAAGGTGCTCGACGTCTGTGGCGAACCGGTAAAAAAGGAGCGCACCTGGATCCAGCGCGCACCGCAGTATGAACTGGGCGGCACCTACCACTCGTTCCCGGGTACGGAAGATGTGCCCGTGGACCTCTGGACCTATGACTTCGGCCCCAACAAGCTCATGCGCAGGGTTCGCCTCGTCGACGGACTGGTCGTATCGATCGTCGAACTCGGGAAGGGGACCTGAGGAACCAGGGGACATTCTCCTTTTCCCAGAGCGGAAAAGGAGAATGTCCCCTATTTCCGCGCAGCGACCCAACGCGCGATCTTCTCCTCCAGCACACCCATCGGCACCGCGCCGTCAGAGAGCACTTCACGATGGAAGTCGCGCAGGTCGAACTTGTCGCCGAGTTCGGCCTCCGCCTTGCGACGCAGGCCCTGGATGCGCAGGTCGCCAATCTTGTAGCCGAGCGCCTGGCCGGGCCACGCGATGTAGCGCTCGACTTCGGAGACCACGTCGGTCTCGGCCAAGGTCGAATTGTCGAGCATGTACTTGATCGCCTGCTCGCGGGACCAGCCGAGCACGTGCAAGCCGGTGTCCACCACGAGGCGCATCGCGCGCAACTGTTCGTCGTTCAGGCGCCCGAACCACTGGTAGGGATCGGTGAACATGCCGAGTTCCCGGCCGAGCGACTCCGAGTAGAGAGCCCAGCCCTCGTCATAGGCGGTGTAGCCGCTACCGAAGCGGCGGAACTTCGGCAGGTCGGTCAATTCCTGCTGGATCGACGTCTGGAAGTGGTGCCCGGGCGAGGCCTCGTGCAGTGACAGTGTCTCCATGCCGAATTTCGGCTGCGCCTTCAGGTTGTAGGTGTTGACGTAGAAAATGCCGGGCCGGGAGCCGTCCGCCGACGATGGCTGGTAGAACGCACCGGCCTCCGACGCCGCACGGAATGCCTCGACCTCGCGAATCTCGTAATCAGCCTTCGGCAACACCGAGAACAGCGACGGCAGCGCCGCGTCGATGCGGACCTTGAGGTCACGGAAACCCTGGATCAGGTCTCCGCCGTTCGTGTAATAGAACTGCGGGTCCGTCTTCAGGTGCTCGAAGAACGCCGGCAGGTCGCCCTCGAATCCAACCTTGCGACGAACGCCGTCCATCTCGCCGAGAATGCGCGCCACTTCGTCGAGTCCCAGCGCGTGGATCTGCTCTGCCGTCATGTCGGTCGTGGTGTGTTCCTGCACGAAAAACTCGTACCAGGCCTTGCCGTCCGGTAGCGCGCTCCACGCGACCGTGGTGCGGCACTTCGGCAGGTATTCATCGCGCACGAAGTCGCGCATGTGCCGATACGCCGGCACGACCTTGCCGCTGATCGAGGCGCGATAAGCGGCAGCCAGGCGTTCTCGATCCGCCGCAGGTACGGTCTCCGGGAAATTCGTGATCGGGCCGTAGAAGAGGCTGTCCTCCGGCTTCTCCACCAGCATCGCGTCGAGCTGCGGCAGCACCTTCTCCATCACGGTGCGCGGCTGCACCACGCCCTTCGTCACACCCTCGCGCATGTTCGCGACGGCCTGGTCCATCCAGACGACGAAGTCGTCGAGGCGGTGTAGCCAGTTCTCGTAGTCCGTGACGGTAACGAACGGTTGCGCATTCGTGCCCGAGCCGAGCGCCGGCATCAATGTCGTGAGCGCGCCAGTCTGGTCTACCGGCAACAGGTAGTCGGGAAAGCGTTCGGCCGCGAGCCCGCGCCTGCGTTCCAGGACGAAAATCTCGTAGGAGATCAGGTCTTCGCCCGACAAGCCCTTCCACTCGAACCGCTGGACCGCGTCCAGGTAGCGCTGGTTCATCTCGTGCACCTGCGCACGATATTCAGGTCCGATGTAGTTCGGCAGGCTGTCGTTGTACCGGTTGTCGCCGATGTAGGTGGCCGCCAGCGGCTGGAGCTTCAGGTACTCCTCGAAATACTGGTCGAACAGCGCGTGCAGCTTTCGACTCGTCTCCGATGCGGCCGCGGCCCCGGGGGTCTCCGCTGCCGGGACCACGCTTTCGTCCTGGCCCGTCGGCGCAGGCGCCCGGGTCGCGGGTCCTGCGCTAACGTTGCCGGCGCAGGCGAGCAGCGTCAGTGCGAGCGTGCACAGGCTCGCGCGGAGCGGCCCAGTGTGGCGTGGGCTCCAGGTGCATGACATCGAACGGGGCGGGTTCATCGATCGATTCCGGCCGGATGGCACGCGGATTATACGTGCCGGGCGCGCGCCATTTCACCGCCCTGATATCCTTGTGCGCTCATACCAGGACCGGATCCCGACCGCTTCGACGGGCCCAGGCCCGCAGCCCGGGCCCGATGAACCAAGCAGGAATACCAGCCATGCCATTTACACTCAAGGACCCCACACTCCTCCGCCAGCAGTGCTACGTGGACGGCGCCTGGATCGACGCCGATGCAGGCGGCACGGTCGCAGTCACCAACCCCGCCACTGGCGAGGTGATCGGCACGGTCCCGAGCCTGGGGGCGGCCGAGACACGTCGCGCGATCGAGGCGGCCTCCGCAGCTTTCCCGGCCTGGGCTGCGAAGACCGCCAAGGAGCGCTCGACGATCCTGCGGCGCTGGAACGACCTGATGCTCGCAAACGCCGAGGATCTCGCCGTGCTGATGACCGCCGAGCAGGGCAAGCCACTGGCAGAAGCCAAGGGTGAAATAAACTACGCGGCATCGTTCATCGAGTGGTTTGCCGAGGAAGCCAAGCGCGTCTACGGCGACGTGATACCGGGCCACCAGCCCGACAAGCGCATCCTGGTGCTGCGCCAGCCCATCGGCGTGGTCGCGGCGATCACGCCGTGGAACTTCCCCGCGGCGATGATCACGCGCAAGGCCGGCCCGGCGCTCGCGGCCGGGTGCACGTTCGTCTGCAAGCCCGCGATGCAGACGCCCTACTCCGCGCTCGCGATGGCCGAGCTTGCTCACCGCGCCGGCATTCCGAAGGGCGTGTTCAGCGTGGTCACCGGCAAGGCGTCGGTACTGGGCGGCGAGATGACCTCGAACCCGATCGTGCGCAAGCTGACCTTCACGGGCTCGACCGAGATCGGCAAGCTGCTCGCGTCGCAGTGCACCGGCACGCTGAAGAAGGTATCGCTCGAGCTCGGCGGCAACGCGCCGTTCATCGTGTTCGACGACGCGGACCTCGACGCGGCGGTGCAGGGAGCGATCGCGAGCAAGTATCGCAACACCGGGCAGACCTGCGTGTGCGCGAACCGGTTGCTGGTACAGGAAGGCGTGTACGACGCGTTCGTTGCGAAGCTGGTGGACGCCGTGCGCAAGCTGCGCGTGGGCGACGGCCTGAAGGGGGCCACCGAGCAGGGCCCGCTGATCGACGAGAAGGCGGTGGCCAAGGTCGAGGAGCACGTTGCCGACGCGCTCGCCAAGGGCGGCAAGCTCGCGCTCGGCGGCAAGCGTCACTCGCTCGGCGGAACC
This sequence comes from uncultured Gammaproteobacteria bacterium, assembly GCA_963736205.1. GTDB lineage: Bacteria > Pseudomonadota > Gammaproteobacteria > Steroidobacterales > Steroidobacteraceae > RPQJ01. The sequence continues at coordinate 47,536 of CAVTNX010000013.1, read as the reverse complement.
TACTTCGAGCCCACCATCATCACGCACGTGACGCCGGCGATGATGGTCGCGCGCGAGGAAACCTTCGGCCCGGTCGCGCCGATCTTCGCCTTCAAGGACGAGAGTCAGGCGATCCGCATGGCGAACGACACGGAGTTCGGCCTCGCTTCGTACTTCTACACCCGCGACCTCGCGCGCGCCTGGCGCGTTGCCGAGGGGCTCGAGTACGGCATCGTGGGACTCAACACCGGCCTCATCTCGACCGAGGTCGCGCCGTTCGGCGGTGTGAAGGAGTCCGGCAGCGGTCGCGAAGGCTCGAAGTACGGCATCCTCGACTACACGGAACTCAAGTACTTCTGCATCGGCGGCATCGAGGATTGACGCGCCCGCTGTCCGACAGGGGGCTTCTGCTGCTGCTCGCGGCGGTCACCGCACTGGGACCGATCGCGACCAACCTGTACCTGCCGGCCTTGCCCGCGGTCCGCGAATACTTTGGCGCGAGCGTCGCGGCGGTACAGGCGACGTTTTCGGTGTCGCTGGTCACCTTTGCGTTTGGCATCCTGGCCTGGGGCCCGATCTCCGACCGCTACGGCAGGCGCAACGCCGTGCTGTACGGCCTCTCGATCATGATCGTCGGCACGATCGTGTGCCTCGCTGCGCAGAACCTGCAATGGTTGGTCGCCGGACGCGGACTGCAGGCCTTCGGGACGGCGACTGGCCTGGTCACGGCCCGCGCCATCGTGGCGGACCTGTATCCGGCGGAGCGCATGGCAAAGCTGTTCGCGTCGCTGACGATGGTCGCAGTGCTCGGAAATTCGCTGGCGCCCGTGCTCGGCGGCTTCGTCGCGACCGGATTCGGCTGGCGAGCCATCTTCGCGACCCTGATGATGGCGACACTGGTCGTGGGAGTCTTCGCATGGCGCCGCCTGCCCGAGACGAGGCGCACCGGCGTGCACCCGCCGCGCGCCAAGGAGATGCTCGCGACCACGTGGTCGTTGTCGCGCGACCCGCTGTTCGCCGGCTGCGTGGCGCAGAGCGCCGTCGTCTACGCGACTTTCCTGGTGTTCATCTCTCTTGCGCCCTACGTGATGGTGTCGGCCCTCGGACGCCCGGCCACCGAGTTCGGCTTCTACTACCTGTTCATTGCCGCGGGATATTTCCTCGGCAACTGGTCGGTCGGCGGCCTGATGGGACGACGGGACCTGCACTGGATGGTCGTCGCAGGCGTACTGGTCACGGTCGCCGGTTCCAGTGCCGCGCTCGGCTTCGCCGCGCTCGGTTTCAAGCATCCGCTCTGGATCTTCATACCCATGGGCGTGCTTGCGTTCGGACAGGGACTCGCCCTGCCGAACGTCACCGCGACGGCGGTCAGCCGGTCGCCGGATCATGCGGGCGTCGCGTCGAGCCTCATCGGCTTCCTGCAGCAGATGATCGGCGCGATATGCGTGCAGCTGATGGGCCACTTCCCGACCGACACGCCGATGCCGTCGCTGATATTCTGCGCCGCGGCCTGCGCCATCGGGCTTGCGATGCTGTACGTGTTTCCGCGGGTCGACGGTCACGGCCGGCAAGCTCTTCCATCGCGCCTGCCATCCACCGGGACCTGACCGGTAACGCCTCCAGAGCGCCGACCGGAGGCGCCGTCGCCGGAAGACCGCGGCGCGCAGGCGCGCCGTGCAAGTACCCTGCATTCTTTTGTGGCGTCACTGCACATGCGGTATCGTTCCCGCGCGCAGCAGAAAAGGCTCCCCTCACCCGATGACCCGATACCTCGGCAGTCCTGATTTCGCACACGGTCGGTCGTCGAAGGCCGGGGTCCTGCTGGTAAATCTCGGCACCCCCGACGACCCGACGCCGGCGGCGGTGCGCCGCTACCTCGCCGAGTTCCTGTGGGACCCGCGCGTGATCGAGATGCCGCGCGCGCTGTGGTGGCTGATACTTCATGGCGTGATCCTGCGCGTGCGACCGAAGCGCAGCGCGCACGCCTACGGGAAGGTCTGGACCGATCAAGGGTCCCCGCTGCTGGTCGAATCGCGCAAGCTCGCGAGCGCGGTCGGCGAGCGCATCCGGGCCAGCCACGGCGATCGCGTACTGGTTGATCTCGCCATGACCTACGGCAATCCGTCGATCCACGAGGCCCTCGAACGCATGCGAAGCGCGGGCGTGCAGCGCCTGATCGTGATGCCTATGTATCCGCAGTATTCAGCGACGACCACCGCTTCGATCTTCGAGCGCGTGACGGCGGAGCTTTCGCGCTGGCGATGGATCCCGGAACTGCGCATGGTGAACCAGTACTGGCAGCAAGACGCCTACATCGACGCGATCGCCGCCAGCATCGCGACGCACTGGCAGGCGCACGGCCGCAAGCACCTGCTGTTCTCGTTCCACTCGATCCCGAAGCGCTACTTCATGGCGGGCGATCCGTATCACTGCTTCTGCCAGGCGACGGCACGGCGGGTCGCCGCCAGGCTCGACCTCGCGGACGGCGACTGGTCGCTCGGGTTCCAGTCGCGTTTCGGCCGCGAGGAATGGATGAAGCCCTACGTGGACGTGCTGCTGCAGGACTACTCGCGCAGCGGGCCGAAGCAGGTCACGCTGGTGTGCCCCGGATTTGCGACCGACTGCCTCGAGACGCTCGAGGAAATCTGCATGCAGAACCGCGACATGTTCCTCTCGCACGGGGGCGAGGCGTTCGACTACGTGCCCTGCCTGAATGCCAGCGAAGCGCAGGTCGCGCTGTACGCGGGCGTGGTCGCCAGCCACGCGCACGGCTGGCCGGAGTTCTCCGGTCGCGACGACCCGGCTGCCCGGGAGGCATCGAGGCACCGCGCGCTCGAGATGGGCGCACAGGCCTAGGCGCGTGCTGGGGCGCTTCCTCGAAGTCAGCGTCCAGGCCCCGGACATCCTGGAATCGCTGGCGTTCTACGAATCCCTCGGATTCGTGCAGGCACGCGTCGGCGACCAGCGGTCGCACCCGTACGCGGTGGTCACGGACGGGCGGCTGAGTCTGGGACTGCATGCCTGCGAAATGGCCTCACCCGCGCTGACCTGGGTGCATCCGGACCTCGCGCCACATGCCGCGGAACTCGAGGCGCTGGACATAGAGCTGGATTACTCGCGCCTGGGCGAGGACGCGATGCACGAGATCGGCTTCCGCGACCCGGCGGGCCAACGAGTCTTGCTGATCGAGGCACGCACGTTTTCCGCGCCTCCCGCAGCGGACCTGCGGGCTTCGTCGCTTGGTTACTTCGAGGAATTCGGTGTGCCGGTCGCGGACCTCGCGCGCTCGGCGGCATTCTGGGACTCGCTAGGCTTCATTGCCTTCGATCCCGAGCGCGTTCCATTCACCCGTGTGGTGGCATCGCACCGCGACCTGAACGTGGGCCTGTACGACACCGAGCTGCGCAATCCCGTACTGACATTTTCGAGCCCGCAGATGCCGGAGCGCATCGTTGCGCTGCGGGAAAAGGGCTACCGAATGCCGGACCGGCTGCCGCGCGGCATGGATCCCAGCGAGAGCGCGCTGCTGGAGGCCCCCGAGGGAACCTGGCTGTTGCTAACGACTGCCGCCGACTGATTGCGCGACTGCCACGATCTCGAATCGCAGGTCGAGCTCGTCGCCCACGCTTATGGCCCCGCCGCCGACGCTGAACGGCGTGATGCCGAAATCCGTCTGGCGGATGCGCAGCGAGCCGCGGGCTGAAAGTTCGTCATCAGAACGCGCGAGCTCGACGGGGACCTCGACACGTCGCGTCACCCCGCGAATCGTCAGGTCGACGGCCGCCACCGGCTGCTCCCAGGTTCCGGTGAGGCCGCCGCAGCGCACGATGATGTCGGGAAATTCGGCAAGGTCCAGCACTTCCGGCCGTGTCATGTTCCGGTAGGTGCCCTCGCGCGCCGACACCGGAACCTCGCCGGCGAATTCTTCGCCGGCCGCGGCACGTGCCGCCGGGTCGTCGACGACCAGGGACGCCACGGGAATGCGCAGCTGGAATCCGGATTCCGAAAGGTCGCGGCCCACCCAGGCGAAGCCCGCTTCCCCGCCCGAGGTCACGACGTGGTTGTGCCCGAAGGCGGCCATCGGTCCGGCCCGATAGACCAGTACCGTGACGACGCTTCTCGCGGGGTCGATCGCGAACGCCCGGGTGCCAGCGGGGACCTGGAACTCGGCCCCCGTACCCGGCTGCCCGCTCGAAATCTCCGCGATGGGCTTCTGCGGCAACGGCACGGGCGCAGGAGCGCGCGTGGTACAGGCGGCCAGCACGGCGCAGGCAACGATGCTGATGCACAACGCCCGGGGCCTCGGCCAAGGCTCCGGACTGGACCCGGTCGCTCGGCGCCGGCCCGCGACCTTGGCGCTCGGTTGCCCTGGGCGCTGGGTTAACATGCGCACGCCCCCGAGCCGCAAAGGAAGATGTTCATGCAGTGGCGCAATACCGCGGACTCCTACGGATCACTGGCGAAGTTCCTGCACTGGACGATCGTCGTGCTGATCATTGCACAGTATTTCATCGCGGAGTCCGCAGACGAACTTCCGGACGGACTGGAGAAGCTGTCGCTGATTTCCTGGCACAAGTCCTTCGGGATGGTCGTCCTCATACTGGCGCTGGTACGGATCGCCTGGCGACTGGCAAATCGAGGCGCACCGGCACCGGTGCCGATGCCCAGGAGCCAGCGGATTGCCGCGGCTGCCGGCCACGGGCTCCTCTACCTGCTGATACTCGCGCAGCCGCTCACCGGCTGGGCGATGTCCTCGGCCGCCAATTACCCGGTCACGCTGTTCGGCTGGTTCCAGTTCCCGGCGCTGGTCGGCGCGAACCACGACCTGCACGAGATACTGGAGGAATTACACGAAGCGACGTTCTACGCGCTCGTGATCGTTGCCGTGATTCACATCGCAGCGGCGTTCTACCACCATTTCTGGATGAAGGACGACACGCTGCGCAGGATGCTGCCGTTCTCAGCTCGCCGGAACTCGTGACGCGTACCGCCGGCCTGCACCCGCGGCGGCTCGCCACGAAGGCCATCGCCGCAGCGCTGGTGGCAATGCTGGCGCTGGCATCGCCTGCGCGCGCGGCAACCGCATGGGTTACGGACGCCGCTCGCAGCAGCCTCGCGTTCGTTGCAACGCAGGCGGGCGGAGAGTTTGACGGCCAGTTCAGGCGCTTCGACGCGGACATCGTCTTCGACCCCGGCGATCTCGCGGGAAGCCGCTTCCACGTCACCATCGACACCGCTTCCGCCGACACCCAGGACGAGACCCGTGACAAGGCTCTCGTCGGCGTCGAGTTTTTCGCCTCCGCTCGCTGGCCCGCGGCCACGTTCGACGCAACGCGCTTCACGGCGTTTCCGGATGGGCGCTTCGACGCTCGCGGACGCCTCACGATCCGCGGGATCAGCCGCGACGTGAACCTGCGCTTCTCTTTCAAGCCGGGAGCGGATGGCCGTGGCGCCGTGCTTGCGGGTGGCACGACAATCCGTCGGCTGGACTTCGGTGTCGGCCAGGGCGAATGGCAGGATACGAAGTGGGTGGGCGACGAAGTGCGCATCGAATTTAAACTCGTTCTCGACTCCGGGCGAACCCGGCCAGGCGGCGAAGGCAGCTAGGGCTGCGGACTGCGGCGGACCGGGCACTGGCCGCAGGCGCCGACCACCGGCCAACGGCCGCCGGCTGCCGGCTGCCTGTCGCTCCCCTGCCGCCTGGCGCCACTCGGCGGCGGGACGTACTGAAACGCCGGGCCGCTTGAGACTACAATCGGGCAGCATCGAAAAATCAGTCAGCAGCATGGCTGCCGGGGGCAATCAACATGTCGAACGATTCCACGACGATCAACAGGAGCCTGGGGATCACGGTCGCCGTCGCGCTCAGTCTCGTAATCGCGGGCTGCGCAAAGAAGAAGGAGGAGCAGGTTGCCGAGGCGCCTGCGGCCGCACCCGCAACGACGCTTGAAGGACAGGTCGATATCGTCGCCTGGCCCGGCTACATCGAGCGCGGCGAGACCGACGCGGCCTACGACTGGGTCACACCCTTTGAAGCCGAGACAGGTTGCAAGGTCAATGTGAAGACAGCGGGCACCTCTGACGAAATGGTGTCGCTGATGACACAGGGCGGCTACGACCTCGTCACGGCCTCCGGCGACGCATCGCTGCGCCTGATCCGGGGCGGCACGGTACAGCCCATCGACATCGGTCGCATTCCGGCCTATGCAACCGTGGATGATCGACTGAAAGACGCTCCCTGGCACTTTGTGGACGGAAAGCACTACGGCACGCCGTACCAGTGGGGCCCGAACGTGCTGATGTACAACACCAAGACGTTCCCGACGGCGCCCACCTCCTGGGCGGTCGTGTTCGAAGAGCAGACGCTGCCGGACGGAAAGAGCAACAAGGGTCGCGTACAGGCCTACGATGGCGCGATCTACATCGCCGATGCCGCCGTCTACCTGATGGCGACGAATCCGGGTCTCGGCATCAAGAATCCGTACGAGTTGAACGAGCAGCAGTACGCCGCAGCGCTCGAGGTCCTGCGCAAGCAGCACCCGCTGGTGCAGCGCTACTGGCACGACGCCAACGTGCAGGTGCAGGACTTCACGACCGAGGGCATCGTCGCCTCGGGCTCATGGCCGTTCCAGGCGAACACGCTGGCTGCCAACGAGCAGCCGGTCTCGAGCACGGTGCCGGCCGAGGGCGCGACGGGCTGGGCCGACACGACCATGCTTGCGGCCAATGCCAAGCACCCGAACTGCGCATACAGGTGGATGGAGTGGTCGCTGAACCCGAAGGTGCAGGGCGACGTCGCGGCCTGGTTCGGCTCGGTGCCGGCGGTGCCGGCGGCCTGCCAGGGGAACGCACTGCTGACCGACGCGGGCTGCGCCGCGAACGGATTCAACAACTTCGACAAGATCCACTTCTGGCGCACGCCGGAGGCCGCCTGCAGCCAGGGCACCTGCGTACCCTACAGCCGCTGGGCGACGGATTACGTCGCCGTCATGGGCGGCCGGTAACGGGTCGCTGCTGCACTCCCGCGTGCTGGCGGATTGCCGGCACGCGGGGGCGCCGTCGAATTACGGTCTTGCCTGAATGACCTCCGCGATCGAACTGCAGGACGCAAGCCGCGCGTTCGGCGCGGTCATCGCGCTGGACCACGTTTCGCTCACGGTCGCACCCGGCGAGTTCTTCGCGCTGCTGGGTCCCTCGGGTTCGGGCAAGACCACCTGCCTGCGGCTGATCGCGGGCTTCGATCGTCCCGACAGCGGACGAATCCTTCTTGATGGCGAGGACGTCACGGACGTTCCCCCGTACGACCGCAACCTCAATACCGTCTTCCAGGACTACGCGCTCTTCCCGCACATGACGGTCGCGGAGAACGTGGCTTACGGGCCCAGGGTACGTGGAGTTGTCGCCGGCGAGCGTCGCCGGCGAGCGGCTGAGATGCTCGAGCTCGTGCGCCTCGGAAGCTACGGCGACCGAAGGCCCGCCCAGCTCTCAGGTGGCCAGCGGCAGCGTGTCGCGCTCGCCCGCGCGCTGATCAACAGCCCCAAGGTCCTGCTGCTCGACGAGCCACTTGGCGCACTCGACCTGAAACTCAGGGAAGAAATGCAGGCGGAACTGAAGGGCCTGCAGCAGCGCCTGGGCATCACGTTCCTGTTCGTGACGCACGACCAGGGCGAGGCGCTCAGCATGGCCGACCGCGTAGCCGTTTTCAGCCATGGGCGGATCGAGCAGCTGGACACGCCGCGCGGCCTGTACGCGCGTCCCCGCACGGCGTTCGTTGCCAGCTTCGTCGGCAGTGCCAACGTCGTCGAGGGCGAAGCAGCCGAGCGGCTGACGGGCCGCGCACAGTCGTTCGCGATCCGGCCCGAACTGATCGAGGTGCTGCCGGCGGGCGCCGCGCCCGCAGACGGCGCAGTCACCTGCGACGGTACGCTCGAGGAAGTGCTCTACCACGGTGCCAGCAGCCGCTGCCACGTGCGCATCGACCAGGCGACGCTGCTCGCAGTTTCACGTGCCGAGTCGGCCGCGGGTGAAGCCCTGCCACCTCAGGGTACGCGCGTGCGGCTCGCTTGGCGGCCCGAAAGCATGATTCATCTCGAAGCAGGTTGAGCCGTGCTGCGATCCGTCTCGACATTCTTCCAGCGACGCAATGCCTTCTACGTGTCGCTGCTGCTGGTGCCGCCGCTGATGTGGATGGGCACGGTGTACCTCGGATCGCTCTTCACGCTGCTCGCGCAGAGCTTCTATGCCATCGACGAGTTCACGGCGCGCGTCGTCCCGAAGCTCACGCTGGCGACTTACCGGCAACTGTTCACGCAACCAGCGAACGTGGACATCGTGGTTCGAACCGTGCTGATGGCCGTCGCGGTGACCATCGCATCGGCGGTGATCGCGTTTCCGGTAGCGAACTTCATGGCTCGCTTCGCAAGCCCGAAGCTCAAGGCGTTCTTTTACGTCGGCGTGATGCTGCCGATGTGGACCAGCTACCTCGTCAAGGTCTATGCGTGGCGCCTGATCCTCGCCAAGCAGGGCATCGCCTCGTGGTTGCTCGCGACACTCGGGCTGCAGGGCGGGCTTGACGCACTGCTTGCGACGCCCGTGGTCGGCGGACCGTCGCTTGCCTCGTCATACATAGGCATGTTCGTCGTGTTCGTGTACATGTGGCTGCCCTTCATGATCCTGCCGCTGGCCGCATCGCTCGAGCGCGTGCCCGCCTCCCTGCTGCAGGCCTCCGCGGATCTTGGTGCGCGCCCGGCGCAGACTTTCCGCAACGTGATCCTGCCGCTCGCGCTGCCCGGACTCGCGGCCGGCTCCATCTTCACGTTCTCACTGACACTCGGCGACTTCATCATCCCCAGCGTGGTCGGCTCGCCCGGCTATTTCGTCGGCATGATGGTCTACCAGCAGCAGGGAACCGCCGGAAACATGCCGCTCGCCGCCGCGTTCTCGGTTGTGCCGATCGTGCTGATCGGACTCTACCTGGCGTTTGCGCGGCGGCTTGGAGCCTTCGATGCGCTCTAGGCGGAAGTGGAATGACGCGTCCCTCGGCCAGAAGCTCGCGGCCGCGGCGGGACTCGCGTTCCTTCACGCGCCGGTCTGGGTGATCGTACTCTATGCGTTCACGACCGAGGACCGAACCTATCAGTTCCCTCCGCCGGGCTTCACGCTGCACTGGTTCGAGGTGGCTTTGGCGCGCTCGGATATCTGGGTGGCGATGAGGCTCTCTGTGGTAGTGGCCATCGCCGCCACAGCGCTCGCGCTGGTGCTCGGGACACTTGCAGCCTTCGCGCTTGCGACGCGCCGCTTCGTGGGCAAGGAATCGATCACCCTCCTCTTCGTGCTGCCAATCGCCCTGCCCGGCATCCTGACTGGCCTGGCCCTGCTGGTCGGAATCCGCAGCATCGGCATCGATCCGAACTTCTGGACCATCGTGGCCGGCCACGCGACCTTCTGCCTCGTGATCGTCTACAACAACGTCGTCGCACGACTGCGGCGCATGCCCGCGAGCTGGGTCGAGGCCTCGATGGATCTCGGCGCCGACGGCTTCCAGACCTTCCGCTACATACTGCTGCCGCAGATCGCGAGCGCGCTGCTCGCGGGCGGCATGCTGGCCTTCGCGCTTTCCTTCGACGAGATCATCGTCACGCTGTTCACGGCCGGGCACCAGCAGACCCTGCCGATCTGGTTCTACAGCGAGCTGTTCCGGCCGCGTGACCGACCAGTCACCAATGTCGTCGCAGTCGTGGTGATGCTCGTGACACTGGTGCCTATCCTGCTGGCCTATTACCTGACCAGGCCGGACGAACAGGCGCGGGGCGCATGACCTGATTCGGTGCCAGGCACCTATTTTTCAGCGAGGCTCAAATGCAAACGAAACTGCTCATCAACGGCAAGCTCGTCCGGGGCGAGGGCAAGGTCGAGGAAGTGCTGAATCCGGCGACCGGCAAGATGATCGCAAGCGTACCGGAAGCGTCGCGCGGGCAGATCGATTCCGCCGTCAAGGCGGCGGACGCCGCGTTCGACGGCTGGGCGCGAACGGCGCCGAAGGATCGCGCGACGCTGCTGCTCAGGCTCGCAGACCGCATCGAGGCCGACGGCCAGGCGTTCGCGAAGCTCGAGTCGCTGAACTGCGGCAAGCCACTCACCGCGGCGCTGAACGACGAGATACCCGCGGTCGCCGACGTGTTCCGCTTCTTCGCCGGCGCCTGCCGCACGATGACGGGGGCCGTCGCGGGCGAGTACCTCTCGGGGTTCACGAGCATGATCCGCCGCGACCCGGTCGGAGTCGTGGCCTCGATCGCGCCCTGGAACTATCCGCTGATGATGGCTGCATGGAAGCTGGGCCCGGCGCTGGCCGCCGGTAACACCTGCGTACTGAAGCCCTCTGAGCAGACGCCGCTCACGGCACTCAGGCTGGGCGAGCTGCTGGCGGAGATCTTCCCGGCCGGCGTCGTGAACATCGTATGCGGACGCGGGCCGTCGGTCGGCGCGCCGCTGACGAAGCACCCGAAGGTCAGGATGATCTCGCTCACCGGCGACGTCGCAACCGGCGCAAAGATCCTCGGCCAGGCGAGCGACGGCATCAAGCGCACGCACCTCGAACTCGGCGGCAAGGCACCGGTGATCGTTTTCGACGACGCGGACGTCGAGTCGGTCGTCGCGGGCGTGCGCACTTTCGGCTACTACAACGCGGGACAGGACTGCACGGCGGCCTGCCGCATCTACGCGGGCGCGAAAGTGTACGACCGACTGGTGGCAGATCTCTCCTCCGCCGTCAGCTCGATCAAGACCGGGCTGCAGACCGCCAAGGACGTCGAGATGGGACCGCTGATCAGCGCCGCGCAGCGCAAGCGGGTCGCTGGCTTCGTCTCGCGCGCGCGGAAGCAGAAGCACATCGAGATCACCGCGGGCGGAAACGCGGGAGCCGGTGGCGGCTTCTTCTTCGAGCCGACCGTGATCGCGGGCGCGAGGCAGTCGGACGAGATCGTCCAGCGCGAAGTGTTCGGCCCGGTGGTCTCGGTGACCCGTTTCAAGGACGCCGACCAGGCCGTGTCGTGGGCGAACGACTCCGACTACGGACTCGCCTCGTCGGTGTGGACCCAGGACGTCGGAAAGGCGCTTACCGTCGCATCGCGGCTGCAGTATGGCTGCACCTGGATCAATACCCACTTCATGCTGGTGAGCGAGATGCCGCACGGCGGCCTGAAGCGTTCCGGCTACGGCAAGGACCTGTCGATGTATGCACTCGAGGACTACACGGTCGTCCGCCACGTGATGGCAAGACTCTAACGGCGCGGTCACCGGGTCGCGCATGGCCGAGGCCGCAAGCTGGCGAGTGCCCCGGGACACCGCCGGCTGTCACATTGCGGTAATGGTCGGCGGGCATGCTGTTGCCGGTCGAGCAAATCCCGCCCCCGGATACCTCGACTGCTTCGGACCCGGCGAGAGGCAGCGTCAGCCGACACAGGCAGCAAGGACGGACGCGCCAAGTCCTCGAATCGGTCCCGGATGCCGGGACAGGGATCCCCGCCCTGTTCCGGCTCTCTTTTATGGCCTTTTTCACTGACCCTGGCACACCTGCGCGCGGGCCATGCCAGGCATTCTTGCGCCAAAAGCAGTGGTACGCATCCACCCCGAGCAGATCAGGCGACCTGCGCGAGCAGTCGCTCGATCATGTCCTCGGCCTGCCTGCGATAGCCGCCACCGAACAGGTTGAGGTGGTTGAGCACGTGGTAGAGGTTGTAGAGCGGCACGCGCTCGGAAGAGCCCGGCTCGAGGGGCCATGCCGCCGCGTACGCAGCATGGAACTCCCGCCCGTAGCCGCCGAACAGCCGCGTCATTGCGAGGTCGGCCTCACGGTCGCCGAAGTAGACGGCCGGGTCGAACATGACCGGACATCCGGCGGAATCCTCGGCGTGATTGCCGGCCCAGAGGTCGCCGTGCAGCAGCGACGGCGCTGGCGCATGTCCACCAAGCAGCGCCGGCACTCGCTCGCAGAGCAGCCGACCGCGGTCGATCAAGCTGCCGCGATTACCGTTCGATTCCGCCAGTCCGAGCTGCGGCTCCAGGCGACGAGTCACGAAGAACCTGCTCCAGTCAGCGTCAGGGTCATTGACCTGCTTCGTGAGGCCGATGGTATTGGTTCGATGCCAACCGAAGGTCGCACTCGTCGTGCGGTGCTGTTGGGCCAGAAACTCACCGAGCCGCGCTTCGCTGCCTTGCCGCGGTGACCTTAGATCGAGCCACTCCAGCGCGAGCCAGGCGCGAGCCCCGGCCACGCCCACACCGAACACTTTCGGCAGCCGGATCGCACTGGCCAATGCGAGCGAGCGCAATCCCTCCGCCTCCGCTTCCAGGACCCATGCCCGGTCTTCGGGGGCGAGCTTGACGAACATCGAACCCGTGTCACTCGACCAACGAACGCAACTGCCGGCATCGCCACCGGAGACTGGTTCGTGCGGCGTGCGTGCGAGCTTCGTGCCCGGTTACGGCCGAGATCGAGCCTGCGAGTTCATGCCAGTGGGGTTCCCGGTACACGGTCGCAACTGCTACAGGGCGGCCATGCACTCGCGCTTCAGGCGGATGCTCGCGCCTTCCCCAGCAGGACCTGGTGCATGTTGCCTTTCGCCTGGATGCTGACGATCAACAGGTAAGCAGTAAGGAAGAACGCGCCACCGAACAGGGCCAGCAGTCCCAGCCCGAGCCCCGGCGCCGAGAAATGATGTCGCCATGAGACCCACAGCCCGGACAGCGTCAGCATGCAAAGGAAATCGAGGTTGAACTGGCCGGGCCAGGCCATGGTCGCCATGTCGCCGAAGAAAATCGGCAGCAGGCCGAATCCGTGGTTGGCCACCACGACGGCCGTGTAGCCGGCGATGACCAGCCACAACATGATCAACAACGCGCGGAATGCAGTCATCTTTGCTCTCCCGACCGGTGACTCAGCAGGTTTCGCCTGGCCAAGCGTACCGTACTGCCGCATCGACACCGCAAGTGCCCCGACGCGCGGGGCACCTTCATCGGCGCAAGGCGCGAACGCCAGCAATACGAATCAGCTTCCGCGTGCGACGCGCGGTCTTCCCGGCCTTGCGCTTCGCCTTGCGGACCACCTTCTTCTTCGTCTTGCGCTTGCTCGCCTTGCGGCGTGCAGCAGGCTTCGCGGGCGGCGCCTTCACGATCTCCGCATAGGTGTCGGTCGCCACGGCGCGGGCACCCTTGCCGGCGCGCTTCAGGATCGCGACCACACGCTGGATGTCCTTCACGATACGCTCGCGCACCGCCTTGAGCTCCCCGGCCTGCCCGCCCACCAGCGCGCGAACGCTCTGGGCACGCGAGACTCGCTCGAGCTGTTCCGCGGCATTGGTGAGCGCAGCGCTTACGACCTCGAGCTGCAGTTCGAGAAGGCTCTCGACCGTGTGTTGCGTCAGCGTCGTAAGCCGCACCCCGGAGCGCGTCACCGCGCGCACCGGCTTCTGCAATGCCTTGACGCCAGTTGCAGACTTCTGCGCAGCCCGGCGCATCAGCGTGGCAGGTGCCCGGCGCAGGACCCGTGCCTGCTCGCCGGCGAACTCCACCTGCTCGTTCATCAGTTTCCTGGCTTTTCCGACCATGGATGACTCCCGTTTCGTGCCGCGACGCGGCACCTCATCTGCGTAAATTAACCCGGTGCCGAACCGCCGCCTATTCGGGATTGACCCTAGTAGGCTCAGCCCACAACTCGACAATGCCCGAATTCCCTGCTTCTACAACCAGCCACCTCATGGGCTTCAGCGGCAACCTGGCTGCAAGCCTTGATCCGGCGAGGCGGCGGCCCGCGTTCTCCACCAGGACCTTGAATTCCTCTGCGCAGCGGTGCGCAGATGGATCGGGATCGATCACCTCGCAGCGAATCTCGACAGGGCCGGGCCGCAAGGCGATCACGCCATCCAGCATTACGATTCCGTCGCAGGACTCGAGCAGGTCAGCCGCCATTGCGAGCCGCTGCTCGGACGAAGCGTCGTCGACGAGAATTGCTTCCTCGTAGCCGGACCCCGATCCATGCGCCATGTGACGATCGCTTGTGTGAAAATGAACGGGTCCAACTACATCACCGAAGCGCCGGCTGATCAATCCACGCCACCCCTGGCCGATGCCTCGACGCAGGAGCGGGCGCCATGAGTGCAGTCGCCAGCAGACTCTCCTTACTCGATCGGTATCTCACGGTGTAGATATTCGCCGCCATGGCGCTTGGAATCGCCCTGGGCCGGCCTGGTCGCATTCAACTCGATCTTCCAGGTGCTGTTCTACAGCGCGTATGCGCAGCTGTTCGTGACCGTGTTACCCCCGCTGCCAGGCCTGCACAGGTCGGTCGTCGATATCTCGATCGGCCAGATCGCCAGCAGCGTCTTCGTCTATCTGGGCATTCCCTGCGTTGCCGGGATATTGACGCGCGCAGTGATGCTGCGCTTCGTGACCAGGGAGTATTACCACCAGCGCTTCGTGCCGATGATCAGTCCGATTACGCTCGTGGCGCTGCTGTTCACGATCGTGGTGATGTTTCTCGTGTCGTTCGCGATGGGCAGGCGCGCCGGCGCCGGCTACCCGAAATGCGCCACGCTGTCTTTCACGGCGGCGAGCAACAACTTCGAGCTTGCGATCGCCGTGGCGGTCGCGGTCTATGGGATCAACTCCGGGGTCGCCTTCGCGGCCGTGATCGGGCCGCTGGTGGAGGTGCCGGTAATGATCGCACTGGTGAACGTCGCCTTCCTGCTGCAACGGCGCTGGTTCAGCGGCCCGGGGGGCACGCCGACGCAAACCGGGTGACCGCCCGGCCGGTCTTGCTGAACAGCATCAGAACTCGTCCCGGCCGGTCAGTTCCTTTTCCATCCGGTCCGCGCTGATGGTCACCGCCTCGATCACTTCCTGCAGAAATCCCGGGGTCGTCCCTGCGGGAATCGCATAGGAGAACACGACGAGATACTCGTCCTCTCCCTGGCTCACCTGCCATGCGCCCAGCACCATCCGGACGTTCTCCTTGAGCAGGTGATCCGCAAGCTCGGCAGGCAGGGCACCCTTGCCACGATTGGCAACCGACCAGACGTCGCGGAACTCCGTATCGGCGATCTTCGTCGTCTTCGACGCGATCCAGACCAGCTGCGTTCGACCGTCCGGGAGCGTGTAGTTCAACCGGAAGTCGCCGCCATCGGAGGTGAATGGGAGACCCACCGCCTTGAGGTTCGCCTCGACTCCGGTATCCAGGGCCGGCGGCACGGGAGTGTCCTGCGCGACTGCGCAGGCCGACCCACCGGCCAGCAGCGCGAGGGAGAGGATTCGAATCGTGTTGTTCATGGCAATTGCTCCCGGATGCGGGTCCACTTGCTTGCGCGACGCGAGCTACGCTGAACCGACCAGGCGTCTCGCGCGCACGCCCAGCGTCCGCCCGAATCCCTGGGCTTCCGCGAACGCGTCCACGGCCGCCAGGTCAGGCGCCCGGCGACGCAGCTCTTCGCGGGAGGGCTTGAGCGGCATGTCGCAGGCGATGCCGGTGAGCCGTCGTGACAGGAACGCCGAGTCGCGGTACTCGCGCAGGCTCTGCGCGACGAAGGCCGCATTGCGGAACTTGAGCTTCGGGATCGCATCGAGGTTCTCGTACACGCCATCCAACGTCGCGTAGTGCTTCAGCAGCGTCGCGGCGGTCTTGCGGCCGACGCCGGGAACGCCCGGGATATTGTCGACCGCGTCGCCCATCAGCGCCAGGAAGTCGGCCATGCGCTCCGGAACCACGCCAAAGCGTTCCTCGATGTCCTTGTAGCCGTAGCGCACGTCGGCCACCGCGTCCCAGTAGGTGTCAGGCGCGGTCACGAGCTGCGTCAGGTCCTTGTCCCGGCTGACGATCGTCACGGCCTGCCCTTCGCGCTGCGCCTGTGCCGCCAGCGTGCCGATGATGTCGTCGGCCTCGTAGCGCGAGCTGCCGAACTCGGCGACGCCGAAGCTGCGCACCAGCTCGCGGCATAGCGCGAACTGTCGCTTCAATTCAGGCGGTGCAGGCTCGCGATTGGCCTTGTACGCCGGGTAGATCTCGTTGCGATAGGACTGCTCGAGGCTCTCGTCGAACGCGACCGCAATGTGGCCGGGCGACTCCCTGTCCAGCAGGTCGCTCAGGAACCGGGCAAATCCGTGGACCGCGTTGACCGGGTTGCCGTCCGGGTCCGTGAACTCCAGCGGCACCGAGAAGTAGGCGCGGAAGATGAATACGCTGGCGTCGACAAGGTAGAGCACGGGCGGCATTCTGGGCGAGTACGCCGGCTGCTGCCAGCGCAACAGAGCCATCCGCATGCCCGTCGATATCCTGCCGCTCGAGCGCCGCCACATCGCCGGGTTCCGCGAGGTGCTGGATTCCGTGGCACGCGAACGGCGCTATCTCGCATTCACCGAGGCGCCGCCGATGCCGCAGGTGCGCCGTTTCGTGCTCGGAAACCTGCGCAGCGCCGCCCCGCAGTTCGTGGCCGTGGACGAGGGGCGCGTCGTGGGCTGGTGCGATATCTGCCCGAAGACGCGCGAGGCCCTCCGGCACAGCGGTGTCCTCGGCATGGGCGTGGCCGCAACACACCGCGGGACCGGCGTCGGTGCGAGGCTGCTCGCCGCAACGCTGGACGCGGCCTTCGCGAGCGGGCTCACCCGCGTGGAGCTCACCGTGCTTGCCGACAACGCGGCCGCCATCGCGCTCTACCGGTGCTTCGGTTTCGAGACCGAAGGCCTGTGCCGAGACTACCTGCTGCTGGACGGCCGCGCCCAGGACGCGATGATCATGGCGAAGCTGAAATAGGGGACATTTTCAGGAGGGGACATTCTCCTTTTTCTGAATTGGCCACTATTAAAATCTGGCAGCACGCCGTGAAAAAGGAGAATGTCCCCTCCTGAAAATGTCCCCTATTTCCAGCTGAGGCGCTGGTGCAGCGGGCTCGACCGAGGGAAGTGCGCCCGCAGGTACTCCATCTGGTCGGCGAGCACACGACGGCCCTTGAGGTAGATGTACTCCGCGTAGCTCGGCGTAAACGGGATCGCGATCAATTGCAGCTTCGCCTGCTCGGGCGTGCGCCAGGCCTTCAGGTTGTTGCAGCTGCGGCAGGCGGTGACCACGTTGTTCCAGGCGTCCCGGCCGCCTCGCGAGAGCGGCGTGACGTGGTCGCGGGACAGCTGGTTGGACAGGAACCGCTGCCCGCAGTACATGCAGATGTGCGCGTCGCGCTTGAACAGGGTCTCGTTGTTGAGCGGCGGCACATAGCCCGCGCGGACATTGCCGGGATTGTGGCTGTGTCCCAGCGTCGCGACGATCGAGCTGACCTCGACCACCGTGCGGCGGCCAGTGCTCGCATTGGTGCCCCCGCGCAACCGGAACAGCGGCTGTCCGAATGCGTAGGCGACCTGCCCCATGAAATGCAAACGGACGGCATCCCGGTAGTCGATCCACTCCAGTGGCATCCCCGAGATGTCGGTACGCAGGACCTCCTGTGTGAGGCTGTGCATGGGCTGAAAGATACGTTACCGCTGTGCAATAATCCATTCCCCCGCCCGGCCGCAGAATTACCAGAAATTCCCGGTACGGCGGCAACTTAGCTTTCCTGTCCGGGCTACCGGGGGTCGCACCCCCCAATGCATCGATGAGGTCACCATGTCGCTAACGATCGGAGTGCCACGCGAGACTTTCGCGGGCGAAAAGCGCGTCGCCACCGTTCCCGAGGTCGTCGAGAAGCTGATCAAGCTCGGCTTCGCGGTCAAGGTCGAAACCGGTGCGGGTGCTGCCGCCAACTGCGACGACGATACCTACCGGGCCGCCGGCGCCGGGATCGCAGGCAGCGCTGCGGAACTGCTCGGCAACTCCGACATCATCTTCAAGGTGCGCCCGCCCACGCCCGAGGAAATCGCGCTGATCAATCCCGGCAGCACGCTGATCGGCTTCATATGGCCGGCGCAGAACCCGGAACTCATGCAGCAGCTCGCGGACCGCAAGCTCACGGTGCTGGCCATCGACTCCCTGCCGCGCCAGCTGTCCCGCGCGCAGAAGATGGACGCACTCACCTCCATGGCCAGCATCAGCGGTTACCGCGCCGTGATCGAGGCCGCCAACGCCTTCGGCCGCTTCTTCAATGGCCAGATCACTGCCGCCGGCAAGATTCCGCCGGCCAAGGTCTTCATCGCCGGCGCCGGCGTCGCCGGCCTGGCTGCCATTGGCACGGCCGCCAACCTGGGCGCCATCGTGCGCGCCAACGACACGCGCGCCGAGGTCGCCGACCAGGTCGTGTCGCTGGGTGGCGAATTCGTCAAGGTCGACTACGAGGAAGAAGGTTCCGGCGGCGGCGGCTACGCCAAGGTGATGAGCGAGGGCTTCCAGCAGGCCCAGCGAGAGATGTACGCCAAGCAGGCGAAGGATGCGGACATCATCATCACGACCGCGCTGATCCCGGGCAAGCCCGCGCCGAAGCTCATCACCGCCGAGATGGTGAAGAGCATGAAGCCCGGCAGCGTCATCGTCGACATGGCCGCCGAGCAGGGTGGCAACTGCGAACTCACCGTTCCCGGCGAGGCGGTGGTGCGCCACGGCGTCACCATCATCGGCTACACGGATCTCGCCAGCCGCCTGGCCAAGCAGTCATCGACGCTGTACTCGAACAACCTGCTGCGCCTGACCGAGGAGCTGTGCAAGACCAAGGACGGCGTCATCAACGTCAACATGGAAGACGACGCCATTCGCGGCCTGACCGTGGTCAAGGACGGCGCGATCACCTGGCCGCCACCGGCGCTGCAGTTGCCGACCCCGCCGGCGAAGGCGAAACCCGCCGCCACCCCCCCGAAGAAATCCGGCCATGGACACGGCGCCGGCGAGCCCACCTCGGGCAAGAGCCTGGCCATCACGTTCGCGGCCGGCGCGCTGCTCTTCTGGCTGGTGGGAGCCTTCGCCCCCGCCTCGTTCCTGGCGCACTTCACGGTCTTCGTGCTGGCCTGCTTCATCGGCTACATGGTGATCTGGAACGTGACACCCGCGCTGCACACGCCGCTGATGAGTGTCACGAACGCGATCTCGAGCATCATCGCGGTCGGCGCGCTGATCCAGGTCGCGCCTCCGCTTGGTGACGGGATCGAGGGACGGCCGGACATGCTGATCCTCGGCCTCGCGGTCGCGGCGCTCACGCTCACGGCCATCAACATGTTCGGCGGCTTCGCCGTCACCCGTCGCATGCTTGCGATGTTCCGCAAGTAGGAGATCGCAGGCATGTCATCAAGTCTCGTCACGATGGCCTATATCGCGGCCACCATCCTGTTCATCCTGAGCCTCGGCGGCCTCTCCAATCCGGAAACCTCACGGCGCGGCAACCTCTACGGCATCGTCGGCATGACGATCGCCGTGCTCGCAACCGTGTTCGGGCCGCGGGTCACTGCCGCCGGCTTCCCATGGATCATCGGATCGCTCGCGGTCGGCGGCACCATCGGCCTCTATGCGGCCCGCAAGGTGCAGATGACGCAGATGCCCGAGCTGGTCGCAATCATGCACAGCCTGGTCGGCCTCGCCGCCGTGCATCGTGGGCTATCGCGAGCTACGTCGATACGTCGATTGCCTTCACCGGCTCGGAGAAGACGATCCACGAAGTCGAGATCTACCTCGGCATCCTGATCGGTGCCGTCACCTTCTCGGGCTCGGTGATCGCCTTCGGCAAGCTGTCGGGCAAGATCGGCGGCAAGCCGATGCTGCTGCCCGCGCGCCACTGGCTCAACCTGGCCGGGCTGCTGGCCGTGATCTGGTTCGGCGCCGCTTTCCTCGGGGCGCACGACATCGACGCCGGCATGATGCCGCTCGCCGTGATGACCGTGATCGCGCTGCTGTTCGGCATCCACATGGTGATGGCGATCGGCGGCGCGGACATGCCGGTCGTGGTGTCGATGCTGAACAGCTACTCCGGATGGGCCGCGGCGGCAACCGGCTTCATGCTGTCCAACGACCTGTTGATCGTCACCGGCGCACTGGTCGGCTCCTCCGGCGCGATCCTGTCCTACATCATGTGCCAGGCGATGAACCGGAACTTCATCAGCGTCATCGCGGGCGGCTTCGGCACGGGCGGCGGCACGGCACCGGCCGCTGCCGGCGCTGAACCGGCCGGCGAAGTCACACCCATCAGTGCGGCTCGAGACGGCGGAACTGCTGCGCGACTCGAAGAGCGTGATCATCGTGCCGGGCTACGGCATGGCGGTCGCCCAGGCGCAGCACACCGTGTACGAGATCACCAAGCTGCTGCGCGAGAAGGGCGTGAACGTGCGCTTCGGCATCCATCCGGTCGCGGGCCGCATGCCCGGCCACATGAACGTGCTGCTCGCCGAGGCCAAGGTGCCCTACGACATCGTGTTCGAGATGGACGAGCTGAACGAGGACTTCCCGGACACCGACGTCTCGATGGTGATCGGCGCCAACGACATCGTGAACCCGGCCGCCGAGGATGATCCCACCAGCCCGATCGCCGGCATGCCGGTGCTGCAGGTGTGGAAGGCGAAGACCTCCATCGTGATGAAGCGCTCGATGGCCTCGGGCTACGCCGGCGTCGACAATCCGCTGTTCTACAAGGAGAACAACCGGATGCTGTTCGGCGACGCGAAGAAGATGCTCGACGAGGTGCTGGTCGCGCTGAAGGCTTGATCCGGGCGGCTCGCAACCGCAGGGGACATTCTCCGTTTTCCAATAGTCTTCTTTCTATTGTCGCGGGATGATCGAAAGCGGAAGACGGAGAATGTCCCCTCAGTGGTCGTGGTCTTCGTGCACAGGCGCCCACAGCTCGTGGGCATCCACACGCAGTCGGGCCAGCGCCTCGTGCGCAGTTAGGCGCGCCACGCGTTCTTCGTACAGCGTCTCGGTGCAGGACGACACCGACATCAGCAGTTCGGCGAGGCTCGTTTCACCGAGTTCATAGGCACGCTGCGCCCGCTGCAGGTATCGGGCCGCCTGCTCTGCCGCAGCCTGCATGGGTCGCCAGGCTGCCAGCGCGGCCTGCGCCTCGGCTGCGTCCTGGGCCGCAATGGCGACGATCTCGCGCCGCGCAGCCTCGGTGCGCGCCGCCGCCGCCGCCTCCTCCTCGCGTCCCTGCGCCGCCAGCGCCGACCGGTAACGACCTGGCAGCGGCACCGATACCACGACACCAAGCGTCTTTTCGGCACCGTCGAACTCGTCGAGCATTCGCACGCCGACGGTCGGGTCTGGCCAACGGTCCTTCGTCGCCCGCTGCGCGCGCAGTTGAGCCTGCGATTCGGCGAGCTCCGCGAGACGCAGTTCGTGGCTGCGCTCGAGGATCACGGCCGGCCACTCGGCCAGCGGACGCTCGGGCGCGACGGGCTCGGCAACCTCGGGCGGTTGTTCCGGCACGCTCAACGCCGGATAGGCAATCTGAAGCGCATGACGCGCCTGCCGGACCGCGATCGTGCTGCGTCCCGCAGCGGCAGCCGCGCGGCCTGCTTCCGCCTCGGCGAGCTCCAACTGCATCGGCGACGCATCGCCTTGCTTCAACTGGTTGCGCACCGCGGCTGCGGCCTGCTCCAGGCCCGGGCGAGCTCGCGGTCACTATTTGCCTGGACCTCGGCCTTGAGCCAGCCGAACCACCCCGCCAGCAGCGCCCGCGCTTCGGCGTGACGTGCATCGGCGAGCGAATTCTCTGCCGCCTCGTTCAGCACACCGCCCAGGCCTCGATCAATTCGCGCCTTGCCGGGCCAGCGCAGGCTGCGCGGTGATGCTCGCCTCCCACTCATTGTAGTCTCCTTCTCGCCATCGACGTTCTTCTGCCCGTAGGCACCACCGAGCGTAAATTCATGCGGTCCGACACGCAGTGCCTCGGCCTGCGACCCCGCAGCCGACTGCAAAGCAAGCGCCTCGCGCACCGCCGGGCGCTCGTCGATCGCCGCGAGTGCGGCGTTCTCCGGCGGCAGGGGCGCGCCGGTCTCGGCCCACGACGGGACCGCAAGCAGCGCTCCGAAGCATGATGACGACCAGCGGGCCCCTCACGACGTCAGCCTCCCGAAGTCCATTACAGGTTCGACCCAGTAGGCGACGGACGGATTGCGGACGGTGCCGCGCAGGCGCTCGAGCACCGTCGGCAGTCGCTCCTGCTCGAGGATGGCGTATAGCAGTCTCCGCGCGACCCGCCCTCGCACGCGCTCACGCACCGACGCCCTTGCAAAGCCATGACCGTGGCCTTCGGCCGACACGACCGAAAATCCGCCCACGTCCTCGGGAAGCTCGAGCAGGCACTCTACGATGTCGTCCTCCAGGTCGGGGGAAAGGCGATCGTGAGCTTGCAACGCGCGGTGCGTCATGGGCTCGCCTCCTTCGCGGGGCGCTCGATCCCGAAGCGTTCGAACATCAGCGGCAGCATCAGCAGCGTCAGCAGCGTCGAGGTGACCAACCCGCCGATCACCACGATCGCCAGCGGTCGCTGGATCTCGGAGCCAGGCCCGGTTGCGAACAACAGCGGCACCAGTCCGAACGCCGTGATGCTTGCCGTCATCAACACCGGACGCAGGCGCCGCTTCGCGCCCTCGCGCACGACCTCGTCCGAGAGCAACACCGCTCTCGGCAAGGTGATTGAAGTGACTCACCATGACCAGCGCATTGAGCACCGCGATGCCCAGCAGCGCGATGAAGCCGACCGAGGCCGGGACCGACAGGTACTCGCGCGCGATCCACAGCGCAAGCACACCTCCGACCAGCGCGAACGGCACGTTGGCCAGCACCAGCAGCGCCTGCCGGACGCTGCCGAAGGTGCTGAACAGGACCAGGAAGATGAGACCCGAGCGCCAGCGGCACGACCAGTGCGAGCCGCGCAGCGGCACGTTGCTGGTTCTCGAACTGCCCGCCCCAGGCGATTCGATAACCGGGCGGCAGCTGCACTTCGGCCGCCACGCGCGCCTGCGCCTCGTCCACGTAACCTACCAGGTCACGTCCTGACACGTTCGCCTGCACCAGCGCAAAGCGCGAAGCATTTTCCCGATCCACCTTCACGGGACCCTCGACGAACTGCACGTGCGCCAGGTCGCCGACGCGCACCGTGCCACCCGCCGGCGCCGCAATCCGCAGGTCCTCGAAACGCTCGCGGAATCGAACGCAGTCGCTCCTCGCCGCGCACCACCAGCGGCGTTCGCCGGCCTTCCTCGAGCACCGTTCCCGCGGTGAGCCCTTCGATCTGCGCGCGCAGCTCGGTCTGCAGCGCTGCCACGTCGAAACCGGCGCGTCCGGCTGCGAGCCGGTCGATGTCGAGTTGCAGGTATTGCACGCCGGAGTTCGTCAGCGTGTAGACGTCCTCGGCCCCGTCGATCTCGCGCAGCACGCCCTCGATGCGACCCGCGAGTTCGCCGATCGTGTCGAGGTCCGGACCGAAGATCTTCACGGCCAGATCGCCGCGCGCCCCGGTCAGCATCTCCGATACGCGCATCTCGATCGGCTGCGTGAAGGCATACGCAGTGCCGGAAAATCGATCCAGCACCGCACGCATGCGGTCCATCAGCGCCGACTTGTCCGGATCCTTCCACTCTTCCCTGGGGGCCAGCACCAGGAACATGTCCGTCTGGTTCAGCCCCATCGGATCGAATCCGAGCTCGTCCGAACCGACGCGCGCGATCGAGTGGCGGATCTCCGGCATCTCCGTCATCAACGCCTGCTGAACGCGCAGATCGGCATCGATACTGTGCTTGAGATTGATCGACGGCAGCTTTTCCGTCTGCACCAGCACCGCTCCTTCGTCCATCGTCGGCATGAACGTCTTGCCGATGCCCATGTACGCGAGCGCCGCCAGCCCGAAGGTCAGCGCCGCGCCGATCGCGACCGCGCGCGGGTGCACGAGCACCCAGTCCAGTGCGCGCGAGTAGACGGGCATCAGCTTGCGCATCAGCCACGGCTCCCCGTGTGACCCGGGCTTCAGCACGAACGACGCGAACACCGGGATGACGGTCAGCGCCAGCAGCAGCGACGCGCTCAAGGCGTAGATGATCGTCAGCGCAACCGGCGAGAAGAGCTTTCCTTCAAGGCCCTGCAGCGTCAGCAGCGGCAGGAACACCAGGCAGATGATCAGGATGCCCGCGCCGACCGGCCGCACCACTTCCGCGACCGAGCGATAGACCACGTGCAGCTTCGGCACCGTTTCGCCGCGCACGGCCTGCAGCCGGCTGACCGTGTTCTCTACCACCACCACCGCGGCGTCCACCAGCATGCCGAGCGCGATCGCGAGCCCGCCGAGGCTCATCAGGTTGGCGGACAGTCCCGTGGCGCGCATCAGGATGAACGTGAGCAGCGCCGACAGCGGCAGCGTCGTCGCGACGACCAGCGCTGCGCGCACCTCGCCGAGGAACACCAGCAGCAGCAGCACGACCAGGACCGCCGCCTCGATCAGCGCATGCATCACCGTACCGACCGCGCGGTCGATCAGCTCGCTGCGATCGTAGAACACCTCGATCCTGACCCCGGGCGGTAGCGTCGGCTCGATTTCCGCCAGCTTGGCCTTCACGCGCGCCACCACGTCGCTGGCGTCCGCGCCGCGCAGCCCGATCACCAGTCCCTCGACGGCTTCTTCCTTCCCGTCCTTGGTCACTGCCCCGTATCGTGTCAGTGTCCCGTGCCGCACCTCGGCGATGTCGCCGACCCGCACGACGCCGTCGGGTCCGGTGCGAACGACCGTCGCCGCGACATCGGCCAGGCTGCTCACCGCACCGACGGCGCGCACCACCAGCGCTTCCTCGCCGCTGTCGAGGCGTCCCGCGCCGTCGTTGCCGTTGTTGCGCGAGATCGCAGCCTCGAGATCGTCGAGCGTGATCCCCGCCGCCGCCATCGCGCCGCGGTCGGGCACGACCTCGAACGTCCGCACGCGCCCGCCGAGTGAGTTGACGTCGGCCACGCCGGGCAGCGTTCGCAGCGCGGGCCGGATGACCCAGTCGAGCAGCGTGCGACGCTCCTCCAGCGACAGCGCGCCACCCTCGATCGTGAACATGAAGAGGTCGGAGAGCGGCGTGGCAATTGGCGCAAGACCGCCCTCGATGCCGGCCGGCAGGTCGCCGGCCACGTTGCCGAAGCGCTCTGCCACCTGCTGGCGTGCCCAGTAGATGTCCGTGCCTTCCTCGAAGTCGATGGTCACGTCCGCGATCGCGTACTTGGCGGCGGAGCGCAGCACGGTCTGGCGGGGAATGCCCAGTAGCTCGTACTCCAGCGGCACGATCACCCGCGTTTCCACTTCTTCCGGCGTCATTCCCGGCGCCTTCAGGATCAGCTTGACCTGGGTCGGCGAAATGTCGGGGAAGGCGTCGATCGGCAGTTTGCGAAACGCCTGCATGCCGGTTACTGCGAGCAGCAGCACCAGCAACAACACCAGCAGGCGCTGGGAGAGCGCGAGTTCGACGGTTCGCTCGAGCACGGCCTAGTTACCCTGGACAATCGCCTTAAGGGCGCTGACCCCGGACGCTGCGACACGCGCACCGGCCAGGCCTTCACCCCGAACCGCGACGCCCTCCGAGGTCCGCAATCCGGCCTGCACCGGCACCGCCACGAACCCACGCTGCGTCGCTCGAAATACTGTGTCCGTACCGGCCAGCCGCGTGACTGCCGAGGCCGGCAAGATGACCGTACCCGCAGCGACCGGCGCAAACACCGTGAGTTCGGTCGACTGGCCGGGCCTGAGACCGGGGCCCGCCGGGAGTTCCGCGCTGAGTACGACGCTGCGAGTCTGCGGATCGACGCTGCGGCCGACGGACATGACGCGCCCGACCGTCTCGGGATTACCAGCCTCTACCCGGTAACCGACGGCAACCTGGTCGATGAGGCGCTCCGGCAGCTGCGCCTCGAGCCAGACCTTGGCGGAATTGGTGATGAAGAACGCCGCCGTGTCGGAATCGACACGATCGCCCGGCATGAGGCCGGCGCCAACCAGCTCGCCCGCTGCCGAGGCAAGCAGCAGGTATTCGCCCGGCGCGCTGGTCGCAGGCTTCACCGACGACAGCAGCGCACCAGTGCGCGCGGCCTGGGCCTGTGCAGCACGAAGCTCCGACTCGCCTTCCTGCAGGCGACGGGCCGGGGCAATGCCTTCGGCCACCAGGGCCCGATCACGCTCGACCTGCGCGGCGAGCGTCCGCACCTGCGCATCGGCAGTGCGCCGCTCGGCTTGCACCTCGAGGAAGTCCCGGCTGCTCAACTGCAGCACCGGCTGTCCCTTCGTCACCGCCTCGCCGTCCCGTGCCAGCACGCGCACGACCGTGCTGGCCACCGGCACGACGATGGCCACCGTACTGTCGCCCGGCAGACGGCAGACCGCCGGCAGCGCGGCGACCGGCGCCTCGCGCACCTCACGCACCTCGGCCAGTTCTATGCCCAGCGCTGAGCGCTGTTCAGGCGTGACTTCAATTTCAACCGGGCCCGCGAGCGCGATCCCGGACAGTAGCACCGCTAACGACGCGAACGACCATTTGCACACAGGCTCGCTTCCTTGGACTCATTCCACCGAGAGTCCGAGTGCCTATGCCAGCCTTTGGGCAACCATAAGATGAGGACCGCGAGCGTCGTGGCAAGCCACTATTGAGGAAAAGGATTCCCCGTCCGAAAGTAGGGGACATTCCCCTATTTTCCATGCCGTCGATATTGCTCTGGGCCGCAAGTTTACCGCTAGACTCCAGCGGTGATGACGAACGACGAGTCTGCTGAACAAGCGCTGGAGGGCATCTGGACCAAGCTGCGTCGCCGCAAGGTGGTGCAGTGGGGTGTCGTGTACGCCGCCGGCGCCTGGGGCCTGCTGCAGGGCCTCGCCTACGTCAGCGCAACGTTCAACTGGCCGCTGCAGCTGCAGCAGCTGGCGACCCTCGCCCTCCTGGTCGGCCTGCCGATCGTGCTGGTGGTCTCCTGGTACCACGGCGACAAGGGCCAGCAGCGCGTTACGGCCGCCGAACTGGCCATCATCACGCTGCTATTCCTGCTGGGCGGCGGAATCTTCTGGCGCTATGACCGGGCCAGCAGTGCTGCTGCTCCTGCCGACGCTTCGGCGCAGGCACCCGGGAGCGTGTCGTCTGCCGCCCCGGACCTCGCGGCCGTGTCTGCAACGTCGATCGCGGTGCTGCCGTTCGTAAACATGTCCGGTGACCCGGCCAATGAGTACTTCTCGGACGGCATCTCCGAGGAGATCCTGAACGTACTCGCCCGCGTGCCCGAGCTCAGCGTTGCAGCGCGCACCTCGTCGTTCCAGTTCAAGGGCGAGAAGCGCGACGTCGAGCAGATCGCCACGCAGCTCAAGGTACGCATGGTGCTCGAGGGCAGCGTGCGGAAGCAGGACGATCGCGTGCGGATCACCGCGCAGCTCATCGATGCCCGAACCGGCTATCACGT
Organism: uncultured Gammaproteobacteria bacterium; assembly: GCA_963736205.1. Taxonomy (GTDB): domain Bacteria; phylum Pseudomonadota; class Gammaproteobacteria; order Steroidobacterales; family Steroidobacteraceae; genus RPQJ01. The sequence goes on along the minus strand of CAVTNX010000013.1, from coordinate 20,199 downwards.
CTGGTCGGAGACCTACGACCGCGAACTCAAGGACATCTTCGCGATCCAGGACGAGATCGCAAGGTCGATCGGCGACGAACTGAAGGTCCGGGTGGTGGGCGCGGGCGCGTCGGGGTCGTCGGTCAGCGGTACGACGAACCTGAAAGCCCACGATCTCTACCTGCGGGGCCTGGCCTTGTGGCAGGTGCGTCGCGACGACGAACTCTGGGCCGCGATCGACTCGTTCGAGCAGGCCATCGCAACCGATCCCAGCTACGCGGAGGCCTGGGGCGGACTGGCGCTTTGCTACGCGGTGATCGCGGACTACACGGTGCGTATCTCACCGGCGGATGCCAGTGCGCGGGCTCGTGAAGCCGCCGAGCGGGCGCTGGTACTGGATCCGACGCTCGCCGAGTCATACGCGGCACTCGGCAATGTTGAAAGCAACGCGCTGAACTACGCGACCGCGGTGGCGCTGTTCAAGCGGGCCATCGAGCTCAAGCCCTCGTTCGCCACTGCCCACCAGTGGCTCGGGACGACGCTGATGTTGACCGGCGAGGGCGAGAAGAGCCTCGCCTCTCTCGAGCGCGCGGCCGCATTGGACCCGCGCTCGCTGATCGTCGCGAGTAATTACTCGTCGATGCTGATGATCTCCGGACGCAACGCAGACGCAATTGTCGCCTGTGAACCGGCGCTCGCATACGCGCCCGAATCCTTCCTGTGCGTGCAGGCAGTCGGGCCGGCGTACTTGCTTGACGGCGAGATAGACCGTGCCCGGCCGTACTACGACCAGTGGGCGAAGAACTGGGGCACCGGTACGGACCGACAGGTTTCAGCGCTTTTCGACGCCCTGTCAGGCCGAGGCGACCGTCAGGCGTTTGCGAAAAAGCTCGCTGCAACGCCTGACCGCAGCTGGAACGATCCCCAGAGCGGGAACCTGATGAGCGACTGGGATATCCCGATACTGCTCGTGCTGCTGGATCAGAAGGAACTGGCGCTCCAGTACGTTCATAGCGGGAACAGAAGTACCACCCTCGCCTGGTCGATGCTGATGCCGGTGATGGACCCGATCCGCTGCGACGCGCGCTTCAAGGCCAAGGCTGCGGCGCTTAAGATCAGGGACCAGCGCGCCGAAAAGCTCTGCACCTGACATCGAGGACCGCCTTCAGCTTTCTTGGTACGGCAAGCGGCGACCGCTTCACGTGCAGCCTGGTCCGCTCCAGTCCAGTCCGGCCCGACCCTTCCTGGCCCGGCCAGGTCGCTCGCCCTAACGATTCTTCCGGTTGCCGGACTTCCCGGCCTGCCCCTGCGATTTCTGGCGCTCTTCGGGCGTCATCTTCTGCTGCTTGTCGCGCATCTGCTCGCGCTGCTCCGGCGTCAGTTCCTGCATCTTCTCGCGGAATTCCCGGCGCTGCTCTGGCGTCGCGTTCTTCATTTTCTCGCGCAACTGCTCGCGCTCTGCGGGCGGCAAGTCCTTGTACCGTCGATAGGTCTCGCGCAGCTGTTGCTGCTCCCCGGGCGGCAGGCTGCGGAACTCCTTGTAGCGCTGGCGCAGTTGCTCTCGTTCGTCCGGCGGCATTTCCCGCCACTGGTCGTATCGCTTACGTGCCTGCTCACGCTGCGCGGGCGTCAGCGATTCCCAGCGCTTTGCGCCGCGCGCCAGTTGTGCCTGTTGCTCGGGAGGCAGGCTGTCCCAACGCGAGCGCATGGGCTCGAGCGCCTGCTGCTGCTCGGCCGTGAGCTGGCTCCAGGGAACAGCTTGCGCAGCCGCGGGTACGGCCTGCGCATGGACAGCCATGCTTGCCGCCAGCAGCACACCAGCGACGACGATTTTCAGACGAGCTTTCATTTGAGCCGCTCCTGTCCCTTGCCTGCTTTCCCACGATACGCATCGCGTAACCCGCAGCCCGGGCGCCGGGGCGGCGCGCAATGCCGCGGGTTGCATGCCCCGCGAATGCCGGACGCCTCAACCACTACTGCCAGCAACCTCGAACCCTGTCGCGTCCAGCCATTCGTAGAATTCGAGGTCGTTCTCCACGAGGTCCAGGTCATCCCCGTTTGCGAGCAGTTCCACCGGGGCGGACGACGCATCGACGGCAATCACATCGGCCGCGGCCACACCTGCATCCGGCGGCGATTCCGGCCCCTGCGCGCGCCACAGCAGTACGGCGACCAGCGCCACCGAGGCCATTGCTGCTACGGGCGCCCACGAACGCCATGCCACGCCTCGCGGCCGGCTAACCTCGGCCACCGCAGCGCGACGCGCCGCGGCCAACCTTGCGCGTGCGTTTCCATCCAGCGACTCCACGCTAGCATCGAACAATTCGCGTGCGCGCTTCTCGGTGCCGGTCAGCTCACGATCATGCCTGTCCATCACCACACCTCGCCCAGTTGACCGCGCAACGTATGCATCGCGCGGAAGTAATGCGTCTTGACGCTGCCCTCGGAGCAACCCATCGCCGCCGCAGTCCCGGCCACGTCCAGACCTTCGAGGCAACGCAGCGCGAACGCCTGTTGCTGTCGCGCCGGCAGCGCGGCCAGCGCCGACTCGAGCCGGCGCATCGCCTCGTCCGTTGCCGCTTTCGCCGCAGGATCCTGTCCCCCGTCGGCAACCTGGGCGATCGGGTCCTCGCGGCCCTCCTCTTCCTGCCACTGGCCCGGCAAAAGCGCAAAGATCTTCGAACGCACGGCGCGACGGCGCTGGAAGTCACGGATTCCGTTCCAGAGTATCCGGTAGAAGATCGGCTTCCATTCCGTCGCCGGGCGTGCGGCATAGCTACGCGCGAACCGCAGCATCGCGCCCTGGACGATGTCGAGCGCGTCATCACGGTTGCGGACCGCCATCTCGGCGATACGGCATGCCCGCCGTTCGACCTCCGACAGGAAGGTATTCAGTTCCGCGGCCTGGTCCAAACACTCTCCTACGGTCCCGTCAGCGCAGCCGGCGCCATCGGGCCCCGGAATCGAGATTTCCAGACTAGCAAAGCTCTCCTTGAGGTTAGACTGCATCGCTCCTGCCTGGCCATGTCCTGGTCTCAGATGACCATAACGCGAGCCCGGACAATCGGTTGACGCAATGTCCTGATGAAGATTTGCACCGGAAGCGCGAGGCACGGGTCGGGCGTGTTCCGGGCATGGGACGCAATCTGGACAGTGTCTATGTTTCTTGCGATTCAGCAATGTAAGTATCTGATTAGCATGGATTAATATTCTTCCGGCGATTTTCTGACCAGAACGAAGAACTCTTTTGTGAAACCGGCACTTGGCAGCTGTACCCGCAATTCACCCACAGACTTATCCACAGCACATGTGGAAAACTTCACATAAGCGTTCCTGGCGATGAGCAGCATCCTGGTAGTGGCGATCGACGCGCCGCTGCGGCGCCTCTTCGACTATCGCGCGCCGCCACAGGCGGTGCCCGAATCGCTGCGACCTGGTGTCCGCGTCTGGGTGCCGTTCGGGCGCCGCCGCGTGGTTGGCGTCGTCGTGGAAACGCGGGCCAGTTCAGACGTCCCCGAATCGAAACTGAAGACCGCCGTCGCCGTGATAGACGCCGAACCGGTATTCGACACGCCGCTGCTGGAACTGCTGCGCTGGGCCGCGGACTACTACCGGCACCCGCCGGGCGAAGTGATCTCCGCGGCGCTGCCGGCCCCGCTGCGCAGCGGCGACTCGATGCTCGAGACGAGCGAACGCTGGACGCTCAGTGCCGCGGCGCGCACCGGCAGTCTTGAGGCCCTGCCGACACGAGCCAACCGGCTGCGGGAAGTGGCGCAGTTCCTCGAGGCCCGTGACGACGCCGATGCGGCAGGACTGGCGACGGTTTCGCCTCGCTGGCGCGACCACGTGCGCGAACTCGAGAAGCGAGGCTGGGTGTGGAAATTCCGCAAGGCGGATACGCCATCGCCACGACCGCATGTGCGCGCCAGCCAGGGACTGGAACCAACGCCGGACCAGCTCTCGGCGATCGAAGCCATCGCCGGCGCGCAGGGCCGGCACGTTTCGTTCCTGCTGCACGGCGTCACCGGCAGCGGCAAGACCGAGGTCTACCTGCGCGCGATCGAGGAGGTCGTGGCGCGTGGCGAGCAGGCGCTGGTGCTGGTGCCCGAGATTGCGCTCACTCCGCAGCTGGTCAGTCGATTCGCGGCGCGCTTCGACGCGCCGCTTGCGGTGCTGCACTCGTCACTCACCGACCAGGAACGGCTGCGAGCGTGGCGGGCGGCACGCAGTGGCGCTTCGCCGGTCGTGATCGGCACGCGCTCGGCGATCTTCGCGCCGCTGGCCCGCGCGGGGCTCATCGTCGTGGACGAGGAGCACGACGCGTCCTACAAGCAGCAGGAAGGATTCCGCTATTCCGCCCGCGACCTCGCGCTCGCGCGGGCGCAGCGGCTTTCGATCCCTGTGGTGCTTGGTTCGGCCACGCCGTCGCTCGAAAGCCTCGAGCGGGCGCGATCGGGCAAGGCCACGCTGCTTTCGCTGCCGAATCGCACGGCGGGCGCCTCGCAACCGGCGCTGCACCTCGTGGACCTGCGCAGGCACGCCGCAACCCAGGGCATTGCCACGCCGACCGTGCTCACGATCAAGCGTCACCTCGACGCGGGCGGACAGGTGCTGCTGTACCTGAACCGCCGCGGCTACGCACCCACGCTCTTCTGCCCGTCCTGCGGCTGGGCAGCGCCCTGCCCGCGCTGCGACGCGCGGCTGACGGTGCACCAGCGAGAGCATCGCCTGCACTGCCATCACTGTGGAACGGAACAGCGGGTGCCGGAAGCCTGCCCGACCTGCGGCGAGGCGGTGAAGCCGGTGGGCCAGGGCACGGAACGCATCGAGGAAACCCTGGCGCGGCTGTTCCCGAACGTGCCGCTCGCGCGCATCGACCGGGACGCGGTCCGGCGCCGCGGCGCGCTCGAGGCCGCGCTCGACCGCGTGACCAGCGGCGAAGTCCGACTGCTGGTCGGAACCCAGATGCTGACCAAGGGACATCACTTCCCGGACGTCAGCCTGGTCGTGGTGCTGAATGCCGACCAGGGCCTGTTCGGTACCGACTTCCGGGCGAGCGAACGCCTGGCACAATCGATCGTGCAGGTCGCGGGGCGCGCGGGGCGCGCCGAACGACCTGGCGAGGTACTGATACAGACTGAGTACCCCGAGCACCCGCTGCTCGCGCAGCTGGTAGCGGCTGGATACGACGCGTTCGCCTCGGCGGCACTCACCGAGCGTGAACTCGCAAAATGGCCTCCCTTTGCACGCATCGCCGTGCTCAGGGCGGAAGCCGCCCAGCGTGAGGCGCCAACCGCGTTCCTGGATCGGGCGCGCGAAGTCGCCGAGTCGATAGGCACCAGGGGTGTCGAGATCCTGGGACCGGCTTCGGCGCCGATGGAACGACGCGCAGGGCATTACCGGGCGCAGCTGCTGTTGCACGCGGCCACTCACTCACCGCTGCAGCGACTCTTCACGCGCTGGCTGCCGGCCGTCGAGGAACTGCCCGAGGCGCGCAAGGTCCGCTGGTCGCTGGACGTGGACCCGCTGGAACTCTTCTGATCGCCCGCCGCGCGAGCGGCAACGAAGAACGCAGATACAACGCAACCACTGCATTTTCCATACTCGCTTCCGGACCTCGAATTCCCTAGACTGACCGCCCTCGCCGGACTCCTTCCTGACGGCAACGCCTTGAAATACCTGATAGAAAACCTGGTGCGCGATGCGCTTGCGACGCTGCCAGATGAACTCGCCGGCCCGGAAGCATCCGCTCTCGTACCGACGATCGAACGCACCCGCGACCCGACCCACGGCGATTTCGCCACCAATGCGGCAATGCAGCTTGCCAGGGTTGCGAAGCGCAAGCCTCGCGACGTCGCCCAGGCGATCGTGGACGCGCTGCCTGCGAGTGAGTTCGTCGCGAAAGTCGAAATCGCTGGCCCGGGCTTCATCAATTTCCATCTCACGCCGGCCGCGGGGCACCTGGAACTGCTGCGCGTGCTCGACCTCGGCGCGGCCTATGGCCGGGGCCAGCAGGGCGCCGGGAAGCGCGTGATCGTCGAGTTCGTCTCGGCGAACCCCACGGGACCGCTGCACGTGGGCCACGGCAGGCACGCCGCGTTCGGTGCCACGCTCGCCAACCTGCTCGATGCGGCCGGCTATGCCGTGCACCGCGAGTACTACATCAACGACGCCGGCCGGCAGATGGAGATCCTCGCGGTCAGTGTGTGGCTGCGCTACCTCGAGTGCTTCGGCGAGTGTTTCGCATTCCCGAGCAACGGCTACCGCGGCGACTACCTGCACCCGATCGCCGACAAGCTGGTCGAGACAGAACGGACGAACGCTGGTACGCGCCGCAGCCGACGTGTTCCGCGACCTGCCGCCCGACGCGCCGGCCGGCGACAAGGACATCTACATCGACGCGGTCATCGCGCGCGCCAGGGAACTGCTGGGCGCAGACGGATTCCACAAGGCCTTCGACATCGCGCTCGCGGACATCCTCGCCGACATCCGGCAGGACCTCGAGGAATTCGGCGTCTGCTACGACGAGTGGTTCTCCGAGCGCAGTCTCTCCGACGGCGGCGCCATCGACCGCGCGCTCGATCGCCTGAGGAAGAACGGCGTCGTCTACGAGAAGGACGGCGCCGAGTGGTTCCGCGCCACCGATTTCGGCGACGAGAAAGACCGCGTCGTGGTGCGCGAGAACGGCATCAAGACCTATTTCGCCTCCGACATCGCCTACCACCTGCACAAGCGCGAACGCGGATTCGAGCATGCTGGTCGACGTGCTCGGCGCCGACCATCACGGCTACATCGCGCGCGTGCGCGCCGGGCTGGTCGCGATGGGCGAGCCCGGCGACTCGCTCGAGGTGCGGCTGGTGCAGTTCGTCACGCTGTACCGCGGCGGCGAGAAGGTGCAGATGTCCACGCGCTCCGGCGAGTTCATCACGCTGCGCGAGCTGCGTCGCGAGGTCGGCAACGACGCCGCGCGCTTCTACTACGTGATGCGCAGCAACGACCAGCACCTCGATTTCGACATGCAGCTGGCCACGTCGCGCTCGAACGAGAACCCGGTCTACTACATCCAGTACGCGCACGCGCGAGTCTGCAGCGTGCTGCGACAAATGCACGAGAAGGGATTCACGTACGACCCGGCGCGGGGTCGCGCCTCGCTGCACCGACTGGTGGAGCCGCACGAGCAGGCGCTGCTCGCGACCATCAGCCGATATCCGGAAGTGCTGGAGCAGGCGGCGGCGCTGCGGGCGCCGCATGCACTTGTGCACTACCTGCGTGAACTCGCGAACGATTTCCACACCTACTACAACGCGCACCAGTTCCTGGTCGACGATGCGGAGCTGCGCGACGCGCGCCTCACGCTGGTCCAGGGGATGCAGCAGGTGGTACGAAACGGCCTCGGCCTGCTCGGCGTGTCGGCGCCGGAGGCGATGTGAGGTGACGCAGGGCCGGACGCTCAGCCGTGACTTCAAGCACGTAAAGCGAAACACGCCAGGGGGCAGTGCTTTCAACGGATGGGCCGGCTTCGTCGCCGGACTGGCCGTCGGACTCACGGTCGCTTTCGGCGTTTACCTGCACTACCACGACCTTGCGCCTGCCGAACCGCAGGCGGCAGCGGCCAAGCCGCCTGCTTCGGCACAGTCGACCGAGGAAGCTCCGCCCGCAGCGGTGGACCCGGCGAAGGAATACACCTTCTACGACATGCTGCCGACCCAGGAAGTGCAGGTACCGAAGCAGGAGGAAAAGGGCGGCGCGAAGGCGTCCAACCTTCCGGCAGGCGACATCGTTCTCCAGGCCGGCGCGTTCAAGCAACCGACCGAGGCCGAGAAACTGCAGGCGACACTGGCCCGCTACGGCGTGGATGCGAAGATCCAGCGCTTCGCCCTGCAGGACGAGACCTGGTACCGGGTTCGGATAGGGCCGATCGCCACGGTGGAAGAACTCGACGCCGTGCGCGCCAAGCTGGCCGAGGCCGAGATCGAGGCGACGCCGGTCACCTCGACCTTCCAGGAACCGCCGCCCTGACAGGGGACATTCTCCTTTTTCGGCAAACCGAAAAAGGAGAATGTCCCCTAGCGCCCTCCGCTGCAGTTCCTCGTCGATCAGCGTGAGCAGCTGTTGTGTGCCGAAACTCGGCAGCGGACGACCATTGACGAAGTACTCGGGCGTCGCGGTCACCTTCATCGTGATCGCATCGTTCGCGTCCTGCTGCACTCGCGCGATGACGTCCGGCGAGTTCATGTCGGCCTCGAGCTGGCTCATGTTCAGGCCCAGCCCGTCGATCACAATCTTGACCAGCTCCGGCTGCACGGTGTGATTCGGCGCCCACTGCGCCTGGGTCGCGAGCAGCGTCTCGAGCGTCTGCCAGTACTTGTCCTGCTTGCGGCTCGCCTCGAGCAGCCGCACCACGTAGTCGGACCCATTGTGAAACGCCACCTGGCGGACCGACAGGCGAATCTGCCCGGGATTTTCCGCCATCACCTGCTTCACCAGCGGGAAGAACATCGCGCAGGTCTCGCAGGCCGGATCCATGAACTCCACCAGGTGCACCTTCGCGCCGGGGTCGCCGAGCGTCGGCGCCTGCAGGCTCGCGAGAGCCGCCTGTTCATTGCCAGCTCCGGGTGCCGAACTCCCGCGCTTGTACAGCAGGCTTCCCAACAGCACCGCCAGCAGCAGGGCCGCGGCGCAGGCATACAGGATGGCGCTTCGACGGGCCCAACCCTTTCCGGGCGGTTGTGCTTCCACGGCGGGACGGTTTCGCCTGCTCTTTCTGCTCATCGAAAACTCCGGTGACGTGCGCCGATCGGTGCCGCGGTCGCTACGATGCCTGCGCGGCGGCGACCAACTCGCTGACGTACTGGACGTCCGCGATCTGCCGGGCCTCTGCCGGCAGGTCCGCGATCAACTTCGCCGCCTCGGCCAGGTCCAGCTTGCGTTGCGCGCGGCCCGCTGCGTCATCGGCCTGCGTGATCGCAGCAGCGCACAGCGCGAAAGCAAGGTCGCGCTGGAAGGTCAGCCCGCGCGCGCCCTGCTTCTGCTCGCCGCGCAGGTACTCGACCTCCGGCCCGAGCAGCTTGCGCGCATCTTCCTTGCGGCCCAGCATCGCCAGCGAGTAGGCCTGCATCACGCGTGCGCGGGAAACATCGTCCCTGGGGTCTGCGCCGCCGAACCGGTTGGGCGGCAGCGCGGCGCGCTCCTCGACGCCTCCTCGGCCGCGGCATAGCGGCCCAGCCGGATGTCCGCGATTCCCTGCGTCGTGAGCAGGAAGCGCAGGATGTTGATCTGGAAGCCACGGGCCGGTACGTCGTCCTCCGGTATCTCGAGCTGCGCGCAGGTCCGCCGCGGCGTGCGCTGGCGGCCGCGGCCTGCGCGGAATCGAATCGCCCGAGTACATCTGCAGCCGCGCGCGCCAGGACTCGTACATGATCGGCAGTACTCGCGAAGAACGGGCTGTCCTTGCGCACACCGACCATGCTCTCCTCCGAGCCGCGGATGCGCCTCCTTCAGCGACTTCTGGCCGCGGCCTGCTGGCCCAGCCTGGCCTGCAGGCCCGCGAGCTGCATCCACGGCGGCGACATCGCCGGTCCCAGGCTCGAAGGCCGTCGCGGATCGCCTCTCGAGCGCGACTGTCGCGAGCCGCAGGTCCAGCGACTCCTGAACGCGTCCCTGCTCGAGGATCGCGTCCGCCAGTTCGCCGTTGCCGCGGATCCAGTACACCCAGGAATTCAGGTCCGACGGGTTGAAGCGCACGTTCTCCTGGCCGGCGTTCGCGGACCGGCGATGGAAGCCCTCGGCCGCGACGTAGTCATGCCGTCGCGCCGCGACGCGTCCCATCAGGTCCACCGCCAGCGTGCGGTTCTGCATCGAACGGAGATCGCCCGGGCGCCGCGCCAGCACCTTCTCGGCGATGTCGTAGACCTCCTGTTCCAGCGCTTCCGCCTGCTCCAGCCTGCCGAGCTGGAGGGCGTGGCGCGCCTCGCGAGTCGCTGGTGTCTGCGTAGATCGAGGCGGCGGTCAGGTCGCTCAGGTCCAGCGCGCCCATGCTGGCCAGCAGCTTGCGGCTCTCCTCGCAGGTGGCCACGGCGTCTTCCTTCTCCGCGCTCGTGGCTGAGGTAATTCAGGATGTCCGCATAGAGTGAGCTTCGCCTGCCGCGAGCCGGTCGGCGAATAGGCGAATGGACGCAGCATGTCGACGGCCTTCTGCAGGTCGCCCGGCTTCGATCCGGGACCGCCGCCCGGGCCGAAGGACGAGTACGGCACGAAGTACGTGAGCGCCAGCCCCAGCGCTATCGCCTCGCTGTCGTCGCCGGCCGCGCGGAGCTTCTGGAATACCTCAGTGGCCTGCTTCAGCGACTTGCTGCCGCCCTTGATGTCGCCGCTCGCCAGCAGTGCGCCGCTCTCGCGCAGCAGCGCCATGCCCCGGTAGACCTGCGTCTGCGGCGTCATGAGCTCCGCAGGCAGGCCGTCGTAGTAGCTCACGGCCATGTGCGCGAGCTTGCCCATGGTTTTCGACTGGCCGGTCGGCGCGAGTTCCTCGTAGAAATCCTCGATCAGGAAGCCGACCAGTTTCTCGGCGTCGTTGCGTGCCTGCTGAGCCAGCATGTCGGCCTTCCTGGCCCGCTGCTGGCTCACCCAGCCGAACACTGCGCTGGCCGCGGCGACCACCATCAGCACCGCACACACCGTTGCGATGGTCCGCGCGCGCACCAGGGCCCTGCGCGTCGCGACTTCGCGCTCGCGTTGCGCGGCGAGCTGCTTTTCCGCCTCGTCGCGAGCCTCGCGTTCGTGGCGCATGTCGCGGCTCGACGCCACCACGCTGCAAAGCACATCGTGCGTGAGCTCGACGCGACGCATGTCGAGGCGTTCCTCGATGCGCAGCAGGCGGCGGTTCACGAGCTTGGAGAGCGCATCCGGCGCCGCGCCCGCCGCAGCCAGCGCCTTCGCCACGCGTTCCTCGGCCAGGCTCTCGCGATAGCCCGACTCGGTCAGCAGTTCATCCTCGATCACGCGTCGCACGCCTTCGGGCTGGTCGGCGAGTGCGCGCTCGTAGAATTCCGTCAGGATCGTGTCGCGCGACCCGGCCAGCAGGTCGGCCGATATTTCCTTGCGACCCTGCGCGATGCGCACGTTGTTCAGCTCGCGACAGACGAGGCTCAACAGCGACGGCTCGACCTCGGCATTGACCAGCTCCGCGCCACCGGCGACGAAGCGCACGATCGACTCGGCCACCTCCTGCGACACCAGGCGTCCGCCCGGCTGCACCACGGCCGCGAGCGCCTGCGTGCCGTTCATCCGGGCCAGCCGCATCCGGTTCTGCGTGATCGAGGGCATGGTGCCCTTCACGCTTTCGAGGTGGGCGAGGTAGTCCTCGCGCAGCGCGATCAGGATCCGGTAGTCGGCACGCGCAAAGTCGAAATCCTCGGCGGCGGCTTCGTCCTCGTCCAGCCGCGCCTCGAGCGGCAGGTGGCCGGTTCTCGACCAGGTCGGCGAGATCGGACAGGAATTCCTTGGCCGCAGTCGCCCCGCGTCGTCGGCCTGCGCGAGCGTGAAGATTTCCTCGAACTGGTCGAAGATCAGCAGCGGCAGCAGCGTGCGTCCAGTCGCGTCGCGCAGCAGGTCGCCGCGGTGATGCAGGAACTCCCACAGCGACTCGCCTTCGATCGCGGTGCCGGGGCGGCTCCAGTGACCGGCCGCAGCCGTGGCGCGGAAGATCGCCTGCTTGATCTGCTCCGACGGCGGCGGCGACTCCGGGTTGTAGTCGACGCGCACGTACACCGGGCAGAAACCCTCGCCGCGCAGGCGCGGCACCAGGCCGGCACGCAGCAGCGAGGTCTTGCCGAGGCCTGACTGGCCGAACAGCACGGTTAGGTTCTTGCGCTGGACGCGCCTCGCGAGTTCAGCCGCCTCCTCGTCGCGGCCGTGGAAGTACGCGCGGGTCTCCTCCGTATAGGAGGACAGGCCGAGCCAGGGATTTTCCGGGTCGATCGCTATCGACGCGGCGAGGTCATCCGGGTTCGAGCTCATGCGCGACGTCCGCTGAAGAGGTCCTTGAGCCGCCTCAGGAACTCGGGCGTCGGCTCGCCGTCGGGCATGCGCGTTATGTGCAGCGCGCGAAACTTTTCCGGCACCAGTGCCGACGCCTCGGGCGTATCGTCGATACAGACCGGCAGGATGAACACGCCACCCTCGGCGATGCTGAGCGAGCGATCCACGGCGTAGCTCCACTCGCGGCGGAAGTAGGCCTCGTGGCGGCGCTGCGTCGTGGCCGAGATGACCGGCACGAAGAAGCTGCAGCGCGCGATGTTGGCGCGGATCTTGCGATCGTAGTCGTCACCGCCCTCGAGGCGGTCGAGGTCGAACCAGGTCGTGAGTCCGGCGGCGTCCATGGCCGCCTTCAACCTTTGCACCGCAGGCAGGTCCTCGCGCGCGTAGCTGATGAAAATCGCGTGCTCGGGCATCTCGCGCGAGGGCGGCAGGAAGCGCTGCGGCGCTGCACCGGCATTGCTGGACGCAACCGTGCCGCCCTGGCGCCTGGTCCAGCGGGCGTGCAGCTCCGCGACGAACGCCTCGGCGCCGCCGTACACGCGCGTGCGCACGCTCACCTGCTGCAGGAACGCGACCAGCCTGCTGTCCTTCATCGTGTGGTCGTCGGCCAGTACCTCGCCCACGTCGCGCGGGTCGGAGAGTCGCTTGCGCTTGGCCATGCGCAGGAACAGCCGCGCCAGCCAGTTCGAAAAGTCGCTGCCGATCAGCAGCAGGTGGTTGTGCTCGAGCTCGTGGAACAGCTTCTCGGGCGTCAGGTGCTCGGACTGCAGCGCACAGATGAACTCGAGCATGTCCTCGTCGGACACGACGTAGGTCGGCGACGCGGACAGCCGGCCGAGCAGGTGGTACACGACCGCACGCTGCAGTTGATCGCGCTCGGCGGGCAGGTCGACCACGCGGTTCGGCGCGTAGGCGATCACCTCGGCCGTCGGCTGGCCGGCATAGCGCTCGAGGTTCACCGCCCTCTCGAGCAGCGGGTCGAAGGTCGTCGTGATGTAGAGGTCGAAGTCGGTGATCTGCGCGAGCTGTCGCAGCGCAAGTGGTGGCTCGAAATCCGACCTCGCGCATGATCGAGCGCAGGCGCGTGTACGCTTCCTCGCGCCGTCCGCGCTGGCCGAGATACGCGCAGACCACGTCGTTCAGCGTGAGCGGCTGGGGCAGCACCGAAGGGTCCACCGACAGCCGCGCGGCCAGCTTCTCCGCGAGCCACTCGTAGAGCGGCCGCAGGCCCCGGTCCGTCTGCACGCGCAGCAGGTCCGGGCCGATGATCGGGATGACCCGCTTCTCCTCGATGTAGTTGAGGAGATCGTCCCAGGCATCCTCGTCGAAGTGCTCGACGACGGGCATCGCAACGGTCACGACGCTGCCCTCGAGTCGAACCTGATCGACATCGTGTTCATGCGGTTTCTTGATTCTCCGGCCTGTTGAGCCGAGTGTAGCGGGAATTCTGGCTTGCGCGACCTTTTGTGCGGCGCGGCATGGCTGCTGGGGCCAGCGGCTACCTGGCTGCGCGCCGTTCGTCCGCCCGGTGCCCGTACCGACCCGGCGGCGGGCGATGCCCGCGCAGGTTGCGGAAGCCCACGTCGCGGCCAACCGTTCGGGCGCGAGCGTCCTTTCCACGCCTGCACCCCGTGCCTCGTCCCGTCCCTGCGATCGGGCACCGGCCCGTTGCCGTCCCTGGCACCCTTTCACGCCGTGGGCTTCCGCTCGGGCATTGAAGCGCGCCGCTGCGATGTCGGTCACCCGCAGATTCGGTCGCGATCAGGCCGAAATAGGCGCAAGCGACGCGGTACCGCTGCGTCGATCGAGCTGCCGGAGCGCAACAGCCTCTGCGACGTGCCCGGCAGTCACCGGGTCGCTGTCCGCGAGGTCGGCGATGGTGCGCGCGACCCGGAGCACGCGGTGGTAGGCGCGCGCCGACAGCGCGAACGTGCGCATCGCCCGGTCGAGCAGGTCGAGCGCTTCCGGACTCGCCCTGAACACGCCTGGATCGCCCACGGCCTCGAGTCGCGCGTTCGGCCTGCGCTGGCGCTCGAGCTGCCGGTCGCGCGCGGCGGCCACACGCGATGCGACGACCGCCGATGCTTCCGCGGGCTGCCTCGACGCGATCGCCTCGGCGCTGACACGCGGCACTTCTACGTGCAGGTCGATGCGATCGAGCAGCGGCCCCGAGATCCGGGCGCGATAGGCCTCGATGCGCTCCGGTGCGCAGCGGCAAGTGGTCGCCGGATCGCCGAGGTGGCCACAGGGACAGGGGTTCATCGCAGCGACCAGCTGGAAACGCGCCGGGAAGCGCGCCTGCCGCGCGGCACGCGAGATCGAGACCTGCCCGGACTCGAGCGGCTCTCGCAGCACCTCGAGCACGCGTCGATCGAACTCGGGAAGCTCATCGAGGAACAACACGCCATTGTGGGCCAGTGAGATCTCACCCGGTCGTGGTCGCGAACCACCGCCGACCAGCGCAATAGCGGACGCAGTGTGATGCGGGCTGCGGAAAGGCCGTCGCCGCCACTCGTCGAGGCGAAACATCGAGGTCGCGAGCGAACGGACCGCGGCAGTCTCGAGCGCCTCGTCCTCCGTCATCAGCGGCAGTATCCCGGGCAGGCGCTGGGCCAGCATGCTCTTGCCGGATCCCGGTGGACCCATGAGAAGCAGGCTGTGCTCACCGGCCGCCGCGATCTCGAGTGCGCGCCTTGCGCCGGCCTGGCCTCGAACCTGGGCCAGGTCCGCACCGCCGGGAGACGACGGAATCACCGTTGGCCTGGTCGCGAGCTTCAAGGGCTCGATGCCGCGTGCGTGACGGCAGACCTCGAGCAGGTGCGCTGCGCCATGGATACGCCCGCCCTGCACCAGGCTCGCCTCGGCCAGGTTGCCGGCCGGCAGCATCAGCGCGTGGCCGGCCCGGGTGCCCTGCAGCGCGGTTGGCAGCGCGCCTCGGATGGCGTGCAGTTCGCCGCCCAGCGACAGCTCGCCATACAGCTCGCAGCCCGTGAACGGCGCTGCCGGCAGCTGGGCGGACGCGAGCAGTATCCCGACCGCGATCGGCAGGTCGAATCGGCCACCCTCCTTCGGCAGGTCGGCCGGCGCGAGGTTGACGGTGATGTGACCGGCCGGCAGCTCGAAGCCGCAGTTCGCCAGTGCGGCGCGAACGCGATCCTTGCTCTCCTTCACGGCCGTCTCGGGCAGGCCGACTATCGAAAAGGCCGGCAGGCCGCCGCCAACGTGGACCTCGACGCGCACCAGCGGCGCGTCGAGTCCCTGCTGGGTGCGGCTCAGGACAGTGGCGAGGGTCAACGCAGGATCCTTATCTTGCCCCGGCTCACGGCCGGCCAGGGTGGACGTGGGCCGACAGCATGCGGTCCGCGGACCCGGTTCCGTCAACGCTCGAATCGAGCCGAATTGGCCGCAATCGCATTCGCTAGAATGCGGGCATGAAACTGCACCAGCTCAGGTACCTCGCGGCGGTGGCCCAGTCGGGCCTCAACATCACGGCCGCGGCCGAGAAGCTGCACACCTCGCAGCCCGGCGTATCCAAGCAGATCAAGCTGCTCGAGGAAGAACTCGGGTTCCAGATCTTCGTCCGCGACGGCCGCAACCTGTCGCGCATCACGCCGGCGGGCCAGAAGGTGGTCGACCGTGCGGTGCGCATCCTGCGCGAAGTGCAGAACATCAAGCGCCTCTCGGACGAGTTCAAGGACGAGGCCCGCGGCTCGCTGTCGATCGCCACCACGCACACCCAGGCGCGCTACGTGCTGCCCGGCATCATCAAGGCCTTCCGGGAGCGCTACCCAGAGGTCCGACTGCACCTTCACCAGGGGACTTCCGAGCAGATCAGCCAGATGGCCGCGCTGGACCGCATCGACTTCTCGATCGCCACCGGCTCGCAGTCGCTGTTCGAGGGCTATTCACTGCTGCCCTGCTATCGCTGGCACCGCCACGTCGTAGTGCCGAAGGGACATCCACTGGCCAAGATCGCGAAGCCGACCCTGAAGCAACTCGCCGCGCACCCGATCATCACCTACGTCTTCAGCTTCAGCGGGCCGTCGTCGCTGCACGACATATTCGCGAAGGAAGGGCTCGTGCCGAACGTGGTGCTCACCGCGCATGACGCCGACGTGATCAAGACCTATGTGCGCCTCGGGCTCGGCATCGGCATCGTCGCGAGCATGGCGATCGACCCGAAGGACGACGCCGACCTGGTACAGATCGACACCTCGCACTTGTTCCCTGCCCACGTCACGTGGATAGGCTTCCGGCGCGGCGGGCTGCTGCGCAAGTACCAGCTCGAGTTCATGCAGCTGTTCGCGCCGCACTTGACGCGGCGGGTGATCGAGCGGGCGTCCAACGCGGCCACGCAGGCGGACGTCGAGGAGTTGACGGCCGGGCTCGAACTGCCACTCCGGTAATACGCAATTGCTCCGCTGGTTCGAAAACCTCGTAACGCCCTATCCAGACGAAGCTCCAGAGACGCCTCCCGCGAGCTTTTTCGGGTTCCTGTGGGCCTGCTCGAAGGGCATGCGGCCGTTCATATTCGCGATGACCGCGTGCACGGCCGTGATCGGCGCGTTCGAGGCACTGCTGTTCGCGATGATGGGCCGCATCGTCGACTGGCTCGCAAACGTGGCCCCATCCCAACTCTGGATCCAGGAGCGGGGCACGCTGATGCTGCTTGCATCGGTACTCGCGGGCAGCGTCGTGCTGGTCGCGCTGCAGACGATCCTGAAGCACCAGACGCTGGCCGCGAACTTCCCGATGCGCCTGCGCTGGAACTTCCACCGACTGCTGCTCGGCCAGAGCATGAGCTTTTACCAGGACGAGTTCGCCGGGCGCGTCGCCACGAAGGTGATGCAGACGGCGCTCGCAGTTCGCGACACCTGGTTCACGGTTGCCGACATCCTGGTGTTCACGGTCATCTACTTCGTGACCATGGTGTCCGTGGTCGGTCACTTCGACGCTTGGCTGCTGCTGCCGTTCCTCGGCTGGGCAACTGCCTACGGCGTGGCGCTCAGGTACTTCGTGCCGCGCCTCGGCCAGGTCGGCGCGGCACAGGCGGATGCCCGCTCGCTGATGACCGGACGAGTGACCGACGCCTACACCAACATTGCGACCGTCAAGCTCTTCTCGCACGCGAACCGCGAGGCGGGATACGCGCGCTCGGCAATGCAGGAATTCATGAAGACCGCCTACGCCCAGATGCGGCTGGTCAGCGCGTTCGAGATCACGAACCAGCTGCTCAGCATGATGCTGGTCGCCTCGACCACGGGGGTTGCCTTGTGGCTCTGGACAAGGGGACAGGTCGGCGTCGGTGCCCTGGCCGCGGCCACCGCGATGTCGCTTCGACTCAACGGGATCTCGCACTGGATCATGTGGGAACTCGCGAGCCTGTTCGAGAACGTCGGTACCGTGCAGGACGGCATGGCCACGCTTTCACGGCGCCACGCGGTCATCGACCGGCCGGGCGCGACAGACGCTGCAGGTCAAGAGCGGCGAAATCCGCTTCGAGCACGTGCATTTCCACTATGGCGGCGCGCGCAGCGTGATCGATGATTTCTCGCTGCACATCCGCCCCGGCGAGAAGATCGGCCTGGTCGGCCGTTCGGGTGCGGGCAAGAGCACGATCGTCAACCTGCTGCTGCGCTTCTACGACGTCGAGGGCGGTCGGATCCTGGTTGACGGGCAGGACATCGCCGGCGTCCGCCAGGACAGCCTGCGCGCGCAGATCGGCATGGTCACCCAGGACACCTCGCTGCTGCATCGCTCGGTGCGCGACAACATCGTGTACGGCCGGCCTGACGTGGAAGACGCTCAGACCATCGCCGCCGCCGAACGCGCCGAGGCGCACGAGTTCATCCAGGGACTGTCGGATGCGAAGGGCCGCCGCGGCTACGATGCCCATGTCGGCGAGCGCGGCGTGAAGCTCTCCGGCGGACAGCGGCAGCGCGTCGCCATCGCGCGCGTGATGCTGAAGGACGCGCCGATCCTGATCCTGGACGAAGCCACCAGCGCGCTCGACAGCGAAGTCGAATCGGTGATCCAGCAGAGCCTGTACCGCCTGATGGAAGGCAAGACCGTGGTTGCGATCGCGCACCGGCTCTCGACCATCGCCGCGATGGACCGCCTGGTGGTGATGGACCAGGGCCGAATCGTCGAGGAAGGCGACCACCACTCGCTGCTCGCGCTCGGCGGCGTATATGCGCGACTGTGGGCACACCAGAGTGGCGGGTTCCTGGGTGAGGAGGCCGAGGAGGACATCCTGACCGACGCCTTCACATCCCGTCGGTCGACGGGATCCTGACACGCCGACGGGTGCCGCCTGCGCGCGGCGCATCCACTGGCTAATGAGTTGGTTCCAGCCGACCGGCCGGCCGCCAGTCGGAAGTTACCCAATTGTCACTGACTCTCGACTGACCCTGTCACCACTCGCTGCCTAGTATTTCGCTCCCCTGCCTTCCCTCGGAGAGCGAACCATGATCGACCCTGTTACTCGGTGGCGCACCGCTGCTATTGCCGCAGCCGGTCTGCTGTCATTCTCGGGAGTTCGCGCCGAGCCGAGCTCCACCGCGGCGCCCGATGCACAACCGACCGTCAATGAACTCCTGCAACGGCTTGAGGACCAGGACCAGAAGATCGTCGAGCTTCAGCGCAGGCTCGAGGTCCTGGATCCGCAGGAACAGGCGAGGCAGGAGCTGGACCAGAAGGTCCTCGTCCTCGAGCGCAAGCTCGAGATCCAGGATGACGCGTACAAGGCCGCACGCGCCTCGACGCCGGTGGTCAAGGCCGGCACAGGCGGCTTTTCGATCCAGTCTGCCGACGGGCAGAACCAGATCAAGTTGCGCGGCCTGGTCCAGGCGGACGGCGCATTCCTCACCAACGACTACGCCGGAAACCCGCCGGATACCTGGCAGGTGTCGCGCGCGCGGCCGACCCTCGAGGGGACACTCGGCGGGATTTACGATTTCAAGTTCATGCCGGACTTCGGCAACGGCAAGGCCATCATCCAGGATGCCTACGTGAAGGCGCGCTTCCGGCCCGAGTTCCAGCTCACGGCCGGCAAGTTCAAGTCACCGGTCGGACTCGAGCGTCTGCAGTCGGCGAGCGATCTCCGCTTCGTCGCCCGCGCATTCCCGACGCAGATCGCACCGAACCGCGACATCGGCCTGCAGGTCGGCGGTGATTTCGCCGCCCAGCGCGTGAACTACGCGGTCGCCTACCTGAACGGCTCGAACGACGGCAGCAGCAGCGATTCGTTCTCGCCATCCGACAAGGATCCCAACAGCGCGAAGGAATGGGCCGGGCGGCTGTTCACGCTGCCATTCGCCGAAAGCGACAATTTCCTGCTGCGCGGGCTCGGCATCGGCATCGCCTCGACCTATACGGACCAGCAGGGCACGACGTCGCAGACGTTGCTGCCCACCTACAAGACGGAGGCGCAATCGAACTTCTTCCAGTACCGCACGGGCGCGACCGCGACGATCGCGAACGGATCGCGGGTGCGCCTCGCGCCGCAGCTCTACTACTACGCCGGGCCCTTCGGCCTCATGGCCGAGTACACGCAGGAGTCGCAGGACGTGTCGCGCTTCGCGGGCGCCGCCTACCTCGAGGCCACCATGGACAACTACGCCTGGCAGGTGGCGGCGTACTGGTTCCTGACGGGCGAGGAGGAGTCGTTCAAGGGCTTCAGGCCAAACAGGATATTCTCGCTCGCCGACCACACCTGGGGAGCCTGGGAGCTGGTCGCGCGTTACAATGTGCTCGACGTGGACAATGCGGCGTTCAAGGGTGGAGCCGACTCTTTCGCAGACCCGAACACCCAGGCCAGCAGAGCAAGCGCCTGGACGCTCGGCGTCGACTGGTATCTGAACCAGAACGTCAAGTGGGTGCTGAACTACGAGCAGACTTCGTTCGACGGCGGTGCCGCCGGCGGCACCGACCGCGTCGACGAGAAAGCGTTCCTCACCCGTATGCAGCTGGCATTCTGACCGGAGTCCTCCCATGACCATCCACCGCATCATCGCTCGCGCGTCGATCGCCGCATTCGCGGCCACGCTGATCCTCGTGTCAACGGCCGTGAGGGCCGACACGACCCTGCTGAACGTCTCCTACGACCCGACGCGTGAGCTCTACGACGACTACAACAAGGTGTTCGCGGAGTACTGGAAGCAGAAGACCGGCCAGGACGTG
>CAVTNX010000012.1:0-300049 GCA_963736205.1 uncultured Gammaproteobacteria bacterium | reverse complement strand
CGTGGCGCTCGCAGAGCGTCCGCAGCTCGTCCAGGGACGAGTCGCGGACGCCTTCCTGGCCCACCTGGGCGGAGGTCAGCTCGGCGAGCGTGGAACGCCGCCACGGGGTCGAGAGGTCGACCTCCCGGCCGCCGTAGGTGATGGTCGTGGAACCGCAGAGCTCCTGGCCAGCGACGACACCAGCTGCTCGGTCAGCTGCATGTGGGCGCGGTCGTCGCCGTAGGCCTCGTAGCACTCGAGCATCGTGAACTCGGGGTTGTGCCTGTTGGAGATCCCCTCGTTGCGGAACACGCGGGCGATCTCGAAAGAGCGCGCTCGAAGCCTCCGACGACCAAGCGCTTCAGGTACAGCTCCGGGGCGATCCGCAGGAACAGCTCCATGTCGAGCGCGTTGTGGTGGGTGACGAACGGCTTGGCCAGCGCACCACCGGGGATCGGATGGAACACCGGGGTCTCCACCTCGATGAAGCCGCGTGACTCCATGAAGCGGCGGGTGGAGGACAGCATCCGGGAGCGCAGCACGAAGGTCCGGCGCGCCCCCTCGGTCACCCACAGGTCGAGGTAGCGCTGGCGATAGCGAAGGTCGACGTCCGCGATCCCGTCGAACTTGCGGGGAAGCTCCGGCCGCGTGGGCGCCAGCAGTTCCCAGTCGTCGACGCGCACCGACAGCTCACCGCGCCGAGTTGCCATCACCTCGCCGCGCACCCCGATCCAGTCGCCGAGGTTGAGCTCGCAGAACTGGGTGAAGCGAGGGGTCGAGCCGGACGGAGCGAACAGCTGGATCCGCCCGCTGGAGTCGGCCAGGGTGCCGAAGGCCAGCTTGCCCTGCACACGACGCAACATGAGACGGCCGGCGATCGACACCGTCTCGCCGGTCTCGGACCCGGATTCGAGGTCGCCGTGTCGTCGAGGATGTCGGCGGCGGAGGTGTCGACCTCGTAGGTGTAGGGCTGATCGAAGGTGCCGGAGCGCGCCGCATTCGGGACCGGGGGCGGCCTCGTGGGCGTCGTCGGGGGAGATCGGCTCAGGGTTGTTCACTGGACTCGTTCTACTCCCCGAGATGAGGCGCAGGCCGTGCAGCGTGAGCCATGGCTCGTCGTACTCGATTCGACTCGGTCACCGGGGCGATGAGGCTGGCCAGGCCTCCCGTGGACACGACGGTCGCGTCCGCCGATGATCGCCTCGATGCGACGGCACATGCCGTCGATCCATCTCGACCAGCCGTACACCGCGCCGGACTGGATGGACTCGACGGTCGTCTTGCCGATCACGCTGCGAGGCTCGACGAGCTCCACCTGGCGCAGCGCGGCGGCGCGACCGTAGAGGGCGTCCATGGAGATCTCGATGCCGGGGAAGATCGCGCCCCCATGTACTCCCCCGCTGCGGAGATCACATCGAAGGTGGTGGCGGTGCCGAAGTCGACGACGATGGTCGGTCCGCCGTACAGGTCGTAGGCGCCCACCGCGTTGGCGATCCGATCGGCGCCGACCTCCTTCGGGTTGTCGTAGAGCACCGACATGCCGGTTCGCACGCCGGCGCCCAGCACCACGGGCTGCACGTGGAGGTAGCGATCGCAGAGGCGACGGAGCTCGTAGGTCACGTTGGGCACACCCGAGGAGATGGCGATCCCGGCGACGTCGTCGACGGGGTCGAGGTCGCGGGTCTCCAGCAGCTGGCGCAGCAGCAGCCACAGCTCGTCGCTCGTGCGCTCGGCCCGAGTTGCGAGGCGCCAGTGGTCGAGCAGCTCGTGGCTGCGGTTGCCGGAGTCGTACAGACCCACGACCGTCTGGGTGTTGCCGACGTCGATCACGAGCAGCAAGGCGGTTCTCCAGGAGAGCTTCGGAGGTTGCACCACGGGGTGTGCACCGGGCGTCCTCCAGCATGGCCGCGTGCGGGCTCCGTTGCACCCCGGGCCGACCGCCGCCGGCGGCGCATCCGCCCCACCGACCGCCACCGTGTTCGCCCGGGGCGACGGCCGCCGCAGGTTCGCGGGACCTCACGGTGCGTCGAGATCGAGCCCCAGGTCGAGCACCGGTGCCGAGTTGGTGATCGCCCCCACCGAGATCCGATCGACGCCTGTTCGTGCTGTAGGTGCCGATGGTGTCGAGGGTGATCCCGCCCGACGCCTCCAGCAGGGTGCGGCGCGACATCCCCCCTGGCGCACCTCGGCGGCCGCCACGCAGGCCTGCACCTCCTCGGGGGACATGTTGTCGAGCAGCACGGCATCGGCCCCTGCTTCCAAGGCTTCGACGCACTGCTCGAGGGAGTCGCACTCGACGTGCACCGTGCGCGCCGGCCAGCGGTCACGGGCACAGGCCACCGCCTCGGTGATCCCGATCCCCCCGAGGTGGTTGTCCTTGATCAGCAGCCAGTCCGACAGGTTGCCGCGGTGGTTGCGGCCACCGCCGGCGCGCACCGCAGCCTTGGCCAGAGACCTGAGCCCGGGGACCGTCTTGCGCGTGTCCCACACCCCTGCATCCCCACCTCCGGCCGCCGCGGCCTCCACGTAGCACGCGGTCAAGGTGGCGATGCCCGAGAGGTGACCCAGGAAGTTGAGCGCGGTGCGCTCGGCGGTGAGGATCGAACGCAGCGACCCGCGGACCACCCCGAAGGCCTGACCCGTGGACAACGCGGCGCCTTCATCGCTCGACCATGCGAGCTCCACATCGTGGTCCACCAGGGCGAACGTCTCGGTTGCACATCGCGTGCCGGCCAACCGGCCGGCCGTCCGAGCCACGAAGCGCGTCTTCGCCGTTCACGTCGGGCAGCAACGACGAGGTGAGATCGCCGAGAGGGGTGAGATCCTCGGCCACCGCGCGCGCCACCGCCTCCCGCACGGCGGTCATCGGGGGATGGAGCCACTCGGTGTCGGTCACGGTCACCAGTGTGGCAGGCCTCACCGATCACGCCGTCGGCTCCACCGAGGCGCCCGGTCGATGCACCAGCCTGCGGCGCTGGGCGTCGACGGTCTCGGGGAAGTCGCTGCGGTGGTGGGTCCCCCGCGACTCCTCCCGGGCGAGGGCCGACATCACCATGGTGCGGGCGAGCAGCACGAGGTTGTCCAGCTCGGCAGCCGCGAGGGAGCGGCGCGACCCCAGAGCCGCCGCATCGGCCACGCCCACCAGCGCTTCGGTCGCCCGACGCAGGGACTCGGCGCTGCGAACGACCCCGGCATCGGCCATCATCGCCACCTGGAGGTCGTGGCGCAGCTCCTCGGTGGTTCGTGCGTCGGGAGCCGTGGAACCGGGGAGCTCCTCCACCGCGAACGAGCTCGACACCGATCGCAAGGGGATCGACGCGGTGCGCTCCCGGATCCAGCACCGTCCGCATGGCCCCCGATGCCTTCGGCCCGTCGCCCCCGCCGACGATCGCCTCCACCGCCCGGGGGGCGAACACCATGCCTTCGAGCAGCGAGTTCGATGCCAGCCGGTTGGCACCGTGCACACCGGTGCAGGCGACCTCGCCGGCCGCCCACAACCCGGGAAGCGTGGTGGCGCCGTCGAGATCGGTCAGCACGCCACCGCACAGGTGGTGCGCGGCGGGCGCCACCGGCAGGAGGTCCCGGGTCGCATCCAGACCGACCGTAGCCAGGCTGGCGGCGATGGTCGGGAAGCGGGCCTCGAAGTGCTCGAGGTCACGGCAGTCGAGCCACACGTGGTCGGCGCCCTCGGCCAGCATCGTGGCGAGGATGGCCCGCGAGACGACGTCACGGGGCAGCAGCTCGTCGACGAACCGCTCGCCGCCCGCACCTCGGAGCTTGGCGCCGTGACCTCGTAGGGCTTCGGTGAGCAGCGGTCGCGGAGTGCTGGGGTGGTGCAGGGCCGTGGGATGGAACTGGAAGAACTCCACGTCGGCCACGGCCACCCCCGCCCTCAGTGCCATGGCCACACCGTCCCCGGTGGCCGCCGCCGGGTTGGTGGTCACCGCGAACACCTGGCCGGCACCGCCGGCGGCCAGCAGCACGTGGCGCGCCTTCACCTCGTGAGGCACGCCGTCACGCGACAGGCACGACACGCCGACGCAGCGACCGTCGGCCACCAAGAGGTCCACCACGAACGTCTCCTCGTGGATCACGACCGCGGTGCGGCGAACCGCGTCGACCAGCGCGCGTTCGATCTCCTCTCCTGTCGCGGCCCCACCGGCGTGCACGATGCGGGGCACCGAGTGACCGCCCTCCCGTGCCAGCTCAAGGTTCCCGTGGACGTCGCGGTCGAACCTCGCTCCGAGCGAGATCAACTCCTCCACGCGACGGGGGCCCTCGTCGACGAGCACCCTCACGGCTTCCAGGTCGCACAGCCCGGCACCGGCCGCAAGCGTGTCGGCGAGGTGGAGGTCGACGTCCTCGGCGTCCGCTGACAAGGCGGCGGCCACACCACCCTGGGCCCAACGGGTGGTGGCCTGCTCGAGTCCCTCCTTGGTGACGACACCCGCCCGGAACCCGTGCTCGGTGGCGGCGCGCACCGCTGCGGTCAGTCCCGCCACGCCGGAGCCCAGCACGAGCAGGTCGAGCTCGGTGGCTCCGGAGGCGCTCACGAGGACCCTCCCCCCGACCCGGTGGCCACCACGGCGACGTTGTCGATCAGACGGGCCCTGCCGAAGCGCACCGCGCCGAGCAGCCGGACCTGAGGGGTGGCCACCGCCACCGGCTGCAACGTGGAGGGATCGGCCACCTCGACGTAGTCGAGCTCGCCCAGAGGCGCGGCGCGAACCACGCTCGCCATGGCCTCCCGCACCACCGACGCGTCGCGCTCGCCATCGCGCACCAGACGTGCCCCACACAGCAGGGCCTCGTGCAGCACGGGTGCCACCTCGCGCTCCGCTGCACTGAGGTAGACGTTCCGACTCGACATCGCCAGGCCGTCGGGCTCGCGCACCACCGGACAACCGACGACCTCGACCGGGAAGGAGAGGTCGACCACCATCCGTCGGATGATCGCCAGCTGCTGGAAGTCCTTCTCCCCGAAGTACGCCCGGCAGGGGCCGACGATGTTGAACAGCTTGGCCACCACGGTGCACACACCGGCGAAGTGGGTCGGGCGCGATGCCCCTTCCATCACGGCGGCCAGGGACTCGACCGACACCGAGGTGGCGACGGACTCGGCACCGTCGGGATACATCTCGGCGGGCTCCGGACAGAAGAGCCAGTCGGTGCCCACCGCGCCGGCGCGGGCGGCGTCGCCGTCGGGGTCCCGGGGGTAGGCGTCGAGGTCCTCGCCGGCGGCGAACTGCAACGGGTTCACGAAGATGGTGCTCACCACCACGTCGCAGGCGGCCCGGGCGGCCGCCATCAGCGACACGTGTCCGTCGTGCAGGTAGCCCATCGTCGGAACAAGGCCCACCACGGCCCCACCGGCGCGTGCCGAGGCCATTCGGCCCCGCAGCTCCTCGATGCGGGTGATGGTCTCCATGTCGCGCTCAGCTCCCCGGCGCGCCCGGGCGCTGGCCGGGCGGCACGGAATCGGGGCGTGCCCCGACCGTCACCCGGATGGCGACGACGTCCTTCACCGACCAGCAGCGCGTCGGAGCACCCGGGATGTCGAGGCGGCCATCGACGAGCCGACCGCGCCGCAGCCACTCGAGCGGGACCGAGGCACGGAACTGCCCGTCCCGCGACTCGACGGTGGCATGGTCGGCGCCGGCCAGGGGCACCGCGAGCGACAGCAGGGAGGCCAGCGGTCCGCGACGTTGGATGAGCTCGAGCGGACGCTCCACCGCGCCGGTCAACAGCAGCGGTGCGTGGGTGCGGTCGGGGTCGGACACCGTGGCGAGGTTAGCCAGTGAGCTCCGGGGGCAGCGTCGCACCCACGAGCCGCGCCGCCGCAGCGGCCAAGGCCAGGTAGGCCGGCTGCTCGGAGGCCGGGATGGCGGCGAGGTGGGCGGCGACGGTGCCCCAGTCCTGGCGAGCGACCGGCCCGGTCAGCGCTCCGGCGGGCCCGACGGCGGCAACGTCGTCGAGGGTGCCTCTCGCCAGGTCGAGGTAGGCATCGAGCGGCACCCCGATCTCTGCGGCGAGCCGCTGCACCTGGCCGAGCAGGGCGACGAGGTGGTTCGAGGCCACCACGGCCGCCGCGTGGTACACGACCCGGTCGTCGTCACCGACCTCCACCTGCGACCCGCCGAGCGCAGCCACGACCTCCTCGACCAGTGGGTCCCCTGCGACGGCGAACCACGCCCCGACCAGCGCGTCGGCGCCACGCTGCGGGTCGGTCAGCGCCACCAGGGGATGCACGGAGGCCCGTCGCGGATGAGGCGCCAGCGGTGCCAGATCGAGTGCGCCGGCGCAGTGGGCCACCACGCGGACATCGCTCGGATCCATCGCTCGGGCCACCTCTGCCACGGCCGAATCGGGCACGCACAGCAGGACCAGCTCGGCCTCGTCCGGCGCCAACTCGGCAGCTCGGTCGTGTGGGAGCTCGACGACCTCCCAATCGGCGGCGCGCAGCGCCGCGCCGAACGACCCGCCCGCCCGCCCACGCCCGAGCACCGCGGTGGTCGGGCTCACAGGTCACCTGCGGCGCGAACCCATCCGTCGGCCATCTGCACGTCCTCCTCGGAGACGAGCTCCGGTGCCAGGTCGCGCATCGGCGCCAGGACGAAGCGGCGCTCCTTCCAGCGCGCATGCGGGATCGTCAGGTGATCGCCGTCGAGCTCGACGCCCTCCATCCACACGATGTCGACATGAAGGACTCGCTCTTGACTTTTTCGCATCCGGGCCGAAGCGCAGCCTCGCGGCCACCCGCCGACGCCGGGATTCAAACTCCTGATCCGCGTCGCGTGCCCACCGGGTGAAATCGGCCGCAATCACGCTGACCTTGTAGCCGGCCTCATCCAGGGCATCGGCCTCCTTGACGAGACGCGGGTTGGTCGACAAATGGCCGGGCGTAATGAGGCAGACGCGCTTCATGTTGAAATCGGCCTCAACGTGCGCTCCGTTCGCGCGCAGCTGCCGTCCGCATTTGTGAATACACGCCCAGGTAGCCCTCAACCGTCGAGTGCTCCGAGAAGTATCGTTCCACTCGCTCGCGACAGGCGCTCCGGCGTATCCGATCCAGTCGGCCGACGGCCGCCACCAGGCCCGCGGTGTCTTCCTCGACGAAGCCGGTAACCCCGCTGTCGACCACTTCGGGAACGGCGCCGCGATCCAATCCCAGTACCGGCGTGCCGCAGGCCATGGCTTCGGCCATCACGATGCCGAACGGTTCCTCCCAGAGAATCGGCATTAAGAAGGCTGCGGCACCTCCAAGCAGTTGGTTCTTCTGCGTGTGTCGTCTACTGGACCGACATAAGTGAACTGCTTGTCGTCGAGGTGCGGCCTGACCCGCTCGTTGAAGTATGCCTGGTGTTCCGCTGGAACGTTGCCGGCGATGACCAGCCTTCGCCCCGAGCGCCTGGCCACCTCGATCGCAAGGTGCGTCCCCTTGATGTGCTCGATGCGCCCGAGGAAGACGAGAGGCGCATCGTCCGGCACGTCTGGCACGAAGTCATACACGCTCGTCGGCACGCCGTTGTAGACGAGGTGCCAACTTGCGAGATGCTCGACCGCCGCCATCATCCAGCGGCTGATCGCTGAGAAATGCAGCGTGCCATTCGACAGTCGATGCCCCCATCTGACCGACCTCGGTGTGACCTCTCGCTGATAGGTCATGAGCTTGGGTATGGACAGTGGCAGCAATGGAAGCAGGTACGCAATGCGGCCAAAGCTGTGCACCACGTCAAAGCCACCACCGATCACGGCGCGGGAGATGGTCGCCAGGTTGCGCAGCGTATCTGCCCGAGAACCAGTTGTGGCGCCACTGTAGGGCACCAAAGTGCAGGGCACTGCGGAATCCGGGTGTGCAAAGAGCGTGACATCATGTCCGCGCGCCACCAGGCCGCGCGCCAGCATGTCAATAATGCGTTCGATGCCGCCGTACAGGCGCGGAGGCACAGGCAGCTCCGGGTCTGCGGTCAATGCGATTCGCAAGACGCCGTGCTTCGACAATGTGTGTTCGTCAGGGGCGCCCAGACGCCACCTGAAGGCGGCGTGCCAGCTTCCAGCCAATCGTCCTCGACAAGACCTTGAACGCCGCCCCCCCGCCAGGCCGGATCCGCGTCGGATGAAGCTCTCCGGCACGCGCCAGGGCCTCGTTCGCCATCATCGCGTCGTATGGATAGCACGCATGAGCAAAGTGCTGCCAAGTCAACGAAAACGCCCGGCGCATGCGCTCGCTATCTTCTCTGCCACGAACATATGATTCGCACAATTCGTTGACGCGAAATTGCGACCGCCAGGCCGCCGCAGACTTGTGACCGGACAGGCTTCCGCTGATGCCGGACCGGTAGTAACACATGGCGCCCCGACAGAAGATTACCCCATCGCTTGCGAGGAGCACCCGGGTGAAGTACTCGGCGTCGTTGTTCAACGTCAATGATTCATCCCACGGACCAATGCTCTTCACCAGGGACATCGGCACCAGCCACAGCGCCGGGAACATCATCCCGAGCCCGGTCACGCGAGACTCGGCAAGCCAGTCCAGTGATTCCATGTCACGCCATACGGATTCGACATCGAGACGGGTCTGCTCCGGAACATCAAAGAACCGGCCCCATGCGGCGGACGCGACGCAGCCTGGATGAGCGGCCAGGCGTGCCATCTGCAACTCGATCTTCCGCGGCGATATCAGGTCGTCCGCATCCAGAAACTGCACGAATTCGCCAGTGGCATGCGCCATCGCAGCATTTAATGCAGCTGTCTGTCCGCGATTCTCCTGAACGACCAACTTTAGGTTTGGTACCGCCAACGATTGCACGATTTCGCAGCTTCGATCGGTGGACCCGTCGTCCACGACGACGATCTCGATCGGCTGGTACGTCTGCGCAGCCACCGATCTAAGGGTGTCCGCGATGAAACGCTCAGCGTTATAGCAAGGTACGAGTACGGACACCAACCGGCTATTCATTCGATCGCCACCTGATGCGGGTAGCCCACGCGCAGGCGAGGCTTCAGCCTACGAATTAGGGCCTCACGCACTCGCAGCGCCCAAAATGGATTAATCAAGCACAGCGACTTGAACAGCGCGCTCCCATCGCGCGGCATGCGTGGACCGTGGCGAAGGGCAATACGAATGCAATCGTCGGCGGTATACCAGTCGAGGCACGAAGCGAGGCCCGCCGCATCTTGCCATGCGATACGGCAGATTTCGCGTTCGTAGCCCGACGGATGGCGCTCGGCGAATCGTCGCGTGATTTCGTGATGGGCGCGTAAACACTTCGCCCGGTTTGCGGCCGACATCGAGCCGGAATTGAAATAGAAGCGGCTGCCGACGTAGGCATCGATCTCAAACCGGGCCCCTGACTCCGCAAGGCGAAGGTGGAACGCGCGGTCCTCATTGTATCGGACCTCTGGATCCGGATCGAAACCACCGGCCCGGCGCAGCATGTTGACGGCGTAGACACCGCCGTTGTTGACGGTATGCAGAAGCATGTGGCGAACCGGGTCCCGGCATACATCGGTGTCTTCGAACCGGCTGCGGGAAATTGTCTGGCCGGACCACTCTTCCACTTGCTCGTAGTTGAACAGCAGCGCGTCGAAGCCATTCTCCGAGATCCGCGCCTTGGCACGCTCCACGAATTCCGCGCCGATCACGTCGTCGGCATCGTGATAATGTACCCACGCCGCGCCGACCAGTGTTAGCAGCACATTCTTGCCCACGGAGCAGCCCTGGTTGACCTGCCCGCGAATGACTTTCGCACCCATGGCCGTCGCAACGGCAGCTGTGTCGTCCGTGCTCGCATCGTCGTACACCCAGACCTCATCGAACGGCGTCGTTTGCCGATGGACCGACTCGAACAGGCGCGGCAGGACAGTCGCGGCGTTGAACGCGGGCACGCATAGCGCGATCGAGTTGCCCTCCGTGACTACCATTTGGGCGAGACCTTTCGCCCGATACGGCGCAGCGTGTGCGTGACCAGCGGCTTGAGTGCCAGGTGATCGAGAAAATCGAATGAATCGGCGGCCGCATCATCCGGTGCGCATGCCAGACGCAGCCAGTCGTCGCTCGCGAGAGCAGCTCGCGGCCCACGGTGCGCGACCGATTCGTAAGCAGCCAGCCGCTGGCTCGCCCTCGTCGCTGGGTCCATGGTCGTCCTGACGGTCTGGCGCCCGGCTTCACCCAGACGCCCTTCGTTCATCGCTGCCGAGCGTCAACAGCCGGTCGAGTGCCTCGGCAAGCATTCCGGCATTGCCCGCTTCGAACACGAACCCGTTGACGCCGTTCTCGATGAGTTCACTGGCGCCTGCACCGGTGGAACATATGACCGGCGTGCCAGCACCCATGGATTCGACGCACGTGAAATTGAAGGTGTCCCACAACGATGGGACGACCATGAACGCAGCCTCCGCCTGCAGCCGGCACGTGATATCGGCCGGCTGTTGCGGCCGATGGAACAGGTGACGCCCCCAAACGGCTGGCCAGGCTTTCGCCAGGTGCGCCGATGTCATCGTGCTGCGGCGCTCGTACGGCGTGTCACGCCCCATCCAGTCGATTGCGGGTGCACGACTCCCCAGCAGCGTCAGTGCCTCACAGAGCACATCGGGCCCTTTCCATCGCTGCAGGCGGCCGACCACGAGGCCGTTTTCTAGTCGCCCCGTTCGACTGCCGTCCGCGATCAGGGGCTGCCATGCCGGAAGGATGCGCTCCACCGATCGCCCGGCCTGACGTTGCCAGAAGGCCGCATTGCGGAGGCTGTATGCCTGTGCGCCAGCCGCCTGGCGGATGCCGGCGCATTCGAGCAAGCGGATGATCTGGCCCTGCAGTTCTTCTCCAAGAACAGGGTCATGGGTATCGATCTGACCCATGCTCCCATGCAGTTGGACGACGCAGGGCGGGCCGCCATCTACCACCCAAGGCAGGAACAGCAAGCCCCAGTCCGCCGCTTCAACCAGGTCGAAGCCTATGCCGCAGTCCGCCTGCTCTCGCATGGCCCACGCCGCGGCCAGGTAGCGTCGCAACCCTGGCGTGGCCACGTACCGCGAAAACATCGCGTGATACTTCAGCAGCAGTCTGTGACTGAGGGTCTCGACGCTCACGCCATCGATGTTGCGCCGTGACGTGGTCGACTCAGCCGTTGCGCCACTGCCCACGATCACCCGAACTTGGTGGCCCTGCCGGGCCAGCAATGGCAGGAAGTGTCGGTAAAAGGTAATGATGCCGCCGCCGGCGTGAGTCACGTACTCCGGCAGCATGCAAAGCAGGTTCATCGGTATCGCGATCACAACCAGAGGAGTCGACCGATCTTCGGTCCACCTGGCAGGTAGCCGACGAGCTCCGTCAACGGCGAACGGAAGAAGAGACGCAGTGCCGCGATGTACACCACCGTGAACGCGAGCCAGGCAACCAGCAGCGAAGCGAAAACAGGCGTCGTCGCCACTAGAGCGGAACCTGCTGCCCAAGCGCCCACGGTTGCCAACGCGACCGCAACAGTTGGAGGGGCAACGACGGTTGCCAACGCCTTGACCTGCAGTCCACGGGTCCGGATCAGCAGGGTCAACAGGATCATTGCAATAGCGATATTCGCAATCAATGCCCCCACGAGGTAAACCTTCAGTCCCAGCGGGATCAATGCGATCATCGGCACGGCCGCAATGAAGAAGGCCGCCACATCGGATCGAAGACAAAGCCGGGACTGGTCGTTGGCGAGCAGCAGGCTGTACGCAGCGGCTCCGAGACTGATCGCCAATCCGCAACCCATGGCCAATGGCAGCAGCGGCGCGACACTCGCCCATTTCGGGCCATACAGCGTCTCGATCAAGCTCACCGCCTCGAGTGAAAAAAAGGCGCAAATCGGCGCGACCACCCAGGCGATGCAGCTGAGAACCAGGCTACTGATGCGTTGAAACTGCGCGGACTGCGCGTGCGCACGAGTCACGACGGGGTACAAGGCACCTGTGACCTGCTGCGAAATCCGACCGCAGAACATGTTCGCCAGGCCCTCCGCGCGCGAGTACAGTCCCAGCCCGGCAAACTGGGCGTGCCGGGTAATCAGCGTATTTTGCAGGAGCGAGCGAGCACCGTTCATTGAGTTGGAGCCCGCCCGGTTCAGGCCGAATCGCAAGGTTTCGCGATAGCTCAGGTAGTTCCACTTCAAGCGAGGTCGCCAGCCTGCCACCACGAACAGATCGAACAGCATCGGCGCAGTCGCCAGGAGGGCGGGCACGACCAGGGCGTACACGCCGGCGCCCGCAAAGGCCATCAAAACACCACTGAAGATGGTGATGACGATTCCCGCCAACTGCAGGCTACGCAATCGTGGCCAGTCGTGGTCCCGCTGCAGCATGTTGGTACGCATATCGACCGGCACGCCGAGCAGGAACGTGAGCGACAGGATGTGGATCAAAGGCTCGAGGTGAACGTACTGCTCCGTGAACCTCATGCCAAACGCAACCGCATTGGCCAGCACGAACAGCACGCCATTCAGCACCAGGCCTGCGGTGAAGTGCTGGTGATAATCCACGTCGTATTCTGGTCGGATCTGAAGTGCGTGGACAATGACGTGCTGGAACGACGCGAGGCCGATGAAGTTGACCACCGTCGTCGCCATTCCCGCCATGCCGTATATGGTGGGGTCGAGCAGTCGCGCCAGGATCAACATCTGGCCGAACTGCAGGACGTCTCGTACGAGATTCAGCCCGGCCGACCACAGCACCGCCTGTTTCGCCGATTCACGCAGGGAAAAACCCGGTCCTGTCATGTCGTGCGCATGGCCGGGCGTTCTATACGACCGTGGAGCAGGCCATTTCGGTCGATCCGGTCACCGCTACAGGAACGCCTCGGCGACTTGCGCCTGCCAGTCGCGCAGGCCACGTTGAGTTCCGGTTGACGAACCTGTCCGACGCATCCAATCGCGCACGGGCACGGTGAAGCCGGTCTTGGTCCGGTTGAGCAGTTCGTCCGGCAACGCAGGCGACGCGGTGGCCGCGAGATCCTGCTTCGTCAATACTCGCCCAGCTCGACGCTGACTTGAAACGTATCGGAGCAGCTCGCGGTCGACCAGCGGCACGCGGATCTCGAGCGAGTGGGCCATGCCGGCCCAGTCCGAATCCCGCAGCAGCTGATTGCGCATATACTGCGTCGCCTCGAGCCATGACACGATCGCCTCAGGCGATCCCTCGGCGCGTAACGTGTCGTCAACGACAACACGCGGGCGCTCGAATTCGCCGGCCATCGGTTCGGATCCCAACTCCCAGGGCATGCGGACAGCGCGGCGCAACAGGTAGGCGCCCTCCCAGGTGGCGCCATATTCAAGAAGCCCTGCGTACTTCTGGCTGGTCAGTTTTCCGAGCACCGGTGCGCTGAGTCGCCTGAGTATTCTTCCAAGACCAGGGACACCGGCGAACGGGCGCACGTATCGCCTCAACATCGGGACCTGGCGAAAAGACGGATATCCGCCGAAGAATTCGTCCCCGCCCAGACCCGAGATCGCCACCTTCAAGCCCGCCTGCGCCGCGGCACGGGCCACGAGCCAGGTGTTGAGGCCGTCGATGCTGGGTTGATCCATCTGCTCGAGGAAGCCATCGAGCGCGCCTTCGAAGTCGCTGTGCCGAATCCAGATTGTCTGGTGCCGTGTTCCGTATCGGCGAGCGACCGTCTCCGCCAGCACCGTCTCGTCGGCCGGCGTGCCTCGATACTCCTCGAAGCCGAGCGTCAGGGTGTTCAAAGTAGCATCGCACTGCGAGGCAAGCGCGGCCAGCGTGGCCGAATCGATGCCGGCCGAAAGGAAGACGCCGACCGGTACATCGGCAATGAGGTGATAGCGAATCGTGTCCAGCATCGATTCACGCAGGGACGTCGCCGGCGGCCGATCGTCGCGGGCGTCCTCGAGCATTCCGGCGACGGAGTCGAACTCCTGCCTTTCCCTGCGCCCGTCCCGGCAGAGCTTGAGCGACGTGCCGGGTGCGAACGCCTTAATGCCCGCATACAGGGTGTGTGGCTCGGGCACCGATCCCCAGATCCAGTAACCCGACTCGCCGATCGGATCGGCGTCCCTGGCGATCGCGCCACCGGCGAGCAGGGCCTTCACCTGCGACGCGAAGCGAAACGAGCGGCCGTCATCGTTGACATACAGCGGCTTGATGCCGAACGGATCGCGGGCCAGGAAGAGGCTCTGCTGTTGCGTGTCCCAGATGGCAAAGGCGTACATGCCCCGCAGCCGGCGGCACATCGCCTCGCCTTCCCGTGCGTAGAGTTGCAGCAGCACTTCCGTGTCGGACTGACTCCGGAACAGCGCGCCCTGGCGACGCAGCTCGTCGCGCAACGCACGATAGTTGTAGATCTCGCCGTTGAATACGATGGTGTAGCGCCCGTCGGGGCTGGCCATCGGCTGCGCGCCGTCGGCAGTCAGGTCGATGATGGCGAGCCGACGATGCGCCAGGCCAACCCGGCGATCCGACGAGATCCACAAGCCTGCGCCGTCCGGGCCGCGCCGGACCATCTGTTCGCGGATGCGCAGCAGTTCATCGGTATCGACCGCAGGGGCGTCGTGCGAGTAGCCGAAAATCCCTGCCACACCACACATCGCTACACGCGTCCCTGCTGAAGTTGCCACCGATACGCCGTGGACAGGATCGATTCCAACGTGGACTGCCTTGACCGCCAACCAAGAGTCGCGTCTGCCAACCCGGGCGCGGCAACGAGTTCAGGGGGGTCGCCCGCTCGGCGCGACGCACTCACCTGCGGCACGGCCCGACCGGCCACTCTCGCAGCGGCGTCGATGACCTGACGCACGGAATGACCATGTCCAGTCCCGAGGTTGGCGACCAGCGTATCGCCGCCCTCAAGCAGTTGATTCAGTGCGAGGGCATGGGCGTCGGCGAGATCCGCGACGTGGACATAGTCACGGATCGCAGTGCCGTCGGGCGTGGGGTAGTCGGTGCCCATCACCTGCACCGGATCGTGCGTGCCGAGCGCTGCCCCGAGCACGAGCGGGATGAGGTGGGTTTCCGGTTCGTGCCACTCGCCGATTTCGCCGTCGGCATCGGCGCCGGCGGCGTTGAAATAGCGCAGCCGCGCGGACCTGAGGCCGTGGGCATGACCGAAGTCATCCATCATCCTTTCGCAGGCAAGCTTGCTGAACCCGTAAGGATTCACGGGATTGCAGGGAGTCGACTCGACGATCGGCATTGTTTGCGGTACGCCGTAGACGGCACAGGTTGAAGAGAACACCAACTTGCCGACGCCCGCCTCCACCATTGCCGACAGCAGCGTGCGGGTGCCGTTGACGTTCACGTCGTAGTAGCGCCCCGGGTCCTGCACGGACTCGCCGACGTATGCGAGCGCCGCGAAGTGCAGGACCGCATCAAAGCGGTGGCGAGCGAACGTTTCGCACAGCCGGGCTGCGTCGCGCACGTCGGCCTCGATCAGCGGGCCCCATTTGACGAACTCGCGGTGGCCTCGCGACAGGTTGTCGTATACGACACAGTCGTGGCCTGCCCGCGCGAGTGCCTTCACGCAGTGGCTGCCGACGTAGCCGGCTCCGCCGGTAATCAGGAGCCGGGCGATGCGGCCTCCTTCGCCTTCGGCTGACTGGCCCGGCTCGCTTCCGCCTGCAATTCCTCGATCTCGCGCTTCAGCATCTCGTACTCGGCTACTTTGCGCCGAAGGAAGTTCACGGTGAGTCGGGCCTTCGCGTCGATTCCCGAGGGCGTCAGCAGATAGGCATAGGCCAGCTTGCGGGGGTTGGCCCGGAAATTGTTGGCTTTCACCCAGCCCTTGTCGACCAGTGCCTTCAGGCAATAGTTGGCCTTTCCGAGGCTCACCCCTAGCGACTCCGAGAGCTCGCGCTGGGTCGCCTGCGAATTGGCTTCGATGGCCTTGAGCAGCCGGAGGTGAATCTCGTCCATCGCTCGCAGGCGACTACTAGGCTTCGCCGGTCAACAGCTCGTCGAAGAAGGCGATGGTGTGCCGCAAGCCTTCCTCGAGCTGCACCTTCGGCTGCCAGTCCGCCAGATGCTCACGGGCCCGGCTGATGTCCGGCTGGCGCTGCAGGGGGTCGTCGGCCGGCAGCGGTCGGAACACGATCTTCGACTTCGAGCCCGTCAAATTGATGACCTGCTCTGCCAGCTGGCGAATGGTGAACTCATTCGGATTGCCCAGGTTTATCGGACCCGCGTAGCCCGGCTCGCCGGCCTTGCCCGGCAAATCCATGAATCGCAGGAAGCCCTCGACGAGATCCGACACGTAACAGAAGCTGCGCGTCTGCTGGCCCTCGCCGTAGATCGTGATGTCCTCGCCTTTCAAGGCCTGGACGATGAAGTTGCTGACCACGCGACCGTCGTTCGGGTGCATGCGCGGGCCGTAGGTGTTGAATATCCGCGCCACGCGGATGTCGAGCTTGTGCTGGCGGTAGTAGTCGAAGAACAGCGTCTCTGCGCAGCGCTTGCCTTCGTCGTAGCAGCTGCGCGTGCCGATCGGGTTCACGTTGCCCCAGTAGCGCCTCCGTCTGCGGGTGCACCGACGGGTCGCCGTAGACCTCCGAGGTGCTGGCCTGGAAGATGCGCGCCTTCAGTCGCTTCGCCAGGCCCAGCATGTTGATGGCGCCGTGCACACTGGTCTTGGTCGTCTGCACCGGATCGTGCTGGTAGTGAATGGGGCTCGCCGGGCAGGCCAGGTTGTAGATCTCGTCCACCTCGACATAGAGCGGAAACGTAATGTCGTGTCGGACGAACTCGAAGCGCGGGTTGTCGTGCAGATGATCGATATTGCGCTTGGTGCCGGTGAACAGGTTGTCCGCGCAGACCACCTCGTCGCCGCGCTCGAGCAACCGGTCGATCAGGTGCGAACCGAGGAAGCCGGCGCCGCCGGTGACCAGAATGCGTCTTGCGGGGGTTATATACGCGCATGGTTGCTTGACCGATTGAGTTGATGTGCAGGTTATCGGGCGCGGCTGCGCACGCTCTCGTTGCGGAATAGCTACCGCACTGCCCGGTACTGCTTGGAAGCAGCGGCAGCCAGACCGTGTTCAACGATTGAACAGGTTCCGCACTCTAATCATTTTGCGAGGACATTTCTACGACCGCGTCACCGAAACGTCTGTGACGGCGGACCGACCCCAGTAGCACCGCCGCGAGCAGGCTCGCATAGGTTGCGATCGTCAGGGTACGCAGCGGGTAGTCCACGATCGAGTGCAGTGCGATCAGCAGCAGCGAGAGCGCGGCCCCGAGATTCAAACCTCGGTATTGCATCTCGTCGCTCCGGTCCTCATCGGGACTGCGCAGGTACTTGCGCAACTGCCAGCCGACCATCACAAGCGCGGCCGCGGCGAGCGCCAACGCAGGCAGGCCGCCCTCGAGCCAGAGTTCGGCATAATCGTTGTGCGCGTGGTTCACATACGGTTCCATGTCGGCGCTCTGGTCGCCAATCTCGTCGTACGCATGCACGAACGAGCCGAGTCCGAATCCCGTGCCTCGAGCGGGCTCCGCCGCCTGAAGCGTATTCGCTGCCAGCGTCCAGCGGTGGTCATCGAGCGGGTCGGACCCCAGCCTCACCAGCAACCCGTACAGCGTGAACTGCACGATCAGCAGGCCGGCGATGAGCGCGCTGACCCGCAACCATGGCCGGGCGCCGGCCCACGGTCCCTGCGGCCGTGCTCGCAGCAGCACCGCCGCGCTCGCCAGGACACTTACCATCAGCAGCCCGAAGCCTGCGCGCGAGCGAGTCGCGGTCGCGCTCACACTCAGCAGCACGATAAGGATCGTGAGCATCCACACCCGCAGATCGCGGATCCCGTGCGGGTGGTGTCGCAGGCGGTCCGCCAGCATGCCTGCCGCGACCGGCAACGAGGCAGCGAGCAGCCCGGCGAGGTGATTTCGGTTGGCGAAGAAACCGACCGCCTCGCCTTCGTTGGTGATGCGGTACAGGTAGAGCGCGCTGCCCGCCCCTTCCATGATCTGCCACAGCCCGAAGATCGCACTGATGGCTGCAAAAGCCAGCGCGACCCCCACCATGGTCCGGCGCTGGGAACCGTGCAGCGCCGCCGCCGACATGAACACTCCGGCCGGCACGAGTGCGGACCACAGAATCCGCTCCGTTGCGAGCGGCGCGAGCGTCCAGGCGCCTGCAGCCGGCGCAACGCCCGCCGAAGCCAGCCCCGCAGCGACGTCGCCCCGGCCGGGCAGCATCGTCCAGACGGAAAACGGCAAAGGCACCAGCTGCAGCAGCGGCAGCAAGACGAGCCCGATCGGCAACAGCCAGAACCATCGGGCGCGGTCCGGCCGCACAGCCGAAGTGCCGATGCGAATACCAGCGATGAGAATCAAGGCGAGACCCGGCAACGCCAGCAGTTGCTCGCCGACGGTACCCTGCCCGCCGCCCAGGAACAGGGCGAGCACGAGGGTGATCGAACTCAGGGCGAAAAGTGCACGAGTGGCGCCGCTCGCGTCAGCGTGCGGGCCGTGCCGCATCCGGGTCAGGGACTGATCGGCTTGCCCGAATCGCTACTGCTCAACAGGATGAGCGGAGTGGCGACACCCAGGGCGATCACACCCCACTTCAGGTACTCGTTACCCGCAGCTCCGGTGGCGGCGGTGGTCCCGGCCGGCGCGCGCATGCCCCGCTCGCTCGCGGCGGCTCCGCAGGGCGGCAAGGCGGGCACGGTATATACCGACGCCGTGTCGACGGTCTTCTGGCAACCGCCGTCGAAACGCACGGTGACTGCGCCGCCCTCGAGCACGACCAGGCGGTCTCCCGGCAACAGACGCTGATCCTTGACCGCCGGATCGTACGCTGCGCCGCGATTGAGCAGGACTTTGCCGTTCGTCGTCTCGACAGTAGCCACTTCCGGCGTGCCCGCGGCGGGTGCCGTGGCCGATGCCTGCGGCACGGCTCCGGGTGCAGCCGTGGTGGCCGGCTGCTGGGCCGACGCACTGGCCGCGGTCAGCAATGCCACCGCCACGATCGTTGCAATGCGAACCATACCGGTCATGCCTGTACTCCAGATCCGACAAGGCCTGAGGCCCAAATGTATCACGGCCGCGGCGAATTGGCTCACCTGCCTCCCCCTTTTACGACTTCCACGTCATCGAACCAGGCGGTACCCATGGCCTGGGTCTCGGCCGCGATGCGGGCATCGAGCTCCAATACGAGCCATTGGGCCGGGCAATCGGGCGGCACATCAAACGCTGCCGCGTGCTGACGCCAGGGCGAGGACCCTGCTGACGGCTCAGTCGCGAGGATCGTCCCAGCGGGGCCGTCCGCACACGTCAGCGTCCAGCGCAAGCCGCGCGCCGCCTGCAACCCGTCCAGCCGACTGCGCCACTGTAGCTGGTAGCCCGTGCCCGGCGGCAGTAGCAGAAGTTGACGCACGTCACGGAACGCGCTGCGCCGCCCCTGGAACTCGACTCGAAGGGCGTGGCCTTTAGCGTCCGGCAAGGAACGGATGCCGGCGTCCACGCCCGCGACACGACCGAAATTCCACTCGAAAGGGCCGCCTGGCGGCGTCGCATCCTCGAAACCGGGATTGACGGGCGTTCCGAGCGCGGCCAGTTGCGCCGCCGACAAACCGCCCGCCCACGCAACGAATGCCTGGTCCCAGCGTCGGTCGCGCACCAGCCTGCCGACCAGAGCGGCGTTCTCCTCCGGACTCAGACCGCCCCTGGCCCGAAGCGCCTCGAACACCGGCGGCAGGTCGTCCGCACTCGGCGTAGTGCCCGCGAAATACCTGAGCAGCGATGCGCGCCACGGTGGTTGCCCGGCAAGCAGGGACACCAGGGCATCGCGCGCACCGGGCATCGCCGCAAGACCGGCAAGCACCGGGAATATCGTGGCCTGTGCCTGAGGTGCGACTCGCAATATGCGGTCGTAGTGCGAGAACGCCGCTGCGGCATCGCCTCGCTCGAGGGCGATCTGTGCTGCCCATGTACGCGCCGCGATGTCGCGCGGTGCGTGCTGGACCGCCAGCGCAATGAGCGTGCGCTGCCGATCCCGATCGCCTTGCCCCCGGGCCACGTCGGCCAGCACTCGATAGGCGCGGCCATCGAGCGGGTCGGCCGCCAGGGCGCGCCTGGCAAGTGCGGCTGCCGCGTCGAAATTGCCACTCGCGACCTGCTTCTCGGCAAGCCGCAACAGCGCAGCGGGATGATCCGGCCGCCAACTGAGCGCGCGCGCGGGATCCGAGTCAGCATGGAAGTCGGCCATCGCAAGACTGACGATGCGCCAGGCCGCAAAGCCAGCGACCGCAATCAGCGCGGCAATGCCCAGCGCGCGTGACCGGGATCGCACGCTGTCGTTCATGGAGTGCCCAGCAGCAGGAACACTGCGGTTGCCAGCGCCGCGAGCCATGCGAGTCTTTGCATGCGGCGGCGTCTGCGGGCTCGATTGGCCGAGGCCGCATCGCGCCTTGCAGGCAGGCACGGATACGGCTGGGCCGCACTGGCCGCAGCCTGCGCCTGGCGCGCCTCGTCATAGGCCGCGCGGCGCTCCGCGTGGCGCAATTCCGCATACGCCTCGTTCACGCGACCGGCCAGCACCGCGTGCCAGCCGGCGCCTTCGCGATCAGGATGCAGCCAGCGGATCAGCCAGCGGTAGTGCGCGCGAATCCTGGCGGTCGAAGCCTGCGGATCGACGCCGAGGACGCGGTAGTGATCCGCGCCTCGCGTGAACATCACCTGCTCGATGAAGAATTTCGCCGCCGCCGTGAGCCTTTCCGGCGGGACCCCGAAGTCGCGGCTGCATGCTCCCTGCGTTTTTGCCGAGCCTGCCGCAAGCTTCAGGGCGTCGAGCACACCGTGCGGTAGAGGCGCCTGGGCTGCGCCTCTCGCGGCAGGCGGCTCCGCATAAATCTGGAGCGCGACCCGCACGGCATCGGACGGCATGGATCAGAACCGCTTCAGCCGCCGGCCGCCCGACCCTTCCGACCCGTCGGAGTAGTGGTAGTAATAGTCGGAGTAGCCGTAGCCATGGCCGTGTCCGTAACCGGCCGCCTTCGCGTCGTACTTCACCAGCAGCGCGCCGGTGATCCGCGCGCGGACGGCGAACAAGCGCTTCATGGCCCCACGCAGGACGCCGATCCGCGCGTGGCCGGCCTCGATCACGATCAGCGTGCCGTCGACCGCGTTGGCAATGACCGGCACGTCTGCGAGGCCGAGCAGCGGCGGGCCGTCGATGATGACCTGGTCGAAGGTGTGAGTCGCGACCGTGAGCAAGGAGCGGAAGCGCGCCGCAGAGAGAAGCTCCGCCGGATTGGAGGCTGTCGCCCCGGATGTCACCACGGTCAGGTTCGCCTGCGTCGTCGGCTTGAATATTTCGGGCCCGTCGGCCTCTCCCGCGAGGTACTCGCTGAGGCCCGTCCCGATGTCGACGTTGAGGCGCTTGTGCAGCGACGGCTTGCGCAGGTCGGCATCGATCAGCAGCACCTTCACACCCAGTTGCGCGAACTTGCGCGCCAGCATCAGCGCGGTCGTGCTCTTGCCCTCACCGGCCACGGCGCTCGTCACGAGCAGGACTCTCGGGGCGCCCGCTTCGGTTGCATACTGCAGGCCCGTGCGCAACGACCGGTAGGCCTCGGAGAACGAAGAGCGGGGGTCATCCAGCATTGCGTCGAGCAACCTCTCGTCCACCTTGGGCACGATCCCCATCACCGGCAGACGCAGGTGCCGCTCGATGTCCTCCGGCGTCTTGATCGTCTCGTCGAGGCGCTCGAGCAGGAAGGCGAGCGCGAAGCTGAGCATCAGGCCCAGCAGCAGGCCGATCAGCGCGCTGCGGCGGATATCGGGCTTGAAGCGGTAACCGGGCAGCGCCGGGTCGACCACGGAAACGTTATTGGAGGCGCCGCCGCCAGCGACGCCGATCTCCTTATAGCGCTGCAGCAGGGCGTCATAGAGCTGGCGGTTGGTGTCGGACTCGCGCTTCAGGATATTGAACTGCACGCTGCGGCCCTGCAGGTCGAGCAGTTCGGACTGCAATGACGCCACCTGCTCGCGCAGCAGCGTTTCGTTGGCGCGTGCAGCCTCGTACTCGGCATGCGCTGCGCTCGCATATGCCCCGGCCTCCTCCTTGATGCGCGCATCCACCTCGGCGATTCGGCGGGCAAGCGACTGCATCTCCGGATAGTCCGCCTTGAACGTCGCGCGCTTCGCCTCGTACTCGACCAT
Organism: uncultured Gammaproteobacteria bacterium; assembly: GCA_963736205.1. Taxonomy (GTDB): domain Bacteria; phylum Pseudomonadota; class Gammaproteobacteria; order Steroidobacterales; family Steroidobacteraceae; genus RPQJ01. The sequence goes on along the minus strand of CAVTNX010000012.1, from coordinate 277,927 downwards.
GAGGTCGCTCCGCTTGCCGCGCAGATTGTCGAGCATGGGGCTCTTCAGCGCGTCGGACGAGAGCCCGCCCGCCACCTGCGCCTGCCGCCAGATCGACTCGGCGCGGATGCGGTCCGCCGTCGCGGTGCCCAGCGCGTTGTTCAGTTGCTCCAGGTTGGCACTGGCCAGCGACGTGTTCTGGTCCACGCTCGCGAGTCGCTGCTCCTGCGCGAACTGGATGAGCGCGCGCTCGCTGTCCTCGAGCTTGAGCTTGAGCTGCGAGAGCCGATCCTCGAGGAAGGTGCGAGCGTACTGTGAGTTCCCCTCGCGGCGGCTCAGGTTGGCCTCCATGAACGCCTGGGCCAGGCCGTTGGTGACCCGCTCGGCAACACGAGGGTCCGGGCTCACGAAACTGATGCGGGCGAGTTGCGAATATCCGACGGCCTGCGACTTCGCGATTCGCCATGACATTCGCGACGGCATCGGCTTCGCGGCTCTCGAGTGTCCGGGGTGGGGCTGCAGGCTCGGCATCCTTGCCGCGGAAGAGGCTCACGATCCCGGCAATTCCGCCCGGCCGCTCCACGGCGTCCTGGAAGGCCTCGTCGGAGACCAGCCCCAACTGGCGCACGGCCCGCACTGCCACGGCGCGACTCTTGAGCAACTCGATCTGCGTGCCCATGAAGTCCTGGCTGGCATCGATGGCCTCCACGCCTTCCATGTTCACGATGCGGAGCGACGAACTCTCGATCTGCAGCGTCGCGGTTGAGCGGTACAGCGGTGTCTGGAGCAGTGCCCAGATGAGCGCGATCACCGCCACGAGAGCGGTACAGCCGAGCACTGTCCAGCGGCGCTTGAGCAGCACGTGCCAGGCGTCGCGCAGGTTGAATTCCTGCTCCTCGTCATCGCGCGCATCCGGTGGCAAGGGCAGCCCAAGTTCACTGGAGGCCTGCTGGGCAAGGGCACGACGGCGCGGCGCCCTGTATGGCAGGCGATTGCTTCCTTCGTCGCGGGGTTCGGTGGGTTCGACAGCCATCGTCACAGGAGAAGGAACAATCCGAATAAGGGGACCGTGTAGAGGAAGTCCCTCAGGTTCGACCGCGGGCCCGAGAAATCCACGACCACGATGTCGTTGCCGAGCACCTCGGGATCGACGAGGCGCCCCGCACGAATTTCGCGAATGTCGAACTTGGCGGCATAACGTTGGCCGTCAATGTTGCGATAAATCACGATGCCGGCCGGGTTCGCGAGTTCATCGAGCCCTTTCGACATGGCGATGATCTGCAACAGCGAGGTGCGGTCGGTGAGCGATATGATGCCCGGTTCCTTGATGGCCCCTTCGACCGTGACGCGTTGGCTCTTGTATTCCTTTACGAATACGGTGACCTGCGGGTTCTCGAGGTAGCCAGCCTTGAGGCGCATGGCGATTTCTGTCTGAAGTTCACCGACGGTCTTGCCAGCTGCCGGGACCGTACCGACCAGCGGCATGGTGATTTCACCGCCGACGGTGACACGCACGGACCTGGTGAGGTCAGGCACCCCGAACACTTCGACATCCAGCACGTCGAGCGGCCCAACGCGATAGTCCGTCGAGCCCATCAGCGGGACCGCCGGCAAACCACCGCTGACTGGCTGCGTCGGGGGATTCGCGTTGGCCTGCTCCACCGTGGACTGATTGATGCGCGCACTACGGCAGCCACTCAGCAGCGCGACCGCCACCAGCAGGCAAGCCGTTGCGACCGGCCACCACCGTAAACCCACCTTATCCAGTCCTTGTCGCATCTTGCCTGGTGACTATCCTGTTGAGCCAAGCGATGATCGATTGATCCAGTCGCGCGAGGCAGTCCTCATATTCCGATCGGCTCGCTCCGTAGGGGTCTTCGATCGGTCCCGCACCCCAGCGCCCGAGCAGGTGCACACGGCCTGCCAGCATCGGCGCCGCCGCCATGATGCGCCGCTGGTGTTCCGGTTCCATGACCAGCACCAGTTCGTGGCGCCTGGCGTCGGCCGTCGTGAATCTCGTCGCCCGGTGCTCCGCCAGATCGATCCCGCGTTCGGCGAGAAGTTCCACGCAGGCCGGGTCTGCCGGCCGGCCCGGCAGCGCATCGAGCCCAGCCGAAAAGACCGGCAGCGTGGGACGCAGCCTGGCCGCCGCGACACGCCACAGGGCCTCGGCCATCGGGCTGCGGCAGATGTTCGCCGTGCAGACCAGCAACGTGCTCCCGGCAACCGCATCGCCAGTCCCTGCCTCGGGCACCTCATCACCGCCCGGCGCCGGCCTGCTTCAAGGCCTGGACCATGCAAGCCCTGGGCAAGGTGACCGACGCCCCGGCACCAAGCACCTCGAGCAGCACTCGCACCCGATCGGCACCGGCTGCCGATTCAAAGACTGCCTCGAACCCCTCGAACGGGCCGGCGATGATATGGAGCCGATCGCCCTTTTGGAAGCCCGAATCCGCCAGCACGTGCAGGCCGGACTCATCAGCCCGGTCCCGCAGCGCATCGATCAGCGCCATCGGCACCTCGGCGTACCGGTCGCCGAACCGCAGGACGGTGCTCACACCCCGGGTCGAGCGGATCGGGGCCAGCGCCTGCTCACCCACCTCCAGACCGACAAACAGGTATCGGGGAAACAGGGGCTCAATGACGTCCGACCAGCGCGACCGGCGCAGGCGCGGCAGGCACAGGCGCGGGAAATAGACCGGGTAACCCTGCCGCTCAAGCTGGGCCTGGGCGACGGCCTCCTGTCTCGGCTTGGTATGCACTACGAACCAGGTACTCATCCCTGAAGGCTACGCCTCCGGGCTACTCTATGCAGCGGGACACAAGAGTGCGCGAAAGACCATTTAGAATCAAGACAATACGAGGGGTTGTCAAACCAATTCGAGGCCGGGTGCTTATCGCTCATGACGCTCAGGCGGGGAAGAACTCGATCGGCTTCGTGGTCGTCATCGTGGCGACGTCGCGGCTCTCGAAACGGAACATCTTCACGCGGGCCACCAGCTTGCGCTCGAGTTCCGGATCGCCCAGTTCGCTGGAAATTATGCGGCATTGCGTGACTTCGCCGGACGGGGCGATGGTCACTTCGAGGACGACCTTGCCCTGCAGGGCCGGATTGTCACGGAGCGCGCGGGCGTACAGCGCGTAGATCGCGGACTTGTTCTTGTCAAAGACCAGTTCGATCTCTTCGCGGCTACGCGATGCCTTGCCGCTCGTGCCGCTGCGAGTCGCCTCGGGAGCGTTCGAGCCCGCGATGGTCGAGGCCACGCGAGCCGTCGAGTTGCCCTTCAACCCGGTGGACCCGCCGCCGAAGCCACTGGAGACCCTGGACACGGCGATTCCACCGCTGTTCGTCCCCACGCTGGCGGTCAGGATATTCCGGTCGACGCGCGTCTTGTCGCCCACGCCGGCGTTGAGCGGCGTGTCCTTGACGTCGCGATCCACATCCATGTCGCGCAGGTCGGCCAACTGGTCGGCGAGCGCCAGCAACCCGCTTTCTGCAGCCTTCTTGCGCGGATCAGGCTTGGGCACGACCCTGGCCACCGGCACGGGCGTCGGAACCTTCGTCTGCGCCTTGGGCACCTCGATCGGCTTCGGTGCCTCGACTGGGGGCGGCTTGGGCTGAGTCAGGATGAAGTCGACGATGCGCTGCGTTTCCTCGGGTGCGAGCGGCTGGGTAACCGGAGGCGAGGGCAGCAACGGGATCACGATTCCGAAGGCGATGAACAAGCCGATGGTCGCACCGAGGACCCGTCGAAACGTCCGCTCCTCGGCCTCGGACGGCGTCCACGGCAGCCGGAAAGACCGGTAATTGGGTGCAATGCTGGTCAACGGCTCGTCCCTCAGGCCCCGGAAAGACCCGTGTAACTCAATTCACGCTCGACCACCGCGAGGGAAACCTTGGTGTACTCGGCCGCCGAACTGCTCGCGATGATCTTGCGCAGCACCGAATAAGGCAGGCTCTTCTCCGCCATCACGGTGACCTCGCGGCGCGCCTCCGAGCCCGCAATCACACCCTCGGCCTGGCGTCCGAGCGCTGCACGCAGCGGTTCGACCACCGGATCGGGAGCGGCACCGAGTTCGGCCACCGACAGCACTGGCTCGCCGTTCACGTACAGCATGTCGCGCGTCACCATCACGACGGTCGTTTCGCGCGGCTTCTGCTCGGAACTCGACAGGGGAATCGTGATGTTTTTGGAATTCGGCAGGATCTCCATGTCGGCCGTGTGCACCAGCAGGTACACCACGAGGATCGTCATCATGTCGATCATCGGTATCAGCGCCAGCGGCCCGTGACCCCCGCCGCGCTTGCGATGGCGCGCATTGCGCCGCAGTCCCTTGCCAATCATTGCGGTGCATCTCCTGCCGCTGCGTCCGCTGCCGGTGCGTCCGCTACCGGTGCGTCTCCCAGGGAGATCTGCGGGAAGAGCGTCGTGCTCGACACCTTCGTGCCCTCGACCGTCTGCTTGACGCGCATGGCGTCCATCACCTGCACGATCGTGTCGTAGTCCACGTCATCCGCAACCAGCAGGGTCGCGTTCACCTTGTCTGGAAAACGGTTCTTGATATCGACGAGCTGCTCCGACAGGCGCAGTTCATCCTGGTAACCCGTCGCGGTCAGCGGAATCGTCTGCAGCACGCCGAGATTCCGATCTGCCACCTCGATACCGTTACGGCGCAGGATCACTTCGAGTTCCAGCGTGGGCGCGGTCGGCGGCGCCTGCACTTCGGGGCCGGGCAGGTTCACTTCGAGCACGCTGGTCTTCGAGAACACGGCCGTGAAGATCAGGAAGAACGTGAGGATCACCATCACGTCGAGCATCGGCACGATGGTCAGGTCATTGCGGTTGCGGTAGCGCGCGTGGTTGCGCCTCTGGCGGCGTGCGAGCCTGGAACCCTTTTTCATGCGCGCGGGGTCCCGCGGACGCCTTCAGGCACGCGATAGGTACCGGTCTCGGTCGACGGGCGGACTTCGTCCACTGTGTTGAGGAACTTGACCGTCGCCACCTCGAGGCTGTCCACGAGTTCCGTGGTCCTGGTCTCGAGGTACATGTGGCAGAGCAGCAGCGTGATCGCGAGCCCCAGGCCGAGGGCCGTGTTGTTCATGGCGACCGAGATGCTGGCCGAGAGCATGCTGGCCTTCTCCGCCGGATTGACGCTGGCCACCGCGGCGAATGCGCGGATCAGGCCGATGACCGTGCCGAGCAGGCCCATCAGCATGCCGATGTTGGCGAGCGTCGCGAGGTAGTGGGTGCGCTTCTCGAGCCGCGGGATGACTTCGATCAGGCTCTCTTCCATGGCCTTCTCGATGTCGTCGCGACGGCGGGCCGTCGACATTCGCGACAAACCGTAGCGCATGATCGTGGAGAGCGCCGAGTCGGTGCCCTCGGCCACCTGCATTGCCTTGCTGATGTTGCCGGACTCCAGCAGCGGGGCAAGTTCCGCCCACAGGCGCTTGTTGCCGCGGGCGACACGACTCAGATAGATGAAGCGTTCGACTGCAATGGCGAGGCCGAGCGCGAACACGGCAGCGATGGGGTACAGGAAGGCCCCGCCCTGCTTGAAGAAGTTGATGACCAGGTCGAGTGAACTCATGGCTTGGTGGCTCCAGGGGCAACGACGGGTGCTTTCGGCGCCGTCAGATCGCCGTAGTATGTGATCTCGCGTCGAAAATCGTCACGATCGAGGGGAGAAAGCACCTCTTCGACGAGGCTGTTGAGAGGCCGATCCGGCCCGACTGGCGGCTCTGCCGCCTTCCAGGGGACGATACTCATCACCTTTGGCAGCTCCCGGTTGCCGGTGATGGCGGTCGGATCGAGTTGCAGTCGGTCCACGGCTCCCTTCGCCCTGGTCGGGGCGGGCGTGGCAGCCGGCTGCTGGACAGACGGCTTCGCGGCCGCCGGGGCGGGGTCCGCGGCAAATGCCGGGCCCTGTGCCAACAGGCCTGCGATGACCATCAACGCTGCTTTTCCGGTCATGGCTGGGACTCCGCTTTAAGTGGCGCCTGGCCGAGGCGCGTCCTGAGTTCAGTCACCCAGCCCGCGACCTGCGCGTCCGCGCCGCCGGTCAGGGCCTGGTAGCGCTCGTAATGCGGCAAGGCGCCGGCCGGGTCCGCGAGGTACAGGTCGAGAAGGATAGCGAGGTTACGCTCCGCATCGGCGAAGGCCGGGTCGGTGAGGATTGCGCTTTCGTAGGCCCCGCGCGCCACGCCAAGGCGGCCGAGCTTGCGATTCGCAAATCCCAGCCGGTTCAACCCCGGGGCATTCGCCGGATAGGCCGCAAGTGCCTCCTCGAAAATCTGCCGCGCGTCGTCATAGCGCCCCGCGTCGAGCGAGACTCGCGCCAGAGCGAATTGTCCGACAACTTCGGGTGTCGCCGTGGCGGGCGCGTCCGGACCCCCGGTGATCTCAGGGCGCGCATAGCGGCCCGGTTGCATCACTGCAAGGTCCGCAAAGCTCTTCTCGATCCATGAGTCCCAGGTCCCCTCGGCCGCACGCCGCGTGTTTCGTGCGTGGATGCTGATCGCCTTCTCCTCGAACGGGAAAGCCTGCTCCTCGAGCAGGATGTCGTACTGCTCGAGCTCCTCGGCAGAAAGTTTGCGCGGCCGCTCGGAATCGAGCAATGACTTGCCGAGGTCACGGTAGAGATCGGCCATCGCGTAGGTGGCCGCTGTCGATACCTGTGCAACGCCGTATTCCTCGGCCTTGCCGTACGCCCCAAGCGCTGCCTCCATGGCGTTGCGCTTGGCCAGGAGCGACTTGTCGAGCGGGATCACCAGGGGGATGGCGCGCGCCGCACTGTCCAGCGGCCTGGCGAGTTCCAGGGCGGCGTTGGCCGCCAGGAAGCGGCTTCGATCCGTGCGGGCCGCGCCTGCGGCCGCATCCGCACTCACGATCTCCTGCAACCATTGCTGGCGAGCCGCCGGGTTGCCCGTCCTGGTCGCAAGGTCGGCGAGTTCCTGCCGGGCCTCGAGGGCCGCATCGAAGGGAGCCGGGAAGCGCTTGACGTAATCGGCATACACGCGCGCGGCGGACGTGGCATCGCCACTGGCGTCATAGAGCTCGGCAGCCTGCCACAGCGCAGCGCGGCGAACCTCCGGCTCCTCGGCATCACGCGCGGCGACGCGTTCCAACTCGATGGCGGCCTTGCGTTGCTGGCCGCCCTCGAGATACGCGACGGCCAGCTTGCGGGTAACCTCCGGCTGCAACTCGTCCTGCGGGTAATCGCGACGGAAGTTCTCCAGCACGGTCGCGGCCTGGTCCCACTGCTTCGCCGCGAGCAGCAAGGTCGCCGCATCGAACTCCGCCTTGGCGCTGGCCGGCGACGCGGGCGCCACCGATGCAACGCGCAGGTACTCCCGCACGGCACCGGCGGTGTCGCCGGCAGCCTGCCTGGCCTCGGCTTGCCGGTAGACCGACGCGGCGCGGCGTTCGGTGATTTCGGCCATCTGCGGGTCGTTCGCGGGCATGCGTGAGACGACTTCCGCATAAGCCTTCTCGGCTTCCGCAAATTGACCGGCATCGAAATACGTGTGCGCGAGTACCGTCCACGCGATGCGCTGCGCCCCCACGTCCGCACGAGGACCGAGCGCGAGCACCTGGAGCGCGACTGCCTCGGCGCGGTCCCGGTCGCCGGCGTCGAACAGGGCCTTGGCAGTGCGCGCCAGCACGGCCGGAGTCTCGGCGTTGTCCGGGAACGCACTGGCGAAGCGCAGCGACGAATCGATGGCGCGCATACGCAGCGCAGGACGCTCCGCTTCGGGCAGGAGTGCCTCGGCCTTGTCGTAGGCGACGAGCGCCGCGTACCCGGCACGACTCGCCTCGGGAGCCTGGGCGTAGGAATAGGCAGCCAGCTCGTATTCGGCCGCCGCTTCGCTGAAACGCCCGCCGTCGAAGAGCACGTCGGCAAGCATCAGGCGCGTCGCCGGTGCCTGCGATGCCGAATTGAAGGCGTCGAGGTACTCGCGATACCAGCGCACCGCGGCGTCGCGATCGGCCGCCGAGCCGTTCTTCTGCGCCAGCGCGTGGTAGTGGTGTGCGAGGTCGAGCAGATTCGCCTGCACGGCCGTGCTGACCTGCGGATCGAGGTCGGTCGGGTGCGCCTGCCAGTAGGCGCTCTTCGGGCCGTACTGCTCGACCAGCTCCGCCTTCGATTCAAGCACCAGCGAGGTGAAACCGCCCTTGGCATAGGCGTCGGTGGCACGGCCGAGAAACAGCGGGGCGTCCGGACTCATCGGCTGGCGCCGCGCGAAGGCGCGATAGGCCTCGGCCCCGTCCTGGTAGCGCTCCTTCTCGACGTACAGCTCGCCGAGCGCGCCGTACAACTGCGATTCGTAGGGCACGGCGCCATGCGCGGCCAGCGCAGCCTGCAGGGAGACCGGGCCGTCCGACGCGACGAAAATCAGGCTCAACGCTCGCAACGTGTCTTCGGTCAGCTCGCGCTCCGGACGCGAGAGCTGCGACAACGGCCGAACCTGGCCGTCGACCACGAGCACCCGATCGAGCAGCGTCAGGAACGACTGGCTGCTCTCCTGGTCCCGCGACAGCTTGAAGAGCGACCAGCCGCGCTTGTAGAGCGCCTGTTCGTCGAATTCAGACTTCGGCTGCAGCGCGAGGACGGCAGCGTAGGCCTGCTCCGCATCGGCGTAGCGCTGCAGGCTGAAGGCCGTTTCACCGCGACGGAACTGGGCCTCGTCATAGTGGGACGTCTTCGGGTAGCGCGTGACGAGTTGATCGAGCGCGCTCAATGCCTGCGCCGGATCCCCCGCATCGTCGCAGGCTCGAGCCAGCTGGTAGAGCACGGCATCCGTCGAAGGATACTCGGGATAATCCTTGAGCAAGCGCTGGTAAGCGGCGATCGCCTGCCTGGCCGCCGCCACGGCGTCCGCGCTCGACGTGCCTTCTTCACCGCGCAGCGACTCAGCCTCTGCCAGCCGCAGATCGCCGAGCCGACGCAGCGCCTGGGCACGCAGCGCCGGATCGGAACCCTCGATCTTCAGGAAATCCTCGTAGCTGCGCGCCGCCTCGTCCAGGTCGGCCGTCACCGGCTGCGCGCGCTCGACAGGCACTGCGTGGATCGCAAGGTCCTGTACGGTCGGAGTTGACGGTTCCGCCGGCGTGCGGGCAGCTTCGACCTGCTGCGACCAGGGCCACAGCAGCACGATCACCAGCAACGCGATACGCCAGTTCACCGGGTGCCGCCGGTGGCCGCGGCGTCGCGCAGGGCGGCCAGTGCGAACTGGGCCTGGGTCGCATAGTCCGCGAGCCGGCGTTTCTGCGCCTCGAGCTCGTTGACGGCGATGGCCGCGAGAACACGCTCCTGCGCGGCAGCCGTCGCGTCGATGCGCGGCGTGACCTGGTCGATGCGCGCTTCAAGACCCGCGACCCGCTGGGCGAAGCCCGCCAGGTTACCCGGAGCCGTTGCGCCGATTTCCTGCAACAGGCCGAGCCGCAGCCTGGCTTCCGCCAGCGCATCCGCCGTCTCACGCAGGTCCGTCGCCAGCACCGCCGAATCGCGGCCGGGCTCGATGGCCGAGGCTCGCGCGACGAGTTCGGCCTGTCGCCGTGCGAGTGCGGAAATGTCGGTCCTCGCCAGCAACGCCTGCTTGCGCAGTTCGCCATCGATCATGGCCTGGTCGCGCGCGGCGATCATGCGGTCGAAGGCCTCGAGCGAGTCGCGCCAGCGGTCGAGACCGCGTTGCATGATGCGCAGGTCGCGATAGTTCTTCAGCCCTTCCTGGAACTCGTGCGAAGCCAGCAGCTGGTAGAGATAGCGCGTATGCGGCGCATCCGGCAGCTTCTGCAGCTGCCAGGACCAACCCACGTCGTTGGTGAGCGGCACGGCCTCGAGAATCGAATCCACGAAGCCGCCCTTGCGAATCGCGGCAATGGATTCGTCGATGCGCTTGCCCTCCGCGGCATACGCCTGCACCGCCAGCTGGTACTGCTGCACGGCCTGGCCATTCGCGGCGAGTTGGGTGTACGCGTAGGGAACGGCGAGGAAAGATTCCTGCACGGCGGAATCGATCACCTTGCTGTTGCGCAGCGCGAGCCACGGCGCAAGTGCGCGCTCGGGTCGCCCGGCGTCCGATTCCGCCCAACCGATCCCGAGCAGCGCACGGTTGGTGAACGGGCCGTCGAGGCGCACACGGCCCAGCGCCGCCACCGCGCCTTCGGCATCATGCTGCTGCAGTGAAGCGAAACCGAGCGCCAGGTTGGCTCGATCACGCAATGCAAGCTGCTCTTCCGTCGCGGCCGGCATGCCGCCGACCTTGCCGAGGAAATCACGGCCAAGTTCGGCCTGCCCGGAACGGATGAGCGCGACCCCGAGGTTGAAGCGCGCATAGTCCGACCAGCCTTCCTGGTCGGTCCAGCCTGTCAGCTGCACGATCGCTTCGCCATATCGGCCTTGTGCAATGAGCACATTGGCTGCAAGCAGCCGACGCTCGGGTTCGAGATTGCCCGGCAACGGGCCCTGGATCCGCTCCAGGTTGCGCCAGGCGTCGTCGACGAAGCCACGCTGGTACGCGCTGCGGGCCAGGTAGAAAAAGGCGCGATCGCTCACGGACTGCGGCACCGGTCCCGCCAGCAGCCGATTGAAGATCTTCTCGGCTTCGCCGTACAGGCCGAGGGACAGGTACAGGCCGCCCGAAAGCAGCTCGGCCTCGGCCTCGTGGTGCGGGATGCGGCCGAAATCGCGCGAGACTTCGAGCCGCACGAGCGCTTCGAAGTATTCGTCCTGGAAAAAGTAGAACAGGACGTCGCCGTAATCCAGGTCGCGCAGCTGCGTCGGGGGAGGCAGGTCGCGGATGACGTCGTCGGCGCGCGCGGGACCCGCAACCACGGCCATCGACGCAGCCGCGACGAACGAGAGCCAGTGGTGGAAGCGTGTAACGGTCATCAGTGAACAGGTGCCGATGGGTGGACGGACGAGGACGCCCGCCTCACTCCCACTGCCGCACGACGAACTCGGGCTCGTTCGCTGCCACGCGGTCGCTGATACGCAACTCGATGTACTTCGTGCCGACCTCCTTGTCGAACGTGAGAGCGGCGCCACGACGGTAGTCGCGGTCGTGCGGGCCCTTGCCGGTAAAAAACGCGACGATCTCGTGCGGGCCGGCCTTCAGGTTGCCGAGATACAGCTTCTGGACACCGCCGCGATGCAGCGCCTGCACCTCGCGTTCGGTGTAGAGGTAGTGCGCCACTTCCTTGTCGTCGATCTTCAGCGTCACCGAATCGAGGGCAAAGAACGTACCGACATCCACCGAGAGGAACACGGCGACCTGCGTGCTGGCCGGGAAGAGCAGTTCCTCCTCCAGCTTGAACAGGTCCCGGTTGAGGTCGACCAGTTCTTTCTTGAGGGCCTGGACGTCCTGGTCCACGGCGCGGGCCTGCTCGGTCATGGGGGTTGCTTCCGCGTGCGCGGGCCCGGCGGTCACTGCCGCTCCGACAGCAACGAACGCGGTCGCCGCCAGCAGCCACCGACGCCCGGTCACCTGCATATTCGAAGTCATTGGCTTTGCAACTCCTTGCTCGGCCAGGATGAGATTACCACGGGAATACCCGGAAATCGGTGGCTTTGCGTCCCCGCCTTTCGGCGGTTTTGCCCCTATCCGCGACTCGGAACCTTCACGCGCAGGTGGAAGCTGGTCTCCTTATGGGTTGATTCTGGTGCAAAATATTTCGCCTACCCGCCCCTGGCACCGGTAAATTGGGCCCATGCTTCGAACCCTGAGCGTTTGTTGCCTCCTGCTGGGAATGCTGGCCGTCGCGCCGGCAAGCGCGCGGGCACCGATTGAAGTCGTGGTCAAGGATGCTTACATCGACCTCCACACCGGTCCTGGCCGCGGCTTCCCGGTCACTGTCTCGGTGGAGCGCGGCGTGACGATCGAGTTGTTGCGGCAGCGGACGGACTGGATCGAGGTGCGAACCGCCCGTGGCCAGCGCGGCTGGGTCCACCGCTCGCAGCTCGAGAACACGCTGACCCCGGCGGGGAGCGAAGTTCACATTTCCGGACCAGGGCCGGACGCTCGCACCGATCACCAGTGGGAAGCGGGTGGCGCGGTCGGCGATTTCGACGGCGCAAGCGTGATATCGGTCAACGGCGCCTATGCGCTAACGCACACCGTGCTGGTACGCGCCGACGTTTCGCGACTGCTCGGCGACAAGTCGAACGGCTGGCTAGGCACGGCAGGTATCGCCAAGGTATTCATGCCGCAATGGCCTGTCTCGCCGGTGATCGGCATTGGCGCCGGTGTGTTGAGCGTCACACCGAAAGCGTCCGGTACGAAGAACAGCACGGATGCGACCGCCTACGGCAGCCTCGGATTTCGGAGCTACCTCACCGACCGCATCCTGATGCAGGCTGACTATCGCCGTTTCGTCGTGTTCACGAGCGGCGGCGACCACGAGGAGAAAGACGAATGGATCGCAGGCTTCAGCTATTACTTCTGAGCGTCGCCGTCGCCAGCGGCGCACTGGCCGCACCCGGTGCGCATGCCCAGAGCCAGGCCGAAGCCGTTGGCGGATCCTCGCAGACGCCGCAGGTAGTGGAGCCGCAAGTCGAGCGACGAGTTGTCAAACCCCTCGCCGTCCCGACGGAGAATTTCGAGATCGGCGCCTTTATCGGCACGGCCAGCATCCAGAATTTCGGCTCGAACATGGTCTATGGCTCCCGCATTGCCTACCACGTCACCGAAGACATTTTCGCCGAGGCCACCGTCGGCAGAACCCAGGCCGGAAAGACCAGTTACGAGTTCCCGGACGGCTCGACGCAGTTGCTTACCAACAGCCAACGCGAGCTCACGTACTACGACCTTTCCGTTGGCTGGAACGTGCTGCCCGGCGAGGTGTTCCTCGGCCGCAAACGCGCAATGCCGGCCGCCTTGTACGTGACGATGGGCGCCGGCAGCACCCGCTTTGCCGGCGACGATCGCTTTACGGCGACCTTCGGAGCCGGGGTGCGCCTGCTGGTGAATGAGTGGCTGGCGGTGCACGTCGACGCGCGGGATCGCATGTTCAAGACCGACCTGCTCGGAAATGAACAGGTGACTCAGAACCTGGAGTTCACGATCAGCTTGACGGCTTTCTTGTGACCCTGCGCGGTCAAGGCGGCGATTAGCGGCCGGTCCCGGCCTTACCGGGGAACGCGCTCTTCATGCAGTTGGCCCTGGTCGAAGTGCAGCACGCGATCGGCCAGCGCCAGGCTCGCCGGTCGATGCGTGATCAGCAATACGGTACGCGAACGCAGCAGCTCGTGGCATTCGGCGATGAAGCCGCGTTCGCCGGCGGGATCGAACATGGACGTGGCCTCGTCCAGGATGAGGACGGCAGGGTCCTTCAGCAGCGCCCGGGCAAGGCTGATTCGCTGTCGTTGACCGCCGGACAATCGCAGGCCCTCGTCGCCGATCAAGGTTTCGTAGCCTTGCGGCAGCTCGGCGATGAACTCGTGCGCATGCGCCGCGCGCGCGGCACGTTCGATCTGTTGCCGGTCGGCCCCGTAGCGGCCGTAACCGATGTTCTCGGCCACCGTGGCATTGAGCAGCAGTACGTGCTGGCTGACCAGCCCGATGTGGGCGCGCAAGCTGCGCAGCGAAAACTCGCGCACATCGATGCCGTCGAGCGTAATCCGGCCCGCGGAAGGATCGGCGAAGCGCATCAGCAGGTGAGCCAGCGTGCTCTTGCCCGCGCCGTTGGGACCGGTGACGGCAACGGTCTCGCCCGCACGGATCTCCAGGTTGAGATCAGCGAACACCGCGGCCCTGCCCGGATAGGCAAATGTCACGGATTCGAAGGCGATCCTGCCACTGATCGTCGCGGGCTCGAGATCACCGTCGTCGGGCTCGGGTGCCTCGGCCATCGCGGCCATCAGGCGTTGCACCGCCCCCCGGGCATGCTGGACCTGGCCGTAAACGCCGGCCAACTGGACTGACGGGCTGGGTCAACAGCATGCCGTAGAGCAGCAGGCTGACCAGCTCAGGGGCGGTAATGATCCCCGATGCGACGCCCTGTCCACCGACCCAGAGCAGGCCGAGCACCGCCGTCGCGGCCAGCCAGCGCACGGCCGGGGTCAGCAGCGACTCGATCCGTTGCTGCTGGACCTCGAGCATCCGCACCTTGTCGCCCTGGACCGAATAGCGTGCCGACTCCTCGCCTTCGCGTGTGTAGGCCTTGATCAACGGCAAGGTCGCCAGGTTCTGCTCGGCCATGCCGTACTTGACCGCATCCTCGTGCAGCTGAGCCTGCGCCAGCGGCCGCACACTCCTGGTCAGCAGCTTCACGATGACGGTGAGCAGCGGCACCGCGACCGCCACGGCCAACCCGACCCGGAGGTCTATCCGCACCAGCAGGACCAGGGCACCGACGCAGGTCACCAGCAAGGGCAGCAAGGGCGTCAGCACCCCGGTCAGGAAGCTGTTGATCCGCCAGACATCGTTGACCAGCAACGCGAGAATCTCGCCGCGCTTGCGCTCCTGGTGCCAGCTCAAGGGCAGGGACTGCAGATGGTCGTAGACCCGCGAGCCCAGGTCGGCCACCACTCGCGAGCCGGTGCTGCCGAGCACCACACCGTTCCCGAACGACAATCCCGCCTGAACTGTCAGCACGCCCAGCCACGCCAGCAGCAGTTCGCCCGGCACCTCGCCTCCGAGCAATGCCTGCGCCACCCGGCCCGCGAACCAGGGCATGGTGAGCATGACCACGCTTTCACATAGCAGTAGAGCCATGGCCAGCAGCAAGGCGCCACGGTATGGCGCCAGCATCCGCCACAGGAAAGGTAGCTCCGCACGACTTCGGCTAAGATACCCGCGCAAAACAGTCGCTTTCGATCGCATGAACCTAACGCTATCACACCAGGCCAAGCCCTCCGACGATGTCCTGTTCCAGGAAGTGAGCGGCGAAGCCGTATTGCTGAAACTCGGCAGCGAAACGTATTTCGGACTCGATCCGATCGGCACGCGCATCTGGGCCCTGCTCACCGCAGACGCCCGGTTGCAGCGCGCTTTCGACATCCTCCGCGATGAATACGAAGTTGAGATCGTAGGTGCTGGAGCGCGACCTGCTCGCCCTGGTCGAACGCATGGCTGAGGCCGGCCTCGTGGAAGTGAGCTGAGATGCCCGGACGCCTTGCGGCATGGCGGGCGTTGAGCGCTGCCGACCAGCGAAGGCTACTGGGCCTGGCCTGCGGTCTGCCGGTGGTCGAGCTATCGCTGCGGCGCCTGGGTGCGCAGCGGACGGCGTCCTGGCTGTCACGCGCGATCAAGCCCAGGGCGATTCACCCGCCTGCTGCCGCCGAACTGCAGCAGGCCGATCGGCTGGCTCATCTCGCGGCCATCGCCGGCCGACGCGGCATCCTCGAGGCGCGCTGCCTGTCACAGGCGATACTGGTGAGTGCCTTGCTGCGGAGACGCGGCCTGGATGCGGTGCTGCAGGTCGGCGTCCGCAAGGATGCCGGTCAGTTCGACGCTCACGCCTGGGTCGAATTGGACGGTCACACGCTCGCGCAGGCGCCCTTGCAACACTTGCCTTTGCAGTCGCGGCGGCGAAGCTCGGCCGCCGCGCGTTAGCACGCTTTGCGCCGCCCTCAGATCACCCGGCCATGCAGCCGCCGCCAGGCACCGGCGACAGCTCGACGTACATACAGCCACGGGAGCCATTGCCCACCCTCGCCGGCAAACTTGCTCCGCATGAACTCGGCGGGCGGGAACACCAGGTCGCGCAGGTAGCGCGCCTTGCGTCCGAGCCCGGGCAACGCCCGATAGTCCATCCATAACTGGCGCGCCGGACTCGCACCAAGGTAGTCCGAGGCCGGTTCCCGGACACCATCGCGTTCGAGCGCGGCGAATGCGTATTCGGGGACGTTCGTCGCAAAGCATTGGTGCGCCGTCGCCAGGCCATCCGCGCAGATTCCGCGCAGACCCTTCGCATCGGCCCGGGCAATGAATGACCGCCAGTCGCGCTCACTGAAAGATTCGGCCAGCAAGTGCAGATCGTAGAACCAGATCAGCCGATCGCCGCCTGTCTGCGGCTCGCCGGAGACGTAATACGGATTGTGACGATGGGCGCCACGATGCATGCAGGCAAGCAGCAGCGCGTGCACGGGCGAGGCCGCCAGGGCGTCGGGCGCAAGGGCAGGCAGCGACACGGCTTCCGCGCGCAACTCCTGGTACGCTGAATAGTCGTGACAGCACTTCTGAGTTGTTGATTTTCCAATGCACGTCCAGTACGTGCGAACCCTCCGGCCGGGAGCGCCGAAAACTGGTCTGGTAGCTGACCGTCGCGCACTCCGCGGCACTCAGGGGCGCAAAACCGCAACGCAGCAGCGCGCCAGTGACTCGCTCACGCTCATGCTGCGGCACGATCAGGTCGGTATCGCCCCGCGTCCTCAGCACGGGATTCGGGTACAGCGAATAGGCCAGGGCCGTGCCTTTGAAAAGCACGGGCTCGACGCCGGCCGCCGCAAGCGCTGACAGCGCGTCCAGCAAGGCCCTGCGGTGGCCCATCTCCCATACAGCGCTCCCGCGCGCGGAATCGCGCAGCCGATCAAGGAACGGCGATGGCGGCGCGTCGGCGATCGCGCTGCCAGCAACGCTGCGACCCCGTGCCGCTCCGCCGCTGCCATCAGTTCGTCGCTGTCCGCCACGCTCAGGTTGCCGGCAGCAAACCCGGCCGGATCGCGAAACAGTTGAAGCAAATCGGCTTCGATGCCTGGGAAAGTGTCGATCATGAAGTGTGGATGGTCATCGAGTCGCTGTCCTGCAACCTGGGGGGACGTTATGCTCGGCGCGTTCTCCGTCGTGAAAGCGTGAATCCGAGCCATGAGCGGCATTGCCGGCATCATCCACTTCGACCAGATGCCCGTGCAAGCCGGCCTGATCGAGTGCATGACAGCTCGCATGGCCTATCGCGGCCGAGACGGAATAGCGCACTGGCAGGAAGGGTCGACGGCATTCGGGCACTGCCTGCTGCAAACCACCAGGGAGTCCGCCGAAGAGCGCCAGCCGCTCGTCGACGCGCAGCGCGGCCTGGTGCTGGTGCTCGACGGCCGTATCGACAATGCGGCGGAACTGGCGCGCGAATTGCGCGTCAGCGGCGCGATCCTTCACAGCCGCGCCGACAGCGAGATGGTGCTGCGCGCTTATGAGCAGTGGGGGCCTGCCCTGCTCGACCGTCTCGAGGGCGACTTCGCCTTCGCCGTCTGGGACCAGCGCGAGAGGCAACTGTTCTGCGCCCGCGACCGGATCGGCAACAAGCCCTTCCACTATTTCTGGAACGGCACCACGTTCGCCTTCGCGTCCGACGTGAGCGCCCTGTTGGCGCTGCCCTGGGTCCGGAAGGAGCTGAATCTCGACTTCGTCGCCGAGCACCTGGCGTCGGAGTGGATGAGTCTCGAAGACACCTTCTGGACGGGAATCCAGCGGCTGCCGCCGGCACATCGGCTCGTGGTGTCTGCTGAAGCTTGCCGCAAGTCGCAGTACTGGCGACCCGATGTCGCGATGACCTTGCCCTGCCGCAGCACGGCCGAATACGCCGAGTATTACCGATCCCTGCTGTTCGACGTCGTCCGCAGGATGGGGAACTCATCCGGCCCGGTCGCCTGCGAAGTGAGCGGCGGCCTGGACTCGTCGGCCTTGTTCGCGGTCGCGGCCGAGTTGCAGCGACGAGGCGAATGGCCGGCGCCCGACATACACGGTTACACCCTGGATTTTCGCGGCGCCGGCGATGCCGACGAGATGGACTACGCGCAGGCCGTCGCGCGTCACGTCGGCAAGGAGGTCACCGAAGTCGCGCCGACTCGGCAGCCCTTGACCTGGTATGACGACTGGGCCAGGCGGCACGGTTATCCGGCGGGATATCCCAACGGCGTGATGGGCCTGGGCATCCGGCAGGAAGCGCGGCGCCGCGGGTCCAACTGCCTGGTCGTGGGTAGCGGTGGTGACGAATGGCTGGACGGCTACCGCAGCTACTACGCCGAAGCCATCGCCAGCAGGCAATGGGGGGAACTGCGGCAGAGTCTGCAACTGGACAGCCGGGACATGGGCATCCCGCAAGCCTGCTGGTCGCTGTTTCGCTACGGCGTTGGTCCACTGCTGCCCGCCCGACTGCGACGTGCGATTCATGCAATTCGGCGCCGGTCGTCCAGGGCATGACGGCTGGCTGGCTGCGCCCATGCGGCAGCGGCTGCTGCAACAGCGCGCCAGGCAGTCCGCGGATGACACGAACGTGGCTCGGATCGGGCAGCGCTCGCAGCTGCTGCATCTGAACGGCGCGTACGGGTTGCTGGCCAGGGAATCGGAAGAGCGTCTTGGCGCGTGGGCAGGTCTCGAGATCCGGCGACCGTTCTGGGACAAGCGGCTTGTCGAATTCGCATTTGCGACACCTGAGCGCCTGCGATGCCATGGCACGACGACCAAGGCTCTGCACCGACGTGCCATGGCAGGCCTGCTGCCGGAATCAGTGCTGCGGCGGACGACCAAGGCCGATTTCATGGTCGCGTTTCGTTGGAGTTCCGCGGAGCTTCGCGATAGCATAGCCGAAGCGTTGCCGGCTCTTTCCGACTGGGTATCGCCGGAAGGCCTGCTGAAAGTTCTGCAGGACTACGAGAATCCACTTCTCGCGGGTTGGCCGGACTGGCGGATCTGGACGTTGTACGGTTGTCACGCTGTGCGAGAAACAGCGGCACTCCCTGCCAGAGCAACTCATGACCGATCCCAAGCATAAGGCCGCAAGGAGTCGGATCAGGCGCACCGATCACGCGCACCGTATCGGACGCCCCGGCTCGAAGTTCTCGGCAGTCTGCGCACCGCGACCCGTGGCAGCGGCGGCACGATGGGAGATGGGTCGAGCGGCATGACGGGGGGGATGATGTCCGATCGCAGGGCGAAGGTAGACATCGTCAAGGTCGGCCAACATCCGCTGGGCCTCGGCATCTACCGGTTCCGCTACAAGGCACCGTACGCCGAGTTGTATGGCGCTGGCCGCCGTGTCGGGGTGATGGCCGACGAGGTGGCCGAGAAATATCCGGACGCAGTCTGTCGCCATGCGGACGGTTACCTCAGGGTGGATTACGGCCGGCTTTTTCGCTGAGCCCGGTCTCGGCAGGTATCCGGGATTCGCAATAGCCCGATCCAAGTCGCAGATTGGCGGCAGTCGAATGTCAGAGCTTCCCTCATTGGTCTTGACCTGCAACAATCCGACGCAATTCCTCCAGAGAGCGACCCATGACGAACTCCAAGCCTGAACCCGCAAGGGAATCGCACCAGCCAAAGCCAGCGAAGGCGCCTTATCGTGCTCCCAAGCTCGAGATTCTTGGCAGTCTGCGCAGCGCCACCCGGGGTACCGGCGGGAACGGAGCGGATGCGGCGCGGCACCATGGACGATGATGATGTCCGATCGCAGGGCGAAGGAAGACATCGTCAAGGTCGGCCAGCATCCGCTGGGGCTCGGCATATATCTGTTCCGCTACAAATCGCCATTTTCCAGGCTGTATGGCACTGGTCGCCATATTGGCGTGATGGCCGACGAAGTGGCCGAAAAATACCCGGACGCCGTCTCCCGACATGAGGACGGTTACCTCATGGTGGATTACGGCCGGCTGTTCCACTGACGCCCGGGTCTTGACCCGGGTTTGAAGTCAGTTTCCGCTGCTTTGCCGCGGTCTCGGTGCGATTTCCGTTTGACGCGACGGGTCGCCCGCGCCGATGCTGGTTTCTGATGACCGACTACCTGTTGGGCGACATGCCGATCACTTCGGCGCCACCGTTGTCGCTATTGCGCATGCGCCGGGCGGGCCTGATTGCGCCGATCCTGACCGTGACGCGCGTTCCCAGGCCGATGCGACCGCGAGCCGTTCGCGCGTGGCGCCACCAGTGGCAGGACGATGCGAAACGCACCGTGATCAGTTTGACGCTGACCCGATCCGGCTACCTGTTGCGTTTTCCTCGCCAATGCGACTTCGCCATTTCCGCCGACGCAGGACGTATCGACGCCCGACCTCATCGTCGCGTGGCTCCCGAACTCCTGGAACACCTGCTGGCAGATCAGGTCTTGCCGCGCTGCCTCGCGCAGAGGGGTGAACTGGTGGTGCACGCGGCCGGCATTGCGCTGGGGCCCGACATCGCCCTGTTCGTGGGCGAGAGCGGCCGCGGCAAGTCCACGTTGGCTGGACTGTTCTTCCGTGCCGGTCGGACGCTATTGTCGGACGACTGCCTGATGCTACGCCCGACACCCGAGGCGGTGCGCGCGGTACCAACGTATCCCAGCCTGCGGCTGCGGCCTGACAGCGTCGATGCGCTCTTCCCCGGCGACGCAGCGCCCGCACCCCTGCCTTCGTATTCCGACAAGCCGCGGTTCTCGATACCGGACGTCTCCCGCCAGGCCGCCGCCGGCCGCGTGGCAGCCGTGTATTTCCTCGGCGACGCTGACGCAGGGCGCGCCGATGTCAGGATCGCGCCGATGGCACGCGCGACTGCCTGTATCCGGCTGATGGAACAGTGCTTCCAGCTGGATATTCTTGACCGCGACGCCGTCAAACGTCTGCTGGGGCTGGCCGGCGAGGTCGTCGCGCGGGTGCCGACGTTCACGCTCGATTACCCCCGGGATTTCGGCCGTGCTGCGGAGTTGGTGGCCGGGATCGAGCGACACTTCGCCGGCGTCGCCGGCGATTCGTCGGCCGCTTGAGTTCAAGGTTACGATCGCATGTCCATTCAAGACAACTATTCCGTGCGTGACTATGGCCGGATGATCGCCGACACGGCGCGCACTTCGTCCTTCGTCGATGCCATGCGCCGCACGATCCAGCCCGGCAGCATCGTGCTCGACATCGGCTCGGGCCCGGGCTTTTTCAGCTTGCTGGCCCTGCAACTCGGCGCATCGCGCGTGTACGCCATCGAGCCGGACAACTCGATCGAAATCGGTCGCGAGAGCGCTCGCCGTCACGCCGACGGCGAGCGGATTGTCTGGCTTCGAGGTCTCTCGACGGAGATCGAATTGCCGGAACGCGTCGACGTCGTGATCGGCGACCTGCATGGCGCGCTGCCTTTCTATACCGGCAATATCAGTTCCCTGATCGATGCCCGTCGTCGCCACCTGAAGTCAGGCGGCGTGATGATTCCGCGCCGCGACACGGTTTTTGCCGCTCCTGCCGAGGCTGCCGACGAGTACGCGGACGTGGCCAACCCCTGGGAGAGCACCGCGGCCGGCGTCGATTTGACGGCCGGCCGACGATTCGTCACGAATCAATGGTGGCGTGCCGCAACTGCGCCGATCCCGGTGGAACGTTACCTGGCTGCGCCGATGGCCTGGGCGGAAGTCGACTACCGCCTCTGTGAGTCACCGAATGCGTCCGGCGCCTGCGCCTGGACGGCAGAGCGAGCGGGCATCCTGCACGGATACTACGTCTGGTTCGACATCGAGACCGCGGAGGGAATCAGCTGCTCCAACGCGCCGACGCTGCCTGAACGCGTCTACGGGCGGGCTTTCTTCCCGCTGGAGCGCCCGCTGGCGATCGCTGGGGGAGACAGCATTCGCGGCGAATTCGCCGCCAACCTGGTCGCCGGGGAATACATTCTGCGCTGGAATACCCGGGTCGCAGACGCACAAGGCGGACCGAAGGCGAGCTTCGCACAGTCGACCTTCGCCAGCCGGCCTGTGCTCAAGGAAGACCTGGATCGAGCGCGACCCGACTACCGGCCGTCGCTTGGCGAGGCTGCGCGCGTCGACCTGCAGGTCCTCGATGCGATGGCGAGGGGCGAGTCATTGGCTGAAATCGCGGCCAGGCTGGCCCGGGAGTTTCCCGGACGCTTCAAGGACACGGCGCAAGCCCTGCGACACGCAGCCGATCTATCGCTGAAATATTCCAGGCCCTAGCAGCCAGCCCGGGGCAGAACCCGCGTGGCGGTTGCGCCGCAAGCCCCACACCCTCAGGCGGGGAAGAACTCGATTGGCTTGGTCGTGGTCATGACTGCCACGTCGCGCGACTCGAAGCGGAACATCTTCACCCTGGCGACCAGCTTGCGCTCGAGGTCTGCGTCGCCGAGGTCGCTGGACACGACCCTGCAGCCGGTGACCTCGCCGGACGGCGCGATGGTCACTTCGAGTATCACCTTGCCCTGCAGCGCAGGATTGTCGCGCAGCGCCCGGCTGTAGATCGAGTAGATCGCGGACTTGTTACGGTCGAAGACGAGTTCGATTTCCTCGCGCGTACGGGCAGCCTTGCTGCTGTGTCCGGTACGCTGTGCTTCCACGCCCTGGCCTGCATCGACGCTTGACGACACCGTCGCGGTCGTCACGCCCTTGAGCCCGGTGGAACCCCCACCGAAGCCGCTGCTCGCCTTGCCCACGGTGATGCCGCCGCTGCCCTCGCCCACCCGGGCGGTCAGCAGGGCGCGATCGACGCGTGTCTTCTCGCCCGCGCCGACATTGAGCGCTTTTGCGTCTTTCGGTGAATCCACGTTCATGTCGCGCAGTTCCGCCAGCTGGTCCGAGAGCGCCAGCAGCCCTGCCGAGGCCGCTTTCTTGCGCGGATCCGGAGCAGGCTTTGTCTCGACTATCGGCGCGCGCACCGGCGCAGGTCTTTCAATGGTGGGTGTGACCACCGGCTTCGGCGGCTTCACCTCGACCTTCGGTTCCGGTTTCGGCTTCGGCCGCTCCAGGATGAACTCCACGATCCGCTCGGGCACGGCGGGCGCCATCGACTCCGGTCGAGGACGTTCCGGCAGCAGCGGAATCACGATACCGAAGCCGATGAACATACCCAGTGCCGCGCCCAGCACGCGTCGCAGCCGGCGTTCCTCGGCCTCCGACGGCGTCCACGGAAGCTCGAAGACGCGGAAGTTTCTGACGATCGTGGCGCTCATGCTTCAATCACCCTGAAACCGCGGCGCTCGCGCCGAGCGCCTGCTCGCGCTCGACGACCGCGAGCGAGACCTTGCTGTAGTCGGCCGCCGAGCAACTCGCCACGACCTTGCGCAGTACCGCGTACGGCAGCGATTTCTCGGCCATCACCGTCACCTCGCGCTGCTCGCCATTGCCGCCGAGCAGGTTGTCGGCCTGTCGGTCGAGTGCGGCCCGCAACTGCTCGACGACCGGCTCGGGCGAGCTGCCCACCTCGGCGATGGAGACCACGGCCTCGCCGTTCACGTACAGCATGTCGCGCGTGACCGTCACCACCATCGCCTCGTGGGGCTTCAGATCGGAGACCGAGTGCGGGATCGAGATGTTGCGAGTGTTCGGCAGGATTTCCGTGTCCGCCGAGTGCACCAGCAGGTACACGACCATGATCATCAGCATGTCGATCATCGGGATCAGCGTGAGCGGGCCATGCCCCCCACCGCCGCCCTTGCCGTGGCGCGCGTGGCGCTTCAGTCCAGTGCGGATCATGTCGGGGCGTCTCCAAGTGAAATCTTCGGGAACAGCTCGGTGCGCACGACCCTGGCGCCTTCGGAACTCTGGCGCACCCGCACCGCGTCCATCACCTGCACGATGGTGTCGTAGTCCACGTCCTCGGCCACCAGCAGCGTGGCGTTCGACTTTTCCGGAAAGCGCGTCTTCAGCTCCTGCAGGAAGGCCGAGAGTTGAACCACGTCCTGCCCTCGCGCGGTCACCGGCACGCTGGTGAGCACGCCGCTGTTCCGGTCCGCCACCTCCAGCCCGCTGCGCCGCACGATGACCTCGAGCTCGAGGGTCGGCACCTGGTCCACTGCCTTGGCCCCCGGGCCGGGCAGGTGCACCTCCAGGATGCTGGTCCTCGAAAAGACCGCCGTGAAGATCAGGAAGAACGTGAGGATCACCATCACGTCCAGCATCGGCACGATGGTCAGGTCGTTACGGCCACGGTAGCGCGCATGGTTGCGCTGCTGGCGGCGCGCTAGCGTGGAGCTCTTCATGCCCGTGCGGCTCCTCGCACTTCATCGCGATTGAGGATGCGGTCGGCGGCCTGGCCCGCCACGACCGGGCGTGAGGATTCGCTGCGACGCTCGGTCACGGTGTTCAGGAACTTGACCGATGCCACTTCGAGGCTGTCCACGAGTTCCGTGGTCTTGGTCTCGAGGTACATGTGGCACAGCAGCAGGCTGATCGCGAGGCCGAGGCCGAGCGCCGTGTTGTTCATCGCGACCGAGATGCTGGCCGAGAGCAATGCAGCCTTCTCGGCCGGATTGACCGCGGCAACCGCCGCGAATGCATTGATCAGGCCGATCACGGTGCCGAGCAGGCCCATCAGCATGCCGATGTTGGCCAGCGTGGCGAGGTAGTGGGTGCGCTTCTCGAGGCGCGGAATCACCTCGATCAGGCTCTCCTCCATCGCCTTCTCGATGTCCTCGCGACGGTGCGCGGTCGAGATGCGGGACATGCCGTAGCGCATGATCGTCGAGAGCGCCGAGTCGGTGCTGTCGGCGACCTCCATGGCCTTGCGGAAGTTGCCGACCTGGATCAGCGGCGCGAGCTCGGCCCACAGGCGCTTGTTTCCCCTCGCGACGCGAGTCAGGTAGACGAATCGCTCGGCGGCAATGGCAAGGCCAAGCGTGAAGACGGCAGCGATGGGGTACAGGAATGCCCCGCCCTGCTTGAAGAAGTTGATGATCATGTCGATTGCATTCATGGCTGGGTGGCTCCGGGGGAAGAACTGGCGGTATTCGTTTTGACAGGTGAACTTTGCGTGGTCAGGTCGCGAAAATATGTGACCTCGCGCTTGAATTCGTCACGATCCACCGGCGCGAGGACCTCTTCGATGAGACTTCCCATCGGCCGGTCCGGGCCGCCCGGGGGTTCGGCGGCCTTCCACGGCACGATGCTCATGACCTTGGGAAGCTCGCGATTGCCGGTGATGGCGGTTGAGTCGAGTTGCAACCGGTCGTGGGCGCGCTGGCCCGGGCTGGCGGATGCGACCGCCGCCGGCGCCGTGGACGGCACCTTCGCCGGTGGTTCGGTCGCTACTGCCGCGAGTGGCACCGCAAGTGCCATGGCAAGCAAGGCTGGTAGGTATTTCACTGCTGCGCCTCCGCTGTGCGCGATATCTGTCCGAGCCGGGTTCGCAGCTCGACCAACCAGGGCCCCGTGCTGGGATCCGTGCCACCGGTCAGCAACTGGTACTCCTCGTAGTGACCGAGCGCGGCAGCCGGCTCGCCGAGGTAAAGGTCAAGCAGCACGCCGAGATTGCGTTGCGGCGCGGGATAGTCGGGCGCCAGGGCCAGGGCACGCTCGTAGGCGGCGCGCGCTTCGACGAATCGACCGAGCTGCCGGTTCGTGACGCCCAGCATGTTGAGTGCGTCTGCATTCGTCGGCTCGACAGCAAGGGCCGCGGCAACCTGCGTCTCCGCAGCGGCGTCGTCACCGGCCTCGAGCGCTGACCGCGCTGCGTCCAGCGAGCGCATGACCTCCGGGGACGGCCCGGGCGCGACCGCGGCCTTCTCGCCGGCCTTTGCGTCGGTTGCGGCATCCGCCGGCGCAGGCCCGGCCGCAGCCAGCGTGGCAGCCGGCGCATCGAAGATCTCGGGCCTGTCGTAGCGCGCGGGCTTCATCACGGCGAGCGCCGCGTAGCTCTTTCGCACCCACTGGTCGTAGATACCCTCGGCAGCCCGACGAGCGTTGGTCTCATGGATGCCGATCGCCTTTTCTTCAAACGGATAGGCCTGCTCCTCGAGCAACAGGTCGTACTGCTCGAGCTCGTCGGCGGACAGCCCGCCCGGGCGCTCGGAGGCGAGCAGCGCACTGCCGAGGTCCCGGTACAGGTCGGCCATCGCGTAGGTGGCCGCAGTCGTGACCTCGGCGACACCGTATGCAGCCGCGCGCGAATACGCAGCCAGCGAAGCCTCCAGCGCCGTCTTCTTCCGTGCCAGCGAACGGTCGAGCGGCGCGACCAGCGCCACGCCCCGTGCGGCCTGGTCAAGCGGCCGCGCCAGTTCCAGTGACGCCTGCGCCGCGAGGAACCGCGAACGATCGGAACGCGCCGTGCCGGCGACCGAGTCGGCTGCGACGAGTTCCTCGAGCCAGTGCTGGCGGGACGCCGTATCGCCCGCGCCCGCGGCAAGTTCCGCGAGCTGTTGCCGCGCCTCGATTGCAACGTCCGCCGGCGCAGGAAAGCGTTCGACGTAGTCCGCGTATGCGCGCCGCGCCGACGCCGGATCGCCCGACGACACATAGAGCTCGGCGGCCTGCCACTGTGCCGTGCGGCGCACCTGCTCATCCTCGGCGCCGCGGGCAGCAACGCGCTCGAGTTCGACGGCGGCGTCGTGCGGACGACCCGACTCGAGATACGCTACCGCCAGCTTGCGCGTCACTTCCGGCTGCAGCTCATCCTGCGGATATGCGGCGCGGAATCGCTCGAGCACCCCGGCCGCCGCCTGCCACTGGCTCGAAGAGAGCAGCAACGCCGCGGCGTCGTACTGTGCCTTGGCACCGGCGCTCGCGCCCGGCGCGACGGTGGCCACGCGCAGGTATTCCTGTACTGCGCCGTTGACGTCGCCGGCAGCCTGCTTCGCTTCGGCCTGGCGGTATACCGAGGCGGCCAGGCGATCCGTGACCTCGGCCGCCTGCGGGTCGCCGCTCGGCAGCCGCGCCGCGAGTTCCGTGTAGGCCTTCTCGGCGTCCGCATAGCGACCGTCGTCGAAGTACGTGTGCGCGAGCACGGTCCACGCGACCCGCTGCTGGCCGGCGTCGGCCCGGCCGCCCAGCGCGAGCACCTGCTGGGCCACGGCCTCGGCGCGCATGCGGTCGCCGGAGTCGAACAGTGTCTTTGTCGCGCGGGTGAGCACGGCGGGGGTTTCGGGGTGGTCGGGAAACGCCGCCGCGAATCGCAGGCCCGATTCCATCGCACGTGCCTGCAGGGCAGGACGCTCGGACGCCGGCGCCTGTGCATCGGCCTTGTCGTAGGCCACCAGCGCCGCGTAACCGGCCCGGGCCGCCTGCGGATTCGACGCATAGGAATACGCGTCGCGCTCGTACTCGACCGCCGCTTCCTCGTAACGGGCACCGTCGAACAGCAGGTCGGCGAGCAACAGGCGGGTCTCGGGCGCCTGCGGCGAATCGTCGAAACCATCGAGGTAGTCGCGGTACCAGCGCACCGCGATGTCACGGTCGGCCGCAGAGCCCTTCTGTGCAAGCGCATGATGATGCTGCGCGAGGTCGAGCAGGTTGGCCTGGATCGCGGCGTTGACGGCCGGGTCTATGTCGGTCGCGTGAATGCGCCAGTAGTCGCTGCGCGGACCGTACTCCTCGACCAGTTGCCGCTTGCCGTCCAGCACCAGTGTCGTGAACCCGCCCTTTGCATAGGCGTCGGTGGCACGCACGATCATCAGCGGCGCCTGCGGATCCATCGGGCGTCGGGACGCAAATGCCCGATAGGCCTCGGCGCCGTCCTGGAAGCGTTCCTTCTCAACGTAGAGATCGCCCAGCGCGGCATAGAGTCGTGACTCGTACGGCGCGGGCCCGTGCCGGTCCAGTGCGGCCTGCAGCGAGCCAGGTCCTTCACCGGCAGCAAACGTGATGGCCATCGCTCGCAATGCGTCGGCGCTCAACTCCTGCTGTGCGCGCGGCATGTCGGCCGCTGCGATCAGCCGGCCGTCTGCGACCAGCACGTCGTCGAGCAACAGCAGGAACGCTGCGTTGCTTTCGTCGTCACGTGACTGCTTGAACAGTGCCCAGCCACGCTTGTAGACCGCCTGCTCGTAGAACGCGGAGCCGGGTCCCTGCGACTGCACCGTGGCGTATGCACGCTCCGCATCCGCGTAGCGCTGCTCGCTGAAGAAGGCTTCGCCGCGCCTGAACTGGGCTTCGTCGAAGTGGACGCTCTGCGGGTACCCGGCAACCAGCCGGTCGAGCTCCGCCAGTGCCTGGTCCGTCTCGCCGAGACTCTCGTAGGCACGCGAAAGCTGGTAGAGCACGGAATCGGTCCCGGCAGCGTCCGGCTGCTCTTCGAGCAGCTGCTGGTAGGCCGCGATGGACTCGCGGCTTGCCGTCGTCGCGGCCGCCGAATCCGCACCGTCCTCGACGCGCAGCGTCTCGGCCTCCGCGAAGCGCAGGTCGCCGAGCCTGCGCAGCGCCTGGGCGCGCATGCCCGGGTCCGTATCGGGAATGCGCAGGAAATCCTCGTAGCTGCGCGCCGCCTGGCCGGCTTCGACCTCGACCGCGCCGCCACGTTGAATGGGCACGCTGCGCTTGGCCAGGTCGCCGAGCGTGGCCGGCTCCGGCGGCTTGCGGGCGGCGCCCGCCGGCGACGACACCGCGATGCAGGCCAGGACGGCGACGGCGATGCGCGTGTTCATTTCAGCACCCCGGCCGAGGCGCCGTCGTATAGCGCCGCGAGCGCGAACTGCGCCTGCGTTGCATAGCTGGCGAGGCGTCGCTTCTGCGCCTCGAGCTCGTCCACCGCGATGGCGGCGAGTACCCGTTCCTGCGCGGTCCTGGCCGCGTCGATGCGCGGACCGATCGCGTCGACCCGCGCCGAGAGCTCGCGCACCCGCTGCGCGAACGTGCCGGTATCCCGCGGTGCCGCCGTCCCGGCAAGCTCAACGAGCTGCACGCGTTCGCGCGCCTCCGCAAGCAGCTTCCCGGTATCGTGCAGTCCAGTGGTAACGCGGCGAAGGCGTGGCTTGTAGGCCGCGTCCATCTGCCACAGCAATGCTCCGCGCAACAGTCGCTCGCGTTCGGCCAGGGCTTCGCGCTTTGCGTCGTCCGGCAGCATCGCGATGCGGGCCTGTATGTCGTCGAGTTGGCGCCAGTCGCGCGCCTCGGCATCCGTCGCAAGTGCTGCGACGTCCCGGCTGGATTCGATCGCCGCCACCCGCTGCTCGAGCTCGGCCTGCCGGCTGGCCAGTCCGTCGATGTCGGCGCTTTCGAGCGTCGCGATCCGGCGTGGCTCGCGCTCCGCATGGGCCTGCTCGCGAGTCGCCACCATCTCGTCGAAGGCCACCAGCGATTCGCTCCATCCAGCGAGGTTTCTCTGCATGATTCGCAGGTCGCGGTAGTTCTTCAGGCCTTCCTGGAACTCGTGGGACGCAAGCAGGTGGTACAGGTACCGGGTCTGCGGAGAGTCCGGCAACTTCTGCAGCTGCCACATCCAGCCGATTGCGTCGCTGTCGGGCGCGGCGGCCAGCACCGATTCGAGGAACCCGCCACTGCGAATTGCCGCGATCGACTCGTCGATGCGCCGGCCCTCCTTCTCGTAGGCCTGCACCGCGAACCGGTATTGCTGCGCGGCCTGGCCGTTCGCGGCCAGTTGCGCGTACGCGTACGGCACCGCGAGGTAGGATTCCTGGACTGCCGAGTCGAGCAGCCGGCGTTCCCGCAGCTCCATCCACGGCACCAGCGCGAGGTCAGAGCGTTTTGCGTCCGACTCGGCCCAGCCGAGGCCCAGCAGGGCCCGATTGGTGAACGGTCCGTCCAGTCGCACCCGGGTCAGCGCAGCGATGGCCGGCTCGGTCTCGCGGCCCTGCAGCATCGCGTAGCCCAGTGCCAGGTTGGCCCGGTCGCGCAGCGAGCGCTCCTCGTCCGTCCCGGCCGGCATCGTGCCGACCGCTTCGAGCCAGCGCTGGCCCTGCGCGACGTCACCCGACCTCACGAGTGCCACGCCGAGGTTGAACTGCGCGTACGGCGCCCAGTCGTCCTCGGCACCTGCGGAGCGGAGCAGCGACGCTGCATCGGCGTAACGACCCTGAGCCATCAGCACGTTTGACGACAGCAGCCGCTTCTCCGACTCCAGCGATCCGGGCAGTGTCCCGCGGATCTTCTGCAGGCTCTGCCATGCCTCGTCGTAGTAGCCGCGCTGGTATCCGATCCTGGCAAGGTAGAAACGCGCCCGGTCGCTGACCGACTGCGGCACCGACCCCGCCAGCAGGCGATTGAAGATCCGGGTGGCCTCCGCATGCAGGCCGAGCGACAGGTAGAGGCCACCCGCGAGCAGTTCCGCGTCGGCATCGTGGTTGGGCATCCGGCCGTAGTCGCGGGCTGCCTCGAGTCGCACCAGCGCGCCGAAATAGTCGTCCTGGTAGAAATGAAACAGCACGTCACCGTAGTCGAGGTCGCGCACCTTGCCAGGGGGCGGCAGGTCGGACTCCTTCGGTGCAGCTCCAGCCCCTGCCGCGACGAAAACGCAGGCGACCAGGCCTGCGGCCAGGCTCCGGTTCCATCGATGCGGGGCGGTGGTGGTCATTCTGCCTCGAGCTGCGTCTGTCGCGCCGGTCCGGGACCGATCAGTCCCACTGCCGGACGACGAACTCGGGCTGCAGCGATGCCTCGCGGTCGCTGATGCGCAGTTCGACGTACTTGGCGCCGATCGCCTTGTCGAACGTCAGCGTCGCGCCGCGGCGGTAGTCGACATCGTGCGGACCCTTGCCGCTGAAGAAAGCGACCAGCTCATGCTTGCCGGTCTTGAGGTTGCCGAGATAGAGCTTCTGCACGCCGCCGCGGTACAGCGCCTTCACCTCGCGATCCGTGTACAGGTAGTTCGCGACTTCCTTGTCGTCGAGCTTCAGCGTCACCGAGTCCAGTTCGAAAAAGGTGCCGACATTGAGCGACAGGAACACGGCCACCTGGGTGCTGGACGGATAGAGGATCTCCTCCTCCAGCTTGAACAGGTCGCGGTTCAGGTCGATCAGCTGCTTCTTCAGGCCCTGCACGTCCTGGTCGACCGCGCGCGTGGCCTGCGCCGGGTCGTCGGCGCCGGCCCGCCCGGCGAACAGTGTGCCGCCCGCGACCAGGATCATGCTGGCAAACGCCAGCCAGCGAAGGCGGGCGGTGGATTCCGGGGACTGCCGCATCATTTGCCGATCTCCTCGAGCACACGGTTGAGTTCTGCCTGCGGCACCGGGGCCGATGCCCACGACGCACGCACGATTCCGTCGCGGTCGACGAGCAGCGTCAGCGGCAGCGCCTCCACGTCGTAGAGGCGCCCGACTGCCTGGTGACTGTCGAGCAGCGTTGGAAACTTGAGTCCCAGCGACTGCGCGATCGACGCGGCCCTGCCGTCATCGCCGTCCAGGCTCACGCCGAGGACCACGGGTCGGTCGGACTCCGGCTCGGTCGCGATCGTGTTCAGTTCGGTGAGTGCCGACCGGCACGACCCGCACCAGCTCGCCCAGAACGCCAGCACGACGACGTCGCCCTGGTATTCCGACAGGCGCAGGTTGTGGCCATCGGTGGACTTGAGCACGAAATCCGGCGCAGCCATGCCGGCTGCCGGCGTTTCGGTCGCGGCCTTGACGGCCAGCGGCGCGAGCGCACCGGCGAGCGCCGCGCCCGCAAGGGCCAGCGTGTGAATTGACGCCATTACGCGGGCGCGCGCGAAGTAATCTCTGCCTCGCATCCTGGCAACCCCGCTGTCATGGGTGAGACCCGAAGACCGGAAGCTTTGCGTCCCCGCCTTTCGGCGGGTTTGCCTTTTTTCAGTCGAGTGAATCGTTGTCTGGCGGGCGCCGCGCTGTCAAATCAAAGGGCGGAATGAACTCCATAGACGGCACTGCGTCACAAAACGGCGTGCGCGCCGCGCCGCACACAGCGGCCCGCCGACTGACGTGCTGCGTCCTAGCCTGCGGGCGCGAGCCCAGGCGAGTAGTAGACCTGGCCCTGGCTGTCGACGATGACCGCCTCGACGTCACCGACCCGTTGCACGTATTGCATGCCGCGCTCCACGCCGAGTATGAAGATCGGCTTGGTCAGGCCGTCGGTGCGAGTCGCATTCGGTCCGATGACGGTGACGCTGCGCACGTCGGACGGGGACTTGCCGGTCCCCGGCACCAGTATGTGGTGGTGGCGGACACCGTCCTGTTCGAAAAATCGCTCGTAGTCGCCCGAGGTGGAAATCGCCTCGTCCGCGAGCGGGATGCGCGTGACCACGGCGCCATCGCGGCGCGGGTCGCGGATGCCGACGATCCACGGCTTGCCACGGCGGTCGCCGAGCAGCCGCGTGTCGCCGCCGGCATTGACCATCGCATGCTCGATGCCGAGCGCGCGCAGGATCTCGACGCCGCGATCGACTGCCCAGCCCTTGGCGAATCCCCCCAGGTCGAT
Organism: uncultured Gammaproteobacteria bacterium; assembly: GCA_963736205.1. Classification (GTDB taxonomy): domain Bacteria; phylum Pseudomonadota; class Gammaproteobacteria; order Steroidobacterales; family Steroidobacteraceae; genus RPQJ01. Next base: position 245,954 of record CAVTNX010000012.1, on the reverse strand, counting down.
TCGCATGCCTGGCCGCAGGAACCGGATGGTGCGCGCCTCCCGATCGACCTGCAGCTGGCGGTAGTCGATGGCCTGCAGCGCGGCGGCAATCTGCTCATCGGTCGGGTGCAGCTGCGCGCGATAGTCGTAGAGATAGCCGACGCTCGCATAGGTGATGTCGAAAATTCCGTCGCTCAAGCGCGAGTATTCGAGCGATTTCTCAACCACCTCGATGATGTCCGCATCGACCTGCACCGGCCGGTCGAATGCGTGCGCGTTGACCTGCGAGAGCTGGCTTTCCGGCTTGTACGTGCTCATCAGGCGGTCCGTGCGATGCATGTCGGCCATCACCGCGTCGATGCCACGCTTCGCCAGCCCGGGATCGGTCGCCCAGAGCTCCACGGCAATCCGCGTGCCCATGATCGCTTCCTCGCGCTGGAACCACGCCCCGCTCGCGCTCATGGAATGCTCATGGGCGCCAGGGCGCCTGCGCTTCCGCGAACAGCCTTTGCAGGAACACGCGAACCGCGGGAAGTGCTTCGTCCGCGGGCATCAGCCGCTCGCGGACCAGTATCCCGGCGATGTCGCGCAGCGTGCGCCGGCCATCGACCAGCGATGCGACGAACGAGTGAACGCGCATCGCGAGCGCCTGGCTCTCGACCTGCGGAAGCATCGGCACCGGCAGGTCGTCCCGCTCGAGCCAGGCCGGCGCATTGCGATGCGGCGCCGGAGGCGCAACCCGTTCGTGCGCGATGGCACTGAAGCTCACCAGCCGCTCCATGCGGCCATGCCGGCTGGCTGGGGACGAGAGGTACGGGACGACATCCTCCTGCACATCGATTTCCTGGAAGCCAGCCGCCCCGAGAATCGCCGGAAGCTCGTCCAGCGAATAGCAGCGGGCCGGATCACCATGCTGGAAGAACAGCGAGCCGCTGTTCACCCAGCGGCCGCCGGGCTTCAGCCACGTGTTCAACCTGGCTGCAAACGTCGCAAGGTCTTCGTCGAGGATGTCGACCAGCCACGGCGTGACGACCGTGTCGAAGGCGCCCGGCGCAAACGGGGCCTGCGACGCATCGGCAACGACGGGCCACAGGCCCGGTCGCGCGGGCGCAGGAGCGTGCAGGTCGCGCAACAGCGCGTGGCAGCCGAGGTCGCGCGGCGCCACCGGAAACTCGTGCAGCTCGACGTGCTCGCCGGCGAACATGCGGCGCGCCACGATCATCATCAGCGGATTCAGGTCAGCGGCAATCGTGGTGACCGGGTCTCGGCGTACATGAAGATCGTAGGCGAGCCGGCCCGCGCCGCAGCCGAGTACCAGCAGGCGGCCCGGATTCGCGGTCCCGAGCGCCCGGTCCACGATTGCATACGCCAGCTCGTTTTCGCTTTCACCCCAGCACCAGTCTCGATGCAGGTTGGCGTAGTAACCGGTGAGTCCCTGCCCTGCCGGCAGCGGCGAACCGAGCGCCCGGTAGGTCTCCGGCACCGCAGCCGCAGCGGCTACGTCGAGCGGGGCGAGCAGCGACGACAGTCGTCGCGCATGGTCGCTGCAGGCGCTGGAGAGCAGCTTCAGTCGATTGCGGGTTGCCGCGAGGGTGACACCGGGACCGAGTGCCGCACGGTATCGCGCGGCCTGGGCGTCGAGTTCGGCGGTCAATGCACGCATGCGCGTGCGCCACTCGCCGAGCGTCGCCTGCGGCTCGGCGCACAGCCAGGGAATTCCGTCGACCAGCGGGTAGGTCGACCCGCAGGACCCGCAGCCGACAGCGGTGCCCACGGTGAGCCGTCCGCCGCAGCGCGGACAGCCAAGCAGTGCCCAGTGGTCGGTTTCGGGTTCCCTGTCCAAGGTACCCGAGTCTAGCCGATCGTGCCGCTCACGATCGGATTGAACGCGATCAGGCTGTCCTGCAGCGCTGCCGAACCGAGGCCGTGGCCCTGGAATTTCTGCCCGAACTGTCCTTGCTCACCGTGCAGCGCCATGTAGTTCAGCACCACGGTCTCGACCAGCAGGTTGACGTTGTTCGCAGCGGGACTCGAGGCCGTCTCCACCGACCCGTCGGGCCGGAAGTATCCGATCTGCTGGTGACGCGCCGTGCCGGCTGCACCCGAGCTCAGCAGCTGGGGTCGGCCCTGCGGGTTGTAGACCAGGAAGAACGACGCGGCCGTGGACTGGTTGTCACTGGTCCACATGAACTTGCCGCGGCCGTCGACGCTGTCGTCCACCTGGCCGCTGGCGGAGATCGAGCCGTCGGAGAACACATACAGCATCAGCGGCATGCCGCGTCGTGCGGCGTATTCGAGGCATGCGCCCATGCAGCGACCGGCACGCAGGTCGCGGACTTCACCCGTCGAGCGTCCCTGCCCGTGGTAGTCGTAGCCGCCGAGCGTGATCGTGCCGGCCCCGGCATAGCCGGACAGCACCATCTTCATCACCGCCGCGGTCTTGCGGAACTCGGCGTCGCTGTTGTACTCGGCCGCGCTGAAGACACCACCGGCGCCGACGATGTCCTGGTCGAGATCCGGATTGAGGCTGGTCGGGTCGCCGAAACGGTCGACGACGTCGGCCGCCTTGACGTAGCCGCAGTCCACCAGTTCGCGCACGACCTCGTCGCGCGTGACCGTGGTCTTCTTCGGGTCCGCCCACGGCTGCTTGGGGTCCACCATCTGCAGTTTTCGGCTGCTGATGCGCTCGACGGATTCCATCACCGCCACGGTATCGTCGACGCTCAGCAGGCTGGCAAGCTGACCCGTGTCCACCAGGCCCGTGACGTCGCTGGCCCTGTCAACCTTGGTCGGGCGCACGGACAGGTCGATCATCCCGATCGGCGCCATTGAATTGCCGCCGGAGTCCGATGCACGCGAGCCGATCAGCGTTGCGAGCGAACCATCCGCACCGGCCTTGTAGATCCCGTACATCGGGTTGTGCGGGTTGTTGCCGGTATCGTTTTCCGAGCGCGCCGCGATCACGGCGCCGTTGATCGAGGCCGCGGTTGCCGGCGAGACGCGATCCAGGATGCCGCGCAGGAACGCGCTGTCGGAGTGGAACGCGAGTCCCAGGCTGGTGTCGGTGAAACTCGTGCCTGTGGCTGCATTGGTCATGCTGGGCAGCATGTCGCCCGGCAGGCCCATCTTGCCGTAGCCGGAAGTGCTCAGGAAATCGAGCTGCCCGCCCGGCCCGCCGATCAGGACATTCGACCCCGCCATGTTTGCGCCGCCGGCGAGATCGATGCAGATGAACGGGATCTTGCCCGCGCCCAGCACCGAGATGCCGCAACTGTTGCGCAGCGCCTGCAGGTCGGGCGACAGCGCCGCCATCGCCGCGCGTGGATCCGCGAACAGGCTGAAGATCGTGGGCGCCACGACCGTGCCCAGGCCAGCGGTGAGTCCCTGGGCGATGAAATCGCGGCGCGTGACCGGCCGTTTATGGCCGAGCGCATGCCGGATCGGTTCGTCCAGGCCCAGTCGGCGCGGGGGTGCCTTGCGAATGATCATGGTTGCTTACCTGGTGCGTGCCTTGCGGCGCCTCAATTGATCAGCGTCACGGCGCTGCCGAGCATGGCGGCGCAGGTTGCCTTGACTACGGTCGCGGTGCGCCCGGCCGGGCAACTGTTGCCGCAGGCGGTCAGCCGTGTGATCAGGCTGTCGAGCTCCGTGCGCACATCGTTCGGGGCCGGATCGGTCGCGATGTTGGCGAGCATCATGCGATTGACCAGCGAGTCGACCACGATCGCTCGCCCGCCGGATCCGAACGCGGTCGCCGGTGCGGCACCGAAGTTGAAGCCCGGGAAATACGCGGCACGCGCCGACGTGTCGTCGACCAGCGTGTTGCAGTACTGGATCGAGAGCTGCGCGATGGCCACCGGGTGGCCCGAGACGAAGGTATCGATGCTCTCGACGGTCGGCAGTGCCTGCTTGACGGTGTCGAACGTGGTCTTCACGGCCGGCGTCTGCGCGCTCACGCCGGTCAGCCTGGACATGGTCGCGTTGATCCGGTCGAAAACACGCAGGCCGATGTCGGCGGGGCGGAGCACGTCCGGCGGCGGCCCGGGCGCGAGCGGCACCGGGTCGAGGCGCACGTTGGTGTTCGAGCCCAGCACGTCGAAGGTCAGGAAGAACTCATCCGCGTCCGGTCCCTTCTGCAGTGCGATCACGGTGCCGATCGTGGAGAGCTGCTGGCCGAGCGGCCCGTACTCGGAATCGGTGATGTTGGTGTTGAGCGTGCGGTACGCCTGGCCGACGTCGGGCTCCGTGCCATTGATGCCGATGCGCATTCCCGCGATGGGAATCGTCCCCGGCCGGGCGGCAGGATCGAGACTGATGAACGTCGGCTTGTCGAAAAGGTAGCTGTAGCTGTCGAACTGGCTCACCGAGAACATGATGTACGACTGCGGCACACCCACCAGGTGGCTCACCGAGAACAGTACGTAGTACTTCTCGCCGACACCGGCATCGAAGTTCACCTGTATCTGCTCCTGGGTCAGCGCGCGGTTGTACACGGCGACCAGGCGGAAGATGCCCTGGAACTGGCGGTCGCCGGACACCTCGTTGCCGAGCACGAACGCGAAGGTGTCGTCCCAGTCGGCGATGTTTCCACCCGCCGACGGGTCGGCGTCGCCGGTGTACTCGCCGTTCACGTAGATCCGCCGGCCGTTGACCGGGTCGTAGGTCGCGACCACGTGCTGCAGGGTTGCCTGCAGGTCCTCGTCGGCTGCGGCCGTGGTGAGCTTCGGATCGCCGGCCTGGTCGGTGCTGCTCGAGCGATTGTAGAAGTCGTAGCTGTATAGCGTCTGGCCGAGCATGAAGTTACGGGTCGTCGTGCCGCCCGAGTAGGAGACGATTCGAGACTCCTCCTGCGCGACGTTGCCCGGCGCAACCCAGGCCTCGATCGTGTATTCGCCGGTGGCGGCAATCAGGTCGTGCAGCTTGCGGCTGGCGGTGGTCGAACCCTGCGCCTTGCCGCTGCGGACATTGATGCCCCAGCCGCCGACCCAGGTTACGTCACCGGACAGCGTGAGATTCAGCGCCGGATCGACGCCGCTGGTGTCGTACGCGGTGCTGCCCCGGCCGGTCTTGAACTCCCACAGGCCGATCTGGTTCGAGGTGTAGCGATTGCCGCCGCTCGCGACGGTTCCGTCGTACATGCCGAGCGCCTTCGACAGCACCAGCGACGGATCGACCTGCGTGACCGGGACCTGCGCCGCGAACGCGCTGATCGCGGCCTGCATCTCGTCCGCGTCGGAAGCGCAGTCGCTCCAGCAGTTGTGAAATTCGTTGCGCAGCCGGAGTACCAGCCGCGACTGTGCGGGAGTGTCGAGGTCAAGCTTGACCTTGACCGCCGCATAGGCCTCGTCGAGGTCGGCCGAGGCGAAATATGGCGACTGGGCCGCGGCCGCTGTCGGGGCGTGGCAGCGCGAGCAGTACTGCCGCACGACCGGGTAGACGGTCGATGCGAACAGCGCAGGCGACGCCGGGAATGCCTTGCTGGCGCCCGGGTCCTTGATGACCGGCGCCTTGAGGATCACACCCTGCGCGCCGCCGCCGGCCGCTGCGCCGGCCCACGCGGTGATCCAGGTGGTCATGATGTCGGCGCAGGCATCGGCACTGGCAAGCCAGCAGTTGTGTCCGCCGGCCACCTTCTGCACCAGGCGCGAATCGCGCGGCGAGGACAGCGTGACAACACTGTTTGCGGCCGCGTAGGCGAGGTTGATGTCGTCCTGGCGCACGAACTGCGGGGCCTGCCCGCCGGCCACGTGGCACTTGCCGCAGCGATTTGTCGCCTTGAGGTTGTCCCAGACGTTGATCTTGAAGGCCTGCACGTCGGCCGTCGCAGGCGGGGGACCGCTGTACGCAGCGGGTGTGCCACCGGAGGTGACAGGGTTCTGGACAGTGTCGGCGCCGCCGCCGCAACCGCCGAGCAACGTTGCGGCCGCGCCGATGGCAGCGATGCGGATCATCCAGGTTCGCAGGGTCGTGGTGTTCATGTCGTCCCCTAGTCACCCATGCAGTAGGTGGCAGCCTCGGCGAACACCCGCTTCAGCTGGTAGCCGCTGGACCTGAATGACCCGACCATCGACTGGACCTTGGCCCGGTCCTGCGCGTCGCTCGGATCGCGGAAACAGACGGTGCGGAACACCTTCTTCACCTGGCAGCCGGCGAATGCATCGCTGCGCGCGAGTTCCATGCCGAGCGACTTGGCACCCTGCCCGCTGCCGGGCAGCGACGGATCCCAGCCAATCAGGGCATTGCGGCCCTGGCGCCAGCGGTTGTCCCAGTGATCATCCGGTGTCGAATAGCCTGCCGGGAACGTGTCCTTGTTGTGAAAATACTTCGGGCGTACCACGCCTGCGGTATAGACCATTCGTCCGGCCGCCTCGTCCCAGTCGTGGTAGGCAAACGCCTGGACCATCGGATCCATGCCGCTGTGGCAGCCGACGCAGTTGTTGAGGAACACACGGCTGTCGCCACCGGGACTGCGGCTCACGTCCTGGCGTATCCGGTCGGGTGGACGGGTCGTGTCCATCACCTGCTCGAGGTCCGTGCACAGGTGGTTGATCAGCGTGAACCGGAACATCGCGCGGTTGGTTCCGGCCACCAGGAACGCTTCCGCCGCGGCGCGCGAGGTCATCACGCCTGCAGTCGCGGCCGGCGGAACGCCATTGACGGACGACTGCGTGGTGCGTGTAAGCACGTCCTTGAGGCTGGCGCCCTGCTCCTCGAGCGCGGCGTAGTGGTCGTTGTTTGACGGCGAGTACGCGGGCACGCCCGACACGCCATTGCCAACGTAGAGAATGTCGTCGTAGAGGACCTGGTCGAATGGCACGTCGTCGCGCACCATGCCGATCACCGTTGCGACGTAGTCGTTCAGCGGCGCGAACACCGTCTGGTCGCGGTTCGTCCACGGCATTGCGAAGTTCTTCAGCGTTACATCGTAGAAGGCCCGGTCCTGCATAGCCGTGTAGGCGGCCTGGGTCGGGCTGCCCGCCGCGATCTCGCTTGCCATCGAGGAGAGCACCGCCTCGCTCGGCGGCACGCCTGCCAGGCGATCGTGCATGCGTTTGGCCTGGCTGCGTGAATCGGCCATCGATGTCGTCGGCTGCAGCGCGACCAGCATCGCGCACGCAGTCATGGCGGTCACTCGCAGCCTGCCAAGACAGTACCGTGAGAGCGTCTTGCGGCGCATGCAGATCCTCCCCCCGACCGGACCATCCGGTCGTTGGAGCGGAATCTGGATGCTTTAGCGGCAAACGCCAAGCCACATGATCGGCATTGAGATCTGCCTCACACAACGGGAGCCCGCAGGTGGTGCTGCCGGGTGCATATGAGAAAAAGTGCTCCCCCGCGGTTCCTGTGCCGCGCTCGTATCCACTGCCGAGGATGCTCCGATGCTCGCATTCGTCCGGGATCTCACACATTCCCGCTGGCCACGCGGTCGACTCGCGACCGCGCTTGTCGCAGTCGTCATCGCCGGCTGCGGCGGCGGCGGTGGTGCCGGACCGGGCGGCGGCCAGGGCCCGGACCCAATCGTGCTGGATTTCCCGATCGCGTACGTCAAGCGCCCGGTGCCGACCGGTGCCGCGGCCTCGGTCGACGCGCGCGAGCTGCTCGACTTCGAGCCGGGCGCCGACCTTTACATTCGCGATCGCGCCACGCCGTCTGCCGGCGAGCGCAATGTGACCGGTGAACTGACCCAGGGCATGGGCGACGTGCGCGACATCGAGCCTTCCTACGACGGCACGAAGCTCGTGTTCGCGATGCACCGGCCGCTGATCGACGGCGCCGAACCCGAGGAGCAGCCGACCTGGGAAATCTGGGAATACATCGTCGCGACCGGGGAACTTCACCGCGTGGTCAACTCGGACATCGTGGCCCGCCAGGGCAACGACGTCGCGCCCCACTACCTGCCGGACGGCCGCATCGTGTTCAGCTCGACCCGGCAGCGCCAGTCGAAGGCCATCCTGCTCGACGAGGGCAAGCCGCAGTTCGACGCCCAGGACGAGGATCGCCGCGAGCCCGCGTTCGTCCTGCACGTCATGACGTCGGATGGCGGCGACGTGCACCAGATTTCGTTCAACCAGAGCCATGACCTCGATCCCGCGGTCCTGGACGACGGCCGCGTCGTATTCACCCGGTGGGACGGCGCTCCCGGCCACGACGAATTGAGCATTTACGCCATGCGACCGGACGGCTCCGACCTGCAACTGCTCTACGGCGCCCACAGTCACATGACCGGAACGGACGACACCGAGATCCACTTCCTGGACCCGCGCCAGATGGCGAACGGTCACCTGCTGGTGCGCGCGCAACCGATGGTCGCTCCCGAGCGCGGCGGCGAACTGCTCGACATCGACGTCGTCAACTACGTGGACAACACGCAGCCGACGGCAGCGAATGCCGGTGTGCTGTCGGGCCCTGCCCAGGTCCCGGCCACGATCAATGTCGTCAGCACGATTCCCGGACCCTCGCCCGGTGGCCGCTACCAGGCGGCCTTCCCGCTGCGCGACGGCACCGGTCGCCTGCTGGTGAGCTGGACCCAGTGCCGGCTGCTCGAAAGAGGCAGGATCGTCCCCTGCACCGCCGATCGGCTTGCGGCTCCTGGTGCGACCCCCGCCCCACCACTCTATGGAATCTGGATATACGACCCCGCGAACCGGACCCAGTTGCCGATCGCAAGCCCCGTCGAGGGCGTCACGTACACCGATATCGTCGCGCTGCAGCCGGTAGCGCTGCCGCCGGTGCTGCTCGACCGGGTTGCAGGCGTGGATTTCGACGCGGACCTGGAGTCGGAAAGCGTCGGTATCCTGGACATTCGCAGCGTCTACGACATCGACGGGGTCGATACGGCCCCAGGCGGCATCGCGGCGCTTGCCGACCCGGCGCGCACGACAGCCGCCCTGCGCCCGGCGCGGTTCCTGCGAATCGAGAAGGTCGTCAGCATGCCGGACCGCGATGTACGCGATTTCCGCGGCAGCGCCTTCGGGGTTACTTCAGCCTTCGGCATGCGTGAGGTGCTTGGCTACGCGCCGATCGAGCCGGATGGGTCGGTACGCGTCAAGGTTCCGGCGAACGTCGCGTTTGCCATCGCGCTACTCGACGCGAATGGCCGGCAGATCGGTCCACGGCACAACAACTGGCTGCAGGTGCGCGCCGGGGAAGAACTGCGCTGCAACGGCTGCCACGATCCCGAGAGCGGCCTTTCGCACGGACGCAGCAACCTCTTCGAGGCTGCCTGGGCGGGTGCGCCGACCACCGGCCTGCCCTTCCCGAACTCCAACCCGGCACTGTTCGCGGACTTCGGCGAAACGATGGCGCAGGTGCGCGCTCGCATCAGCTGCCAGACCGACTGCGCGGCGCTGAAGCCGAGCACAAGCGTCGTGTTCGAAGACGTGTGGACCGACCCGGTTGCCGCAGCGCGCCCGGCCGATGCGCCGTTCGAGTACAGCTACGCCGACCTCGCGACTCCGGCGCCGACCTCGCCGGAGTGCGTAACGTCGTGGCACTCCGGTTGCCGGATAACGATTCACTACGAGCAGCACATCCACCCGCTCTGGAGCCTGCCGCGCGTGACCTTCGACGCGGACGGCGTGACCGTGCTCAAGGACGATACCTGCACGAGCTGCCACTCACGGCTTTCGGCCGCCGGCGAGGCGCAGGTTCCTCCGGGCCAGCTCGAGCTGACCGATGGTCCTTCGGCCGACGAGCCGGACCACTTCCACGCCTATCGGGAACTGCTGGCGACGGACAACGAACAGGAACTGGTCGGCGGAACGCTGCAGGACCGCCTGGTGCAGGTCGGTGTCGACCCGGTCACCGGCGATCCGCAGTTCGCCCCGGTACCAGTGGCGTCTTCTCTGCGGGCGGGCAGCGCAAACGCATCTGTGACGTTCTTCTCAAGATTTGCGCCGGGAGGCACCCACGAGGGTCGTCTTTCGGCTGCGGAGTTGAGGCTCGTCTCGGAATGGGTTGACGAAGGTGCGCAGTATTTCAATGACCCATTCGTCGCGCCGCTCAATTGACCCAATGCACCGACTGCTGATCACTGGCTTCCTGCTGTTCTCTGCGCTGGCTCCAACCGGAGTCGGCGCGGCGAGCGCGGAGACCGTTGTCGTGCAGGATCCGTACATCGACCTGCACAGCGGGCCGGGTCGCGGCTTCCCGGTGACCCAGGTGGTCGAGCGCGGCGCGGACGTGGTGCTGCTTCGGCAGCGCACCGACTGGGTGAAGGTTCGCACCGACCGCGGACGCGAAGGCTGGGTGAACCGGAATCAGCTCGAGAGAACGCTCTCCCCGGAGGGCCAGGAGGTCCGGCTACCCGGCCCGAGCCCCGATGCACGGGTCGCGCACCGCTGGGAAGTCGGCGTCGGCGCAGGTGCCTTCGATGGCGCGGACACCGTTGCCGTCACCGGTTCGTTCATGCTGACCGACTCGCTATTCGTGCGCGCCGACGTCTCCCAGGTGCTCGGGGAATATTCGGCCGGCTGGCTGGGCACCGTCGGAATCGGCCACAGCTTCGTACCGCAGTGGCGGGTTTCGCCGTTCGTCTCGATCGGCGGCGGGGTGGTCTACGTAGACCCGAATGCGACGCTGGTCCAGACCAGCAACCGCACGAACTCGGTGGCCTACGCGGGCGCCGGCCTGCGCGGTTACCTGAGCGACCGATTCCTGCTGCAGGCGGAGTACCGCCAGTTCGTGATTTTCCTGGACACCAACGACAACGAGGTCATCAGCGAATGGACCGTCGGCTTCACGCATTTCTTCTGAACGTCGCGGTCGCCGCCGGCGCACACGTGCTTCCCGGCGCGGCACTTGCGCAGGACGCCGTCGGTGCGTCTGCCGATGCTCCGCAGGTGGTCGAGCCCAGGGTTGCCCGGCGCGATGTCAAGGTGCCGAAAATCGACTCCGAGAACTTCGAGGCGGGCCTGTTCATCGGCACGGTCAGCATCGAGGATTTCGGCTCGAGCTTCCTGTATGGCGGGCGCTTCGCCTATCACTTCACCGAGGACATCTTCGCCGAAGCCACGATCGGGTCCGCCAAGGCAGGCAAGACCAGCTACGAGGACCTGAGCGGCTCCGCCGAACTGCTCACCGACAGCCAGCGCCAGTACACCTACTACGACGTGGCGATCGGCTGGAACGCCCTGCCGGGCGAGGTGTATTTCGGCGGAAAGCGCGCCATGCCCAGCGCCGTCTACCTGACGCTGGGTATCGGCGGCACGAATTTCGCGGATGACACCCACTTCACGCTTACACCGGGCATCGGATTCCGGCTGCTGCTGACCGACTGGCTCGCCGCACACGTGGACGCGCGCGACCAGATGTTCAACAGCGACCTGCTGGGCAAGGACAAGCTGACCCAGAACCTGCAGTTCAGCCTGAGCCTCGCGGCGTTTTTCTGACAGTGGAGCACCTCATGCGCGCCATCCGCCCCTTTGCTGCCGTCATGATCCTCGTCGCCCTCGCCTCGAGCGCACATGCCGCAACGCCCGCCTTCACGCTACCCGCCCGGGACGGCGGCAACCTGAGCCTCGAGGAACTGAAGGGCGAGGTCGTCATGATCAATTTCTGGGCCACATGGTGCGGCCCGTGCCGGCAGGAAATGCCGCTGCTCGAGCAGATACAGGCCAAGTATGAACCGCTGGGCTTCACGATCGTGGGTATCAACGTCGAGCCCGACAGCACTGCCGCCCAGGAATGGCTGGCGAAGGTCCCGGTCACCTTCCCGATCCTGTTCGACCGCAACAACGAAGTCGCCGGGTCCTTCGGCGTGGAGGGCATGCCGAGTTCGGTCTTCATCGACCGCGCGGGCAACGTGCGCTATGTGCATCACGGCTACCGTCCCGGGGACGAGGCCAAGTACGCGGACATGATCCGCAGCCTGGTGAAGGAGTGAACCGGATGAACCTCGTGCGTGCCACGGCACTGCTCGCGCTGGCGGGCCTGGCCGGTTGCAGCGGTGTCGAGCCGTGGGTCAAGCCGTATGAACGGCAGAACTTCGCGGACCTGATCATGAGCGCCGATCGCGACCCCGTCTCGCAGGCGTACATCGATCACGTGTACGAAGCCCGCGAGGGCGCGCGCGGCGCCCTTGGCGGCAGTGGTGGCGGCTGTGGCTGCAACTGACGACAAGGCCGCGCGCCAGCGGCAGGATGCGGCGGCACTGCTCGCGGTTCCGCTGGCGCTCGCATCGCTGGCGCCAGCCGAGGCGGCCGTGCTGCCGGAGGATCGCGCCGATGCGCTCTATCACCGCTACGAAGGCGGTGGCGTGACGGTCGACGGGCCGTCGCTGCTGGTGCGCAAGAAATTCGGCGAGAGATTCTCCGTGGCGGCCAACTACTACATGGACATGGTCTCGAGCGCCTCGATCGACGTGCTCACGCAGGCGAGCCCGTACAAGGAAACCCGGCGGCAGGCGAGCATTGCGGCTGACATGCTGCAGGGCAAGACGCAGTACAGCGTCGCCTATACCAACAGCGACGAGAACGACTACACCGCGAACACCGCGAGCTTCGACCTGAGCCAGGACATGTTCGGTGACCTGACGACGGTGTCCTTTGGCTTCAGCCGGGCCTGGGACGAAGTGCGACGCAACGGCGACCCGGAGTTCAAGGAATCCGTGGACCGCTGGAGCTACCGGGTCGGAGTCTCGCAGATCGTCACGCCGGCCTTGATGATGGGCCTGCGGTTCGAGACCATCACCGACACCGGCTACCTGAACAACCCGTATCGCTCGGCGCGCTACGTCGACCCGACCGCCGCCGACGGCTACGCATGGGAGCCGGAGGTCTATCCGGAAACGCGAACCAGCAATGCCGTGTCGCTGACCGCCGACTACTTCCTGTGGTATCGGGCAGCACTGCACGGCATGTACCGCTACTACACCGACACCTGGGGAATCGACGCCAACACCGTGCGCATCGGCTACACGCACCCGATCGGCGAGCGCTGGATACTCGAGGCCGACTACCGCTGGTACGACCAGTCCGCAGCAGACTTCTACTCCGACATCTTTCCGTACGCGAACTCGCAGAACTTCCTGGGGCGCGACAAGGAACTGAGCACCTTCCAGAGCCAGATGGTGACGGTCGGCGCAACCTGGCGGTTGCCGGCGATCACCTGGGGCGGGATAGAGCGCTCGACGATCAACGTCTTCTACGACCACGCGCTTTACGACTACCAGGATTTCCGCAACGCATTGAAGGGCGACTCGGTGGACACTGAACCGAAGTATCACTTCGGCGCCGACGTCCTGAGGGTCTTCCTGTCGGTCTGGTTCTAGTCGCAGGCCGGCTCACCCCCCGGAGCCCGTCTTCATCCGACGGCCGCTGCGCAGATCGTCAATCGAGGGCTGCTTCGATGCGCTCGCACAAGCGGCGCAGCACGAGTAGCCGCGCGTAGCGCTTGTCGTCCGCCGGGATCACGTACCAAGGCGCATGCCGGGTGCTGGTGCGCGCGATCATCTCCCGGGCAGCGCGCTCGTAGGCTGGCCACTGCCTGCGGTTGGTCCAGTCCTCGGGATCCACCTTGAAGCGCTTCAGCGGGTTGCGGTCGCGCTCCTTGAACCGCGCCAGCTGCTCCCCCTTGCTGACCGACATCCAGAACTTCGCGACGATGACTCGATGCTCGGCCAGCTCGGCCTCGAACTCGTTGATCTCGGCGTATGCGCGCTGCCAGTCAGGCCTGCTTGCGAGCCCCCTGACGCGCTCCACCAGCACGCGCCCGTACCAGGAGCGATCGAAGATCGTGTAATTGCCGCGTGGCGGCAGATGGAACCAGAATCGCCACAGGTAGGGGCGTGCGAGCTCCTCCGGCGACGGCGCCGAAATCGGCACGACCCGGTACTGGCGTGCATCGAGCGCCGCGGCGATGCGCCGGATGGCCCCGCCCTTGCCGGCGGCATCCATGCCCTCGAATGCGACGACCACCGAATGCCTGGCGAACTTGCGGCGCCGTGACAGCAGCGCGAGCCGGCCCTGCAGCTGCTCCAGTTCCCGTTCGTAGTCTTCCTCGGCAACACGCGGGCCACGGTGGCCCGTGGGAAGTTTCACTTCCTTCGCCGCATGCAACCTGGGCGTCGCTGGCGCCTTCGCGCGGCCAGCAACCCCGCCAGGGCCGCCCTGCATGCCCGCGAGCAGGACCCGGCCGACTTCCAGCGCCCGGTGCTGGCGATCCGTGCCGTCGACCAGGTGCCACGGCGCCACCGGCTGCTCGGTCACCTTGAGGCAATGCTCGACCGCCTTCTCTACGCGTCGGAAATGCGCGGCGAGCCAGAGGTCTTCGCGCGTCACGCGCCAGCGCGTGCGCTTGTCGTCGCGGAGTTTCTCGAGGCGCTTGCGCTGGATCTCCGGTCCCACGTGCAGGTGTACCTTCACGACCGCAACGCCGTCGGCCACCAGCATCCGCTCCAGCGAGCGGATGCGCTCGACCTCGCGGTGCACGTCGGCGGCCGGACGCTTCGGATGCAGCACGGATGCGCGGAGGAATTCCCCGTACCATCCGGCGTGCATGATGGCGATCCGGCCGCGGGGCGGCATCACCCGCCAGTAGCGCCACAACAGCGGTCTCTGGCGCTCCGCCTCATCCGGCCCGCGGAATCCATGGACGGTGACGAACTTCGGATCGAGCCACCCGAGCAGCTCGTTGACCACTTCGCTGCGGCCGGCAGCGGGGATTCCGGTGACGATCACCGCCACGGCCCGTGCCCGGCTCCTGCGCAGCTCGAACTGCGCGTCGAGCAGCTGGTCCTGCAGCCGGGGCAGCTCGTGCTCGTATTCGAGCTTCGTCAACCGTCTGCCGCTCAACACCTCGTGCAGCATTGGACCGGATGCCCTATTCGGCCTGCGTTCCGCTCGCGGCGCGCCCGCTTGCCGCCGCGCGCCGGCCCCTCGCGGTCATCCGCCGGCGAGCCGTCGCCACCCGCCGTCCACCGACCACGAGCTGGGCTGCCCGCGGCACCTGCTGCGTGATGCAGTGTACGTTTCCGCCGCCGAGCAGGATCTCGCGCCCCGGCACGCCGACGATCTCGCGCCGCGGGAACAAGGTCTTCAACTTGCGCATCGCAGCGGCGTCGCGCTTCGGGTCGAGCAGCGGCACGACGACGTGGCGGTTCCCGAGGTAGAAGTTGACGTATGAGCCCGCGAGCCTGGCGCCGGCCTCGCGCGGCTGCGAGCCTTCCGCGGCATCGATACCGGCAGCCTCGGCCTTGGTCATGTAGAGCGGTCCCGGCTGGACGAGCTTGTGCACCTTGAACCGCCTGCCACGGGCATCGCGCGCCTGCTGCAGCCGCTCCCACGCATCGCGGGAAATCTCGTACTGCGGATCCCGCCGGTCGTCGGTCCAAGTCAGCACCACCTCGCCGGGCCGCACGAACGCGCACAGGTTGTCCACGTGCCCGTCGGTCTCGTCGAGGTGCACGCCCTTGCCCAGCCACACGATGGTTTCGACGGCCAGGTAGCGCTGCAGCAGGCCCTCGATCTCGCCGCGGGTCAGGTGTGGATTGCGGTTGCGATTCAGCAGGCACTCCTCGGTCGTGATCAGGGTGCCCTGCCCGTCCACGTGGATCGCACCGCCCTCGAGCACGAACGGTGCACGGTATCGATCGCAGCCCTCGATCTCGATCACCTTCTGCGCGACGCCTTCATCCCGGTCCCACGGAAAATAGATTCCGCCATCGAGGCCGCCCCAGGCATTGAACATCCAGTCCACGCCGCGCAGTCCACCACGGCCGTTCACGACGAACGTTGGCCCTACGTCGCGCATCCACGCATCGTTGCTCGAGAGCTCCACGACGCGGACCTCCGCGGGCAGGCTGCGGCGCGCATTGTCATACTGCGCTGCCGACACACCGACGGACACCGGGCTCGCTGCCGGCGATCGCAGCGGCCACCGCAGTGAACGCCTGCTGCGCAGGCTTGGCCCCAAGGCGCCAGTTGTCGGGCCGCTCCGGCCACAGCATCCAGCAGCCCCGGTGAGGCTCGAACTCACCCGGCATGCGGTAGCCGTCACGGCGAGGTGTGCTCTGAAGCGTCCGGGTCATGGGAGCCTAGTCCGTGTAGATCGAAACCAGCGCGCCCTCGTCGAACCTGGGCACGCCCGTGATGGAATTCCCCGGAGGCATCTCGAACCCGGGAACCAAGGCGATGCTACCCTTAGATACGGCATGGCGACAGTCGCGGCTGCCGGCGGCACGAAATCCGGCGTACCGGGCGTGGTCACCTTCTGCAGGAACGACAATATCGCCGCCTTGGTGTTGCCGTCATTCCACGACGGCCGCGAGTCGGCAGCTGGTGCGGCCGCCGCCACGCCACCGAACTGTACCGCGAACACGCGCACGAGTGCGTGCAACGCGGACGACCACTATTTCATCGCATGAACTCGTTGATGACAGCCTCGGTGGGTGACCCTTTCGGGTCACCCACTTTGGCCTGTCACACGCCGCACAATTCCGATCGGGAACTACTCGCCCGCGTGGCTGATGTGCTTCGCAGCCTTCATCGCCTCGATGATCTGGTCGAGGTTGTAGCTCGCCGGGATCTGCAGCGACGGGAACGTCCTGTAGGTCTCGAGCTCCTTCAACCACAGCAACTGCCCGATGGGCACGCAGGTTCCAGTCATAGATATACGCCGTGCTTGGCGCGGCCAGCGCACCGCCCATGCCGAGCAGGGTCTTCTGATCCATTCCGACAGCTTGCTCGAATGGATCACGCTTGATGTTCTGCACCTGGGTCCAGTGAAAGGTGGTCGCACCGAGCAGCCCGCCGGTCGCGGAAGAAGATGCCATCGTGTAGTAGAACTTCCAGTTCTTGTACCGCACGGCCGACGGTTGCTGGCCGGTGTAGTAGAAGAAGGTGTCGCGTGCCGAGTCCGCCTTGCCTTCGAGGTAGTCCCGCTGGTCGACGCCGTCGAGCGTCGTCTTGATGATCCCGGGGTACTTGCCGGCTTCGATCTGCTTCTTCAGGCCGTCGCCCTTGGGACCTCCGGCGATGTTGACGAAGGTGGGGACCCAGTCCAGCGCCGAGAACATCTGGTCCGGCACGGTGCCGGCCTTGATGTGTCCGGGCCAGCGGACGACCATCGGCGCCCTCATGCCGCCTTCCCAGGTCGTGAGCTTGCCACCCCTGAACGGCGTGACGCCGCCGTCCGGGTAGGTGATGGCCTCGGCGCCGTTGTCGGTGGTGAAGACGACGATGGTGTTGTCGAGCTGGCCCATGTCCTCCAGCTTCTTCAGCACGTAGCCGATGTTGTCGTCCATCTGCTTCATGCCGGCTTCGTTGATGCCCCAATCCTTGCCGCCCTTCTCGCCGAGCATGTCCAGGTACTTCTTCGACAGCACGGTCGTGACGTGCATGCGCGCCGGGTTGTACCAGACGAAGAAGGGCTTGTTGGTCTTCTTGGGGTCGTTGCGGTCGAGGTAGTCGATGACCTTGGCGGAAATTTCCTCGTCCACGGTTGCGGAGCGCTCCAGCGTCAGCGGCCCTTCGTCCTTGCAGCTCTGGTTCGCCTCGGTGCCGTCGGAGGACGTGCACCAGATGACCGGCCGTGGTGGGGTCATGCAGGTCGCGGTCCTCGGGTCCACCGCGCCGGGCACTTCCTTCAGGCCGCGCACGGGCGTGTTCATGCAGGGCGGAACGACGCCCTGGACGGTCGGGGAACTGTTGATGTCCGGGAAGCTCACCCCCTGCATCGCGTCCAGGTGATAGAGGTAGCCCCAGAATTCCTGGAAACCGTGGGCGGTCGGCAACGATGCCGATTTGTCGCCGAGGTGGTTCTTGCCGAACTCGCCGGTGTTGTATCCAAGGTCGAGCAGGAACTTGGCGAGCGCCGGCGTGCCCGGTAGCAGTGAGCTGGTGGCGCCCGGCAACTGCGGCATGACCATTCCCGCGCGCAGCGGATGCATGCCGGTGAAGAACGCTGTGCGACCGGCCGTGCAGCTCTGCTCGGCATAGTAGGTCATGTATTGCGCGCCTTCCCTGGCGATGCGGTCGATGTTCGGCGTCTCGCCGACCATCAGTCCGCGGTGATAGCGCCCACGTTCATGATGCCGATGTCGTCGCCCATGATGAACAGGATGTTGGGCTGGCTGGAGGCGGCCTGTGCCACCAACGGAGCCAGCGCTCCAGACGCCAGGCCCAGCGCCGCGAGCGCCGTTACCTGCATTTTTCTTAGACTCATCTCACTTCTCCCGATGCGTTGAAGATGCGCCAACTCAATAGGTCGTTTTCTGCCGGCGATAGCCGCCACCCAGCCCTATTCAAGCCCGCAATGCCTGGCCGTCCGACCGACTCGCCCCGGCCAAAGGTGCGACCGATAATCATTACTGTCGTCGGCAGATGCTATCCGCCACCTGATTGATTCGTCCAATGCAGTTTGTGAAAATCATTGATACAGTCGGCGCATGAAAAACCTGCGCCTGGTCGAGTACGCCATAGCGCTGGCGCGGCAGCGAAATTTCGCGCGCGCCGCCGAGGCGATGCACGTCACTCAGCCCACGTTCAGTCGTGGAATTGCGGCCCTCGAGAAGGAACTCGGCGCACGCCTGTTCGACCGAACGACACGGCGGGTGGAGCCGACATCGGCCGGGCTGGTGTTCCTGGAACGGGCCGACGCCCTGCTCGCCGAGGCCGCACGCCTCGGCGAATCGATCAGGGATCACGGCCAGCTGCTGTCCGGGCAGCTCGTGGTCGGCGCCGGACCATATGCGGTCGAACTGAGCGTGATTCCGGCACTGGCGCGTCTCGCGACACGGCACCCGGCGCTGCGCATCCGGCTGATCGAAGGCCCGTGGCGCGAATTCCTCGGCAAGCTGCTGTCGGGCACCGCGGACCTCGTCGTCATGGAAGCGTCGTTCCTGGCGGACGACCACAGGCTCGACATCAATCTGCTGCCACGCCATCGAGGCCTGCTGTTCTGCCGACCTGGACACCCGCTGGCCGGCAGGCCTAACCTGGCGCTCAAGGATCTCGACCCATACCCGCTGGTAGGCGTGCCGATGCTCCTGGAGCTCCGTCAGCGGCTCGGCAAGGCGGCCGGCCGGCTCGACGTGGATCCACTGTCGGGCGACATCATGCCGCACATCACGGTGACGTCGATTGCCAGCGTGCGCGAGATCGTCATGCGCACGGACGGCATCGGGCTTGGCGCGCCGCAGCAGATCCAGCGTGAGCTGAGCTGCCCGCCGGTTGACGACGCTCGACGTCGATTTTGACCTGCCGTCCAGCGGTTACGGCGTCGTTTCGCTGAGCGGCCGCAGCATGTCACCGGCCGCACAGGCTTTCGCGCAGATCCTCCAGGAGGTCGAGGCCGAGTTGCAGCAAGCCGAGAAACCGGCCGACGAAGCGAAGCCGCGCGGCAGCAGGCGCCTGAGGCGGGCCTGACTCCTGGCCGCAAGCGATACGATCGGGACCGACCCGGCCGATGCCAGCCGCATGGGGCGCATCGAGTCGCTCGGTGCTGCGGGCCGACGCCGGATCAATCGACTCGTTTGCGGCCGAGCCGCAGCGCATTGGTAATCACGCTCACGGAACTGAGCGACATCGCGGCTGCCGCGGCCGCAGGCGCCAGCATGATGCCGGCGAGCGGATACAGCACGCCAGCGGCCAGCGGCACGCCGATGGCGTTGTAGCCAAACGCGAACAGCAGGTTCTGCCGGACATTGGACATCGTGGCCTCTGCGAGCCGCACGGCGCGCCCGACCGCGCGCAGGTCGCCGCTCATCAGCGTCACACCGGCCGTCTGCTTCGCGATGTCCGTGCCCGCGCCCATCGCTATGCCGACATCCGCCTCCGCGAGCGCCGGCGCGTCATTGACGCCATCGCCCACCATCGCGACCTTGCGTCCATCGCCGCGCAGTCGCCTGACGACCTCGGCCTTGCCGGCGGGCAACACGCCGGCATGTACCTCGTCGATGCCGAGCATCTGTGCCACCGCGCGCACCGAAGCCTCGTGGTCGCCGGACAGCAGCACGACACGCAGGCCGTCGCGCTTGAAACCCTGCACCGCCTCCCACGCCTCGGGCTTCAGCGGGTCCGCGATGCCCAGGATGCCGATCGCAACCTGGTCCAGCGCGACGAATACCGTCGTCTGGCCGAGTTCCCTGAGGCGATCCGCTTCCGGCTCCAGTGCCTGAACATCCACGCCTTCATCCGCCATCAGGCGGGCGTTGCCCACCACGACGCGGCGCATCTGCACCACGCCCACTGCTCCCGCGCCGGGCTGGGATTCGAATCCATAGGTGCGCCCCAGCCGCAGGCCCCTGGCCTGTGCCGCGCGCACGACGGCCGATGCCAGCGGATGCTCGCTCGCCTGCTCGAGGCTTGCCGCGAAGCGCAGCAGTTCCGATTCGGCGATGCCATCCACCGGCAGGATGCTCACCACCTCGGGACTGCCGACCGTGAGCGTGCCGGTCTTGTCGAGCACGACGGTGTCGACGTCCTCGAGCGCCTGCAGCGCCCCGGCGTCGCGGAACAGGATGCCCGACTGCGCCCCGCGACCCATCGCCACGGTCATCGACATCGGTGTCGCCAGCCCCAGCGCGCAGGGGCAGGCGACGATCAGCGTGCTGACCGCGACCAGCAGTGCGTTTGCGAGGCGCGGCTCGGGCCCGACCAACGCCCAGGTGATCGCGGCGACGACCGCAACCGCGATGACCGCGGGAACGAACCATGCCGACACTCGGTCGGCCAGCGCCTGCACCGGCGCCCTGCTGCGCTGCGCCTCGGCGACGGCCTGCACGATGCGTGCAAGCACCGTCTCGGTGCCGACCTGCGCGGCGCGAATCACCAGCGAACCCTGGCCGTTCAAGGTGCCCCCGATGACGGAATCGCCTGCCGTCTTGTCGACGGGCAGCGACTCGCCGGTGACCATCGATTCATCCACGGCGCCGCGGCCTTCGACCACCGACCCGTCGGCCGGCATGCGCTCCCCGGGGCGCACGCGCAGCTGGTCGCCGACGCGTACTTCGGCCAGCGGAATCTCCACCTCCTGGCCGTCGTCATCCACGCGCCTTGCGGTCTTCGGCGCGAGGTCCATCAGCCCGCGCAGCGCGGCGCCGGTGCGACCGCGTGCGCGCAGTTCCAGCACCTGCCCCAGCAGCACCAGCGTGACGATCATCGCGGCGGACTCGAAATAAAGGGCGACTTCGCCGCCATGCCTGAACGCATGTGGAACCGCCGCCGGCACCAGCGTCGCCCACACGCTGTAGAGGTATGCCACGACCACGCCGAGGCCGATCAGCGTGAACATGTTGAGCCGCCGGTTCGCGACCGAGCGCGCACCGCGCACGAGCAGCGGCCAGCCGCACCACAGCACCACCGGGGTCGCCAGCACGAACTGCGCCCACGGCGCCGCGGCCCACGACATGCTGCGAGGCATCCATCCCGCCATGCCAGCCATCGCGATAACGAACAGCGGGACGGTCAGCGCCACGGACACCAGGAAGCGCCGCTTCATGTCGCGCAGTTCAGGGTCCTCGCCGGCCGCGACCACGGGCATCGCGGGTTCCAGTGCCATGCCACAGCGCGGGCAGGCGGCGGGGACCGGGCTTTCGACGCCCGGGCACATCGGGCAGACGTAGAGCGTCTCACCCGGGCGCAGGACCCTCGCGGTCGAGGCCGCTGCATGCGCGGCGCCCTGCGCGTGGCAGCATTCGTGCTTCACGGGCTCGGGCTTCACCGCACAACAATCATGCGTGGTCGGATCGTTCATGTGCCTAGTCTAACGCCGTACGCAGCCTCCAGCCGTTCACGATCAGGTAGAGCGACGGGATGATCACCAGTGTCAACACGGTGGCCGACACCATGCCGCCCACCATCGGGGCGGCGATGCGCCGCATGACCTCGGATCCGGTGCCCGACCCCCACATGATCGGCAGCAGGCCGGCGATGATCGTGACCACCGTCATCAGCTTGGGCCGCAGCCTGAGCAGCGCGCCGCCGACGATCGCTTCGCGCAGGTCGGCACGCGTGGGTTCGCGCCCGGCCTCGCTCGCCAGCCGACGGCGGTCGGCCCAGGCGTGCTCCAGGTACATCACCATCACCACGCCGGTCTCCGTCGCGACACCGGCGAGTGCGATGAACCCGACGGCGGCGGCGATCGACAGGTCGTAGTCGAGCAGGTACAGGAGCCAGACGCCGCCCACCAGCGCGAACGGCAGCGCACCGAGGATCAGCAGCACGTCACGCGCATTTCGGAAATTCAGGTACAGCAGCAGCACGATGATGCCGAGCGTGAAAGGCACGACGACCTTCAGTCGCTCCACCGCCCGTTGCAGGTACTCGTACTGCCCTGACCAGCCGAGGCTGTAGCCGGCCGGCAGCTTCAGGCTGGCCGCGAGCCGCTGCTTCGCTTCACCCACGTACCCGCCGAGGTCCCGGTCCTGGATGTCGACGAACACCCAGCCCGAAGGTCGCGCGTTCTCGCTCCTGATCATGCCTGGCCCGTCCGCGACGTCCACGCGCGCAATGTCGGCGAGCGTCACGTTGGCGCCGGTCGGCGTCACCAGCGGCAGGTCGCGCAGGCTCTGCAGCGAATCCCGGAAATCCTGCGGATACCGCAGGTTGATCGGATAGCGCTCGAGTCCTTCCACCGTGTAGCTGACCGTCATGCCGCCCACGGCGCTGCCGACGATGTCCTGCACGTCCTTGATGTTGAGCCCGTAGCGCCCGGCGGCAATTCGATCGATGTCGATGTCGAGGTAGCGGCCGGTGGCCGTCCGCTCCGCGTACACCGAAGTGGTGCCGGGCACGTCGCGCAGGATGTCCTCGATCTGCTGCCCGATGCCCTGGATGGTGGCCAGGTCCGGACCCATGATCTTGATGCCTACCGGCGTGCGGATCCCGGTGGCCAGCATGTCGATGCGCGTCTTGATCGGATAGACCCAGGCGTTGGAGAGCCCCGGGAACTTGACCAGCGCATCGAGTTCCGCCTTCAGTTTCGCCGGTGTCATGCCCGGCCTCCACTGATCGCGCGGTTTCAGCTTGATGGTCGTCTCGAACATCTCGATCGGAGCGGGATCGGTGGCCGATTCGGCGCGACCGGCCTTGCCGAACACCCGCTCCACCTCGGGTACGGTGGCGATCAGCTTGTCGGTCTGCTGCAGCAGCGAACGTGCCGCGTCGGTCGAGAGACCGGGCAGCGTGGTCGGCATGTACAGCAGGTCGCCCTCGTCGAGTTCCGGCATGAACTCGGTCCCGAGTCGCGACATCGGCCACAGCGTCGCAAGCACGACGACGGTTGCCACCAGCACCACGGCCCAGGGCGCACGCAGGGCGAGACCGAGGAACGGCCGATACACTGCCATGGTCGCGCGGTTCACGGGGTTGGCGAGTTCGGGGCGGATGTTGCCGCGCACCAGCCAGTAGATGAGCACCGGCACCAGCGTGATGGAGAGCAGCGACGCAGAGAGCATGGCGTAGGTCTTGGTGTACGCGAGCGGCGCGAACAGCCGGCCCTCCTGGGCTTCGAGCGTAAACACCGGAAGGAATGACAACGCCACGATCATCAGCGAGAAGAACAGCGACGGCCCGACCTCCCGGCATCCCTCGAATACCGCGTCCATCCGTCCGGGTCCGTCGACGGCGCCATGCTCGAGTTTCTTGTGCACGTTCTCGATCATGACGATCGCGGCGTCGACCAGCGTGCCGATCGCGATGGCGATGCCTCCCAGCGACATGATGTTCGCGTTGATGCCCTGCAGGTGCATCAGGATGAACGCCGAGAGCACCGCGATCGGCGTGACGATCACGACGATCAGGCTCGAGCGCAGGTGGAAGAGGAACACGAAGCACACCAGCGCCACGACGATCAACTCGTCGACCAGCTTGCGCTTGAGATTGTCCACGGCACGCTGGATCAGCGATGAGCGGTCGTAGGTCGTGACGATCTCGACGCCCTCCGGCAGCCCGCTGCGCAGGTCCTCGAGCTTGGCCTTGACTCGCTCTATCGTCGCGCGCGCATTCTCGCCATTGCGCATCACGATCACGCCGCCCACCGCCTCGCCCTCGCCGTCCAGTTCGCCGATGCCGCGACGCATCTCGGGACCGATCCGAACCTCTGCAACGTCGCGGAGCAGGACAGGTGTGCCGCCCTTCCCCGTCATCACCGGAATGCGCTCGAGGTCCTCGATCTTCTTCACGTAGCCGCTCACGCGGACCATGTACTCGGCCTCGGCCATCTCGACCACCGAGCCGCCGATCTCCTGGTTGCCTGCGCGGATCGCCTGCTCGATCATCATGAGCTGCAGGCCGTAGCCGCGCAGCCTCAGCGGATCCACGACCACCTGGTACTGCTTCACCATGCCGCCGATGGTTGCGACCTCGGACACGCCGTCGAGCGCCTGCAGCTCGAACTTGAGGAACCAGTCCTGGATCGAGCGCAGCTGCGCAAGATCGTGCCTGCCGCTGCGGTCCACGAGCGCGTACTGGTAGATCCAGCCGACCCCAGTCGCGTCGGGGCCCAGCGCCGGCCGCACGCCCTCCGGCAAGCGTGCCGTGGCCTGGCTCAGGTACTCGAGCACGCGCGAGCGGGCCCAGTACGGGTCGGTGCCGTCGGCGAACAGCACGTTGACGAACGAGTCGCCGTAAAACGAGTAGCCGCGGACCGTGGTCGCGCCCGGAACCGACAGCAGCGCTGTCGTCAGCGGGTAGGTCACCTGGTCTTCCACCAGGCGTGGCGCCTGCCCCGGGTAGGGCGTGCGTACGATGACCTGTACGTCGGACAGGTCGGGTAGCGCATCGACCGGGGTGCGCACGAACGAGTACGCACCGGCTGCGGTGAGCAGCGCCGCGAGCAGCAGCACCAGCGCGCGGTTCTGCAGCGAGGCTCGAATGATCGCGTTGATCATGGAATTCGCCTCCGGTCAGTCATGCGACTCGTGGGTGACCGGTTCGCTCGCCTGCGGTGCGCCGGCGGCTGCCGCTCGCTGCCCATGCGGTCGAGGCCGGCGCGCAGGTTCGCTTCAGAGTCCAGCAGGAACTGTCCCGCGACGACCACGTTCTCCCCGGCCGCCAGGCCCTCGGTAATCGCGATCCGCTCGCCGCTTTCCGCTCCCGCCACCACCCGCCGCGGCGCGAAGCGTCCGTCGCCGAGCGCGATCACGACGCGATCCTCGGTGCCGGTGCGGATCAGCGCGCTGCGCGGGATGTTGACGGTCTCGGTGCCGACCGCGCCGACCAGGCTGACCGACGCAAGCATGTTGGGCCGGACGGCCGGCGGTGGGGTATCGAGCGTGATCCTCGCCTTGACCGTGCGTGTCTCCATGTTCAGCTCCGGATACACGTACTCGACCCGGCCGGCGACCCGCTGGCCGGGGAGCGATGGGAAGCTCATTTCCGCGGCCGTTCCCACCGTCACCCACGCCGACTGCGCCTCTGGCACCTCTGCGATCACCCACAGGCTGCCGAGCTCGGTAATGGTCATGGCGACCATGTCGGGCGTCAGCATCGAACCCTGTTCAAGCGAGATCTCCGTGACGACGCCGGACACCGGCGCCGTGTAGGCGACGCGACCCGAGGCCTTGCCGGCCTTCTTCAGGCGCCCCGCCGTGCCGGGATCGAGTCCCAGCGCGCCGAGCCGATCCTTCGATGCATCGATCAGGTCCGCATTGCCGATCTCCAGCGCGTCGACGTATTCCTGCTGCGCACTTTCGAGCGCCGGCGAGTAAAGCGTGAACAGCACCTGCCCGGCACGTACCGTCTCGCCCATGGTCCGCACCGCCAGGCTCTCGACCCAACCCTCGGCGCGCGGGCGCACCTGCCGCACGCGGCGCTCATCGAAGCCCACGTAACCGACCGTGTCGGCGCGCCGCGGCAACGCGCCCATGACCGCGGCTTCGGTCCGTACGCCGAGGTTCTGCACGACCTCCGGCGATATGCGAACACCGGGTCCGGCCGCGTCCGGGAACACCGGGATGTAGTCCATCCCCATCTCGTCCTTCATCGGGACCGGGGATGTGCGCTTCGGGTCCATTGGATTGCGGTAGTACAGCGGCTTCGCGGCCTGGGCCTCGCCCGGTATGCCTGGACCAGTGTCGGCGACACTGCCAACGGCCGCCGCACTTGCCGGCTCGGATGCCGGCTGTCGCGCGCAGCCGGCGGCCATGATCATCGCGACCGCAAGCGCAGCCGCGAGCGAGCGCTCGATCGCGCGAACGGCTGGTATCCACTGGTCGAGGAGTCAACTTGATTGCGGCACTCATGGCTCTTCTCCGACGAGGTAATCCACCTGGTACTGGGCCTGCGCGCGGTCTGCCGACATTCGCAGACGCTTCAGGTTGGTCTCGAGTGCGACGCGGCGCGCGGTCAGCACCTCGTCGATCATCGCGCGGTTGTTGCGGTAGGCGAGCAGCGCCGCCTGCACCGACTGGTCGGCGAGCGGCACCAGCTCCGTCTCGTAGAACTGCTCGATCTGGCCGGTGCGCTCCGCGACGACCCAGGCTTCGTCGAGCATCGCGCTCATCTCGCGCTGATGGTCGGTATGCATCTCGTGCAGGCCCCGCGCCTCGGCACGTGCGGCGGCAATCTGCCGGTCCTGGCGATTACGCTGGAAGAACGGCAGGTCCACGCTGACCATCGCCGACACCATGTCCGATCGCGGCTGCCCGTCTGGCATCTCGCCGCCCCGGAACCCGTAGCTCAGGTCCAGCATCCAGCCTGGCCGCGTCGACTGCTCTGCCAGTTCGACCGCGGTCTGTGCCGCCTCGATCCGCCGTTCGTAGTCCTGCTGGGCCGGGTGCTGCAGGAGTCGCTGCTCGAGGCCGGCCAGCCGCGGCAGGTCGCCCCTGGCCGGAAGCGTAAACGGGCCTGCACGCGCTGCATCTTCGGCACCCAGCCAGCGCGCCAGCTGTGCGCGTCGCATCGCCCACTCGCGATCGAGGTCGAGCTGCTGCTCCTTCAGCATCGCCACGTCCAGGCCTGCCTGCAGCACGTCGAGCTGCTTGCCTTCACCGGATGCATACCTCGCGCGTGCGGCGGCGCGCATCTGGTCCACCCACGACGACTGGTCCGCGAGCTGGCGCTGTGCGGCCTCGATGTAGGCGAGTTCGACCCAGATGCGGCGAACCTCGCGCTGCACGACGCGTTTCCTGTCGCCCGCCGCAGCCTGGGAGGCAGTCGCGATCTGCTCCATGCGCCGTCGCGACAGCTCCAGGGTACGGCCCGCCGGAAATTCCTGGCTCACGCCGACCTCCATCATCGTCATGTCTTCCTGCGTGAGGCTGAAGCTGTCGGTCGGCACGTTGACCGCACCCATGCGCAGCCGAGGATCCTTGAGCTGCCCCTCGGCGACCGCGCGTTCACGCATGCCGGCAGACTCGGCTGCGAGTTGCTGCAGTACGGCGTCGCGCTCGATTGCCAGGCGCTCGGCCGCGGCCAGCGACAATGTCGGCTCGGCACGCGCCGTCGGCGGCGCCAGCCAGCCGACCGCCAGCGATGCCAGCGCGACGTGCGCGAGAATTCGTGTGTTACTCAACCGGCCTTGTTCAGGCGCCGGACGTACCTGTGCCATGCGATAGCCTCCCGGGCTGTGGGATTTAGAGCGCGTCCGTTGCGGACGCAAGCCTGGGGAGGAGCGCTACTCGAGGTAGCGGCAGAAACTCAACTGGATCGGTACGCGCGGTACGGGATCTTGCGGGATCGATGAGCGGGCAAGGATGTCGCGTGGCGCGGCGTCCAGCAGGACGGCAAACGACGCGACGGGAATCGCCATGAAAAGCGCGGCCGACGCTCGCGCGTCCACCTGTGGCTCGTGCGGATAGGCACAGCTGCCGCCATGATCGGTTACGGATGGAGTGGAGGCACTCGGCGGGCAATAGACGCAGTGCTCACCGCCGCCCGGCATCGTGGCGGAGCCGGCGTTCGCCATCGCGCAGGGCACCACGGCCGCCTGCAGCCACGCGAGGCAGAAAAGCGCCAGCACGCCCCTCGCCAGGGCGCGTTGCCGCCGTCTTACCCAATGCAGTGCCTGGTCCACCGGATCTGTTCCTTTGTGCCGGCCAAACCTAGCGCGATCCCGGCTGGGAGGCAAGGAACAGGCGCCGCCGCCGCGACGCACTGCGGAAAGTACTCTGGGATGGGTCACAATCTCGGCCATCTGAAACCCAGCCCGCTCGCCCTGGCCGCGCTTACATGCCTGGCTGCATGCCATGGACCGGATCCGCAGGCCGGGTGGCTCGAACCTGCCGTCGGGCTTGCCGTGCCGGCTGCCGCAGGAAGTCGGTACCCGAACCTCGCCGCCCCGCCACGCGGCGCGGTGATGAGCTGGCTCGAACCCGCTGCGGGCGGCGGGTTCGCCCTGCGTCACTCGACCTGGAACGCCGGCGCATGGACGGCGCCCGGCACCGTCGCTGCCGGCAGCGACTGGTTCGTCAACTGGGCCGACTTTCCCTCGGTCGTGCCGGTGGCCGGCCACACCTGGGCGGCGCACTGGTTGCAGCAAAAACCCGGCGACGTGTATTCCTACGACGTGATGATTGCCGTCAGCCGCGACGCCGGCGATACCTGGTCCGAGCCGATGTCGCCGCATGACGATGGCACGCCGACCGAGCATGGATTCGTATCGCTGATGGGCGACGGCGGCTCGGTACGGGCGGTCTGGCTCGACGGCCGCCACACCTCGGGCGAACACGATCACCCGGGCGGCGCCGGGACTGCGGATGGCGCGAGCGGCGCGATGACGCTGCGCAGCGCGCTGGTCGATCCATACGGACTGAAGCTCGGCCCGGACGTGGAACTCGATGCCCGTACCTGCGACTGCTGCCAGACGGACTCCGCACGGGCCCGTGAGGGCCTGGTCGTGGCCTACCGGGACCGATCCGGGACCGAGGTTCGCGACATTGCACTGCTGCGGCAGACGCCATCCGGCTGGTCCGAGCCGGTGCCCGTCGCCCGCGACGGCTGGCTCATCGATGCCTGCCCGGTGAACGGCCCGGCCGTGGATGCGCGCGGTGACACCGTCGTCGTCGCCTGGTTCACGGCAGCGGACAAGCCCCGCGTGCGGCTGGCATTCTCGATGGATGGCGGACGCAGGTTCCGCGATCCGATCGAGGTGGCCGCCGGCAAGGTCGCGGGCCGCGTGGACGTGGTCCTGCTGCCCGATGGCCGGGCGGTCGTGAGCTGGCTCGAGGACGCAGCAGGGTCCGCGGAAATCCGCGTGCAGCCGTTCACCGCAGACGGCCCGGCCGGTGCCGTCGCAGTTATCGCCCGTTCCGACGTTGCGCGTTCCAGTGGGTTCCCGCAGATGATCCTGGTCGACGGCGCCCTGCTGTTCGCCTGGACCAGGCCGGGCGAGCAGCCGCAGGTACGGGCGGCGCTCGCCCGCTTGCGCTGAGGCCACAGGCCCGGGCCCGGCGGTGCCCGGCCGTATGGTACGATTCCACGCCTATTTTTCCAGTCTCGACGAACCCCGGGAGCTCGACAGATGTCCAGCAGCCTCAAGCTAAACGTGCCCGCCGAGGGCCAGAAGATAACGATTTCCAACGGGCGCCTGCAGGTGCCCGACCAGCCGATCGTGCCGTTCATCGAGGGCGACGGAACCGGGCCCGACATCTGGCGCGCCTCGGTACGCGTACTCGACGCGGCGGTCGCCAAGGCCTATGGCGGCAAGCGCAAGATCCACTGGATGGAGGTCTTCGCCGGACAGAAGTCCAATGACCTCTACAACACCTGGCTGCCGGACGAGACCGTCCAGGCCTGCCGCGATTACCTCGTCTCGATCAAGGGCCCGCTCACGACCCCGATCGGCGGCGGCATCCGCTCGCTGAACGTGGCGCTGCGCCAGATGCTCGACCTCTACGTCTGCCTGCGCCCGGTGCGCTGGTTCAAGGGCGTGCCCTCCCCGGTCAAGGCGCCCGGCAAGGTCGAAATGGTGATCTTCCGCGAGAACACCGAGGACATCTACGCCGGCATCGAGTTCGAGGCCGGCAGCGCCGACAACGAGAAGTTCAAGGAAATGTTCAAGCAGTCGTTCCCGAAGCTGTACGCGAAGATCCGCTTCCCGGACAGCTCCGGCATCGGCATCAAGGCCGTGTCGCGCGAGGGCACCGAGCGCCTGGTGCGGGCCGCGATCCAGTACGCGATCGACAACAAGCGCAAGAGCCTCACGATCGTGCACAAGGGCAACATCATGAAGTTCACGGAAGGCGCGTTCCGTAACTGGAGCTATGCCCTCGCCGAGCGTGAGTTCGCCGAGCAGACCTACACCTGGGACCAGTGGGAGCGCACCCGCGCCGAAAAAGGCGAAAAGGCCGCCAACGCCGAGCAGGACGCCGCGAAGCAGGCTGGCAAGATCGTCGTCAAGGATGCGATCGCCGACATCACGCTGCAGCAGGTTCTGACGCGTCCCGAGGAGTTCGACGTCATCGCGACCATGAACCTGAACGGCGACTACCTGTCCGACGCGCTGGCCGCGCAGGTCGGCGGCATCGGCATCGCGCCGGGCGGCAACATCAACTACATCACCGGCCACGCGGTGTTCGAGGCAACCCACGGCACCGCACCGAAGTACGCGAACCTGGACAAGGTGAACCCGGGCTCGGTGATCCTCTCCGGCGAGATGATGCTGCGCTACATGGGCTGGTACGAAGCGGCGGATGCCGTGATCACCGCCATGGACCGCACGATCGCGCAGAAGACCGTGACCTACGACTTCGCGCGCCAGATGGACGGCGCAACCGAGGTCAAGTGCAGCGAGTTCGCGGACGCGATGATCCGCAACCTGTAACGGCGCGCCGCCGGCGCTCCCGCGGCGCGGAAGGAAGCCTTGAACCAGACGTCCACCAAGGTGCGCGCCCGGGATGAGCTGATCAGCGACTGCGCGCAGTCGCTGGTCGATGCGTTCGCGGACTACAACGCGGAATTCCGCGCCATCACGCAGCGCGCCAAGCAGCGCTTCGAAGATCGTGACTGGCGTGGCAGCCAGCGTGACGCCGTCGAGCGCATCGACCTGTACCGCAAGTACGTCGTTGGCTCGGTCGAGCAGATGCGCCAGAAGCTCGGCGACGACGTGCATGAGCGCGGCGTCTGGTCGAGCATCAAGAGACGATTCGCGGAGATCATCGACCCGCTGGCCGACAGCGAGTTTCCGAAGACTTTCTTTTCGTCCGTCACGCGAACCACGTTCGACACTTCCGGGGTCGACCCGGCGGTGGAGTTCGTCGCACTCGACCTCGATCCACTCGGCAGCGTCACGACCAGCGTGGAGACCAAGGTCTATGCCAATCGCGGTTCGGTCGAGCTGCTGGTCGAGGAACTGCTTGCCGATTTCCGCTTCCGCACGCCGTACCGCGACTTTGACCTGAGCGTCCGGCGCGTTTCCGACGAGATCAAGGCGGCGCTGGAATCGGGTGGCGAGCGACGCACGATCGAACAGCTCGAGGTGATCAAGGAAGTCTTCTACCAGATGACCCGCGCCTACCTGGTCGGTCGCATCAGCGGCCGCGGCTGGGCGCTGCCATTCGTGGTGGCGCTGCGTAACCAGGACAGCGGCGTGCTGGTCGACGCCATCATGCTCGAGCAGGCCACCGTGAGCGTGCTGTTCAGCTTCAGCCGCTCGTACTTCCACGTTGACCTCGCCCACGTCGGCGAGGTCGTGAAGTTCCTGAAGGAAATCCTTCCGCTGAAGCCGGTGAGCGAGCTCTACACGGTGCTCGGGCGCGCGAAGCAGGGCAAGACCGAGCGCTTCCGCGAACTGTTCCGGCACCTGCAGCACTCGGAGGACCAGTTCGACCTTGCTCCCGGCGAAAAGGGCCTGGTGATGGTCTGTTTCACGCTGCCCTCCTTCGACGTGGTCTTCAAGCTGATCCGCGACAAGTTCCCCTACCAGAAGAACATCCAGCGCCAGGACGTGCTGGAGAAGTACGACCTGGTGTTCAAGCACGATCGTGCCGGACGACTGGTGGACGCGCAGGAATTCAGGCTGGTCAAGCTGCCCAAATCACGCTTCTCGCCGCAGCTGCTCGAGGAGTTGTTCACCGAGACCGCGAACACCGTGCACGACGCGGGCGAGGAACTGGTGATCGACCACATGTACGTCGAGCGCCGCATGACACCGCTCAATCTCTACGTGCGCAGCGCCACGCGCGACCAGGCCAGGAAGGCCGTACTGGACTACGGGCAGGCGATCCGCGACCTGGCCGGCACCAACATCTTTCCCGGCGACCTGCTGCTCAAGAACTTTGGCGTAACCCGCCACGGTCGAGTGATCTTCTACGACTACGATGAACTGTGCCTGGTGACAGACTGCCGGTTCCGGGAGATCCCGCAGGCGCAGCACGACGAGGACGAAATGCGCAGCGAGACCTGGTACTACGTCGGCGAGCACGACGTCTTCCCGGAAACGTTCATCAATTTCCTGGGCTTCGATCCCGAGTTGAAGGCGGTCTTCCTGGAGGCGCACCGCGAGATCCTCACCGCCGAGTGGTGGCGCGGCATCCAGCATCGGCTGCGCGAAGGCGACCTGCTCGAGGTCCTGCCCTACCACAAGCATCGCGTGCGCGTTTTCAGCAGCATGATATGAGCAGGACCGGCTATCCGCCCGCGTGGCTGTTCGCGCTGTTCGTGATGCTCGCCTTCACGTTCCAGGGCACCCGCGCCATCTGGGAGCCGGACGAGGGCCGCTATTCGTCGACCGGGCTCCACATGCTCGAGAGCGGCGACTACCTGGTGCCCACGATCGACGGCGAACACGCGCACCTGACCAAGCCGCCGGTCGTCTACTGGGCGCTGGCTGCGAGTTTCGCGACGCTCGGCCGCAACGAATGGGCGGCGCGCCTGCCGGGAGCGCTGGCTTTCGTCGCAACCGGGTTGCTGGTTTTCGGCCTCGGAAGGCGTTTCTGTCCCGCCAGGCCGTGGCTGCCTGCGCTGGTGTACGGGCTGTCACTGGCGCCGTTCATGGGCGCAAACGTGGTGTCCACGGACGTGCTGCTGGTGTTCTTCGAGACTGCGGCCATGTATGCATTCGTGCGTGCGTGGCCAGGCGACGGCCAGCTTGACCGCCGCTGGGTGCGCCTGATGTGGCTGGCCTTCGGGCTGGCGTTCATGACCAAGGGTCCGCCCGGGCTGTTGCCGCTGCTCGCGATGATGGCAATGCTCGCGCTCCACGATCGCGCGGAATTGCGCCGCTTGTTCGATCCACTCGGCCTGCTCGCCTTCGCCGCGGTGGCTTTCACCTGGTTTGGCCTGGTCATAGCCCAGGACCCGTCGAGGCTCGGCTATTTCCTCGGCTACGAGGTGTACGACCGGGTCTTCACCGACACTCATGGGCGTAACTCCGAGTGGTACGGAGCGCTGGAGGTCTACGGGCCCGTGCTGCTGTTCGGGGCGCTGCCGTGGTGGCCGATGGCGCTGGTCGCCGCCGGCGGGCCGCGCAAGGCGTGGGCCGATGTCCGCGCCAGGCTCGCGGCACGCGACCGCGACTGGCTGCTGCTTGCATGGTGGTTGCTGCTGCCGCTGCTGGTCTTCTGCCTCGCACGCTCGCGACTGCAACTCTACGTGATGCCGCTGTTCGTGCCACTGTCGCTGATGCTGGCACGGCCGCTCGCCAGGTGGGACTGGCTGAACCCCCGCAGGCTCGCAACAATTGCGGGCCTCACGGCCGTCGGCCTGCTCGCACTGAAAGGCATTGCTGGCCACGTGCACGCAAGCCGCGACGCGCGCGACATGGCCGCGGCGATCCGCGGGATCGTCGACCCGCGCAGCATCGACGAAATCGTGTTCGTCGGAATGCGGCCGTTCTATGGCATCTACGTTTACCTCGACGTCCCGGTCGAGGGAGTGCAGCTTGGCACGGGCACGAGCCGCGATCCCTACGCGAAGTTCGTCGCAGAGGAAGACCTTTGCCCGGAGCTGGCGAACCGGGAAAGATCGATCTATGCGATGAAGCAGAACCGTGCCGAGCGCTTCGAGTCCGCGGTGCAGGAATGCAATGACATGCACGCCAGGCTGATCGGTCATTTCGAGGCAGACGGGAACCGGATCGCGCTATTTGCCGTCGACGCACCGGGGTAGTACGGTTGGAAAGCGGTTGGACCGGTCATCACCGGTATCGGACCGCTGACGGCGGCTATCGCAACTGGTAATGGCAACCCGAGGTGTAATCGATGCGTGCGCTGTCGGCCGCTTCCGCCTTCATGCTCATCGCCCTCGCCTGTGCCAGCGAGGCCCAGGACGTCAACCTCAGTCTCCCGGTCCCCGAACTCGAGCGAATGCTGGCGCAGGACCCATTCACGATCGTCAGCGCTGAAATCAGCCGGCCCAAGGCCAAGGGCGACATCACGCTGAAAGCGGAGGTCTCGTTCGACGGCAGGCCGCCGATCCGCGTGAAGCTGCGCAAGGCCGAACCCGGAGCCGATACGTTCAACAACCAGCCCCGCTACGACCTGGCTGCCTACCGGCTTCAGGCACTGTTCCTGGACCCCGCCGAGTACGTCGTCCCGCCAACGGCGGTCCGATTCCTGCCACTGGAGGATTTCGACCGGTATTCCCCGGGCGTGAAGCGCACCTTCAGCGGCGCCGACGAGGCACTCGCCGTGCTGCAGTACTGGCTGCAGGAGGTGAAAGTCATCGCCGACGTGTACCTTCCGACGCTCTACGACACGGACCCGGTCTATGCGCGCAGCGTGGGACAGATGAACATCCTCACGTACCTGATCGAGCACGGCGACTCCAATGTCGGCAATTTCCTGATATCCGGATCGGAGACGGATCGCCGTGTGTTCTCGGTCGACAACGGTGTCGCATTCGCCGCCGGCGAGAGCGACCGGGGGCGCAAATGGGCCGAGATGCGCGTCGACAGCCTGCCGCACGCAACCGTCGAGCGGCTGCGCGCCCTGAAGTTCGAGGAGCTCAATGCACGACTCGCCGTGGTCGCGCAGTGGACGCTCGAGGACGGCCACTTCGTCCCCGCACAATTCAGTGAAAGTCTCTCCACGATTCGTGGCGTGCGGCGGGAGGGCGCGGTACTGCAGATGGGCCTGACGAAACGTGAGATCGAGCGAGTCTGGCGCAACCGCCAGCGCCTGCTGGACATGGTGGACGACGGCAAATTGAAGACCTACTGAGGACCACTGGAAATGACTGGACCAGGCATCCCGCATCGGCACGGGCGCGTGCTTCGTATCGCGAGAATCCTGCTCGCGTCCGTAGCGCTGATTTCGCCCATCGCACCGGCGTCCAGCGCAGCGCAGCAGGTCGAGTGGCAGGGCGTCGAGCGCGTCGTCGCCTTTGCCGACGTCCACGGCGCGTACTCCGAGCTCACGGCGCTGCTGCAGTCACAGGGCATCGTCGACGGTGACCTGCGCTGGTCGGCGGGCAAGACCCACCTGGTCAGCCTCGGCGACCTGCTCGATCGCGGGGACGACTCGCGCAAGGTCATGGACCTGTTGATGCGCCTGCAGACGGAGGCGGCTGCCTCGGGCGGCCAGGTACATGTCAGTGGTCGGCAATCACGAGGCCATGAACGTGCTCGGCGACCTGCGCTACGTGGTCCGCGGTGAGTACGCTTCATACATCGAAGACGAGGATCCCGCGATCCGGGAGGCGCGCCGCAAGGAGTACCTCGCGCGCGAGCCGGGCCGCACGGAAGCAGACTTCGACAAGCTGTTTCCGCCTGGCTATTTCGGGCAGCGCAGCATGCTCGGACCCGAGGGCCCGTACGGTCGCTGGTTGCTCGCGCAGCCGGTCGCCATTGTCGTCAACGACACCGTGTACATGCACGGCGGGCCGTCGCTTGCGCTCGGCAACCGCAGCATCGCCGAGCTGGATCGCGACTACGCGGCTGCAGTGGGCGCATATCTCGCGGCCGAGGAGTCGCTCGTCGAGGCTGGCCTGCTGGTATTCGAGGATTCCTACGCGCAGCGCGCCCGGAACGCCCAGGCCCGACTTGATGCAATGCCCCCCGGCGAGGCGAGGTCCGCGCGGGTGCCGCAGGTCGCGAGGTTTGTGCGGGCCGATGACGATCCACTGATCGGCTCCAACGGCCCGAACTGGTACCGTGGCGCAGCGCTCTGCAATGAGTGCGCCGAGGCCGACGTATTGCGCCCGTTCCTGCATCGGGCCGGAGTCCGACGTGTCGTCGTCGGACACACCGTCGCGCGAAATGGAACCGCGGTGTCGCGATTCGACGGCGCGGTAGTAAAGCTCGACGCGGGCATGAACGAGGCTGTGTACCATGGCCGTCCCGCGGCACTCATTTCCGACGCCTCTGGCTCGCGCGTCGCGTACGCGAACCCGACCGTGGCGCCTGCAGGCGTGCCGGCCGAGCCGCTCTACCTGAGCTCGCCTCTGATCGACGAAGACGCCGTCGCCGCGATTCTCCGCGACGGCCAGATCGAGACCACCGAGGCCTGCGGTCCGGGCGTGCTGCGGGTGCGCGTGACCCGTGACGGACACAGCATCGACGCGGTCTTCGAGGCAACCTCGACCGAAGTCACCGATCGCGAGCTTGCAGCCTATGCCCTCGATCGCCTGCTCGGACTCGGCCTCGTGCCGGCGACGGTGAGCCGATCCTATTCGGGCCAGGATGGAGTCCTGCAGGGCCGGCCGGCCGCCTGGGCCAGCCAGCAGGACCGGCAGAACGCCGCGGCCAGGACCACGGCCGGACTCGCCTGCCAGGTGATTTCGAACGATCCGGGCGAGGCACCGATCCGGCGACCACTGCCACTTGCAGCCGTACCACCGCGGCTGTCGGCAGGCGGCTATTGCGACCTGACTGCGCAGTTCCAGCTCTCCTACGCGTTCGACGCCCTGATCGGCAACCAGGCGCGCACGCAGGACCGCTACCTCTACGACCTGGACCCGTCGATGCAGGCGCGCGGGATGTCGCTGGTCCTGAGCGGTCATGGGTCTTCATTCGGCACGTCGACGAAGCTGCCGCCGCCGCTGGAGGCGGCACTCGCGAAGACGGGCCCGGAGATGCAGTCGCGGCTCGGGAAGCTGGATGCCGCCGCGGTCAAGTCGGCGATCGGGCAGTGGGTTGGTGACCGGGAGATCAAGGCGCTGCTTTCACGCCGCGACAGGATCCTCGAACTGGCCGGGGGCTCGAACTGACCGGAGGCGCGGCCGGGCACCCGGGCGCAGGTATCAGCTTCTGCGCGCCACCAGCGCGCGCAGCTCGAAACTGCTGCTGGCCGTGAGGCCATCGACGTCGCTCGCGACGACGGTGACGGTGAACCCTGTCGTGCAACCCTCCGGGGGCAGCCCTCGAATCGGTACAGCTTTTCGTCGAATCGCAACCAGCCCGGCAGCGGACTGCCATCGGCCAGTCGCGCCGATAGGCGCAGCACATCCCCCGGGTCGGAATCCACGAAGGCATCCTCGGTGACCGTGTGCCTGAACGGCTGGCCCGGGACATAGTCGAGGTCGTCGATCGGGCGACGCGCCTCGGGCGCCACATTGAACACGCATTCCCGGGCCTTGCGCCCGAACTCGCGCCCGATCATGGCCGCAAGTCCCACCCACACCAGCGCCAGCAGCAGGTTCAGCCCGGCGAACGTATGCGCCGCCCAGCCGAACCAGTTGATGCCCGCGAACACGACGCCCGCCTGGACCAGGTCGCCGAATCGCCAGAAGAACGTGTCGATGGCGGTCTTGCCCTCGTACTTGGCATCCCGGTCCACCGGCAGGAACAGCGCGTGCCGGGTCGTGTTCATCAGCGAGTAGTCCGTTGCGTTCTCGGCGATCTTGACCAGCCGCAGCAGCGTGAAGATCGGCACGAACCCGCCGAGCAGCGGCGACAGCGCCAGCAGCCCATACCCGATCGCCACGACAGCCGGGTGGATAAGCAGCGCGCCTCGCACGCCGAAGACACGGTAGATGCGCGCGACCAGGAACAGCTGTATGGAAAGGCCGACCAGCGTGACCCAGAACTGGAAGTTGCCATAAAACGCAGCGATGATCGTGCCGGGATCGAGCGCGCCTCCACTCGCGACTGCCTGCCGCGCAGCGTCACGCTGCACGAAATCGGCCAGGATGAATTCGCCGGTGGTATTGATCCAGTTCAGCAGCACCACCAGCAGCGCGATCATTCTCAGGTAGCTGTCGCGCAGCACCAGGCCGATTCCCCCGAGCAGCCTGGGGACCGGCTTGCCGTGTTCCGCGGCGATGGCGCGCGAACCGTCCGGCACGGCCGCACCCTCCGGCCCCGGCCATGCCATCGTTGCCAGCAGCGCCAGGGTAGCGACCAGCATCAGACCTACCGGGGTCAAAGCCGCAACGGCGAGCTGTGCGCACTTCGCGCCAGCCAGCGCGCCGAGGTTCGCGCCCACCATGATCACGGGGAAGAGCCGCTGGCCACTCTTGAGATTGAACGTGTCCGCCGCGAACGCCCACAACTGTGACGCGATCATCACGCCGTAGATGCTCACCCAGACGAAAAACACGAATGCGATCGAAACCCCTGCCCAGGCCGCCGCTGCAAACAGCAGCATCGTCGCCGCGAAGAAAAGCGTCACCGCCTTGAGCAGCCGCGCACCGTCCAGCCGACGGCGCACCGCGCCATAGACCGGCACCAGCAGCATCAGCACCAGTGCGATGACGGCCACGGCGTAGGCACGCACCTCGGCCGAGAACTTCGGTGAGCATGAAGGCTTCGCGCAGGGCCTTCACGATCTGGTAGGAGAACAGCACCAGGAATGCGTGCGATGCGAACATCGCAAGGCATCGTCCTTCACCCGGACGAACGCGCGTGAACAGCGTAACCAGGCGTTCGAACGGACTCAGGCCTGAATGCCTGGTGAGCATCAGGACTTCCCTGGGGTCAGCGGCCCGAGCTGCGGGTCCGCCAGCAGCAGCTGCCTCGGGTAGCCGAGCTGCAGCGCGCGCGCAATGGCTTCCAGGGCGGCGGCCCTGTCACCCTGGTCGGCATGCGCCAGGGCGATGTACATCTGGGCGTTCATGTCCTTGTCGCCGAGCATTTCCGCGCGCGCCAAGGCGGTCCCTGCGTCCTTCGTGTCCCCGCAGCGCCCGCGATAGTAGGCGAGCATGGCCCATGTCGACGCGTCGGTCGGATCGACCTTGAGGTTCCCGTCGGCGAGCTCACTCGCCCTCTTGTAGAGCCCTGTTGATTCCGGACGCCGTCCTGGCACGTGCCACAGTGCATCGGCCAGCGCACTTACGACGGCGTGATCGCTCGAGGCGAGTGCTTCGGCCCTCTCATACTGCCTGGCCGCATCGGCGAAACGCCCCTGGTAGTAATAGAGTGTGCCGAGGTTGGAATAAGCACTGCGCGTCGGCTCGATGGCCAGCGACCGTTCGAACGTGCGGACGGCCTCTTTGAATTGGCCGTCCATCAGCAGGGCCGCGCCGAGATTGTTGGTCGCAGATGCGTTTCGCGGCGCAAGCTCGATAGTCCTGCGAAACTCGACGATCGATTCCGGGATGCGACCTGCCGCCATCAGGAAGCTCCCGAGACTGTTGTGAGCACGCCAGTACGCTGGATCGACCCTGACCGCACTTCGAAAGCTCAGTTCGGCATCGTCGAGCCGGCCCTGGCGCTGCTGGGCTTCGGCGAGCCCCAGCCTGACGCCCGGATCCAGCGGTCGGCTCGCGGCCAGGCCCGAAAAGACGGCTTCCGCCTGCTCCGGGCGGCCACTGGACAGGTAGAGCTGACC
This sequence comes from uncultured Gammaproteobacteria bacterium, assembly GCA_963736205.1. Taxonomy (GTDB): domain Bacteria; phylum Pseudomonadota; class Gammaproteobacteria; order Steroidobacterales; family Steroidobacteraceae; genus RPQJ01. Next base: position 206,389 of record CAVTNX010000012.1, on the reverse strand, counting down.
GAGCGCCATTTCAGTCTCGGCGCGCTGCGGCTCGAGCTTGAGTGCATTGCGGCACAGCGCTTCGGCAGTCGCCACCCGGTCGATTTCCCTGGTGCGGTCGTAACGGGCCAGGTCCACCTCGCAAAGCCCCGCGTAAGCGCGCGCCATGCCGGGATCGAGGTCAACCGCCTTGCGGAACAGGGCACTGGCCTTGTCGTAGTCGCCCAGCGTACCCGCCGCACGCAACGCCGAGACACCGGCAAGGTAGGCGTCGTAGGCCTCGAGGTTGGATACGTCCTTGCGCTTCAGGCCGCGCTCCTCTTCCGGCGTCAGCACGATATCGAGTGCCTGCGTGATGGCCCGGGAGATGTCGTCCTGGACTTCGATCACATCTGCCCAGTCACGGTCGTAGGTCGCGGCCCACACGTGATAGCCGGTGATCGCGTCTATCAACTGCACCGTGACCCGCAGCTTGCCCTTGTCGCGGCGCACGCTGCCTTCGAGCACGTTGCGCACGCCCAGCGCGGCACCGATCTTCTTCACGTCCTCGCTCTTGCCCTTGAACTCGAACGCCGAGGTCCGCGCCGCGACCCGGAGCCCGGGAATCTGGGCGAGCTGGGCGGAAATTTCTTCCGCGAAGCCGTCACCGATGTAGCCGCTCTCGCCGCCCGCCGTCATGTCCACCAGCGGCAGCACGGCAATCGAACGCTGGTCGGCCACGGCCGCCTCGAGTACCGGCGCGGCCTCCTGGTCCAGTGAGCGCCACCAGGCGAACCCGGTCACGCCCGCCATCAGCGCGACACCGGTCACGAGCCACGGCGCGATAGCCCTGCGGGGCTTCGCAATCGGCCGTCGGCGCCCCTGGTCGCGGGGGTCCAGCACGATGCCGGCGGGCGTGATCTCGTAGGCCCATGCCACGACGCCCACGATCGGGATTCCCGTCGCCGCGAGGATCGTGAGCGCCGTCAGCCACCATCCCGGGAGATGCAACGGCTCGAACGTGACCTCCGCCACCTGCAGCAGGATGAACATGCCGACCAGGTAGCTGCCCAGCACCCGGTACACGTGCCGGCGCCGCAGTTCAGAGGCAATTTCCTGGATACGGGCGATGCGCGGGACTCCAGCCACGACGGTCGAATGGTCGACCGCCGGCCTCACCCGGTCCGGCTCGTGCAGCGGCTCGAATTTCGCAATCAGCGCATAGCCGATCCTCGCCACCTTGACGATGTGGCGCGGCTCCTCGCGCGTGTCGCCCAGCATGCGGTGCAGATCCCGCATTGCCGTCCGCAGCATCTCATCGGTGGCTGTCTCGCCTGGCCAGCCATGCTCACGCAGCATCCCCCGATGCACGACTTCGCCGTGGTTCGCGGCCAGGAGCTGCAGGATGCGCAGGTGATGGGGAGCGAGAACGTGGGAACGATCGCCGCTGGAGATGCGTCCGAGCAGCGGTTCAACGACCCACTCGCCCAGCCTGTATCCTGCCTCGAGGTCGTTGGCGTCCGTGATCATTCGACGCTGACCCATCCATCCCCTGGAAATTGATCATAGCAGAGCCAGCGCCTGGCCGAGATCATCGACCAGGTCGTCCGGGTCCTCGATCCCGACCGACAGGCGAACGGTGCCCGGCCCGATGTCGGACCATGCAAGCTGCTCTGGGGTAAAGCCGCGCTGCTGCAGCATGGCCGGCGCGACCACCAGCGACTCTGTTGAGCCCAGGCTCGAGGTGAGTGCGAACAGCTGCAGCGCCTCGGAAAAGCGCGTACCGGCCTCGATACCCGCGGCGATGTCAAAGGTGACCATGGTGCCGAAGTTGTCCATCTGGCGCCGCGCGAGTGCATGGCCGGGATCGGAGGGCAGGCCCGGGTACCGGACCCGCGCGACCGCCGGCTGGGTGACGAGGAATTCGGCTATCCGCATTGCGTTGCGGCACTGGCAATCCCAGCGTACGAAATACGTCTTCAGGCCCCTGAGCAGAAGGTAGGCGGCATGCGGGTCGAGCGTCGGTCCAAGGTGCGTGAAATCGTCCCGCATCGACTCGATGAGTTCGCCACGCCCGATGACGGCCCCGCCCATCACGTCGCCGTGGCCCGACACGAACTTGGTCAGGCTGTGCGCATACAGGTCGACGTCGTACTGCCCGTGGTTGTGCGGGCCCGCCAGCGTATTGTCGAGCAACGTCAGCGCACCGTGCCTGCGCGCAATCGCCGTGATGCGCTCGAGGTCGGCAACCTTGAGTACCGGGTTCGTCGGGCATTCGAACACCACCAGCCGCGTAGGCGTGCCGGCAAGCGTCTGCTCGAGCGCCGCGTGGTCCGTGACCGACAGCATGGTAGCCGCGACACCAAAGCGACCCAGGGTCCTGCGTATGAATGCACGTACCGGCGGATACGACTCCGCAAAGTAGACCACGTGGTCACCCGCTTTCAGCAGCGCCAGCAGCGTGTTCGAGATCGCGGCGATTCCGGACGCCGTGAGCAGGCACGAGTCGCGGTCCTGCAGGACCGCGAGCGCCTGCTCCAGCTGCTGGAGCGTGGGGTTCGACACCCTCGAGTAATAGAAGCCGTCGCGCTGGTGCGCGAAGTACTTCTGCGTCTCGGCAACGTCGTCGAAGGTGAACTTGACCGACTGGTAGATCGGCGCGACCAGCGGGCGATTGTCGGGCGGCAGGCTGACGCCCGGCAGGTGCGTGACCCGCGTGCGCTTTTTCACGTGATCTTGAATCCGTCAGCGTCGAGATGCGCCGGGAAATCGTCGCGGTAGCTGCGCAGCGACTCCAGGTCCAGCACGGCCGTCTCGACCCGGTCGCCGCCGCCTTCACTGGACAGGGGCCGCCCGAGGAAGTCCAGCGCGACGCTGTCGCCGGCATAACTCACGGCATTGCCGTCCCGGCCGATGCGGTTCACGCCCACGACGTAGCACAGGTTCTCGATCGCGCGCGCGCGCAGCAGCGCAGCCCACGCACGTGCACGGCGCGCCGGCCAGTTCGCGACGTAGAGCAGCAGGTCGTAATCGCCGCAGCTGCGGCTCCAGACCGGGAAGCGCAGGTCGTAACAGATGAGCGGACAGACGCGCCAACCCTTCAGCTCGATCGTGAGGCGCGATCCGCCCGCTGTGTAATGGGCATGCTCGCCGGCCATCCGGAACAGGTGCCGCTTGTCGTAGTGTTGCAGCGACCCGTCCGGACGGGCCCACACCAGGCGGTTGAAGTAATGGCCCTGGTCCTGCACGATCAGGCTGCCCGTTATCACGCAGCCCATCGCCGCCGCTTCCTCGCGCATCCAGCCGACAGTCGGCCCGTTCATGGACTCGGCGTGCGTCGCGGCGTCCATGGTGAACCCGGTCGAGAACATCTCCGGTAGAACGATCAGGTCGGTGTGACCGGCCAGTCCGCGGAAGTGCTCCGCAAGCCTGTGCCGATTGGCGGCCGGAGCTTCCCAGGCAATTTCCGACTGGACCAGCGTGACGCGCAGGTGTGAATTCATCGTTCCAACCTCCCTAGCCTCCGGCCGGCGGCCTCGAGTGTCGATTCGTTCTTGGCGAAACAGAATCGCACGATCCGCGCGGTCGAAGCATGCGTGGAAAACACCGAGACCGGTATCGCCGCGACGCCGATTTCGCGGGTGAGCCAGTGCGCGAAGTCGACATCCGTCGAATCGCTCACGGCGGAGTAGTCAGCCAGCTGGAAATAGGTCCCCGCCGCTGGCACGAAGCTGAGCGGCGTTCGCGCCAGCAGGCGGCAGAAATGGTCGCGTTTTTCCTGGTAGAAAGCCGACAGCCCGCGGTGATGCTCCGGGCATTCCACCAGGAAATCCGCGAGCGCCGCCTGCATCGGGGTGGCAACCGCGAACTGCACGAACTGGTGTACCTTGCGAAGCTCGGCAGTGAGTTCCGCGGGCGCAACGCAGTAACCGACTTTCCAGCCGGTGGCGTGATACGTCTTGCCGAAGGATGACACGGCGAAACTTCGCGCGGCCAGCGCTTCGCGACTGAGCACGCTCGCGTGCACCTGCCCGTCGAACACGATGTGCTCGTAGACCTCGTCGGCAAGCACATACGCATCCGTCCGCCCGAGGATGTGTTCCAGTGCGTCCAGGTCGGTCCCGGACCAGACTGCCCCGCTCGGGTTGTGCGGGGAATTCACCACCACCATGCGGGTGCGCGATGTCGTTGCGTCCGCCACGCGATCCCAGTCGACCGAGAAGCCGGGGGACCGCAAGGGCACACGTACGGCGCGTCCACCGGCCAGTTCTACCGCAGGCTCATAGGAGTCGTAGGCTGGTTCGAGCAGGACCACCTCGTCGCCGGGCCGCACGACGGCCTGGATCGCGCAGAACAGCGCCTCCGTCCCGCCCGAGGTGACCGTAACTTCGTCGGTTGCCGATGCCTGGCGACCATAGAGGTCGCGAACCTTGCCTGCGATCGCCTCGCGTAGCGCGGGCCAGCCGGCCATGGGCGCGTACTGGTTGTGGCCCGAGCGCATGTGCGACGCCACCAGGTCCACGAGGCGCGCCGGTGGGTCGAAGTCGGGGAACCCCTGCGAAAGGTTGATCGCGCCGCACTCGGCAGCGAGCCGCGACATTACGGTGAAGATGGTGGTACCGACTCGCGGCAGCTTCGACTCAAACGGCTTGATCACGGGAGCCAGCATCGCGGGGTGGCAGCGCAGCAGCCGCCATCGCCGCGCCGATGATGCCGGCCTCGTTGCGGAAGTGCGCCGGCACGATTTCGGCGCGGCTCGCGAGCAGCGGGCCGAACATCTCCCAGTTCTCGGTCACGCCACCGCCGATGATGAATACGTCGGGCCACAGCAGTCGATGGTAGGCCGCAAGCACTTCGTTGACGGCCGCGGCCCATTCATCCCATCCGAGGCCGCGATCGGTCTTCACCTTGGCGGACGCGCGGTGCTCCGCTTCCATGCCTCGCACTTCGAGGTGCCCGAGTTCCGTGTTCGGGAGCAGGCGGCCGTCGACGAAGATCGCCGTCCCTATGCCGGTGCCGAGCGTCAGCACCATCACCGTTCCGCTGCGCCCGCTGCCGGCACCGAGCGTCATCTCGGCAAGACCGGCGGCATCGGCGTCGTTGAGAAACGCCACCGGGCGTCCGATACGCGCGCGGAGCAGTCCCTGGGCGTCGGTGCCGATCCAGCGCGCGTCGATATTGGCCGCCGTCCACGCCCGACCCTGCCTGGTGACCGCCGGGAACGCGACGCCCACGGGCCCATCCGACGGCAATTCACCGGCTACCGAGGCGAGCAGGTCGATCACGTCTACGGGCGTGGCCCCCGCCGGTGTCGGTCGACGCAGCACCGCGCCAACGACGGCGCCAGAGGCGGGATTCACAAGCCCGGCCTTTACGAATGAGCCCCCGACATCGAATGCGAGGATCGGCGCTTCCTGCATCCGGGGTCAGCCCTTCTTCATGCTTTCGATCATCTGCTGGTTCGCCGCCAGCGCCATCTGCGCATCACGATCCCTGGCTTTCTGTTGCCGGCTCATCATGACACCGGCCACCACCACGCCGAGGGCAACGATGGCGACCAGGATCGTCGCGAGCGCGTTGATGTCCGGGCTCACACCGAGCCTCACCTTGGAGAAGATGACCATGGGCAGCGTGCTCGAACCCGGCCCCGCCACGAAGCTGGTTATGACCAGGTCGTCGACCGAGAGCGTGAAGGCGAGCAACCATCCGGACATCAGCGCCGGGGCGATTATCGGCAGAGTGATCAGGAAGAACACCTTGGCCGGGCGGGCACCCAGGTCCATGGCGGCCTCCTCCAGCGAGTCGTCCATCTGTGCGAGCCGCGATTGCACGACGATCGCCACGAAGGACATCGTGAACGTGATGTGCGCGATCACGATGGTCGTCATGCCGCGGCCGGCCGGCCACCCGATCAACTGCTCCATGGTCACGAACAGCAACAGCATCGACAGGCCGGTGATCACCTCGGGCATCACCAGCGGCGCGGTCGTGAGCCCGGACAACAGCGTACGGCCCTTGAACGGCCCGAAGCGGGCCAGCACCATGCCGGCGAGCGTGCCGAGAACGACTGCGAGCGTGGCCGACAGCGCGGCGATCTTGAGGCTGAGCCATGCGGCGCCCAGGATCTGCTGGTTATTGAGCAGTTCCCCGTACCACTTCGTCGAGAATCCCGCCCATACGGTCACGAGCTTCGATTCGTTGAACGAGTACACGATCAGCGAGAGGATCGGTATGTACAGGAACGCATACCCGAAGACCAGCGCGGACACGCGGAACCACGAGCGGCCCTGCATCATCGGTGCAGCCCTCCACCCGATTCGGCATCCTGCGCGCGCTGGTAGTACATGATCGGAATGACCAGGAACAGCAGCAGCGCTATCGCGACCGCGCTCGCCACCGGCCAGTCGCGGTTGTTGAAGAACTCTGTCCAGAGCACCTTGCCGATCATCAGCATGCCGGGGGACCCGAGCAGCGAGGGAATCACGAACTCGCCGACCGCCGGGATGAACACCAGCAGGCATCCGGCCACGATGCCGGGCAGCGACAGCGGCAGCGTGATCTTGTAGAACGCCTGCCAGGGCTTGCAGCCGAGGTCATAGGCCGCCTCGAGCAGCGTGATGTCCATTTTCTCGAGGTTGGCGTACAGCGGCAGGATCATGAACGGCAGGTACGAGTAGACGATGCCGATGTACACCGCGGTATAGGTCTGCAGGATCTGCAACGGCTCGTGGATCACCCCGAGCCACATCAGGAAATTGTTCAGCAGGCCGTTGCTCTTGAGGATGCCTATCCACGCATATACGCGCAGCAGGAACGAGGTCCAGAACGGCAGCACTATCAACAACATCAGGATGTTGCGTTTCGAGGCATCGCTGCGCGCGATCGCATAGGCGATCGGGTATCCGATCAGCAGGCACAGCACCGTCGAGACGAACGCGATCCCGATCGACGTCAGGTACGCCTTCCAGTAGAGGTTGTCCTGGACGAGAAACAGGAAATTTCCGAAGTCCAGCTGCACCTGGACGACCTTCTCCGATACCCAGTGCAGCAATGGCGCATAGGGCGGCATCGCGATCTGCGCCGTCGAGAAGCTGATCTTCAGCACGATCACGAACGGAATCAGGAAGAACAGCAGCAGCCACAGGTAGGGCACCGACGTGACGAGGTTCCTTCCCGTCAGCCCGAGGCGCTGGAGAACCCTGTTCACTTCGTCACCACCACCGGGCTTTCGGGTCGCCAGTGCAGGTACACCTGCTCATCCCATGTGATGTTGTCGTCTGCATGGCGGTAGACGTTGGGCCGCGTGACCCGCACTACCTTGCCCGACGCGAGCTTCAGCAGGTATATGGACATGTCACCCATGTAGGCGATGTCGCTCACCACGGCCGCAGCCCAGTTGTCGGTCGTATCGGGCTTTTCGCGCGATATCCTGATCTTTTCCGGCCTGATGGCCGCCCACACAGTCGCGTCCGGTGCAGAACTGACGCCGTGGTCCACGTAGATCGGAGCCTCGAGGTCGTCGCATTCGATGCGGACGTAGGACGGCTCGTCCTCGATCAGGCGGCCCTCGAAAGTGTTGACCGAGCCGATGAACTCGGCCACGAAGCGCGAGCTCGGGTACTCGTAGATCTCGCTCGGCGTACCCACCTGCACGATGTCGCCGTGGTCCATGAGCCCGATGCGGCTCGATAGCGTCATCGCCTCCTCCTGGTCGTGGGTGACCACGATGAAGGTGACGCCAAGCGTTTCCTGGAGGTTGATCAGCTCGAACTGCGTGTGCTCGCGGAGCTTCTTGTCGAGCGCCGCCAGCGGCTCGTCGAGCAACAGCAGCTTGGGCTTCTTCACCAGCGAGCGAGCCAGCGCGACGCGCTGGCGCTGTCCGCCTGAGAGCTGATGGGGCTTGCGCTTCGCGAACTGGCCCAGTTTCACGAGGTCGAGCATTTCGGCCGACACGGCGCGCGGTCTCGGACCTGGACACTCCCTCCTGCCGCAGGCCGAACGCCACGTTCTGCTCGACCGACATGTGCGGAAAGATCGCATAGGACTGGAACATCATGTTGACCGGCCGCTCGTAAGGCGGGATCTCGGTCATGTCCACACCGTCGATGTAGATCCGGCCCGCAGTGGGCCGCTCGAACCCGGCCAGCATGCGCAGCAGCGTCGTCTTGCCGCAGCCAGATGCGCCCAGCAGGCAGAAAATCTCCTTCTGGTATACGTCCAGCGTGATGTCGTCGACAGCGACGAATTCACCGAACTTCTTCGTGACCTTCTCGATCCTGACGTAAGGCTGGGCGTCCGGGTCGGTCCACGGCTCGAATTTCTTTTGGGTAGGTCGCGGTGAAATTGCCATTGGTTCCTGAGCGGTCTGTTGGGGGGCCTCAGGCCCGGTGTCTACTCAGTGAAACGGCGCCACGTGCAGGCCGGAAACGAATCGGGGCGGGCGGAGACTTTCACTCCGACCGCCCCGCTCGTGATCCATGCCGGTGGGCGCCTACTTGCCGGTCATGAACCGCGTCCAGGTGCGGTTCAATTCGCGTGTGAACTCCTGCGAATGGGCCAGGTTCGGGAACAGCTTGGCCATCGTCTCGGGCGGCGGATATACGCTCGGGTCGTCCCGAACCGCCGGATCCATCAACGGCAGCGAAGCTGAATTGCCATTCGCGTAACTGATGAAGGTCGAGTTCGCGGCCGCCACTTCCGGCTTGTTCATGAAATTGATGAATGCGTGCGCATTCGCCGGGTGCGGCGCATCGGCCGGGATCGCGAACATGTCGAACCAGATGATCGTGCCGTCCGTGGGAACGCTCATGGCGATCTCGAGGGCCTGCTCGCCTTCCGCCGCGCGTGTCTTGGCCTGCAGGATGTCGCCGCTCCAGCCCATCGCGATGCACAGTTCGCCAGTCGCCAGCCCGTTGATGTATTCGGAGCTGTTGATGGTCCGAATGAACGGGCGGATCTTCATCAGCACCTCTTCCGCAGCCTTCAGGTCGTCGAGGCTTTCGCTGTTCGGGTTCCTGCCGAGATACGCGAGCACCACGCTGACGGTCTCATCCGGGGCATCCAGGATCGAGATGCCGCAGTCCTTGAATTTCTTTGCCTCGGCGGGATCGAACAACAGCTTCCAGCTGTTCACCGGGGCCTTGGGATCGATCGCCATGACCTTCTTCACGTTGTAGCCGATGGCGTCGGTGCCCCACATGAAATTCACCGCGTACTCGTTGCCCGGATCGTGGCGCCCCACGCGCTCCAGGATCTCCTTGTCCAGGTATTGCCAGTTGGGCAGCTTGGACCGGTCGAGCTTCTGGAACACGCCCGCCTTGATCTGCAGCTCGAGGAACGAGGCCGATGGCACCACCACGTCGTAGCCGGTGTTGCCGGCAAGCAGCTTGGTCTGCAGCACCTCGTTGTTGTCGAAGACGTCGTAGTTGACCTTGATACCGGTCTCCTTGGTGAACGCCTCGAGCATCGCAGGGTCGATGTAGTCCGACCAGTTGTAGACGTTGACCACTTTTTCCTCGGCGGGAGCGGCAGCCGGCGCCGACGCAGCCGCCGCCGGGGCCTGTTCCTGCTTCTTTCCGCAGCCAGCGAGTGCTATCGCTGCAGCCAGGCCCACGAGCCCGGCGCGAATGGTGGAGTTCATCGTGCTGTTACCTCGCTGTGTAGACTTGCGATTGCGTGGCCCGCGGGCCATTCCCCTTGGACGTATGTATAACGCACCGGGCAGGGTCAGGACAAGGAATGCCCTGCCCTGTCCCCTCCGACCCCGGAAAAGATCAAAGCCGGCCCTCGGCACGACACCGCTCAAGGGTCAGGTCGAGGCAGCGCCAGGCCTTTTCGATGAGCTCGTCGATCTGCCCGCGGCTGATCACCAGCGGCGGCGCGATGATCATGGTGTCGCGCACGGCCCGCATGATCAGGCCGTTCTGGAAGCAGAAATCGCGGCAGATGTTGCCGACCTCGCCGCGCTGGTCGAAAAACCTCCTGCCGCGCTTTTCCCGCACCAGCTCGATCGCACCGATCAGGCCGATCGAGCGTGCCTCGCCCACCAGCGGGTGCTCGGCGACCTCGCGCCACTTCCCGGCCAGGTAAGGGCCGGTCTCGTCGCGGGTGCGCGAGACGAGATTCTCCTTCTGGATCAGGGCGAGGTTCGCGCTCGCGACGGCGCAGGCCACCGGGTGCCCGGAATAGGTGTAGCCGTGGGCGAACTCACCGCCCTTGTCGATCAGCACGTCGGCGATGCGGTCACCGACCATGACCCCGCCGATCGGCAGGTAGCCCGACGACAGGCCCTTGGCAATCGTCATCAGGTCGGGCCGGATCCCGTACAGGTCGCTGCCGAACCAGTGCCCGGTGCGGCCAAATCCGCATGATCACCTCGTCGGCAACCAGCAGGATCCCGTGGCGGTCGCAGATGCGCTGGATTTCCGGCCAGTAGGTGTCCGGCGGAATGATCACGCCGCCGGCGCCCTGTATGGGTTCGCCGATGAACGCCGCCACGCGGTGGGCGCCGAGCTGCTCGATCTTGCGCTCCAGTTCGCGCGCCACCTTGAGCCCGAATTCCGCCGGCGACAGGTCGCCGCCCTCCCCGTACCAGTAGGGTTGCGCGATGTGGACGATGTCCGGGATCGGCAGGCCGCCCTGCTCGTGCATGAACGCCATGCCGCCGAGGCTGGCACCCGCCATGGTGCTGCCGTGGTAGGCGTTCTGCCGGCTTACGATGATCTTGCGCTCAGGTTGTCCCACCAGGTCCCAGTAGCGCCGGACCAGGCGGACCACCGTGTCGTTGCCCTCGGACCCGGAGCCGGTGAAGAACACCCTGTTGAACTGCGGCGGCGTGAGTTCCACCAGCTGCCTCGCGAGCTCGATCGCCGGCGGGTGTGCGGTCTGGAAGAAGCTGTTGTAGTAGGGCAGTTCCAGCATCTGCCGATAGGCCGCGTCGGCGAGCTCGCGCCGGCCGTAACCCACGTTGACGCACCACAGGCCCGACATGCCGTCGAGGATTCGATTGCCCTCCGAGTCGTGGAGATACACGCCGTCCGCCTTGACGATCACCCGCGAACCCCGCGCGTGCAGGGTCTTGTAGTCGGTGAACGGGTGCAGGTAATGCTGGCGATCGAGCGCCTGCCAGTCGGCAGTGGTGCGTTCGGCGATGTCAGGAGTGGCTTTGGTCATGCAGTTTGTCGGGGCTGGCTGACTGGGGCGATTCCGGAATGTTCGGCGCGGACCAGGGCTATACGTTCAGCAGCAGGTGCTCCCGCTCCCATGAGCTGATCACCTGGAGGAACGTGTCGTGCTCGCTTTCCTTGACCGCCGTGTAGGCGAGCACGAAGCGCTCGCCCAGCAGGTCGATGAGCGGCCGGCTGCCGCGAAGCATGCGGACGGATTCCTCGAGGCTGCGCGGCAACCCGAAGGGCAGGTCGTAGGCGCTGCCGTTGACGGGCTCCGTAGGCTTCAGGCCCTCGACCATGCCGAGGTACCCGCAGGCGAGCGACGCCGCGATCGCGAGGTAGGGATTCGCGTCGGCGCCGCTGAGCCGGTTCTCGACCCTGCGGTTCTCGGCATTCGAGATCGGCACACGCAGGCCGGCGGTGCGGTTGTCGTAGCCCCACTGCGTGTTGATCGGCGCCAGGTGCCGCAGGATGATGCGACGGAAAGAGTTCACGTTCGGCGCAAACAGCGACATTGCCGACGGCAGGTATTTCTGCAGGCCAGCGACGTGCGCGAAGAACAGCTGGCTCGGGTTGCCTTCCTTGTCGCTGAATACGTTCTTGCCGGTCTTCGCATCGACCACGCTCTGGTGGATGTGCATGGCGCTGCCGGGCTCACGTGCCATCGGCTTGGACATGAACGTCGCATACATCTTGTGGCGGAAGGCCGCCTCGCGCGCCGTGCGCTTGAACATGAACACCTGGTCCGCGAGTGACATCGCGTCGCCATGGATCAGGTTGATCTCCATCTGCGCCGCGCCGTCCTCGTGGATCAGCGTGTCGATCTCGATCTCCTGCGCCTCGCAGAAGGCGTAGATGTCGTCGAACAGCGGGTCGAACTCGTTGACGGCCGCAATGCTGTACGACTGGCGCCCGACTTCCGGGCGACCCGAGCGGCCAACCGGGGGCTTAAGCGGGTAGTCGGCGTCGATGTTCGGCTCGACCAGGTAGAACTCGAGTTCCGGCGCGACGATCGGCTTCCAGCCCTTCTGCGCGTAGAGCTCCAGGATATGCCGGAGCACGTAGCGCGGCGCCATCGTGACCGGGCGGCCGTCGTGGTAGAAACTGTCGTGGATGACCTGCGCGGTTGGCTCCGCAGCCCACGGCACGACACGCGTCGTGGCAGGGTCGGCCTTGAGCACGATGTCGATCTCCGACGGACTGATTGCGCGATCGTCCTCCGGGTATTCGCCGGTGACGGTCTGCAGGAAGATGCTCTCGGGCATGCGCATGCCCTCGTCTTCCGCGAACTTCACGGCCGGCATCACCTTGCCGCGCGCAATGCCCGCCATGTCCGGGACGATGGCCTCGACCTCGGAAATACCGTGTTCCTTGAAGAATTGCTGGATCGGCGTACTCATGATCTATTTCCTTTTGCGTGCGCCCGCGCTGCCTGGCCAAAGGCGGCGAACAGGGCCCGCGAGAACGGGTTCTTCATTGCCTGCCACTCGGGGTGCCATTGCACCGCGAGCGCGAATCCTGGGGCTCGGCGCACGCTGAAGCCCTCCACGAGGCCGTCCGGGGCACGCGCCTCCACCTCGAGGCCTGCGCCGAGACGATCGATTCCCTGCGCGTGCACCGAATTCACCATCACCCGGTCGGCTCCGGCGATGCCATGCATGATCCCACCTGGCACGATTTCCACCTCATGCGCCGGTCCGTACTGCACCTCGAGCGGCGCGCTCTTGTCCTCGCGGTGGTCATTCATTCCGGGCTGCTCCTGCACCTTCTGCCAGAGCGTGCCACCGTAGGCGACGTTCATCTCCTGGAATCCCCGGCAGATCGCAAACAGCGGCATGCCGGATTCCACTACACGCGGGATCAACGGCAGCGTAGTCGCGTCGCGGTGCGGATCGTGCATCGTGCCGGCGTCGCTTTCGGTGCCCGCGTAATGACGCGGCTCGACATTCGACGGGCTGCCGGTGAGCAGGATGCCGTCAACCGCCGCAAGCACCGCTTCGAAGTCTACATCGTCACCAAGCGCAGGTATCAGCACCGGTACCGCGTCCGCCGCATCCGTGACGGCGCGGATGTATTTCTCGCCCACGCAGTGAAAAGGATGCGGCCCGAGGATCCGGCGATCCGCGGGAATGCCGATCAGTGGTTTGCGCTCAGCCACGATTAAGATCCTAGACAGCCCGAACCGGACCGCCGGACGAGTGCGACTGGGATTAAACCACAGCCCCGGGTCGGCCGTCGCCGGGCAGTGCAAAAAGTCCGGCAATAACCGGACTTGACGCCCGATTGGCCGGGCAATTTGCAGCGGCGGCCCGCTTGCCGGCCCAACCCGGCTGAGGCTATGCTCGGCGGCGACGCGCGACAGGCTGTCGCTGAATCCTAGAAAAACGGGTGTCACATGCCGCAGTTCGCGGATTACGAGCAGGCGCGCGCCTGGCTTGCGCGCCATCCGCAGGTGCGCGCCATCGACCTGCTCCTCCCCGACCAGATGGGCATCCCGCGCGGCAAGCGCGTGTCGGTCGACGAACTCGAAGGCATTCACCGTGACGGGCTGCTGTTGCCCGGGTCCATGTTCGCGCTCGACGTGCTCGGCGGGACGGTCCAGGAAACCGGCCTCGGTTTCGACGAGGGCGATGCCGACCGCGTCTGCCTGCCGGTGCCCGGTTCGCTTGCGACCGTTCCATGGCTCGGCGGCGAGATCGCGCAGATGCAGGTCGCGATGTACGAGCATGATCGAACCCCGTTCTATGGCGACCCGCGCCACGCGCTCGCGAGGGTTGCGGCGCGATTCCACGAGCAGGGACTTCGTCCTGTCGTCGCGGTCGAGCTCGAGTTCTATTTCGTGGATCGCGAGCGCACCCCGGACGGCCGCGCCCAGCCGCCGCGCCAGCCGCTGACCGGTCGGCGCGAGCACAACACCCAGATCAACTCGATGGCCGAACTCGACCAGTATTCCGCGGTGCTGTCTGCGATCGACGCGGCTGCAAGGGTGCAGGAACTCCCCACCGGCACCGTGCTGGCCGAATACGGGCCGGGCCAGTTCGAGGTCAACCTGCATCACGTGGATGACGTGCTGCTCGCCTGCGACCACGCGATTCGCCTGAAGCGCCTGGTCAAGGGCGTCGCGCTGCAGCACGGCATGGAAGCGACGTTCATGCCCAAGCCCTACCGCGACCATGCGGGCAGCGGCGCGCACCTGCACGTGAGCCTGCTGGATGCCGGCGGCCGGAACATCTTTGCCGACGACGACCCGGCCGGCAGCCCGGCGCTGGCGCATGCCATCGGCGGGCTCGCGGCGACCATCAACGACACGATGGCGGTCTGCGCGCCGACTGCGAACTCCTACCGCCGGTTCCAGTCCGAGGCCTACGTGCCGCTGAACCCGAGCTGGTCGGTCAACAACCGTGGTGTCGCTTTCCGCGTGCCACACGGCCCGCCCGCGAGCCGCCGCGTCGAGCACCGCGTCGCCGGCGCAGACGCGAATCCATACCTGCTGGCGGCGATGGTGCTGGCCGGGATACACCTGGGACTGGAGAAGAAGCTCGACCCGGGCCCGGTCGTTTCCGGCAACGCTTATCGCGACGCCACGCCGACGATACCGCTCAGCTGGCCCGAGGCACTCGCGGCGTTCGAGCGCAGTTCATTCGTCCGTGAATACCTGGGAGATAAACTCGCCGGCCTTTACGCACGGACACGGCGCGGCGAGTTGCAGGATTTCCGATCCTATGTTTCGCCGCTCGAGTATTCCTGGTACCTGACGACGAGCTGAGCCATGCAACACGTTCGCTCGTACTACGCCGCGTCGGCCAACCCTGCCCCGCTGCGTGAGCCGCTGCGCGGCGACGTGATGGCGGACGTCTGCGTGGTGGGCGGCGGCATCGCCGGCTGCTCCACAGCGCTGAACCTCGCGGAGCGTGGCTACAGTGTGGTGCTGCTGGAGGGCAAGCGAGTCGGCTGGGGGGCTTCGGGCCGCAGCGGCGGGCAAGCGCTGTTCGGGTACGCCTCAGGCCAGGAGAAGCTCATCGCCACGGTCGGGCACGAGACCGCGCGGCGCATGTTCGACGTCTCGGTGGAGGCGCTCGACGTCCTGAAGCAGCGCGTTGCCCGGCACGCAATCGACTGCGACCTTAATCTCGGCCAGGTCCACGCCGCGATAAAGCCGCGCCACGAGACCGAACTCAAGGCCTGGCGCGAGGAACTGGAGCGGGACTACGGCTACGACTCACTCGTTTGGCTCGACCAGCGCGATATCAGGGAGCTGCTGGCAACAAAGCGCTACATCGGCGGCCTGCACGACTCGCGCAGTGGGCATCTGCACCCGCTCAACTACACGCTGGGCCTCGCCCGTGCGGCAGAAAACGCCGGCGCCCGGATATTCGACGGCAGCCAGGTCATTCGGATCGATCACGGTGACACCGTCACCTTGACGACGGCTGGCGGGTCGGTGCGGGCGAAGCACGTCGCGCTGTGCTGCAACGCCTACGTCGACGAAAAGGTTTCGGCGAAGCTGCGGGCCAGGATCATGCCCGTCGGCACCTATATCGTCGCGACCGAGCCACTCGGCGAGGCGCGCATGAAGGCGCTGATGCGCGACAACGTGGCCGTCACCGACATCAACTGGGTGCTGGACTACTTCCGCCGTTCCGCGGATCACCGACTGCTGTTCGGCGGGCGAGTCGAGCTATTCCGGCCTTCAGCGCGCCTACACGCAGCGCGCCACCCGGGCGCGGATGCTGTCCGTATTCCCGCAGCTTGCCGACGTCGGCGTCGCCTACTCGTGGGGCGGCTACGTCGACATCACGATGAACCGCGCGCCGGACTTCGGACGGCTCGCGCCGAACGTCTATTACCTGCAGGGATTCTCGGGCCACGGCATCGCGCTCACCGGCATGGCGGGCCAACTGGTCGCGGAGGCGATCGCCGGCCAGGCCGAGCGCTTCGACATGTTCACCAAGCTCCAGCACCGCGATTTCCCGGGCGGGCCGGCGCTGCGCACGCCGGCGCTGGTACTCGCGATGCTGTGGTTCCGGCTTAAGGACCTGCTGTAGGAAAAAAGCGCGATTGACGACTGGCGCGGCCGGCGGTTGGCGAATCGTCGATCACAGGTCATCTCCGCCGTAGCTCGCTCCGCTGGTGCAGGTCTCGTGCACTACTACGCGCGAAAGTTGCGGCAACCCCGGCTGCAGTTCGCCCCAGATCCAGCGCGCGAGGTTCTCGCTGGTGGGGTTGTCGAGCCCGGGCACGTCGTTCAGGTAGCGGTGATCGAGCCGCTGGAACAGCGGATCGAACGCGGACTTGACGTCGGCGAAGTCCATCACCCAGCCGAGCCGGTCATCGACCGGGCCGCTCACGTGGATCTCTACGCGAAACGAATGCCCGTGCACACGGGCACACTTGTGCCCTGCCGGCACGTTTGGCAGCCGGTGCGCGCTCTCGAGAGTGAAGGTCTTGAAGATGTCCACGGCTCCGCTCACTCCTTGTGCTTCAGAAGATACGCCACGTGGATCTTCGGGCTGCGCCGGAAATCCTCCGGGATCGTTGCACGCGTCAGGTCCTCGATCTCGAATTCAGCCAGCGCCGCGGTGTCGAGACGGAATCTCTGGTAATTGTTCGAGAACAGGATCAGGCCGCCGGGCTCGAGCAGCGCACCGACCCGCTTCAGCAGCGGCACGTGGTCGCGCTGCACGTCGAACTCGGTCTCCATTCGCTTCGACCGAGACAGCGTCGGCGGGTCGACGAACACGAGGCCGTAGCGCTGCCTGCCCGGCTGCGCCTGCTCGTCGAGCCACGCCAGGCAGTCCGCCTGGACGAACGCATGATTCGGCCCGGCGAGTTCGTTCAGCGCGAGGTTGCGCCTTGCCCAGTCGAGATAGGTTCGCGACATGTCGACGGTCGTCGAGGCGATAGCGCCACCGCCGACCGCATGCACGGTCGCAGTGCCGGTATAGGCGAACAGGTTCAGGAACCGCCTCCCCGCGGCCAGTTCCCCGATTCGTCGCCGCGTCATCCGGTGGTCGAGAAACAGCCCCGTGTCCAGGTAATCGTCGAAATTGACCAGGAACCGGAAACGTCCCTCGCGGACGGCGTGGAAGACCTGCTCGCTGTCCACCTTCTCGTACTGCTCGCCGTGCCGCTGGCGTCGCCGCACGCGCAGTGCGATCCGTTCCTGCGGCAGTTCGAGCACCTCCGGCAGCACCGAGAGAACCTCGTCGCGGCGGCCGCGGGCGGCATCGCGCGAGACCGTCGGCGGCGCGGCGTACTCCTGCACGCAGGCCCAGCGTTCGTCGTTGCCGTAGATGTCGATGGCGAACGAATACTCCGGCATGTCCGCGTCGTACACGCGGTAACAGGCCACGTCCTCGCGCCTGGCCCAGGACTTCAGGCGCGTGATGTTCTTGCGCAACCGGTTGGCGAACATATCGGCCCCGGACCGGGACCTGGCCGCCTCGAGGCGGTCTCGACGCGCGGTCTCGGCATCCGGTTCGACCGTCTCCGGCTTCAGTTCGAAACGCAGCAGCCGGCACTCGATCGGTCCATTGAAGAATGTGTGCGCGCGGTAGGCACGCAGGCGCAGCGCCCGGCCGAGCGGCGGGTTGCCCGTGAAGACGCCTGCTTCCCACCCCGGGAAGCGCTCGATCAGCGCGAGCCCCAGGTCGGCGTATGTCCCCGCAAGCGTTTCCTCGTCATCGAGCCGCGCGCCGTAGGGGGGATTCACCAGCACGAGGCCGGACGGCTCCTGTGCCTGGGGAAGCTTCGTGATGTCGCGCCGCTCGAACGACAGGTAGTCGCCGAGGCCCGCGCGATTGGCATTCGCGATCGAAGCGCGGACGGCGGACTGGTCCCGGTCGTAGCCGCGGAAACGGCCGCGACCGAGCGCCGGCAGGTTTCGCCGCTCGAACGCGGCCTCGCGCAGCAAAGTCCAGGCGGCCGCGTCGTGCTGCAACCAGCGTTCGAACCCAAAGCGGCGCCGCAGCAGGCCCGGCGCGATATCCGCGGCGATCATCGCGGCCTCGATCACGAAGGTGCCAGATCCGCACATCGGGTCCGCGAACCCGCCGCCCTGCCCCGCGATCTCCGGCCAGCCGCAGCGCAGCAGCAATGCTGCCGCAAGCGTCTCCTTCAGCGGTGCCTCGACGCCGGAGACGCGATAGCCGCGCCGGTGCAGCGGATCGCCGCTCAAGTCGATGCCTACGGTCGCATGCGTGCGTGCCAGCCTCAGGCTGATGCGCAGGTCGGGCGACGCCAGTTCCACGGACGGCCGCTCGCCGGTGCGCGCCCGGAACCGGTCGACGATCGCGTCCTTGGCCTTCTGCGCCGCGAACTGGCTGTGGCGCAGCCATTCCGGGCTCTCGCCCACCACGTGGATCGCAAGGGATCCCTGCGGCGCGAGGTGCTCCTCCCAGGGTATCTCCTTCAGCGCCTCGTACATCGCCTCGACGGTGTCGAGCGGAACCGTGGCAATGGTCTGCAGCACACGACTCGCCGTGCGTGATTGCAGGCAGGCCAGGTAGGCATGCCCGAGCGGCCCGACGAAGCTGACGCCTGCCGGATGCTCGCGCGTCACCGCGACGCCCAGTCCGCGCAGCTCCGACGCCAGCACGTCTGCCACGCCGCGCGGACAGGCTGCGAAGAACTCGCTGCCGCCGTCGCCTGGTTCGACCGGCATCGTTCAGCGCCCCGTCGTTGCGAGCATCACGAGGTCCCTGGGGGAAATACCATCGAGGCAACGCGAAACGATGCGGTAGGCGTCCGGGTCGAATGCCGCCACGCGACGAGGTTTTCACCAGTTCGGCCACGTCTGCGTCGTCGCGCGCCGTGCCGATGTGTTGCCAGCAGTCCACTATGTGCAACAGCGTGCCTGGGCCGACTGGCGCGGGCTCGCGAATTCCGACCGGACCCGGGAACGGCCACGGGCGTATGCGCAGCGACGCGAGCGCAAGACGCAGGCGCGCGTCGTGCAGCGCAGGCGCCTCGCTGCCAATGCACGCACCACGGCAGCGTCCGAGCTGCAGGGCGAAGCACGAACCCGGCCCCGACTCGAGCCCCATGAACTTGAGGCACAAGCCGGCCTCCCGCGCCTTGCCCTCGAGCGCGCGCAATGCGTCGCGCTCGGTCCGGAACGGCCCGTAGCTGTCGGCGCCCGACTTGAGGTCATCGAGACCGAATGGCTCCACGCACGGCTTCAACCGGCCTGCCGATTCCCGCAGACGCACGCAATGCACGCCCTTCGGCTTGCGCAGGCGGCGGTTGGCGGCGGGCGCAAGCTCCTTGACCAGACGTGACTCGGCGAGCAGCGCGCCGAGTTCGCCGCCCGTCTCGATCCACTCGACGTCCCGTACCTGTTGCGCGAGCTTCGCTTCCTTGCTCGAGCGATGGCTGGCCGCGAAGTGGGCGAGTACTCGGCTGCGAATGCCGCGGCTCTTGCCGACGTAGAGCAGCACACCGCCCTCACCGCGAAACAGGTACACACCCGGTCCTTCCGGAAGGTCGTCGGCGAGGTCGGCCGGCAGGTGTGACGGAAGGCGCGACTCGAAGCGGGTCGCCTCGATCGCCTGCTGCAACTGCTCGGCACCGACGACACCCTCGAACGCCGCAAGCAGCGCCGGAAGCACGGCCGCATCGCCGAGCGCGCGATGCCGTTGCCCGCATTCGAGACCCCACCGATCGATCAGCGTGTCGAGGTTGTGACGCCTGTGCTCGGCGAACAAGGCCCTCGACAGCCGCACCGTGCAGAGGACCGGCGCCGAGAACTTCTCGCCCAGGCGCCGGAACTCGCTGCGCAGGAAGCCGTAGTCGAAGCGAGCATTGTGCGCGACGAACAACCGCCCTTCGAGGCGCGACCGCACGTCGGCGCGCAGCTCATCGAAGGTCGGCGCATCGGCGACCATCTCGTTGGTGATGCCGGTGAATGCCTGGATGGCAGGTGGGATCCGCTGGCACGGATTGACCAGGCTGCTCCACTCGTCCACCACCACGCCGTCCTCGAGCAGCACGATGCCGACTTCGGTGACCCGGTGCTGGGCAGCGGTACCGCCCGTGGTCTCGAGGTCCACGCAGGCGACGCGGCCCTGCAGCGCCGGCGCCGTAAGCACGGCCAGACTGGATCCAGTCGTCTTTCCCGGCCGGGAAATGCTGCCTGGCGCCATCTAGAGCGTCGCGTCGCCGTCCAGCGTCATGATCGGACCATACAGCTCCGGGCGCCGGTCGCGAAACACGCCCCAGGCATGGCGCTGCGCGCGCGCAGCCTCGAGGTCCAGCGTTGCAGTGATTACCGCCTCCGACGAGCGATCCGCCTCGACGAGCTTCTCGCCCGTACTCCCGGCGATGAACGAAGACCCGTAGAAGGTCAGCTGGTGGTTTTCGCCGCGCTCGACGCCGACGCGGTTGGATGCAACCAGCGGCATGACATTGGCGGCCGCGTGGCCCTGCATGCAACGCTGCCAGTGGTCGCGCGAATCGATGCCGGCGTCCTGGGGCTCGGATCCGATCGCGGTTGGATAGAGCAGCACGTCCGCGCCCATCAAGGCCATGCAGCGGGCCGCCTCCGGGAACCACTGGTCCCAGCAGATGCCGACGCCGAGTGCGCCGTAGCGGGTGTTCCAGACGCGGAATCCCGTGTCGCCCGGAGAGAAATAGAATTTCTCGTGGTAGCCCGGGCTTTCCGGGATGTGCGACTTGCGGTACACGCCGAGCACGCTGCCATCGGCGTCGATCATCGCCAGCGAATTGAAATAGGCGTTGTTGGCGCGCTCGAACACGCTCAAGGGCAGCACGACTTCGAGTTCGCGCGCGAGCGCCTGGAAGCGCGCCACGACGGGGCTCCCGGCGATCGGCCGCGCCAGGTCGAAGTGACTGGCGAGGTGATCCTTGCAGAAGTACGGCGTCTCGAACAGCTCCTGCAGCAGCACCACCTGCGCTCCCTGACCGGCGGCGCTGCGCACCACGCGCTCGGCAGTATCGAGATTGGCGGCCGCGTCGGTCGAACAGGCGAACTGCGTCGCGGCAAAGCTTGTCTTCATGGACGTTCCAGGCACGGGGCTGATACCGGATTGTAGCGAAACCGGGCCTTCGAGCGTTTCAGTTCCTCGTGACGGCGGGACGCCCGAGCAGGCGCTCCAGGTGCCACCCGATCATCAGCTCCTCGTCAGTCGGGATGACGTAGGCAGCCACGGCCGACGTCGACGTGCTGATCAGCCGACACTGGGCGCGGTTGGCGTCCTCGTCGAGCTCGACCCCGAGCCAACCGGCGTCGCGGCATATCCTGGCCCTGACCTCCGGCTGGTTCTCGCCGACCCCGGCCGTGAAGACCACGGCGTCGAGCCCACCCAGCGAAGCGGCCAGCGAGCCGAGTTCGCGGCCCGCGCGATAGACGAACACGTCTATCGCCAGCCGGGCCGACGCTTCGTCGCTCGCGAGCAGCACTCGCATGTCGCCCGAGATTCCGGACATCCCGAGCAGCCCGGATTCCTGGTAGAGCAATCGCGCGACGTCGCGCGTCCCGTACCCGAGCTCATCCTGCAGGAACAGCACGACGCCCGGATCCAGCGACCCGCTACGCGTGCCCATCGGCAGCCCATCGACGGCAGTGAAGCCCATCGTCGTAGCGACGCTTCGGCAATCGCGCATCGCACACATGCTGGCGCCACTGCCGAGGTGGAACACGACCGTCCGGCCCGCTGCGGCGCGCGGATCGAGCCGCGGCAGCACCGATGCGACGTACTCGTAGGACAGCCCGTGAAAGCCGTAGCGGCGCACGCCCGCGTCGGCGAAGCGCGGTGGCAGGGCGAAGAGCTGCGCGACCTCGGGGACGCTGCGGTGAAACGAGGTGTCGAAGCAGGCCACCTGCGGAACGCCTGGAAGCACGGCCGCGGCCTGCCGGATGGCATCGAGATTGTGCGGCTGGTGCAGCGGCGCAAGCGGCACGTAGCGGTCGAGCTTCGCAAGCGTGGACGAGTCCACGACCGTCGGCTCCATGAACTCTGTGCCGCCGTGCACGACCCGGTGCCCGACGCCCGCGATGGCCGCGCCGGCCAATTCCCGGCGGAGGAATTCGAGCAGCGATGCCACTGCATCCGCATGATGCAGCGGCCCGTCTGCGATGACACGATCCGCGACCACGACCGGGCCGCGCGTTGCGACAAGTCGCGTTGACTCGTCCACGGCGGACACCTGCCCGCGCAGGCCGCGATCGAGCGATGCCCCGGCGCGCTGGAAAGTGCAGAATTTGATGCTGGCAGATCCCGAGTTCAGGACCAGCAGCACATCGCCCGGATGCGTCACACGGCCACCGGCCCGGTGGCGGCCACGCGCTTCGCGTGCACCAGCAACTTGGCGACTGCCGCAGATCCAATCCGCATTCGAACGTTGTCGGCACGACTGGTCAGCACGACCGGCACGCGCGCGCCGACCACGATGCCCGCGCTGTCGGCGCCGGCAAAGTACTGCAGCTGCTTCGCGAGCATGTTGCCCGCCTCGAGGTTCGGGACCATCAGGATGTCCGCGCGCCCCGCCACCGGCGAGCGGATCCTCTTGGTGCGTGCCGCACGCGCACTGACCGCATTGTCGAAGGCCAGCGGTCCATCGAGCACCGCCCCGACGATCTGCCCCCGGTCGGCCATCTTGCACAATGCAGCGGCCTCGACCGTCGAGCGGATGTCGGGGTTCACGGTCTCGATGGCCGAGAGTATCGCCACCCTGGGCTCGGCAAGGCCGAGCGCGTGCGCGAGGTCGATCGCGTTCCTGACGATGTCGGCCTTCACCGCCAGCGTCGGCTCGATGTTGATTCCAGCGTCCGTGACGAACAACATTCGCTCGTAGGCAGGCACGTCCATCACGAACACGTGACTGACCCGCCGCTCGGTCCGGATCCCGGTCTGCGACGAAAGCACCGCCCCCATGATTTCTTCCGTGTGCAGGCTTCCCTTCATCAGCGTCTCGACTTCACCGTTGCGCGCGAGCGCCACTGCCGCGGCAGCGGACGCGTGGCTGTGCTCGGTGCCGACGATGCGAATGCCGGACAGGTCCACGTCATTGGTCGCCGCGACGGCGCGGATTTTCGCCAGGGGCCCGACGAGCACCGGAACGATGAGTCGACGGCGCGCCGCCTCGATGGCCCCCATGAACGAATCGGTGTCGCAGGGGTGCACGACCGCGCAGCTCACGGGATCCAGCGGCTGGCAGCGCTTCAGGAGGTGTGCAAAGACGTCGTTGCGCCTGAGCACTATCTCCGGCGTGGCGATGTCGGAATATGCGAGCCGTCGCCTGGGCGCCTCGACCACCACCGTGCCCCACAGCACGCGGCGGTCGGCTGCGGTGGCCTCCGCTTCCAGTGTCACGAGCCCGGTATCCGGATGCTTCTCGCGCACCGTCACCCTGGCAGTGAGTAGCTCCCCTACCCAGATACGGCCCTGGAATTCGAGCTGCTGCGAGACGATGCGAGTGCCGGGACCCGGCAGCCGGCGCTCGAGCAGGCCTGAAATCACTGCGCCCGCGCCAACCGCGTCCACGCAAAGCCCGCCATCGCTGGTCGCCATCTCGTCCTCGAGGTGAAATGGCACGATTTCGCCGGTGACCAGCACCAGCGCCTCGACCTCGGCCTGGGTCAGCGCGCGCTGCGCGCTCGCGGTTGCACCGGGCTCGAGCTCCTCGAAAGTGACGTTGCGGTACGCGCTCACGAGAGGTCGATCCAGGTCGTCTTGAGCTCGGTGTACTTGTCGAACGCATGCAGCGACTTGTCGCGCCCGGTCCCGGACTGCTTGAAACCGCCAAATGGCACGGTGATGTCGTCGGCGTCGTAGCAGTTGACATAGACCATGCCCGAGCGCAGCGCCCGGGCCATGCGGTGCGCACGTGTCAGGTCGCGCGTCCACACCGCGGCCGCGAGACCGTAGATCACCGAATTGCCAACCCTGACGGCTTCGTCAGCGTCGTCGACCGAGATCGCGGCCAGCACCGGCCCGAAGATCTCCTCGCGGGCGATCTTCATTCCCGGGGCCACCCCCGAGAACACCGTCGGCTCGACGTAGCATCCCCCACTGTCGCGGCGCGCGCGGTTTCCGCCCGTAAGCAGCTGCGCGCCCTCGTCTTTGCCCGAATCGATGTAGCCCATCACGGCGTCCAGTTGCACGGCATCGACTATCGCGCCGAGTCGCGTGGCCGGATCGAGCGGATCACCCGGCAGCAGGCTGCGCGCCGCCGCAACCACCTTTTCCAGCACCTCGTCACGCACCGGCGCCTCTACGATCAGCCGCGAGCCCGCCGAGCACATCTCGCCCTGGTTGAAGAATATCGCCGATGCGGCGGCCGCCGCAGCGCGATCGAGGTCCGCGCAGTCGGCCAGGATGATGTTCGGTGACTTGCCGCCGCACTCGAGCCACACCCGCTTCATGTTCGACCTGCCCGAGTACTCCAGCATCAGCTTGCCGGTGCGCGTCGAGCCGGTGAATGCGATGCAATCCACGTCCATGTGCAGTGCGAGTGCCTGTCCTGCCGTATGACCGAAGCCGGGCAGCACGTTGAACACCCCGTCGGGAATTCCCGACTGCGAGGCGAGCTCGGCCACGCGGACGGCAGTGAGTGGCGACTTCTCGGACGGTTTGAGGATGAATGAGTTACCCGCCGCGAGTGCGGGCCCGATTTTCCATGCGGCCATGATCAGTGGAAAGTTCCATGGCACGATCGCCGCCACGACGCCGATCGGCTCGCGCGTGATCAATGCCAGCGCCTCGTGTCCGGTCGGCGCGACCTGGTCGTATATCTTGTCTATCGCCTCGGCATACCAGGCGATGCAGCGCGCACTCGACGGAATGTCCACCGCCAGGCTGTCGGAAATCGGCTTGCCCATGTCGAGTGTCTCGAGCAACGCAAGTTCGTCCCGATGCTCGAGCAGCAGCTCGGCGAATCGCAGCAGGACTCGCTTGCGCTCGCGCGGCGGCTGCCGCGACCAGGAGCCCCGCTCGAAGGCGCGTCTCGCCGCCGTCACCGCCAGGTCGACGTCGGCCGCGTCGGTGGAAGCGACCTGCGCGATCACCCGCCCGTCGATCGGGCTCACGCAGTCGAAGGTCGCACCGGAAACGGCGCCGACGTAGTTTCCATCGATGAATGCGCGACCCTCGGGGGACAGTGCCCGCGCGCGTTCGTGCCAGTCCAGGGAGGTATTCACGATGACCAGTGCCTCGGGAAGTCGGCATCGTACCCGCAGGGGCGATCTCGCAGGTCTCGGTGCCTTGGTTGCGGAATCACGCTCGAGAGACTACCGCTTGCACAGGCGCCGGGCACTCCGCGTCGATGGCAGCACCTGCCACGGCTTCCAGAATCCTGCGCGGCCAGCACCTGGTTACCGGGAGTTTCAGTGTGATTTGAGGGCCGTGTCAATTTTTCCTATCATGCTGCGTTAGCCCGCAATCCGGACGGCCACATGTCCCCCATTCGCAGCCTCGACCGTGCCGACCTCGAAGCCTTCTGGATGCCGTTTACGGCGAATCGACAGTTCAAGGATAAGCCGCGGATGCTCGCAAAGGCTGCGGGCATGTACTACTGGACGCCCGAAGGGCGACGGGTTCTCGACGGAGCCGCGGGACTGTGGTGCGTCAACGCCGGGCACTGCCGCCGCGAGATCACCGAAGCAGTCAGCCGGCAGGTTGCCGAGATGGACTTCGCACCGGTGTTCCAGATGGGTCACCCGGGCGCCTTCGAACTCGCGAACGAGGTCGTGCGCTGGCTGCCGGACGGCTTCGATCACGTGTTCTTCACCAATTCGGGCTCCGAGTCGGTGGACACTGCGCTCAAGATCGCGCTCGCGTACCACCGGGTCCGTGGCGAGGGCACGCGAACCAGGCTGATCGGCCGCGAGCGCGGCTATCACGGCGTCGGGTTCGGCGGCATCTCGGTCGGCGGCATGGTCAACAACCGCAAGTTCTTCGGTGCACAACTGCCCGGCGTGGATCACCTGCCGCACACCCACGACCTCGCGAAGAACGCCTATACGCGCGGTGAGCCCACCCACGGCGCGCACCTTGCCGACGAACTCGAGCGCATCGTGGCACTGCACGACGCGAGCAACATTGCCGCGGTGATCGTCGAGCCGGTCGCGGGCTCGACCGGCGTGCTGGTTCCGCCGAAAGGCTACCTGCAGCGGTTGCGCGAGATCTGCACGAAGCACGGCATCCTGCTGATATTCGACGAGGTGATCACCGGCTTCGGGCGCCTGGGTACGCCGTTTGCCACGGAGTATTTCGGCGTCATGCCCGACATGATCACGATGGCCAAGGGCCTTACGAATGGCACGGTCCCGATGGGTGCGGTCGCGGTGCGCGCGGAGATCTACGAGGCGTTCATGCACGGGCCGGACAGCGCGATCGACCTGTTCCACGGCTACACCTACTCCGCGCACCCGATTGCCTGCGCCGCGGGCCTTGCAACTCAGCAGGTGTACCGCAAGGAGGGCCTGCTTACCCGGGCCGCGGAAATCGCCGACTACTGGGCCGATGCCGTGCATTCGCTGAAGGGCTCGCCCCACGTGATCGACCTGCGCAATCTCGGCCTGATCGGTGCGGTTGAACTCGAGCCCATCCCCGGCAAGCCGGGCGCGCGCGGCTTCGACGTGTTCGTGCGTGCCTTCGAGAAAGGCCTGCTGGCGCGCGTCACCGGCGACATCATCGCGCTCTCGCCGCCGCTGGTGATCGAGCGGCAGCATGTGGACGAACTGATCGGCAAGCTCGGCGAGGCGATAAGGGAAGCACCCTGACCGGGACAGGCGGCTGACCGGCGGCCGGCCTTCGGTTCATCAACGCGTCGTCCGAAAGAAAAGCCCGGCCTCCTCGCGGAGACCGGGCTTTGATGCTTCAGGACTTCAGGTCCGTTGGACTCTTATTCGTCCTTCCACGGGAACGTGGTCGAAATCGCGAAGATCGCACGGGCTTCGCTGCTGAAGACATCGTGCACTTTCCGGTGACGGATCGTATGTGCCATGGTCCAGGGTCTTCAGGTCGCTGCCGTCCACCCACAGCAGTGACATGTCGATGTGCTTCCAGCTGTAGGTGACACCGGCCGACCAGTCCATGTAACTGCTCTGGCCGAACGATTCCTTGATGGCGCTGCCATTCGCTGTAACCGATGTGGGCCGTCAGGCCGAAGTTGGCCGGAAGCGGGTAACTGACGTTGCCCTCGAAATAACGCTCGTTCTTGCCGGAGAGACCCGCGTAGCCGGGCGCATACCAGACCTTGGTCTCGAAATAGCTCCAGCCCAGCCCTGCATAGTATTCCGCGTAATTGGAACTGCTGGCGCCCAGGTACGTGTAGTACGCGACTCCGAGATCCCAGGTGATGTCCTCGCCACCAGCCCAGCCGCCGTAGTAGTCGATCTCGACGTTGGGGTCGCCGTTGCCCCAGTCGATGTTGCTGGCCCAGACGCCGGCATAAAGTCCATTGTCGGCAGCGAAGTCGACGCTGCCCTGGATCGCGGGATCCTGGGCGGTCTGCGTCACGCCGCGGAAGTCATAGTCGGTCGTCCCGGTGATCGTGGCGGATAACTCCGCTGCGTTCGCCGTAGTCCCTGCCGCAAGCAGCGCAAGCGCTGCGAAACCCTTGGTCAATTTCATGTTGCACCCCAACGTTGCGCCAAAACAACAAGTGATTTTCTTACAGCGGCGAAATAGTAGCAGAAAAGCGACCGAAAGCATCAGCATGCCGATTCGCCGTATCCCGGGTGTTGTTAGCAGGATTCGTGCCAAGCCGAAATCGCCGGAAAAAGGCGTGTTTCCGGTAATACGGCGCACCGAAACAGCGCAGGGCCCAGGACTGGCCGCACCGGAATGACCGGCGCTAGGGTCAAAGCCGAAACCGGGCCAGCCCGAAATCGGTGCCAGGCACCGATTTTTCGGCCACGAGCCTGTCGCAGAGCCTCCGGCGGTGGGCCTCAACCGGCAGCCGGTGGCTCGTAGATCGCGTAGAACTTGCGTGCGGGTTCCAGCACTTCCCAGACGCCGCGGAACCCTGCTGGCATCACGAAGCAGTCACCGGGACCGAACGTCCACGAGCGGCCGCTGTCGTCGGAAATGCGCACCCTGCCCTCCGTCAGAACGCACAACTCGTTCTCAGTGTACGAGACATTCCAGGCACCCTTGCTGCTGCGCCAGATCCCGCCGAAGAACCTTCCGGTGTCGTCGGTGTACAGGTTGCGGACATGCTGGTCGGGCATTGCGCTCCCCGCCACCAGCCGCGCAGGGTCGAGACCGAGCGCTTCCTCGGTGCCGCCGAATTCGTCGACCTTGATCACCTCGGGTCCGAGATCGCCCATGACTCTCTCCTCGCGCCAGATTGAGCGTTCGAGCGTAGCACGCGATGCCATCACTCCTGTTCGTCTGCGCCCTGCCCCGCGGCGGCGAGCAACCGGCTGACCTCGGAATCGGACGTCTGCTCGAAGTCGCTGTACCACTGGCCCACTGCGCTGAAGTATCGCGGGGTCTCGAGGCAGACGATCTCGTCTGCAAGCGCGGCGATCCTCTGGCACGCCTCCGCCGATGCCACCGGCACCGCCGCCACCACGCGCGCGGCACCCAGCGCCTTGAGCGCACGCACCGCGGCCTCCATCGTCGCGCCCGTCGCCAGTCCATCGTCCACGACGATCGCGGTGCGGCCGGTCACGGCAAGCGGCGGTCGCGTGCCACGAAACTCCCGCTCGCGACGTTCAAGCTCAGCGAGTTCCCGGCGCTTGACCTGCTCGACGAGATCCCGACGCCCCGCAGCGTGCCTCAGGACGTCTTCGTTCATCACTATCGCACCGCCGCTCGCGATCGCACCCATCGCGAGTTCCGGCTGCCATGGCAAGCCGAGCTTGCGGACCACCAGTACGTCGAGCGGAAGCCCGAGCGCATGGGCGACTTCGCTGGCAACGGGCACCCCGCCGCGGGGCAAGCCGAGGATGATCGCGTCGCTTGCGGCATTGAACGAGACGAGCGCCCGCGCGAAAGCGCGGCCTGCGTCCACGCGATCCTGGAAAACGCGCGTCAAACACCTGCTCCGGTGACCAGATCCGAATGTCTCGCCGCGTCCGCCAGGCTGCCATTCGCGCAAGTACCTAAGTGCTATGCTGGTCCCGAACGATGCGTTACGCCAATGTGCAGCGCAGCCCACACATCCTCGATCGAGCGACCGTCCGACAGTCCCGCGGCCCTTGCGGAGAAGGTGGCACAGCTCCGCGAACTCTGCGGCCCCGGAGACGAAGCGATCGAAACGCACTTCGCGTGGATCTTCCTCATCGGTGACCGGGCGCTGAAACTTCGCAAGCCCGTACACAGGGGAACCATGGACTACCGCAGCATCGACCTGCGGCGCGCGGATTCCGAGGAAGACGTGCGGCTGAACCGGCGGCTCGCCCCCGACGTGTACCTGCGCACGCTGCCGCTGGTGCGACGCGCAGACGGTCGCATCGTGCCGGGCGGCGCCGGGGAGATCGTCGACTGGCTGGTCGAAATGCGGCGTCTGGACCGGAAGTGGTTCCTGGACGCGGCCCTCGAGCGAGGCGACGTATCGGCGCCGATGCTGGAGCAAGTTGCCGACATGCTTGCAGCCTTCTATGCGTCGGCCCCACCCGCCATTTCCCGGGCAGGCGAAATCGGACCGCGAATTGCCGCGCAGGCCGCCGACAATGCGCGCGTGATCGGGACCCTGGACGCGCCGCGCGCTGCTCTTCTGGCGCGATTGCAGCGCCTGGCGCTTGCAGCCTTCGAACCCGTGCTGGAAGCGCGGGTCGCTGCTGGCTGCATCGTCGAGGGTCACGGAGACCTCAGGCCCGAGCACATTCTCGTGTCGGACCCGCCGGCCGTCATCGACTGCCTCGAGTTCGATCGAGACCTCCGCACCATGGACCGCGCCGAGGAGCTCTGTGTGCTCGAAATCGAGTGCGCTCGCACCGGTCACGCGGCGACGGGCACGTGGTTGCTGGGGGCCTGCCTGGCGAGGCTTCAAGACCAGGCAACTGCCGCACTGCTGGACTTCTACCGAAGTCATCGCGCGGCACACCGCGCGAAACTCTATGCCTGGAGGTCGGCGGAACCCGATGGCGGCTCGCCGCAGGAATGGCGCTCGCGCGCTGCGGGTTACCTCGACTCCGCGCTGGAATCGGCGCGCCGGGCGTCGGGTCAGCGTCGCTTCGGCTGAAGCTCGCGCAGCGCAACCACGGATTCGCCGCTGCAGATCCGCCGTATCGCCTCGGCGTAGAGCGCGGACGCCGCAAGCACGATCGGCGCCCGGGTGTCGTCTCCGATACGGGTCGGCAGGATCGAGTCCGTGACGATCAATTCGTCGGGACCGTCGGGGCCCAGCAGCTGGACTGCGTCGGGCATGAAGACCCCGTGGGTCGCAAACGCCGATACGCTGAGCGCACCTGCACTGCGACAGGCCCGGACGCCCCGCATCAGCGTGGTGCCGGCACTGATCAGGTCGTCGACGATCACGGCGTGCGCTGCAGTCACGGGCCCGATCACCTGCTCGCCACCGCTGACCACGCCGCTGCTGCGTCGCTTCTCGATGATGGCGAAGCCGACCTCGCGACCGGTGCGTGATTCGAGGATTTCCTGCACCCGCTGCGCGCGTTTTGCGCCCCCGATGTCCGGCGACACGATGCACACCGGCGCGGCATGCGCCTGCGAGGCGAGGTGCGTCGCGAGCAGCGGCGCCGCCTCCAGGTGGTCCACCGGGCAGCGGAACGCGCTCTCGAAGGCCGCAAGGTTGTGCGCATCGAGGCCTATGACGTGGTCCGTGCCCACGGCCTCAATCAACTGCGCGACGTAGCGCAGCGTCACCGGGTCGCGGTCCTTGGTGCGCCGGTCCTTGCGCGCGTAGGCGAGATACGGGACGCACGCAGTAACGCTCGCCGCGCCGCTGTCCTTGAGGCCTGCGATGAAGAACAGCAGGCGGCAGAGCCGGTCGTTGGCACTGCCCTGCGCGTCGCCGCTCAGCGACTGCAGCACGAACACCTGCCTGCCACGAACGCTGACGAGCGGACGTGTCTTGTGCTCGCCGCCCTCGAACTCGCGTTCCTCCATGGGGGAAATCGCGATGCCGAGCGACGCCGCCACGCGCTCGCCAAAAGCCAGCGAGGCCGCCGGCGCAAACAGCAGCGGCTCGATCATGGCCGCCGGCGGCCGGGCTCGCGCGCCGATCCGCCGCCCGGGCTCAGGACAGTTTCTCGCGCAGCTTCACCTCGTTGCGAAGCAATGACATCCGCTGCTGGACCTGGCGCTTCGCCGCGTCGAATGCATCGCGGATCACCACGTATACGTCTTCGTGGCCGTCGCGATCCGGGCGCTCCATGTCGACGACCACGTCCTCGCCGGGCATCGTCAGCTGGACTTTCACGTTGAACACCTTGCCCTGGTGATGATGCCGATGCGGCGAATCGACCACGACGCGACAGGAAACGATCTTGTCGCTGAACACGCCGAGGTGGTCCGCGAGTTCGCGCACCCTGGTCTCGACGGCGTCTGAGGATTCCATGTGACGGAAAGTAATCTGGACGGGAATAGTCACGATAGTTGCCCTTCTTGTGTTTCCCGGAAAACCAAGTTCATTGTGTGGCCACGCCGGCCTGGGGCCATAAGTATTGCACACAGGGACTCGGGTCCACGGCTACAAGGTTACACTTGTGGGGAACCCGTGGGTCAAGTCCGGATCCCACGCGATCGCGCGAATTGGGACCACGGTCCGCCCCGGGACCAGGCGACTGCCCGTGACGCACTGCGCAACTGACGACGGCGACATCCTCGTTGACAGCCTGCTCCAGGCTGCCGCGTACCAGCATGAGGTCCGCGAACCGATACGGATGGTGGAAACACACATTTCCCGGGTCTTCCTCACCGGCGAATTTGCCTACAAGGTCAAGAAGCCCATCCGGCTGGCGTTCCTGGACTACTCCACGCTCGAGCGGCGTCGCGCATGCTGCAACGAGGAACTCCGACTCAACCGCCGCTACGCGCCCGACATGTATGTCGCGGTTTCGCCGGTGGCGGGCCCGGTGGCGAGCGCGCGGGTAGATGGCGCCGGGACTGCTGTCGAGTACGCCGTAAAGATGCGCCAGTTCGACCAGGACGAGGAACTCGATGCACTGGTCAAGGTGGGCCGCGTGGATGCGGATGCGCTCGCTGCGCTCGGGGCGCGCATCGCCGCATTCCACGGACTGGCTGCGCGAGCGGATCCAGCGACGCCGTTCGGTCGGCCTGAGCCCGTGCAGCGTGTGGCACTCGAGAATTTCAAGGAATTACGCCGGCTGCCCGAAGCGGCCGCAAAGGACAGGATCCTGGACGAGGTCGAGTGGTGGGTCGTCGCCGAGCACGGCCGCACGCGGGAGCTGCTGCAGTCACGCCGCGACTCGGGCTTCGTCAGGGAGTGCCACGGCGACATGCACTGCGGCAACGTCGTGCGCTGGAACGGCGAACTCACGCCATTCGACGGAATCGAATTCGACCCTGCACTGCGGTTCGTCGACGTCGCAAGCGACCTGGCGTTCCTGGCGATGGATCTGTCGGTGCGTGGCCGGGACGACCTGCGCCACGCGCTGCTCCAGGGCTGGCTGGAGACTACGGGTGACTTCCAGGCGCTGCGCCTGCTGCCTCGCTTCGAGGCGTATCGCGCGCTGGTCCGGGCCAAGGTGGCGGCGCTGCGCGCGCTGCAGCATTCGCCCGGCACGGGATCACGCCTGGAGGACTGCGGGCTCGCAACGCGCTATCTCGACTGGGCATCGGCGCGGGCGCAACGCAAGCGCCCGTCGCTGCTGCTGACCTGCGGCTATTCCGGATCCGGCAAGACCTGGCTGTCGCGCGCGCTTGCGACCGATCTGCATGCACTGCACCTGCGCTCCGACGTGGAGCGCAAGCGCCTCGCCGGGCTCGGTGCCATGGACGACTCGCGCTCACCCGAGGACGGAGGCATCTATACGCCCGAGTACACCAGGCGCACCTACGATCGCCTCCACGACTGCGCCGAAGATGCGCTGCGCGGCGGGGAAAGCATCATCGTTGACGCGGCGTTCCTCCGGCGCGAGGAACGCGAGCGCATGCTCGACCTCGCCGCCAGGCTCGGATCGCGAACCGCGATCCTGCACTGCGTTGCGCCCGAAGAGGTGCTCCGCGAACGCGTCAGCAGCCGCTCGCTGGCCGCAAACGACGCATCCGAGGCAGGAATTGCCACCCTGCTGCGCCAGCCGGGATTCTGGGAGGACTTCGCCGCGGCAGAACTCGAACGCATCGTCACGGTGGACACGACTGCATCCGACGCGCTTGCCGCATGCCGCTCGGCGCTGCAGCGCATCGGCATCGACTGACCCGGCCACGAGCGCGCCAGCCGCCCGGCTCGCGCTAAGCGTCGCGCGGCTCCGGCTTTTCCACCCAGACGTTGCATGGCAGTCGATCGAGCGCCGATTCAGCGGTACTGCCGACCAACCAGCGCTCCAGTCGGCGACGCGACACCGCGCCCATCAGCACGATCCCGGCCTCGAGGTCGCGCGCCGCGGCAACGATCTCGCGTTCCGCAACACCCGCGCGCTGATGCACACGGTCCTTGGGCAGGTCGTACCCGGACATGAGCTGCCGGTAGGCCTCGCGTGCGCGCCCCAGCCACTCCTCGTCCGGCGGCATCGCGAGTGCCGCCACATAGGCATCACCGACGAGGTTCACCGGCCGCGGTATTTCGCATACGTGGAGCACGTGCAGTTCGCCGCACAGCCTTCCAGCCAGCGCGGCGCCTCGGCGCAGCAACTGGCGATCCAGCGAGGCGGGCTTGTCGTGCGTGTGCAGCGGGTCCACGCAGGCCAGTATCCGGGTGCCCGCGAGCCGGCCAGGCTCCTTGACCAGCAGCAACGGTACCGGGCAGTCACGCACCAGGTGCCAGTCAGATCCGGTGAACAGCGTGCGCTCGATCCGGCTGTGATACGTGCTGTATTTCACCACCAGGTCGGGCCGGGTCGCAGCCACGCGGGCCAGCACGACCTCGTGGAACGGCGTGCCCCACAACGCCTCGCCCAGCGCCTTGACTCCATCCGCCGCCGCGACCTGCACGCAGCGCTCGATCAGGGCACGGTGACCCGCCATGACGCCGTCGTGGAATTCCTGCAGCGTTGCCGTCATCGGATCGAAGTAGCCGGCGTGGAAGTCCTGGAACTCGGCCAGCAGCAGTTCGAGCTCGCTGTCGAAGCTCTTCGCCAGAACCATGCCGGCCTCGAACGCGGGCTGCTCGTCCGCGGAGGGGTCCAGCAGCGTCAGGATGGTCCGGAGCGAATCCATGTGCGCCTCCCGGGTGTCCGGCGGGACCACGGCAGCCCCGCAACTATCACAAGCATACGGCGCGAGGCACTTTCGGGGGTACCCGATGCCTATCGGGATGTACCTAGCATGAACCGGGGCCTGCACGCGCCGGCAGCGTGCGGCGCGCGAAGCCGCCGCTATCCGCCGTACTGCTCACGTTGCTTCTCATCGACGATCGCCGAGGTGACGAGGTCGGCGCCGACATTGACCATGGTCCTGCTCATGTCGAGCAGTCGGTCCACGCCGAGAATGATGCCGATGCCCTCGGGCGGAATGCCGAAGGCCACCAGCAGGCCGGCGATCAGCGGCAGCGAGCCGCCGGGGATCGCGGCCACGGCGACGGCGCTCATGACCGAGAGGAAAACCAGCGTCACCTGCTGTGCCATGTCGAGATGCACGCCGAACACCTGTGCGATGAACAGCACCACGCAGCCTTCGTAGAGCGCCGTGCCGCTCATGTTCATCGTGGCGCCCAGCGGCAGCACGAAGCCGGCCGTCGAAGGCGAGATGCCGAGCCGGTCCCGGGCGACCGCGAGCGCCGCGGGCAGGGTCGCGCTGCTGGAACTGGTCGAGAACGCGGTGACCAGCACGTCCTTGATCTGGCGGAAGAACTGCACGGGGCTGCGCTTCGCGAGGAACTTGAGCCACAGCGACATCGTGCCGAACAGGTGCAGCATCAACATGGCGATGCAGCCCACCACGAAGAATCCGAGCGCGATCACGATCTCGAATCCGACCTTCACCACCACGCTGAAGATCATCGCCGGCACCGCGATTGGCGCCAGCCTGAGCGCGAAGCGCACGATCCCGGTCATCAGCTCCGTGGCCGTCTCGAGCCCGTGCTGCAGCGTCTTCCTGCGCTGCTCCGGCAATCCCAGCCCGGCCGCGCCGACGAGAATCGCGAACAGGATCAGCGGCAACACCTCGCCCAGCCGATCGCGCTGGTTGCCGACGAATGCGCCGAACAGGTTGCGCGGCATGAACATGTCGACGACCGTGGCAGGCGTGAGCTGGGGCCGGGTCTCGCTGGTCTGGACGTGGGTGTGCGCCTGGCTGCTGTATTCGGCGACCAGTGTAGCGGTCGTCTCCTCTCCGAGCTGTCGTCCCGGCTGGAGCGTGTTCATCATCAGCAGGCCCAGCGTCACCGCAATGGCCATGTTGGCGAAGAACAGCGCGAACGTGCGCCCTGCGAGCGGCCCCAGGTGCGAGAGTTCGTTCAACTGGATCACGCCGTTGGCAAGCGACGCAAACACCAGCGGAATGACCACGAAGAACAGCATCCGCAGGAACACCTGCCCGATCGGGTCGAGCAGCGCCGTGGAAAGCCACTGCGCGGCCGCCAGCACGCCGGGCGCGAACCGCCCGACGACGAGCACGACGGCCCCGGCCGCCGCGCCGATCACAAGGCCCATCAGGATCCGGTTTGCGAGCCGTGCGTCGATATCGCCCAATTTGGTTGCCCTCGTTGAACCAGCCGGCACTTTGGCGGTCCATAGTCGGTATCGCAAGCCCGGCGGCTACCGGTGCCGGCAATCACGCGCTGGCACGACCCGGAACCGTCCTGCCTGCGTTAAGCTTCCGCCTCCGGTCATGAGCCAGGTTCCATGAAATACACACTTGCCATGTTGTGCGCGGCGCTGGGCTGCGCGACTTTTTCCCGCAGGTCCGCGCAGACACCGCCGTGGCCGTGCCAGGCTTCAAGTACGTGCGGACGGTAGGCACGATCTCCGAATACACGCTCGAGTCCAACGGACTCACGGTGCTGCTGATGCCCGAGCGCTCGGCGCCGGTCGTGACCTTCATGGTCACCTACCGCGTCGGTTCGCGGAACGAGGTCACCGGCACGACCGGCGCGACCCACCTGCTCGAGCACCTGATGTTCAAGGGCTCGCCGAAGTACAACGACGCCAGGGGCAACAGCGTCAAGCAGTACGTCGAGACGGTCGGCGGCATGATGAATGCCTCGACCTGGCTGGACCGTACCAACTATTTCGCGGTCCTCGGCAAGGAGAACCTCGAAGGCTACATCGCGATCGAGGCCGACCGGATGCGCAACCTGTGGCTGCGCGAGTCAGACCGCGAGAAGGAAATGACGGTGGTCCGGAACGAGTACGAGCGCGGCGAAAACGACCCGCAGGAGGCGCTAAGCAAGGAAATCACGGCGGCCGCCTTCGTCGCCCACCCTTACCACCACGACACCATCGGCTGGCTCAGCGACATCGAAAACGTGCCGATTGAAAAGCTGCGCGCGTTCTATGACACCTACTACTGGCCGGACAATGCGACCGTCTCGATAATCGGCGACTTCGAGCCGGCCGCGGCCCTCGAGCTCGTGAAGAAATACTATGGCGTGTATCCGCGCTCGCCGAAGCCGATACCGCAGATGTACACGGTCGAGCCGGAACAGCAGGGCCCGCGCCGCGTCACGGTTTCGCGTGCCGGCGAAATCGGCGTGGTCGGCGTCGCCTACAAGACTCCGTCGGGCCGGGATGCCGACTATGCCGCGCTGGACGTGCTCGGCACGATCCTGGGCAGCGGCAAGACCAGTCGCTTCTACCGCGCGCTGACCGACAAGAACCTTGCGCTCGGCGTGTACGCGAACGCCGGCTTCTACCACGACCCGTCGCTGTTCCAGGCCTACGCTTTCGTCGCGCCGGGCGTCGAGCAGGCGGAGGTCGAGCGGGTGATGCTCGAGGAAATCGAGCGTGTAAAGACGGACGGGGTGACCGACGAGGAGCTCGCGACCGCGCTGGCCAAGTACGAGGCATCCACCGCCTACGCCCGCGACGGGTCGTTCGCGATCGCATCCACGCTGAACGAGACCATTGCCGCTGGCGACTGGACGCTCTACTACACGGTCGACGACGCGACTCGCAAGGTGACCACAGCCGACGTGAAGCGCGTGGCGAATCAGTACCTGGACACGAAGCGCAGCACCACCGGTTGGTTCGTCCCGCTGCCCCCGGGCCCGCCGCCGGCCGGGCAGCCGGCGGCTGCAGCCGCCGCCGACCAGCAGAGGCCCGGACAATGATGAACATGCACACGTTGACCCGACTCAGGAGCCTGGCCGTGCTGGGGCTGGCGTTGCTCACGGGTGGCAGTGCCATGGCCGGCGTGGCGAGTGACGCGGTGCGCGCCGACATTGGCGGCATCGACGTCGTGATCGTCAGGACCGACGTGAAGGACGTCGTGACGCTGGTCGGCACCATGCTTGCTGGCGACGACCGCAGCCCCGCGGACAATGTCGCGCTCGCCACGATGACCGGCGCGATGCTGGACAAGGGCACGACGAAGCAGGACAAGTTCGCCATCGCGCAACAGCTCGGCGGCGTCGGCGCGTCGCTGTCATTCTCGGTCGACGCGAGCACCTTGCGGATGAGCGGCAAGTGCCTGAGCAGGGACTTCCCGTTGCTCGCCGCAATGCTCGCCGAGCAGCTGCGCGAACCAGCCTTTCCGGAAGCCGAGCTCGTCAAGCTGAAGAAGCAGCTCGAGGGAGCAATGCGTGCCCAGATGGAGGACACGGACTTCCGCGCCGAAGACGCGTTCTCGCGGGCTGTCTTCCCACCGGGTCACCCGAACCGGCAACCGACGCCCGACGAATTCATGGCCGCCGTCGGCAAGACCAGCGTCGACGACGTCCGCGGATTCCACTCGCAGTACTACGGCCCCACCGGCATGCGGCTGGTGATCGTGGGAGACGTGGACCCCGCCTCCGTGCAGGCCGAATTGCGCCGCGTGTTCGCGGGTTGGACCGGCGGGTCCATCCCGCCGCCGGCGCCGCTGGCACCGCTGCTGAAGTCCGCCGCGCAGGAGACGGTGTTCGTGCCCGAGAAAACCAGCGTGAGCGTCATCCTCGGCCAGCCTACCCAGCTCAGGTACAGCGATCCTGACTCGCTGGCGCTTCGGGTGGCGACGCGGATCTTCGGTAGCGGTTTCACCGGCCGCCTGATGAGTAGCGTGCGCGACAAGGAAGGACTCACTTATGACATTTACGCCAGCGTGGACAACGACATCGGCTCGGACGGGGACTGGCGCATCGGGGCGACTTTCTCGCCGGCCCTGCTCGAGCAAGGCATCGCATCGACGAAGCGCCAGCTCATGCTGTGGCGCGACAAGGGTGTCACCGAGGAGGAACTGGCACGCTCGAAGAGCCGCACGGCCGGCTCCTACAAAGTCGGCCTGTCCACGACCTCCGGACTCGCTGGAACGGTACTCCTGCTGCTGAATGCGGGAATGCCTCTGGAATTCGTCGACGAATACCCGCAACGCGTCGACGCACTGACACTCGAGCAGGTTAACGGTGCCATCCAAAGGCACATCGATCCGGAACGGATGGTGCTGGTGGAAGCCGGCACGGTGCCCGG
This sequence comes from uncultured Gammaproteobacteria bacterium, assembly GCA_963736205.1. Classification (GTDB taxonomy): domain Bacteria; phylum Pseudomonadota; class Gammaproteobacteria; order Steroidobacterales; family Steroidobacteraceae; genus RPQJ01. The sequence continues at coordinate 167,605 of CAVTNX010000012.1, read as the reverse complement.
GGCCGCGGCTGCCGTGAATTAGCGGCCCGGCGGGCTACGACTTTTCCGGCAGCTGCAGGTGCCTCAGCACCCGGTTGAGGCTCCTGCGCATGCCACTCACGTGGCCGAGTGCCGAGAGCGTGCGGATTGCGTCCTTGATCGGCTGCAGCGGGTAGCCGCCGTAGTGGCCAGCTTCCGGCACGTCGCTGGTCACCGTCGAGCGACCGGCCAGCACGACGTCGTCGGCCAGCGTGAGATGTGCCGAAACCACTGAATTGCCGCCGGTCATGAAACGGCGACCGATCGTGGTCGAACCGGCCATCATGAAGCCGGCCGTGTAGAAGCCGTCTTCTCCCAGGTCACAGTTGTGGGCGATGTGGCAGATGTTGTCGAGCTTGGCGCCGGAACGGATGTAGGTGGAGGACAGCTTCGCGCGATCGATCGCGCAATTGCTGCCGATCTCCACTTCATCGCCGATCTGGACATTGCCGAGATGCGGCACCTTGCGGGGTCGACGATCCGCGCCGACGGCATAACCGAAGCCGTCGCTGCCGATGCTGGTGTGCGGATGCACCTCGCAGTCGCGCCCCAGTTCGCAGAAAGCGCCGACAAAGACGTGCGGATGCAGGGTCGTGCCGGCGCCGATGCGCGCGTCGTTCTCGACGACCACGTGGGAGCCGATGCAGCAATTGTCGCCGATCGTTGCACGCGCGCCGATCACGCAGTAGGGGCCGAGCAATACGCCGGTGCCGATCGCGGCATCCGGGTGCACGACGGCCGTGGCGTGACGCTCGCCCCATTGCGCAAAGCGCTCGCGCTTGCGATCGAGGTGGCCGAGCAGCACGGCCATGCCCATTGGCACGGACGACACCGTGAAACAGCAGCCGAACGCAGTCTCGTCCGCGGCGAGTCCGCCAGCGATGTCCCGTTGCACGATGAGTATCGCGGCGCCCCGCTGCCGGGCGGCCTCGAGCTGCGACACGATCGGTCACGAACACCAGGCTGCCGGGACCGGCGTCCCCCGGGGCACGGCAATCGTCGGCCGCAGCATCGAGATTGCCCCGCAGGTAGGTGCAGATATCCGGGTGAAGTGTGTGGATGGTACGGGCGTTCAGCATGGGACCTCGCATTCGCGATGGAGGCTGCGATGCAGCCAGGTGAACGGTCCGTCGCCTTCAGGCGACGGAAGGGTTGAGTTCGACGCGCGCCGTGACCTGGCCGCGGAAATCCAGCCACGCGTGCTCTGTGAAATCGTAGAGCTTGCAGCGCCGCACACTGTCCATGTAGGTCCGCCAGTTCAGACGGTAGTCGCACAGGTCGGGAAACTTATCCTTGAGCACCTGCTGTGCGGCCCGCAGCCGGAACATCGGGATGCCGGGGTTCAGGTGATGCGCGTTGTGCTCCATGATGCTGTGCATCAGCCGGTCGATGCCGAACGGAAGGCGCACCCGTGCAGTTGCGGTGAGGTACGCCCGGTTGCGCTGCCATTCCTGGCGGTTCTTGAACCACGCGATCCCGGGATGAGTGTGGTGCAGGTAGACCACGAAGCCGATGGTGGCGTTCCACAACAGGAACGGCACAACCATTGCCAGCACCACCAGCAGGACGAACGACTGATCCGTCGCGCCGGCCGCGATGGCTACGACGCCCAGCCACAGCACGGCGCCCGCGCTGACCAGCAGGCTGTCGAGCTTGTACTTGCGGCGGCTTGATCCGATTTCCTTGCGGCTGGCGAAGAAGAGCTTCTTCCACCACATCTCGACGAGGTAGTAGGCACCCCAGCCGAGACCGCTGCGATAGAGCCGCTCGAGCGCCTGGCGATGGCGCGGATGCGCGTCGAACTCGGCCTTTGAGAGCGGCGCCCACACCTGGTCGCGACCCTTGAGGTTGTTGAATCCATGATGAGCGGTGTTGTGGCCGACTTCCCACAGGCTGAATGCGGTCATCGAGGGCAGGAAAGCTATCCGCCCGAAGATGGCGTTCAACCGCGGGCTGCTGAAGTAGCTGCCATGACAGGCGTCGTGGCCGATCATGAACAGCCTGATCGTGGCGGCCGTCACGCCGAGCGTACCGAGCAGTTTCAGGACCACGCCACCGGCCAGCATGACCAGCGCGGAACTGGCCGCGAACAGGGCGAGGTCGAATGCCAGCACGGCGAACGAGAGCGACTGCGACGAGGACCGCGTGAAGGCGTGCAGGATGCTCTTGCGGTTCCAGCTGGTCGCTTGCATTGGACGGCGCACCTCATTGATGAAACGACCCCCGCCCGCAGGCAGGAAATGGCGCCGTTACACCGTGGATTGTACCCTATTGACAGCCTCTCCGCCCTGCCCTAAGCGGATGCGAATCGGGCCTTGGCTTTCTGCACGATATCGACGAATCGCGGGCTGTCACGCAGCGGGTCGAGGTCAGTGTCGGCATCGAGCCACATCAGCCAGCCCTGCGAGGCCTTGCTGATCACGCTCTCGAGCAGGTCGAGGGCGGCGTCCACCTCGCGCAGGCGCGCCAGCGCGCAAACGTAATTGAAGTGCAGGATGGTGTTGTCAGGGTCGAGAAGCGTGCCGCGCTCGATCCATTCCTTGGCGCGCTCCGCTTCCCCGAGATGGGCCAGCAGACCTGCCCCGTAGCCGAGCGCGCGGCCGTGGTCGGGCTCCACCGCGATCACCTTCTCTACGCGGGCCAGCGCCCGCTTCGCCGCCTCACGCACACCGTCGAGGTCACCTGTGGCCTCGTAACACTGCACCGCAAAGCTGGCTGCCGTGAATTCCGCCTCCACGACCGACGCGGCCTTCTCCAGGTACCGGATGGCGTCCTCATAGCGACGCAGCGCAATGCAGCACATGCCGGCGACCCGGTTACCGTCGTATGAATCCGGATCGAGGCGCAACGCTTGCTCACACGCCTCGAGCCCGATCTCGTAACGTCCCTGCCCCTGGTGCGCGGCGCCGAGCGCAGCATGGGCGTCGGCAAGCTTGGGATCGAGCGCAATCGCCCGATTCGCCGCTTCCTGGCCGTCCTCCTTCGAAGCGCTTCGCCGGTGCATGTCCCATTGCGCAACCGCCATCGTCGCCCAGGGCGCGGCATAGGTGGGATCGAGTTCGACCGCGCGCTTGCACAGCCGGACGATGATCTCCTGGTGGCGCTCATTGCCCATGACGCTGAACTGGCGTGCCATCAGGTAGAACTTGTAGGCCTTGACGTTGTTCGTCGCACGCTGGCCGATGGCACGACTCTCGTCCGGAAGCAGCGTGAGCTTCAGCGCCGAGACGATTGCCTTGGAGATCTCGTCCTGCAGCGCAAAGATGTCGCTCAGGTCGCGGTCGTAGCGCTCGCCCCAGACCTGCGCCTCGTTCGCGGCATTGACGAGCTGTGCCGTGATGCGCACGCGCTCGCCCGACTTGCGCACGCTGCCGACCAGCACGTACGAAACGCTGGTCTGCCTGCCGATGTCGCCGACGCCACCCTTGGCGCCCTTGAAGCTGAACGCCATGTTGCGCGAGACGACGGAGAGCGCGGAGACCTTGCCGAGGTCGGTAATGATGTCCTCGGTGATGCCGTCGGAAAAATACTCCTGCTCCGGGTCGCCACTCATGTTGGCGAATGGCAGCACGCAGATGCTGACCTCGGCCTTGCGCTCCGCTGCCGCCGCCGCGGAAGCCGACTTCTTCGGCGTGCCGAGCTTGGCCTCGAGCGCCTTGAAGAGCCCGCGGAACGCCGCACCGTTGCGGTCCTCGCCCCAGCCATCGAGGTCTGTCGTATGCACCGCGCGGAAATCTATCGGCAGCTTTGCCTTGCCGAACCGGACCGGGACCAGTGCGCCGCGGTCGGCGGCGTCGCGCGCCTCGCCGCGCACCCAGCGCGACTCGGCCGAGCCGGCCGTCCAGACCACGACGACGGAACGGGCGCCTTCTCGAGTTCGCGCGAGATCAGCGAATCAAATTCCTCGCCCGGCGTGATCTCGGGGTCCCACCAGACTGACCAGCCCTCGGCCTCGAGCGCCGCCACGAGCGGCGCAACCAGACCTTTGTCGTTTCGTGCATACGAGACGAATATGTCGGCCAAGGGGACTCTCCGTTGCGAGTTGCGGACCTTAGCACAACCAATGGAGCGATCCCGACGGGCCTTCGCGGCGCCTGCCGCGTTCGGCCCGGGCCGGCCGGCTCCAGGCGTCGGTCTGTTCTGCAATGTCCAGGGCGTCATCCACCTCGATGCCAAGGTGTTGCATGACCGTCGCGCGGGCCCGGACATGCCCGGATGGCCCAGATCTCTTTCTGCTTCAGTGGCGGCTTCTGACCGAACAGTTGCCGCGATTCCACGGAGCCGACTGGCGGCCAAAGTGCGCTTCCATGAGGGCCTCCTTTCGTCGTGAAAAGGAGACTCTTGCCCATTTCGGACGACCGTCTCAAATCGACCTATTCTGTTGAAAAACTCCGTTTCCAGGTTGCACCCGATCTTCGCCGATTCGCGTGCGACTGCGAGACTCGCCCCCGTGCTTGTATCGAGACGACCCAGGTGAAGTCGGTGCTTTCTCGCGGTAGCCCCTCGGCGCTTCGCGCGGAGAACGCGCGAAATCGGCTCAGATTTTTAGTCCACGCGCCGAATCCGAGTTTTTCAACAGAATAGACCACAAGCAGACATCCGCCTGGAGATCTGCAATGAACACTGTTCGTCTGACAAGGCAAACTGGCGCAAACTCAAAAAAAGCATGTCTGAAGTCGATGTAGAGCGGCTACTTGGAAGTCCATCGAGGATAGATATGTTGGGCCCCATCTCTACTTGGTACTACGACTATCCGATTGGTGGGGACGTCACGTTTGATGCCGACAGGTACACTGTCAAGAGTGGTCCGAGCCGTGAAGCTACTTGCACATGAGTGACAAATCGCTGCAGCGCGCGCGTGAAACATGAAGTGCCACGCTCGAACAGCAGCGCAGGATCAATTCCGCATCCTCGGTTGAGGTCGTGGTGGATGCGCCCTCGACGTTCCGGAAACGCCAGGAGCGATGGAATGAACATGAAGCTGATCGTGGCGCTCGCGGCGACACTGTTGCCGCTCTACGCAGGTGCTGGTCCGATCGATCTGACACAGGACCTTGCGGGGCTCGACGTGACGGTCACGCTGGCGCCGAGAAGCAATCCCGAAGCCATGAGGATCGACAACAATACTCTCAAGGCCATTGTGTGCAGTGCCCATTTCACCGGGGCAGACCAGAATCGCACCGCGAAACTGACCATAAAGCCGGGGAAGTCGGGCACGATTCGAATCCCGCCCAATCGTGGCGGTATGCCGAGAAGCGCCGAATTGAAGTGTCGGGAGAAAGTTCCCGATTCGAAGTGACTCGGACGGGTGGCCGCTATTGCTTCGTGTCGGACCCAACCGACGTGTCGAATTCGAATTCCGCAACACCCTGAGCTGCCGCGGCCAGAACTATGCGGGCCCGCTGACTTGCGTTCAGCTGCCTAGTCGCCTGGGCGGTCTCCTTATCTTTGATCAGGACCATCGATCTTGATTCAGAATCGTGCCTGGCTGGGTACTTTTGCGTTGCCGCGCCGGGCTCCGTCTGGACGCCTATGTCGCAACCTTTTCTGCAAGAGACCAGCGCGTAATCCAAATCGATGGTCTATTCTGATCAATGTGATATGACGGCCGAGAACCCTTTATGCCGCAGTACTGCCGCAATTTGGCGGGATGCAATCCGTGTCACTGCCGTGTGACGGCGCAGCCTGATTGTTGTTAGGCATCAACACATACCCTTTTCGTCCGCAGCATGCAGCACAAAACACTTCGTACGGTCTGCTGGGTCCCGATATGGAGCCGAGATGGCCTCGGTCTAGAGCACGTACTGCTCGCGGGAAACTCCGCCGACAGTTCACTTCTCGCATTCGATGAAGACGGGGAACCCTTTCGTCTGACATATCGTCTGCGCTGGGACGACAGCGGCTTATTGCGGCAAGCCGAGCTCGAAGCTTTGAAGGGCACCCAGGCTCAAGTCCTGTCGCTGCGAGCCGATGGCCATGGCCGTTGGAATGGTGCACAAGGCGAGCACCTATCGCACCTTGATGGCTGCATCGACATCGACATCTGGCCCACGCCACTGACGAATAGCCTTCCTATATGGCGCAGCCATCTGGAGATCGGCCAGCGTCAAGAGTTCCGAATGGCCTGGGTGTCTGCTCCCGACCTCGAAGTTGTGGCCAAGCCTCAGGCCTATACGCGACTGGAGGACCGTCTCTATCTTTTCGAAAGCCTTGATGGAACGGGGTTCAAGGCGGTGCTGCCTGTCGATGAAGATGGTCTTGTTACTGAATACCCAGAACTGTTCCGCCGGGTCAGCCTGACTGCACGCCAATCGTCTGCCAGTTGATGCCTAACCCCTCATTCAACCGGACGTGCTGCGGCAGGCCGACATGAAAAATCATGATCCACTTGCAAATGAAACCATCGCGCGACGGCGTGTGCGCGTCGCCGGACGGATGCTTGGCTCTCTGCTGCTGGGTGGGGTGGCGATCCTTGGCTCGATCCTGATCTTCCGAAAGGGCCTGCTGCCGCTGATCGACGCAGCGTTCCATCCCGGACCCGAGTGGCTCAGTGTCATCAGGCGCGTGGGCATCCTTCTGACGGCAGTGGGGGGCTACTGGGCCTTTGTGCACTGGCATGAAAGACGCAGAGCGGCCGAACTGCGTCTGCGGCCGATTCACCTGTTGCTGGGCGGTGCGAGCGGCGCTGCCATGGTGGCGCTGCCGATGGCTGTGCTATTCGCTTTCGGCGTCTACGAACGCGTGCTGTTTCGCGGCGCGTCACCGGCGCTGCTCGGCGTAGCAGCCGTTATCGGCATCGCGGCGATCCTGGAAGAACTGACTTACCGCTGCCTGCTGTTCCGGATCCTGGAACGGACCTGGGGGACCGAGTGGGCGTTGGCAGTCCAAGCAGTGGTGTTCGCCCTGCAGCACCTGGAAAACGTTGAACAAGGTGGGATCAGCGACGTGGTGACGATGCTGATAGCGGTGACTGTGACGGGCCTACTGTGGGGCGCAGTGTTCACCCTGGCGCGCAACTTGTGGGTAGTGGCCGCCCATCATGCGGCATGGAACTTCACCATTCTGCTCAGCGGCCTGCCGCTTTCCGGTATCGAGGACTGGCGGACGTTGGCGCCACTCGAAAGCCGTTTTGCCGGTCCCGACTGGCTGACCGGCGGGATGTTCGGTCCAGAGAGTTCGTTGCTGGTAATCGCGTCAACGACGGTCGCGGTCGTGTTGCTGCTGCGCGCGGCACGGCGACGTGGGACCTTCTTCGCGCCGGCGGCCGTACCCGATGCGGTGTCTACGAAGTCCTGACAGACTCCATTGCGGCCTGACAACGGCATGCAGCGGACACGCTGCGCAAGCCGCTGATGCCGAGCGCTATGGGCTTCTTTGATCTGGCCTGACCGTCTGGGCCCTGCCGCTGCTGGTCCTATCGCGGTTACTCCCGGCTCAGGCGCGCTGTCCGGACGGGGATTCCGGGCGGACGATCGCTGGCGCGAGTTACTCGGGCCCGCGATGCTGATAGGAATACTCGCGATGCGACCAGGGAATGCGGTCAGCGGAGACATGGCCAACTCGCCAGGGAGTCGCAGTCGACGGTGACATGCGCAGCACATCCATGTCACTCAGCCGGCGGTATTAGGCGCGGTAAAGTCAGGGTACTGGCTCGGATCGACCCCTGGGATTCTGTGATCGGGTCGGATACGGGTAGAAGGGCGGTTCGCGGCCAGAAGCGGACTGTCACAGGCGCCAGTATGCTGTCCGGGTGTGGACGCTCCGAGACGCACAGGGCCCGCTTGGAAAGCCACTATTCGGGCCATTAGCTATGTGCCACTGGACGAGTGCGCAAGGGCTTGCTGACGCAATGGTGCAAATTGTTTACTGACCGAGACTATCCGCAGACATTCATGGGTGCCAGCCAGGTGCGCAGAGGACTCGCTGTCGTGCTGGCCATGCTCGTGACGCAGCTGTTCGGATGCATCTATATGCAGAGCTATCCGGATAAGTGGTCACCTCGAGAAGTCTCGGCGGGCTCGTCCTGCCCAGACATCAGCGGGAATTTTGCCAATGCGGGATATGCCGGAGAAAGCGGGGGAGCCAAGGTTCCCACGAAACTCGCTTACTTCATCCTCGATCCGGGCCTTACTGGGGACACCGACGCGATCGTCGCTGCCAACCAAGTCGAACTGCGAGCGGAGGGAGACGAGATCGCGGTCGCGGTGCGCGACGGCGCGCGGGACCTGTACACGAGGACGATTCGGCGGCCAACGACCTGCGACAAAGGAGAGATCAAGCTCGCGGATCCGCAGTCGCCTGGTGCCACCAGTACTGAGGGCGTCGTCGGCGTGTTGAATTCAACCCTGTACCTCAGCCGCGCCGAGGATGGATCGCTGCTGATTCGCCGGGCCGTAGCCGGAGCCGGGGTGGGAATGTTCATTCCGTTCGTAGCAGCGGGATGGGACTGGTCGAGGTTCCCGGTGTTCGAGTCGGCGGGTGCGGGAGAGCCCCGACTAGAGTAAGGCTGCCGTTAGGATTGCCAGGAGCCATAGCGCCAGGCGCGAAGTTCGTCGTGAGATGTAATCGTCCTATAACGCGTTGGAGCAAGAGCCCGGCAAATGACCTATTTGGGTCGGTAACCGCCCTTGCGCTCGGCGTCTTCTGGACCAGGGAAATGGTGGTGAGGGGGAGAATCGAACTCCCGACCTAGGGGTTATGAATCCCTCGCTCTAACCGTCTGAGCTACCTCACCACAAGGGGCCGGAATTGTCCGGACCGCTGGCGCCTGAGTCAAGAAATCACACGTTGAACCGGAAATGCATGACGTCGCCCTCGCGGACGACGTACTCCTTGCCCTCGAGCCGCATCTTGCCGGCCTCCTTGGCGCCCTGCTCGCCCTTGCAGGCGATGAAGTCGTCGAAGGAGATGACCTCGGCCCGGATGAATCCCTTCTCGAAGTCGGTGTGGATCTCGCCGGCCGCCTGCGGCGCAAACGCACCGATGTGGCTGGTCCAGGCACGCACTTCCTTCGGACCCACGGTGAAGAACGTGAGCAGCCCGAGCAGGTGGTAAGCGGCGCGGATCACGCGGTCGAGGCCAGGCTCGTGCAGGCCGAGTTCCTCGAGGAACGCCAGCCGGTCGCCGGCGTCGAGCTGGGCAATCTCGGACTCGATCGCCGCACATACGGGCACGACGTCGGCGCCCTCCGCGTCCGCCCGCTTCTGCACGGTGTCCAGGTACGGGTTGTCCTTGAAGCCATCCTCCGCGACGTTGGCCACGTACATCAGCGGCTTCATCGTGATCAGGCACAGCTCCCGCAGCAGCGGTCGCTCCGCCGGCTCCATCGCGAGCGTGCGTGCGGGATTGCCTGCGTCGAGGTGGGCGCGCATTCGTTTCAGCAGCTCGAACTGCCGGATTGCATCCTTGTCGCCCGCCTTGGACGCCTTCTCCGCGCGCCGCAGGCCGCGCTCGACCGTGTCGAGGTCCGCGAGCCCGAGCTCGGTGTTGATCACGTCGATATCCGCGAGCGGATCGATTCGGCCCGCGACATGCACCACGTCGTCGTTTACGAAACAGCGCACCACGTGCGCGATCGCGTCGGTTTCGCGAATGTGCGACAGGAACTTGTTGCCGAGTCCCTCGCCCTTCGACGCGCCGGCGACCAGCCCGGCGATGTCGACGAACTCGACCGTGGTCGGCAGGACCTTCTCCGGTTTCGCGATCGCGGCAAGCTGGGCGAGTCGCAGGTCCGGCACGGGCACGACCCCGACGTTCGGGTCGATGGTGCAGAACGGATAGTTCGCGGCCGCGGCGTTCTGCGCCTGCGTCACCGCGTTGAAAAGCGTGGACTTGCCAACGTTAGGAAGCCCGACGATGCCGCACTTGATGCCCATTATTTGTCACTTCCCTGCGTGTGCAGCAATTTCATGGCTTTTTCCGCCCCGTCCTTCAGGAACGTGGGCAGCACCTCGAGCGATGCCCCGATACTCGCGACGATCGCCTCCTCGTCGGCTGGCGCCGCACGCTGCAGCACGTAGTCGATCACCTGGTCACGGTTGCCCGGGTGGCCGATGCCGATGCGCAGGCGCCAGAAATCGGCGCCGCAGTGCGTAATGGTGTCGCGCAGGCCGTTGTGGCCGCCGTGCCCACCGCCGAACTTCAGCCGCGCCGTGCCCGGCGGCAGGTCGAGTTCATCGTGCACGACCAGAAGCTCGCTGAACGAAGCTTTGGTGTAGTCCACCAGCGCACGGATGGAAATGCCGCTGCGATTCATGTAGGTCTGCGGCTTGAGCAGCGTGAGGTCCCGGCCGCCGACCTCGACCCGCGTCACCTCGCCCTGGTAGCGAGAATGCGCACGGAACTGGGCGCCGTGGGCACGCGCGAGCGCATCCACGAACCAGAACCCTGCGTTGTGGCGCGTGAGCGTGTGCTCGGGCCCGGGATTGCCGAGCCCGACGACGATCTGGATGTCTGTGCCAGCCATGGATGAGTCCGGAAAAAGACCGGGCCGCCCCGGAGGGCGGCCCGCGTCGTTCGGCCCGGGGGCCGATTACTTCTTCGCGTCCTTGCCCTTGGCCTCGGCCGCCGGCTTCGCGCCGCCTTGGCGTCGGCCGCAGGCGCGGCAGCAGGCGCCGCACCGGCACCGGCCGCGACAGGCGTCGCACCGACCACCGCCTCGGCCACCGGCGCCTCGACTTCCTCGGCACGCGCATGGTGCACGGACACCACCGGCGCATTCCGGCCGTGCGTAAGCTCCGGGATCTCCACGCCTTCCGGAACCTTCAGGTCAGAGAGGTAGAGCATCTGGTTGATGTCCACCTCGGACAAGTCCACGTCGATGAACTCCGGCAGATCCTTCGGCAGGCAGGTGACCTCGACCTCGTTGCGCAGGTGCGAGACGACGCCGCCCTTCTTGACGCCCGGCGACACCGAGTCGCCCTGGAAGTGCAGCGGGACGCTGATACGGATCTTCTCGTCCTCGAGCACGCGCTGCAGGTCCAGGTGCAGCACGGCATTCTTCGCCGGGTGCCGCTGCACGTCCTTCAGGATCGCAGCCTGCACGACGTTGCCCACGCGCAGGCCGATGATCGTCGAGTAGAAGCGCTCGTTGTCGAGCATCAGCAGCAGCTTGGTGTGGTCGACCGCCAGCGCGCGCGGTTCACGGTGGCCACCGTAGAGGATGGCGGGCACCTTGTTCTCGTGACGCAGGCGGCGGCTCGCACCTTTGCCCTGCGCGTCACGGAACTCGGCATTGAGTTCGAATGAGGTCTTCATGGTTAACTCCGTTCAACAACAAATACGCCGTCCGCTCGCGACCAGGCTGGACGACACCAGGGGCGGGAGTAGCGTTCGCTACTCCCCTCTCAATCGATGTAGAGCGAACTGACGCTCTCTTCGTCGCGGATCCGGCGCATCGTCTCCGCCAGCAACCCCGCCACGGTCAGCTGGCGGATCTTGCGGCACGCGCGCGCGTTATCGCGCAGCGGAATCGTGTCCGTCACCACCAGTTCATCAAGCGCCGAGGCCTCGATCCGATCCACCGCCGGGCCCGACAGCACGGGGTGGGTGATGTAGGCCGCGACGCTCTTCGCGCCGTGGTCCTTCAAGGCCTTGGCCGCCTGGCAGAGCGTGCCCGCGGTGTCGACCATGTCGTCGACCAGCACGCAGCTCTTGCCCTCGACCTCGCCGATGATGTTCATCACCTCGGACACGTTGGCGCGCGGTCGGCGCTTGTCGATGATCGCCAGGTCCGCATCGTCGAGGCGCTTCGCGATCGCCCGCGCACGCACCACGCCGCCCACGTCCGGCGAGACGACCACCAGGTCGTCGTATTTCCTCTTCCACACCTCGCCGAGCAGCACCGGCGAGGAATAAACGTTGTCCACGGGGATGTCGAAAAACCCCTGGATCTGGTCGGCGTGCAGGTCCACCGTCAGGACCCGGTGCACGCCCACGCCGGCGATCATGTTGGCCACGACCTTTGCCGTGATCGCGACGCGCGTGGCACGCGGGCGGCGATCCTGGCGCGCGTAGCCGAAGTACGGCATCACCGCGGTGATGCGGCCGGCCGACGCGCGCCGGCAGGCGTCGACCATCACCAGCAGTTCCATCAGGTGGTCGTTGGCCGGCGGACACGTGGACTGTACGACGAACACGTCGCGCCCGCGCACGTTCTCCATCAGCTCGACCGTCACCTCGCCGTCGCTGAAACGACCGACGTGCGCCCGACCCAGCGGCACCTGCAGGTAACGCGCGATGTCCTGCGCCAGCTGCGGGCTGGCATTGCCGGTGAACACCGCCATCGTCGGGCCGTCCATCACGTCACTCCTGAGAAAAGGGGGACATTCTCCTTTTCCGACAATCCCACTCGCAATCTCGCCACCGGTTCAGGAAAAGGAGAATGTCCCCTTTTCTGGTTGGCTGGGGTGGAAGGATTCGAACCTCCGAATGGCGGGATCAAAACCCGCTGCCTTACCGCTTGGCGACACCCCATCGCATTCGTCAGCGGCCGGATCCAGCTCCGTCCTGCTCGAGCTCGCAGCGCGCGGCAAGCGGCGAGCGGTTGAGGCCACGCACCGCGTACCCAGTCCATCGCGCGGGCAGCCCGGCCAGCGCTGCCTGGGCATCCGCCTCTGTCGGCATTGCCGCGTACACGCAGGAACCTGTGCCAGTGAGCCGCGCGGGCGCGTTCCGACCAAGCCAGTCCAGCGCTTCCGCAACCGCCGGGAAACGCCGTCTGACGACCGGTTCGCAGTCGTTCCGCCCACCTGCCTTCAGGAAACCGGGAATTGTGATTACCGGGGAATCCCTTGTCAATTCAGGGGCTTTAAAGATCTCGGAAGTACTGACACTGGCGTCAGGCCGGATCAGCACATAGCACGGCTCGGGGAAGTCCACGGGAGTGAGCATTTCGCCAACCCCCTCCGCCCAGGCCGCCCTGCCGTGTACGAAAACCGGTACGTCAGCGCCGAGTTCCAGTCCGATTTCGCCCAGTTGGCCGCGTGTGAGACCGAGCCCCCACAACTGGTTCAGGGCCACCAGCACCGTAGCCGCATCCGAACTTCCGCCGCCCACCCCGCCCTGCATTGGCAGCTTCTTGTCGATGCTGATTGCCACTCCATGTTTGAGGCTCCCGGTGTGTGCGAGCAAGCATCGCGCAGCCCGCACAGCAAGGTCCTGCTCCGGCGGGACCCCGGGCACGTCGCCGATCCGTTCGACCACGCCCTCGGGACGCCGCCAGAAGCGGACCTGGTCGCAGAGGTCGATGAACTGGTAGGCGGTCTGCAGCAGGTGGTAGCCGTCTGATCGGCGGCCCACGACGTGCAGGAACAGGTTGAGCTTTCCCGGTGCCGGCCAGGGAATCGGACGGCCGAGCGGTTCACCCTCGATACTCACGGCCCGTGACCGGCGACTGGCGTCACCTGCCAGTCATCCACCGTGACCTTGAGCCGGACGCCTTCGCGGGTCGCGGTAAACCTGGCCGGCAGCGAGACGCCCAGTGTCGGCTTGAACGCGTCATAGCCAATGCGCCAGTCCGCCTGCTCGATCACCCGCAGCGGCGCCGTGCCGGCGTCCGCGACCCGGGCCGGGCCGTCCGGTGCGGGGACTCCGAGCATCCAGTAGCGCAGGCTGCTCCACGGCAGGTCGGCGCCGAGGCGATCGCGCAGCAGCGCCCTCGTCTGCTCGGTGTCGAGGCTGCGCCCGTCGCCGTCGGAGACGCTCAGGCTGTCACCGTCGACCGTCACGCGCATGGCGCCGGCGCCCAGCGGCCCGCGCAGCGAAAGTGTCGTCGCTTCGGCGTGCTGTTCCCAGGTGAACGAACCACTGCCGCCCTCGCCGTTTGCGGCCAGCGCCAGGCGGCCGGTCGCGGTCCACGCCACTAATTCAGACGGATCAGCAGGCACGAACGGCGGCGGCGCAACCGGCGCAACTGCACAGCCGGCGAGCGCTGCCAGGACCAGTGCCGCAGCGGAAAGGCGCATCATTTCCCGGCGCGCGCTATCCGCTTTTCCAGCGCCTTGTTGCCCGGATGTCGCTCGAGCGACTCCTTCCAGGTCTTGCGGGCCGCGTCCTTGTCGCCCATGGCCCACTGCACTTCACCCAGGTGCAGATCGATTTCCGGGTCGTCGTTGCGCGCTCGGGCACGCTCCAGGTAGTCGAGGGCTTCCGGGTATTTCTTCTCCCGGTAGAGCACCCAACCCATGCTGTCCATCACGGCCGGACTGTCCGGAGTCTGCGTGAGCGCCGCGGCAACCAGCGTACGCGCTTCGCCGAGATCCCGATCCTGGTCCGCAAGCGTGTAGCCGAGCGCATTCTCGACGACCGGGTCGCCCGGCCTTTCCGCCAGCAGCTTGCGCAGCTCGCGCACCGAGGCATCCCCGCGGCCGAGTCGTTCGTAGGCGAATACCCGGGAAAGCCGCAGGTCCAGCACCTCGGGATAACGCTCGAGCCCGGCGTCGAGCACCGCAAGTGCACGCTTGTCGTCGTCGAGCGAGGACAGCAACCCGGCCTGCGCCATGACGATCCGCGGCCCGAGCGACGGCTCGACGCGGCCGAACTGCTCGAGGTGGGCGATCCCCGCATCGACGCCGTCCTTGCGGGCCTTGAAGAACGCGACGCGCTGCTGCGCCGCCAGCGCCTGCTCTCCGCCCGTCACCCTCGAGTAATAGCGGATGGCATTCGCCTCGTCGTCGCGCCGTTCCGCGATCACCCCGAGGTAATAGAGCGCCTCGTACGACTGCGAGCCCATGGACAGCAGTTCCTCGAAGCGCACGTTGGCCGCATTCAGGTCACCGCTCTGCAGGTCGAGCAGGCCGAGCGTGCGGATCGCGGCCGGCACCACCGTGGTCCCCGCCGCGTAAGGCGTGAGGATTGCGCGCGCCTCTTCGTCGCGGCCAGCACTCGCCAGCACCAGCGCATATTCCATGTGGGTGGCGATGTCTGCGTCCGGCGCAAGCGCCAGGTCGCGTTCCATCGCAAGCCCGTCTGCCTCGCGCCCGGACGCGATCATCGTGCGTGCCAGCAGCATTTTCGCCGGCACCCAGTACGGCGCCAGGCGCACGGCCTGCTCGGCACTCGTCATTGCAAGCGCAAAGTTTTCCGAGTGCAGCGCGGAATTGCCGAGGGCGTTGTATCCCTCTGCCACCTTCGGATGCAGGGCCGAGAGCCGCCGGAAGAGCTCGGTCACGTCCGGCGCGGTCGCCTCGTCCATGATGACAGGCAGCAGCGCCAGGAAACCCGCGGCCGGACTCACATAGGCCGTCTCGACCAGCGTTCTGAAATGCGACTCGGCTGCGTCCAGCCGGTGCAGGGCCAGGGCCGACACACCGGCGTACCTTTCCGCCTGCTCGCTCGACGGGTTGATCTGCAGCCAGCGCTCCGCCGACAGCAGCGCGTCCGTCAACTGGTAATTGTCGAAGGCGACCCGGCTCGCCTGCTCCGCGACCGCCTCGTCGTCGGAAGCCTCGGCCGCGAGCCGATAGGCCCGCGCGGCCGCCGGCAGGTCCCCGAGCTCGAGCGCTGCGCCGCCTTCGGCCAGCAGGGCCGCCGGATCGGGCTGGGATTCGGACGCTGCGGCCAGCGCCCCGGGCCAGGGACCGAGGGAGACTGACAACAGGAGCAGCACCGGCACCAGCAGGTGCCGGGCGAGAATCAGGGGTTTCCGCATGGTCTGCCCACTATAGCGGAAGAGTCGTCGAGCTTGTGTTGCCACTGGGCATCACCCAGAATTTCGCGATTTCGCTGACCGGATAACGGATGCCCCTAGTCGTCGTCGGCATTAATCACCGCACCGCGCCCATTGAGTTGCGCGAGCGCGTGGTATTCGACCCGGCGCGGCTGCCGGAGGCGCTGCGCGAGCTGGCGACCCTGCCGTCGATCCAGGAGTCGCTGATCGTCTCTACCTGCAACCGGACGGAGATCTACTGTGCGACCGAGTCCGACGATGCAGGCCTGGCCGAATGGCTCCAGCGCTACCACCAGCTCGGGGTAAGCATCCACCACTGCCTGTACCGCCACGATGACATGCGCGCGGTTGCCCATGCCTTCTCGGTTGCCTCCGGGCTCGACTCGCTGGTGCTCGGCGAGCCACAGATTCTCGGGCAGCTGAAAGACGCATATCGCATGGCGCAGGAGGCCGGCACGACCGGCCCGATGCTGAATCGACTCTTCCAGGCGACTTTCTCCGTTGCCAAGCGCGTCCGGACCGAGACCGAGATCGGCGCGAACGCCGTGTCGGTAGCCTACGCCGCGGTGCGCATGGCCAGGACCGTGTTCTCGAGCTTCGAGAACAGGACCGCGCTGCTGGTCGGCGCCGGCGACACGATCGCACTCGCGGCACGGCACCTCCATGCCGATGGCCTGCGTCGCATGATCGTCGCGAATCGAAGCGTCGACCGCGCACGCGAACTCGCGTCCGAATTCCAGGGTTTCGCCATCGGCCTCGACGAGATCCCGTCGCACCTCAGCGAGGCGGATATCGTCGTGGCATCAACGGCGAGCCCGAACCCGATCATCACCCACACCATGGCCAGGGATGCGCTGCGCGTACGCAAGCGACGGCCGATATTCATGGTGGACATCGCGGTTCCCCGCGACATCGAGCCGGAAGTAGCCGAGCTCGAGGATATCTACCTGTTCACCATCGACGACCTGCAGACAGTCGTCAACGAGAACATGGAGGGGCGCCGGCAGGCCGCGCGGGCGGCCGGCGAAATGATCGAGTCCGCGGTCGATCGCTTCGAGATGCAGATCCGCAGCCGCCAGGCGGCGCCCACCATCCGCCGACTGCGCGAGCAGGCCGAGCAGGCGCGACGCCACACGCTCGACCAGGCGCGGCACATGGTGGCAGCCGGACGCAGCCCGGACGAAGTACTGGAATTCCTTTCGACGACCCTGACGAACCGACTGATCCACGCGCCCAGCCAGCGGCTGCGCGACGCCGCCGAGACCGGCGACGGGACGATCATCGAGACGATCGCCCAGATCTACCACCTCGATCGCGACTGATGAAGGATTCCATCCGCCGGATGCTGGAGACGACGGTGGAGCGCTTCGAGGAAGTGGGCGCCCTGCTGGCCGAACCGGATGCCGCCGGCAAGCCCGGCCGGTTCCGCGACCTGTCGGTCGAATACTCGCGGCTCGAGCCGGTCGCGACCCGGTTCCGGGAATTCTCCCGCCTCGAGGCAGAACGACGCACGACGGCGGAAATGGCCGCCGGCGCGGACGCCGAGATGCGCGAGCTCGCCGAGCAGGAACTCAAGGAACTCGACGCCCGGCTCGAGTCCGAGTCGGCGGAACTCGCGAAGCTGCTGCTGCCGAAGGACCCCCGCGACGACAGCAACACATTCCTGGAGATCCGCGCCGGGACGGGCGGCGACGAGGCCGCGATCTTTGCCGGAGACCTGTTCCGCATGTACGCGCGCTACGCGGAGCGACAGGGCTGGCGGGTCGAGATCCTGAGCGAAAGCCCCGGCGAGCACGGCGGCTACCGGGAAGTGATCAGCCGGGTGGTCGGCAAGGGCGTGTATTCGAGGCTCAAGTTCGAGTCGGGCACGCACCGCGTGCAGCGGGTGCCGGCGACCGAGGCGCAGGGACGCATCCACACCTCGGCCTGCACGGTGGCCATCCTGCCCGAGCTCGAAGAAGTCGACGAGGTCGCGCTCAATCCTGCGGAGCTGCGCGTAGACACCTACCGCGCATCGGGCGCCGGCGGGCAGCACGTCAACAAGACCGACTCGGCGATCCGCATCACCCACCTGCCGACCGGCATCGTCGTCGAGTGCCAGGACGAGCGCTCCCAGCACAAGAACCGCTCGCGCGCGCTTTCGCTGCTGCGCGCCCGCCTGCTGGAGGCAGAACAGCAGAAGCAGGCCGCACAGCAGGCACGCGAGCGAAAATTGCAGGTGGGCAGCGGCGACCGCTCCGAGCGCATCCGCACCTACAACTACCCGCAGGCCCGGGTCACCGACCATCGCATCAACCTGACCATCTACCAGCTGCCCGCGGTGATGGAAGGTGCGCTCGACGAGGTGATCGGGCCGCTGCAGCAGGAGTGGCAGGCCGAGCAGCTCGCGAGCCTGCAGTGAGCTTCGCGGCCCGGGCAAATGGCGACTGAAATCCACGCGCTGGTCGATGAGGGCGTCGCGCGGCTCGCGCGCGTCGCGGACGACCCGCGCGTCGAGGCGGAGATCCTGCTCGCCGCCGCGCTCGCCAGGCCCCGCTCGTACCTGGCCGCGCATGCCGACAGCCAGGTGCTCGATTGCGAGGCCACCGACCGCTACGAGGCGTACGTCACACGCCGCGCGCTCGGCGAGCCCGTCGCCTACATCCTTGGCGAGAAGGAGTTCTGGTCGCTGCCGCTCGCCGTGACGCCCGGCGTGCTGATTCCGCGGCCTGAAACCGAGTTGCTGGTCGAACGCGCGCTCGAGCACCTGCCGCCGGGCACGGATGCGGACGTGCTGGACCTTGCGACCGGCAGCGGCGCGATCGCGCTCGCGATCGCAAGCGAGCGCCCGGCCTGTCGCGTGGCCGCGACCGACATCTCGTCGGACGCAATCGACCTCGCCCGGAACAACGCGGGACGACTCCGCCTCGATCGCGTCGAGTTCCTGGCAGGTTCGTGGTACGAACCCGTTGCGGGAAGGACTTTTGACCTGATCTCAAGCAATCCGCCCTACATCGCGGACGGCGACCCGCGCGTCGAGCGCGCAGTGCAGCGCTTCGAGCCGCACCTGGCCCTGTATGCAGGCCCGACCGGACTCGAGGCATTCGGCAAGATCATCGAAGGCGCGCTGCAGCACTTGAAACCCCGAGGGTGGCTGGTCCTCGAGCACGGCGACACGCAGGGCGAGGCCGTGCGCGCGCTGCTCACGCATGCCGGGTTCGACGACGTGCACACGCACCGCGACCTCGCGGGTCGCGAACGCTGCACCGAAGGCGCGATGAACTCACCTCCGGCGCGATGAGAACCGCCGGGTTGCCCGCTGTCGTCGCACAGCTCGCGGCTGGCGCAGCGATTCCTCACGAGTTCCGGGTGATCGAAGCAAGCCGTCGGCGCTGCAGTTTCCCGGCAGCCGTCCTCGGCAGGCTGGTCACGAACCTGAATTCGCGCGGCCGCTTGTAGCCAGCGAGGCGATCGCTGCAATGCGCAGACAGCGCGGCGGCATCGGCCACTGCTTCATCGCGCATTACGATCCAAGCGACGACTCGCGCACCGAGATCTGCATCCGGCAGGCTTGCCACGCCGGCTTCTGCAACCGACGGGTGTTCGAGCAGCACCGCCTCGACTTCCGCCGGATACACGTTCTCGCCGCCGGACACGATCAGGTCGTCGCGACGGTCGAGCACGTGAAGCCCGCCCTCGGCGTCCAGCAACCCGACGTCGCCGGTGTGCAACCAGCCGTCACGGATCACCTGCGCAGTGGCCTCCTCGTCTCCCAGGTACCCGGCCATCACTGTCGGACCACGCACCAGTATTTCGCCCGGCTCCCCGATCGCTGCAACACGACCGCCCGCGACGACACGCACTTCCGTGCCCTGCAACGGAAACATCGGTTGAGGCACGGCCGTGACTGCAGCACGCGACCGCGCGGTCGCGACCTGGGAGGTCGCCTCCGTGAGCCCGTAGGTGCTGAACACCGGATAGCCGAGGCCTGCGGCGCGCGCGAGCAACGCGGGCGCTGCAGCCGCGCCGCCGAGCAGCAGCACTTCCAGGCCGGCGGGCGCCGGCCGGCCGGCCCGATGCTCGAGCAGGCGCGAGAGCATCGTCGGAACCAGCGAGACGCCGGCGATGTCCCCGGAATCCAGCGCGCCGCTGACCTCGGCGACCTCGAACCGCGGCAGCAGCCGGACCGGACCACCGAACAACATGCTGCGCGCGAGTATCGACAGCCCGCCGACGTGAAACAGCGGCATGCATGACAACCAGCGCCCGCCGACCGCGGGCCCGAGGCGCTCGAGCGCGCCGGTCGCACTGGCCGCGAAGTTCCCCCAGCTCAGGCACGCGCCTTTCGACCGCCCGGAGGTGCCCGACGTGAACAGCACCGCGAGCGTGGCCCCTGCCGCGACGCTCTCGCCCGGCAAGCGCGCGGCCGGCCGTGGCAGCGAGTCGAGCGCCGGCGCATCCGCGGCGACCAGGCCCGGCAACCGTGCGCGGATCGTCGCAAGGCGCAAATCGTCGGCGTCGCAGACCAGGTACTGCACCCGCGCATCGGCGAGTTGCTGCACCAGCTCTGCCGCCGTGAGCCGGGCATTGAGGGGCAACACGATGCGGCCCGCGAGTGCCACCGCGCAGAACCATGCGAAGAACCGCGCATCACCCGCCATCAGCATCGCGATCGGGCCCTCGCCAGGCGGTGCCGCAGCGAGCAGGTGTGTCGCGCCCCGCGCTGCGCGGTCCGCCAGCTCGGCGAAGGTCCAGGACTGGTCGCGCGACTCGATCGCGATTGCAGCCGGGTCCTGCTCGACGCGCAATCGCAGTGCAAGCGCCAGGTTCAACACGAGACCCCGAGGCCGGCCGGGTCGCCAACCACCGCAACGCCATCGCGACAGGCAACCGGCTCGGCGATGTCATTCACGAACAGGCCGGCCGTGCAGAGGCCGTGGCAGGCATCAGGATCGCCCCACGCCGCCGCACAGTGCAGGGCATGCCGTGCCCCGACGGCGCTCTCGAACGCATGGGAGAAAACCACGTCGCAGCCGGCCTCGCGGGCCCGCTGCGCGATCTCGAGCGCCTGCGCAGGACCGCCCAGCATCGCCGGCTTCAGCACCAGCACGTCCACCGCGCCGGCCTCGACCAGTCGCTGCGCATCGCACCCTGTCGCGACCGACTCGTCTGCCGCGATTCGAACCAGGCCGAGCCGGCGCAACCTGGCAAGCGCCATCTCTTCACCGGGCGCGACGGGTTGTTCCACGTATTCAAAGCCGAATTCAGCGAGCGACTGCAGCGCGCGTCGCGCGTCGCGCTCGGTCCACGCGCCATTCGCATCGCCCCGCAGGCGCAAGCCTTCTCCGAGCCCTTCACGGGCGGCGCGCGCGCGCGCGCAGTCCTCCTCCAGGCTCCGGCCGCCGAGCTTCAACTTGGCGGCACGATATCCGGCGACCCGCACACCCGCGGCCTCGCGGCGCAACGCGTCCGGCGATCTCTCGACGAGCAAGGCACTCACAGGCACCTCGACCAGCGCAGCTCGATTGGCCACACCGTCACGCCGGGCGAGGGCCTGGACGCAAGACGCGGCGAGATACGCGGCGAGCGGGCGCCCGGCACGCCGCGCGCCGAGATCCCAGAGCGCACCTTGCACGGCGGCGCGCGCTGCAGGCGCGTCGCCGAGCCTGCTCTCGGCCCCGACGGGCCACTCGCCGGGCTCGACGTCGGCGCCGGCCAGCAGTCGGGCCACGTCCTCGAGCGCAGCAAGCGCCTCGGCTTCGCTTTCTGTTCCAAAGCCCGGCCATGGGGCGGCCTCGCCATATCCTCGGCGGCCTTCCACGTCTTCCAGTGCGAGGATCACGCTTCCGCGCGAAGTGAAATCGCCGCGCGAAGTGAGCACGGGCCGTGCGAACTCGAGTCGCGCCATGCGCGCCCGGGCCGCAGCAAGTCTCACAGCGCGATGCCGACCGCGAGCAGCAGGCCGAAGACGACCTCGAGTCGCGCGGTCTTCACCAGGCAGCCGTTCAGCGCGAGGCCCCGTTCGTGGCGCATCCGCCGCGCAAGACTGAGCGCGAGCGGCATCGAGAGCCAGGGCAGCATTACCCACGCGCCCGCGAGCCCTCGAGCCCACAGCAGCGGCGACACCAGGTACGCAATCGCCAGCAGCAGCAGGTAGTAGTTGCGGGTTGCGCGCTCGCCGAGCCGCACCGCCAGCGTGAGCTTGCCCGCTCGCGCGTCGGTCTCGATATCGCGCAGGTTGTTGACCACCAGGATCGCGGTGGCCAGCGCGCCGATCGGGACGGATGCCCACAGCACCAGCGGCGACACCGCCTGCGCCTGGACGAAGTAGGTGCCGGCGACTGCCCCGAATCCAAAGAAAACGAAAACGCTCAGGTCGCCAAGTCCGAGGTAACCGTAAGGCTTCGGCCCGCCGGTGTAGAGGTACGCTGCGGCAATCGAGAGCAGTCCCAGCGCCATTACCGGCCAGCCGGCCACGGACGTGAGGTAGATACCGATCACCAGCGCCCCTGCGAAAGCCACCCACATCGCGCGCTTCATCTGGGCGGCGGTGATCCAGCCCTGCTGCGTCGCGCGCTGGGGTCCGAGCCGGTCCGCGTTGTCGGCGCCACGCTCGAAATCGAAGACGTCGTTTGCGAAATTCGCACCGACCTGCAGCAGTGACGCCCCGAACAGTGCCGCGAGCGCTGGACCCGCGGCGAACACGCCATCTGCCCACGCCGCACCGGCGCCGACGAGCACAGGCGCCGCAGACGCGGTGAGCGTTGCCGGCCGGATCGCCAGCCACCAGGCGGAACGCGTGCTTATGGACGCCATGGGAACCTCGAGAAGTCCGGCGGCCGCTTCTCGTTGTAGGCATCGCGGCCTTCCTGGGCCTCCTCGGACATGTAGAAGAGCTGCGTTGCATGCCCCGCCAGCTCCTGGATACCGGCCTGCCCGTCGAGCTCGGCGTTGAATGCAGCCTTGAGGCAGCGGATCGCGAACGGGCTGTGCTGCAGGATGCGTCTCCCCCAGGCCACGGCAGTCGCCTCGAGGTCGGCAAGCGGCACGACCTTGTTGACCAGCCCCATCTCGAGCGCCTCCTGCGCGTCGTACTGCTCGCAGAGGTACCAGATTTCGCGGGCCTTCTTCTGCCCGACGATCCGCGCAAGGTACGAGGAACCGAAGCCGCCGTCGAACGATCCGACGCGCGGACCGGTCTGCCCGAAGCGCGCGTTTTCCGCCGCGATGGTCAGGTCGCACACCACGTGCAGCACGTGCCCGCCGCCGATGGCATAGCCCGCCACGGCCGCAATGACGACCTTCGGCAGCGAACGGATCAGGCGCTGCAGGTCGAGCACGTTCAGGCGCGGCACGCCGTCGTCGCCCATGTAGCCCTCGTTGCCGCGGATGCGCTGGTCGCCACCCGAACAGAAGGCCAGGTCACCTTCGCCGGTGAAGATGATCACGCCGATCGTGCCGTCCTCGCGCGCCCGCGAAAACGCGTCGATCAGTTCGAACAGCGTCTTCGGACGGAATGCATTGCGCACCTCGGGACGGCAGATCGTGATCCTGGCGAGGCCGCCGTCCCGCTCGAAGCGGATGTCTTCGTAGGTGCGCACGGGCTGCCAGTTCGGCATGCCCCCCAACGCCCCGGTCGTGTCGGTCATTACGCGGTCTCCTGGTCGGGATACGGATGCATGATCTGCGACGGGCTCGATGCCCGGCGCAGGAAATCCATGGCAACGCGCACGAAGGCGTCGCGCTGCTCGAGGTGCACGGCGTGGCCGGCGCCCGCCACCTCCAGGGTCTCGGCTGCCGGCAGGCGTCGGGCCAGGTCATGTCCGGCATCCACGAATGCGCGGTCGTGTTCGCCCGCGACCAGCAACACCGGCACCCTGACGCTGGCGAGTTCATCGAACAGTGCCGGCTGTGCCGCGGGTCCGAGTCCACGCAGGCACGCGGCGAGTTCATGGGCATCGTTCGCCAGCCGCGCGCGACGCTGATCGTCGACAAATGCCGCGCCCAGCCTCTGCTGCGATGCGATGAGCGGCATCGTCATCCATTGGTCCACGAACGCCTCGACACCATCGGACTCGATGCGCCGCGCCAGCAGCTCGTCCTCGCGCCGTCGGGCCTCCCTGGCTGCCGCATCGGCAATGCCGGCGCGCGCACCGATCAGCACCAGCGATGCAACGCTGTCGCGATGGCGCACGGCACAGCCGAGCGCCAGCCGGGCACCCATCGAGTAGCCGAGCCAGTGCGCGCGTTCATGGCCCGCGGACTCGAGCGTCGCGACGAGGTCGCGCAGGCACTGCTCGAATGCGTACTGCCCATCTTCGGCGCGTCCCACCGAGCGCCCGTGACCGGGCAGGTCCGGGACGATCGTTTCGAATTCGCCCGCAAGCGCCTGCGAGAGTTCACGCATGCCGGCTGCACTGCCGGTAAAGCCGTGCAGGATCACGAGCGCGGGACCCTTCCCGCGGCGCTCGAAATGCAGCGCTCGCCCGCTCACCCGGTGATCTCCCGCTCGAGTGCAGCACCCACCGCCGCGTGCAGCGACGCATGGAACGCAGTGTTGACGGCGCGATCCATCTTTACCTCGATCAGGTGCCGGCCACCCTTGAGCGCGCGCGACAGCGCGGCGCGGAATGCGGGCACGGACTCGGCACACTCCGCATTCCACCCGTGGCCGCGCGCGAGGCCGCACAGGTCGAGGCCATGCGGCGTGGCGAACACGCGTTCGAACAACGGCCGCGGAACCGTCCGGGCCGCGGGCAGGTATTCGAATATCCCGCCGCCGTCGTCGTTGGCGACGACGATCGTGAGGTCAGCATGCTGCATGCGGCCGGCCAGCAGGCCGGCGACGTCATGCAGCAGCGCAATGTCTCCGCACCACAGCACGGTCGGCACGCCGAGCGCCGACGCAGCGCCGAGCGCCGACGACACCAGTCCGTCGATGCCGTTCACACCGCGGTTCGCCATCACACGCAGCGCGTCGCTGCGTGGACCGGCGAATGCATCGATCTCTCGGATCGCCATGCTGTTGGCCACATACAGCGCCGCACCTGCAGGTACCTGCCGCCAGAGCTCGCCCGCAAGATGGGGCGCGAGGAAGCACTGCTCCGCCGTAATGGCGGCATCCGATGCGGCCCGCGCCACCCGGTCGGCGTGCTCCCACGCGCCGAGCCACGAGCCTGCCCGCGCGCCCGGCATCGCGGCACTCGAATCCGCGACACCGGGCTCCACGGCCGACGACGTTGCTGCTGCCGCGGCGAGCGTGCAGAAATGTCGCGCGTTGGCCCGGATTGAACGTGTCGCGCGGTGCTGGGGATCCTGGAACCCGCCGGCTTCGTCGACCAGCCACAACTCGGCGGACTCGTGGCGTGCAATCCACTCGTTGACCGCCTTGCTGGTCGAGGGCGCGCCGAAACGAACGACGAGTTCGGGGCGCAAGGCCTTCGCTGCCACCGCGCTTCGAAGCAGCAGGTCCGCGCCGTGGACCAGGATGCCATCCAGTGCGTCACCTGCGCGCAGGCCGGACGCCGGATCGGCCAGCACCGGCCATCCGAGCGTGCGGGCCAGCGAATCGGCGGCAGCGGCCAGCGACGGATCCCAACTGCCGGGACCGAAGACCAGCACCCCCCGCCTGGCGCGGCCGAGTCTGCGGCCCAGTTGGTGAGCCGATTCGCGGCCTGGCTCCCCGGCCGGTTCGAACACTGACCAGTCGCCGAAGACGCCGCCTGGATGGCGCTGGGACCCCTCGCCCGCTTCGCGATCGCCGCCCGGGCCCGGAACCTCCGCCCCCGGGTCCCGCTGCACGGACCCCGGCGTATCGAGGACGGCGGGCAGCAGCGGCTCGCGGAACGGCAGGTTGAGGTGGACCGGCCCCGGCACGGCGCCGGACGCCTCCGCGACTGCGCGTCGCCCCAGCGCGCGGGCATACGGAATCTCGTTGCGGCGCTCGCCCGGACACGGTGCCTCCTCGCTCCAGCGCGTGAATCCCGCATACAGGAACCGCTGTTCCATGGTTTGAGGGGCACCCCAGGCACGCAGTTCCGGCGGACGATCGGCGGTCAGGACGACCAGCGGTACGCGCGCATGGCAGGCTTCAGCCACGGCGGGAAGAAAGTTCGCGCCGGCCGTACCCGAGGTGCAGAGGAGCACGACGGGCCTGCCGACCGCCTTCGCGTATCCGAGCGCCTGGAAAGCCGCGCCACGCTCGTCCACCTGAATGCCCCGCAGCAGTCCCGGCCGCTCCGCGAGCGCCAGCGCAATCGGCGTGGAGCGTGAACCCGGGCAGAGGAATGCGGCGGCGACACCGGACTCATGCAGGCTCTCGACCAGCGCCCGCGCAAATTCCAGGTTCGACCTGCCCACGTCGATCGCACCGACGGCTTCGCTCATCAGGGCGCCCCCCACAGCAGCGGACCCAGCACGGTCCGCAACTTCAATTCGGTCTCGGTGAATTCGGCCATGGGCTGCGATCGCTCGACGATTCCGGCGCCCGCCCATGCGGTGGCGTTGCGCCCGCGCACCAGGGCCGAGCGCAAGGCTACCGCAAACTCGCCATCACCGTCCGACTGCACGAATCCCACCGGACCCGCGAACCAGCCGCGCTCGGTCGCCTCGTTCTGGTCGAGCCAGCGCAGCGCCGGTTCGCGCGGGGCACCGCCGACGGCAGGCGACGGATGCATGCGACCGACGAGTTCCAGCAGCGCAGCGGGAGAGCGCTCGCGCCGCCGCGCCTTTATCGCGGTACACAGGTGCTGAACCGTGCGGGTCTTGAGCAGCACGGGCTCACCGGCAACCTGCACGTCGTCGCAGCACTCGTCGAGCACCGATCGAAGGTACTGCACGACGACCGCGTGCTCGGCGCCATTCTTGCTGCTGTCGCGCAGCGCCTCGCCCAGCGCATGGTCGGCCGTCCGCGACGCGCCACGTGGTGCAGTGCCGGCGAGCGCTGCAGTCTCCACCCACTGTCCCTGTGCCTTCAGCAGTCGCTCCGGGCTCGCACCGAGGAAGACCGTCGGCCCGTCACCGACGGCAAACAGCGTGCAGGTGGGGAATCGCTCGCGCAGCGCGACCAGCCACGCGATCGGGTCGATGTCGGCGCCGGCCGTGACGTGCACGGCGCGCGCGAGCACGACCTTCTGCAGGTGTCCGGCGCGAATCTCATCGAGGATCTGCCGCACCTGCTCGACGTAGGCGTCACGACCGCCGTTGACGATCTCGACCACGCCGCGCACCGGGTGTCCGAGCGCGACCGGTCGCGGACGCAGGTTTATCCAGGCACTGCCCGCGCGCGTGACCCGCGTGGATTGGTTCCCGTCGCTGTAGAACGCGACCTCTGGCAGCCGCAACTCCCCGTCGGGGAAGCCCTGCCACAGCCCTCCCGGCGTCTGCGACGGTGCGAATGCAAAGCCGCCGAGCAGCTGGGCGACGCGCGCACCGTCGCCTTCCCAGCTGATCGTGTCGAACAATTCCTGAGCCGCGGTCCCGGCCTCGCGGAACCGCCCGGAACCGGCGGATGTCAGCCGGGCGGCAGACCCGACGCCGACGCGATAGCGCCCAGCCGAGGGCTGCTCCCAGAGGAAACGCGGCGCGGTCCCGGCCGCAGCGAAGACCTCGAGCGGGTCGACGACGGCGCAGGATTCGGAGCGCATGTGGAGAGGCTGTCTCGTCACGGTCGACACTTTACCTGCTGGCACGCCCGGCATAGTACGCAGGCGCCGCAGCCCGCCGCCGGACGTGACATCCGGGCCGCGTCCATTCAATATTCCGGCCCCGCCAGACACTGCACGGACTCCAGCCATGATTCGATTCGAGACCACGCTAGGCAGCTTCACGATCGAGCTTTTCGATAAGGAAGCGCCTGTTTCCAGCAAGAACTTCCTCGACTACGTCGACTCGGGGCACTTTGATGGCACGGTGTTCCACCGCGTGATCCCCGGATTCGTGATCCAGGGCGGCGGGCTCACCGCCGACATGCGCCAGAAGGCTACGCAGGCACCGATCCGCAACGAGGCGGACAACGGCCTCAAGAACCGGCGCGGAACGCTTTCCATGGCCCGCACCAACGACCCCCACAGCGCCACCTCGCAGTTCTTCGTGAACCTGGTCGACAACGCGTTCCTGGACCCGGGCCGCGGCGGCGCCGGTTACGCGGTGTTTGGCCACGTGACCGAGGGCATGGACGTGGTGGACAAGATCGCGGCCGTGAAGACCGGCAACAAGGGCGGCCACCAGGACGTGCCGGTGACGCCGGTCGAGGTGACGAGCGCAAAGCGGGTCGCGGCAGCCGGCTGAACCACTGGTCCGTCGAGCCGGCATCTCCGAGTGGCCAGGCGCCGCAAACCCTTCGTGCGCCTGTTGCGCGGGCTCGGGCTCGCGCTCGCCGCGTGGGCCGCTGTCACGGCGGGCGTGGTGGTTGCATTGCGCTGGATCGATCCTCCATTCACGTCCTTCATGGTGCAGAGCCGGGTCGCCGCGCTCTTCTCTGAGCAGCCAGGCTACGACTTCGACTACCAGTGGCGGGACTGGGACCAGATCTCGCCAAATGCAGCGCTGGCAGTGGTCGCCGCCGAAGACCAGAAGTTCCCGCTGCACCACGGCTTCGACTTCAAGCAGATCGACAAGGCGCTGCAGGATCGCGAACGAGGCAGGCGCGCGCGTGGTGCCAGCACGATCTCGCAGCAGGTGGCCAAGAACCTGTTCCTGTGGCCCGGGCAGAGCTGGTTCCGCAAGGGACTGGAGGCGGGCATCACCGTGCTGATCGAACTGGCGTGGAGCAAACAGCGCATCCTCGAGGTGTACCTGAACCTGGCCGAATTCGGCCGCGGAACCTTCGGGGTACAGGCCGCGAGCCGCAGGTTTTTCCACAAGGACGCCTCTCGACTGACACGCGCCGACGCGGCGCTGCTGGCCGCGGTGCTGCCCGCGCCGAACCGCTTCCGCGTGGACGCGCCGTCAAGCTACGTGAGGCGACGCCAGGCCTGGATCCAGCGGCAGATGGCCTCACTCGGTGGCGCCGGCTACGTGCAGGGCCTGGACCGGGAATGAGGCCCGCATGACTGCCTCGACACGAGTCGCAATCATCGGCGCGGGCCACTCCGGCATCTGCCTTGGGATGCTGCTGAAGCGCGCCGGCATCGACGACTTCCTGGTCCTGGAAAAAGCGCCCACGCTCGGCGGCACCTGGCGCGAGAACACCTACCCGGGCGCATCCTGTGACGCGCCATCGTTCCTCTACAGCTTCTCGTTCGCGCAGAAGACCGACTGGAGCCGACGTTTCGCGCTGCAGCCCGAACTGCTCGGCTACTCGGCACAGTGCGCGATCGAGGCCGGGCTGCTGCCCCATTGCCGATTCAACTCGGACGTGGCGTCGGCCCGGTTCGACGAGGCGAGCGATGCGGTGGCGGATCGACCTTCGCCGACGGCTCGTCGATCGAGGCGGATTTCCTCGTGTCCGCAGTGGGTCAGCTCGATCGTCCTTCGATCCCCGATCTGCCGGGCCGCAGCGACTTCGCCGGGCCGCAGTTCCACTCCGCGCGCTGGGACCACTCCGTGGACCTGGCGGGGAAGCGCATCGCGGTGATCGGCAATGCGGCCAGCGCCGTGCAGTTCGTGCCGCAGATCGCGCCGCTTGCGACGCAACTCACGATCTTCCAGCGGTCGGCGAACTGGCTGCTGCCGCGCAACGACAAGCTCTATGCGCCATGGCTGCATCGCGCAATGAAGCGCTGGCCCTGGCTGGCGAAGCTGCGGCACGACTGGCAGTGGTTCTTCTTCGGCGAAATGATGCTCACACCGCTGATGAAGCGGGTGCGCATCGCGCAGTGGGCCGCGCGGCAGCGGGCGCTGGCGCACCTGCGCAGGCAGGTCGACGACCCCGCGCTGCGCGCGAAGCTGGTGCCCGACTATCCCGTTGGTGCGCGGCGCGTGCTGTTCAACGACGACTACTACCCGGCACTCGGCCGTCGCAACGTGCGGCTGGTGACGGAATCCATCGAGCGCATCGAGCCGAGCGGCGTGCGTGCGAGCGACGGCGAACTGCACGGTGCCGACGTGATCGTGTTCGCGACGGGATTCAGGGCGACCGAATTCCTGGCGCCGATCCGGGTTACCGGGCCGGGCGGTCATACGCTTGCGGCGGAATGGCAGCGCGGCGCGCATGCGTACCTGGGCGTTACTGTGAGCGGGTTCCCGAATTTCTTCATGCTCTACGGTCCGAACACCAATCTCGGGCATAACAGCATCCTGGTGATGATCGAGGCGCAGGCCGGCTACATCGTCCAGGCGATCGAGATCCTTCAGGCCCGCGGCCTCCGGCGCATTGAGGTCAGGCGAGGGGCGATGGAGGAGTACAATGGCAGCCTGGCCCGCGATCTCGCCAAGTCCGTCTGGGCCGACGCGAAGAGCAGTTGGTACAAGCTCGCCGACGGAACCATCACCAATAACTGGCCGCACAGCACGATCCGCTACCGCCGGCTGCTGCGGACGGTGGATCTCGACGACTACGAAGTCGGTTGAACCAGCGGAACTTCCGTGCCCGGCGCGGTTCGAAATACATGCAGCCCACCCGGGCAGCACTTTCTGGAGATAACCCCTTGTCCATGCAATTGAAACGCCCGCAGACCCACACCTCCCTCGTCGGCCTGGCCGTCCTCGTCGCCCTGGGGATCGCCGGCTGCGGCAAGAGCCCCACCCCGGCGCCGGTTGAAACGGCTGCGCCGTCGACGGAGATTACTGCCGAGCAGGATGCGGCCAACGACGCCGCGCAGCAGCAGGCCGAAGCACTCGCCGCCAAGGAGCAGGAGCTCGCGGATCGCGAGGCGGCAGTCAAGCAGCAGGAAATCGAGGCCGAGCTTGCACGGCGCAACGCCGAATCGGCCCAGCAGTCGGCTGCCGCATCGGCCGCGGCCGCAAAGAAGTCCGCAGCGCAGGCCAAGGCTGCCAGCGCACCACCACCCGCCAAGGCCGCTGCCGCGCAGCCTCCCGCGCCGCCCCCGCCGATCGTCATTCCGGCCGGTACGCCGCTCTCGATCGAGTTCGTCTCGGCCGTAAACACCAAGAAGACCGCGGTCGGGGACGCCGTCCAGGGCCGCCTCGCCTCTGACCTCGTCGTGAACGGACGGCTGGCAGCACCCGCGGGTTCCACGGTCACCGGTACGGTCACCGAGGCCGTGTCCGGCAGCAACCAGATCGGCGGCATGCCGTCGGTGGCGGTCACGTTCAACAGCCTTTCAACCGTCAGCGGCCCGGTCGCGATCAGTGCGCGCGTGCGGCAGGAAGGGGCGAGCGAAACCGGCAAGGACGCGGCCAAGGTCGTCGGTACGACAGCGGCTGGAGCCGTCATCGGTCACCAGGTGAGCAGCAAGAACGGCGCGGTGGTCGGCGGCCTGATAGGCGGCGCGGCCGGCCTCGGGATTGCGAAGAAGACCGGCGGCGACGTCAAGTTCGCGGCGGGCTCCGTCGTGAACGTCCCGCTCGACAGCGCCGTCCAGGTCAACGGCGGCTGATCACCGGTCCGGGCGGCCGGTTGCGCGGCGTTCAGGCCGCGTCGGCCGCCGGCTCGTAGCCGATCGACGGCGCGAGCCAGCGCGCTGCCTCGGCCGGTGTAATGCGCTTGCGACGCGCGTAGTCGGCAACCTGGTCGGCGTCGATCTTGCCGACCGCGAAGTAAATCGACTCGGGGTGCGAAAAATACCAGCCGCTCACGGCTGCGGCCGGGTGCATCGCGTAGCTTTCCGTCAGGTGGATCCCCGCGTTGCGCTCGACGTCCAGCATTTTCCAGAGGGTGCCCTTCTCAGTGTGGTCCGGACAGGCGGGGTAGCCGGGCGCCGGGCGTATGCCGCGATACTTCTCGCGCACCAGGTCATCGTTCGTGAAGCGTTCCTCGGGCGCGTAGCCCCAGAATTCGCGGCGCGCCCGCTCGTGCATTCGCTCCGCCAGCGCCTCGGCGAGCCGGTCGGCCAGTGCCTTCAGCATGATCGCGCCGTAATCGTCGTGGCGCACCTCGAACTCACGCACCCTCTCATCGAGACCGATGCCGGTGGTCACCGCGAACGCACCGATCCAGTCGGCCACACCGGAGTCGCGCGGCGCGACGAAGTCGGAGAGCGCGTAATGCGGCTGTCCGGCGGGCTTTGGCTTCTGCTGTCGCAGGTGATGCAGCCGCCACGCGACCTCGCCGCGTGACTCGTCGGCGTAGACCTCGATGTCCTCGTCCACCGAGTTGGCCGGAAAGAAACCCACCACTCCGCTGGCCCGGACCCAGCGCTCGGCGATCAACTGCTTCAGCATCCGGCGCGCGTCGGCGTAGAGATTGCTGGCCGCCTCGCCCACGACCGGATCGGTGAGCACGTCCGGGAACTTCCCCGCGAATTCCCAGGCATTGAAGAACGGCATCCAGTCAACGTAGCGCACCAGTTCCTCGAGCGGGACGTTGTCGAAGCTGCGCACACCCGCGAACTTCGGCACCGGGGGACGGTACGCGGCCCAGTCGCAACGGAAACGGTTTGCACGCGCCTCGAGCAGCGAAAACGCCGGGGCCTTCACCTTGCGCCCGCGATGCTGCTCGCGCTTGGCCGCGTGCTCGGCCTTCAGGCGTCGCGTGGTCTCCTCACGCTGGTCAGGGGTGGCCAGCGACTGGCACACGCCGACTGCGCGCGAGGCGTCCTTGACGTAGGCAACCGGCCCCTGGTACTCGGGATCGATCCGCACCGCGGTGTGCGCCGGCGAGGTGGTCGCCCCGCCGATCAGAAGCGGCACCTCGAATCCCTGGCGCTTCATCTCTCGCGCCACGTGCACCATCTCGTCGAGCGAGGGCGTGATGAGTCCCGAGAGCCCGATCATGTCCGCGCCTTCGCGCCGGGCGGTCTCCAGGATCCGCTCGGCCGGCACCATCACGCCGAGGTCGATCACCTCGAAATTGTTGCACTGGAGCACGACGCCGACGATGTTCTTGCCGATATCGTGCACGTCGCCCTTCACTGTGGCCATCACGATCTTGCCATTCGATCGCACGGCCTCGCCCGGCTCACGCTCGAACCAGGGCAGCAGCTGCGCGACAGCCTTCTTCATCACGCGCGCCGACTTGACGACCTGGGGCAGGAACATCTTGCCGGCACCGAACAGGTCGCCGAC
Source organism: uncultured Gammaproteobacteria bacterium (assembly GCA_963736205.1). Classification (GTDB taxonomy): domain Bacteria; phylum Pseudomonadota; class Gammaproteobacteria; order Steroidobacterales; family Steroidobacteraceae; genus RPQJ01. The sequence goes on along the minus strand of CAVTNX010000012.1, from coordinate 134,814 downwards.
CACGTTCATGCCGTCCATCAGCGGACCCTCGATCACCAGCAGCGGACTGCCGAGCTCGATGCGCGCCTCGTCCGTGTCCTCGGCGACGAACTCGTCGATGCCGCGCACCAGCGCGTGCTCGAGCCGCTTCGTTACCGGCCACTCGCGCCAGGCCCTGTCCTCGACGCGCTTTGCGCCCGCCTCGCCCTTGAACCGGCTGGCGGTCTCGAGCAGCCTCTCGGTCGCGTCGGTCCGGCGCGCCAGGATCACGTCCTCGACCCGCTCGCGCAGTTCCGGCTCGATCTGTTCGTAGATCGCGAGCTGGCCGGCGTTGACGATGCCCATGCCCATGCCGGCGCGGATCGCGTGGTAGAGGAACACCGAGTGCATCGCCTCGCGCACCGGCTCGTTGCCGCGGAACGAGAACGATACGTTGCTCACGCCGCCGCTCACCAGCGCATGGGGACACGCCGCACGTATCCGGGCCGTCGCCTCGACGAAGTCGAGCGCGTACCGGTCGTGGGCCTCGATGCCGGTCGCGACGGCGAAGATATTGGGATCGAAGATGATGTCTTCGGGCGCGAAGCCCGCCTGCGTGGTCAGCAGCTCGTAGGAGCGCGCGCAGATCGACACCTTGCGCTCGACCGTGTCGGCCTGCCCGAGCTCATCGAATGCCATGACGACCACGGCCGCGCCATAGGCGCGTACTCTCCGGGCCTGTTCGACGAAGGCGGCCTCGCCCTCCTTCATGCTGATCGAGTTGACGATGCCCTTGCCCTGCAGGCACTTGAGGCCCGCCTCGATCACGGACCACTTCGACGAATCGATCATCACTGGCACGCGCGCGACGTCGGGCTCGGCTGCCAGCAGGTTCAGGAAGCGCGACCATCGCGCCTTCCGAATCGAGCATGCCCTCGTCCATGTTGACGTCGATCACCTGCGCGCCGCTCGCGACCTGCTGCCGCGCGACGTCGAGCGCTCCCGCGTAGTCCTCCGCCTCGATCAGGCGGCGGAATTTCGCCGAGCCGGTCACGTTGGTCCGCTCGCCGACGTTCACGAACAGGCTGTCCGGGCCGATGTTCAGCGGCTCGAGCCCACTCAGGCGGCAGCGAGGCTCGAGCACCGCCGGACGGCGCGGCGGCAGGCCGGCGACGGCCTCGGCGATGTGCGAGATGTGCTCGGGCGTGGTGCCGCAGCAACCTCCCACGACGTTCACGAAGCCGCTGGCCGCGTAGTCGCGAATGAGTTCCGCCGTCTCGCAGGCGGTCTCGTCGTACTCGCCGAAGGCATTCGGCAGGCCCGCGTTCGGGTACGCGCAGACATGGGCATCGGCGAGCCGCGAGAGTTCCTCGACGTACGGTCGCAACTGCTTAGCACCGAGCGCACAGTTGAGGCCGATCACGGTCGGCCTGGCATGGCGCACGGAATTCCAGAATGCCTCGACGGTCTGGCCGGACAGCGTCCGCCCGGAAGCGTCGGTGATCGTGCCCGACACCATGATCGGCAGGTCCACGCCGAGCTCGTCCATCACCTGTCGCACTGCGAACAGCGCCGCCTTCGCATTCAGCGTGTCGAAGATCGTCTCGACCAGCACCAGGTCCACGCCGCCTTCCACCAGCGCCCGCGTCGCCTCGGAATAGGTGGCCACCAGGGCGTCGAACGTGATGTTGCGAAATGCCGGGTCGTTGACATCCGGCGACAGCGACGCGGTGCGGTTGGTCGGGCCCGAGCGCGCCGGCCACGAAGCGGGGGCGGCCGGTGCGGGCCGCCACGTCGTCCGCGGCGCGCCTCGCGATCTGCGCAGCGGAGAGATTCAGCTCGCGAACCAGCGCCTCGGTGCCGTAGTCCGCCTGCGACGGTGCGTTCGAATTGAACGTGTTGGTCTCGACGATGTCGGCACCGGCCTCGAAATAGCGGCGATGGATCTCGCCGATCAACTCGGGACGGGTCAGCGTCAGCAGGTCGTTGTTGCCCTTGAGGTCGCTCGGCCAGTCGCGGAAGCGCTCGCCGCGGTAATCAGCCTCGCCGAGCCCGTGCGACTGGATGACGGTTCCCATCGCGCCGTCGAGCACCAGGATCCGCTCGCCAAGCAGGCGCCGGAACTCGCGGATACGTTCGGATCTCAGCATCGTCATGCTCCCTGCGCCGGGCGTGCCGCAGCGGGCCGCACGCCGAGTGCGTGGCAGATCGCATACGTGAGCTCCGCACGGTTCAACGTGTAGAAGTGGAATTCCTGGACGCCATGTTCCTGCAGGCGTCGCACCTGGTCGATCGCGACACTTGCGGCGATCATGCGCCGCGTCTCAGGATCGTCGTCCAGGCCATCGAACCGGTGGGCGAGCCAGTCGGGCACGCTGGCACCGCAGCGCTGCGCGAAGCGGAGCATCTGCGGAAAGCGCGTGATGGGCAGGATGCCGGGTACCAGCTCAGCCTCGATGCCTCGCGCGACGCAGCGATCGCGGAAACGCAGGAACGCGTCGGTGTCGAAGAAGAACTGCGTGATCGCGCGGTCCGCGCCCGCGTCGATCTTTGCCTTGAGCCGGTCGAGGTCGAAGTCGGCGTCCGGCGCCTCGGGATGGGTCTCGGGATAGGCCGCGACCGAGATCTCGAAATCGCCCACCGTGCGCAGTCCCCGCACCAGGTCCTCGGCGTAGGCGAATCCGCCAGGCTCGGGTCGGTACGCGCCCTGGCCGGCAGGCGCGTCGCCGCGTAGCGCGACGATGTGTCGCACGCCCGAGTCCCAGTAGCCGCGCGCGATCTCGAGGATCTCCTCGCGCCGCGCCCCGATGCAGGTCAGGTGCGGTGCCGGCGTGAGCGCGGTCTCGCGGAGAATGCGCGTGACCACGTTGTGCGTGCGCTCGCGCGTCGAACCGTCCGCGCCGTAGGTCACCGACACGAATCGCGGCGCCAGCGGCGCGAGCCGCTGGATCGACGACCACAGCGTCGCCTCCATCTGCGCATCGTTGGGCGGAAAGAACTCGAACGATACCAGCACCGGCTTGCGAAGCCCGGCAACGGCCGAATCGATCACATCGCGCAGTGCGCCCGCTTCCATCCTCGGTCTCCCTGGTCCATCGGCCGTCAGGCGGCCTGCTCCACTCGCCCGGGCGATGCCGTGGCGAGGATTACGTGCATTTCGCCCGCATCCGCCGGTCGGAGCCGCTCGCAGGCGAGGCCCTCTTCGGCCATCCAGTTCCTGAGCGTTGCGAGCGAGTTGCCGGAACCTGCTCGCCCGGACAGCGCTTCATAGTCCTCGATGACCAGCAGGCGACCTTCGCGCCTGAGCACGCGGGCCGCCACGCGCAGCCACTCGCCCCTGTGCGAATCCGGCCCGAGCACGCGATCGAGCACGACCACGTCGAAACTCGCGGCTGCGGGCGCAACACCGGGCAGGTCACCATGCTGCAGCTCGCAGTGCGACAGCCCTCCGCTGTGCAGGCTCGCGCGCGCCTTCTGCACCTCGTGCCGCGATTCGCTGACACCGACCATCCGGCGCGTCCGGGGCCCGATCGCATGCAGCATCTCTGCCGGGGCCGGACCCGCGTAGAGAACAGCTTCGTAGCCGTTATGCCCCAAGTTCCGCGACGACCAGGTCGGTGAGGTCCCGAATGGATGCTGCGTCTGCTCGATGCCCGTCCGCTGCCTCCGTGCCCGGCCCGCCCTGCTGCGTCCGCCCGGCGAGCGCGACATTTGCCCGTTCGCGGTCCAACGCCAGCAAGGGGTCGTCCGGGTCGAGCAGTTCGAGCAGTGAACGCACCAGCGCCGCGCCTTCACCATCGGCCGGCACACGGTGAAAGACCCAGTGCTGCTCGCGGAATCTCTCCAGCAGCCCGCCGTCGTTCAGCAGCTTCAGGTGCCGCGACACACGCGGCTGGCTCTGGCCCAGGATCCCGGTCAACTCTGAAACGGTGAATTCGCCGAGCGCAAGCACGGCCAACAGCCGAAGGCGGCTGGGCTCGGCGGCGGCCTTGAGGCCCCGCAGCAGGCGCTGGTGTGATTGGGTCATAGGATGCAAATATAAACAACTCTTGATATTAGTGCCACGTCGACAAGAAAATAGGTGCCGGGCGCCTGGTTGACCGCGCCGGAAACCGTTGCCAGGTGCCTGATTGTTATGATGTGCGGAATTTCCCGAGCCCAGACCCCCATGACGACCCCCCGGGCCGCCAATGACTGACCCATTGAACCAGCCCGGGACCGCGAGCGGCTCGCCGGGCGGACGCGCGCCCTTCACCCGGATCGAGTTCGAGCGAGGCGAACGCCGCCCGCTCAGCGAAGGTCGCTGGGCGAATGCGGTGCTTTACCGCTACGAGCACGGCGGCCACAGCTGGGTGGTCAAGGATTTCGCCTCCAGGTCGTTCCTGGTCCGCAACTTGATAGGCCGCCTGCTCGTGCGGCGCGAACACCGCTGGCTCAGGCGCGTGGATGGCATCGCTGCGGCGCCCCAGCATGCGTTTCGCCTCGATGCCCATGCGCTCGCCTACCGATTCGTGCCCGGCAGGAGCCTGCGGCTGACCAAGGGCAGGGACCTTGCACCCGGGTTCTTTCCGGCCCTGGAGCAGAGCCTGCAGCAGATGCACTCGCGGGCCCGGATCGTGCACCTCGACCTGCGCAACGCACACAACATCCTGGTCACCAGCGCGGGCACGCCGTTTCTGCTCGATTTCCAGTCCTGCCTCGGCACGCGACTGCTTCCGTCGCCCCTGCGCCGCTTCGTCGAGCGCATCGACCTCGCGGCAATCTACAAGCACTGGACGAAGCGCAGCCCCGAAACGCTGGGGCCGGAACGTGCGGCGGCACTCGCGCGCATGAACCTGCTGCGCCCGTTGTGGGTGCTGCGCGGGTATATTGGCGCGCGCCGGGCCGGCGACGGCCGCGACTGACACGCCGACGGATTCGATTTCACGCCCGGGAGTAAACCGTGCTCGACGCCATCCACCGCCTGTTCAACAACGCCACGCTGCGCAAGATCCTGGTCAAGAGCCGGGTACTGCTCGGCATCGCCGTCCTTGCCGCGGTCGTCTGGTACCTGGACCCCGACTGGCTGCTGCCCGGATTCCTGGTGTCCATGTTCGGTGAGGTCATCCAGCTGTGGTGCTTTGCCTCGCTGGACAAGGGCCGCACGCTGGCGTTCAACGGCCCGTACGCGATCGTGCGGAACCCGATGTACCTCGGTCGCTATTTCATACTGCTCGGCGGCCTGATGCTGCTCGGCCAGTGGTGGGTGCTGGTCGCGTTCACCGTCGTGTACTACTTCTACATGGTGAACCGCGTGAAGCGCGAAGAAGAGTACCTGCGCGGGCCGCTGGGGGAACCCTACCTGGACTACCTGCGCACCGTGAACCGCTTCCTTCCCGGCGCGCCGAAGCCCGGCAGCCGGCTCGCGTTCTGGGACTGGAGGCTGCTGAAGCGCAACCACGGCACGACGAACCTGATCGCAACGCTGGGCTTCTGGATCATCGCCTGGTACGTGGCAAGGATGATCGTTCGCTGAGCATCGGCCGCTCAGTGAACGCCGCCGCCCGACACTTCCGGCGCGGGCGTGAGGATCGCCCCGGCATCCACCGCGTCGAACCGGTAGCTGCGGCTGCAGAACTCGCAGCGCACCTCGACCGAGCCGCGCTCGGCGAGGATCGATTCGACTTCCTCGCGGCCGAGTGAACGCAGCATCGCAGCGACGCGCTCGCGCGAGCAACTGCAGCGGAAGAACACCGGTGCGGACTCGAACATCCGGACGTCGTCCTCGGCAAACAGCCGTCGCAGCAGTTCGCGATCGGTGAGCTCGGCCAGTTCCGGCCCCGTTACGGTGCCGGCCACGAGTTGCACGCGATTCCACGCGTCCTCGATTTCTTCCTCAGACACGCCGCCGGTGCCGGACTCGGTCGCCGACGCCGGGCGCGAAGTGACCGGCAGGCGCTGCAGCAGCAGCCCGCTCGCCTGTTCGGCATCCGCTCGCAGCCAGAGCCGCGTCGGCAGCTGCTCGGAGCTCTCGAAGTACTCGCGCAGGCAGTCGCTCATGCGCTCGCCGGTGAGCGGCACCACGCCCTGGTAGCGGCTCGAGACGTCGTCGCCCTCGACGGTCACGGTCAGCGTGCCGTCGCCGGACAGTTTGCGCAGGTCCAGCGTCGCCGGGGTGTCGCTGAAGCGCGCGACCGCGCGCACGGCGAGTCCGTCGCTGCATTCGACCAGCATCAGGCGCATTGGCCCGGCGCCGCGCAACTGCAGAGACAGCCGGCCCTGGAATTTCAGCGTCGAGGCCAGCAGCGTCGCGGCAGCAACCGCCTCGCCCAGGCTGTCGCGCACCTCGGCCGGATAGTCGTGGTGCTCCATCATCGCTCGCCACGCGGGACCGAGGTGCACCAGTTGCCCGCGGAACGGATAGCGCTCGAAGACGAAGCGGCGCAGCGAGTCCGACTGTCGCATCGTCAGGCGACGCGCACGGGTATGCCGAGGGTGCGTATCTTTTCAGACCACTCGGCAGGTGCCGTCTCGTGCACCGACGTGCCGTTCGAATCCACCGCCACGGTGACCGGCATGTCCTTGACGTCGAATTCGTAGATCGCCTCCATGCCGAGCTCACCGAAGGCCACGACGCGCGCCGAGCGGATAGCCTTCGAGACCAGGTAGGCCGCACCGCCGACCGCCATCAGGTAGGCCGCCTTGTGCTTGCGGATCGCCTCGATCGCCACCGGGCCGCGCTCGGACTTGCCGATCATCGCGATCAGGCCCGTCTTCTCGAGCATCATGCCGGTGAACTTGTCCATGCGCGTCGCGGTCGTCGGGCCCGCAGGACCCACCACTTCGTCGCGCACCGGGTCGACCGGGCCGACGTAGTAGATGACGCGGTTGGTGAAATCCACGCCCTCGGGCAGTCCCTGTCCGCTCGCGAACAGGTCGGCGATGCGCTTGTGCGCCGCGTCGCGACCGGTGAGCATTTTTCCGTTCAGCAGCAGCGTCTCGCCGGGCTTCCAGCTCGCGACCTCGTCACGGGTCAACGTGTTCAGGTCCACGCGACGCGAACTGGCGCCCGCGGCCCAGGTCACCTTCGGCCAGGACTCGAGCGACGGCGGCTCGAGCACGGCCGGGCCCGATCCGTCGAGCACGAAGTGCGCATGCCGGGTCGCAGCGCAGTTCGGGATCATCGCGACCGGCTTCGACGCAGCGTGGGTGGGATAGGTGAGGATCTTGACGTCGAGCACCGTCGTCAGCCCGCCCAGGCCCTGCGCACCGATGCCGAGCCCGTTTACCTTCTCGTACAGCGAGATCCTGAGTTCCTCGAGCTTGTTCGACGGGCCGCGCGCGATGAGCTCGTGCATGTCCAGCGGTGCCATCAGCGATTCCTTCGCAAGCAGCATGGCTTTCTCGGCCGTGCCGCCGATACCGATCCCCAGCATGCCCGGCGGGCACCAGCCCGCACCCATGGTCGGTACGGTTTTCAACACCCAGTCCTCGATCGAGTCGCTGGGATTCAACATCACGAACTTCGACTTGTTCTCCGAGCCGCCGCCCTTTGCGGCGACCGTGACCTCGAGCTTGTCGCCGGGCACCAGTTCGACGTGGAACACCGCGGGTGTATTGTCGCGCGTGTTCCGGCGGGTGAATGCCGGATCCTCCACCACCGATGCGCGCAGCCGGTTGTCCGGGAACTCGTAGGCCCGGTGCACGCCCTCGTTCACCATCTCGGCCAGGCTGTGCTTGGTGTCCCAGCGCAGGTCCATGCCTACCTTGAGGAACATGTTGACGATGCCGGTGTCCTGGCAGATCGGGCGATGCCCCTCGGCGCACATCCGCGAGTTGGTCAGGATCTGGGCGATCGCGTCGCGCGCGGCGGGCGACTGTTCGCGCTCGTAGGCGCGACCGAGATGCGCGATGTAGTCGGCCGGGTGATAGTAGGAAATGAACTGCAGCGCGTCGGCGACGCTCTGCACGAAGTCGTCTTCGCGGATCACGGTCATGTCGCGGCTCCTCAGCCGCTGAGCTTGCGCTTCAGCAGCTCGTTCAACTGTGCGGGGTTGGCCTTGCCCTGGGTGGCCTTCATCACCTGGCCGACGAAGAAACCGAACAGCTTGTCCTTGCCTGATCGGTAGTCGGCGAGCTGCTTCGGGTTGCCTGCCATGACTTCGTCGATGGCCTTCTCGATCGACGAAGTATCGGTGATCTGCCGCAGGCCACGTGCGTCGATGATCTGGTCCGCGCCGCCGCCCCCGGCCCACATCGCCTCGAAGACTTCCTTGGCGATCTTGCCGGAAATCGTGTTGTCGCCGATGCGTGCGACGAGCCCGGCGAGCGCCGGCGCCGCGACCCGGCTCTGCGTGATGTCGAGCCCGTCACGATTAAGTGCCCCCGAGAGCTCGCCCATGACCCAGTTCGCGGCCAGCTTGTGCTGGCCGCCGAGATCCTGCACCACGGCCTCGTAATAGGCCGCGAGCTCGCGGCTCGAGGTCAGCACACCGGCGTCGTACGCCGAGAGCCCGTGCTCGGCGACCAGCCGCGCGGCCTTCTCGTCCGGTAACTCCGGCAGCGTGGCGCGCACCGACTCTATCAGCGCCTCGTCGATCACCAGCGGCAGCAGGTCGGGATCCGGGAAGTAGCGGTAATCGTTGGCCTCTTCCTTGGACCGCATCGAGCGAGTCTCGCCGCGGTCGGGGTCGTAGAGCCGGGTCTCCTGCACCACCTTGCCGCCGCCCTCGATCAGGTCCACCTGCCGCTCGACTTCGTAGTTGATGGCGCGCTCGACGAAGCGGAACGAATTCAGGTTCTTGATCTCGGCGCGGGTGCCGAACTCCTTCTGGCCCTTCGGGCGCACGGACACGTTGGCATCGCAGCGGAACGAGCCTTCCTGCATGTTGCCGTCGCAGATCTCCAGGTAACGCACCAGCGTATGAATCTTCTTCATGTACGCCACGGCTTCCTTCGCCGAGCGCATGTCGGGCTCAGACACGATCTCGAGCAGCGGCGTGCCGGCGCGATTCAAGTCGATCCCGGAGAGCCCGTGGAAATCCTCGTGCAGCGACTTGCCCGCGTCCTCCTCGAGATGGGCGCGGGTGATGCCGACGGTCTTGCTGCTGCCGTCCTCGAGCAGGATGTCGAGCGACCCCGACTGCACGACCGGCAGCTCGTACTGGCTTATCTGGTAGCCCTTCGGCAGGTCGGGGTAGAAGTAGTTCTTGCGCGCGAACACCGAGCGACGCGCAACCGTCGCCCCGACGGCAAGCCCGAAGCGCACCGCCATGCGGACCGCCTCGTGGTTCAACACCGGCAGCACGCCCGGGTAGCCGAGGTCGACCAGGTTGGCCTGCGTGTTCGGGCCGGCGCCGAATGCCGTGGACGAGCCCGAGAAGATCTTGCTGCGCGTCGCGAGCTGCGCGTGGATCTCCAGCCCGATGACGGTTTCCCATTCCATCACTGGTACTCCGCGGGCACGCGCCTGTGCCAGTCCGTCAGCTGCTGGTACTGGTGCGAGACCGACAGCAGCAGCGATTCCGAGAAATGCGGGCCGATCAGCTGGATTCCGACCGGCAGCTGGCGGCCACCCTCCTCGACGAAACCGCAAGGCACCGATATCGCGGGCAATCCCGCAAGGTTCGCGCCGATCGTGTAGATGTCGTTCAGGTACATCGTGATCGGGTCGCTGGTCTTTGCGCCCAGCTCGAATGCGGGCGACGGCGTGGTCGGGCCGATGACGACATCCACGTCCTGGAACGCCCGGGCGAAATCCGCCGCGATCACCTGCCGCACCTGCTGCGCCTTCAGGTAGTAGGCGTCGTAGTAACCGGCGGAGAGCACGTAGGTGCCGGTCATGATCCGGCGCTTGACCTCGTCACCGAAGCCCTCGCCTCGCGAGCGCTTGTAGAGGTCGAGCAGGTCGCGCGGCGCATCGCAGCGGTGGCCGAAGCGCACGCCGTCGAAACGCGACAGGTTGGACGAGCATTCCGCCGGCGCCACCACGTAATAGGTCGGTACCGACAAGGGCAGCGCGGGCAGGCTCACCTCGCGCACCGTCGCGCCCTCGGCCTCGAGCGCGGCGATTGCATCCTGGACCAGCTTGCCGACGCCCGGCTCCAGGCCCTTGTCGAAAAACTCCCGGATGACGCCAATGCGCAGGCCCGCGAGCGGTCGCGCGAGCTCGGCCACGTAGTCGGGCACCGGCACGTCGACGCTGGTCGAGTCCCGCGGGTCGAAGCCTGCCATCGAGCCGAGCAGCAGCGCCGCGTCCTCGGCCGAGCGTGTGAGCACCCCCGCCTGGTCCAGGCTGGAGGCGAACGCGATCATGCCGTAGCGCGATACACGCCCGTAGGTCGGCTTGAAGCCGGTCAGGTTGGTCAGCGCCGCAGGCTGGCGGATCGAGCCGCCGGTGTCCGTGCCGCTGGCCGCCGGTGCGAGGCAGGCCGCGACCGCGGCGGCCGAGCCGCCCGACGACCCACCGGGCACCCGCGACGGATCCCAGGGATTGCGCACCGGGCCGTAGAAGCTGGTCTCGTTCGACGAGCCCATTGCGAACTCGTCCATGTTGGTCTTGCCGAGCAGCACGGTGCCCGACGCCTTCCAGCGCTCGACCACGGTGGCGTCGTAGGGCGCCACGAAGTTCGACAGCATCCGGGACGAGCAGGTGGTCAGTACGCCGTCCGTGCAGAAGATGTCCTTGTGGACGATCGGAACCCCGGTCAGGGGGCCAGCCTCGCCTTTCGAGAGCAGCTCGTCGGCGGCCCGGGCGTCGGCCAGGGCGCGGTCCGCGGTCACGGTGACAAAGGCGTTCAGGTCGGGCGCCATCCGTTCGATGCGACCGAGGAAGTGGAGCGCCAGGTCGAGGCTGGAGAACCGCCGGTCCCGGAGGCCGGCCGCCAGCTCGGCGACGGTCATCGTGTGCAGCGACATGGCCCTTCGCCTCAGTCGATGACTTTGGGAACGAGGTACAGGCCGGCCGCGACCGCGGCCGCGTTCTGCTGGTACTTCTCGTGCCGGTCGGTCTCGGTGACCACGTCCGGGCGCAGGCGCTGGACCTGGTCCGCGAGCGGGTGGGCCATGGGCGTGACCCCGCTGGTGTCGGCACCGGCGAGCTGCTCGACGAAGTCGATGATGCTGGACAGGCTTTCGACGTAGACGGGCAATTGCGCCTCGCTGATCTCGAGGCGAGCGAGGTGGGCGATGCCCTCCACCTGGGCACGAGTCAAACTCATGGAAAGCTCGCAGAACCGGAAAAAACAGTCGATAAATCATACACGTCGCCTTGCCGAAAGTCCTGACAATGGTTAAATTGCCCTGATACCCGCGCAACTGCGCGCCCCTCCTCCTGCCGGTCACTTCTCCCCAGATGTTCAAGAAACTCCGAGGCTATTTTTCAAACGACCTCTCGATCGACCTAGGCACCGCCAACACTCTCATCTACGTCCGCGGCAAGGGCATCGTGCTGAACGAGCCCTCGGTGGTCGCGATACGGGAAGAGCCTTCGCGCGGCGGCAAGAAGATCGAGGCCGTGGGTACGGAAGCGAAGAACATGCTGGGCCGCACGCCCGGCAACATCACCGCCATCCGTCCGCTGAAGGACGGCGTGATCGCCGACTTCACCGTCACCGAGAAGATGCTGCAGTACTTCATAGAGAAGGTGCACGGTAATCGCCTGATACGCCCGAGCCCGCGCGTGCTGGTATGCGTGCCCTACGGTTCGACGCAGGTCGAGCGGCGCGCGATCCAGGAATCGGCCGAAGGCGCAGGCGCGCGCTGGGTGCGCCTGATCGAGGAACCGATGGCAGCAGCAGTCGGCGCGGGAATGCCCGTGCACGAGGCGCGCGGATCGATGGTGCTGGACATCGGCGGCGGCACGTCGGAAGTGGCCGTCATCTCGCTGAACGGTATCGTCTATGCCGCCTCGGTGCGCATCGGCGGCGACCGCTTCGACGAGGCGATCATCAACTACGTGCGGCGCAACTACGGAATCCTGATCGGTGAAGCAACCGCCGAGCGCATCAAGATCGAGATCGGTTCGGCCTACCCGGGCCAGCAGGTCCGCGAAATATCGGTCAGGGGTCGAAACCTCTCCGAGGGTGTGCCGCGCAGCTTCACGCTGAACTCGAACGAGATCCTGGAAGCGCTGCAGGAGCCGCTGCAGGGCATCGTGGGCGCGGTGAAGGCCGCGCTCGAGCAGACCCCGCCGGAGCTCGGCTCCGACGTCGCCGATCGAGGCATCGTGCTGACGGGCGGCGGTGCGCTGCTGCGCGACATCGACAAGCTGCTGATGGAAGAAACGGGCCTGCCGGTCGTCGTGGCCGAGGACCCGCTCACCTGCGTCGCGCGCGGCGGCGGCAAGATGCTGGAACTGATCGACGAACACGGCCCGGGCCTCTTCGGGCTCGACTGATCGCGAGCGTGACCGCCCAGCTGCCGCCACCGTGGTAGAACTGAGCCACGATTCGCGCCCGATCATCGGTCGCGGCACCCCGCTCGGCGCCACGTTCCTGGCGCTTGCAACGGCCTCGATCGGGCTGATGGTGGCCGACGTTCGTTACGACCAGCTCGAACGGGTGCGCGGCTGGATGAATTCCGCCGCCTATCCGCTGCAGCTCGCCATCGACCTGCCGTTCAGTACCTGGGCATCGATTGCCGGCTGGTTCGCGGACAGCGACCAGCTGCGCCGGCAGAACCTCGAGCTCAACGCTCAGCTGCGTGACGCGAACCTGCAGCTGCAACGCTTCGAAGCGCTCGAGCAGGAGAACCTGCGACTGCGCGAGATGCGCGGCAGCTCGGCAGCCGTCGCGAAGCGCGCGATCGTCGCATCGATCCTGAAGGTTGACCTCGACCCGTTCCGCCATCGCGTGCTGCTCGACCGCGGTGCTTCCGACGGCGTGTTCAAGGGCCAGACGGTGCTCGATGCACAAGGCATCTTCGGCCAGGTGTGGCGTGTCAACGCACGCACCTCCGAAGCGATCCTGATCAGCGATGCGGAGCATGCGATTCCGGTGAAGTCGAACCGCAGCGGAGTGCGCACCATCGCGGTCGGCACCGGCGACCCCGATCGCCTGGCGCTGCCATTCGTCACGGGCGAGTCCGACATCCGCAAGGGAGACCTGCTGATATCGACGGGCATGGGAGGCGTGTTCCCGCCCGGCTACCCGGTGGCCACGGTCACGCGGGTCGAGCGTACCTCGAAGGCGACGTTCGCCATCGTCGAGGCGCGACCTGCCGCGGCCCTCGACCGCGACAGCGAAGTGATGCTGGTGTGGTTCGACGCGCCGCAGACCGAGCTGGACGACGCTGCCGGGGATCCGGGCGCAGAGACTGCGCAACCCGCTGCGGCCCCGGGAGAAGCGCAATGAGGCGCGGCATGCTCGGCCGCCGGATCATGTACTGGCTCAGCGTGGCTGCCGGCCTTGCGCTGGCGATCGTGCCGCTGCCCGGCTGGCTGGACGCGTCACGACCCGACTTCGCGCTGCTTGCGGTTATCTACTGGGTCCTCACCAGCCCGCGCATCGCCGGACTGTGGTATGCGTGGCTCGCCGGACTGTTCCTCGACGTCCTGCAGGGCATGGTGCTCGGCCAGCACGCGCTCGGGTTCCTCGCAGTGGCATTCCTGACGCACCGCCTGCAGTTGCGCATGCGCATGTTCCCGATTCCCCACCAGGCAGCCGCGGTAATGCTTCTGCTCGGGCTGTACCACTTCATCGTCTTCTGGACCGACGGGCTGACCGGGCACGGCTACACGGGGTGGAATCGCTGGTTGCCCGTGCTGTCGGGCGCGCTGCTCTGGCCGCTGATCGTGGCGGCAGGCGACACGCTGACCCGACGTTCGCGCTGACCCCAAGTACGATGGCGCGTACCGTCCGACTTAAGGATCACTGGGCCGAGCAGCGCATGTTCGGCCGGCGCATCATCGCCGCGACCATGGTGATTCTCTTCTGCCTGTCTGCGCTGGGTGCGCGGCTGGTCTACCTGCAGGTGCTGAGGTATGACCACTACAGCGACCTCTCGCAGGGCAATCGCATCCGCATCGATCCCGTGCCGCCGAGCCGCGGCCTGGTGCTGGACCGCAACGGCACTCCCCTCGCGCTGAACCGCCCTTCCTACCAGCTCGAAATCACCCGCGAGCAGACCCCTGACCTCGAAGGGACGGTGTCGCGGCTGATCGAGCTCGGCCTGCTGCCGGCCGAGGAGCGCGATCGCGTACTGCGAACCATAAAGGCACGCCGCGCGTTCGACTCGGTGCCCGTGCGGCTGCAGTTGAGCGAGGAGGAGCTGGCGCGGTTCGCCGTCCGGCGCCAGGACTTTCCCGGCGTCGAGGTCCGGCCGCGCCTGACGCGGTATTACCCGCTGGGTGGCACGGGCGTGCACGCGCTGGGCTACGTGGCTGCCATCAGCGAGGCGGACGAGACGCGCATCGACGTGGCCAACTATGCCGGCACCACGCTGATCGGCAAGCTGGGCGTGGAGCGCGCCTACGAGGACGAGCTGCACGGTGAAACGGGATACCAGCAGCTGCTGGTGAATGCCCAGGGCCGACACGTGGAGCGCGTGGGAACCGAGGCCGCGGACCTCAAGCGGCGCGAGCCGGTGGCCGGCAACGACCTTTACCTTGCGGTGGACGCGCGGGTGCAGAAGGCCGCCGAGGACGCGCTTGCCGGCCAGCGCGCCGCCGTCGTCGCCATCGACCCGCGCAACGGCGACGTACTCGCGTTCGTGAGCACGCCGACATTCGACCCGAACGGTTTCGCGCGCGGACTTTCCTATGCGGAATATGCGGCGCTCTCCGAGAACATCGACGTGCCCCTCTACGATCGCGCACTGCGCGGCGTGTATCCGCCCGGGTCGACGATCAAGCCGCTGATCGCGCTCGCCGGGCTCGAATACGGCATCGCAGATCCCGACAAGACCGAATTCTGCCGCGGTTACTTCCAGCTGCCCGGCGACAGCCATCGATATCGCGACTGGAAAAAAGGCGGGCATGGCACGGTGAACCTGCACTCGGCGATTGCCCAGTCCTGCGACGTCTATTTCTACGGACTCGCCCAGCGGCTCGGCATTGACCGCATGCACGATTTCCTCGCCAGGTTCGGCCTCGGCGAGAAGACGGGCATCGACATCGCCGGCGAGCGCACGGCGCTGCTGCCTTCGCGCGAATGGAAGAAAACGGCGTTCAAGCGCAAGGACATGCAGGTCTGGTTTCCGGGCGAGACCGTCATTGCGGGCATCGGCCAGGGGTATATGCTGACGACGCCGCTGCAGCTCGCCCACGTGGCAGCGACGATCTCGATGCGCGGCAAGCGCTATGCGCCGCGACTCGTAACGCGCATCCGCGATTCGACCACTGGCGAGATCAGGGAACTGCCACCCAGGGAACTGCCACCGGTCGAGGTGAGCGACCCCTCATACTGGGATGCCATCATCGGCGGCATGATCGGCGTGACCAACGACTGGAACGGCACGGCCCGCCGCCTGCAGGTCGGGGCGCCCTACAAGATCGCCGGCAAGTCCGGCACCGCGCAGGTGTTCGGAATCAAGCAGGACGCAAAATACAAGGAGTCGGAAGTGGCGGAACGGCTGCGTGATCACGGCCTGTTCATCGCCTTCGCCCCCGCTGACGACCCGACAATCGCGGTGGCCGTAGTGGTGGAGAACGGACGCAGCGGCAGCGGCACGGCCGGCCCGATAGCGCGCAAGGTGATCGACGCTTACCTGCTGCCCGAATCTGTTGCAGGTCCCACTACCGGCGCGGTCGCGTCATCTGCCACGGGCGCGACGCCAGACGGAGCGACTGGCGCCGCCGCAGCACCTGCCACGGGCGCGCCGTCGAACGAAGCTGCAAGTGCAGCGACGTCACCGACCACCGGCGTGCCAACTGGCGAAGCCGGCGCAGCGCGACCGCAGCCGGCAGCCGACGCGACGGGAGGACTCGAGGAATGAGGACCGAGATTGCCGGACCCGGGTACTCGAGCCGTACCCGCCGCACGCTGACGCTCACAGGGCGGCTGATGGACGCCCTGCACCTCGACGGGCCGCTCCTGCTTGCGGTGCTGTCGGTCTGCGTGGCCGGGCTCGTGGTGCTCTACAGCGCTGCTGGCGAGGACGTCGGCGTGTTCGTCGCGCAGGCCGCACGCGTGGGTCTCGCGCTGGGCGTGATGGTCGCCGTCGCGCAGGTGCCGCCGCGCCTGATGCGCGTCGGCGCGCCGTGGCTCTACCTGCTCGGCGTCCTGCTGCTGGTGGCCGTTGCCATAAAGGGCGACGTGTCGATGGGTGCCCAGCGCTGGCTCGACCTGGGCGTCGTGCGTTTCCAGCCCTCGGAGATGTTGAAAATCGCGGTACCGCTCGCCTGCGCCTGGTACCTGCACGACCGGCCATTGCCGCCGGACCTGCGCTCGCTGCTGGTACTGGGCGCGGCGGTGCTGGTGCCGGCGCTGCTGATCGCGGAACAACCCGACCTCGGTACGGCGCTGCTGGTGACCGCCGGCGGCGCGATGGTCGTGCTGCTGGCGGGACTGCAGCTGCGCTACATCGCGGGCCTCGGAGCGGCATTCCTGGCCGCAGTGCCCGTGGCGTGGCACTTCATGCACGACTACCAGCACAAGCGCGTGCTGATGTTCCTGAATCCGCAGGACGATCCGCTGGGTGCCGGGTACCACACGATCCAGTCGCAGATCGCGATCGGCTCGGGCGGCCTGTTCGGCAAGGGCTACATGGGCGGCAGCCAGTCGCAACTCGAGTTCCTGCCGGAACGCTCGACGGATTTCATCTTCGCGGTGATCGGCGAGGAATGGGGCCTGGTCGGGCTTGGCGTGCTGATGGCGCTCTACATGCTGGTCGTCGCGCGCGGGCTCTACATCGCGGTCCAGGCGCAGGACACGTTTTCCCGCCTGATGGCTGGCGCGCTGACCCTGACGTTCGCCGTATACGTGTTCGTCAACAGCGGGATGGTCGCGGGCCTGCTGCCGGTGGTTGGCGTGCCGCTGCCGCTGGTGAGCTACGGTGGCACGTCAATGGTGACCCTCATGGCAGGCTTCGGTATCCTGATGTCCATCCACTCCCGCCGGAAACTCGTCTCGACGTGAATACCCGCAATCCGTCGCACCTGCTGTCGCGCTACCAGGTTTGTGCGGCATTCGTACTGGTTTCCATGCTGGCAGCGGGTCCCGCACGAGCGCTCGACACCAGCAGGGACGACGTGGCTGGATTCGTGGCCGAGATGAGCACCAGGCACGGCTTCGACGCCGCGGCGCTCACGGAACTGATGTCGAAGACGGAATCGCGTCCCGGCATCCTGGAGGCGATTGCGCGGCCGGCCGAAAAGCGGCTCACCTGGCAGGAATACCGCGCGATCTTCGTTACCGACCGGCGCATACAAAAGGGCGTCGAGGTTGCCGGCGTGCAGTCCGCTGCGCTCGAACGCGCCTCCGCCGGCGGCGTCCCGGCCCAGTACCTGGTCGCGATCACCGGCGTGGAGACCTTCTACGGCCAGATTGCCGGCAAGCACCGGGTGATGGATGCGCTCGCGACGCTTGGATTCGACTACCCGCCGCGCAGCCGCTTCTTCCGCGAACAGCTCGAGCAGTTCCTGCTGATGACCCGCGAGGAGTCGCTGGACTCGCTTGCACCACTTGGCTCGTACGCAGGCGCGATGGGCATCCCGCAGTTCATGCCCGGGAGCTTCAGGACGTTCGCGGTCGACGGCGACGGCGACGGCCATCGCGACCTTTGGAGCAACTGGAGCGACGTGTTCGCGAGCGTAGCGAATTACCTGCTGAAGAACGGCTGGCGTCCCGGCGAGCCGGTGATGGTGAGCGCCGACGTCACCGGCGCCAGGCTCGAAGGACTCTCCGACGACAAGCTGGCCCTGTCGGAAACCGTGCGCTCGCTGCGGGAGCGCGGCGTGAAATTCGAGACCACCCAGCCGCCTGAGGCGCCCGCGGTACTCATTCCGCTCCCGCTCGCCGATGGCGTCGAATATCGAGTCGGTTTCAGCAACTACTACGCGATCACCCGCTACAATCGCAGCGCGCTCTATGCGAGCGCCGTGAACGACCTCGCCGAGGCAATCGAGGCGGGCACCGCCATCCCGGAGAACCCGTCCGCGACGGGCACGCCCCGGGTCGACGGCTCCGCGACGCCGCCGGTCAACCAGGCTGCCGTTGAAGCCCCGACGGCAGACTCCGCCACTCCCGTCGGCACCGCCGCAGGCAAACCCGCGGAGGCTGACTCGAAGCCCGCGCCAGCATTTTCATTTGAATCAATATCAAGCATCCCGAAATGACCCGATCACACCCGACCATCGCCGCGCTTTCCCTTCTACCAGCCCTGTCGCTGGCGGTCCTGCTCGCAGGCTGCTCCGGCTCGAAGGATGGAGACTCAGCCGAACCCGCTGCTTCAGGGGCCGCGACGACGGCCACCGTGACTTCGCCTGCCGCCGGCACTGACGCTGCGGCTGGTTCGGCTGCACCAGCTGCCGGACCGGCGACGTCCGTAAATCCTGCCGCCGCCGAGGGCCCGGCAACCCCACTGCCTCCGCCGCCTGACTTGATGGCGCGCAGCTTCATCCTGGTGGACGCCAACAGCGGCCGCGTACTCGCGGCCCTCGATCCCGACTCGCGACAGGAGCCAGCCAGCCTCACCAAGCTGATGACGGCCTATGCCGTGTTCCATGCGCTCAGCGAAGGCCGCATCAAGCTCACCGACATGGTCACGATCAGCGAGAACGCCTGGAAGCAGGAAGGCTCGCGGATGTTCGTCGAGGTCGGCAAGCAGGTGTCGGTCGACAACCTGATCCAGGGCATGATCGTGCAGTCGGGCAACGACGCCACCGTGGCCCTGGCAGAACACGTTGCGGGCACCGAGCCCACCTTCGTGCAGATGATGAACTCATACGCGAAGCAACTCGGGATGACTGGATCGCACTTCACCAATTCAGCCGGCATGCCCGACCCCGAGCACTACATGACGGCGCGCGACGCCGCGACGCTGACGCGGGCCCTGATCAACCAGTACCCCGACTACTACAAGTGGTACTCGCAGAAGGAATTCACCTGGAACGGCATCACCCAGCCGAATCGAAACGGCCTGCTGTGGCGCGACCCGAGCGTGGATGGCGTAAAGACCGGGCACACCGAGTCTGCCGGCTACTGCCTGATCACCTCCGCGAAGCGCGACGGTATGCGACTGGTGTCGGTGGTGCTCGGCACCAGCTCGATGAAGGCGCGCGAGGACGCGAGCGCCGCGCTGCTCGGCTACGGCTATAACTTCTTCGAATCGAAGCGTATCTACGGCGCAGGCCAGCCCCTGACCACGGTGCGTGTCTGGAAAGGCGCGCAGCCGGAGGTTGGGCTGGTCCTGCACGAAGACCTCTACGTAACGGGACAGCGCGGCCAGACCGGTAGCGTACAGGCCGAGTTCGAGCTTCCTGCGCGTCTCGTCGCGCCGCTCGCAGCCGCCACGACCGTGGGCAAGGCCAGGATCGTCGTGGACGGACAGCCGGTTGCCACCTACGACCTCTACCCCGCACAGGACGTTGCCGCGGGCGGATTCTTCCGACGCACGATCGACACCGTTCGGCTGTGGTTCAACTGACGTGGCCACTCCCTACCCGACCTGCTACCTGGACGGCGAATACCTTCCGCTCGCGGAGGCACGTATCTCGCCGCTGGACCGTGGGTTCCTGTTCGCGGACGGAGTCTACGAAGTGGTGCCCGTGCACCGCGGCCGGCCGTTTCGGCTGCGCGAGCACCTCAAGCGGCTCGACGACAGCCTGCGCGGCATACGCGTGCCGAACCCGCTGGACGAACCGGGTTGGTCGGCGGTGCTGCAGAGACTCGCGAGCGAGGCCGCAGCGAGCGAGCTGCTGATCTACCTCCAGGTGACGCGCGGCACCGAATACGGCCGTAACCATCTTTTCCCGAAGGGTGTGAAACCCACCGCGTTCGCGTTTGCGAGTCCCTATCCGGAGCCTTCCGCCGCAACGCTCGAGCAGGGACTGCGCGCGGTCACGCTGGAGGACATCCGCTGGGACCGCTGCGACATCAAGTCGATCGCGCTGCTCGGCAACGTGCTGCTAAGGCAGCAAGCAGCCGACCTTGGCGCGGACGAAGCCCTGCTCACGCGCAACGGGCTGTTGCTCGAGGGCTCGTCGAGCAGCGTCTTCCTGTGCGTCGGCGGCACGCTGGTCACGCCGCCCAACAGCCACCGCATCCTGCCCGGCACCTCGCGCGATGCAGTCCTGGAACTCGCGGCTGGCTGGTTGCCGTGCGAGATCTGCGACGTCGAGGCGCGCGACATCGCGAGCTGCGACGAAGTGTGGATCGCATCGGCCGGCCGCGGCGTGTTGCCAGTGACCTCGGTGAACGGCGCGCCGGTCGGCATCGGCCGCCCGGGACCGTTGTGGTCGGAGATGTACGCGCGCCTGCAGCAGCATCTCGACGACATCTCATCCACGCCGGCGATCTAGGCGATGACCGACGAGACCCTGTTCGAGTTTCCCTGCGACTTCCCCATCAAGGTGATGGGCGCCGCGACCGACGATTTCCGCAGCCTCGTGCTCGGGATCATCACGCGGCACTTCGGCGCGCCGGCCGACGGCGGCATCGAGGAGCGCCCGAGCAGCGGCGGCAAGTATCTCGGCATCACCGTCACGGTGCGCGCCGAGAGCAAGGCCCAGATAGACGCGGCCTACGTCGAGCTCACCTCATGCAGCCAGGTGCTGGTCGCACTCTGATCCGCCTCCGGCAGCCCGAGTGACTGGAGCAGGTGCGGCGCCAGCGCACTCGCCACCGATCGCAGGTCCGTTGGACCGCCCAGCTCGCTCACCTGGGTCGATCCGCAGCCCAGCGTAACCGCAGGGATTGATGCGGTGGAACGGCTCGAGGTCCATCGCGACGTTGAGCGCAAGCCCGTGGTAGGAGCGCGAATGGCGAATGCGCAGGCCCACGCTCGCGATCTTGCGACCGGCCACGTACACGCCGGGCGCGTCGCGGCGACCGATGGCCTCGATGCCCCAGCCGGCCAGCGTCGCGATGATCGCACCCTCGATACCCTCGACCAGCGCACGAACGCCGAGCCCGGCACGCTCGAGGTCCACCAGCGGGTAGACGACCAGCTGGCCGGGACCGTGATAGGTCACCTGCCCGCCACGGTCGATCTGCACCACGGGTATGTCGCCGGTCGCGAGCAGGTGCTCCGGACGCGAGTTCATGCCCAGCGTGAAGACCGGCGGGTGCTCCAGGAACCAGAATTCATCTGGCGAATCCGCGCTCCGCGAGTCCACCTGCCGCTGCATCGCGCGCCACGTGGGCTCGTATTCGACCAGGCCCAGCCAGCGCAGGACGGGCGGTGGCATGTCGTGTGAGGTCGGCATCCTGGACTTGGCGCGGACGGCGGGGACAGCCGGGGCATCGTGGCACGTCGCGCTCAGCGCCGCGCGACGCCGCCTTCACCCAGTCCCGCGTTGTTGCGTGCCAGCGCCTGCTCGGCACGGTAGCTCGAGCGCACCAGCGGTCCCGCCACGCACTCGATGAAACCCCGTGCGAGTGCCTGGGCACGATATGCCTCGAACTCTGCCGGCGTGACGAAGCGCTCCACCGTGAGGTGGTTCACCGTGGGCCGCAGGTACTGGCCGAGCGTGAGGATGTCGACGCCCACGCGGCGCAGGTCGTCCATTGTTTCGAGCACCTCGGCATCCGTTTCACCGAGCCCCAGCATCAGGCTGGTCTTCACCAGCACCGCCGGTCGGTGCCGCTTGGCATGCTCGAGCACCGCCAGCGTCTGTTGGTACGACGCACGTGGGTCACGCACCGGGTGCGTGAGCCTGCGCACCGTCTCGACGTTCTGCGCGAACACCTCGAGACCGCTGTCGACGACGGTCTCCACGTCGGCGAGCACGCCCTGGAAATCCGGCGTCAGCGCTTCGACCGCGGTGTCCGGATTCACGCGCTTGATGGCGCGTACGCAGGCCGCGAAATGGGCCGCGCCGCCGTCCCCGAGGTCGTCACGATTGACCGACGTGAGCACCACGTACCTGAGGCCCATCAGCCGGACGCTGCGTGCCGCATTTTCGGGCTCCTGGACGTCCAGCCAGCCGCGCGGGTTGCCGGTGTCCACCGCGCAGAAGCGGCAGGCGCGCGTGCACACCTCGCCCATCAGCATCAGCGTGGCCGTGCCCGCATTCCAGCATTCGCCGATGTTAGGGCACTTGGCTTCCTCGCAGACCGTGGCAAGACGGTGCTCGCGCACCGTGCGGCGCACAGCGTCGAAACCGTCACCGCCCGGCATCGGAGCGCGCAGCCAGGACGGCTTGCGACCGGCCGGCAACGGCGCCGGCGCGCCAGTGGACTTGATGCCGTCCTTGATCGCGGTCGTGCCCTGCCCCGTCACGTACTTCTCGCCGCTGCGTGCGGGAGTGGTAACGACGGGAATGCCCTTCAAGCTGCTCATGGGCGCCATTCTAGCCGCTGGGACACTGTCCCGTTGAAGGCAACTGGCCTCAGCCGCTGCGCAGCCGCTGGTCCAGTTCCGCAAGCCTCTGCGGCGTGCCGATGTCCATCCACTCGCCGTCGTGCAGCTCGCCGCCGACACGCCCTTCGCGCGCCGCGCTGCGAATCAGAGGCGCCAGCTTGAATATGCCGTCCTCGCAGCCAGCGAACAGTTGCGGGCGATAGACGCCGACGCCGGAGAACGTGAGCCGTGCACCCCGTTCGCTGCCCGCCACGCGGCCCGCGCTCCTCGCCCGGATCGCGCGCAGGCTCGACGATGCGCCCCTCGCTCAACACGAAATCGCCACGCAGGTTGTGCGCCGGGTTCGGCACCAGCACGAGCTGCGCCAGGTCGTGGGGCCGCAGCGACCCGCGCAGCTTCGCGTACGGGTAGTCGGTCCATACGTCGCCGTTCAGCACCAGGAACGGGGCAGGCCCAAGCAGCGGCAGTGCGCGATAGATCCCACCGCCGGTCTCCAGCGGCTCGGGACCCTCGTCGCTGTATTCGATACGAACGTTGTAGCGCGAGCCGTCGCCGAGTGCCGCGCGGATCTGCCCACCGAGCCAGGAGACATTGATCACGACCTCGCGGAATCCCGCCATCGCAAGCGCATGCAGGTGATGCACGATCAGTGGCAGCCCCGCCACCTCCAGCAGCGGCTTCGGGCGATCCAGCGTGAGCGGTCGCATGCGCTCACCGCGGCCGGCCGCGAGCACCATCGCCTTCATGCGTGCTTCGCCTCGAGGCTCAGGCGCACCGCGGGCAACACGCGCTCGCGCACCAGCCCGCCGAGCGCGGCGAGGTCCGGGTGACGCTCGCAGGCCTGCTCGACGTAGCCGAGCGTGCGCGGCACGTCCGGCAGGTAACCCGGCTTGCCGTCGCGGTGCCACAGGCGCGCGAAGATGCCGCTGGCCTTCAGGTGCCGCTGCACGCCCATCAGGTCGAACCAGCGCAGGAACTGCGGCTCGTCGGCGCCTGCCTCGAGGCCGGCGGCCATGGCTTCACGCCTGAACCCGCGCGCCCAGTCGACGACCCGGTCCTGCGGCCACTCGACATAGCAGTCCCGCAGCAGTGACACGAGGTCGTAGGTGAGCGGGCCGTTCACCGCGTCCTGGAAATCGAGGATGCCCGGATTGTCGCGCTCGCAGACCATCAGGTTCCGCGAGTGGTAGTCGCGGTGCACGAACACCCGCGGCTGCACAAGCGCGTTCGCGACCAGCCAGTCGAACACCCTGCCAAGGTCGCGCAGTTCGTCTTCATCGAGCGCCAGCCCCAGGTGCCGGCCGAGCAGCCAGTCGGTGAACAGGCTCATCTCGAAGCGCAGCAGCTTTTCGTCGTACGGCGGCAGGCATGCCGCGTGGGCGCTGCCGCCCGCCTGGATCCGCACCAGCGCGCTGATCGCGTCGGCGTAGAGCCGGCTTGCCCGGCCGCGGTCGGCCAGCGCGTCCAGGAAGGTGACCGACCCCAGGTCCGTGAGCAGCAGGAAGCCCTGCTCCTCGTTCCGGTCAACCACCCGGGGCGCGTTGACCCCGATCGCGGCCAGCATCCCGGCGACCGCCAGGTAGGGCTCGACATTCTCCTTGTCCGGGGGCGCATCCATGGCGATGCAGCTGCCCTCACGCCGCGTTACACGGAAATACCTGCGAAAGCTGGCGTCCGCCGATGCCGGGGCCAGGGTGGCGTCACGCCAGCCAAGGTCGATCTGCAGCCAATGCCTGAGCAGCGCGAGCCGTGGGTCGTCTCGGCGGGGTTCGGTCAAGGTGGGCCTCGGAAAGTCGGATGGGATCGGGCGCGGCAATTATAATCGCAACGATGAAGCCGCCTGCCCGCATCGTGTCCTACCGGCGACGGCTGTTCCTGGCACTCATCTCGTGCCCGGCGATCGCCTTCCCGGCGGAGGTTGCGGACCAGTCCTGTCGGATCCAGTTGGTCGAAGACCCTCGTCTCGACGTGCTGCGCGCAGCAGACCCGGACGACCCGCATATCAACATCACCAGCGACCAGGGAGACTTGTCGCGCGCGGGTGACGCGGAACTGTCCGGCAACGTGTCCATCCAGATGGGACAGCGAATGATGACAGCGGACAAGGCCACGGTGGATGCCGGGAAGCGCAGCATCACGGTGCAGGGCAACGTGGAGTACCTCGATCCGACGATCCACGTAACCGGTCGCGACGGACAGTTTGCGAACGGCGCGGGAAACTTCGAGGGCGCGAAATTCGAGCTGGTGGACGGCTCGGGACGTGGCGCGGCCAAGGACGCAAGACTCCACGACGAGACGGTGCTCGACCTCGAGGTCGTGCGCTACACGGCCTGTCCGCCCGGCAACGACGACTGGGAGATCAAGGCCCGGAAAATTTCGCTGGACCAGGAATCGAGCACCGGGACGGCGCGCGACGTCCGGCTGGACTTCAAGGGCGTACCGATAATGTATTCCCCATGGCTGTCGTTCCCGGTGGGCGACCAGCGCAAGTCCGGATTGCTGTTTCCGGCATTCGGGTCTGGCGGAAAGAACGGCACCCAGCTCGTGGTGCCCTGGTACTGGAACATCGCGCCCAATTACGACGCCACGCTGACCTCCCGCTGGTATTCAGCGCGCGGTTACCGATTCGACCCCGAATTCCGCTACCTGACGGAGCGCAGCCACGGGGTACTGGAGGCGCAGTTCCTGCCGCACGACAAGGAACTCGACGAGTCGCGCGGATACTACTATTTCAAGAACGCGACGCTGTTCGAGCCGCGCACGCGGTTCCTCGCCAACGCCTCGTACGTCACCGATGACTCGTATTTCGAGGATTTCGGCTCCGGCTTCGAGAACACCAGCATCATCTTCCTGAACCAGCTCGCGGAAGTCCGTCGCGATACCGAGCACTGGTCGATGATCGCGCGCACGCAGAATTTCCAGGTGATCGACAACCAGCTTCCTGAAGACGAACGGCCGTACACGATGCTGCCGCAAGTGGTCGTCGCCGGGGACTGGAGCCAGCTTTCACGCGGCCTGGGTGCCAGATTCGACGCCGAGGCAGTCAACTTCTATCGCACCACCGGGCCGCAGGGCTTCCGCGTGGATGCCGAGCCGGCCATCACCTGGGGCACCGGCCACAGCGGCGCCTACCTGGACGCGACTGCAGCCTGGCGATACACGACTTATCAATTGCACGACACCGCTCCCGGCACTGACGACAGCCTGTATCGCTCCCTGCCCGTATTCAGCGTGGATTCGGGCTTCGTCCTCGAGCGCCCGACCGGATCGAAGCAGCAGCGAGTGCAGACGCTCGAGCCGCGCGTGCAGTACGTCTACATCCCGTTCCGGAACCAGGACGCGATACCGATCTTCGACACGGACACGCCTGACCTCAACATGGTGCAACTGTTCCGCACCAATCGCTACGTCGGTGCCGACCGCGTCGGCGACGCGAACCTGATGAGCGCGGGCGTGACTACCCGGCTGCTGGATGGGGAAACCGGCCAGCAGTTCCTTACTGCGACCGTCGGCCAGGCCTACTATTTCGAACAACCACGCGTCACGCTGCCGGGCGAGACCGCGAGCAACCGCTCGAGTTCCGACCTGATCGCCGAAGTCGAACTCAACGCGTTCAAGCACTGGAACGGTCGCTTCGCCTACCAGTGGGACCCGGACGCCAACCAGACCGAGCGCACCGAGTTCGGGGTGCAATACCGCCTGGCCAGCGACAGCGTCGTGAACTTCGCCTATCGCTACCAGCGCGATCTGCTGGAGCAGTTCGACGTGTCGGCGGCCTGGCCCATCGGAACCCAGTGGCACGCATTCGCACGCTGGGTGTATTCGTTGTCCGAGAACAAGACACTGGACCAGTTCGTGGGCCTCGAATACTCGTCCTGCTGCTGGGCTGTCCGCGTCGTGACGCGGCGCTTCGTGAGCAGCCGCACTGGCGGCTCCGACACCTCGGTCGGGCTGCAGCTTGAACTCAAGGGCCTGTCGAGTGTCGGAGTGGACAACGAGGCTTTCCTGCAGGACGCTATTCGTGGATACTCCGCGCTCCCTGCCGAGCCAAAGCCCTGAGATGCCATTGATTTACAAGAGTTTTCTTGCAGGCCTGTTGCTGCTCGCCGGCGTGGCGACCGCCGCCTGGGCGCAGCAGCCCGAAGAGGTCCGTGGCGCCCCGCCAACGGTGGCTGTCCAGGGCGACCTGCCGGCAGCCGGCGGACAGGGCGCCGAGCCAGCAGCAGCGCCGGCCAGTCGTCCCGATGCGTCTGCCGCGGCAGGCGGCGTATCGCTGAATAGCGTCGTAGCGATCGTCAATGACGGCATCGTCCTGCAGACCGCCCTGGACCAGCAGGTGCAAGTCGTCACCGGACGCCTGCAGCAGGCGGGCCAGCAGTTGCCGCCGCGGGATATCCTCAGGCAACAGGTGCTCGAGCGGCTCGTGCTGCAGGAAATCCAGCTGCAGCGTGCCGACCGCGCCGGCATCAAGGTGTCGGACGAGCAGCTCAACCAGACACTCACCGAAGTTGCCGCCCGCAACAACGTCAAGTTCAGCGACCTGCCCGCGGCCCTCGAGTCGCAGGGCATCAACTACCGTACCTACAGAGAGGAAATCCGCCGGGACCTGATCCTGGGCCAGCTGCGGCAGCGGGACGTGTATTCGCGCATCTACATTCCGCCGCGCGAAATCGACCAGTGCGTTGCCAAGGCCCTGGCTGCGCCGGAGGACCGACTGGAATACGACATCGCACATATCCTGGTCGCGATCCCGGCGTCGGCGACGCCGCAGCAGGTCGAGGAACGCGCGGCACGCGCCCAGGGTGTCTATGAACGCGCCAAGCGCGGCGAGGACTTCTCCGACCTCGCGGTCTCCTATTCCGATGCAGGCACCGCCCTCGACGGTGGCAAGCTCGGCTGGCGCAAGGTGAGCCAGCTTCCGTCGATGGTGTCCGAGATCGTGCCGAACATGCAGCCAGGCGACGTGAGCGAGGTCATCCGCACGCCGAGCGGGCTCCACATCTTCAAGCTGGTCGATACGCGCAGCACGCAGCCGGCAGCGCTGGTCTCCCAGGTCCACACGCGGCATATCCTGATGCAGACCAACGCGATCGAGGACGACGAGACGGTGCGGCAGAAGCTGCAGGAGATCCGCGACCGGATCGAGAACGGCGAGGACTTCGCCGCCATCGCGTCGGTGTCCTCCGTCGACCCTGGCTCCGCGACACGCGGCGGCGACCTGGGCTGGACCAGTCCCGGCTCGTTCGTGTCCGAGTTCGAAAAACAGGTGGACCAGCTCGACATCGACGAGATCAGCGAACCGTTCAGGACGCGGTTCGGCTGGCACATCGTGCAACTGCTCGGCCGCCGCACCTACGACGCCTCGGAAGAAACGACGCGCAACAAGTGCGTACAGCAGTTGCGCGAGTCGCGCGCCGACGAGGAAACGGAGCTCTGGCTGCGCCGCCTCCGCGACGAGGCATACGTCGAATACCGCAAGTGAGCGGTACCGGCACGGTCCCGACGCTGGTAGTCACGACTGGCGAGCCCGCCGGGATCGGGCCGGATCTCTGCACGGCCATCGTCGCGCAAACCTGGAAGTGCCGCGTCGTGCTGCTCGGCGACCGCCGGCTGCTGGGCCGCGTCCGTGGCACCCGGCGGCGGATGGACTCCCTGCCGGACTACGATGCCGGGGCGCCCGCGCGCCGCGGCGTACAGGTCCTGCACATGCCCCTCGCCGCCCCGTGCACCGCAGGACGACTCGACGTCGAAAATGCACGCTACGTCCTCGGCCTCCTGGACCGGGCGGCAGAGGGCTGCGTCCGTGGCGAGTTCGCCGCGATGGTGACGGCACCGGTGCACAAGGGCGTGGTAAACGACGCGGGCATCGTGTTTTCCGGCCACACTGAGTACCTGGCCAGGCGTTGTGGCGCGCGCAGGCCCGTGATGATGCTCGCCGGCGGGGGCCTGCGCGTGGCGCTCGCCACCACGCACCTGCCGCTCGGGAAAGTACCCGCTGCGATCACTCCCGCAGCGCTCGCCTCCGTGATCAGGATCCTGGAGGCCGACTTGAGGCGACTGTTCGCGATCCGGCGGCCTCGCATCATCGTTTGCGGCCTCAATCCGCATGCCGGCGAGGGTGGGCACCTCGGCCGGGAGGAGATCGAGGTCATCGGGCCTGTGGTCTCGCGGCTGCGTCGCTCGGGCCTCGATCTTGTCGGCCCGCTTCCTGCGGACACCGCCTTCCTGCCGCGGCAGCTCAAGGGCTGCGACGCCGTGCTGGCCATGTACCACGACCAGGGATTGCCGGTGCTCAAGCATGCAGCGTTCGGGAACGCCGTCAACGTGACACTCGGCCTGCCTATCGTGCGCACGTCGGTGGATCACGGCACCGCGCTGGACCTTGCCGGCACCGGCCGCGCGGATCCGGGCAGCATGCTCGCGGCACTGGCGATGGCGGAGCAGATCTGCCGGTCGCTACGACGGTGAGCCGCGCGAAGAAACGCTACGGACAGCACTTCCTGCACGATCGCGGAACGATCGAGCGCATCGTGAACGCCGTAGACCCGAAGCCCGGTGAGCGCATCGTCGAGGTGGGCCCGGGGCGCGGGGCCATCAGCGCTTCGTTGCTTTCAAGAGCGGGCCAACTGGATGCCATCGAGATCGATCGGGACGTGGTACCGGGCCTCACTGCGCGCTGCGAGGGCCTGGGCCGACTCGACGTTCACCTGGCCGACGCGCTCGAGTTCGACTTCCGTGCGCTGCGCGGCGACGGGCCGCCGCTGCGACTGGTGGGCAACCTTCCCTACAACGTCTCCACGCCGCTGCTGTTCCACTTCGTGTCCCAGATCGATGCGTTCTCGAGCATGCACTTCATGCTGCAGAAGGAAGTGGTTACGCGGATGGCGGCAACCCCCGGCGGCAAGGAATACGGCCGCCTGACCGTGATGCTCGCGCCCTGGGTCAGGGTCGAGTCGCTGTTCGACATCGGGACCGGGGCGTTCACGCCGCCACCGAAGGTCGTCTCGACCTTCTTCGCGCTGCACCCTCACGCCAGCCCGCCGTTCGCCATCGCCGACCACGGTGCATTCGCCCGCGTGGTGTCGGCTGCGTTCTCGCAGCGGCGCAAGACGCTGCGGAACGCCCTTTCCGGCCTGCTCGACAAGGATGCGATCTCGGCGGCCGGCGTCGACCCTGGCGCCCGCGCCGAGACGCTCGCGCCGGAGCGATTCGCGGCGCTGGCCGCCCAGTTGCCTCGCTCGGGCCCTTGAGGGTGCCGGGTCACCCGGTTGCCAACCGCAATTGGTGCGCCGCGGCGCGGGACCTATAATCAGCAGACGCACACTCGCGCCGGCGCGCCGGAGACGAAAATGAGCAATTACTCGAAGATCCTGATCTGCCTGGACCTGACCGGGGAAAGCGCGAAAGTTGCAGAGCGCGCCAGTACACTCGCCTCGGGTGCCGGTGCCAGCTTTACGCTGCTGCACGTGGTCGAGTACGTGCCGGTCGAACCCATGGGCGAGGCCCTGCTGCCGGCCGTGCAGATCGAGGGCGAACTCGTGGAACGCGCGACCGCCCGCCTCGCTGAATTTTCGGCCACGCACGGCTTCGACCAGTCCGAGCGACTGGTGCTCACGGGCAACATCAAGTCCGAGGTGGTCCGCGTCGCCGAGGAGCGCGGGATCGACCTGATAGTGATCGGCAGCCGCGAGCGGCACGGCATGTCGATCCTGTTCAATTTCACGGAAGACACAGTGCTGCACGCCGCACCATGCGACGTGCTCGCCGTCCGACTCCAGAAGAGCTGAGCTCAATCGAGGCCACTGCAGTGACCGACCCATCCTCGCACCGCATCAAGGTGGATGTAAGCACCAGTTACATCGAGGACCAGTCGAGCCCGGGCGACGGCCGGTTCGTGTTCTCGTACACGATCACGATACGCAACGAGGGCTCGGTCCCGGCGCGGCTGCTGACTCGCCACTGGATCATCACGGACTCGAACGGCAAGGTGCAGGAAGTGGTCGGCGACGGCGTGGTCGGCGAGCAGCCCCACCTGCAGCCCGGCGAGGGTTTCCGCTACTCGAGCGGCGCGATCCTCGAGACGCCGGTCGGTGCCATGCAGGGCAAGTACCGGATGCTCGCGGACGATGGCGAGCACTTCGACGCGACGATCGCCCCGTTCAGGCTGGCGATGCCGGGCCTGCTGCACTGACGCGGGATGGCGACATACGCCGTCGGCGACGTGCAGGGCTGCGCCGAGGAACTCGAGACCCTGCTCGAGCGCCTTGAATTCTCGCCCGACCGCGACCGGCTATGGTTCGTCGGCGACCTCGTCAATCGCGGTCCGCGCTCGCTGGACGTGCTGCGGCTGGCCGCGCGGCTTGGCGACGCGGCGGTCGTCGTGCTCGGGAACCACGACCTGCACCTGCTGGCTGCAGCGCGCAGCGACGCCGGGCTCAGGACCCAGGACCAGTCGCTGCTCCCGATTCTAAAGGCACCGGACCGCGAGTCGCTGCTCGACTGGCTGCAGTCCCGGCCCATGCTGCATCACGACGCGACGCTCGCAGTAACCATGCTGCACGCGGGCCTGCCGCCGCAGTGGGACCTGGACACGGCACGCCGCTGCGCGGGTGAACTGGAGCAGGCACTCCGGGGTGAGCGCAGCGGCACGCTTTTCCAGCAGATGTACGGGAACGAGCCTGACCTATGGAGCGAAGAACTCGAGGGCGAGGAACGGCTGCGCTTCATCACCAACGCGCTCACGCGCCTTCGCGCCTGCGACGCCGACGGCCGCATGTTGCTGAAGTTCAAGGGCACGCTGGCCCAGCTGCCCGCCGGCGCCGTGCCGTGGTTCCGCGCCGCCGGGAGGCGCTCGGCTGGCGTACGCATCGTCTGCGGACACTGGTCCGCGCTAGGCTATCGCGACGAAGCCGGCGTTCTATGTCTCGACACCGGTTGCGTCTGGGGCGGCGCACTCACCGCGCAGCGGCTCGACGCAGCTTCCGCGCCTGTCCAGGTCCCGAGCAGGCAGCCTGTCGCGCAGTTCGGCGACTGCTGATACCGCTACTCCTGCGGTACGGGCTCGAGGACTTCAATCGAAAGGGAAATGATCCCGCGGTTGAGCGTGCGCGGGAAGCAGTTCATGTCCTGCGCGACGACTTTGGCGCCGAGCGGCAAGAAGACCCTGTCGATCATCTGCTCGACCAGGTCGCAGTCGCCAGGTTGCAACAGTCCGAGCTGGGTGTCGCGGAAGTCGATTCGCCGCGCCCTGGCAGGGAATTCCGCCGTCGCATCGGGCGTGGCCGCAGCCTTGCCACTGGCCTTGGCCGCGAGCTCTCGCCTGGAGGCGTCCCTGGCCAGCTGCGAGAGGACTTCAGGCGTCGCGGCCCGAGGCATCGCTGCGACGATTTCGAGACTGGGCGTCAATTCCGCGCCACTGCGCCGGTTGAAGCAGCCGCGCGCCGTAACCTTGAATCCGGGCCTCGCGCCGATGGCCTTGAGGATGGAACTGACCTTCGACTTCAAGCCTTCGCAGGAGTAATAGGACGTGACGCTGTTGTACGGGAAGTATATTTCCTGCTCGACCCAGACGGCCATCACCGGTGCCGGGCCATCGGCCGCCGGCACGACTTCCGGCGCCTCGGCGACCGCGGCAAATGGCGCCAGTACTGCGAGCATCGAAACGACCAGTGAACGAACGACCTTCATGACAGCCTCCTGCCCCGCCAGGGGCACCGCCCGCCCCTTGCGGGTAATGCGTGCTGCGACGGGACCAGGAGCCCATCGCTTGTATTTCGACTCTCCCATGCCAGCCAAAGTTCGACAACGGCAGGCGCCCTTCCGGGGCCGTGCTGCTGGTCAGGCAGGTGATGCGCCAACGCCTCCGGACACCCGCCTGAGGGTAACGAAACTCATTGCGTGAGCGTGCCGGTCGTCCGCAGCATGCTCCTCGCGCGCGACCTCCTCCCACTCGGCGACGTCGAAAGAGGGGAAGAACGTGTCGGCGCCGACTGTCGCGTGGACCCGTGTCACGTGAAGC
Organism: uncultured Gammaproteobacteria bacterium; assembly: GCA_963736205.1. GTDB lineage: Bacteria > Pseudomonadota > Gammaproteobacteria > Steroidobacterales > Steroidobacteraceae > RPQJ01. The sequence goes on along the minus strand of CAVTNX010000012.1, from coordinate 102,398 downwards.
GTGTCGGCGATCGGCAATGCCAGGCGATAGATTTCGGCCCCGCCGATCACGAATACCTCGGTTGCCGGGTCCGCGGCTGCAAGAGCCGAATCGAACGAATCGACGACCGTGCAGCCCTCGATTGCGAGACCGGGCTGCCGGCTGACGACGATGTTGTGCCTGCCCGGCAGCGGGCGACCGATCGAGTCCCAGGTCTTGCGCCCCATGATGATCGGGCTGCCCATCGTCAATGCCTTGAAGCGCCGCAGGTCCTCGGGCAGGTGCCAGGGCAGCGAACCCCGGAGGCCGATCCCGCCCTTCGCGTCGGTCGCGACGACGATCGAGACGGCGGTCACCTGCGCCGGCTCTTCCCCGGACTTTTCGCGGCACGAGGCGTCGCGCGCCTGGTCGTGGCTTTGGCTTTGGCCTTGGCTTTGGCCTTGGCTTTGGCCTTGGCTTTGCCCTTGGCCTTCGCCTCGGCTTTGGATTTGGCCTTGCCCTTGCCCTTGCCCTTGCCCTTGCCCTTGGCCGTGGCCGTGGCATTTTTCTTTTTGCGCTTCTTGCGCCTGGCTGCCTTCTGCTTGTCCAGCGGATCCTCGGACAGCATGGTGCCCCGGCAATTGGCGGCGCCGCAGCAGCACTGGTAGTTCGCGAGTTCCTCGGGATCGTCGGTGCTCTCCCAGGTGAGGCCGTACTCGTAGCCGAGTTCCTCGCCCGGCTCGATGTCCCGGATCGCCTCGATGAAGACGCGCTCGTTCTCGATGACCGTGTCGCAGTTCGGATCGCAGGAATGGTTGATGAAACGCGCATCATTGCCGTTCACCCCCGCATCGATGACGACGCGCGAACTCACGATGAACAGGAACGTATGCCCGTCGTCCTGCCCCTTGTCCTCATAGCGCGCATCGGCCTGCTTGTGGGTGATGCGCTCGCCCAGGTATTCGACGATCCGGGTGCTCTTCGTGATGTGGCGTGTCGCGTAGACGCCCCTGCCGTGGATGCCGGACCGGCGCACCTCGAACGGCGGCATGTCGTCAGGCGCGACTTCGCGGCTCGCGTGACGCATGTGCGGGTGATGGCTCATCCCGGCGTGGGCGGCTGGCAAGGGCGATCTCGCGGATTTCTTCATACAGCTATGGGTGCCTTGATTGCGGGGTGGGATTGGTAGCCGACGACCTCGAAGTCGTCGAAGCGGTAGTCGAAAATGGACTCCGGCCGGCGCTGCAGCTCCAGCCGCGACAGAGGCAGCGGGTCCCGTGCGAGTTGCAGCCGGGCCTGCTCGAGGTGGTTGACGTAGAGATGGCAGTCGCCCCCGGTCCAGATGAACTCGCCGGGAACGAGGTCGCACTGCTGGGCCAGAATGTGGGTCAGCAGGGCGTAGGAGGCGACGTTGAACGGGACGCCGAGGAAGATGTCCGCACTGCGCTGGTAGAGCTGGCAGGACAAGCGCCCGTCGGCGACGTAGAACTGGAACAGCGCGTGGCAGGGCGTGAGCGCCATCTGGTCGAGTTCACCGACGTTCCACGCGTTGACGATGATCCGGCGCGAGTGCGGGTCGCGCTTGAGAAGGTCGACGGCCGCCTGTATCTGGTCGATCGTGCGGCCGTCCGCGCCGCGCCACGAGCGCCACTGCACCCCGTATACCGGCCCGAGCTCGCCGTCGGCGTCGGCCCATTCGTCCCAGATCGTCACGCCGTTTTCGCGCAGGTAGCGGACGTTGGTTTCGCCGCGCAGGAACCACAGCAGCTCGTGCACGATCGACTTCAAGTGCAGTTTCTTGGTCGTGACCAGCGGAAATCCCGCCGACAGGTCGAAGCGCATCTGCCAGCCGAACGTGGCCAGCGTGCCGGTGCCCGTGCGGTCGGTCTTGCTGGCGCCGTGCTCGAGCACGTGGCGCATGAGGTCGAGGTACTGGCGCATGACTCAGGCGTAGTTTCCGGACGGCTGCTTCCGGCCATAGGCCACTGCGAGCATCCACAGTCCCGCGACGATCATCGGCAGTGACAGCAACTGGCCCATCGTCACCCAGCCCAGCAGCAGGTAGCCGCGATTTTCGTCCGGGACGCGAACAAATTCGATCGCGAACCGGAAAACCCCGTAGCAGACCAGGAACAACCCCGACGCTGCCCATCTCGGCCGGGGCGTCGCCGTGAACCACCAGACCACCAGGAACAGCACCAGTCCTTCGAGCAGGGCTTCGTAGAGCTGCGATGCGTGCAGCGGAACGCCGTCCACGATCACCGCCCAGGGCACGTCGGTCGGCTTGCCCCACAGCTCGCCATTGATGAAGTTGCCGATACGGCCCGCCCCGAAGCCGATCGCCGGCAGCGGCGCGGTGAAATCGAACACGTCGACCAGCGACCGGCCGCGACTGCGCGCAAAGGCCCAGAGTGCCACCAGCACCCCGATCAACCCGCCGTGGAAGGACATGCCGCCTTCCCAGATGCGAAGTACGCTGGCCGGATCGGCGAGGATCCGTTCCGTGCCGTAGAACAGCATCCATCCCAGGCGTCCGCCGAAAATCACACCGACAGCGCAATAGAAGATCAGGTCGTCCACGTCCACCGGCGTCCAGGTCGAGCTGGCCTGCGCAGCCCGTCTCCGCGCCAGCCACCAGGCGGCCAGGAAGCCCAGCAGGTACATCAGCCCGTACCAGCGCACATGCAGGGGCCCGATCGACAGGGCGATCGGGTCAGGATTCGGGTAGACGAACATGGGCGATTATCCTACCGGCTGACGGGCGCACGCGCCCGAGTTGATTGGTGCGCCATCGTGGTACGACTCACTCCTGCACCACGCGGCAGGTGAGCGATTTCAGGTAGCGAGTCTCCGGGATGGCTGGGTGGATCGGGTGGTCCGGCGAGTGCCCGCCCACCTCGATGACCTGCGCGAACCGGTTCAGGTGCCGCGCCGCCTGCTGGATCGTGGCGATCAGGTCGTCCTGCGCCAGGTGGTGGGAACAAGAGCAGGAGACCAGGATGCCGTCGCGCGGCAGGAGCTGCATGGCGAGCTGGTTGAGCCTTCGGTAGGCTGCCTGCCCTTTCGGAAGATCCCGGCGGCGCTTGATGAATGCCGGCGGATCCACGATCACCACGTCGAATTTTTCGTCGGCTTCGCCCAGCGTCTTCAGCGCATCGAAGGCGTCATCGCGCAGCGCGCGCACCGCGAGCCCGTTCTCGACGGCGGTCTCGGCGAGCAGCTCCAACGCCGGCGCGGACGAGTCCACGCACACCACCTCGCTCGCCCCGGCCTTCGCCGCTGACAAGCCCCACGCCCCGAGATAGCTGAACACGTCGAGCACCCTGCGGCCTCCGACGTACTTCATCGCGGCCCGCCGGTTCACCGCCTGGTCGTAGAACCATCCGGTCTTCTGCCCGGCGCCGATCGGCACCTTGAAGCGCACGGCGTTTTCCTCGACCCAGGCATGCTGCGGCGCCTCGCCGAGAGCGGGCTCGACGACCGACGGCAGGCCCTCTAGTTCGCGGGCCCCGGAGTCGTTCTTCCAGATGAACGCGCGCGGGTCGATCACCTTGCCGACCGCCTCGACGATCTCGTCCTTGCGCGCCTCCATGCCGACCGTGCCGATCTGTCCGACAATGATGTCGCCGTAACGGTCGAGCACCAGGCCCGGAAGTCCATCCGATTCACCGTAGGCAAGCCGGTAGAACGGAGTCTCGTAGAGGCGCTCGCGCAGCGCCAGCGCGACGCGCAGGCGGTGCACGAACAGCGACGACCCCGGCAGGAAGCGGCCGTCGCGGCTCAGGATCCGGGCGCAGATCAGCGCGTGTGGATTCACATACGCGTAACCGAGGAATCGATCGCGGTCGCCGATGACGCGGCAGGCGGCGCCCGGGGCGAAACCGGTGAGCGGCGTGCGCGCGGTATCGACCTCGTTGCTGAAGATCCACAGGTGGCCGGCCGCAATGCGACGGTCCTCGCGGGGCTTGAGCCGCAGTTCAGGCAAGTCCTGCCCTTCGCGCGCCGGGTCCGGAGCGTGCGTCATCGATGCGTCGTCCATTCCGATATAGTGCAGCCATTCTATCCGAGCGCCGTGCCATGCATCGTCCTACCGCCGATCGACGCGGGAATCGTCTCGCGAGCGAGACCAGTCCCTACCTGCTGCAGCATGCGCAAAACCCGGTCGACTGGTACCCGTGGGGCCCGGAGGCGCTCGAACGTGCGCGTGTCGAGGACAAGCCCATCCTGCTGTCCATCGGCTATTCAGCCTGCCACTGGTGCCACGTGATGGCGCACGAATCGTTCGAGGACGACGAGACCGCCGCCCTGATGAACGAATCCTTCGTCAACGTGAAGGTGGACCGCGAGGAGCGCCCTGACCTGGACCGTATCTACCAGACGGCACACCAGATGCTGACCCAGCGGGGCGGCGGCTGGCCGCTCACGATGTTCCTCTCGCCGCGCGACCAGCGGCCGTTCTTCGGCGGCACGTATTTCCCGCCGCAACCGAAGTACGGCATGCCGGCCTTCCGCGAGGTACTCGCGCGAGTCGCCGCCTGGTATCCCGCGCACGAGGCCGACGTCGAGCGCCAGGGCGACGCATTGGTAAAGGTCCTCGGCGAGCTGGTTCCTTCGCCCGCGAGCGAGGCGATCGCACTCACGCGCGCGCCGCTGGAGTTGGCTCGGGCGGCACTGCAACGCGACTTCGACGGGCAGTTCGGAGGCTTCGGCAGCGCGCCGAAGTTCCCTCACCCGATGAACATCGAGTTCCTGCTGAGAACGTGGCGGGCAACGGCGGGCGGCGACGAGCCCGACCTCCAGTCGCTCTACATGGCGACCCTCACGCTCACGCGGATGGCGGAAGGTGGAATCTATGACCAGCTGGGGGGCGGCTTCAGTCGTTACTCGGTGGATCCTTACTGGATGATCCCGCACTTCGAAAAGATGCTCTATGACAACGGCCAGCTGCTGACCGTGGCCGCGCAAGCCACCGTCGCCACCGGCGAGCCGCTGTTCCGACGCGTTGCCGGCGAAACCGCCGACTGGATGCGCCGCGACATGGAGCACTCCGCAGGCGCCTTCTACTCGACACTGGACGCGGACTCCGAGGGGCACGAGGGCAGGTTCTACGCCTGGACACCGGACCAGGCCCACGAACTGCTCGATCCCGTCGAGTACCAGGTGCTCTCCCGCTGCTTTGGCCTCGATCGCGATGCCAATTTCGAGGGCGCCTGGCACCTGCACACATTCAAATCGCTGGCGGAGGCTGCGCGCGAAGCGCAGCTCGACGAGCAGCGCGCAGCCAGCGTGCTGGACTCGGCGCGGTCGAAACTGCTTGCAGCGCGAAACCAGCGCGTCTGGCCGGGCCGCGACGAGAAGATCCTGACCGCCTGGAATGGACTCGCAATCGCCGGCCTTGCATCCGCCTCGCGCGCGCTCGAGCGGGCCGACCTCGCCGACTGCGCGGACCGGGCCGCGGATTTCCTGCGCGCGCAGTGCTGGGTGGACGGCCGGCTGCTGGCCGTGCACGCACACGGGCAGTCACGCTTCCCGGCCTACCTGGACGACCACGCGTCGCTGGCCTGGGGCCTGCTCGAACTGCTGCAGTGCCGCTGGCACGGACCCTGGCTCGCGTGGGCGGTGGAACTGGCCGAGACGATGCTCGCGCGCTTCCAGGACCGGGAGGCCGGTGGATTCTTCTTCACTGCCGACGATCACGAGCAGCTGATCCTCCGGCCGAAGACCTTTGCCGACGACGCCACGCCCTGTGGCAACGGCGTTGCAGCGCGCGTGCTGGTGCGGCTCGGGTTCCTGCTGTCGGAACCACGCTACCTCGACGCTGCCGAACGCACGCTGCGCGCCGCGTGGCCAGCGCTGGAGAAATACCCCCAGGCGCACGTCAGCCTGTTGATGGCGCTCGACGAGCTTACCTCGCCGCCTGAGGTCGTCGTGCTGCGTGGAGCGCCCGAGGATATCGGCACCTGGCGCAATGAACTCGACAAGGCCTGGAACCCGCGGCGCCTCGTGGTCGCGATTCCGGCCGACGAGCCCGGGTTGCCGGAAGCGCTCGATGCAAAGAAGCCGCGCGAGCGGGCGGTTGCGTATCTATGCCGCGGGATGGCCTGCTCTGCGCCGCTCGGGTCGCTGGGCGAGCTGGTGCGGGAACTGAATTCGAACTGATCCAGCGACGGCCGGCGCCAACGGCGACTCGGTGCTACTTGAGGCCGACGACCAGCCGCGCCGAGTGGCTGCGCCAGTTGATGGGTATGACGATCGGGTGGCTGCCCGCCGGCAGCTCTGGCTTTTCGGCGGCGCCCGCGAGTACCGTCGGGACAGAGATCATGAACTGGTTGCCGAAGTCGCGGCGCGCGTTACCCGCGATGGTGTTGGCCACTTCGCCGACAACGTCACAGATGTTTTCGTGCGACACGTCACTCTCGTTCATACGCATCAGCAACACGGTCAGCATGCCGCGTGGTGCGGTGAAGCAGACGATTCCGTCGCGGCGCCCGGAAACGGAAATCACGCCGGTGTACTCGTGAAGTTCCATCTCCCCGGGAGCCACCAGGTACGGCGATCCGACCGATGCCGGTTGCTGCGCAGCAACCTCGAAGTAGCGGGTCGTGCCGTGCAGGAAGGTGCGGATTGCCTGTTCATCGAGCATCGCTATCAGGCTCCGCCCAGCAGTTCCGCGAGCGCCTCGTTGAGCTGGCGATCGGAAAACGGCTTGTTCAGGAATCCATTGGCACCCTTCTCCATCGCCTCGACCGCCGTTGCCTTGTCGGCCAGCGCCGAAACGATCAGGATCAGCACGCCGGGCTTCATACGTACCAGTTCCTCCACGCAATCGATGCCGTTCATGTGCGGCATGGTGATGTCCATCGTGACCACGTCCGGATCGGTCTCGATGAAGCGCTCGATCGCCTCGCGGCCGTCGCGGGCGGTGCCTACGACCTCCAGCTGGGACAGGTTCTGGGAACGCTCGATGCGTCGGCGAATCACGTTCGAGTCGTCAACGATCAGCAGCCGGAGCGGCTTCGCGAAAATACCTTCCTGCCAGGCAGTACTGCTCATGACTCGCCGGCTCCGCTCAAGCCACCGCGTCCTGGTGCTCGTCCGGCCCCGGGAACAGGACACGGAACCGCGTCAGCTTGCCCGGCACCGTCGCGACCGCAATCCGGCCACCCATCTCCTGGATGGACTTCCAAACCATGTCGAGGCCAACGCCTCGCCCGGCGTCGCGATCGTCGCCATCGTGCGTTGAGATACCCGCCTTGAAGATCAGGCCGAGCGTCGATCTTTCGTCCAGAGATTCGGCGCGCACCGCGTCGACGAGGCCGAGCGCGATCGCCTTCTCCTTCACGCGATCGGCGCGTATGCCGGCACCGTCATCCTGGAACAGCAGTTCGTATCCATGCTCACGGGGCTTGAACTCCACCTGCAGCAGTCCGGCCGGGTTCTTGCCGGCGTCGCTTCTCACGCTGGCATCCTCGATTCCATGCACCACGGCGTTGCGGACGAACTGGATCACGAGGTTCTGCACGACCCGACGATAGTCACCGGGGACCTGGTCGAGCCCTGTCGTCACCAGCATTACCTTCTTGCCGTGATTTTCCGCAACGCGGGCGGCCAGCGTCTGCAGCGTGTCGGACAGCCTGCGCGCCGGATTCGGCGGGGCCGTCAAGCCCGGCACGGATGCCGGCGCCGGCGCGGGCGTCGGCGCGGGCGCCGCGAGGATGGACGCGGACCTGAGGTTGTCGAGGCGAGTGAGAAGCTCCTGTATCGCCCGGAGGTGTGCAAACAGGTCATCCAGGCGCACCACCAGCGGCAGGAAATCGTTGCCGGAAAGCTCCTCGCGTTCGCGCAGCTCCTTCAGCATGTCCTCGAATGCATGGGCGCGGCTTTCGACCGTGGGAACGCCCAGCGTCGCGGCATCGCCCTTGATCTTGTGCATCTCGCGGAACAACGAGTCGACTTTGCGGCGGAAATCCGCATCACTGCGTGCCGGGACCTTGAGCACGCTGTTGACCATCCGCAGCGAAGCGTTGCTGTCCGAGAGAAACGTTTCGAGCTGGCCGGGTTCGACCTGCAGCATCGCGAGCAGCAGTTCCATCTGCGAGTCGGCCGAGTCCTGCGATTGCTTGATCTCTTGGGCCAGCAGCACGCGCGACGTGACGTCGCTGACGGAGACCAGCACCTGCCGCACGACACCGTCCTGCTTGACCCGGTGGAAGTCGAACTCGAGGTAGCGCGTATCCCGCCCCGAAGATCCATGGTCGAACGTGACCTCTACCTCGGCCAGCGGGTTGATGCTCTTGATCAGGTTCTCGTTGGCTCGCTCGCCCCAGAGGAGCTTCACGTACTTGGACGCGGTTTCAAGCGTCGCTTCGGACACGAGGCCGCGCAGCAGGTCGTCGAAGGTCAGCCCTTCGAACGAATCGCGGCCGAACAGCGCGGCCAGGGCTGCCGAGTGGGTCTTCCCGATCCGGAAGTCCTTGTCGAGCAGGCACAGCCCTTCCTTTACGGTCCCGAGAATGTCGCGGGTCTGCTGACGGGCAGCCTGCGCTGCGCGCTCTTCCCGGGCCTTCAGCCACTGGAAACGTGCCACCAGAGCCAGCAGCACGCCGGCGAACAGCATGCCAACCAGCATCAATCGGCGAAGGGTCGCCGCACCGGTCACCGCTTCGCCTTCGAGGCGGGCGCCCATCGTCGCGAGTCCGTCGACCATGCCAGGGGCGTTCTGCCGTCCATACTCCAGCGCCTTCAGCGTATCGGCCATCAGGCGTTCACCGTTGGCGTTGAGCTCGGTGCCGGTGCTGTCGGTATCGCGGTACGGAATGCCGCTGAATACGGCCACGGGCTCCAGCAGTGCGCCATAGGCCGCCCAGGCCTTCTCGACCGGCTGCAATTGCCCGGAATCGACCGCGGGGGTCTGGCGGAGCTCGCCGATTGCCGAGTCGTACTCGCGTTTCGAGCTGGCCAGTTCGGCAACCGAGTCGCCAACATAGCTTCCGGATCGGAGTCGGTCCCGGATTGCGGCCAGCGTGCTCGCCATCGCCTCGGGCTCGCTGCGCTGCTCACTGACGAGCTTCAAGGCCGCCGTGCTCTGCGACAACTGGTCGGCGAGCCGATAGCCTGGCAGCAGCACCGTTGCTATGAACGCCACCAGCAGCGCCAGGAAGCCGACTGCAGCGGCGGCGCCCTTGTATCGATGGATGAGGTCGCCCATGAGTTTTGGTCCTGTCTTGCGCGGTGCCACGGACTTGTTCACCTGCGTGCTCCGTCGGCGGGTTTGAACACGACAGAGACTACTGTCGTGGTTTCGACTGGCCGACCCTCGACTTGCGGCGGCTTGAACCGCCAGCGAATGACGGCCGCCATGACTGACTGGTCGAATACGCCGACCGGCGTCGAGGACACGACCTCGGCGGCCTTGACGCGACCGTTGGTACCGACGGTGAGTTGCACCCGGACCTCGCCGCTCAGCCCTTGCTTTTCAGCGCTTCTCGGATAGGCCGGGGCCACGTAGTACGTACGCTCCAGTGCAGCGCTCTGTCGCGGTTCGGGCACGGGCGCCGGCGCGGCGGACGCGGGCAGCGCCTGTCGCGCAGCGGCCGGGCCGGGCCCGACCGGATCAACGCGTGCCGCTTCGGCTGCGGATTGGCGCGCTGCAGTCTGGCGCCCGGGTTCGGATGACGGCGGCGTCTCGGTCATTTCGCCGAATGCGGGCGCCTGCTGAGCGGCATCGACCCGCTTGCCTGGTGTCGCTGCAGGGGCGCGCATTTCAGCCGACGGGCGCACTTCTTCGGCGGCCTGCTGCTGCGCGATTGCCGCCTGTTGCGCACGCTGCCGCCGGCTGATCTCGCGGCCGATCTCGTCACGCCAATAGGTCGCACGATCGGCGGGCAAGGCCTGGGCCTGCGTGGCCTGGCGCAACACCTGGTTGGCGCGGTCGAACTTGCCCGCCTCGAGTGCCTCGGCGATCTGGCCTTCGAGGATGCGGGTTTCGATGGACTGGATCTTCGGGTCACTCGGCCGGACGCGCTCGAGCTGGGCCAGAGCCGTTCCCGCGTCATCGAACCGCCGTTCAGCGACTGCCGATTGCAGGCGCTGGTCCAGCACGGCGACGATGCGCTCCACACCCTGGCGCGCCTCGCCGTTGTCCGGCGCCTGCGCAAGTACTGACTGGTAGTACAGCAGCGCGCTGTCGGTTTCCGGTTCCACATAACGGCGATCGCGAAACGCCGTGTCGGCCTTGTCGAGCAGAACCTCCACCGAACCAGCCACGACGCGACGCGGCGTCGATTTCGCCGCGACCGGCGCAGCGCTCCTGCGGGGGTCTGCTACGCCAGTGCCTGCTGCGGGAATCGGTGCGGCTGCAGCGTCCGCGGCTTCGGTGGCAATCGCGGATTCCGGCTCGACACGCGGCGTCGGACGGTCCAGCAGGTACCAGCCCGCTGCGATACCCAGCAGGACCAGGCCGACGAGGCCGGGCACCAACCACTTCGAGGTTCGCGGCCTCGCGGGCGGAGCGACTGCTGCAGGCTCGCTCCACGGTTCCACGTCCAGGGACGGCAATTCGACGGATTGGCTGGTGACCTGAGCGAGACCTGCCTGGGGTATGGCCAGCGTTGCCCTGGACAGTGCCTCCTCACGGGCTCCCTCGAGTACGGCCGCAGTCTTGCCGGGCTCGACCGGAATCGTCAGTACCGCGAACACCGCCGTGCGCCTTATCGCGGCGGCTGTCTCGGGCAACTGTGATTCCGGCACGAATACGACGACGACAGCGGAGTCGGAATATGACTGCAGGCGGTCCACTGCGCCGGCGAGATCCGCATGATCGCGTGCGTCGAGCAGGAAGACCTGCGCGTGTGTGGCGACCACGTGCTCGCCGGCGACCTCGACCGAGTCCGCCAGCCGTATGCCGGTTTGACCATCGAGTTCCTGGCCAATCTGCTCCAGCAGGGCGTCGTCACGGGTTACCGCTACAAGGTCGACGGAAATTTCCGGAACCGATTCTGCGCCAGGGCCTGGGGCCGGTGACGGGTGCGTACGAGCAGGAACGGGCGACGCAGCCACGGAACACTCCTTCTATAAGCCGGATCGGCAAACACTGCCCGTCACCGTCCGGTCAGTGGAGGAGTGTAGATATGGTGTCCAGCAGGGACTTGCGCCACGTCACGGTTTTCGACTCGATGCGGCCGCGGGCAGACCTTTCGTGCCGGCAGTACCGCTTTCCTTGCTGCGCTGCAGCAGGCGGCCGGTCAGTTGGCATCAGGTCCCGAGGACTGCGCGGAGCGCCGCAATGAGGTCTGCGTCCACGGCGGCATCGAACGCCCTCGCGCTGGACCAGTCATAAGCCCACGGGTGCGCGGTCCTGAGCTCGGCCGGTTCGGTCCCGTAGCGCGGGAACACGTGGGCGTGCAGTGCGGGCTCGAGGTTGCCGAACATCGCGTAATTGATCCGCAGTGCACCTGTCACCTCGAGCACCGCCCGCCCGAGGCCTGCCATGTCGGACAGGAACTGCGCCTGCGAGCCAGGCCCCATCGCGTTCAGCTGCGGCACCACCGGATCGGGCAGCAGCAGGCAGTAGCCCTTGAGCACCTGCGGGTCACCCATCACGGCCCAGCCCGATGCGAGCCGCGCGATCATCGTGGGATCGGTCCCTGCACGGCACCGCTCGACCCTGCGGTGGATGGCCGTGCTCACTGGCGGCATACGATGCGCACCGTTCACTCCTCTTGGAACGGCGGCGGAAGGCGAATGCCCAACGCCTTCAACTCGCTTCGCGTCATGGAAGGATTCACGTGGTGAATCGCGTTCCACCCGCAGGAGCGCGCGCCGGCAATGTTGCGTTTCAGGTCGTCGATGAACACGGTCGCCGCGGGATCGAGCTCGAAGCGACGTTCGGCCTCGCGGTAGATGGCGGCCGAGGGCTTGATCGCACCGACGCGGAACGACGCGATGGCCCCGTGCCCGACGCCCTCGATTCCATAGGTTGCGTTGAAATGCCGCCAGTGCAGGTCGCCCACGTTCGAAAGCAGGTAGACGCGGTATTCGCCCATCAGCGCATTCGCAAGGTCGAACATCTCGTCGGTGCGCTCGAACATGTCGAGCCAGCGGCGCCCGAGTTCGCCCGGGTCCAGCGGCCGCGCCGCCGACGCCGCAATCCGGTCGAGCAATTCCTCCCCGGTAATCTCGCCGCGCTCGTGCGCATCCAGGTCGATGCTCGCCAGCCACGCCGGCAGGTCCGCAAGGTCCACGCCGGCATCCTGCAGGTAGCGGACGAACGGCTGGTAGCGTAGCCGAACCAGCACGCCACCGACATCGAACACGACATTCCGGATCATGGATGAGGCCGCCACCCGAGGGTCAGGAGAAGAACCGCGAACCCGACCACGTAACCGAGCGAGATGTGCCACCCGGAACGCAGCCACAGGCCGACCGAACGCGCCTGGGGAAACACTGTCGTGATCGCAACGCCCGCCGACGATCCGAACCAGACCATCGAACCGCCGAACCCGACCGCGTACGCAAGCACGCCCCAGTCGTAGCCGCGCTGCTCGAGCGCCAGCTTGGTCAGCGGGATGTTGTCGAAAACCGCCGAAACGAAGCCGAGTCCCAGCGCCGTCGGCCAGGACGCCGCCGGAAGCTTGTCCACCGGCATCAACGAGGCCGAGAAGACCAGGCACAGAAGGAACAGAGTGCCCCTGAGCATGCCGGGCAGTACCTTCCAGTCGGGCGCGCGCAGCGGCGCGGCGACCAGCAACGCCACCCAGACCGAGACGCCGATGAACGGAAACCCTGTCGCGAGCTCCGGGTACTCGACATTGACGACGACGTTGCAGGTCACGGCGACCGCCAGGATGAAGCCGACCACCGCGACCCGCATCCAGTCCGCGTGAACGCGCAGGTCGGCGCGCTTCACGATAGGTGAATAGCGCTGCTGCTGCATCGATGCCGGAATGCCGAATACCAGCAGCGCTGCAACTGAAGCCACGTACGCATGGACGACCTCGCGCGGAGCCACGCCGTCGATCCACATCATCGTGGTGGTCGTGTCGCCGACCACGCTGCCGGCCCCGCCCGCGTTTGCAGCCGCAACAATGGCCGCCAGGAAGCCGATGTGCACTTTGTGCCGGTATACGTGCGACGCCACGGTCCCGCCGATCAGTGCGGCCGCTATGTTGTCGAGAAACGCCGACAGCACGAATACCAGCAGCAGCAGCACCAGCCCTCCGCGCCAGTCATCGGGCAACAGGTCGGGCAGCAGGTCCGGCACGCGGCTCGCCTCGAAGTGACGGGACAGCAGCGCAAAGCCCATCAGCAGGCCGAACAGGTTGGCAAGCACCACCCACTCGCCGCGGAAATGCCGCGCGAGGCCAGCGAGTCCCCGGACGCCGTCGAAGTCCTGGACGCCCAGCTTCCAGCAGAGGATCGCCGCGAGGCCGGTTGCCGCCACCTCGAGCGTTCGGTCGTGCGAGAGCGCGACGCCCACCAGGGTCACGCCGAACAGCACGAATTCAACGGGGATGATCATGCCGCGGGAGTCGGGGCTGCGAGTCGCTCGAGTTCCAGCGGCTGTCCGGGCACTCGCCGGACTCGAAGCGCGAAGTCGAAGCGATCCACCTCGGTGCAGTAGTCGAAGTCGTCGCGCGGTGCCCAGTCGCAGGCTGGGTCGAAGAACTTGCGCGCGGCCGGCGCGCTGCGCAGCCGGTCACGCACCTCGGCCAGCGGCGCCGGTTGACCCTGCAGCAGCCGGCCGAGGCACTCGGCGTAGAGATCGTCCTCGGCGCATCGTTCGCGAGCCTCGTGGCCCATGCGCACGAGCGAAACCAGGTCGGCGCCCCGCGCGCGCACATAGCGGCAGACGGCCGATATGTTCACGAAGGCGCCGGTGAGGACCTCGTCCGCCTGCGACGCGTTGACCAGCCCCTGGGTACCCGCGTGCGTCGTGTGCACGAGCACCTTGCCGCGCAGGTCCAATGCACGGATCTCCGTCGGCGAGTTACCCGCGTCGAATCCCGGCAGCTTGCGCGCATGCCGCTCGCCGGCGAGCACTGCTCCCGGAAAACGCCGCCCGAGCTCGAAGGCATCGTCAACCTCGCCAACCGGAAACACCCGCTCCGCGCCCGCGTCGAACGCATGCGGCGCAACCGAGAACGCGCGAAACACGTCGATTATGACTGCAATGCCACGCGCCTGGCGCGCGCCGGCGACGTGATCCATGAATTCAATGCGCACCGCGGCCCCGGGTCACGGCTATCCGATTGCGTCGCCGAATTCGGCACGCAGCGCCGCAATGTCCGGGTCGACGGCCACGACATTCTCGGCCGAGGCCGCCCGGTGCAGCCTGTCCCTTATCGCGTCCCAGGCCTCGCCTTCGGGGACCTCCTCGACCAGGATCTCGCTGGCCCCGGACTTGTCGAGCGTGCGCAGCCCGACGTACAACTCACGGGCGTAGGCGTCCGCCCGTCGTCCGGCATTCACCCAGGTCATGTACTTGTTGGCGGTTCGCGGTGGTCGGGTCGCGAGCACCGCGACGCGGCGACCGTCAGCGGTCAACTGGCCGACAACTTCCTCGAGCGTGGCGCTGGTCACGATGCTGAGCCGCGTGGAAGGCGCGTAATGCTTCACATCCGAGCCCGGCACCCGCGGGGAATCCGTCGCAGGCTTTCCCTCGACCTCGGGAACCACGGCGCGCAGTTGCGTCAACGTGACGAATCCCGGGCGCAGCAGCCGCGGAACGTCGTCCACGCATGAGACGATGGTTGACTCGAGGCCGATCCTGCAGTCGCCACCATCCAGGATCGTCCGGACGGCGTCGCCGAATTCCTCGCGGACGTGCTCGGGCCGGGTCGGACTGACGTGGCCGTACCGGTTGGCCGAAGGCGCGGCGATGCCGCTGCCGAATCCCTTCAGCAACTGTTGCGCGACGGGGTGCGCCGGAACCCGTATCGCCACCGTGTCCTGTCCGCCGGTGACCGCGAGGTCCACGGCCGGCGCCCGTCGCAGGACCAGAGTGAGCGGGCCTGGCCAGAACTTTTCAGCCAGCGCGAGCGCTGCGGGGGGACGACCAGGGCCCAGCGCTCGAGTGCTCGCTGGTGCTCGATGTGAACGATGAGTGGGTGCGTCGCCGGACGACCCTTGAGTTCGAATACCCGGTGGACGGCCTCCGGATTCCGGGCGTCGGCGCCGAGGCCATAGACCGTCTCGGTCGGGAACGCGATGACCTCGCCTTCGCGCAGTGCCTCCACGGCGCGGTCTATTTCCTCCTGGGGCAGGCGTGCCGTAACCATCCGCGGATGATAACGGATCGGCCGGAAACCGGTTTGGCGATGCCGGCCCCGCGGGTATTCAGTCGAGCCCTGTCCGCACCCATCCGTCGGGCGTCCGCACGAGTTCATAGGTCGGCCAGTAGTGCAGGTCGAGCTTTAGCGTGACGACGTCGACAGTTCCGTTCCAGGCGACGGTCTTCAACCGGACCGCCGAGCGGTCCGGCCGCCCGCGCACGGCGGCGATGAACGAGTCGAGGTCGGGTGTCGGGCGCCCGTCCACCTCGACGATGCGGCGTCCGGCGACCAGCCCGTAGCGCGTCGCAGGCGAACCGTAGGAGAAGTAGGCGACGAACACGCCCTCGGGCGGGATCCCGCGCTGTGCCGACATCGCGCGGTGCGGCGCGTGCAGCACCGTCCCGGCCCAGAGCAGCAGGCGATCGATGTCCCGCCCGCCGAGCGCAACCGTTTCGACATCGAGGTGCATTTCCTTCCCGTCTCTCAGCACCGTCAGCGACACCTCCGGCAACTGTGTCGCGAGTTCCACGTCCCTGAAGCGACTCACCGGCCTGCCATTGACTGCGAGCAACAGGTCGCCGTCGCGCAGACTGGCTGCCGCAGGCGACCCGGCGACGAGGCGCGAGACACGAAGCAACTGCCGGTTCGTGCCTCCGGCCTTTTCGAGTCTTGCCACCCAACCGGCGGGCAGTCCGAGCTTGCGTGCCTCGGCGATCGACACGGTCTCGAACTCCGCCTCGAGCGAGTAGATCGGCTGACCTCCCGTTGCCGCTGCAACCGCTTCCTGGACGATGTCGATCGGCATCGCCCGGCTGACCTGGGAAAGGTTCCGCCCGCCCTCGTAGGCGAAACTCGACCAGAGCGCGCGCACCCGGCCGTCACGTCCGGCGACGACGCCGTCGAACCCGACAGGGTCGTTGACCAGGGTTGCAACTTCGAGGTTGGCCTCGCGGAACTGCAGGGTTCTCGACAGTGGGAAGGCCACGTCGTCGACCGACGCCACGGACGTCGCGAGCGACTGCACCCTGGAGTCGCCGGTCAGGCCGACGACGGTCACCGCCTCGCCTGCTTCCAGCGGCCTCGGATCGAAGGTCGCGGCGCGGATCGGCGTGCCATCGAGCAACGTCGGGTCGAACGACACGATCGCCACGTTGTGCAGAGGGTGCACATACTCTACGCGGCCAGGCACCTCGACCGACCCGCCGAACGTGAGGCGCACGTCGCCGACGGCGACCGGCACGGTGTTGCGGTCCACGGCCACCAGGCCGCGCCCGGCATCGACGATGACACCGGTGCCGTGGTAACTGCGCTCCGTGACGCCGGCCACCGAGAACGGCATGTCGAAATTCACCAGCACCAGCGATGGAGCCAGCCGATCGACCAGCGGGTCGCCGGTCGCGACAAACGATGTCCGCGCCGGGGCAGGCTGTGCGGCCCGCGGCGGATCGGCAAGGTCGTGACACGACCAGTAGCCAGCGGAGTCGTCGCGCGTGCAATCGAGCGCCTCGAACCAGCGCCGGTCCATCCGCATCACGCGCGTCTGGCTACCGCGTGGATCGTCGAGCGTCGAATAGCGCAGCGCCACGCGGGCGCCGTCCGGCAGCGCGGCGACCGCCTGCTCGAAATCGTCCAGCGATGCGACTTCCTGGCCGCCAAGGTTGCTGATGACCGCCCCGCGCGGAATTCCAGCCGCGCCCAGCGAATAGCCGGGATTGGCGACGAACACTCCGCGCAGCGGCGCGTTCATGTGGCGGCCCATCTGGTAGGAAAGGTCGTGCACCACCGCATCGCCGAACTGAAGGTAGCGCGCGGGCGTGATCGAATTCAGGTCCTGCACGACGAGATTGCGCTCGAGCAGCGCACCGCCGCGCTCGACCTCGAGCCGCACGGGCTTTCCGACCGATGAGTCGAGAACGTCGGCCAGCGGGTCGAAGGTCGCGGTGAGCCTGCCGTTTACCCGCACCAGGATGTCGCCGGGCTGCAGCTGCCCGTCGGCCGGCGAACCGGCCTGCACCTCGGCGACGACCAGCATGCCGGTGAGCCCGGGCGCCGCCTTGCGGGCCTCGGCCTCGGTCTGCGGCTGGAGGCCGAGGCGCACGAGTTCGTCGTAGGGCTGGTAACTGAAGATCGTCTGCAGCGTCCCGCGTGTCACTGGCTGGCCGGCCTGGATCAGCCGAAGCGCCCGCTGCACCCGGTCGAGCGGAAGGTAGAAACTCGCCGCCGCGCCGTTGCTGCCGCCGGCATTCAGCGCGACCGCATGGCCCTTGATGTCTATGACCGGCGAACCCGAGGAGCCGCCTGAGGTCCCCGACGCAGCCTGGATGTAGAAGGTGTTGAAGTCGTTGTACTTTCCGACGCCATAGCGAGGCGCCTCGCGATCGAGGCGCGCGATCGTACCGGCGAGGATCGAGAGCTGTTCGCCGGCATCGTTGCCGACCACCCGGATCTCGACACCGACGCGCGCACCGGCCGGGTCCAGCGGCAGCGCCGCGGCCTTCGCGTAGCGCAGTTTCGACGGGTCGAATCGATAGAAGCCGAAGTCGTGCACCGGGTCGCGATACACGGGCGTCAACTCCACTTCCTCGCGATTCTGGAATACGGCAGTCGCGACCACCGGCCCCGGGGTCACGACATGACGATTGGTGAGGATCAGGCCGCGCTCGGCGTCGACGACGAAGCCCGTGGCCTGGCTCGACTCATTCCATTCGGTGTCGAAGGCGCGCGCCTGGTCGATCTGAATGGTAACTACCGACGGCGCCACCCGCGAAACCGTCTTGTCCCAGGCAGGCGTTTCGGCGCGCGCCGCGGGCAGTGCGAGCAGCGTTCCTGCAATCGCGAGCCAGGCCCATGCCCGCAGTCGGGCACGGTTCACAGTGCGCGACCGAATGCGGCCTGGAAGCGGTCCCTGAATTCGGCCATCGTGAACGAGTGCGCCTGGGTTCCGGCGTGAGCGATCTTTATCGCCCCCATCAGGGAGGCGACGCGGCCGGTCGTTTCCCAGTCGAGCCCGTTCATCAGGCCGAACAGCAGCCCGGCACGATAGGCGTCGCCGCAACCGGTGGGGTCGACCACGGCTTCGGGCGCAGCCGCCGGGATGACGTGCTGCCGTCCGCCGGCGTAAATGACACTGCCATCGGCACCTTTCGTGACGACCAGCGCGCGGACGCGGCTGGCTATTTCGTCGTGCGACAGCCCGGTGCGTTCGCAAAGCAGTTGGCCCTCATAGTCGTTCACCGCCACCCAGGTGGATTTCTCGATGAAATCGTGTAGTTCCGCGCCGTCGAACATCGGAAGGCCCTGCCCCGGGTCGAACAGCATCGGGATGCCGGCTTCCGCGAACTGGGCCGCGTGCCGGAGCATGCCCTCGCGCCCGTCCGGGGCCACGAGGCCGAGCGTGCAGCCTGGAACCTGTGAGACCTCGTTCAGGTGCGATTGGTTCATTGCGCCGGGATGGAACGCAGTGATCTGGTTGTCGTCGAGGTCGGTGGTGATGAAGGCCTGGGCCGTGAACTCGCCCTCCACCACGCGAACCTGGGACACGTCCACCGAGCGCGAGCGCAGCCAGCTCTCGTAGGGCGCGAAGTCGTGTCCGACCGTCGCCATCGGCACGCCCGTGCCGCCCAGCAACGCGAGGTTGCAGGCGATGTTTCCCGCGCAGCCGCCGAAATTGCGCCGCATGCTCGGCACCAGGAAGGCGACGTTCAGCATGTGGATGCGATCCGGCAGGATGTGGTCCCGGAACCTCCCGGGAAACACCATTACCGTGTCGAAGGCAACGGAACCGCAGATGAGAGCCGTCACGCGGCTTTCCACGCGACGTCGAGCTGTTTCGCGGCGCGCACGTCGTCGAGCCGGCGCACCGGCAGCGTATAGGGTGCACCCTTCAACTTCGCCGGGTCGGTCCTGGCTTCCTCGCGGATGGCGACCATCGCATCGACGAACGCGTCGAGTTCCTGCTTCGACTCGGTTTCGGTCGGTTCGATCAACAGGCACTCGGGCACCAGCAGCGGGAAGTAGGTGGTCGGCGCGTGGAACCCGTAGTCGAGCAGCCGCTTGGCAAAGTCCATCGCAGTGGTGCCGTAATCCCGGGCCTCGTGCTTGAGCGTGATGATGAACTCGTGACCGGCCCGGCGCTCTGGATAGGCGAGCTCGAAGCCCGCGGCGGCCAGGCGCACCATGAGATAGTTCGCGTTCAGCGTGGCGAATTCCGACACGCGGCTCATTCCCTCGCGGCCAAGCATGCGCATGTACACATAGGCGCGCAGCAGCACCCCGGTATTGCCCATGAACGCCGACAGGCGCCCGATGGTCTGCGGCAGGTCGCGCTCGTCGAGCCAGCGGTAGCGATCGCCTTCACGGCCAACCAGCGGCACCGGCATGAACGGCAGCAGGCGCTCGCCCACGCCCACTGCACCGGACCCCGGACCGCCGCCGCCGTGCGGCGTCGAGAAGGTCTTGTGCAGGTTCATGTGGATCACGTCGAAATCCATGTCCCCGGGCCGGACCTTGCCCAGGATCGCGTTCAGGTTGGCGCCGTCGTAGTAAAGCAGTCCGCCCGCATCGTGGACGATCCGGGCGACCTCGCCGATGCGCCGTTCGAAGACGCCGAGCGTGGACGGGTTGGTGAGCATGATGCCTGCGGTGTTCGGCCCCACCGCGGCTCGCAGCGCCTCCACGTCGATGTCGCCGCTCGGCAGCGAGACGATCTCCCGCACGGTGCAGCCGCACATCGTGGCGGTCGCCGGGTTGGTGCCGTGCGCCGCGTCGGGCACGATGATCTCGGTGCGGGCCAGGTCGCCCCTCGCCTGGTGATAGGCACGGATCATCGCAACGCCCGCGAACTCGCCCTGGGCGCCGGCCATCGGCGTCAGCGACACGCCGCGCATGCCGGTGACTTCCTTGAGCATTTCCTGCAGTTCGTACAGGCAGCGCAGGATTCCCTGCCCGGTCAGATCCGGCGCCAGTGGGTGGCGCGACAGGAACTCCGGCAGCATCGCGTACTGGTTACATGCGCGCGGGTTGTACTTCATCGTGCACGACCCGAGCGGGTAGAAGTGCGTGTCGATGGAGAAGTTGAGCTGCGACAGGCGCGTGAAATGCCGCACCGTCTGCAGTTCCGAGACCTCCGGCAGCACCGGCGGCCTGCGGCGGCGCAGCGTCCCGGGGATTGCGGGCTCGGCAGCCTCACGCGGGTACTGGGCCTCCGCGCTGCGGCCGGGCATGGAGTGTTCGAAAATCAGTTTCTCGAGCATGTCGGTTCTCACGCTGCGTGGGAGGAGGCGCCGCCCATGATTCCGCGGAGCGCTCGCGCATAGGTTTCGATGTCTTCCTGGGTACGCGTCTCGGTGGCGCAGACCAGCAACGCGTTGCCGAGGGCCGGGTAGTCCGCGCTCGCATCGAAGCCGCCAACGATCCCGCGCGCAGCCAGCGCATCGAGCACGCCGCGCACCGGGCGATCGAGGACCAGCAGCGCCTCGTGGAAGCGCGGCCGGTCGAACGCCACGCGGACGCCCGGGATCTTCGCCAGCGCATCGACCAGTGCGGCGCTGCGCTCCATGCAGGTGGCGGCGACATTCTCGAGGCCGCGCGCGCCTAGCAACGACATGTGGATCGTGGCCGCCGTGACCAGCAGGCCCTGGTTGGTGCAGATATTGGAGGTCGCCTTGCTGCGGCGGATATGCTGCTCGCGCGCCTGCAACGTCAGCGTGTAACCGGGCTTGCCGTCCAGGTCCACCGTCCGCCCGATGATGCGGCCCGGCATCTGCCGGATGTGTTCCATCCTGGTCGTCATGAAGCCGAAGTAAGGGCCGCCGGATGACAACGGTACCCCGAGCGGTTGCCCTTCGCCGCAGACAATGTCGACGCCGCGCGCGCCCCACTCGCCCGGCGGCTTCAGCACCGCGAGTGAAACCGGATTGACCACCGCGATTACCAGCATGCCCATCTCGTGCGCGCGGTCGGTGAGTTCGTCCACGTCCTCGAGCGTGCCGAAGAAGTTCGGCTGCTGGATCACCAGCGCCGTGATGTCCTCGCCACGGTAGCGCTCGAGGTTCGCCGCCGGAGTGTGCCCGCCGCGGTCGTCATAGCCCAGGAGTTCGAATGAAAGCCGCTGGTTGCCGGCGACCGCCCTGGTGACATCCCGGTACCTCGGGTTCAGCGCTGCCGGCAGCAGGATGCGAGCGGATTTCGACTTGCGGTGCGCCCGTACGGCCATCAGGCAGGCCTCGCCGAGCGCCGTCGCGCCGTCGTACAGCGACGCGTTCGAGGCATCCATGCCGGTCAGGCTGGCCATCATCGACTGGTACTCGTAGAGCAGTTGCAGCGTGCCCTGGCTGGCTTCCGCCTGGTACGGCGTGTAGGCACTGTAGAACTCGCCTCGCGATACGATGGCCCAGACCACTGACGGGACGTGGTGCTCGTAGGCCCCGGCGCCGATGAAATTCAGTGGCCGCCCGTCCTGGGCCGCGCGCTCGGCCATCAAGCGGCCGATCTGCATCTCCGATGCGCCCGGCGGAATGCCTTTCAGCTCGCCACAGCGCAGTTCCGGCGGAATCTCGTCGAACAGCGCCTCGGTGCCCGATGCGCCGATTGCGGCCAGCATGTCGCGGACATCGTCCGTCGTGTGCGGGATAAAGGGCATGGTCTCACCCGTGGGTCAGTGGGTTTCCGCCGCCAGCGCAGCCTCGTAGGCCGCCGCATCGAGCAGCGCCGCGAACTGCGACTTGTCGTCCGGCCGGACGCGCATCAGCCAGCCCGCGCCGTATGGATCCTGGTTGATCAGTTCGGGCTGCCCGCCGAGATCGGCATTCGAAGCGACGATCTCGCCGCTCACCGGGCTGTAGACGTCGGAGGCGGCCTTGACCGACTCGACGACCGCACAGGCTTCGCCGGCGGCAACCCTGCGGCCCTGCTCCGGCACCTCGGCGAACACCAGGTCACCGAGCGCCTGCTGTGCGTGGTCGGAGATACCGATCGTGATGGTGCCATCGGCTTCGAGGCGGGCCCACTCGTGGGATTTCATGAATCTGAGATCTGCGGGAACGTTGCTCATGACGTACTCCAGGGACAATGGTTCAAAGTGCGATGGCGATTCGCCCGTGGCGGACGAACGGCGGGCGCACCACCGTCGCGGCCAGCAGCCGTCCGCGAATCTCGACCTCGCAACGATCCGTCGTCTGCGACGGAACCCTTGCGAGCCCGATCGATCTCTCGAGCGTCGGCGAAAACGTGCCGCTGGTAACCTCGCCCTCGCCCACGGCCGGCACGATCACCTTCTGCTGCGAACGCAGCACGGCCCGGTCGCTGAGCACCAGTCCGACCTGCTTGCGCGGAACGCCGCGCGCCTTCTGCTCGGCGAGTGCCGCGCGGCCGATGAAGTTCCGGTCCTGCGGCTCCCAGGCGATGGTCCAGGCCAGCCCGCTCTCCAGCGGCGATACGGTCTCGTCCATGTCGCTGCCGTAGAGGTTCATGCCGGCCTCGAGACGCAGCGTGTCGCGTGCGCCGAGTCCGCAGGGCATGACGCCGGCCTGCCGCAGGCGTTCCCAGAACCCGGCCGCAGCGCCGGCGGGCAGCATGATTTCCCAGCCATCCTCGCCGGTGTAGCCGGTACGCGCGACAAACCAGTCATCGGCCGGCACACCGAAAAACGGCCCGAGGTCCATGGCCCGCGCCGCGAGTTCCGGATCGAACAGTGTCGCCGCTTTCTGCCGCGCGTTCGGGCCCTGCACGGCGATCATCGCCAGGTCCAGGCGCGGCTCCACCGAGACCTCGAAGGCGCCAGCGTGCTCACGCAGCCAGGCGATGTCCTTGTCGCGCGTGCCAGCGTTCACGACCATCCGGTACCAGTGCTCGTCGAGGTAATAGACGATCAGGTCGTCGATGATCCCGCCGTTGTCGAGCAGCATGCAGGAATAGAGCGCCTTGCCGGGCTCGGTCAGCTTCGCCACGTCGTTGGCAAGCACCAGGCGCAGGAAGTCGCGGACCCGCGGCCCGCGCAGGTCAACGACGCACATGTGCGAAACGTCGAACATGCCCGCATCACGGCGCACGCCGTGGTGCTCCTCGATCTGCGAACCGTAGTTGACCGGCATGTCCCAGCCGCCGAAGTCGACCATGCGCGCGCCGCCTGCGGCGTGCGTTTCATAGAGCGGAGTGCGCAATCCCATTTTTGATTTCCCACGGCAGAAATGAAAAGAGGCGACGGACCGCCCAGGCCCGCCGCCCCTCTGTCCTGTGACCTGAGAGATCGGGCGCCGGACAACCGGCGCCGCACCCCTTCGGTGGGCCCCCCGCGGGGCCGCTCTCCAGAGCCCATCAAGCACCGCCGTACATTTGCCTGAGCGTTTCCGGGCGGGTTGCGCCTTCGGCGGAACTGGCGGCGATGGGAGGGGACATTCTCCTTTTCCTGCCCGAGTCATCATCGGACTGCGATACAGGGCAGGAAAAGGAGAATGTCCCCTCCCATCGCCGTCAGCCCTCTCTCCGGACGGGCCTTGCGATGGGTGACGGAATGGTACCCGAGCGGGACAGCGTCGGCCAGCCAACCCGGGCATACGACTTGTCAATTGGGCCCCGGAGCCGGAACATCCCCGACCCTGATGAATTCCCGGAGCCCCCAGCCGATGCGAGCCCTTTTTCGGACCCTCGTCCCGATCATCGCGCTGGCGGCCTCGTCGGCCGGGGCATTTGCGGCATCCACGGCTGGCGACGCCGACGCGCGCCTGGATTCGCTGTTCCAGTCCGAGTGGGAACGCGGGCTGCGGGAAGATCCCCTGGCGGCGACCTATGCCGGCGACCACCGATATGATGATCGCTGGCCCGACCTGTCCGCCGGGGCGCTGGCAAGGAGCCATGCCGAAGACCTGGCCGTGCTCGAGACGCTGGCCGGAATCGCACCCGCGTCGCTGACTGACGCGAATCGCCTGAACCTCAAGCTCTTCCGGCGGATGTACCAGGAATCGATGGACGCCTACCAGTGGGGCGTCCAGTACATGCCGATCAACCAGCGCGGCGGCGTGCAGACGGTCAGCGAGCTCGCCGGGCTGATCGAGTTCTCATCGGCTCGCGATTACGAGAACTGGATCGCCCGCCTCGACGGAATCGGCCCCTACGTGGAGCAGAACATCGCGCTGATGGGCGAGGGCGTGCGGCGCGGACTCATGCAGCCGAAGGTCGTCATGCAGCGCGTCCCGGACCAGATCGCCCAGCAGGTGGTCACGGACCCGGAGGCAAGTCCGTTCTATGCGCCATTCCGCAATATGCCTGTTGGACATGCCCGCGGACGAGCAGGAAAGGTTCCGGGCAGCTGGACGCGCCGCGATCATGCGCTCGGTTGTTCCTGCCTACAGGCGGCTGCAGGACTACTTCGTCAAGGACTACCTTCCGGCCTGCACGGATTCCGTGGGCGTCTGGGCACTGCCCGGCGGCGAGGCCTGGTACCAGCAACGCATCGCATGGTTCACGACCACGGACCTGACGGCGGACCAGGTCCACCAGATCGGTCTCGGCGAAGTCGCGCGCATCCGCGGCGAGATGCAGCAGATCATCGAGCAGGTCGGGTTCAAGGGCAGCTTTGCCGAATTCCTGCACTACCTGCGCACCGACCCGAAGTTCCACTACACCGATCCCGGGCAACTGCAGCAGGCCTACATGGCCATGGCAAAGCGCATCGACCCGCTGTTGCCGCAGTATTTCGGCAGGTTGCCGCGCATGCCCTATGGCGTACGACCCATCCCGGCCCAGTCCGCGCCCGACACGACCACGGCCTACTACAGCGGCCCGGGGCTGGACGGCCGCCGCGCGGGCTATTACTACGTCAATCTCTACAAGCCCGAGAGCCGGCCGAAGTACGAGATCCCGGTGCTGACGATCCACGAGGCCGTACCCGGCCACCACCTGCAGATCGCGCTGGCGCAGGAACTCAGCGACCTGCCGATGTTCCGCCGCGACCTCGAGGCCACCGCGTTCGTCGAGGGCTGGGCGCTTTACAGCGAAAGCCTCGGGCAGGACATGGGCCTGTACGCGGACCCATACGACAAGTTCGGCCAGCTCACCTACGAGATGTGGCGCGCGGTGCGCCTGGTCGTGGATACCGGCATGCACCACAAGCACTGGACGCGCGACCAGGCCATCCAGTACTTCAAGGACAACGCGGCGAAGGACGAGCTCGACATCGTCAACGAGATCGATCGCTACATTTCCTGGCCGGGCCAGGCGCTTGCGTACAAGATCGGCGAGCTGAAGATCAAGGAACTGCGCAGCCGCGCCGAGTCGGCACTCGGGCCCGCGTTCGACCTGCGTGCGTTCCACGACGTCGTGCTCGGCAGCGGCGCCATCCCGCTCGACGTACTGGAGGCCAACGTGCAGCGCTGGATCGCCGAGCGCCCGGCCGCGGCGCAGCTCGCCCGATGAGTCGCCTGCCGCGCCGGCGCAGCGTCCAGGTCCGGGTCGGTCGCGTGGTGATCGGCGGCGACCACCCGGTGGTCGTGCAGTCCATGACCAACACGGACACCGCGGACATCGAGGCGACCGCGCTGCAGGTCCGCGCGCTCGCCCTGGCGGGCTCCGAGCTGGTGCGCGTCACGGTCAACACCGAGGAGGCAGCAGCGGCAGTCCCGGCGATCGCGGCTCGCGTGCGCGAGTTCGGCGTCGACGTGCCGCTGGTGGGCGACTTTCATTTCAACGGCCACAAGCTGCTGCGCGAGCACCCGGCCTGTGCGGAGACACTGGCGAAGTACCGCATCAATCCAGGCAATGTCGGACGCGGCAGCAAGCGCGACACACAGTTCGCGGAGATGATCGAGATCGCGTGTCGCCAGGGGAAGCCGGTGCGCATCGGCGTAAACTGGGGCAGCCTCGACCAGGACCTGCTCACGCGGCTGATGGACGAGAACTCGAGGAGCGCCGAGCCGCTCGACGCGGTGGACGTGGTCCGCGAAGCGCTGGTCGTGTCAGCGCTGGACAGTGCCGCTCGGGCCGAGGAACTGGGCCTGCCCCACGACAGCATCGTGATCTCGTGCAAGGTGAGCGGCGTGCAGGACCTGATCGGCGTCTATCGCAACCTCGCGGCGCGCTGCGATTACCCGCTGCACCTCGGCCTCACCGAGGCCGGCATGGGATCGAAGGGCATCGTCGCCTCTACGGCCGCAATGTCGGTGCTTCTGCAGGAAGGTATCGGCGACACGATCCGCGTCTCGCTCACGCCGGACCCGGGCGGGGATCGCACCAGGGAGGTGCAGGTCGCACAGGAAATGCTGCAGACCATGGGTCTTCGCTCGTTCACCCCCATGGTCGTGGCCTGTCCGGGCTGCGGCCGTACGACCTCGACGTATTTCCAGGAACTCGCGCAGAAGATCCAGGCGCATCTTCGCAGGCGAATGCCGGAGTGGCGACGACAGTACGCGGGCGTCGAGGAGATGACGGTCGCCGTCATGGGCTGTGTCGTGAACGGCCCGGGCGAGAGCAAGCACGCGAACATCGGCATCAGCCTGCCCGGCACCGGCGAACGACCCGTCGCCCCGGTCTACATCGACGGCGAAAAGGGACCGACCCTCAAGGGTGAACACATCGCCGAGGAATTCCAGGCGCTAGTCGAGCAGTACGTCGAACGCACTTACGGCACGAGGACGACACCATGAGCAAGCTGCGCGATCTCACCTGCGCCCCCTGCCCCCCCGGCACCCCACCGCTGTCGCCGGACGATGCGGCGAGGCTGCTCGCCGAACTTCAGCCGGGCTGGCGGATCGCCGACGACGGCAAGTCGCTGCGCCGCGCCTGGCGTTTCGCGAATTTCCACGAGACCATCGGCTTCGTCAACGCAGTGGCCTGGATCGCCAATGCCGAGGACCACCATCCGGACCTCGAGGTCGGTTACGACTATTGCCGGATGGCACTCGGCACGCACTCGATCGGCGGCTTGTCGCAGAATGACTTCATCTGCGCCGCGAAAATCGACGGATTGGGCGCCTGAACGGCAGCACAGTCGACCGGGAGCAGCGCAGCGAGCATCCATGCGATCTGACCAGGGGGGACGATGGAGGGGACGACGCAAGACAACGGCGAAGGCACGGCGCTGCCATTCGTCGCACCCTGCAGGAAGCTCGAGCCGCTTGTGCCACTCCGCTGGCTGCGACTCGGCTGGCGCGACATGTGGTCCGCGCCGCGGCAGAGCCTCACTTACGGGCTCATCGTCGTCGTCCTGAGCCTCGCGCTCGCGCAGATCGCAATCAGGTTCGGAGGTTACTGGGAACTGCTGACCCTGGTGTCCGGCTTCATCCTCGTGTCCCCGGTGCTGGCGGTCGGCACCTACGTCATAAGCATCCACCTGGAGCGCGGCGAGACGCCTTCGCTGCGCCGCTGCCTGCGCGAGGAACGACGCTCTTTCGGCAACCTGATGGTGTTCGCGCTGATGCTGATGGTCGTGTTCCTGGTCTGGGCCCGTGCAGGATCAGCGGTGCACGTGTTCTTTCCAATCAGCGAGTCGCCGGACTGGAGCGACTACCTGTCGTTCTTCGGCATCGGCAGTGCAATCGGCTCGATCTTCGCGGCGATCGTATTCTCGGCCGCTGCGTTTTCCCTGCCGATGCTGGTGGACCGCAAGGCGGACACGGTCACCGCGGTCGTGACCAGCATCAACGCAGTGCTGCGCAACAAGCCCGCGATGGCGGTATGGGCGGCGTGCATCGTACTCGCGGTGGCGCCCGGGTTCGCTCTGCTGTTGATCGGCCACGAGCGCGGCAGCGGCTTCGCCTGGATGATGGCCGGGCTGGGCCTGACGCTGCCGCTGATCGGCCACGCGACGTGGCACGCGTACCGCGACACGATAGATGCAGGCGCGTGGCCGCCCAACGAGGAGATCACGCGGGATTAGCGGGCGGCAGGAAACTGCAGGTTCGCGCGGGTACCGCATGCGCAGAGAAACTGCCTATGCCGCCGAGAGGAACTGCCGATTGGAATCCTGTCCTCGATCGCTGCAACATAAGGCATGGCGAGCCGCTGCTTCGCCGCCGGTCGTCCCGGGGATCGCGAATTCGCCGGGCACACCCATCAGCGCGGTCGGCTGGCCGCGCCCCGCACAGGAGTTTCAATCATGGCCAGGACCAGGAAGAGCACCAGGGCGACTGCCGGTTCGATCGACATCGGCATCAGTGCTGCCGAGCGCGAGAAGATCGCAAGCGGCCTTTCGGGCCTGCTGGCGGACAGCTACACGCTGTACCTGATGACCCACAACTTCCACTGGAACGTCACCGGGCCCCAGTTCAATACCCTGCACCAGATGTTCATGGCGCAGTACACGGAGCAGTGGAACGCGCTCGATGTGATCGCCGAGCGGATCCGGGCGCTGGGCCATCCCGCGCCGGGTACCTACAGGGAATTCATCAAGCTCGCCTCGATCAAGGAGGTCGAGGGCGTGCCCAGGGCAACCAGGATGGTGCGGCATCTCGTCGACGCACAGGAGGCCACCGCCCGTACCGCCCGCAGGCTTTTCCCGCTGGTGGAGAAGGCCAACGACCAGCCGACGGCCGACCTGCTCACCCAGCGTCTCGAGGTGCACGAAAAGACCGCCTGGATGCTGCGCAGCCTGCTCGAGGACTAGGCGCCTCCCACGCGGCCTGGCCGACGCCGGATGCCGGTCACCCGTCCTTGAACCGCCACTTCCTGTTGGCGTACATCCATGCGAACAGCCGATAGATGGTCTCCGGCATCAACCGCTTGATGAACCAGAGAAATTCCATCGAGTCGTGCGCGATGTCGTAAAGGCGGTTGCACTCCATGCTGTGTATCGCATGCGCGGCAACCGTCTCGGAAGTGTGCCGTCCCGCCTGCTGGTCCTTGTCCAGCGATCGGAGAGTGACGCTGCGGTTCACGTCGACGCCGTCCTTGTTCATGATGTCCGACTTGAATGCGGCCGGACAGGAAACGGTCACCCCGATTCCGTATCGACCCAGTTCCGCTTTCATCGTTTCCGACAGCGCAATGACGGCCGCCTTGGGAACGCTGTAGTGCGCCATCTCGGGCAATGCGAACAGCCCTGCCGACGACGCCATGTTCAGTACGTAGCCACTCTTCTGCCGGATCAACATCGGCACGAACGCGTGGCAGCCGTACACGACGCCCCAGAAATTGATGTCGACGATGCCGTGCCACTGCTCGAGCGTGATCTCGTGCAGCTTGGCGGAATCGAGGATGCCGGCGTTGTTCACCAGGATGTCGAGGCCTCCCCACTGCTCCTCGACACGCCGTGCCGCGGCCTCGAAATCCTCCGCCTTCGCGACGTCGATGATGATCTCGAGGACCTCGCGGGCGCCGGCCTCGCGGACGTCCGCGGCTGCCGCATTGACCGCGTCCGGTCGACGCCCCGTAACAGCCACGCGCCATCCATTGCGACCAAAATGCATGGCCATTGCCTTGCCGAAGCCGCTGTTGGCGCCCGTGATCAGTACGCGCTTTTCCGGGAATCGCTTCTCGAGCTTCATTCGGCGTTCTCCAGCAGCGGCCGCCTGCGCGCGTTCACTGCAACAGCACTCGGTCCAGTTCCGGGTCCACTTCGTGCATCAGGTCGACCGGCAGCCGAGCGTAGCGCATTGCCGCCGCATATCCCCGCCGGTCGCCATCGCCATTCAGCATCCACTGTGCGTGCTCGCAGAGCAACACGAGTTGCAGCGAGCGCGCGAGCGTCATCGCGAGCCGCCGCGCGCCGGATTGCAGCACTTCCCGGTCCTGGCCCGACTCGAGCCACAACGCCGCACGCTCGAGCGCTCCGACCGCGTTGCGCCCGGCGGCCGCC
This sequence comes from uncultured Gammaproteobacteria bacterium, assembly GCA_963736205.1. Classification (GTDB taxonomy): domain Bacteria; phylum Pseudomonadota; class Gammaproteobacteria; order Steroidobacterales; family Steroidobacteraceae; genus RPQJ01. The sequence goes on along the minus strand of CAVTNX010000012.1, from coordinate 72,383 downwards.
AGCCGCGGCTCCTTCAGTGACCTCAGGCAGGACGACGCCCGTCCCATCAGTGCGGCGAGTCCGGCATTGAGGTCGGACCGCAGCAGCGCGTCCAGCGACAGCACGTTGGTCGTGCCCTCCCAGATCGGCAGCACGTGCGTGTCGCGCAGCAGCCCAGGCAGGCCCGTGTCCTCGACATAGCCGGCGCCCCCGAAGCTCTCGATCGCCTCGCTCACGACCGCGACTGCCTGCCTGCCGGTGATCAGCTTGGTCAAAGGCGTGACCAGCCGCAGCAGCGCACGCTGCCCATCGTCGATCTCGCCGTGCTCCTGACGGCCCGCGAGCTCCACCAGCAGGAACGTCATCAGGAACGCGCCCCAGGTCTCGGCCTCCATGGCGGCCAGCGTGTCCAGGTGCAGCGGCTGCCTGGCCAGGACCTGCCCGAACGCCACGCGTCGCTCGGAGTAGGACCGGGCCAACGCGAGTCCGCGGCGCATGGCCGCGATCGCGCACACGCTGTTCCACATCCGCGTGACGCCCAGCATCGGCTCGATGGCACGCGTGCCGTTGAACGACTGGCCGACCAGTTCGGCGCGGGTGCCCTCCAGCATCAGTTCCGCGGTCGGCACCTTGCGCGTGCCGAGCTTGTCCTTCAGCCGGTCCACGCGCAGGCCATTCAGGTGACCGTCTGCGCCGCGCACTTCGACATAGAACATCGCGAGACCCTTGCCGCCCTCCTCGTTACCCTCCGGCCGCGCAAGCGTCAGCGCCATCTGCGAGGCGACCGACGAAGTGAACCACTTGCGGCCGTACAACCGCCAGCCGTCGCCCTCGAGCACGGCACGCGTCTGCGAGCGCCCGACGTCGGAGCCGCCCGTGGTCTCGGTCATCCACTGGCCACTGGTCCACGCGGTCGCAGGGTCGCGCGAAGTCAGGCGGGGCAGCGCGCGCTCGACCAGGGCCTTGTTGCCTGATTCGATCAGCGAACGCGCGGCACCGTCCGTCATCGCGAGCGGGCAGGTGTATACGTCCGAGGACGGGTGGAACAGGTACACCTTCGCGAACTGCGCGATGCGGGCGTGGCGCCCGTACTCACTTTCGTAGGCGGTGGCGACCAGTCCGTGCCTGGTCGCCAGTCGCTCGGCTTCGCGCCACAGCGGCGTCACTTCTACCGAGTCCACCCGATTGCCCCAGGCATCCCACTGCACGAGGCGCGGCTCGTTCAGCCTGTCGGCGAGTTGCATCGCATAAAGTCCGCCACCCGCCGCCACGCCCAACTCGTCGAGTTCCGGCGCGAGCGCGCGATGCACGTCCGCCGGCAGGACCCGCGCGAGCCAGGAGCCGAGCAGTGGATCGTCGCGGTACTGGTTGCCGAGCCCGGGAGCGGCCTGCGTGAAGAGGTCGTCCTGCCAGTCGGTCTTTTTCATTGCGGGCTCTCCGGGAGCGAAACGATGGCCGGCAGGTCACCGGCCAGGCCGAGCGCGCGGCGCACCAGCGCGCGGCGCACCATCGGCTGTGAGGACACGAGCGCGAGCCCGAGCCTGCGTGCGGCTGCAACACCGACGCTTCGCTCGCCGAACAGTCGATTCAAGGTGTCCGTCGTGCCGAGCAGCACGGCATTCTCGGCACGCCGCCAGCGTGCGTAGCGACGCAGCGCGCGGTTGCCGGCCGGATCGGCGCCCGATCCGGCGGCGTCTGCCAGTACTTCGACCAGCGACGCGGCATCCAGGAATCCAAGGTTGACGCCCTGCCCCGCCAGCGGATGAATCGTGTGGGCCGCATCGCCCACCAGAGCCAGGCGCGGGCGCACGTACTCGCGCGCATGCCAAAGGGCGAGCGGATAAGCGGCGCGACCGCTGTCGAGCACCACGTCGCCGAGCACGCGACCGCTGGCCACGGTGGCCTGGCGGCTGAATTCGGCAGGCTCCGCCTCGATGAGCGTTGCAGCCGCTTCGGGTGTCGTGGTCCACACGAGCGAGACGCGGCCGTCTCGAAGCGGCAGGAAGGCGATGGGTCCCTCCGGCAGGAATCGCTGCCACGCGGTGCTCGCATGCGGCCGCTCGCTGCGCAGGTGCGCTACCACGGCTGTCTGGCCGTAGGTCCAGCCCGCGCGGCCGATGCCACACAGCTCGCGGGTCCTCGACTGCCCGCCGTCCGCGCCAACGACCAGTCCGGCCGTGACACTGCGCCCACCGCCAAGCACCACCTTCGCCGAGTCGTGGCCGAACTCGAGGCCTTCCAACCTGTCGCGCAGCTGCGTGATGCCCCGCAGCGCCGGCGCCTCGGCCAGCGACCACTGCACGCGAAGGTTTTCGGCAATGTGGCCGAGATCCGGTTCGCCGGTCTCGGCCGCGTCGAATCGCAGCGCATCGCGCGCATCGTGCGTGCTCGCGGCATCCCACACGACCATGCGCTGATACGGGCAGGCGTGCGGTGCGATCGCCGCCCAGGCACCGGCCGCGCCGAGCACCCGCTGGGAGGCACGCGACAGCGCCGATACGCGCAGGTCCACCGAATCGTCGGCCGGTGGCCGCGGCGCCGATGGCTCGACCACCGCGATCCGCCATCCGGCGAGCTGCTCATCGAGCTCGAGCAGCGCGGCGACGCAAAGCCCGACCATGCCGCCACCGATGACGACGACGTCGAAATCGAGACGCCGGCCGAGACTCATGGCGCAGGACCGATGAGCGGCACGCCGCGCGCGAGTCGCGGCACCCGTCCCGCGGCACCAACGCTCAACCTCGACATTGCGGCCTTGGCCGGCGGGAATGTGTCGAAGGCCAGCAACCCGATGCTCCTTAGCCCGCGCATCACCCCGAGCGGCGTGCCGAACAGGCGCACGAGCCCGTCGGTGAACGCGACGATGCGCCTCTGGTCCTGCTCGCGCCACGACGCGTAGCCATCGAGCAACGCGGCGTCGCCAATGTCGACGCAACCCGCGGCAAGGCTATCCGCGATCACCTCGGCGAGGCAGGCCGCATCGCGGAGTCCGAGGTTGAATCCCTGCCCGGCAATCGGGTGCAGCCCCTGTGCGGCCGCACCGACGATCGCGATCCGTGGCCCGACATGCCGCTCGGACCGGGACATCGCCAGCTCATATGAATACCGGGCACCCACCTTCAGCATTCGCCCCAGTCGGAACCCGAATGCCGCCTGGAACTCGGCCAGGAACTCCGCGTCGGGCAGCGCGAGCAGTCGCACGGCTTCCTCGGGCCTGCGCGTCCAGACCACGCCGCACCTTCCGTCGGCCAGCGGCAGCACCGCAATCGGGCCGTCGGGCGTGAATCGCTCATAGGCCACGTGGTCGTGGAAGCGTTGTGCCGTCATGGTCGTCGCGATCGCCGTCTGGCCGTAGTCCCATCGCTCGGATGCGATACCCGCCTGCTCGCGGACCGCCGAGCGCGTACCGTCAGCCGCGACGACCAGGCGCGCGCGGATCTCGATCGGATTGCCGTCGTGCTCCACCGCGAGCGACCGTGCGCTGTCCTCGAGCATGGTCGATACCACGTTCGCCGGTGCGATGACCTCGACGCCGGCCGCAGAGCGCAGGCCCTCCCAGAGCGCAGCGCCGATCACACGGTTCGGCAGCACGCAGCCCAGAGATTCCAGGCCCTGCTCGGCCGCGTCGATGCGCGCGACGCCGAACCTGCCCTGCTCCGATACGTGGATCCGGCGGATGGGCGTCGCTTCACGCTGCATGTGCCGCCATACGCCGAGGCCCTGGAAGGTCCTCACCGTGCCGTTGGCAAGCGCCGTGGTGCGCTCGTCGTAGCTGGGGTGCCCGCCGGTGCCCGGGGTGACCGCCTCGACGACTGCGATACGCAAGCCGGTCGGCGCCAGCGCGAGTGCCAGCGACGCGCCGACCAGCCCGCCGCCGGCGATGGCCAGGTCGCAGTCCAGGCGTCGAACGGGATCGGTCATGGTCGCATCAGGAGCTCATCAACTGCTCGATCTCGGCCGGCGTCCGCGGCAATCCGGCCGTCAGGATCTCGTTGCCGTCGGCCGTGACGGCCACGTCGTCCTCGATCCGCACGCCGATGTTCCACCAGCGCCTCGGCACGCCGCGCGTGCCCGCAGGGATGTAGATGCCCGGTTCCACGGTCATGCACATCCCGGGCTCCAGCACGCGCCACTCGTCGCCGACCTTGTAGTCGCCGACGTCGTGCACGTCCATGCCGATCCAGTGGCCGGTGCGGTGCATGTAGAACTTCTTGTAGGCCTCCGACTTGATCAGCGTGGGAACCCGGCCCTTGAGCAGCCCGATCCGAACCAGTCCCTGGGTGATGGCGCGGACCGCCGCATCGTGCGAATCGTTCCAGTGGTTCCCGGGACGGATGCTGGCGATGGCCGCCTCCTGCGCTTCCAGCACGACCTCGTACACCGCCTGCTGCTCGGGCGAGAACCGGCCGTTGACCGGGAAGGTCCGCGTGATGTCGGAGGCGTAGTACCGATACTCGCACCCGGCGTCGATCAGCAGCAGGTCGCCGTCGCGGAGTTCCGCGTTGTTCTGGTGGTAATGCAGCGTGCAGGCGTTTGCGCCGCCGCCGACGATGGGGTGATAGGCAATGTCGGCGTCGTGGCGGTGGAACTCGTGCAGCAGCTCCGCCATCACCTCGTACTCGTGCATGCCCGGCCGGGTGGCCTTCATCGCGCGGATGTGTGCGCCGACCGAGATCTGGGCCGCACGGCGCATCACCTTGAGCTCGGTGCGGCTCTTGTAGAGCCGCATGTCGTGCAGGAGGTGGTCGAGCGCGACGAATTCCTGGGGCGTGTGCATGCCCTGCTTGGCCTGGCCGCGCAGCGTGTTGACCCAGCCGATCACGTGCTGGTCGAACTCGGGATGGATGCCCATCGTGTGGTAGACCCGGCTGCACTGCTCCATCAGGCCCGGCAGGATGTCGTCGATGTCGCCGATCGGGAATGCGTCGTCCGCACCGTAGTCGGAGGTAGCGCCGTCGGTGCCGGCTCGCCTGCCATCCCAGGTCTCGCGCAGCGGGTCGCGGTCGCGCACGAACAGAATGTATTCGGCCTGGGCACGCCCGGGCACCAGCACGGCCACCGACTCCGGCTCGTCGAATCCCGTCAGGTAGTGGAAATCGCTGTCCGGGCGATAGTGGTAGTGAACGTCGTTGTTGCGCTGCTTCTCGGTGGCGGCGGGCAGGATGGCGATTCCGCCCTTGCCGATCATGCGCATCAGCTGGCGGCGCCTGCGCGCAAACTCGTCCTTCTTCAATGTCATGGTGGGTCAGTGACCGGAGCTGGGTGGTGGCTGGCTCGCACGCTGCGCGGCGAGATCGTCGTAAACGAGCTGGACCGCCGCGCGCACGAACTCGACGAGCTCGATATAGGCGTCCTCCTCTACATCGGGACTCTCGGAGCCGACCGCCCCGGCCTGCGAAAATTTCGCAAGATCGGCAAGTACTTCGGCAACGTCGTCCGGCAGCCGCGCCCCACCGGCCGTCCCCGCCGCGCCGAATCCGTACAGGAAGCCGTGGCACCATGCGCTCAGCGCCTCGACGCGAACGGCGAGCGACTGCTCGTCGTCTGGCAGCAACGGCTCGAATTCCATCTGCCCCCCGGCGAGCGCCGCGGCGGTGCGCGCCCGGAGCGTCGCGAGACGGTCATCCTCGCTATCGGTCCCGTCCGGGAATATCTCGTCCTTCCACTCCGCCAGGCCGTAGTCCCGCCGCACGCAGGCTGCCCCGCAAAGGCAGCCGTGGGCCTCGGACGCGTGCACGGCCGAGCCCGCGGCGGCGAGCGCTTGCGCGACCTCGTCGAATCTGGCGGGTTCGGTCATCGTGATTATCGTAACATCGCGCGCCTGCCGGGCGCCGGCTCAATTGATTCCCTGCGGGTGCAGCCCTATAGTTCCGCGCATGACCGAGACCGCCGCAAGATCCGCCATCGACGCTGAGTTGCGTCGCCTTGAACGCCGCGTGGACGAACTCGTCGCCACCGTCGGCCAGCTCAAGGAAGAGAATCGCGCACTCAGGCAGCGGCAGGACACACTAATGACCGAGCGCGCGAACCTGCTGCAGAAGAACGAACAGGTCCGTGCACGGGTCGAGGCGATGATCGGACGCCTGAAGGCGATGGAGCACGGCGCATGAGCGAAGAACGCGTGACGCGGGTAGGCGTGAGGCTGCTCGACCGCGAATACCAGGTCGCCTGCCCGGCCGAGGAACGCGCCGACCTGCTGGACTCCGCGGAGTACCTCGACGCCAAGATGCGCGAGGTACGCGACTCGGGCAAGGTGACCGGACTCGAGAGGATCGCCGTGATCTCGGCGCTCAACCTCGCGAACGAATTGATCAAGCTGCGCCGGCAGGGCTCGACGGTCGACGGCGACGTGGGGGCGCGCCTGCGCGTCCTGCGCGAGCGCGTCGAATCCGCGCTCGAGCGGGGGCAGCAACTGGAACTATAGAAGGACGACCTGGCTCGCCCTTCGACGATTTGGCGCCGCCTGCGGTGTTCGACACGGTCCGGGTTACCTCTCGACCGTATGTTTAATACCCTGGGGAGCCGGCCAGCCGGCACCGTTGTGCAAGTCCGCCTTGAGCGGGAAGCCTGAGGTGCTGTGGCCTTCCCCGCCTATTGCTCCATGTCGAGAGCAATGGTCCGTGACGGCACAGGCGGGTGGCGCCATCCCCTTCCCACTGGCGGACGACCCCGACGCATGGCGCAGCCGACCGCAGAGATTCGCGCCGAGCGTCGCAGGCTCCGCGCGCTGCGGCTCGGGATGCCGCGCCCGGAGCGCGTTGCCGCCGAGGCCGCAATCCTCGCCGCATTGAGGCGCCTGCACGTCTTCCGCCCCGGTCGGCGAGTAGCCGCCTACCTCGCCATGCCCGGCGAAGTTGGCCTCGCCGGTGCAATCGCGGAGGCGCTCGAGTCGGGAACTGAAATCTACGTGCCGCGGCTGGCCAGTCGGCGACGCGGACGAATGCGTTTCGTGCGCTTGCGACCCGACTGCCCGCTGCGGCCCAACGCTGCCGCGTTCGGCATCCTGGAACCCGCCGCCAGCGCCGGCGAATGGTTGCCGCCGCGGTGCCTCGACGCGATCCTCGTCCCGCTGGTCGGCTTTGATCGCGAGGGCAATCGCCTCGGCATGGGTGCCGGCTACTACGACCGGGCACTCCGGCGACGACGCGACCGGGATCGTGCCTGGCGACGGCCGAGGCTGGTCGGCATCGCGTTCTCCTGCCAGGAAACTGCGCGCATCGACCCCTCGCCCTGGGACGTGGCGCTCGACCTCATCGTCACGGACAGGGAAACGATCATCCCCCGCCGCGAGGCGGCGGCGCGACCGCAGCAGTACCCCGCGTGAACTACTGGCTCTTCAAGTCCGAGCCCGACACCTTCGGCGTGGACGACCTCGCGCGTTGCAGGGATGCGACGACGGCCTGGGACGGCGTGCGCAACTACCAGGTGCGAAACTTCCTTCGCGATTCGATCCGCAAGGGTGACCAGGGATTCTTCTACCACTCGAGCTGCGCCGAACCCGGCATCGCGGGAGTCGTGCGAGTGGTGCGCGCGGGCTATCCGGAAGCCGCCGCGCTCGACCGCAGGCACCGCTACTTCGATCCCTCGAGCGATCCGCGATCGCCTCGCTGGTACAGCGTGGACGTGCGACTCGAGCGGCGCATCGAGCCCGCGATCAGCCTCGAAACGTTGCGCAAACATGCGCGCGGAGCGCTCTCGGAGATGCTGATCCTGCGTCGCGGCAACCGTCTCTCGATCACGCCGGTAACGCGTGAAGAATGGCGTTTCATTCTTTCCCTTGCATGAGCGAATGCCTGCATTCGCAGCGCGAGCGCGTTGCGACACTCTCTGGTGATGCGAGGCGGCAATCACGAGTGCGTCACGCGCGCAAGAAAAATAAATTACCTGCCTATTGCAATTGAGTTTTGAATTGGGTAAATACTGCGCCCGGACTAACCCGACATGGAGAAATGAAAATGGCAGCGAAGAAAAAGGCTAAGGCGAAGAAGGCTCCGGCTAAGAAGAAGGCCGCGGCCAAGAAGAAGAAGTAAGCTTCGTACTGAAGCTTGACGACTGTGCCCGCGAAAGCGGGCACAGTTGTTTTGGGGAGAGGCAAAGACGATGACGCAGGATCTCCAGAAGCAGCGCGCGGCCGAGGCGGCGCTAGGGTTCGTCCGCGACGACGAGGTGGTCGGCATCGGCACGGGTTCGACGGTCAATTTCTTCATCGAGGCCCTGGCCCCGCTCCGGGACAGGATCGCAGGCGCGGTCTCCAGCTCGGAAGCCAGCACGCAGCGGCTCCGAGCCCTCGGCATCGAGGTGCTCGACCTGAACGCCGCCGGCGAGCTCGGCCTGTACGTGGACGGGGCCGACGAGGCAACCCGCTCGCTCGAACTGATCAAGGGCGGCGGCGGCGCACTGACCCGGGAGAAGATCGTCGCAGCCGCGTCCCGCCGGTTCGTCTGCATCGTGGACGAGAAGAAGGTGGTGGACCGGCTCGGTCGCTTCCCACTTCCGGTCGAGGTCATACCTATGGCGCGCTCGCTGGTGGCGAGGGAACTGGCGCGCCTGGGCGGCAGGCCGGTGCTGCGCGAGGGATTCGTCACCGACAACGGCAATCACATCCTGGACGTGCACGGACTCGACATTGCCGATCCCGCGCAGCTCGAAACCGCGCTGAACCAGGTTCCGGGCGTGGTGACGGTGGGCCTGTTCGCACGCCGACCCGCAGATATCCTGCTGGTCGGCACGGCCGAAGGTGTCGTAACGTTGGCACGTGAGGCCTGACCCGACGCTGATCCGCCAACTCCGGGCTGCACTCGGTCCGGACGCCGTCCTCTCGGCACCCGAATCCTGTGTCGCATTCGAATGCGACGCGCTCGCCACCCACCGGCTCGTACCCGACCTCGTCGTGCTGCCCGGCAGCGTGGACGAGGTGCTCGCAGTGCTGAGGGTCGCCGCCCACGCAGGCGTTCCGGTCGTGGCGCGGGGTGCCGGCACCGGCTTGTCCGGGGGCGCGCTGCCGGTCGAAGGCAGCATCCTGCTGGTGCTGTCGCGACTGAACCGTATCCTCGAAGTCGATGCCGGACGGCGCCTCGCACGGGTCCAGCCCGGCGTCACCAACCTCTCGATCTCCGACGCCGCGGCCCCGCACGGACTCTTCTACGCGCCGGACCCCTCGTCGCAACTCGCGTGCACCATCGGCGGCAACATCGCGGAGAATTCCGGTGGCGTCCACTGCCTCAAGTACGGCCTGACGGTCCACAACCTGCTCGAGCTGGTGGTCGCGACCTGGAACGGGGACCTGATCACGGTCGGGTCACCGCTGGGCGAAGCGCCGGGACTTTCGCTGTTGCCGCTGCTCACGGGCTCCGAGGGCATGCTCGGCATCGTCGTCGAGGCGACGGTGCGGCTGGTGCCGCTGCCGGAGCGCGTTGAACTGGTCATGGCCTCGTTTGACGATGTCGGCCGATGCGCCGATGCCGTCGGGACCATCATCGCGTCCGGCATCGTGCCTGCAGGTCTCGAGATGATGGATGGGCCCGCGCTCAGGGCAGCCGAGGCGTTCGCGCATTGCGGCTACCCGCCGGAAGCGGCGGCCATCCTGCTCTGCGAACTCGACGGTCTCGAGCACGACGTCCAGGCGCAGCTGGACACCGTCACGGATCTGCTCACCCGTTGCGGCACCACGAGCGCACGGGTCGCAGTGGACGCGGCCGAGCGAGCTCGCATGTGGTCGGGCCGCAAGTCGGCCTTCCCTGCGGTCGGCCGCCTGGCCGCCGACTACTACTGCATGGACGGCACCATCCCTCGCCGTCACCTCGCAACCGTCCTCGCGCGGATCGCGGAGATGTCGTTGCAGGCGGGCTTGTCGGTCGCAAACGTGTTTCACGCCGGGGATGGCAACCTGCACCCGCTGATACTGTTCGACGCCGGCCGACCCGGCGAGCTCGGTCGAGCCGAGCGGCTCGGGGCCGATATCCTGGAACTCTGCGTCGCCGTCGGCGGCACCGTGACCGGCGAGCACGGTGTCGGCGTCGAGAAGCTCGGCCCGATGTGCACGCAGTTCGGTTCGGCCGAGCTCGAGGTCTTCCACGCGATCAAGCGCGGGTTCGATCCCGAGGGACGCCTGAACCCGGGCAAGGCGGTGCCGACACTTGCGCGCTGCGCCGACTACGGGGCGATGCGCGTGCATGGCGGCAAGCTGCCCCACTCGCACCTGCCGCGCTTCTGACCCATGGCCGACCACGACGCCACCACGGAACTCATCGGGCAAGTCCGCGAGGCGACCGCCCGCGGCACGCCGCTGCGGATCGTCGGCGGCGACACGAAGCGCTTCCTCGGGCGACATGCGCCAGGGGCAGGCCTGCACACGACCGGCCACGCGGGCATCGTTTCTTACGATCCCGCCGAGCTGGTGATCACCGCGCGGGCCGGCACGCCGCTGCGAGAAGTCGAGGCAACGCTGGCCGCGCAGAACCAGCGCCTGCCGTTCGAGCCGCCGTCTTTCGGCGAGTCGGCCACCATCGGCGGTACCGTCGCCTGCGGCCTGGCCGGGCCAGCCCGGGTCGCCTTCGGTCCGCTGCGCGACTACGTGCTCGGTGTCCGGGTGCTCACCGGAGACGGTCGTGTACTGCGCTTCGGTGGCGAAGTGATCAAGAACGTCGCGGGCTACGACGTCGCACGCAGCATGGCGGGCGCATTCGGCACGCTCGGCATCCTGCTCGACGTCTCGCTGAAGGTGCTGCCGTGCCCGCCGTCGTCGCGGACGCTGTCGCTGGAACGCAACGCCGACGATGCCCTGGCGGAACTCGGGCGACTCGCAGGCACGGCCATGCCTCTCACGGCGAGTTGCTGGTGCAGCGGGTCGCTGGCACTTCGCTTCGAAGGAACCGCGCGCACGCTCGACGACGTACAGCGACGCGTCGGCGGCACGCCGGTGGAAGGCGGGGACGGTTTGTGGCGATCGATTCGCGAGCACAAGCATCCCTTTTTCGCGGCACACGTGCCGCTGTGGCGCCTTCTCGTGCCCGCTGCAGCGCCGGCGTCTCCGATGAGGGGGGAGCCGCTGATCGAGTGGAACGGGCTGCAGCGATGGTATGCGCTCGATTCGGATGCCTTCTTCGATGCAGCCGCACTCGCAGGCGGACATGCGACGCTCTTTCGTCACGACGGCGCCGCCGATACGGTCTTCGCGCGACCGGCCGAGGCATCGATGCGCCTGCACGGTTCGCTGAAAAGGATTTTTGATCCTGCCGGCATCCTGAATCCCGGTCGCATGTACGCGGACTTCTAGGGCCATGTACGCGCGACCGTCAGGTGCACTCGAAGATACCGCGCGCGGTCGTGAGGCCCAGGACCTGCTGCGCGCCTGCGTGCACTGCGGGTTCTGCCTGCCCGCCTGCCCCACCTACCGCATCCTCGGCAACGAACTCGACAGTCCGCGCGGGCGTATCTACCTCGTGAAGCAGCTCGTCGAGGGCGGTCCGGCCGGCAAGGAGACGCTGACGCACCTCGATCGCTGCCTGACCTGTCGCGCCTGCGAGACGGCCTGCCCGTCCGGCGTGCAGTACGGCCGCATCATCGACCTGGGTCGCGAACTGGCCGAGGACCGCATCGGTCGCCCGATCGGTGAGCGCGCGCTGCGGTTCGCGATGACGGCGACGCTCGGGCGACGCCGCGTGTTCGAGTCGCTGCTGCGCGCCGGCGGCTGGATACGGCCGCTGCTGCCGGCGTCGTTGCGCGCCAGGCTGCCCCGCAGTGAGCCGGACAGCGAGCAATCGGCCGCCGCGAACACTTCAAGACCGGTCGCCGCGGAACCGGCGACGCCGCCTGCTGACACGCAGTTCCGTACCCACGACGGTCGCCGCACCCGCCGCGTGGTCCTGCTCGAAGGCTGCGTGCAGCCAGGGCTGGCGCCCGGGATCAACGCGGCAACGTCCAGGGTGCTCGATCGGCTCGGCATCGCGACGCTCCGCGCGCGCGGCGAGACCTGCTGCGGCGCGCTCAGTCACCACCTTGGGCGCACGCAGACAGCACTCGACCAGGCGAGGCGCAATATCATGGCCTGTGCAGAGCTGCTGGACGCCGGTGCCGAATTCGTGCTCAGCACGGCTAGCGCCTGCGGCCTGATGGTCAAGGACTACGGCCGGCTGCTCGCCGATGACCCGTCATTCGCGGAGCAGGCGCGTCGCGTCGCCGACGCGACTCGCGACCTGAGCGAACTGATCGAGCCCACAGACTTGCGAAGCGCCGGCCTGGCGGCGGGCGCTGGCCCGTCGGTTGCCTGGCAGTCGCCCTGCACGCTGCAGCATGGGCAGCACAATGTCGGGCGGGTGGAGGCACTGCTCTCCGCGGCCGGCTATCGCCTGACCCCGGTGAGCGGCGCGACATTCTGCTGCGGCTCGGCGGGAACCTACTCGGTGCTGCAGCCTGAACTATCCCGCGAACTCCGCAGGCGGAAGCTCGAATCGCTGACGGTCGGCGGGCCAGACCTGATTGCGACCGCCAACATCGGTTGCCTCATGCACCTGCAGGAAACGAGCAGCGTACCGGTCAGGCACTGGATCGAGCTGGTCGACGCGGCGCTCGCGGGCCGCGTCACCGTCGAGTCTTGTGCTGGCCTGCGCCCCGGCGAAACGTAATTCCCGGCAATCGCCGCCACGCCAGCACGAGACACCAGACGCCGAACGAGGCGAAGAGGATGATCATGAAGACGTCATTCCCGTCCGGTCGGCGCGCGGAGAGGATCGCAAAAGCCATCAGCCCGGCCATTGCCAGCAGACCCGTGCCGAGCGCAGCCCACCCGGCGCGGGAGAACAGCGTGCCGTTGCGGTCCGGCCTGTTGAACGCGAGGCGGTACCCGGCCTGGGCACAGAACCCGCCGAGCACGACCAGGATCAGCGCGACGATCACCGTCGAACTCGTCAGGTGACGCTGCGCTTCCGGCTGGGTCGCGTAGGTGAAGATGCCGCCCGCGAGCACGGCCGCGAGGGCCAGCGCTGCCACCAGCACGGCGACTCCAATGACGCGCACCCAGACCGACGTGACGGGCTGCAGGTACATGCCGTTCATTGCCCGGGCGCATACAGGCCGGCGATACGGCGATCGGCGAGGCGTTTCAAACCGTCACGCTCCCGACTGCATGAATGCCGACTTGATCCAGGCAATCAACTCGGCGTCCACGTCCCTGGTGTCCGTGAGCTTGACCTTGTAGTTGCACATCTGGCCTGCCGGCAGCTCCTGCAGCCGGTCCGCAGCCTTCAAGCCCTTTGCGTTGAGTCCCACCTCGACCCTGGTGTTGGTCGCGGGCCCGATCGTCGCGAACTGCTTCTTCCGGCGGTAACTGACGTAGGTTTTCTTGGGCGCCTGCTCGAAGTCGCCGAACTTCCCCATCGCCACCAGCAACTTGTCGTGGATCGGGCGCAAGCCTGCCTTGGGGCCCGCGTAAAGCGCATCGAGCACCTGGTCGGCGGAGAGATCCTTCGCCTTGCCCGGGCTGTCGGAGGCACGCACGACATGGACCAGCATGTTGGCGTCGCCATGCCCCATGCCGAGCTTCGTCTTGAGCATCGCGACCATTTCGCCATGTTTGGCCAGTCCGCTGCCCTTCACGATCGCCGTCAGTTCTTCGAGCGACTTGCCGGTGCGCTTCGAGATATTGGCCAGCTGAGTCGCTGCCGCCTTGTCGAGATCTGCCATGGTTGCCCCCCGGTGATTGCCGACAGGGCCTGATACTAGCGCTCACGCACGGCGGCTTGCAGCGGATTCCCGTTGCGTGCGGTGCAGCATGCGGTCAGCGCCGCATGCCGATCCCGGCCGCGATGCCACGCGATCTCTAGCGCGGCTGGCTCGACCCGGCCTTCAGGGCCGTCATTCGCGCCAGGCTCTCCTTTGGCCAGTACTCCGATGCCTTGTAATACACGGGCACCGCTGGCGTCCCCGGCGGCAGTACCAGCCACGGTTGCTTTGACTCCGTGAAAATGTGGATGTCCGGTGGGAAACGATCCGGATCATCGAGCGTTCCGACCCGCACGAAGCACAACGCATCGCCGGCGCCGGCGTAGTTGCTCCAGACCGCGACCTGGCATCTCGGACAGCGAGCGATACGCTGGCCCTTTCCGCTGTTCGACGGCGTGTCGATGATTCCGGTCTCGCCCTCCAGCAATTCGACCCGGTCCGCCTCGATCATCGCGTTCAACGCGAAGGAGGCGCCCGTCTCGCGCTGGCACCACCGACAATGGCAGCAGTGCACGAACAATGGCCTGGATGACATGCGGTAACGCACATAGCGGCAGGCACAGCCGCCGTCCTGGAACGCTGGGTTCGCGGTCATTCGGGTTCTCTCCGTTGTTCCTCGGGCCCCGGGCCTGCCGGGCCGCCCTCGTCGGGCACAGCGACCACGCGCAGTTTCGTCATCAAGAATTCTCCCCGTGCGCGCCCGCTGGTCAAGCCTCACTTCCTGGTTCCCAGGTCTGCCAGCAGTTCCAGCTGCAGTTCCTGGATCTGGACGAGGCGCTCCCACTGGTGGGAAAGCAGGTGATCCACTTTCTCATGAAGATGCCGGATTTCCAGCTCCGCCTTCAGATTGACCTGGTAGTCGTGCCGCGAGCGGATCCGGTCTTTTTCTTCCTGTCGATTCTGGCTCATCATGATTACCGGCGCCTGTATTGCCGCGAGGCACGACAGGATGAGGTTGAGGAAAATGAAGGGGTAGGGATCCAAAGGTCGCCAGAACAGCACGGCCGAATTAATCGCGATCCACACGACCAGGAAGACCCCGAAGCAGATCAGGAATGTCCAGCTACCGCCGAAGGTGGCAATCCTGTCCGCCAGCCGCTCTGCGAAGGTCCGGTTCTGCTCCAGCTCGGCATCGACGTTGGAAGCGAGGATTTCATGTTCACGGAGACTGCGCACCACGTCTTGTTCGAGTATTGAAAGCTCGCCCCTTTCCGACTCCAGCAAGGCGTGAACGTATCTGCCCCGTGCATCCGCCAGGTCTGCCCGGCAGATGAATTGCTCCGATGACCATGCCGGGAATACCTTGCGAATCTCCGACGCGATTTCCTTTCGGACGATCTCGCCGGAAACGACGTCGCGGGCCGGAAAGGTCCTTCCGCAGACGGCGCAGGCCTTCGTCGAATTGCTCTGGGTAGTCATCTGGTCACCGCCCTCGTGAGCCCGGACCTCCCGGGTTGCACCAGCCGACTGAATGCTAGCTGACAAGCCCGGGGGCATGAACCCGGTCGTTTCGCAGGACTCGTGCCCCGGTGCTTCCTGCTCCGGAGGCATGCGGCAGGGTCAGAGGCGTCCCGGCGCGGCGATCGGCTCCCTTCGCTCAGAAATATCCCTCGCGCTTCTGTCCCTCGAGCGAGCCTTCGTCGCTTACGCGGCCGCTTCGTTCGGATGAGACGCTGGAGAGGGTTTCGCGGCAGATGCCGTCAATGGTGTCGGCCTCGCTTTCGACCGCACCTGTCACCGGCCAACAGCCCAGCGTTCGGAAGCGAACCGAAATCGTCTCGGTGAGCTCGCCTTCGCGCCAGCGCATCCGGGCGGGATCATCGACGGCAATCAGCGCACCGTTGCGGCGAACGATCGCCCGCGCCCGCGCATAATAGAGCGGCGCCAGCTCGATGCCGCGCAGGCGAATGAAGGCCCACAGATCTGCCTCGGTCCAATTGGAGAGCGGATAGGCTCGCAGGGTCTCGCCACGGCCCAGTCGCCAGTTGAAATTGCTCCACAGCTCGGGCCGCTGGTGGCGCGGCTCCCACCCGTGGGATGGGCTTCGTATCGAGACAATTCGTTCCTTGGCGCGGGATTTCTCCTCGTCCCTTCGCGCGCCCCCGAAGATCACGTCGTAGCCGCCCGTATCAAGCGCCTGCTTGAGCGCCTCGGTTCTCATGACCGTCGTATAGCGTCGCCATCGTCGAAGGGATTGAGACCCGCGGCGCGGCCGCTTCGTTGGCATGGACCACCAGCCGGAAGCCGTGCCTGGCCGCGAATTCGTCGCGAAATGCCAGCAGCTCCCGGAACTCCCACGTCGAATCGACGTGGAGCAGAGGCAGGCGGAGGCGCGGGATGAAACGCCGCAGCGCCAGGTGCGAGCACGGTCGAGTCCTTGCCAGCCGAGAAGAGCAGGACAGGATTGCGTGCCTCAGCGACACCGTCGCGCAGGATGTGCATGGCCTCGCTCTCGAGCCGATCGAGATGGCTCGAGCCTCTCGTGCGGCCCGGCGTCATGGCGTCATCGAGGCAGTGGTCCACTCGCCCCCCCTCCAGTAGCGTGCCACCGCTCCCGAGGCATCAATCGCGAAGAGGTGGATCCACTTGTTCTCGACCAGGAGGCGCACGACTTCCTGCCTTGCGATTACGGCGTCGATGGCGTGGATTGGCGCCTCGATGAATACGTTCAGGCGCAGCGGCTCGTGAACCAGTCGTCTTCCGTCATGCAGCGATTGCCATGGCAGTCCCGGACGCAGGTCGCCGCCATTGCCCTCCAGCACCCCGAGCGCGCCGACAACGTTGTGCAGGGTCTTGTTGCCGCTGCCGAAGACGCGGTTATTCACGCTTGAGCCGTAGTACTGCAGGTTGATCCAGCTCGCGACCACCATCGGCGCGGTCATGATCAGTTCGAGCGTCGCGAACCCTTCGTCCCTTCGCCAGTCGTAGTTGTGCAGGAAGGCGCGCCCTTTGAGGTTGGTCGCCCTGGTGCGGCTGCGCGGCGCGGCGATGAATGCCATGTTGCCCGCGAGTCCCCACTCGGGCCGCACCTGCGACCAGTCGCGACTGCGCGCCTTGATCGAGCGATCCGCGTGCTCGTGCGGCAAGACGCCCAGCAGCGCGGCGCGTTCGCGCCGGGCTGTCTCACCGGCGGCGAGCAGGTGTTGCCCGAGGCGTTCGAGCTCCGCACGGTGGCTCGCCGGCGCCTGTTCCTCGTGGAAGATCGCAACCTCATCGGTCGTCGTGTCGTGCAGTGCGCCCAGAAAATGCGTGTCCGCCGGAATGACGATGCCACGCTCCGCCAGGCCGAGCCGTACAACAGGGTCGTTGAGGATCGCTGCCGCGACGCGGGCGTTTGCTTCACCGGTGTGCCCGCCGCAGGCGCCGCAGTCGAGGCCCGAGGCGTGCGGATTGTTGACGCTCGTGCTCCCATGACCTACGACCAGCACAAGCCTGGCGAAGTCCTGTGTCACGGACATGGCGCGCAGCGCAGCCTCGGCCATCGCCACTCGCGCCTCGGCCGAGAAGCCGGTCTCGCGGCCGTCGACGACCCGGGGCTCCAGACACGGCCCAAGGCGCGCGACCACGCGATCGTCGAGGCCGTCGCGACCGGGATCGGGTACCGGCCGCGTGAAGCCCATGCCGTCGCCGGCAATCTTGAAGGCGAAGCCCAGGCCGATGGTTTCGACAAACGTGAACGAGGAGACGGCTGACTGCTTGAAGGCCTTCCAGGCCTTGGCGGCACGCCGGCGCACCAGCCGCAGACGGAGAATGCGGCGCTCGTCCCTCGCGGAGGCGCCGCTGACCGCTTCGCGGACGACGACGCTCGGCTTCAGCAGCACCGGGCATTGCGCCCCGCCCCTCTCACGCCCGATCGGTACGTATTCGATGGGAAAGCCGAAGAAGCCCGCGAATCCGATTGTCTCCACATCGGGCGACCGGGCTTCAAGCGCGCGTCGAAACACCTCCGAGCGGACATCGATGCAGAAAGCCGCCTGCACGGCCGGGCGCGCCTGCAGCCCGACAGGCGGCTGCGCTGCGAGCGCCGCGAGAATCCGTCGCTGAGCTGCATGGTCGTAGGCCTCCTGGAGCAGGAGGCGTAGCGCATGGTCGTCGCCGCAGGCGATCTGATCGTCTTCCGGGATATCGGCCGCGGCCGCCATCGCGGCCCGCCAGGCCGTCCTGAACGCGGCATCGTCGCGTTCTTCGAACAACGCGAAACCCCAGGCGACCCGGACCGCGAGAAGCTGAAGGAGCGTGTCATCCTCGCGACCCTGCAGAGCAGGATCCCAGGTCCTGTAGCGCGCATAAGCCGCCCAGCCCTGGATATCGAAGAGCGCGCGGAAGAGATAGTCCTCGTACGCGCGCTCGGGAATCCCGAGCCGCCCGACCACCTGCGCAATGGCGTCCACGGGATCTTCGGGCAGCGCCGCCACCGTCCGGCGAAAGTTCCTGAGCCCCATGCATTCCGGGTCACGGTCGTGGCGCATCGCGGCGCGCCACGCCGCATATGGCTTGAGTTCGCGCCAGGGCGATTTCCAGGCGGCCTGGCCCTCATCGAAATAGCTCGCGCACCACCTGGAGATATGCTCGATCATGAAGGCCGTGCGCGAGGTCTCGCGATCGCCGTCCGCCAGGCGGTCCAGTGTCTCGGCAATCGTCGCCACGACCGCTGTCCTCGCGGCAACCCGCGGCGCTGCAAGCGCAAGCCTGGTCGATTCCACCGTATCGACGCCTGGAATCCCCGGCCCCGTCTCCAGGGCCGCCTTGACGTCATCGTCGGTGATGATGCCCTGCGCCCACTGTTCCGCGTAGAAATCCCGCGACATCAGCATCGCGGTGCGCGCGACGCGATCGAGCCACTGGCTGGCTTCGGCAAATGTCTTGTCGGCGAATCCGAGGAATGGATTCACGGCGACAAAGTGCTTCAACGGCCACAGCGGTGCAATCCGCGCGCAAGCCGCTCTTGCCGCGCCATCGATCCGCGAGTTCGTCGACGCAACCGGCCCGGCGGTCACCGCGGACCCGGCAGCATTTCCTGGCATGAGACCTTCCTTCATGGCGCCCGCGCCGGCCAGAGCGCGAGCGCGAGTCGGTTGGCGATGGTGTTGACGTAAAGCCCGTGACTCAGATGAACGTAGGCCGCCTGTCCCCAGGCCGTCTTCGCGACGGCGCCGAGCTGGCTCTGCAGCAAGGTCACGCCAGCGAAGGCGACGACTACCGCGATGACGATGGCTAGATCGAATGGACCGGAGAGCGGCAGCGTTGCCGGCAGGCTGCTCGCGAGAAGCGTCTCGGCGCCAGACTGGAGAGCGAAGTAGAGAGCGCCGACGCCGATTGCAGCGCCAATGGTTCGCGCCAGAACGAACAGGTTGAAGCGCTCATCGATCGCGTTGGCGATCAGCAGAGTGAGGCTCATCATCAGGACGGCCCCGAGCGCGAACACCCCGGGCTTTTCGGCGAAGCTTGCGCCAAACGCAGCAGCCACGGCGCAGGCCGCGCCGAGAACCAGCAACAGGGCAATCAGGAAGCGCGCCGGATGCGGTTTGCCCGCCGGGCTGGGCGACCAGGATGCCCGCAACAG
The DNA here is from genome assembly GCA_963736205.1 of uncultured Gammaproteobacteria bacterium. GTDB lineage: Bacteria > Pseudomonadota > Gammaproteobacteria > Steroidobacterales > Steroidobacteraceae > RPQJ01. The sequence goes on along the minus strand of CAVTNX010000012.1, from coordinate 53,122 downwards.
GTCGATCACGCTTCCGGACGAAAGGAACGCATGCGCCTTGTAGAGTGAATGCGCCACGATATGCAGCAGTGACGCCGAAAAGGCGCCCAGCCCGCATTGCAGCAACATGAAGCCCATCTGCGCGACGGTCGAGTAGGCAAGACTCACCTTGACCGACGTCTGGGTCATCATCACCAGCGAACCGAAGAGGGCACTGATTCCGCCGACGACGGCCAGTACATGCAGCGCTGGCGCTGACAGCACCATGACGTCCGCAAAGCGGATGACCAGAAACCCCCCTGCGTTGATGATGCCTGCATGCAGCAGCGCCGATACCGGGGTCGGCGTCTCCATCACTTCGAGAATCCAGCCGTGCAGCGGAAACTGCGCGGACTTCAGCATCGCGGCGCAGGCGATCAGGACTGTCGCCACAAGCACGAGCGGATGCAACTCGCCCACGCCGTTCGAGGCTGCCGCGAAGATGGTCTGGTAGTCAAAACCGCCGAAGACCAGGTAGAGCGCAATCGCTGCACCGACCAGGCAGAGATCACCGAGGCGGCTGGCGACGAACTTCTTGCGCGCGGCCAGCACGGCCCCGCGGCGTTCGCCGTAGAACAGCAGCAATCGATTGAGCAGCATGCTGGTGGCGATCCAGCTCGTCGCAAGCATGACGAGATTTCCCGACAGCACCAGCAGTTCGACGGCGGCGACAGTCAGGCATAGTCGCTGGATGAAGACGCCGCGGTTGGGATCGCCGTCCAGATAGTTCCGGCTGTAGCGAATGACCGTAGCGCCCACGAAACCGACGAGTACAAAGATCGTGACGCTGACCGCGTCGATATAGAGCCCGAGTCCCGCGCCGCGGACACCCCAGGTTGGCGTTATCTGCGGGCCATGGACAGCAATGGCAGTGGCAGTGGCGAGCGCGAGCCCAAGACCCAGCGTGGCGGCGATGAATCCCCATTTCGCCGTTTGGACTGGCCTGGCATTGGCCCGGGGCATGAGGCCGACCAGCATCAGCGCCAGTGGCGCAAGCGCCGCCAGCCAGGGTGTCGATAACATGTGCCTGCCTCCCGGGACGTCGTCGGCCGAGAACATATCGCAGGTGGCAATGTTTCATCCAGTTCAATTATTGAAAGCTTTCATTCGTTTAAATAGAATAACTGGATGTCCGCCCTGAACTTCCATCACCTGCGCTACTTCCGAGCAGTCGCGCGGGCGGGCTCGCTCACGAAGGCGGCGCACCGGCTGAATGTGTCGCCTTCGGCTGTTTCGGTTCAGCTGCAGGCGCTCGAGGCCCAGCTCGGGCATGACCTGTTCGAACGGCGCGGTCGCAAGCTGGTACTGACGGAGGCAGGACACCTCGTGCTGGAGCGGGCCGAGGCAATCTTTGATGCAGGCGATGAACTCGTCGACGCGCTCAAGGGCGTCGACCGCGCCAGGCGCAAGATCGTGCGCATTGGCGCACTCGCAACACTCTCCCGTAACTTCCAGGTCACCTTCCTCGAGCCGCTGCTGGGTCGCGATGACGTTCGCATCGTATTGAGGTCGAGTTCCATGCGGGACCTCGTGCAGATGCTCGACGCACACCACATCGACGTGCTGCTGACCAACACGCTGCCGCCTCGCGACGAGGCGACCTCATGGACCTCCCATCTCATTGCCGATCAGCCGATCAGCCTGGTCGGCATTCCGGGTCGCGGGCGGCCACTGTCGGTTGCGGCAGCGATCGCTTCCGAGCCCCTGATCGTCCCTACGATCGAGAACCATATCCGCGGCGAGTTCGACGCACTGGCCGAACGCATGGGCGTCACGCCCCGCATTGCCGCCGAGGTCGATGACATGGCCCTGCTGCGGCTGCTCGCACGTGAGGGGCTTGGGCACGCAGTGGTCCCGCCGATCGTGGTACGCGACGAGCTTGCAGCCGGCACGCTCAAGGAGGTCGGGCCGCTGCCCGGGCTCAAGGAGACCTTCTACGCCATCACTCCCAAGCGGCGATTTCCCAACGCGTTGGTGACTGAATTGATGTCGGGAACAGCCGCAACTGTCGTGGCCCGGAAGACCAGGGTGTCCGAGCGAAAATAAAGGCTTCGGCCGTTGCGGGCCAGTCACGGCCCTTGTTCAGGCTGATTTATCCAAGGCCAGCGCGGACCAGGCCGGGAACTCTTCCCTGAAAGCGACGCCCGTCGATTTCAGGTCATGGGGACTCGTCATGCACGCGACAGCCATGTGGACTTCGCCGGGCCACTTGCTGGACCGAAACAGTATTCTCGTCCCGCACCGCGAGCAGAACCCCCGTTCGGACTCAGCGCTCGATCGATACCAGCGCAGAAGATCCGCCCCGTGGTCGATGCGGAATTGATCGTCTTTGACGCCGACCCAGCAGACGGCAGTGGCCCCGTGGGCACGCCGGCAGGAATCGCATGCGCAGTCGGCAACGAAGCCCGGCGCCCCGGAGAACGAGAACCGGATCGACCCACACATGCAGGCCCCGTCGTATTCCGTGCGCACTGGCATTGCGTGTTTCCTCCGTGGTCGCACCGCGGCCCAAATAGACCACCATTCCCGGACATCGTCAATTTGCTTTGCAGCGGTTTCGATGCCATGCGGCAGCGCAGTCAGTCCTCGCACGCCGCGGTCAACGGAGTTCCTTTCGGATCACGATTTTCAAGCCGGACCAGACCTCGCTGACGGCGCACACCTTCACGTCAACGTAGCCGAGCGGCATCGCGACAGCGCGAATGGTGTCCTCGGTCACGTCAGTCGGCACTTTCGATGCCTTCTTCGGCCATGACACCCACAACGCGGTGTCGGGCCTCATTCGACTGCGCAGTTGCCTGAGCTTGCTCTCCAGCACGGATCGCCTGTCCACGAAAATGTGGACGAGATCGACCTTCTGCGAGAGCCTCGCTGCGAATGTCACTCCCTCCGGGATAGGGGCCAGCATTTGCCGGTAGTCGCCGGGTGGATCGACGATCAGCACGCACGCGCCCACGCCAATACCCAGTTTCCTGGCAAGCGGGGTGCCTGAGTAGCCAGGCGTTCGGGTTTGCAGCCGTCGTTCCACACTAACCCCGGGCGAATGCTCTCGTGACGAGCCAGATGAGGCTCACTGCAAGGCCCGCGACGCCGACCGGCAGGGTCACGACGCTGAACCAGACCGCGAGCCCCATCGCATACAGCCCGCCTCCGATGTCGACGCCAAGCACCAGGCAAGCGTGCTCCGAGCCTTCATTCAGGGTGCAACCGCTGGCACTGGCGATCAGTCCTGCCAGCAGCTGCGTCTCCGATCCTGCCATCGCCGGTGCCGGTGGCGAGCGTCGATATTACAACGCACGAATTAACAGGACCTCTCGGCCGGGCCGCAGAAGCCGCAACCGAAAAGGCCCGCTTGCGCGGCCCTTCAGGTGAGTGGCTGGGGGACCCGGATTCGAACCTAGGTTGACGGAGTCAGGGGCATGCCGCCGTTACAACACCTTGGCCAGGATGGCGAGCGCCACCCAGGGCCAGAGCACGTTCATCGACGCCCAGACCCATGTGCGTGCGGTGGCCGGGCTGGCAGGTGGCCCGAATCTGTCGGCATGTTCCGTTGTTCTGGAAAACGCGAGGTAGCCGATCAGGCCAAGCAGGACGGGCCCCATGCCGAGCGTGACCCAGAAAATGACCGTCGTCATCCATGTTGCCCAGCCAATATCGCGGCCGCGCTTGACGGCTGCCAGCAGGGCAGTCAGCAGGCAGATGCCGGCCAACACCACAAGCGCGGGAAGTGATCGTCCGGCGCCACCGGTGCCGTGAGTGGCCAATCCCAATCCATGGAGCAGCAATCCTACGGCGTTGGCGGCCGGCAGGACCCCAAATGCCAGGAAACGAGAGCGGTCATATCGCTTCATGATTGCGCGCCTGGTGTCTGACCCAAGACGCGAGCATAGCGGGTCCACTGCCGCCGAAGGCAGGCCCGCAGCCGTGAGCGCGTCGCGGTCGCCTGCCGTTCGATAGGTGTGTCGATTGACGCACCCTGGTTTGGTTCTGCTTTGCCGCAAACGAAAAGGCCCGCTTGCGCGGGCCTTCAGGTGAGTGGCTGGGGGACTAGGATTCGAACCTAGGTTGACGGAGTCAGAGTCCGTAGTCCTACCGCTAGACGATCCCCCAAGCGTGTTAGCGCTTCGAGAACTGCGTGCCGCGACGGGCCTTGCGGAAGCCGACCTTCTTGCGCTCGACTTCGCGCGCGTCGCGCGTGACGAAGCCCGCGGTGCGCAGTGGCTTGCGAAGCGATTCGTCGTATTCCATCAGCGCGCGCGTGATGCCGTGGCGGATCGCACCGGCCTGGCCGGTGATGCCGCCGCCGGCGACGTTCACATCGACGTCGAAACGGTCCGACATCTGCACGGTCTCGAGCGGCTGGCGCACGATCATGCGCGAGGTCTGGCGACCGAAGAACTCATCGATGGAGCGGCCGTTGATGCGGATGGTGCCGGTGCCGGGACGCAGGTGGACGCGTGCCGTTGAGGTCTTGCGGCGGCCGGTGCCGTAATTGGTGCTAGCGGGCATCGTCGAAACCTTGCGTTGGGTCAGATGTCGAGCGGCTTGGGCTGCTGCGCGGTGTGCGGGTGCGCGGCACCCTGGAACACGTGCAGCTTCTTGAACATGGCGCGACCGAGCGGGTTCTTGGGCAGCATGCCCTTGACCGCGATCTCGATGGCGCGCTCAGGGTGCTCGGCCATCATCTTCTCGAGCGTCTTGCTCTTGATGCCGCCGATTGCGCCCGTGTGCCAGTAGTAGACCTTGTCACGCAGCTTGTCGCCGGTGACGTGGATCTTCTCGGCATTGAGAACGATGATGTGGTCGCCGGTGTCCACGTGGGGCGTGTACTCGGCCTTGTGCTTGCCGCGAAGGCGCATGGCGAGCTGCGTGGCGAGGCGGCCGAGCGTCTTGCCGCTCGCATCCACCACGTACCAGTCGCGCCGCACCGTCTCGGAGCGTGCAAAAAATGTGCTCATAGGGAGGCCCCAGGGAACCTGTCTATCCTGCAAAGAGCCGCGAATCTTACTGTACGCGGGGCCTCTTTGCAAAGCCGGAAATCAGCCTGCCCACGGAGTCCCGTCGGACGGATCCTGCTCACGCGAAGGCGGCCGCCACGTGCCGGGGCCGCGCGTCGGGATTGCGCACATATAATGTGCCATGAGCACGAATCACAGGCCCCGCTCGATCGCCGACGCCCTGATCCGGGAGTTTGACCGGGGATTGCGTACCGTGGCCGCGGCCAACGTGGCCGCCCGGCCCAATCCAGCGGGATCGGCCTCGGAATCGGTGACCGAGGCGGCGGCCCGGCGCCATGCGGCTGGGCTGATGAGGGTCAATCATGCCGGGGAGATCGCCGCCCAGGCCCTATACCACGGCCAGGCCCTGACCGCCCGGGACCAGAATGTCCGGGCAAAGCTGCTCGACGCGGCCCGCGACGAGACCGATCACCTGGCCTGGTGCGAGGCGCGGGTGCGCGAACTCGACAGCCATACCAGCCTGCTCGCCCCGGTGTGGTACGCAGGCGCCTTCGCGATCGGCGCGGTCACCGGGCTCGCGGGCGACCGCACCAGCCTCGGCTTTGTCGCCGAGACGGAAAGACAGGTCGTCGAGCACCTGGAGTCGCACATGCACGAACTGCCGGAGGATGACGAGCGCTCGCGCCGGATCGTGGGGCAGATGCAGGACGACGAAGCGCGTCATGGCTCGGACGCGACGAAAGCCGGCGGCCGCGAGCTGCCCCGCCCCGTCCGTGAAGTCATGCGGCGAGCGGCGCGGATCATGACCCGAACGGCTTATTACGTCTGAAAACTTGCGGTGCGACGCGTACTTGCGATTAAATCCGTCGAACTTTGACATAACCGCGGGGCAGGACGCATGGAGACCGGGGGAAGACCGCTTAGTGATATTCCGGCAATCAACCGGTTTCTGAGCTATTGCCGCATCAGGACGGTGCCGTCGAAGACGGTGCTCATCCACGCGGGCGACGTGCCAGACGTCCTCTATTACGTGATCAAGGGCTCGGTCGAAGTCCTGATCGAGGACGAGGAAGGCAATGAAATGGTGCTGGCCTACCTGAACAAGGGCCAGTTCTTCGGCGAGATGGGCCTCTTCAACGAGCAGCCGCAGCGCAGCGCCTGGGTGCGTACCCGCACCCAGTGCGAGCTGGCGGAAATGACCTACCCGCGCTTCCGCCAGATTGCCGCGGAGAGCCCGACGCTGCTGTTCGAGCTGGCTACCCAGCTCGCGAGCCGGCTCGACCGCACCAACAAGAAGCTCGGAGACCTGGCGTTCGTGGACGTCACGGGCCGCGTCGCGCACGCGATCATGGACCTGTGCAATGAGCCCGATGCGATGACGCACCCGGAAGGCACGCAGATCAAGGTGAGCCGGCAGGAGCTGTCCCGGCTGGTCGGCTGCTCGCGGGAGATGGCAGGCCGGGTGCTCAAGGTACTGGAGGAACAGGGGCTGCTCACGGCGCGCGGCAAAACGATGGTGGTGTTCGGCGTGCGGCCAAGGCTCAAGGGCAAGGCGGCGCTGATGTCGACACAGGCCACCGCACCCTCGCCGCTCGCAATGCGCAACGCGAAGGCGGCGGCTGTCGCGGACGAGGACGAAGACGAAGACGAAGAGTAGTCCCGCCACCGGCCGGTGGCGCCACCCGGGCGCAGCCGGCCTCGCTCAGCGACTCGACGCGATCTCCCTGCGCATCGCGTCGATCGTCGCCCGGTAGTCGTTCGAACCGAAGATCGCCGAACCCGCGACGAAGGTATCGGCCCCCGCGGCCGCGACTTCGGCGATGTTGTCCACTTTCACGCCGCCATCGACCTCGAGGCGGATGTCGCGCCCGCTGCGATCGATCAACTCGCGCACCCGCGCGATCTTGGGCAGCACCGACGGGATGAACGACTGCCCGCCGAAGCCCGGGTTCACCGACATCAGCAGCACCATGTCGATCTTGTCGAGCACGTGGTCGAGCCAGTTGAGTGGCGAGGCAGGATTCAGCACCAGCCCCGGCCTGCAGCCAAGCTCCCGGATCAGGCCGATCGTGCGGTCGACGTGTTCGCTCGCCTCCGGGTGGAACGTGATCCACGTGGCGCCTGCCTTCGCGAAGTCCGGCACGATCCGGTCCACCGGCTTCACCATCAGGTGTACGTCGATCGGCGCGGTGATACCCGCCTTTCGCAGCGCCTCGCAGACCAGTGGACCGATGGTCAGGTTGGGGACGTAGTGGTTGTCCATCACGTCGAAATGGACCAGGTCCGCACCTGCGTCGAGCACGGCACGCACTTCCTCGCCCAGGCGCGAGAAGTCGGCCGACAGGATGGAGGGGGCGATCCAATGCTTGGTCATTTCATGGCTCCTCGGGCGCTCAGGGGACTGTAGCAGGCCACCGCGCTATTTCATCCCCCGGCTGTCACGTACCGCCTCGTACGCTTCGATGATGCTGCGCGTGCGCTCGTGCGCGGCCTCGATCATCGACTCGGGCAGGCCGTTGGCGACCAGCTTGTCCGGGTGGTTCTGGCTCATCAGGCGGCGGTATGCGAGCTTGACCTCGCGGTCGCTGGCGTTCGTCTGCACACCAAGCACCTGGTAGGCATCCGCGAGCCGCGATGGCGCGCTGCGGGCCTGCTCCGGCCCCGACCCGCGGGCGTGGGCATGCATGCGCAGCATCGCCTCGAGGGCCGCGAACTCGGCCGCCGAGATGCCGAGTGCCGCGCACATCCTCGCAAAGACTGCGCGCGCCGGCGGATTGAGGCCGCCGCCGAGCATCGAGGCCTCCAGCTGTATCTGTACGAACAGGCGCCGCAGGTCACCGCGGCTGCCCAGCGAGGCGCGCAGCCCGGCGAGTTCCGATTCGAGCGGAAAGTCGGCCTGCTTTCCGTCGGTGAAGAAATCGATCGCGCGCCGCACATCGTCCTCACCCAGCGAGAAGCGGCGCATCACCGCCCGCGCGGCGTCGATTTCCCGCGCGGTGACCCGCCCATCGGCCTTCGCGACATGCCCCATGACCTGGAACGTCGCCCTGAAGAACGATCGACTGATCGCCATGCGACTGCCGCCAGTCGCCGGCCCACCGCCCGCGCGCCGGTCGAACTGGTGGCCGATCAGCAGGCCCACGATCGCGCCCAGCAGGCCGCGCCCGATGATCGCGCCGAGGATCGCGCCGATGAGTTTTCCGTACCAGCCCATGGATTCCTTGACCGCCGGGGAAGGCTGCTGCAACACTGGCTGCACGCGGCGGCGCGCTATGTTAGCAGCGCACGGCCCGCATCCCGACACCGGAATTCCCACCATGCCGAACACCGCCGCCGCCTCGCCACCGATGCACGAGTCGAACCTGCGCGGCCTCACGCGTACGCACCAGGGCAAGGTTCGCGACATCTATGCCATCGACGACGCTCACATGCTGATCGTCACCACCGACCGGCTGAGCGCCTTCGACGTGGTACTGCCGGACCCGATCCCGGGAAAAGGCCGCGTGCTCACCAGCATTTCGAACTTCTGGTTCGCGCGCACCGGCCACATCGTGCCGAACCATCTCGCGGCCTACCCGCTCGAGCGCGTAGTGCCCGACGCGTCGGAGCGCGCGACCATCGCCGACCGCTGCATGGTCGTGCGGCGACTGAAGGCGCTGCCGGTCGAGGCCGTCGTCCGTGGCTACCTGATCGGATCGGGCTGGAAAGACTACGAGAGCACCGGCAAGGTGTGCGGCATCGCCCTGCCGTCCGGGCTGCGCATGGCCGACCGGCTGCCGCACCCGATATTCACGCCCTCGACCAAGGCCGAGCGGGGCCACCATGACGAGAACGTCGGATTCGCCGAAATCGAGTCAGCGATCGGTCCGGCGCTGGCGGCCAGGGTCCGCGACACGGCGATCGCACTCTACGAGTTCGCGGCCGCACACGCGCTCGCGCGCGGCATCATCATCGCCGACACCAAGTTCGAGTTCGGCGTGGACGAAGCGGGCACGCTCACGTTTGATCGACGAGGCGCTCACGCCGGATTCTTCGCGGTTCTGGCCGGTGGACACCTACTCGCCGGGCTTGAGCCCGCCCTCGTTCGACAAGCAGTTCGTGCGCGACTACCTCGAGACGCTCGACTGGGACAAGACGCCGCCCGGCCCGCGCCTGCCGGCCGAGGTGATTCGCGGAACGAGCGAAAGGTACCAGGAAGCGCTGCGCAGGCTCACAGCCTAGGGCATGTCCGCAAACTTCTCCTCGCTGCAGCTGCGGGTCGAACACTGGCTGTTCGACCTGCCGGAGACCCTGGGCAGTCGCGCGCTGGTGCTGCTTGCGACACCGCTGCGTTATGCCTGGGCGCTGCTGCGCGACATCGGGCGTGGCGAGCTGGGGCTGCGCGCAATGAGCCTGGTCTACTCGACGCTGTTCGCGCTGGTCCCGGTCGTGGCGGTCGCATTCGCGGTACTCAAGGCCTTCGGCTTCCACCACCAGATCGAGCCGTTGCTGCTCGAGTTCCTGCGGCCTCTGGGCGAGCAGGGCCAGTCGATCACCAGCAGCATCATGGGCTTCGTCGAGAATGTGCAGGGCACGCTGGTCGGCACGGTAGGGTTCGTGTTCCTGCTGTTCACCGCGATCTCGACGGTGCAGAAGGTCGAGGAAGCGCTCAACTTCACCTGGCACGTCGATCGGCCCCGCAGTTTCGCCCGCCGCGCGACCGAATACCTGGTGGTTTTGCTGGTCGTTCCCGCGCTCGCGGTAGCTGCCATGGCGCTGCTCGCCTCGTTCGAGGCCAACGAGGTGGTGGCGAAGCTCTCGGGGCTGGCTTCGAGACAGCCAGTCCAGGGGCCCCGGACCCATTACCTGCTGATCCTGGGGCTGTTCGGCTTCCTGTACGTCTACATGCCGAACACACGCGTCCGGTTCTGGCCGGCAGCGATCGGCACACTGTTCGGCGGCCTGCTATGGGCGTTCGTCGGTGCGCTGTTCGCGCGTATCGTGGTGTATTCGGCGCAGCTCGCGGCTATCTACGCGGGACTCGCCGTGGTGCCGCTGTTCCTGTTCTGGCTGTACCTGAGCTGGCTGATACTGCTGCTCGGCGCCCAGCTGTCATTCTACGTGCAGCACCCGGAGCACCTGCGCACCGGGCATGCGGACATCCCGACGACGGGCGCGCTGCGCGAGCGACTGGCAATGTCGGTGATGTACCTGCTTGCCGAGCGATTCGTGAAGGGTACCGAGCGCTGGTCCACCAATGCACTGGCCGAGAGGCTCGATGTCCCGGCGACGGTGCTCGGCGACGTGGTGTCCGCGCTCGAGGCGCACGGGCTGGTGCTCACGGCCGAGGACGATTCGCTGATGCCCGCCCGCGACCTGGGGTCGATCACGCTTGCCGCGATATTCGACTCGATCCGCCACGAAATGCCGGACCCTCGACGGCCGGAGCCCAGACCGGTCGCGTCGGCCGATGCAGTGGTGCAATCGTCAGACGAGGCGCTGCGCGCGAGCCTCGGTGAACGGACGCTGCTGGACCTGGTGCGCAGCAAGGCGTGACGGCGGCGCGCTCAGTCGCCGGCGATGGTCATTTCCCCGACCAGGATCGAGCCGGTGCGAATGCCTCCACGCAGGTCGACGTCATTGCCGACCGAGACGATGTTGCGGTAGACGTCCTTCAGGTTGCCGGCCACGGTCACCTCGTGGACCGGGAACTCGATCCTGCCGCCCTCGACCCAGAAGCCCGCTGCGCCGCGCGAGTAGTCGCCTGTCACGCCGTTCACGCCCTGCCCCATCAACTCGGTGACCAGCAATCCGCGCTCCATGCGCCGCAGCATCTCCGCGAAGTCGCCGCCGTTGCCGCGCACCATGAGGTTGTGGGTTCCACCCGCATTACCGGTCGTGCGCAGCCCGAGCTTGCGGGCCGAATACGAACCGAGAACGTATCCGAGAAGCACCCCTGCCTCGACCAGCTCCCGGTCGCGCGTAGCGACACCTTCGTGGTCGAAAGGCGCGCTCGCCAGCGCCTTCGGCAGGTGCGGCCGCTCGGAAATACTGAACCAGTCGGGAAAGACCTGCTGGCCAGCAGCGTCCAGCAGGAACGAGGCGCGCCGGTACTGGCTGCCACCCCGGATCGCCCCGATGAAGTGGCCGATGAGCCCGCGCGCGACCTCCGGGCTGAACAGCACCGGCGCTCGCGTCGTGGCGACCTTGCGCGCACCGAGGCGCCGCACGGCGCGCTCGCCGCTCAACCGGCCAACGCTGGCGACGGCCTCGAGTTCGCGCCAGTCGCGCGCCGTCGAGTACCAGTAATCGCGCTCCATCGCATCGCCTTCGCTGCCGAGCACGGCGCAGCTCACGCTGTGCACCGAGCCGGGATAGCTGTGCAGGAAGCCGTGCGTATTGCCGTAGGCGCGAATTCCGCGGTGCGAACTCACCGCCGCGCCCTCCGAGTTGGTGATGCGCGGATCCACCGCCAGCGCCGCTGCCTCGCACTCGAGCGCAAGCTCGCAGGCGCGTTCCGGCGTCAGGTCCCATGGGTGCGAGAGGTCGAGGTCAGGCACGTCCGTGGCAAGGGTGTCCGGGTCCGCGAGCCCGGCGCAGGAATCCTCGGACGTGAAACGCGCGATGCTGCAGGCCTTGCCGACCGTCTCGCGCAGCGCGGCCGCACCCAGGTCTGCCGTACTGGCCGAGCCCTTGCGCGTGCCGAAATACACGGTGACACCCATGCCGCGATCGCGCTGGTATTCGACCGTGTCTATCGCACCCAGGCGCACGGAAGCCGACAACCCCACGTCAACGCTGACGGCGGCCTCGGCCTGGGACGCACCGAGCGCGCGGGCTTCCTCGAGTGCGACTTCCACCAGCGCGAGCAGGTCCGCGCCGTCGGCAACGGGCGTTAGTGACGATTCAGTGGGCATGGTTCCGCCGGATTGCAGCAAGCGGCCATTCTAGCAGCGGTCGGGCCCGCGGCCGCGCGTGCTAGCATCCCGCGCGGAGGAAGGATGGGCGACACGCACGACGACGGCGAAGAACTGGCACCGAGCAGGAGCGAGAAGAAGCGGCAGAGCCGCGGCCTCCAGGATCTCGGTTGGGAACTCGTGGAACTGCCCGAAACCGAGCTCGCGGCGATGCCGCTTCCGGACGAGGTACGCGACGCGGTCGAGGTCGCCCGTCGCATCACCAGCAATGGCGCCAGGGCGAGGCAGCGCCTGTACATCGGCAAGCTGCTGCGGCACATCGACACCGACCCCATACGGCAGGCGCTGGATCGCCGCGGCGAAATGGACCGGCAGCGCGTGCTGCGCGAAAAGTCCGTAGAACGCTGGCGCGATCGCCTGCTCGCGGACGAGGCGTCCGCCTGGACGGAATTCGGCGCCATCGTGGACCGGGCCGCATTGCAGCAGCTGCGCGCCATGGTGCGCCAGGCCCGGGCCGAGCAGTCCGCGTCCCGCCCGCCGGCCGCCGCCAGGCAGCTCTACCGCCGACTGCGCGAGATCCTGGCGTCGCAGCATGGCCCGGACAGCGGCTAGCCGACCCGGGACGAAGTGCCGGCCATCCGGAACCGCTGCGCCGACCTGCGATCGCGGGTAGATAAGCGGGCCGATGTTACAATGCCGCGGTGAAACCACTGGTTGGCATCATCATGGGGTCGACCTCCGACTGGGAGACCCTCAAGTCCGCAGCCGAGATGCTGGACCGTCTCGGCGTCGCGTACGAGACGCGTGTCGTCTCGGCCCACCGCACACCCGACCTGCTGTTCGAGTACGCCAGCTCGGCGCGAAGCCGGGGCCTGCAGGTTCTGATCGCGGGCGCCGGCGGCGCCGCGCACCTGCCGGGCATGGCGGCCGCCAAGACCACGCTGCCGGTGCTTGGGGTGCCCGTGCAGTCGAAGTCGCTGAACGGCGTCGATTCACTGCTCTCGATCGTGCAGATGCCGGCTGGCATCCCGGTCGGGACCCTGTCGATCGGGGTGGCCGGCGCGACGAACGCGGCGCTGCTGGCCGCATCCATCCTGGGACTCTCCCACGAGGCGATCCGCGAATCGCTCGATGCGTTCCGCGCCGCGCAGACCCGGAAAGTGCTCGCACAGCCCGACCCTCGCAAACCGCCTACCGGCGCATGAAAGTCGGCGTCATCGGCGCTGGCCAGCTGGGACAGATGCTGGCGCTGGCCGGACATCCACTGGCCCTCGAGTTCCTGTTCCTCGATTCGAGCGCGGATTCCCCGGGTGCCCGGGTGGGTCCGATCATCACAGGACGGTTCGACGACCCCGCCAGCCTGCGCAAGCTCGCGGCCGGCACCGGGCTCGTCACCTACGAATTCGAAAACGTTCCGGTGTCGGCACTCGAGAAAGTGTCGCGCACGCGCACCTGCCTGCCGCCAATCGAGGCGCTGCGGGTCTCACAGGATCGGCTGCTCGAGAAGGAGCTCTTCCAGCGCCTCGGCATTCCGACGCCGCCGTTCCGGTCCGTGGACAGCCTGGACGAGCTGCACGCGGCCGTCGCCGCGGTGGGGCTGCCGTGCGTGCTCAAGACGCGCCGGCTCGGCTACGACGGGCGCGGCCAGCATTACCTGCGCCGGCGCGCCGACATGGACGCAGCCTGGGCGGCGCTCGGCGGCGTGCCGCTCATCCTCGAGGGATTCGTGAAATTCGACCGCGAGGTGTCGATCATCGGCGCACGAAGCACGCGTGGCGAGACCCGCTGCTACCCGCTCTCCGAAAACCAGCATCGCGATGGCATCCTGCGCGTCACGAGGGCTCCGCACCGGAATGCTCGCCTGCAGCGAGCGGCTGAGCGACACCTGCGTCGCCTGCTCGACTACTTCGGGTATGCAGGCGTGCTGACGATCGAGTTCTTCGTGCAGCGCGGCAGGCTGATCGCGAACGAGATGGCACCGCGCGTGCACAACTCCGGGCACTGGACCATCGAGGGCGCGGTGACCTCGCAGTTCGAAAACCACCTGCGGGCGATTCTCGGGCTGCCGCTCGGCGACACCAGCGCCATCGGCCACGCGGCCATGGTCAATTACATCGGCACGATGCCGGATCGCGGGCGAGTGCTGGCAATTCCGGGGGCGCACCACCACGACTATGGAAAGTCGCCGAGGGGTGGTCGCAAGCTCGGGCACGGCACCGTGGTGGCAACCACTGCCGCCGGACGCGATCATCTGCTCCGGCGCCTGCTGCGCCACGTTCCGCGTTGAGTCGCGCCCTCACCGCCGGATTGTGACGGACCTCGTTATTGCCGGGGTGTGCCGTTCCTTTATAGTGCCGGCCGGAGCCCTGCATGTACCTCGAACATTTCCAGCTCACTGAATTGCCGTTCCGGCTGAGCCCGGACCCGGCCTTCATGTACCTGAGCACGATCCACTCCCGCGCCAAGGCGTACATGGAGTCGACGATCTGGTTCACCGACGGATTCGTCGTGATCACCGGCGAGATCGGGTCCGGCAAGACCACGCTTATCGAGACTTTTCTCAGGGAAATCGACCAGGACGTGGTCGTCGCGCAGATCAACCAGACGCAGGTGACGCCGATCGAGTTCCTGCAGGCGGCACTGGTGCAGTTCGGCTTCAGCCCCTTCCGCATGCGCAAGGCGGAACTGCTCGCGACACTGAACGACTTCCTGATCGAGCAGTATGTGAATGGACGCAGGGTGCTGCTGATCATCGACGAGGCGCAGAACCTGAGCAACAAGGTGCTCGAGGAAGTGCGACTGCTCTCTGGCGTAGAGACCACGAAGGAAAAGGTGCTGCGCATCATCCTGGCGGGCCAGCCGGAACTGAACGAGAAGCTCGACTCCGACGGGCTCGTGCAGCTGAGGCAACGCGTGCGGCTGCGCTTTCACCTGACTGCGCTCAGCGAGCAGGACACCGGAGAGTACGTGCGGCACCGGCTTCGCGTCGCCGGTGCGGGAGACCGCGAAATCTTCGAGCCGGACACTTTCCCGGTGCTGTTCCGCTATGCGGGAGGGATCCCGCGCCTCGTGAACACGCTCTGCGACACCGCGCTGATCGCGGCCTTCGCGCTGGACCGGCATACGGTATCGGCCGACGACGTGATGTCTGCCGTAAATGAGCTGCAATGGACCGAGTACGCCGCAAGGACCTCGTCCAATCCGACGCTCAACCCCGAAGACACCGCCTCGCAGGAACAGCCGCCGATCGGCCGGCTGGTGCTGAGACTCAATGGCGCAGAGGTGGGGGAGACCTACCTGGTGCCGGGACGAATGTACATCGGTCGCACGTCGGACAACGAACTGCGTATCGAGAACAGGTTCGTGAGCCGCCATCATGCGCAGATCGTCACGACTGCAGAAAGCAGCCTGATCGAGGACCTGAACAGCACGAACGGCGTCTTCGTGCTGGGCCGGCGCGTGCGGCGCCACAGGCTGCAGGAAGGCGATGTGGTGAAGATCGGCCTGCACGAGCTCACCTACCACCGGTCCGAGCCACCGGGCCTCGAGACCACGGTGCTCGCGAACGACGACGACGCGACGGGAGATGACGAGCAGGATGGGGACGCAGCGGCCACGGAACTCGAGGACGGCCGCGAAGCCTGAACGCTCAGTCGTCGAGCGACCTCGAATCGTATTCAGACTGGCTTTCGCGGTACTCGCGCCGCCTCATCCAGAGCACGAGTCCCACCGTCAGGCCGAGCCCCCCCAGCAGCATCAGCAGGCCCCGTGGGCCGCGCTCGCCGACGAACGCGGCCGCAAGCGCGGCGGCACCCGCCACCATGTACGCGTACGGCAGGAGTTCGTACAGGCTGCGTGGAATCCACATCGTCCTGACCCGCTCGGCCACTCAGCCCGTACCGCCGACGGTGAGGCCGTCCACCCGCAGCGTGGGCTGACCGACACCGACCGGCACATCCTGGCCGTCCTTCCCGCAGGTGCCGACGCCGTCGTCGAGCTTCAGGTCGTTGCCGACCATCGCGATGCGGGTCATGGCATCCGGCCCGTTGCCGATGAGAGTCGCCCCTTTCACGGGCGCGCCCAGCCTGCCGTTCTCGATCAGGTAGGCCTCGCTCGCCGAAAAGACGAACTTGCCCGAGGTGATGTCCACCTGGCCGCCGCCGAAGTTCCGGCAGTAGAGGCCCTTGCTCACGGAAGCGATGATTTCCCCTGGCGCGTGCGGGCCCGGCAGCATGTAGGTGTTCGTCATGCGCGGCAGCGTGAGGTGCGCGAACGACTCGCGCCTGCCGTTGCCGGTGGGGGCGACACCCATCAATCTCGCGTTCAGCTTGTCCTGCAGGTAGCCCTTGAGCACGCCATCCTCGATCAACGTAGTGCAGCCGGTGGGCGTGCCCTCGTCATCCACGTTCAACGACCCGCGGCGCGTGGCGAGCGTGCCGTCGTCGACCACCGTAACGCCGCGTGAGGCAACCTGCTGCCCGATGCGGCCACTGAAGGCAGAAGTGCCCTTGCGATTGAAGTCGCCCTCGAGTCCATGGCCCACGGCCTCATGAAGCAGCACGCCCGGCCAGCCGGGGCCCAGCACCACGGTCATCGTCCCTGCCGGCGCCGGCACGGCCTCGAGGTTGACCTGCGCGGAGCGCACCGCCTCGCGCACCAGTTCGCGCCAGCGGTCACCCGCGACGAATTCGGTGTATGCAAAGCGCCCGCCACCGCCCGCATAGCCCTGCTCGCGCCGTCCCTGGTGTTCGATGATGACCGAGACGTTCAGGCGCACCAGCGGGCGCACGTCGGCGGCCAGCGTGCCGTCACTTGCCAGCACCAGGATCGTGTCGTGCGAGGCGGCAAGGCTCGCCATCACCTGCACGATGCGCGAGTCGAGCGCTCGTGCTTCGCGGTCGATGGCTTCGAGCAGGCTCACCTTGGCACCGTCGTCCATCGAATCCACGGGATCAGTTGGCAGGTACAAGCCGCGCCCGCCCGGTGCGCGCCAGGCCTGGATCGCGCCGCTCGCGCCGGAGCGCGCGATCGCTCGCGCCGCATGCGCCGCCTCGAGCATCGCCGGCAACACCACTTCGTCCGAGTACGCGAACCCGGTCTTCTCTCCGGCGAGCGCGCGCACGCCGACGCCCTGGTCGATGCTGTGCGCCCCGTCCTTCACGATGCCGTCCTCGAGCGCCCACGACTCCTCGCGGATGAGCTGGAAGTACGCGTCGGAGTAATCCACCGCGTGGCCCATGACGTCGCCGAGCACGCGGGCGACCGCGTCTTCGTCGAGGCCGGCAGGCCGCAGCAGCGCGCCGCGCGCGAGCTCAATGGAATCCCGCGGTGCGTCGGCAACGGCCGGGAACCGGGTGGGAGCGAACAGTGCGGGAGGGATGTCGGGTGTCATTGGGATTCAGGCCTGCAGTCGCCGGTGGGTGACGGACGGGAAATTCTGCCTGACCTCGCGCTGTCGTACGAGGTCGATTTCGGCAGCGACGACGCCAGTCCCGCGTGGCAGGCGCGCCAGCACGCGCCCCCAGCAGTCGACGATCATCGAGTCGCCGTGGGTTTCGCGGCCATTCTGGTGGAACCCGGACTGCGCGGGCGCGACCACGTGGCAGAGGTTCTCGATCGCTCGCGCGCGCAGCAGGATCTCCCAGTGCGCCCGGCCTGTCGGTGCAGTGAACGCAGAAGGCAGGCAGAACCATTGCGCGCCCATCCCGAGCAGCCCGCGGAAGAGCTCCGGAAAGCGCAGGTCGTAACAGACCGCGAGACCCAGGCGCCCGGCCGGGGTATCCACGCACACTGGCTCGTTGCCGGGGCGCACCGACGAGGATTCCTGGTAGCGTTCATCACGGCCCGGAATCTCGACGTCGAACAGGTGGATCTTGTCGTAGCGTGCAACGCAGCGGCCCTGCTCGTCGAACACCAGCGACGCCGCGGCAAGGCGCGGCTGGCCCTCGATCCGCAGTGGAATCGTCCCGGCGACGATCCACATGCGCATCTCGCGCGCTGTGGACGCGACGAACTCCTGGATCGGCCCCCGGCCCTCGTCCTCCGCGATCGTGAACTTGTCAGACTCGCTGACGCCCATGAACGCGAAATTCTCGGGCAGCACCGCGACCTGCGCACCGTGCGAGCGAGCCTCACCGAGCAGCCGGCCGGCCTCCGCAAGGTTGCCCGAGGTGTCGGCCGACGAGGTCATCTGGATCGCCGCGACGGTGGTCATTCCCTGGTCCCCTGTTCCTGTTCCTGGTCCGGGGTCGCGCCCTGGTCCGGCGTCGCGGCCTCGCCCGGGGCAGCAGGCTGGTCCGCAGCCGACGCCGAGGACGTCTGCTCCTCGCCCTGTTGCGACGATATTCGCTCCACGACCGGGGCTTCCCATGGGCCGGTGACCCGGTAGTAGACGCGCGCCAGGCCCTTGAGCTGGCCCTTGAAGATCTGCGAGAGGAGCAGGCCTCCCGCGGCGCCTATCGGCCCCAGTGCCAGCGCCCCGGCGACGGTGGCGGCGCCTGTCGGATTGCCGCTGACGACGATGGTCTGGTCGTAGTCCTCGGCCGCGAGGCCGGTACGACCCACCATTCCGATATCGAGCGCCGCGCCCTTGAGCAGCAGGTCCTGCGTATATGCGTTACCGTCGCGAATCTCGAAGTCACCGGTGACAGAGTCGAAGGCGAGTCCGGTATCAGTCACGTCATGGAAGTCGAGCGACAGGCGTCGCGGCAGTTCCGCGAGGCTCGCGAGCCCGAGCATGCGACCGGCACCAGGCTTCACATCCCTCAACTGGCCGCGTTCCAGGGCGATTTTGACCGAACCATCCATGTGCGCAACGATGTCACCCATCGGGCCACCCGGCCACGAGAGCTTCGCCATCGCTGTCGCGTGCTTTGCCTCGATCGAGCCCGGCAGGTCGAGCGCGCTCGAGGTCGCGCCCATGTCGGTGCTCGTGAGGTCGATAGCAAGCCGGGTCCGCGATCCCTTGTCCCCCTGCAGCCAATCGCCATGCGCGGCGATGCTCGTATGCGGTGCGGTTGCCCGGAGATCGTCCAGCCGCAACCCGCCCGGATCCTTGGCGACGTTCCCGACCAGCCGTCCGAAGTGGCGTTGCTGCCACCGGAAGTCCGCGATGTCGAATTCCAGCGACGGAAGATCGCGTGGATCGGGCTGGCTCGCATCGCCCGAGCCCGGCGTCGTTACCGGCTGCAGGATCAGGCGCTCCATTCGGAAGCTGATCGGCAGGCCGCCATCAAGGTCGTCAGGTATCGTGACGACACCCTCCGCGGTCGGTCCGCTGACCTTGATCGCGAGCGACCCGCGATCCGCCCGGAGCGACGCATCCACCCCTGAAAATTCGAAGCCGAAGATCCGCGCCTTGTCGACCCGGACGTCGGTCGGTCCCAGCCACTTCGACAGCGTGCCGGGCCCTTCACCCGTACCAAGTGCGAGCCACTCGCCGAGATCGAATTCGGGCCACTCGCCGCTGAAGTGAAGCCCCGGGCCTTGCGGCAATACCACTGGTTGGCCGTCGAAGCGCGCGATGCCTCGCTCGAGTTGCAGGTGCCCGTCGGCGCCTGCGCCGAGCTGCAACCGCACCCGCGCGGGCCCGGACTCGACGGCTATGTCGTCGAGCCCCCGCGGCGAGAATCCGAGCCCGACGCGGGTCGGGCTCGGCGACGCCGGTGCCTTCGCGAATGGACGCGGTGCCGAGATGCCAAGACCCTCCAGGTCGCTTGCTACGTCATAGTATGACGACCACTGGTCGGTGCCGCGATGTCGCTCGATGCGTGCTTCGAGCTTCCAGTCGGTCATCCCGGACATGCGGATTGCCTGCGGCAGGCCAATGAAAGCGGGCAGCCCTGCGCCCGATGCGCGACCCCGGCCATGCAGCAGCACCATCGCATCTACCTGCGGCGTGAGGCGTCCTGGCTCGACCTCGAGTTCGAAGGGACCGCCGAGTATCGTGCCGCGCAGCGAGCGCGCGCGCATTTCGAGGTTGTGGATCTCGAACTGGCCCGTCACCCGCTCCACCGGCGCCTGCAGCGCCGGGAGATTCACGGTTGCCGCGCGCAGGTTGGTGCGGATCACGTAGTCGTGCAAGTCGACCCCGTTGGCCGGCAGGTGGAGCTTTACCGTGAACTCCGCTGGGCCGCTGCCGGACAGCCCCGTGAACTGGCCGCCCAGTACGGCACCGACCGGGCTTTTCTGCGCGAACTTCAGGGCCGTGTCGAGGTCCCCCGACGCCTGGGCTGCCACCTCGACGACGGTGTCGTGCATGTCGGCAATCCCCACCTCCGCTTGATCGAGCCGGACTCCACCAACTTCGCCCCCGTCCAGGTGCGCGACGAATCCGGCATTGTGGAACTCGACCTTGCCCCGCCCGCCGCGCAGTGGCTCGAACCCGGCGAAATAATTCACTGCGACGTCGCGCAGCTCCGCCTTGGCGAGGAAGTCGCCTTCGCCGTTGCGGAACGGGAAGCTGCGTATCGGGCCACGGTAGCTCACGTGCCCTGACTCGACTCGACCACCAAGGAACGCCGGCGCGAGCCAGGAGACTGCGCCGGGCCCGAAAATTCCGTAAGGCATCACGTTGCCGGCGAATGCCACGTCCGCACCCTGCACGTCGATGTCCATCGTGAGCAACGGCGAAATGCCTGGCCGCTCGTACCGGAATTCAAACGTGCCCGTGGCGCGAGCGTGGGGATGCTCCACTGCAATCGGACCCGATGCCAACACCCATTGCGCGCCTTCACGGCGCCAGTCGATATCGCCCGATGCGGCAATTTCAGAGATGGGTTCGCGAAAGATTCCCGGCAGGTCGAACGCGAGCGAACGCGAACGCAGCGCGATGCGCCCGTGCTGGTCGGTACCGGACACGACGCCTGTCAGCCCGGAAAGGCCGGGAAACCGGCCGCTCGCGGCGAAGCCGAGTTCGCCGACGTCTGCGCTCACCGTAAATCCGGGGAACGCCCCGGCTCGGTCGCGGGATATCTCGGCACGCAGCGAGTGCAGCTCGCCGCTGGGCGCAAGGCCGGCCCAGGCGTCGAAGGCAGGTGGCGCGAAGGCCAGCACCAGCGGCCACGCATCCGCGAGCCGCAGATTCTCTGCAGACACCGTCGTCGAGAATGTCGTCTGCGCATTGCCGCGCCAGCGCAGCCCCATTTCGGCTGGCGCGCCGGTCCGGCCGGCCACGCCGTCGAAACTCAGGTTCTGCGCACGCAGCATCCACTCCCGATTCTCGTGTCGCAGGCGCACTGTGCCGCGCAGGCGCGGGTAGCTTACCGATGCCGGACCAGCTGCAGCGGGCCGCTGCACAATCGTCGAGACCACGTGCGGAAGCGTCAGCGGCGAGGCATCGGGTGGAACCTGCGGCTCGGAGAGCGCAAGCGTCGGGACGGCCGGTACGTCACGCGGTGGAAGCTCGAGCCCCAGGTCGACGAGGTCGAGATCGAGGCGTGCGTGCGCCAGCGTTCCCTGCTTGAACCGGACCTGGCCCTGGACCTGGCCGGAACCGGCGATCGGCCGCGCAATCGCTGACGGAAGAAACGCCGCCAGTCCCGGCAGCACGATCTGGTCCACCCGCAGTTCGAGCTCGGCGTCGAGTGTTTCCAGGTGCTCGAGCGAGCCGCGCAGGTCGCCTCGAAAGTCGATGCTCCGTCCGAGCGTGGCAGGCAGCCTGGCCGAGCCCGTCACTGCAGTGCTGTCATGCTCGCGACGCAGGTCGAGTTCGAGCCCCGTGAATGTCAACGGCGCTGACTCGACTGCGAGGTCGCGATAGGTGACGGTGGCATCTGCAACGACCAGCCAGCCCGCTGGCAGGCGGTCGAGATCGAAGGGCGGGCGATCCAGCGGGCGCTCGTTCTGCCCCAGCAGACGGATGCGCCCATCGGGAAGCCGGACGACCGTGAGCGTGGGGCCGGTGAAACGCACGCGTCCCGCCACCAGTTCGCCGGTCCGGAAGAGATTCCAGAGGTCGAGGCCCACGCTGCCCTCGCGTGCCTGCAGCAGCGAATCCGAGCCGTCGCGCTCGAGCACCCGGATGCCGCCAAGCACGATCTCCGGGCCGAACCACCGCAGGCGCGCGTCTATCGAGTTGTACTCGATGCGCAGGTCGGTCTGCTGCTCGACCCACGCCTGTATCCGCGCTGCATTCTCCGGCACGCGTGCGATTGCAAGCCTGAGCGCGCCGAGCGCGAGCGCCGCGAGGATCAGCAGCCCCGCGATGACGGCCGCCGCCACCCGCCAGGCCCGGGCGGCAAGCCGGCGCCCGGCTGGCGGGTTCACATGAGCACCACGTCGAACTGGTCGAGCATGTAGAGCGACTCGGTCTGCAGCCGGATGGGCTTGCCGAGCTGCACCTCCAGCTCCGCGAGCGCGGCCGACTCCTCGTCGAGCAGCCGATCGATCACGTCCTGGTGCGCCAGGACCAGCAACTGCTGCAGGTCGAACTGAGCGGCCTGCCGCAGGATTTCGCGGAATATCTCGTAGCAGACCGTCTCGGGCGTCTTGACGAAGCTGCGGCCCTCGCAGGCCGGACACGGCATGCAGAGCTGGTGCGCCAGGCTCTCGCGCGTGCGCTTGCGCGTCATCTCGACCAGGCCGAGCGACGAGACGGCCGAGAACTGCGTCTTGGCGTGGTCCTTTGCCAGCGCCTTGCCGAGCGCCTGGAGGACCTGGCGCCGGTGCTCCTCTTCCTCCATGTCGATGAAGTCGATGATGATGATGCCGCCGAGGTTGCGCAGCCTGAGCTGGCGCGCGATCGCCACCGCCGCCTCGAGATTGGTGCGGTAGATGGTCTCCTCGAGGTTGCGGTGACCGACGTAGGCGCCCGTGTTGACGTCGATGGTCGTGAGCGCCTCGGTCTGGTCGATGACCAGGTAGCCACCCGACTTCAGCGCGACCTTGCGGTCGAGCGAGCGATGTATCTCCTCCTCGACGCCATGCAGGTCGAAGATCGGGCGGCTGCCGGTGTAGAGCTCGACGCGCACCTCGAGCCCGGGCATGAAGGTCGCGGCAAATTCGCGCATCCGATCGCAGGTCGGCTCGTTGTCCACCAGTACCCGGTCGACGCCCTCTCCGACCAGGTCGCGCATCAGGCGCAGCGGCAGGGCAAGGTCTTCGTGAATCAGCGTGCCCGGTGCCGCCGGACGCGCCTTGCCGGTCAGCACCTCCCAGAGCTTGCGCAGGAACAGCATGTCTGCCCGCAGCGCCTCGCCCGCGGCACCCTCCGCCGCCGTGCGCACGATGTAGCCACCCGCGTCCGCCTCGGCGCTGACCGACTGCACCGCCTCGCGCAGCCTTTGCCGCTCGTCCTCGGCCTCGATGCGGGCCGATACGCCCACGCCGTGGCCGAATGGCATGTAGACCAGGTAGCGCGACGGGATGGTGATGAAGGTGGTCAGGCGCGCGCCCTTGGTGCCGAGCGGATCCTTGAGCACCTGCACGAGGATGTCGGCACCCTCGCCGACCAGCTCACGGATGCTGTCGGTCCTCGGCGCTTCGCTGGACCCCTCGGCATCTGCCGGCTGCACGATGTCCGAGACGTGCAGGAAGGCAGTACGCTCGAGCCCGATGTCGATGAAGGCGGCCTGCATGCCGGGCAGCACGCGCGATACCCGACCCTTGTACAGGTTGCCTGCAAGCCCGCGCCGGCTCGCACGTTCGACGAAGAGTTCCTGCAACACGCCGTTTTCAAGCAGCGCGGCCCGCGTCTCGCGCGGGCTCACGTTTACGACCATTTCCGTGCTCATTCGTCGGCGCCTCCAACGGTCAGACCGGGCACGGTACCAAGCAGTTCCCAGGTCTCGCAGAGCGGCAGGCCCATGACACCTGAATAGCTGCCTGCGAGGTGCCGCACGAAGATCGCCGCCCGGCCCTGTATCGCGTAGCCACCCGCCTTGTCGCAGGGCTCGCCGGTCCGCCAGTACCACTCCAGCTCGGCCGCCGAGATCTCACGCATGCTCACCTGGCTGGTGCTCACGCGCGCTGCAGCGCCGGATGCATGCAGCACAGCCACCGCAGTGTGCACCTGGTGCGTCCGGCCGGACAGCCGTGACAGCATCGCCATCGCGTCGTCGCGGCCCGCAGGCTTGCCGAACACCGCGCCGTCGAGTGCAACAGTCGTGTCGGCAGCCAGCACCGGGGCGCGCTGCGCCGGCTCGAGACTTGACCAGAGCAGCTGCGCCTTCGCCTGCGCCAGCCGCAGCACATAGGCGGCCGGGTCCTCGCCCGGAAACCGCGACTCGTCGATGTCGACCGGGCGCACCTCGTGAACCACGCCTGCCTGCCGCAGCAGTTCACTGCGGCGCGGCGATGCGGAGGCCAGCAGGATGGTGTTGCGACCCATCGGAATCAGGCCACGGAGACCGTCGCCACCAGGCGCCGCTCGGCCACCAGCGAATTGCTGATGAGGCAGAGGTGTTCGGCTTTCTCCATGGCCTTCGCGGCCTTGTCGCGGTCCGTGCCCTCGGGAACCTCGAGCGCCGCGTCCACCACGATCCCGGTGAAGCGCGACTTGCCTTCGACGCGGTCGAGAGTGCCGCGCACTTCGCATCTCAACGACGTCCACGAGAGCTTCGCGGCGCGAGCGACGGCACGAAAGCTGAGCAGGAAACAGTCAGCCACTGCTGCGCACAGCAGTGTCTCCGGGGACCAGCGGTCTCCAGGGCCATCGAACTCGGCCGGTGGGGCGGTCACGATCTGCGGCAGCCCGGCCGAGGACACCGGCACGTCACCCTCGGGAGCCGCAGCGGCCTGGACTACGTAGTGATGGGGATAGGCGTGCATCGGCGTGCTCCGGAAAGTCGGCAGTGGGCCGTGAATTCAAACCCGGGGCGCCGGTGTTGTCCATCGGGCAATCCACAGTCCTGCGCGGCCGGCAACCCGGCCGGCACGGCGTCAGGCGCGATGGTAGGGCAGCCCCTTGATGAGGCTCACGGCGCGGTACAGGGCTTCGGCAACGACGACCCGGGCCAGGCCGTGGGGGAGCGTCAGGCCCGACAGTGACCAGCGAAGTCCCGCCTTCGAATCCACCGCGGGCGACAGCCCGTCCGGCCCGCCGATGCAGAACGCAAGCGGCCGCCCGTCCCGCGCTTGTCCCTCGAGCCAGCGAGCGAGCCCGACTGTATCTAGCGGGCGACCCGTCACCTGCAGCGCGACGATCTGAGCTCTCTCGCCCGTGGCCGCGAGCATCCTCGACCCCTCGGTCTCCACTGCCTTCGCGACCCCGCCGCGGCCACGCTGCCCGAGCGGGATCTCGACGATCTCCAGACGATAGTCACCTCGCAGGCGTGAAGCGTAGTCGGCGAAACCCGCGTCCACCCAGGCCGGCATGCGCGTGCCCGCGGCAATCACCCTCATCAGCATGCCCGCAACCCCGTCAAGCGGTCGCGCCGCCGGTCTCCCAGAGTTTCTCGAGCGCATAGAACTGCCGCGTTCGCGGCAGCATGACGTGCAGCACGACATCGTGCAGGTCGACCAGCACCCATTCGCCGTCGCTCTCGCCTTCAATGCCGTAAGGCCGGAAACCCGCCTCCTTGCAGCGCTGGACCACCCGGTCGGCGATCGACTTCACGTGACGGTCCGAAGTGCCGCTTGCGACGACCATGGTGTCGGTGAAATCGGTGAGCCCACGGACGTCGAGCGACTTCACGTCGATCGCCTTCATGTCCGCGAGGGCGTGCAGCACTATTTCCCTCAACGTGGGTTGAGCAGGCTTTTTCGCTGCCTTCCTGGTGGCTGTCTTCGCGGTCTTCTTCGCACTCTTCCTGGCAGTCGTGCTGGCAGCCGGCTTTGCGACCTTCTTCGCCGCTGGCGTGGCCGCTCCGCGCGTTCCACGCCTGGCAGGGCCCGGTGCGGCGCCCGCCGACTTCGAAGTTGCTCGCGTTTTCGCTCGCTTCACTGCCATGCTTACCTCGTGGCTCGTTGGGAATAACAACCGGTCTCGCGGATGATCTCGCACACCGCGTCGGGGACCAGGTACCTCGGATCGCGACCGCTCACGATGATGTTCCGCAGGTCCGTGGAGGAAATCTCGAGCTGTGTGACAGGGTGCACGAAGACGCTGCCGGCCTCGGCTTGCCTCAGGTCCACGACGTCGTCCGTGCCGCGCTCGGAGAGCAGCTGGCCGAGCGCACCCTCGGTCGGCGCACGCCAGCCAGGGCGATGCGCCACGGCGACGTGCGCCAGCCTGAGGATGTCGCGCCACTGGTGCCAGCGGTCCATCCCGAGGAAAGCGTCCATGCCGACGACCAGGCAGACCGGCTGCCGTGGAAACTCCGCGCGCAGTTCCGCCAGGGTCGTCACGGTGTACGAGGGTCCGTGGCGCCGTACCTCGCGATCGTCCGCCTTGAAACCCGGTTGACCGGCGATCGCCGCACGCACCATCGCAAGGCGCAGGCTGGCCGCCGCAAGCGGCGAATCACGATGAGGAGGGTCTCCCGCCGGCACGAAGCGCAGTTCCTCGAGTTCGAGCACCTGCATCAGCTCGAACGCCGTGCGCAGGTGACCGAAGTGGATCGGGTCGAACGTTCCGCCGAAGATGCCGATCGGGCTCATGCGGCCAGCTTCAAGCCGGAAATCCTTGCGACCAGGCCTTCGATCTCGACCCAGGCGTCGCCGCGCAGGCTGCCCTTGGCGACCCGGTCCGCGCGCGCCGCCGCGACCAGCAGCGAGTCGATTGCCGGCCGGTCGAACCGGCCGAGCGCCGCGCGCAGCGGGCCCTGGCGATTCGACCACACCTGCTCGGCCCGGAAAGCGCCATCCACCGATCGTTCCCGCGTCAGGCGCTGCGTCACTCTCGAGAGCGCGCGCAGGTCGTTCACCAGCGCCCAGAGCACCAGTGGCGCCTCGCGCCCTTCGGCGCGCAGGCCGGCAAGGATGCGCAGCGCCCGCTCCGGCTGTCGCGCGAACGCAGCAGCGGACAACTCGAATACGTCGTAGCGGGCACTGTCGGCGACCAGGCGCGCGACATCCTCGACGTCGAGCGTCGCGCCCGGCATCAACAACGCAATGCGCTCGACGTCCTGTTGCGCAGCGAGCAGGTTGCCTTCGACCCGGTCGGCCAGCACCTGGGCGGCGACCGGGTCGATCCCCACGCCATGGCGGCCGAGCCGCTCGCGTATCCACGCAGGCAATTCACCGCGCTCCAGCGGTTGCGTGACGACCAGCACCCCGCCCTGCTCGAAGGCCTTGACCCAGGCGGCGCCGAGTGGCTTGCGGTCGAGTTCGCCCACCACGAGCAGCACCGTGTCGACAGGCGGATTTGCCGCCAGGCCGGCAAGCGCGCGTTGCGCCACGGCATCCGGTGTCGCGTTGAACTTCAGCTCGATCAATCGCCGCGTCGCGAACAGCGACAGGTTGGCCGAGTCGCGCAGCAATTCGTCCCAGTCGAAGCCGCGCTCGATGAAGTGGACCTCGCGGTCGGCGTAGCCAGCGGCGCGTGCGGCCTGTCGGATGGCGGTGGCGGCCTCCGCAATCAGCAGCGGTTCGGCTCCGGTGACGAGGTATGCGCTACGCATCCCCCGGCCGAGTCCCGCCTGCAGCGCGTCGGGACTCGTCCTCACTGCCCGGGGATACTCATGCGCACGCCACTGGGGCGGCGCGACCTGGGGAATGATTCGGCATGTGGTCCCGATTATGCAGGCTTGACGGCGGCGTGCCAACGGCGGGCCAACCCCCGGCACCGGCCGGGCGGGCGGCGGATTGCCGGGGCGCGCCACTCGCATCGCCCCAAGGCTAGAATCGGCAAATGAAACACCATCACAAGGCCCCGGCGCGCCGCACCGCGTACCCGCCCATCAAGCCCTACCGCAGCGGTTGGCTGCGCGTATCGCCCATCCACGAGATCTACTGGGAGGAGTCCGGCAACCCGCGAGGCAAGCCCGCGGTGTTCGTACATGGCGGCCCGGGCGCGGGCGCGGGCCCGAGTTCCAGGCGCTTCTTCGACCCCAGGCGATACCGTATCGTCCTCTTCGACCAGCGCGGTGCAGGTCGCAGCCGGCCGCACGCGAACCTCGTGGACAACACGACCTGGGACCTCGTCGCTGACATGGAGCGACTGCGCGAGTTTCTCGGCATCGAGCGCTGGCTGGTGTTCGGCGGTTCCTGGGGCTCGACGCTGGCGCTCGCCTATTCGCAGTCGCACCCCGCGCGTGTCAGTGAACTGGTGCTGCGCGGCATCTTCATGCTTCGCAAGTGGGAGATCGACTGGTTCTACCAGGACGGTGCGGGCGCGATCTACCCGGACCGCTGGCAGGATTACATAGCCGCGATCCCGCGGCGCGAGCGCGGCGACATGGTCGGCGCCTACTACCGCAGGCTCACGAGCCCGAACCGCGCGACGCGAGTTCGAGCCGCGCGCGCCTGGGCGGTCTGGGAAGCCGCGACCAGCCACCTGCATGTCGACGAGTCGAGCATCAAGGACTGGGGCGAGGAGGACTTCGCGGTTGCCGTCGCGCGCATCGAGTGCCATTACTTCGTCAACAGGGGATTCATGCGCAGCGAGGACCAGCTGCTGCGCGGGGTGAACAGGATCCGGCACATACCGGCCGTGATCGTGCAGGGACGCTACGACATCGTCTGCCCGACCCGCACTGCCTGGGACCTGCACCTGCGCTGGCCGGAGGCTGACTTCCGCCTCGTCCCCGACGCCGGCCACTCGGCACTGGAGCCCGGCAACACACACGAACTGGTGAGCGCGACCGATCGTTTCGCGCGCGCTAGAGCGAAGCCAGCCGCCGCACCACGAGGTCGGCGAGGTCGCGTGCGAGCGCCTCGCGCAGGATAGCTTCCTCGCGGTCCTTGGCGAGCAGGTCGGACTCGCTGAAGCTGTAGCTGCGGCTCAACTCGATTTCCTGTGGCTCGACCGCCTTCTGGTCGCCGCGCTCGATGGAATACCCGAGCACGTAGAAGACCTGGTATTCCTGCGGCGTATTGCGCGCGCTGACCGAAAGCACGCGCCGGCCCGTACGATCCTGCGCGACCCGGATCACCGCATCCGCCACCGACGCCGAAGTCGCCCGCACCGCACCCGCGGCATCGAGTGCGCGGCCGAGCTCCACGGCGAAAGGCGAAAGCTCGTCGCTGGTGGCGACGTAGACCGTCTTCACATCCGCCGGCAGCGACACTGCACCCTTGAGGTGGAAGCCGCAGCCAGCCTGCAGAACCAGCGCGAAGACTGCAGCGACGATGCCTGCGCGAGTCATGGTCACACCACTACGTTGGCCAGCTTGCCGGGCACGTAGACGAACTTGCGCACCGGCCTGCCTTCCATGAAGCGCTGCACGTTTTCGTCCGCCAGCGCCGCCTCGCGCACCGTGTCCTCGCTGGCATCGGCCGGGACCGTCACGCGGCCGCGCAGCTTGCCGTTGACCTGCACGACGACCTCGATCGAATTGCGCTCGAGCGCGCGCGGGTCGACCTCCGGCCAGCGTTCGTCGACCGCGGCACCCGCGTGGCCGAGTTCGCGCCACAGCGAATGGCAGGCGTGCGGAACCACCGGTGAGAGCGCGAGCACCACGATCTCGAGCGCCTCCTGCATGACCGCGCGGCCCCGGGGCGAGCGGTCGTCGAAACGTGCCAGCGAGTTCATCAGTTCCATCACAGCGGCGATTGCCGTGTTGAAGGTGCGGCGGCGGCCGATGTCGTTGCCGACCTTGGCGAGCGTCTCGTGCACCTGGCGACGCATGTCGCGCTGCGCCCCCGACAGTGCCTCGACCTCGAGTGCCGGTGCCACGCCTGCCGCCACGTGCTGGTGCACGGCCTTCCACAGGCGCTTCATGAAGCGGAACGCGCCCTCCACGCCTTCGTCGGACCATTCGAGCGACTGTTCGGGCGGCGCGGCGAACATCATGAAGAGCCGCGCGGTGTCGGCGCCGTAGCGCTCCACGAGCGCCTGCGGGTCCACTCCGTTGCCCTTGGACTTCGACATCGTGCCGATGCCGCCGGACTCCACTGGCTGGCCGTCCTCGCGCAGCACGGCCCCGATTCGCGCGCCCTTCGCGTCGACCAGTACGTCCACGTCCGCCGGGTTGTAGTAGACGATGCGGCCGGACGCGGGCTTGCGGAAGTAGATCTCGTTCAAAACCATGCCCTGCGTCAGCAGGTTGGTGAAGGGTTCCTCGACCGCGGTGAGGCCGATGTCGCGCATCACCCGGGTCCAGAAACGCGAGTAGAGCAGGTGCAGGATCGCGTGCTCGATGCCGCCGATGTACTGGTCCACCGGCATCCAGTAGGCCGCGCGCCCGTCGATCATCGCCGCGTCGTTGCCGGCGCTCGCGAAGCGGAAGTAGTACCAGGACGAGTCCACGAAGGTATCCATCGTGTCCGTCTCGCGCCTGGCCGGCCGGCCGCACCTGGGGCAGTCGCAGGCGAGGAACGATTCGTCGCGGTTGAGCGGGTTGCCGCTGCCGTCGGGCACGCGGTCCTCCGGCAGCACCACGGGCAACTGCTCGTCGGGCACCGGGACGTCACCGCAGCTCTCGCAGTGGATCAGCGGGATCGGGCAGCCCCAGTAGCGCTGGCGCGAGACGCCCCAGTCGCGGAGCCGCCAGTTCACGCGACGGCGGCCACGGCCGTTCGACTCGAAGGACTTTGCGATCGCGTCGAATGCCTCGTCGAAGTCCAGGCCGTCGAAGCGGCCGGAGTTGATCAGGCGACCGTGCTCCAGGTACGCGCCCGCGTCCATGTCGACGAGGCTGCCGTCCTCGGGCTGG
The DNA here is from genome assembly GCA_963736205.1 of uncultured Gammaproteobacteria bacterium. Lineage (GTDB taxonomy): Bacteria > Pseudomonadota > Gammaproteobacteria > Steroidobacterales > Steroidobacteraceae > RPQJ01. The sequence goes on along the minus strand of CAVTNX010000012.1, from coordinate 22,555 downwards.
ATCACCTGGTGTATGTCGAGGCCATAGCGGCGCGCGAACTCCCAGTCGCGCTGGTCGTGCGCGGGCACCGCCATCACGGCGCCGGTGCCGTAACCCATCAGCACGAAATTGGCGACCCAGACCGGGATGCGCGCGCCGGTGAACGGGTGAATCGCGTGGACGCCGGTCGGCATGCCGCGCTTTTCCATGGTCTCGAGCGCCGCCTCGGTGACGCTGGTGCGCTGGCATTCGGCAAGGAAGGCCTGCAGCTCCGGGTTGCCGCGCGCGGCACGCTGCGCGAGCGGATGCTCGGCGGCCACCGCCATGTAGGTGACGCCGTAGAGAGTGTCCGGGCGCGTCGTATAGATCCGCAGCGGCTCGTCGCCACCTTCGACGTCGAACTCGAGCTCGAGGCCCTCGGAGCGGCCGATCCAGTTCGCCTGCATCAGCTTCACGCGTTCCGGCCAGCCGGGCAGCGTCTCGAGCGCGCCGAGCAGTTCCTCGGCGTAGTCGGTGATGCGCAGGTAGTACATCGGGATCTCGCGCTTCTCGACCAGCGCGCCCGTGCGCCAGCCGCGCCCGTCGATCACCTGCTCGTTCGCGAGCACCGTCTTGTCCACCGGGTCCCAGTTGACCGTCCCGGTCTTGCGGTAGGCGATGCCCTTCTCGAGCATGCGCAGGAACAGCCATTGGTTCCAGCGGTAGTAGTCGGGCTGGCAGGTCGCGACCTCGCGATCCCAGTCGATGCCGAAGCCGAGCGATTTCAGCTGCCGCTTCATGTACGCGATGTTGTCGTAGGTCCACTTCGCGGGCGGCACGCCGTTCGCCATCGCCGCGTTCTCGGCCGGCAGCCCGAACGCGTCCCAGCCCATGGGCTGAAGGACGTTGTATCCCTGCATGCGCATGTAGCGCGCGAGCACGTCGCCGATGGTGTAGTTGCGCACGTGCCCCATGTGCAGCCGTCCGCTCGGGTACGGGAACATGCACAGGCAGTAATACTTGGGCTGCTCCGGGTCCTCGACCACGGAAAACGTTCGCTGCCCGTCCCACCAGGCCTGGGCGAGCGACTCGACGGTGGCGGGCTCGTAGCGTTCTTGCATGTCGGCGGGCGGGAGAAGGGCGCGAAACCGGATCGGTAAGGATACCAGAGCTACCGCCGGACCCGCCTCGCCCGCCGCTCAGGCGGCCAGGAAGCGCGCGACGCCGTCGCTGCCGACCTCGCACGCGAGCAGCCCATCGGCCTGCAGGTAGTTCAGGTGCGCAACCGCCTCCCCCATCGCCAGCATGCGGTGGAATCCGCGCAGCGGCCTGCCGAACATCACCGGCAGCAGGTCGAACGCGGTGCGCGGTGCGCCGCAGGCCTCGCGCAGCGCAGCGAGCTGCTGCAGGTGATGCGCCCGCAGGTCCGCGATGCGCCTGTGCAGCCCCCTGAATGGCCGGCCGTGCGACGGCAGCACCAGCGTGCCCGCCGGGCACTGCTCGAGCCGCGAGAGCGATGCAAGGAACTCACGAAGCGGATCCGCGTCGGGCCGGCTGGACAACACGCTGACGTTCGGAGAGATGCCCGGCAGCACCTGGTCGCCACTTATCAGCAACCCGCCGGTCGAGTCGTGCAGGCAGAGGTGTCCGCGGCAGTGGCCGCCGGTCTCGACGATGCCCCACTGCCGGTCGCGCACCTCGAGCGTGCCGCCGTCGGCCGGCGTCACCGACAGCGTGGGAGCCCCGTCGAACCAGGAATCCCGGCTCTGTGCCGGAAACCTCGGCGGTGGTTCGCCGGCCTCGAGTCCGTGCCGCACCATGAATGACTGCATCCGGTCGCCTATCTGCCCGGGATCCGCGGCGAGATAGTCCGTGACCGAAGCGTGCGCGACGGCCGACATCCAGACCTCGGCGCCGTGGCGCTGCTGCAACCATCGCGCGAGGCCCATGTGGTCCGGGTGATCGTGCGTGACGAAGATCCGCTCGAGCCCCTGGCTTCCGACGACCGTGCGCTCCAGCGAGACCCACGCGTCGCGACATGGATCGGCCGCCATGCCGGTGTCGACCAGCGTCCAGCCCTGCTCGTCCTCCATGAGCCACACGTTGATGTGCGCGAGTTCCATCGGCAGCGGGATGCGTGCCCACAGCAGGCCATCCGCGATCGGCACCGCGTGGCCGGATTCCGGTGTGGCCACGGCCAGGTACTCGAGTTCGCGCGGCGGCGACGGGTATTGCTCGCCCTCGTGCGTTATCGAGCCATGCAGCTTGCTCACGCCGGCACCACGCGGGCGTGCCGAGCGCGCCGGAATCCGGCGATCAGTCCGATCGCGAGCAGCGCGAGCACGGGCCAGTTGCCGGCGCGCAGGTACGGAGTGAATCCGGTCCGCGGCTCGACGGTGCCGGTGAGCACGCCCGGCTGGAACTGGGGCAGGCTGTCCATGACCTTTCCGTCATAGCCGATCAGCGCCGTCACCCCGTCGTTGGTCGCGCGCAGCATCGGGCGACCCGTCTCCAGCGAGCGCATCCGGCTGATGTCGAGGTGCTGGTGCGGCGCCGAGGAATCGCCGAACCATGCGTCGTTGGTGACGTTGACCAGCAGCGTGGACTCGCGGGCGAGCCGAAGCTGCTCGACGCCGTAGGCGTCCTCGTAGCAGATCGTCGGCGCAAGCGCTTCGCCACCCGCGACCAGCGGCCGCTGCGCCTCGGTGCCGGCCGTGAAATCCGAGTACGGGAGGTTCATGAGCCGCATCCAGTCACGGACTGCCGCGGGCACCGGAAAGAACTCGCCGAACGGCACCAGTCGGCGCTTGTAGTACCACTGCTCGTGCGGCGACCAGGCAGCCATGGCGTTGTAATAGGCGCCCGACTGCGCGTCGCGACGCACCAGCCCGGTGATCAGCGACGATCCGCGTGACGCGGCCAGCGCGGTGACCTGGTCGAGATAGCCGCGGATGCCGCTCTCGAGCGACGGGATCGCCGATTCGGGCCATACGATGATCCCCGCGCCGAGTTGGGGGATGGTGAGCTCCAGGTAGAGGTTCATGGTGCTCTCGAGCTGTCCGGGCACCCACTTCATCGACTGCGGGACCGCGCCCTGCACCAGCGCGACCGTAACCTCGGTGCCCCGCGGTCGCGTCCACTCGACGCGACCCAGCGCCAGCGCGCATCCCCACGTGAGCAGCAAAGCGACGACCGCGGTGGTGCGCGCCCGACGGTTGCCCGTCACCAGCAGCACCAGCGCGCCGGCCGTCACCGCGACCGCCAGGCTCACCAGGTAGACGCCGCCGAGCGGCGCGTAGGCCGCGAGCGGCGTGTCGAGCTGCGAATAGCCGAGCGCCAGCCACGGGAACCCGCTCAGGAACCAGCCGCGCACCCACTCTGTAAACACCCAGCCCGCGGGCAGCAATGCCAGGAAGCGCAGCGGCCCGCCATCGCTTCCCCAGCGCGCGGCGGCATATCCGAGCAGCGCCGTGTAGCCGCCCATGATCGCCACCATGCCAAGCATGAGCACCAGAGTGACCCAGACCGGGGCATGCCCGATCAGGTGGATGCTGTGGTACAGCCAGTACGTTCCGGCAAGAAAGGTCCCGGCCGTGAACAGCAACCCGCGCCAGGCCGCCTCGCGCGGTGCAGCGCCCTGCCAGCAGAGCATCAGGAACGCCGGGCACAGGAGCGCGAGCGGCCATACGCCGGCTGGCGCGAATGCAAGCGCCAGCAGTGCACCGACCGGAAGCGAAAGCCAGCGTCCGTAGCTACCGGTGAATGCGCGGAGTCGGCCCGCGGCACGCGAACCGGGCGAGCCGGCTGCAGCTGGCGCGCCCACCGCTAGAGCGGAGCGGGCTTCAGGTCGAGGTCGCGTGGCGTGCGGACCCGCAACGTCTCGATCCGGCGCCGGTCGGCGCGCAGCACCTCGATCTCGAACCCGCCGATCTCGAGCGACTCGCCGCGTCGCGGCAGGCGGCCGAGTTCGTGCAGCACCAGGCCGCCGATCGTGTCGAATTCCTCGTCGGAGAAACGGGTGCCGAAGGCCCGGTTGAACTCCTCGATCCGCGTCAGCGCCGGGACCGTGAACGTGCGCTCGGCCTCCTTGCGCATGCCCTCGCCTTCGTCCACGTCGTATTCGTCGCCGATCTCGCCGACGATTTCCTCGAGCACGTCCTCGATCGTCAGCAGCCCCGATACCCCGCCGTACTCGTCCACCACGATGGCCATGTGGTTGTGGCTGACGCGGAACTCCTTCAGCAGTACGTTCAACCGCTTGCTCTCCGGGATCAGTACCGCCGGCCGCAGGCACTCGCGGATGTCGAACGGCCCGTCGCCGCCCTGTGCGAAGTAGCGCAGCAGGTCCTTCGCGAGCAGGATCCCGGCGACCTCGTCGCGGTCCTCGCCCACCACCGGGAAACGCGAATGTCCCGACTCGATGACGATGGGCAGGATGCCGTCCGGCGGCTCGTCGCGCTGGATCACGACCATCTGCGAGCGCGGCACCATGACGTCGCGCACCTGGGTCTCTGACACCTCCAGCACGCCCTCGAGCATCGCGAGCACGTCGGCTTCGATCAGCCCGCGGTCGCGGGCGTCGCTCAGCACTTCCGCCAGCTGCTCGACGTCCCTGGGTTCCCCCGACAGCGACTCGACGAGGCGGCGCAGCCAGCTTCCTGGCTGACTTGGGCGATTCTGGGTCATGTAGCCTGGTCGGTCACGGGAAGGTACGGATTCTGATACCCGAATCCGCCGAGGATTTCCACTTCGAGCCGTTCCATCGCGCGCGCCGCTCGCGGCCGCTGGTGGTCGTGGCCGTGCAGGTGCAGCACGCCGTGCACCACCATGTGTGCCCAGTGCGCCGCGCGCTGCTTGCGCTGCTCGCGCGCCTCCGCCGCGACGACGGACGCGCATACGACCAGGTCGCCGAGCGAACCACAGAGCGCGCGCTCCTGCGCCGATGCCGGGAAGGACAGCACGTTGGTCGGCCTGTCCTTGCCGCGGTAAGTGCGATTGAGGCGCCGGCTCTCCGCAGGGCCGACGACCCGTATGCCGAGCCGGGTCGCGGCCGGACCCCCGGCGCGTGCGGATCTTCGCCGCCCGGCCAGCGCCGCGCGGTGCGCGGCCCGGGCCCAGCGCCCCAGCGCCGTCCGTGTCGGGACCCACGGCCGCACCGCCGCAAACTGCGTCTCCACCGCAAGCGAGGGCCGGTCACTGCTCAAGCCTCGGGCTCCTGTTCGTCCGATGCCCGTTCATAGGCCTGCACGATGCGCTGCACCAGCGGGTGGCGCACCACGTCGCGTGAATTGAAGAACGTGAATGCGACGCCGTCGACGCCGCGCAGCACCTCGATCGCGTGCCTCAAGCCCGAACGCTGGTGGCGGGGAAGGTCGATCTGCGTGATGTCACCCGTGACGACCGCACGTGACCCGAAGCCGAGGCGAGTCAGGAACATCTTCATCTGCTCGACGGTCGTGTTCTGCGCTTCGTCGAGGATGATGAACGAGTCGTTCAACGAGCGGCCTCGCATGAAGGCGAGTGGCGCGACCTCGATCACCTGGCGCTCGATGTGACGTGCGACGCGATCGAAACCCATCATCTCGTAGAGTGCGTCGTACATGGGCCGGAGGTATGGGTCGACCTTCTGCGCGAGATCGCCGGGCAGGAACCCGAGGCGCTCACCAGCCTCGACCGCGGGACGGACCAGCACGATGCGCCGGACCGAGCCGGACTGCAGCGCCTCCACCGCGCTCGCGACCGCGAGGTAGGTCTTGCCCGTACCGGCGGGCCCGATCCCGAAGGTAAGGTCGTTGCGGTGGATTTTCTCCAGGTACTGGCACTGGTTCGCGCCGCGGCCGCGCACCCCGCCGCGCTGGGTCTGGACCACGACCTCCCCGCCCGGGCCACGCGCCTGTTCGTCAGCGGCCGGAAAACCGAGCTCCTGTACGCACAGGTGCACGCGGCTCGCCGACATCGCCTCGCTGGCCGACAACTCGAACATGCGCTTCAGGACGGCAACTGCATTGTCCACGGTTCCAGCCGCGCCGAAGACCTGCAGCTGGTGGCCGCGCCGGCGCACCTCGACGCCGAGGCGCTCCTCGACGTGCCGCAGGTTCTGCTCCATCGGTCCGCTGAAATTGGCGAGTCGCGCATTGTCGGCTTCGTCCAGCGAGATCTCGCGCATCGAGACCTGGGCGCTCAAGCGATGCTCCGCGTGCCGTCGGCCGGGACGACCCGCCCGCGCAGCGAGTTGGCCATCGCCTCGGTGACGACGACATCCGTGAAACGATCCATCAAGGAAGCCGGACCGTCGAAGTTGACCCAGCGGTTGTTCCCGGTGCGCCCGGCCAGCTGCCGGGCATCGCGCCGGGCGTTGCGCTCGACCAGCACGCGCTGCACCGACCCGACCATCGCACGGCTGATTGCGCGCGCCTGCCCGTCGACCAGCTGCTGCAGCCGCTCGAGACGACGGTGTTTCTCGTCCGGCGTGACGTCGTCCGGCAGCGATGCGGCCGGGGTTCCCGGGCGGCGGCTGTAGATGAAGCTGAAACTCTGGTCGAAGCCCACGTCGGAGATCAACTCGAGCGTTGCCTCGAAGTCACGCTCGGTCTCGCCGGGAAAGCCCACGATGAAGTCGGAGGAGACGCTGATCCCCGGTCGCGCCTCTCGCAGCCGCCTGATCTTGTGCCGGTACTCGAGTGCCGTATGGCCGCGCTTCATCATCGCGAGGATGCGATCGGAGCCGCTCTGCACCGGCAGGTGCAGGTAACTCGCGAGCTGCGGCACGTCGCGATACGCCTCGATGAGGCTGTCGCGGAACTCGACCGGGTGCGAGGTCATGAAGCGTATGCGCTCGATTCCCGGCACCTCGGCGACGAAATAGATGAGCGCGGCGAGGTCCGCCTGCCCGCCACCGTCGAGCCTGCCGCGGTACGCGTTCACGTTCTGCCCGAGCAGCGTCACCTCCTGCACGCCCTGCGCGGCAAGGCTGCGCACCTCGTCCATCACCTGCCCGAGCGGCCGGCTCACCTCTTCACCGCGCGTGTACGGCACGACGCAGAACGTGCAGTACTTGCTGCAGCCTTCCATCACCGACACGAAGGCCGTCGCGCCGGTGGCGCGCGGCTCCGGCAGCCGGTCGAACTTCTCGATTTCCGGAAAACTGACGTCCACGACAGAGCGAGCGCCTCGCTTCACGCTGGCGATCATTTCCGGCAGCCGGTGCAGCGTCTGGGGCCCGAAGACCAGGTCCACGAACGGCGCGCGATCCGTGATGCCCTCGCCTTCCTGGCTGGCGACGCAGCCGCCGACGCCGATGATTACTTCCGGGCGCTGCTGCTTGAGGCTTCGCCACTGGCCGAGCAGCGAGAACACCTTCTCCTGCGCCTTCTCGCGCACCGAGCACGTATTGAGCAGCAGCAGGTCGGCCTGCGCCGCGTCGTCGGTAGCCTCGTAGTCGCCGGACTCACGCAGCACGTCCGCCATGCGGGCGGAGTCGTACTCGTTCATCTGGCAGCCGAAGGTTCTGACGTGTACGAGAGGCATGGGCCGGATCAGGCGGCCTCAGAACGGGATGTCGTCGTCGAAGGCGTCTTCGCGCCCCGGCGCCGACGAGGTTGCGGCCTCGGACTGGTCGCCGCCACTCGCTGCGCGCGGCGCAGAGCGGGATTCGGTTCCGGCACCGCCACCGCCCCGACTGCCGAGCATCTGCATCTCGTTGGCAATCACCTCGGTCGAATAGCGGTCCCGGCCTTCCTTGTCCTGCCACTTGCGCGTACGCAGCCGGCCCTCGAGGTAGACCTGCGAGCCCTTGCGCAGGTACTCGGCAGCGATCTCGGCGAGGCGGTCGTACATGACCACGCTGTGCCACTCCGTCTGCTCGCGCTGCTCCCCGGTCTGCTTGTCCTTCCAGCTCTCCGAGGTGGCGACGCGCAGGTTGGTGACAGCCTTGCCGCTCGGCATGTAGCGCGTCTCCGGGTCCTGCCCGAGATTTCCGACGATGATGACCTTGTTGATACCGCGTGCCATGGCGCCCACCTGCGTGTAAAGGAGTGAAATCTTACGCCACGGCGCTGCCGCGGCGGAAACCGTCAATCAGGCGGATCCGCGCTGAAATGGCCGGTCCCTGCCGGCCATGGCCACCGCTGCCCAGGCTGCCGCCACGGCCGCGCTTCCCAGGAATACGCCCGACAGGCCGAACTTACCGAGCAGCAGGCCGCCAATCGCGCCCCCGGCGAAGGCGCCGAGGAACTGCGCCGTCGCGAATATCCCCAGCGCCGCGCCGCGATCCGTACCGGGAGCGGCCAGCGTGAGGAGTGCCGGGAGCCGGGCCTCGAGATAATTGAATGCCGCGAAAAACAGCGTGAAAGCCGCGAGCACCGGCCACAGCTCGGCATGGTCGAAGCCGAGCAGACCCTGCGCAAGCGAGACGAGCAGCACCGCGAATACGAACACCGGGAGGCTGCGGCTGCCGCGCTCGGTCACCAGGATCAGCGGAATCGTTCCGGCCAGCGACACCACGAATACGCCCAGGTACACCTTCCAGTGCCCTGCCGCCGCAATCGCCAGGTCGCCGACCAGCACCTGGGGAACCGCGAGGAAAGTCGCGGTCATGATGAAGTGCAGGGCGAACACCCCCGCGTACAGTGGCCGCAGCGAGGGGCGAACCAGCATTTCCGCCAGCGCGGAAAGCTCCCGCGACTCGGCGCCGCCCGTGGTCGCCGGTTCGACCGGCACCGCGAGGTGCAGCATCGCGAGGCCGGCAAGAGCCAGCGCCATCATGACCAGGAATATGCCGGGCACCCCGATCACCGCATCCAGCACGGGTGCCAGCACCAGGGCCAGCACGAAAGACATGCCGATGCTGATGCCGACGAATGCCATCGCCCGGGTGCGAACCTCGGCGCGCGTGAGGTCGGCCAGCAATGCCGTCACCGCCGCGGATACCGCTCCGGCTCCCTGCACGCAACGGGCGACGACCAGCCCCGCGACGCTGTGGACGAACACGCCGATCAACGAGCCCGCCGCAAACAGCAGCAGACCCGCGGTAATGACCCGCTTGCGACCGTAGCGGTCCGACCAGCGCCCGAACTGGATCTGCAGCAGCGCCTGCGTCAGTCCGTAGGCGCCCATGGCGAGGCCCAGCATTTCCGGGGAGTAGTCCGGGAGGGTTCGCGCATACAGCGCGAGCACCGGGAGCAGCAGGAACAGCCCCAGCATGCGGGTCGCGTAGATGGCCGCAAGCGCGCCGACCGAGCGGCGCTCGATCGGCGTGAGCGCCGGCCTGGATGATTCGTCGCGGGTAGTGATTGGCGTAGTCCCGTAGGGTGGGCATATATTAGCAGGCTGCCCGCCAGTCGTCGGAATCCGGACCCCAGCCATGGACGTCATACGCATTCGCGGTGCGCGAACCCACAACCTCCAGGGCATCGACATCGACCTGCCCCGCGACCGGCTGATCGTGATCACCGGGCTCTCGGGATCCGGAAAGTCCTCGCTCGCCTTCGATACGATCTACGCCGAAGGCCAGCGGCGCTACGTGGAGTCGCTTTCGGCCTACGCAAGACAGTTCCTGTCGGTCATGGAGAAGCCCGACGTCGACCACATCGAGGGGCTCTCGCCCGCGATTGCGATCGAGCAGAAGGCGGCGTCGCACAATCCGCGCTCCACGGTCGGGACGGTCACCGAGGTGTACGACTACCTGCGGGTGCTGTTCGCCAGGGCCGGCGTGCCGCGCTGCCCGGAGCACGGGCAGGACCTTGCGGCGCAGACCGTGAGCCAGATGGTCGACCAGGTCCTCGCGCTGCCGGAGGGCACTGCGGTGCTGCTGCTGGCGCCGGTCGTGCAGGACCGCAAGGGTGAGCACGTCGACGCGCTCGAGCACCTGCGCGGCCAGGGGTTCGTGCGCGCCTTCGTGGACGGGAGCCTCGTGGAGCTCGATGCCGCGCCTGCACTCGATGCCCGGCGACGGCACTCGATCGATGCCGTCGTCGATCGCCTGCGCGTACGCCCGGACGCCGGCCAGCGCCTGGCGGAGTCCTTCGAAACGGCGCTGTCGCTCTCCCAGGGCGTCGCCCGGCTCGCGTTCCAGGACGAACCTGACAGGCAGCCCATCGTGTTCTCGAACCGCTACGCGTGCACGGCGTGCGGCTACAGCCTCGCGGAACTCGAGCCCCGGATGTTTTCGTTCAACAACCCGAGCGGTGCCTGCGGCACCTGTGGGGGCCTGGGGGTCCAGGAGTTCTTCGATCCCGCGCGCGTGGTCGTGAATCCCGCGCTGTCGCTGGCCGGGGGCGCGGTGCGCGGCTGGGACCGGCGCAACGCCTACTACTTCCAGCTGATCCAGTCGCTGGCGCGCCATTACCGCTTCGACATCGAGAAGCCGTGGAACGACCTGCCGGAGGCGGTCAGGCACGTGCTGCTGTGGGGCAGCGGGGAGGAACGCGTCGAGTTCCGCTATTTCGATGCACGCGGCGGCAGCTCGCGGCGCAGTCACGCCTGGGAGGGCATGCTGCCCAATCTCGAGCGGCGCTACCGCGAGACCGAGTCGGCCACGGTCCGCGAGGAACTGGCGAAATACCGCGGCACGCGCGCCTGCGTGGACTGCGGGGGCAGCCGGCTCAGCCTCGCCGCGCGCAACGTGTTCGTCGCCGACCGCACGCTGCCGGAACTCGCGGCGCTGCCGATCGCGGACTCGCGCCGCTTCTTTGCGGAGCTGAAGCTCGAGGGCTGGCGCGGCGAGGTCGCAAGCCGGCTGGTGCGGGAGGTATCGGACCGCCTCACGTTCCTCGCCGACGTCGGGCTCGACTATCTGTCGCTGGACCGCGGCGCGCAGACGCTGTCGGGCGGCGAGGCACAACGCATTCGCCTCGCGAGCCAGATCGGGTCGGGGCTGGTCGGCGTCATGTACATCCTCGACGAGCCGTCGATCGGACTCCACCAGCGCGACAACCAGCGGCTGCTGGACACGCTGACCCGGCTGCGCGACCTCGGCAACACGGTGCTGGTCGTCGAGCACGACGAGGATGCGATCAGGCAGGCCGACCACGTGGTCGACCTGGGGCCCGGCGCGGGCGTCCACGGCGGGCACATCGTCGCGCAGGGCACGCCCGCGCAGGTGGAAGCCTGCGAGGAGTCGCTGACCGGCCAGTACCTGAGCGGACGACGTCGTATCGCCGTGCCCGCCATCCGCACGCCGCCCCAGCCGGGCCGGGCGCTGCGCATCGTCGAGGCCAGTGGCAACAACCTGCGCGCCGTGACGGTCGACGTGCCGCTCGGCCTGATGACCTGCGTGACGGGCGTCTCCGGCTCCGGCAAGTCCACGCTGGTGGTGGACACGCTGTACCGGCAGGTGGCCGCGGGCCTGCAGGACGGCGGCGACGGCTGCCCCGCGATCGAGGGAATCGAACAGGTCGACCGCGTGATCGACATCGACCAGAGCCCGATCGGCCGCACGCCACGCTCGAATCCGGCGACCTACACCGGGCTGTTCGGGCCGATCCGCGAGCTGTTCGCCGAGGTCCCCGAGGCCCGCGCACGCGGCTACGACCCGGGTCGCTTCAGCTTCAACGTCCGCGGCGGCCGCTGCGAGGCCTGCGAGGGCGACGGCGTCATCAAGGTCGAGATGCACTTCCTGCCGGACGCCTACGTCACCTGCGACGCATGCCGCGGCATGCGCTACAACCGCGAGACCCTCGAGATTCGCTACAAGGGCCGCAACATCAGCGACGTGCTCGACATGACCGTCGAGGATGCCGCGCAGTTTTTCCGCAACATCCCTGCGCTGCAGTCGCGCCTGAACACGCTGCTCGAGACGGGACTCTCGTACGTGCGCCTCGGGCAGAATGCCACCACGCTCTCGGGTGGCGAGGCGCAGCGCGTGAAACTCTCGCGTGAACTCGCCAAGCGCGCGACGGGACGCACGCTCTACATCCTCGACGAGCCGACCACGGGACTGCACTTTCGCGACATCGAGCAGTTGCTCGGTGTCCTGCACCGGCTGCGCGACGAGGGCAACACGATCGTCGTGATCGAGCACAATCTCGACGTGATCAAGACCGCCGACTGGGTGATCGACCTCGGGCCGGAAGGCGGTGACGGCGGTGGGCGACTGGTCGCGACCGGGACACCCGAGGACGTGGCCCAGGTCGCTGCCTCGCACACCGGGCGCTACCTCGCGCGGATGCTCGGCGGTGATGCCGGCGGCGCGAAGACCACGGGCCGACCGGCCGGGCAGCGGGCCCGGCGCGGCTCACGCAGAAGTGGTTGAGGGACGCGCTGTCGTGCGGAAACGGTGCAGGACCTCGCCCGCATCGCGAGTCTCCGTGTAGTGCCCGGCAGTCTGCCGCGAAATCACGCGGCGCCAGAATGACAGCGCCGGCCGGTTGTAGGAATCCTCGACGATTTCCCACTCGCCTGAGAACCTGCTGAAGAGCAGCTCGGCAGCACCAGCCCCGACTCCGCGACGTCGCGCCGGTTCGACCACGAAGAATTCCGCCATGCGGTAGTCGACACCGCGCTGCGGAAACGATGGAACGCGCGTGACGAGCGCGAATCCCGAACGGGTTTCGCCCTGCAGGATGACGAACGGAATCGAAGAGTTTTCGCCGAACCAGCCCGCGAGGAACTCGCCCTCGCGCTCTTCCCATTCGCCCAGCGCTGGGAACAGGCCGCTCTTGCTCGCGGAGAGCTCGGACAGATATGAACGGTAGACCGCGCGTATCCACTCGCGGTCGGCTGGCGTGTCGCGCGCGTCTCGAACTGTGACGGGCACTGCTCTCGGGCCAGCCGGTGGCTGGCGGTTGCCTGGCGCAAGCGCCGGGGCCGGATTTCGTCAAACGGGATCGGGCGGGCCCCGGCCGGGACCCGCCCTCCCCGATCAGCTTGCGCTGAGCGTCAGCTTACTGCTGCTGCGCAGGGGCAGCGGCAGCAGAGTCGGCAGCGGCGTCGACCGAGTCGCCAGCGGCGACGGCGGCGTCAGCGGCCGCATCCGTCGCAGCGGCAGCGGCGTCGGCGGCGTCGGTCGTATCACCAGCGGCGGCGTCAGCCATGGCGGCGTCGGCAGCGTCGCCAGCAGCAGCGGCGGCGTCGGTCGCGGCAACGGCGGCGTCAGTCGCAGCTTCGCTGGCGACTGCGGCGGCGTCAGCAGCGGCCTCTTCCTTCTTCGCGCAACCGGCGAGAACCAGGGCAGCAAGGGCGGCGGCAAGGGCGATCTTTGAGTTCATGGGTAATTCCTCGTGTGGGTGTGCTGATGCAAATGGATAAAGTCCGGCAATCGCGCGCCAGCCGACTCATGGTCAGCGCCTTCGACGACTGCTTGTCGCTGATTCTAGGACCGGGGGGCCGCAGGCGGGCCGGCCAAACCGTCGCCGAATGGCGACAGTCCAGGACTCGTCCGGGGAAAAACAGGGCGGGCCCCAACCGGGACCCGCCCTGCCCTGTCAGCTTGCGCTGAGCGACCGATTACTGCTTGGGCGCGTCCTGCTTGGTCGCGTCCTGCACGGCCGCGCCGGCGTCGGCAGCGGCGTCGCCAGCAGCGGCAGCCGCGTCACCGACGGCGGCGGCGGCGTCGCCAGCGGCGTCAGTAGTGGCGTCGCCGGCGGTGTTGGCGGCATCGACAACGGCTTCGCCGGCGGCGTCGGTGGCAACGGCGGCAGCGTCGACCGCGGCGCCGGCGGCCTCAGCAGCAGCGTCCGCAGCTTCGCCAGCCTGGACGGCGGCGTCCTGGGCGGCTTCCTTCATTTCTTCCTTCTTGGCGCAGCCGGCGAGGGCCAGGGTGGCGAGGGCGGCGGCAATGATGATCTTGGAGTTCATGTGCAAATCCCCGTTTGGGCTTGATAATGGTATGGAAATCGACTCTGCAACCCGCCGGCAACCGGCCATGAGCCGGTGCAACGACGATTGCACGCACATGATTCTAGGGTCCCCGGGCGGTCGGTGAAGCCGAGAGACTGTCGCCAGATGGCGACAAACCGGCGTCTTGGGCAAGATGTCGGTTCGGAGTCACCAGGGAACCAGCGACCATGCACATGGATATCGACGAACTGTTTCCGTCGCACCTGTCCGAGCTTCGCCGCCGCATGGACCTGGCACTGGCCGCCCACGGGTTCGACGGCGTCGCCGTCTTCTCGGGCGCCGCCGGCTACTCGTTCCTGGACGACCGGAGCTACCCGTTCCGGGTGAACCCGCATTTCGCGCAGTGGGTCCCGCTGACCGACCTGCAGCAGAGCTTCGTCGGCTACACGCCGGGAGCGGCGCCGCTGCTGTGCTTTCACCAGCCGGCCGACTACTGGCACCGGCCGCCGTCGTTGCCGAGTGGCGACTGGCTGCGCCAATTCCGCCTGGAAGTCCTGCGCGACCCTGCGCAGGCACTTGACGTGCTGGGCCTTCGCGGGTCGCCGCATCGCGTTCATCGGCGAGTGGCAGGCGGCGTTCGATGGCTGGGGCTTCGCCGCGATCAACCCCGCACCGCTGCTGAACCAGTTGCATTACGACCGGGCTGTAAAGACCGCGTACGAGTTCGAATGCATGCGCCGGGCGTCCGACATGGCGGTTCGCGGGCATGTAGCCGCGCGCGATGCCTTCGCAGCCGGCGCATCCGAGTTCGAGACTCACCTGGCGTACTGCGCGGCCGTGGGGCAGCGTGAGGAGGAACTGCCTTACGGCAACATCATCGCGTTCAACGAGGGCGCCGCGGTGCTGCATTACCAGCACCTCGACCGGAATTCTGCCGGGCCGCGACGGTCGTTCCTGATCGACGCCGGTGCGCAGTTCCGCGGTTATGCCGCCGACATCACCCGCACCTATGCCGCGGCAGACGGCGAGTTCGCAACGCTCGTGGGCGGCATGGACGCGCTGCAGCGCTCGCTCTGCGCAGCGGTCAGGAGCGGCGTCGACTACCGCGACATCCACCTGCTCGCCCATCGCGAGATCGCCGCGCTGCTGCGCGATGCCGGCGTGATTGGATGCGGGCCCGAGGAGGCACTGGAATCGGGGCTGTCATCGGTGTTTTTCCCGCATGGCATCGGCCACCTGCTGGGGCTGCAGGTGCACGACGTTGCCGGCCTGGCCCGCGACCCGTCCGGGGGAGAGATCCCGCGGCCGGAGGGTCATCCGTTCCTGCGACTTACCCGCAAGCTCGAGCCCGGGTTTGTCGTCACGATCGAACCGGGCCTGTACTTCATCGACCTGCTGCTCGATGCGGCCCGGAGCTCGGGCCACGGCGGCAGGATCAACTGGGACGCGGTGGAGCGCCTGCGCCCGTACGGAGGGATCCGGATCGAGGACGACGTCGCCTGCACGGCCGGCGCGCCGGAGAACCTCACCCGCGACGCCTTCGCCGGGTGCTAGGGACATTCTCCTTTTTCGCGCTGGGCGAAAAGGAGAATGTCCCCGGGGCGACTACTTCTTCAGCAGGTCGCGGATCTCGGTCAGCAGCGCGACGTCCGCCGGGGGAGCCGGTGCCGCGGCGGGCGGCGGAGGCGTCTTCAGCTTGTTGATGGCCTTGATCGCCATGAAGATCGCGGCCGCGATGATCAGGAAGTCGAATGCCGACTGCAGGAACGCTCCGTAGTTGAGCAACAGTGGCTCACCGTCGGGGCTGGCGCCAATCGAGACTGCCAGCGTGCTGAAGTCGACGCCGCCGATGAGCATGCCGAGCAGCGGCATGACCACGTCCCCGACGAACGACGAGACCACCTTGCCGAACGCGCCGCCGATCACGACGCCTACCGCCATGTCGATCACGTTGCCCTTGACGGCAAATTCCTTGAATTCCTGGATCATGCCCATGCGCCTGCTCCTGTATCTCGAATCGGCTACCACGACCGTGCGAACGCGCACGGGGCCTCGGCGGACGATAGTCGTCCCGCTGGAAAAAAAGAAGCCGGGGGTCACCCGGCTTCTCGTTGCAGGCTCGGCCCGGTATGTCAGGCGGCTGCGGTTTTCTTCTTGCGCGGCGCGCGGGGCTTCTTCTCGCCCGCCTCGGCGGCGGCCGATCCGCCTTCCGGCGCGGCTGGCTTCGCCTTGCGTGCGCGGGGCTTCTTCGCCTTGCTCTCGTCGGCCTTCGCCTCTTCCGCGGAGGCAGCCTGGTCGACCAGAGCCATCAGCGCCATGTCGGCGTTGTCGCCGGCCCGATTGGCCATGTGCAGGATGCGCGTGTAGCCGCCCGGGCGCGTCTTGAATCGCGGACCCAGCTCGTCGAACAGCTTGGTCACGATCTCGGCGTCGCGCAGGCGGGAAAACGCCCGGCGACGATTCGCCTGGCTGTCCGTCTTGCCGAGCGTGATCAACGGCTCTACGTAGCGACGCAGTTCCTTGGCCTTCGGCACCGTGGTGCGGATGGTCTCGTGACGCAGCAGCGACGCCGCCATGTTGCGCAGCATCGCCCAGCGATGCGGCGCATTGCGGCTCAGCTGCCGCCCGGTCAATCCGTGTCTCATCTCTTGTTCCGCCTCGACCAGGGGCCGGTCTTCACCGGCCCTGGCTAATGGTCATTGGTCACTTCAAATGACGTCCCGGTCTTCTTCGCGCTTCAAGCCAGCCGGCGGCCAGCTGTCGATGCGCATGCCGAGCGTGAGTCCATGGCTCTCCAGGACCTCCTTGATCTCGGTGAGCGACTTCTTGCCGAGGTTCGGCGTGCGCAGCAGCTCGACCTCGGTCTTTTGCACCAGGTCGCCGATATAGTGGATGTTCTCGGCCTTCAGGCAGTTCGCGCTGCGAACCGTGAGCTCGAGCTCGTCCACCGGGCGCAGCAGCAGCGGGTCGACGTGGTGTTCGCTCGGCTTCAGCTTGTCCTCGTCCTGGCCCTGCAGGTCGACGAACACGGAGAGCTGGTCCTTGAGGATCGAGCCCGCACGCCGAATCGCCTCTTCCGGGTCGATGGTGCCGTTGGTCTCGATATCGATGATCAGCTTGTCGAGGTCGGTGCGCTGCTCGACGCGCGCGGCTTCGACGTTGTAGGTCACCTTTCGGATCGGGCTGAACGACGCGTCGAGCAGCAGGCGGCCGATCGGGCGGGTAGCCTCCTCGAACGCCAGGCGCTGGCCGGCGGGACGGTAGCCGCGGCCGCGCTCGACCTTCAGCGTCATCGTCAGTTCGCCGGCCTTGGTCAGGTTGGCGATGACCAGTTCCGGGTTCAGGATCTCCACGTCGTGGTCGCCCTGGATGTCGCCGGCGCGAACCGGGCCCGGGCCCTTCTTCGACAGCCGCAGCTCCGACGCCTCGCGCGCGTTCAGGCGGATGGCGACCTGCTTGAGGTTCAGCAGGATCTCTACCACGTCCTCCTGCACGCCTTCGATGCTGGTGTACTCGTGGAGCACGCCCTCGATCTCGGCTTCGGTGATCGCGCTGCCCGGCATCGACGACAGCAGCACGCGGCGCAGCGCGTTGCCGAGCGTGTGGCCGAAGCCGCGCTCGAACGGTTCGATGACCACGCGTGCGTGGCGGGGGGCCGTCGGCGTCACCTTGACGACGCGCGGGCGGAGAAATTCAGCAATGGCTGACTGCATTGAAGTCACCCCGCGGGATTACTTGGAGTACAACTCGACGACGAGGCTCTCGTTGATGTCCGGAAGAATGTCGCCCCGCTCGGGCAACGACTTCAGGACACCTGAGAACTTCTTTTCGTCGACTTCGACCCAGTCCGGAAAGCCGGTCTGGGCGCGGATCTGCAGGGCCTGCTGGATGCGGGCCTGCTTCTGTGCTTTTTCGCGCAGCGCCACCACCTCGCCGCCCTTGCACTGGAAGGACGGGATGCTGACGACTTCGCCGTTCACGGTCACGGAACGATGGCTGACCAGCTGGCGCGCCTCGCTGCGCGTGGCGGCGAAGCCCATGCGGTAGACGACGTTGTCGAGCCGGCCTTCGAGCAGCTGCAGCAGCGACTCGCCGGTGGCGCCCGGGCGGCCGGCTGCCTTCTGGTAGTAACCGCGGAACTGGCGCTCGAGAACGCCGTACATGCGGCGCAGCTTCTGCTTCTCGCGCAGCTGCAGGCCGTAGCCCGACACGCGCGTCCGGCGCTCGCCCTTGACGCCGCCCGGCGGCACTTCGAGCTTGCACTTCGACTCGAGCGACTTGACGCCGCTCTTCAGGAAGAGGTCTGTACCCTCGCGTCGCGAGAGCTTGCATTTCGGTCCAAGATACCTGGCCATTCGTAGTTCCTCGGGCGCCTGGTCAGACGCGGCGCTTCTTGGGCGGACGGCACCCGTTGTGCGGGATCGGCGTCACGTCCTCGATACTGGTCACCTTCAGGCCCGCCGCGTTGAGCGCACGAACGGCAGACTCGCGGCCCGGGCCGGGGCCACGGACCCGCACGTCGACCGTACGGACACCGTATTCCTGCGCGGCGACGCCTGCCTTCTCGGCGGCTACCTGTGCGGCAAACGGCGTGCTCTTGCGCGAACCGCGGAAACCGCAGCCCCCGGAGGTGGCCCAGGACAGCGTATTGCCCTGCCGGTCGGTGATGGTGATCACGGTGTTGTTGAACGACGCGTGCACGTGCGCGATGGCGTCGGTCACCACCCGCTTCACCTTCTTGCGCGACTTGCCAGCGCTATGCTTCTTGTCATCCGACATGAGCGGTCAATCCTCGTTCAGTGGCGCGGCCGATCAGGCCTTGCCGACAGGTGCGTTCAGCTTCACGGCTGCCTTGCGCGGGCCCTTGCGCGTGCGCGCATTGGTGCGCGTGCGCTGGCCGTGCATCGGCAGGCCCTTGCGGTGCCGGATGCCGCGGTAGCAACCGAGGTCCATCAGCCGCTTGATGTTCATCGAGACCTCACGGCGCAGGTCGCCCTCGACCGGCAGCCGCGCGATGGCCGAGCGCAGGCCGGCGACCTCGGGTTCGGTCAGGTCCTTGACGCGCGTGTCGGGCTTCACGCCAGCGGCTTCGCATGCGGCGAGCGCCTGCGAACGGCCGATGCCGTAGATCGACGTGAGGCCGATGCACACGTGCTTGTTCATCGGTATGTTTATGCCGGCAATACGGGCCATTTGAGGCTCACTCCGGGGCGCGAAAAGCCCGAAATAATAACGTAAAAAACCTATTTACTCAATGCAGGCGACGCTCAGCCCTGTCGCTGCTTGTGTCGCTTGTCACTGCAGATCACGTAGACGACGCCGCGACGGCGTACAACCTTGCAGTTCTTGCAGATCCGCTTAACCGATGGTCGAACTTTCATTGCTCTCTCTCCGACACGGGCAGGCGGCGCTCAGCGCAGCTGCCCGGCACGGCCGTAGCCGCGCAGGTTGGCTTTCTTCATCAGACCTTCATACTGGTGCGACATCAGGTGCGCCTGCAGCTGGGCCATGAAGTCCATGATCACCACGACGATGATCAGGAGCGAGGTGCCGCCAAAGTAGAACGGCACCCGGAACTTGGAAATCAGGATCTCGGGCAGCAGGCACACCAGGGTCACGTACAGCGCGCCCCAGACGGTGAGGCGCGTGAGGACTTTGTCGATGTACTCGGCCGTGTGCTGGCCCGGGCGGATCCCGGGGATGAAAGCACCGGACTTCTTCAGGTTTTCCGCCGTCTCCCGCGCATTGAACACCAGCGCGGTGTAGAAGAAGCAGAAAAAGATGATCAGCCCCGAGTACAGCATCATGTGCACCGGCTGGCCGATGCCGAGGCTCGCGGCAACGCCCTGCAGCCAGGCGAAATTGTCCGACGTGCCGAACCAGCTGGCGATCGTTGCCGGGAACAACAGCAGGCTCGAGGCGAAGATCGGCGGGATCACGCCCGACATGTTCAGCTTGAACGGCAGGTGCGTGCTCGTGCCAGCGAACATGCGCCGGCCCTGCTGGCGCTTCGCGTAGTTCACCGGGATGCGGCGCTGGGCGCGCTCGACGAACACCACGAAGGCGGTAACCGCGCCGACCATGATCACGAGGATCAGCGCCAGCGCCGGGTTGATTTCGCCGTTGCGGACCAGCTCGAGCGTGCCACCGATCGCAGCGGGAAGACCCGCCACGATGCCGGCGAGGATGATCATCGAGATGCCGTTGCCGAGCCCGCGCTCGGTGATCTGCTCGCCGAGCCACATCAGGAACATCGTGCCCGCAACCAGCGTCATGGTCGCCAGGAACACGAACTGCGGGCCCGGGTTCAGCACCACGCCCTGGTTCTGGAAGGCGATCGCGGCACCCGCGCCCTGGAATGCGGCGAGCCCGACGGTGCCCCAGCGCGTGTACTGCGTGATCTTCCGGCGGCCCGCCTCGCCTTCCTTGCGCAGCGCCTGCAGCTGCGGCACCACGACGGCCATCATCTGCACGATGATCGAGGCCGAGATGTACGGCATTACGCCGAGCGCGAGTATCGAAAGCCGCATCAACGCGCCGCCCGAGAACATGTTGAACATGCTCAGGATCGTGCCCTGCTGCTCCTGGAAGAAGCGGGCCAGCGCCTGCGGGTCGATGCCCGGCACCGGGATGAAGGTGCCGATGCGATAGACCACCAGCCCGCCGACCAGGAAGAAGAACCTCCTCCTGAGCTCGGTGAACCGGCTTGCCTCGCCGAGTGCGGCGACGGGGCTCGATGACGGGGTGTTGGCCACGCGTGTTCCCTGGGGTTCCCGGCCGGCCTCAGGCCGCCTCGACCGTGCCGCCCGCGGCTTCGATCGCCGCGCGCGCACCCTTGGTGACCCCGATGCCCTTGACGGTCACGGCGGTCTTGATCTCGCCCGACAACATCACGCGGGCGCGCACGGCATTGGCCGGCACGACTCCCGCCTTCTTCAACGCGTCGAGGTCGACTACCCCGCCCGGCACGTGGGCGAGCTCATTGAGCCGAACCTCGGAAACCAGCGGGGAAATCTTCGAGCGGAAACCGATCTTCGGCAGGCGCCGCTGCAGCGGCATCTGGCCGCCTTCGAAGCCCACCTTGTGGTAACCGCCCTTGCGCGCGCGCTGGCCCTTGACGCCGCGGCCGCAGGTCTTGCCCTGGCCGGCGGACGCGCCGCGACCGACTCGCAGGCGGGGCTTCTTGGAGCCCGGCGCCGGGGAAATGCTGTTGAGCTTCATGATGTCCTCAGGCCTCTTCCACGCGGAACAAGTGTCGCGAGGCGTTGATCATGCCGCGGTTCTCGCGGGTGTCCGCGACCACCGCGGTCTGGTTGATGCGGCGCAGCCCGAGCCCGCTCGCGGTGGCGCGATGACGGTGCAACTGGCCGTGGACGCTCTTCACGAGCGTCACCTTTACAGTCTTGACCGAGGCGTCTTTCTTGACCATGTCCGTCAACTCGTGATTTCGGCGAGTGTCTTGCCGCGCTTGGCCGCGATCTGGTCCGGCGTCGGGGCCAGTGTCAGGGCGTTCATCGTTGCACGCACCACGTTGATCGGGTTGCGCGAACCGTAGCTCTTGGCGAGCACGTTGCGCACGCCCGCGCACTCGAACACCGCGCGCATGCTGCCGCCGGCAATGACACCCGTTCCATCAGCCGCTGGCTGCATGTAGACCTTGGACGTGCCATGGCGGCCGGTCGCCGCGAAGTGCAGCGTGGAGCTGCGCAGGCTGACGTTCACCAGGTTCTTGCGCGCCTGCTGCATGGCCTTCTGGATGGCGACCGGCACTTCACGTGCCTTGCCGTACCCGAAACCCACGCGGCCATTGCCGTCGCCCACGACGGTAAGCGCCGTGAAGCCGAACTGACGGCCGCCCTTGACGACCTTCGCGACGCGATTGACGGCGACGAGCTTCTCGATCAGCTCGTCGGCGGGCGCGCCTTTATCAACTCTCGCCATTTCTGCTCCTGCGAAATTCGTTCAGGGACCGGCTCAGAACTCGAGCCCGTGCTCGCGCGCGGACTCCGCGAGCGCTTTTACGCGCCCGTGGTACCTGAAGCCGGACCGGTCGAAGGCCACGGTCGTGATGCCCTTGGCCTTGGCCCGCTCCGCGATCGCCTTGCCGACTGCCTTGGCGGCATCGATATTGCCGGTGCTCTTGAGCCCCTCGGCAACCTCGTCCTGCAGCGTCGAGGCAACGGCGACTGGCGCGGCCGTCGCTCTGCTTGGGGCAACGCTTTATTTTCGCCAGATACGCAAAGGCGTGTTTGCTGAGTTTGACGGGCTGCGCGGAAAACTTGACGAATGGAATGATTACTATCACGACTGCCTGGATGAAAGCTGCCAATCCCCGGATGAATTACACTGTACCTGTGTTCCTGGATTGCGAAAAGAGATTGAGCGGCTAAACGCCCTGTGGACTGCGGCAGAGGAAAGTTGTTTGTACTTGCGGGATGAGGTAGAAAGACTAAAATGACCACCCCCCTTGCGAACATGGCAGTAGCGATCCTGATAGGGCTGGTAATATTCCTGGCGATTTACGCGGTAGCGTGCGCTTTGACTGGGAGGAAGATGTGAGATGAGTAACAACCTTTGCCCGAAATGTGGAAAGCCATCTACTATTACGATCGGCCCATACTACGTCAATGATTTCTGCCAGTGTTACACGGTAACCGACGTGACTGCTGATTTACGCGCCGAAATATCCCGCCTGACCTCCGAGCTTACCAACGCCCGCGAACTGTTGGCAATGGCGCTGGCGGAAGGCGATAGGCTAAACGCGGAGATAGAAAGCCTGCGCCTCCAGCTTGAGATTGAAAAGGATTATGAGTGATTGTTA
>CAVTNX010000011.1:0-169507 GCA_963736205.1 uncultured Gammaproteobacteria bacterium | reverse complement strand
CACGTGGCGGTCTCTTAAATTATCACTCTCTGAAGGAATCTTCATATCTGTTTCGATGGTAAGATCCACAAGGAATTTATTACCGACAATCTGCTCCTCCTTAAAATGGCCGTGAAATGAGTAAAACTCCATGTTCTCGATCTGTATCAGCCCCATAATATTTTTTATAAATTAATGAATACCCGAAATCAAAATATACTCATCGTTCCCCTTTGTGCACCTTAGTGTGAACCTTTGTGCCCTTCGTGTTTAATATTTCAACCTGCTAATGATCACCTTTACTAACACAAAGTAAGAAATAAAATCCATGCTGTCCTTAAACAATAACCTGTCTTATATAAAAATATTAGACCATAAGGAGTTTCATCTTCAAATTCATCCTATTTTTGTAGTCTTAAATTTTAAAAGGGATGAATGACGTGAATGCCAGGGAAAAAGAAGAATCAAAACCCTCAATAAGTTTTATAGAACAGTTTATTGCCGATGACCTGAAAGAAGGGAAGAACAACGGGAAAGTCGTAGCCCGCTTCCCCCACGGAACCAAACGGCTATCTTCATATCGGGCATGCAAAAACAATCTGCCTCGATTTTGGAATGGCACAAAAATACGGAGGGAAATGCAATCTTCGCTTTGACGACACCAATCCTGTTAAGGAAGAGGTGGAATATATCGATTCAATAAAGGAAGATATCCACTGGCTTGGTTTTGACTGGGAAGAGAGGGAATATTATGCCTCCGACTATTTTGGAAAACTCTTTGACTTTGCTGCTGAACTTATAAAAAAAGGCTTTGCATATGTTGATGATCAGCCTGCTGATCTTATCTCATCCCAGAAAGGGACTCCCTCACAGCCTGGCATTGAAAGCCCATACCGTAACCGCTCAGCCGAAGAAAGTCTTGATCTGTTCGAAAGGATGAACAAAGGGGAGTTTGATGAAGGTAGCCGGGTCCTGAGGGCAAAAATAGACATGACATCCCCGAATATGCATATGCGCGATCCTATAATATACATATCGTCGAGGGCCTCGGGCGCATGGTCGACTCGGGCAAGCTCACGCCCTGCGAATTCATCAATGTCGAATCGGAGTTCGCGGCGATGTCGGTCGCGATCGGCGCCTCGGCGGCCGGCGCGCGCGCATACACCGCGACAGCCAGCCAGGGCCTGCTTTTCATGGCCGAGGCGGTGTTCAATGCGGCGGGGCTCGGCTTGCCGATCGTGATGACGGTGGCCAACCGCGCGATAGGTGCGCCGATCAACATCTGGAACGACCACACGGACGCGCTGAGCCAGCGCGACTGCGGCTGGATACAGCTGTTTGCCGAGGACAACCAGGAGGCACTCGACCTGCACATACAGGCATTCCGACTCGGCGAGGAACTGTCGCCGCCTGTGATGGTGTGCATGGACGGCTTCATCCTCACGCACGCGTATGAGCGCGTGGACATGCCGACGCAGGAGCAGGTGGACGCCTACCTTCCCGAATACGTGCCGCGCCAGGTGCTCGATCCCGCGGATCCCGTCTCGATCGGCGCGATGGTCGGGCCCGAGGCGTTCATGGAGGTGCGCTACCTCGCGCACGTGAAACAGCGCCAGGCGCTGGAGCTGATCCCCGAGTGGGCCGGCGAATTTCACCGGATTTTCGGCCGCGAGAGTGGCGGCCTGGTGCGCGGCTACCGGCTCGAGGGCGCCGAGACCGTGGTCGTCGCGCTCGGCTCGGTGCTCGGCACCATCAAGGACACCGTGGATGAGTTGCGCGAACAGGGCGCACGTATCGGGGTGCTCGGCATCTCCTGCTTCCGTCCCTGGCCGATGGCGGCGGTCCGCGCGGCGCTGGCCGGCGCGAAGCGCATCGTGGTGCTCGAGAAGAGCCTCGCGGTGGGCGTGGGCGGCATCGTGTCCAACAACGTCTCGGCATCCTATGCCGGCTCGCCCGACCTCGTGCACACGGTGATCGCAGGGCTCGGTGGGCGGTCAATCACGCGCCAGTCGCTGCACAAGGTATTCCTCGAGGCGATCGAGGGCCGCCTCGAGCCGCTCACGTTCATGGATCTCGACTACGCCATGGTGGACCACGTGTTGAAGCGCGAGCGCGAGCAGCGCCGCTCAGGGCCGATCGCCGAAGCGATCCTGCGCGAACTCGGCGTCGTAGCCGCAAAGATCGGCTGAGGGGAATGCAATGAGCTACCAGCCAGTCCGCTTCTACCAGACCGGCACGTTCACCGTCGGGAACCGCCTGCTGCCCGACGAGCAGCGTTCGGTGCAGGCGAACATGCGCCGCACGAATTCGCTCAATTCCGGGCACCGCGCCTGCCAGGGTTGCGGCGAGGCGCTCGGTGCGCGCTATGCCATCGATGCGGCGATGGAGGCGACGAATCGCCAGCTGGTGGCCGCGAATGCGACCGGCTGCCTCGAGGTTTTCTCGACGCCGTACCCGGAGACCTCGTGGCAGATCCCGTGGATCCACTCGCTGTTCGGCAATGCCGCCTCGGTCGCGACCGGCATTGCCGCAGCGATGCGCGTGAAGGGCCGGCACGACGTGCGCGTCGTCGCACAGGGCGGCGACGGCGGCACCACGGACATAGGCTTCGGCTGCCTGTCGGGGATGTTCGAGCGTAATGACGACGTGCTCTACATCTGCTACGACAACGGCGGTTACATGAACACCGGGGTTCAGCGCTCCTCCGCCACGCCGCCCGGCGCGCGCACCAACACCACGATGCCGGTCGGCGACTCGACGGGCGCGCGATTTGGCCAGGGCAAGGACGTTCCGGCGATCGCGATCGCGCACGACATCCCCTACGTCGCGACGGCCACGGTGGCGGAACTCAGGGACCTCGAGGCCAAGGTCCGCCGCTCGATGGAGTTCCGCGGAGCGCGCTACATCCACATCCTGGTGCCCTGCCCGCTGGGCTGGGGCCACGCGTCGTCCGACACCATCCGCATGGCGCGGCTGGCGAAGGAGACCGGGCTCTTTCCCGTGTTCGAGGCCGAGCACGGCACGGTCACGCATGTGTCGAAGATCAAGCGGAAAATGCCGGTCGAGGACTACCTGAAGCCGCAGCAGCGCTTCGCCCACCTGTTCAAGCCGCCAGGGCACCCGGACATCGTCGAGCGCATCCAGCAGGTCGCCGACCGCAACATCCGGCGCTACAGGCTGACCGACGACGTGGAGCGAAGGGCATGAAGACGAAACCCTTCGCGATCACGCTCGACCCGGGCTCCAGCCTCGCGAACCACACTGGCTCCTGGCGCACCGTACGGCCCGTGTACGTGGACCGGCTGCCGCCGTGCAACCACGCCTGCCCGGCGGGCGAGAATATCCAGGGCTGGCTCTTCCATGCCGAGTCGGGGCACTACGAGGAAGCCTGGCGCCTGCTCACGCAGGACAACCCGCTGCCCGCAGTGATGGGGCGAGTCTGCTATCACCCCTGCGAAAGCTCCTGCAACCGCGGCCAACTCGACGAATCCGTCGGCATCAACCCGATCGAACGCTTCCTGGGCGACGAGGCGCTGAAGCACGGCTGGAAGTTTGACCCACCGCGCAAGCGCAGCGGCAAGCGTGTGCTGGTCGTGGGTGCAGGTCCTTCGGGGCTTTCAGCGGCCTATCACCTGGCACGTTTCGGCCATACGGTGACGATCCGCGAGGCCGGCCCCGTCGCCGGCGGAATGATGCGCTTCGGCATCCCGAAGTACCGATTGCCGCGCGACGTGCTCGAAGGGGAAATCCAACGCATCGTCGACCTCGGCGTCGTACTGGAACTCAACTCCAAGGTGACCAACGTACTCGAGGCGAAGTCCGAGGGCAGGTTTGACGCCGTGTTCCTGGCCGTCGGCGCGCACATCGCGAAGCGCGCCTACCTCCCGGCCGGCAGTGCAGCGAAAATGCTGGACGCCGTCTCGGTGTTGCGCAGCATGGAGGGCGAGGAAAAGCCCCTGCTCGGCCGGCGTGTCGTCGTCTACGGCGGCGGTAACACCGCGCTCGATGTAGCCCGCACGGCGAAGCGCCTGGGCGCCACCGAGTCCATCATCATCTACCGTCGTACGCGCGAGAAGATGCCGGCTCACGAGTCTGAACTCGAGGAAGCCCTGCAGGAAGGCGTGCTGGTCAAGTGGCTGTCCACGATCAAGCAGGCTGGCGAATCCTCGATCACCGTCGAGAAAATGACTCTCGACGAGAAAGGCAACGCGCAACCGACCGGCGAACTCGAGACGCTCGAGGCGGACTCCGTGGTGCTGGCGCTCGGCCAGGACGTGGACCTGTCACTGCTCGACGGCGTGCCCGACCTCGAGATCAACGACGGAGTCGTCAAGGTCGACCAGGCGATGATGACCGGCCAGCCGGGAATCTTCGCTGGCGGTGACATGGTGCCGGGCGAGCGCACCGTCACCGTCGGCGTGGGTCACGGCAAGCTCGCGGCGCGCAACATCGACGCGTGGCTGCGCGAGGAGTCGTGGACCCACCCGGAGTCGCACGAACTCGCGAGCTTCGACAAGCTCAACACCTGGTATTACTCCGACGCTCCGAAATCCACGCAGCCGGTTCTCGACACGATTCGCCGGCAGTCGACGTTCGAGGAGGTCGTTGGCAGCTTCGACGAGACCACGGCGCAGTTCGAGGCTCGCCGCTGCCTGTCCTGCGGCAACTGCTTCGAGTGCGACAACTGCTACGGCGTCTGCCCCGACAATGCCGTGATGAAGCTCGGCCCGGGCCAGCGCTACGCGTTCAACTACGATTACTGCAAGGGCTGCGGCCTTTGCGTGACCGAGTGCCCCTGCGGCGCGATCCGCACCGTCCCCGAGGAGATCTAGAGACGTAGGGGACATTCTCCTTTTTCGGTCCGCCGAAAAAGGAGAATGTCCCCTGCCGTCTTCTATTTTTCCTTCACGAACTTCAGGGTCATGCGATCGGATTCGCCGATCGCGAGATACTTCGAGTGGTCGAAGTTCGGGATCGTCGGGCTGGCCCGAACCGTAGGTCGAGCTGCGCAACGCCGGCGGCAGCGTCCACACGCCGAACGGATGATCCTTGGTGTCCTTGGGGTTGGCGTTGATCTCTGACTTCGCAGCCAGCTTGAAACCGACGTGCTCCGCGGTGGCGATCACGAACGCCTCGGTGACGTATCCGTCCGGCGCGTTCGGGCCCTGGGGCCCCGGATTGGCGCGGTGCTGCTCGACCGCAAGGATGCCGCCCGGCTTCAGTGCATCGTAGAACTCCTTGAACGTCTTCTCGACCATACCGGGTGTACCCATCCAGCCGTGCACCGAACGAGCCGTGAGGATGAAGTCGAAGGTGTCCTTTGGCAGCGGCGCCGACTTCGCGCCCCAGTTGACTACCGTGATCTTGCCGTAGAGCGCCGGGTCGGCGCCGTAGTGAGCCTCGAACTCGGCGCGCGCCTTGCGGCTAGGCTCCGACAGGTCCGGGTTGTCGAGATCAGCGCCTGTGACATAGAGCTTGCCGCCGGTGCGCTCGGCGTACGGGGCCAGGATGTCGGTCCACCAGGACTTGGCGCCGGGCTGGATCTCGAGGATCGTCATGCCGGGCTCGAGTCCCCAGAACGTCAGGCTCTCGACGGGATGCCGGTAGACGTCGCGCGCCTTGGCCTCGGGCGTGCGCCAGCTGCCGTCCACCACCTGCACCAGCACGGGATCGGGAGTCGGTGCCCCGGTGGCGGCGGGCGCAGCCGCGCGGCCCGCAACGGGAACCAGGGTAGCGGCAGCGACGATCAGGGCACAGGTACGCAGGACATGCATTTTCCAGGTCTCCAGGTATTGATTGGCGCAGGCGCCAGGCTTGGCGCGTGATGGGGGATTGTAGCCTGTGCCGAGGACCCGGCGCGCCGGGTTCGCGGATCTGCATACCCCGGAAAGCACGAGGCCCCGGCGCTTGCGCGACGGGGCCCCGGCTGTCAGGCCTGAGACCTGAGTGTCGATTACTGCCCGTATCCGTACGGATCAGCATGACGCGACGGTTCTGCGCACGACCTTCCTCGGTGTCGTTGGAGGCGATCGGATCCGCCTCGCCGAAGCCCTGCGACTTCAGGCGGGCCGGGTCGACGCCACGCGACGTGAGGTAGTCGAACACCGACTTCGCACGACGATCCGACAGCTTCAGGTTGTAAGCATCGCTGCCGACGCTGTCCGTGTAGCCGTCGATCTTCGCGGTCGCGAACGGGACATCGTTCATGAACTTCACGACGCGCTCGAGTTCCTCGATCGACGTCGGCGTCAGTTCCGCGCTATCGAACGCGAACAGTACCTTGAGGGTCTGCTCGAGCGGGCAACCGACCGAATCAACCTTGGTGCCGGCCGGCGTGTCCGGGCACTTGTCGTCGGCGTCGCACACGCCATCGCCATCCTGGTCACCGCACTTGGCGGGCGGCGGGGGCGGCGGCGGCGGCGGGGGCGGCGGCGGGGGTGCTGCCGCTACGATCGGCTTCGGGGCGCCCCACTGGTAGCCGACGGCCAACGTGTAGACGATCGGGTTGATGTCGACGTCGCCGAGGCTGGACTTGACCCTGCTGCCCTCTCCGTCATCACCGGTGATCGTCGCCTTGGACGAAATGCCGATGTATCGGACTTCAGTGTTGATCAACCAGTGATCGGCCACCTGCCAGTCGATACCGATCTGGCCAGCGGCGCCGAACGAGTCATCGGTCGACAGCTTGGCGTTGTAGATGCCGGCATCCGCCAACGTGCTCTTGAAACTTCCCTTCAGCGTCTCGCCCGAGAACAGTGTCCAGTTCAGGCCCACACCGACGTAGGGGCGGATCACGCCTGTCGGATTGAAGTGCCACTGCACGCTCAGCGTCGGAGGAAGCTGATCGACATAGCCGATACGCGTGTCGCCGGCGCCACCGCCCTTCAGGTCGAGGCCGTGCGTGAACGGATAGGCCAGCAGCAACTCAGTGCCGATATGGTCGGTGATCATGTAGGTCACCGTGCCGGTCAGCGAAACGTCCGAGTCGACAACCAGATAGGTGCCTTCGCCGAGCGACAGGTTCTGGTCCTGAGGATTAACCTGGCTTGCGCCAATGCGGAAAATCCAGTCGCCCTTCGGCTGTCCGGGATACGCGTCGAGTTCCCACGCATTGGCGGCGACGGGCGCGGCGAGCGCGGCCGCTACTGCCAGCGGGATCAGGTAACGAGATGACATTGAGAAGGCCTCCTTTGTGGCTTTTCCGCCATGCATTAATTCTACTACAGCTGCGAGCCGCCCACCGATGCGTCGCGGACTCCCTCTATCGGGCGAGCCCCCATACGCTGCGCTGGCAGCCGGTGACTCGGATAATGTACCGGATTCAGCCGCGGAACAAGAGGTAATTGTCGACGGCGCCCGGGAAACAAGTCGCCAGACCGACGGCCCCGTCTGCTGTTCCAACGCACCTGCAAGGTGATGCACGAACGCAACAGTTGCCTTCCAGCCAAGGCCGGCAGGTGCATATCCAGATTGCGAATGGGAGCGGCTCCGGCGGTGGCCAGGTCACCCACCGCCAGATACAGGCTGACGCGCCGACAGGTGCCTGCCGGGTGGACCGGAAATCAGCACCAGCCAATAACTTCTCTATAAACAACACGTTAATCAGTTCCTCAAGGCACAGGCGATGCTGGGCGGCGGCAACTGCCGGACGAGAGGTGCTCGAGGCACACCGTCGATCGCGGACCCGGTCAACCGGACGCGTGCTGCGGCGTTTTCCACCGTACCGGCCACGACCCGTGGCGAGCGGTATCGCCTGCATCGCGACGCACAGCGCACCAGCCGCACTATCTATCGGCAGAAGCACGACCCGCAGCGACGGCACTGAGCCGTCAGGTGCGCTGAGCCTCGCCCTGCGCAGGTCGTCGATTGCACTGGCGCGCGGTTCAGTTCATCTTCGCCAGCCGGTGGCCGAGAGGGGAAGTGTCGTGCGCGCGCCGATCGTATCTGCCCTGCCCGCGCCGGCCATGCCGATCCTGGCCGTCCTGCTGCTAGGCTGCGTCCTGGCCATGACCACGTACGCGGAGGTCCGCACGATGCCCCGATCTGCCGCACCAGGCCTCGACGCGGCGGCAGCCGCGCGGTTCGCCGGTCTCGCGCTCGACTGTGTGCATCGCGAGTATCCGAACAAGATCGCGCAGGTGATGCAGTCGGACGCCGACGCCAGGCCGCCGCGTGAACTCACGCCCGCGTTCTTCGGCTGCTATGACTGGCATTCGTCGGTGCACGGGCACTGGCTGCTGGCCCGGCTCGCGAAACTCTACCCGCAGGCGGATTTCGCGGCGGACGCGCGCGCGGCACTGGCGCAATCGCTGGCGCCGGCGAACATCGCGGTCGAGGTCGAGTACCTGCGTGGTCCCGGTCGCGCCTCCTTCGAGCGCCCGTATGGCCTGGCGTGGCTGCTCCAACTCGCGAGCGAACTGGAGACCTGGGACGACGCGCAGGCGCGCGAATGGCGCGCGGCGCTCGCGCCGCTCACGAAGGAAGCCGCGCAGCGCTTCACGGACTGGTTGCCGAAGCTGCACTACCCGATCCGTGTCGGGGAGCACAGCCAGACCGCGTTTGCGTTCGGCCTGCTGTCGGACTGGTCCGCAGTGGCTGGTGACACGGCAGTTGCAGCGCTGCTGCGCGAGCGCGC
Organism: uncultured Gammaproteobacteria bacterium; assembly: GCA_963736205.1. Classification (GTDB taxonomy): domain Bacteria; phylum Pseudomonadota; class Gammaproteobacteria; order Steroidobacterales; family Steroidobacteraceae; genus RPQJ01. The sequence continues at coordinate 160,893 of CAVTNX010000011.1, read as the reverse complement.
GCTCGCGTACTACTTCGCGGACCGCAATTGCCCGATCAGCTATGAGCCATCGGGCGAGGATTTCCTCTCGCCGTGCCTCGGCGAAGCGGACTTCATGCGCCGCATCCTGCCGCCGCCCGAATATTCACGCTGGCTCACGGGTTTCCTGCCCGGCATTCCAACCGATGGTCGTGCCGACTGGCTCGCGCCGGGCGTCGTGACCGATCGCAGCGACCCGAAGCTTGCACACCTGGACGGGCTCAACCTGAGCAGGGCGTGGATGCTGGAGGGAATCGCGAGCGGCCTGCCGCCGAACGACCGGCGGCGGCCGTCACTGCTCGCGGCCGCGCGCGTGCACGCGCAGGCGTCGCTGCCAGCGGTCACCGGCGAGCACTACGAGGGTGGTCACTGGCTGGGGACCTTCGCGGTGTACCTGACGACCGGCGCCGGGCTCGCGCACTGACGCGGCACGGTGCGGCGGACAGGACCGACGGGCCAACCGTGGGGCGGCACTTGGCAGGTCCATCGTCCGGATCCGTCCGGGCTCGCGACAAGCCGATATCTCGCCCGGACGGATCCGGACACTGGGCCTGCCTGACATTGGACCCGCCGCACCTTGATCCTGTCCGCCACCGGACCTGCCCGACACGTGTCCCGGGGTCGGGCGTGCCCAGTCATCCGGGCGAGATATCGGCTTTTCGCGAGCCCGGGTGACTGGGCGCGGCTGACCGCGCGACCGCTGGCTGGTCGCCATCGGCTAGCCTTCTGGCCGGCGCCCGGCCCAGCCACGGACAGGCTCTCCGCTAGCGGCCGTCCGGCGGCGCCTCGACTACCACGGTGCCCTCGCGGGCCGTGAGTTCCCGGAACCACTCGCCGAGCTGGCGCGTCACGGGCCCGGGCTGTCCGTCGCCGATCACGCGCCCGTCCACGCGAGTCACCGGCGCCAGCTCACCCATGGTGCCGGAGCAGAACGCCTCCTCGGCACGATAGACCTGCGCGAGCGTGAGGTCGCACTCCTCGAACTCGACGGCCCGGGCGCGGCAGATGTCGAGGACTGCGGCGCGCGTGATGCCCTCGGGGCAGGCCACGAGCCTCGGCGTGCGAAGCACGCCCCCCTCGACGATGAACACGTGCGTCGCGTTGGTCTCGGCGACGAACCCGCGCATGTCGAGCATCAGCGCGTCGTCCGCACCGGCGACGTTCGCCTCGATCTTGGCCAGGATCGACTGGATCAGGTTGTTGTGGTGAATCTTCGGGTCGAGGCAGTCGGGCGGAAAACGGCGCACGCTGCTGGTCACGAGGTGCAGGCCCTGCGGCCCGTAGACCGGCGGCTTGTGCTCCGCGATCACGATCAGCGTGGGGCCGGACTGGTTGAGGCGCGGATCCATGCCGGAGGTGACCTTTACGCCGCGCGTAAGCGTGAGGCGGATGTGCACCCCATCGTGCATCCCGTTCGCCTCGAGCGTGCGGCGAATCTCGTTCGCGATCGAGTCGCGCGACGGGATCTCCGAAAAGGCAAGCGCCTTTGCCGAGTTCACCAGCCGGTCCAGGTGCTGGTCGAGCCGGAATATTCGCCCGCGATACAGGCGCAGGCCCTCCCACACCGCATCGCCGCCCTGCACGACGGAATCGAACGGGCTCACCCCGGCCTCGTCGCGGGCGACCAGGCGCCCGCTCACGTTGACGATCAGATTACGGTTTCGCTCGTCGAATTTCTGCAGCAAGTTCCTGTCCTCATGCGCGCAGGCGATGCTCGCGCAGCTTGTCGTACATCGGCCGGCACAGTGCTTCCATTTCAGCGAGCCGCCCCGTGAGTGGCCGCTGCCCGGCGTCCGCCGGCAACTCGAAGCTCGTCGTGCGTATCACCCGGTCGTACCAGTGCTTCGCCCAGACGCCATCGGTCGCGCGGGGACCGGCCGGCCAGGACAGCATCCGCTGCGAGAACGGGACGTCGAGGGCCGCGCACAGCCCCCGCAATATCGGCTCCGGCGCCGCGAGGATGTCGGCAGCGTCCACCACCGGCGGGACATAGCCGCGAGTGCGTACCACGTGATCGAAGATCTCGACCTGCTGCGGCAGGCCTGTTTCAAGCAGGTCGAACTCGCCGAGCTTCTCGCCCAGCGACGCAAGCATCGGTCGCGGATCCCGGACAAGGAACGCATGTGTCATCGTTGCGAGCCACTCGCGACCCATGTGCGGCAGCAGGTGATGCGCCATCTGCTTCTGGTAGAGGATGCGCACTCCCTCGGGCAGCCGGGCTGACAGCGCGTCCACGACCCGTCGCCAGTCGCACTCGTGGGTCGCGATGATTTCCTCGCGCCCGGGGTGGTCGAGGCCGGTGTGCTCGAGATAATGCGCGTAGAACGGCTCGTCGACGACAAGCGTGTCCTCGCGATTGCCCCATGAACGCATGAACGCGGTCGAGATATTGCGCGGGCCCGACCACATCGCGAGGCGCAGCACATCGCGCCTGGTTCGCTGCGTCATTTCTACGACCCGCCCGGTCGTGGACTACTTTGCAGGCTTCCTGAACCGGAACAGGAACCGGTCGGTCCTGCCGTGCACGGCCTCGTCGAAGACGAGTTTCGTATGATCGTCGGCCGGGTTTGCCAGCACGTCGTCCTGGCCTTCAAACACGAACCCGGCCTTCTTGAAGTCGCTCTTCACGACGGACGGGTCGATTCGATGCAGATCCGTCACCACCTGGCTCGGGTCACCGCCGGGATTCGCCACGTGGTCCTCGACCACGACGACTCCGCCGGGCTTCAGCGCCGCATGCAGCTTGGCGAGCAGCAGCATCGGGTCCGTCGCGGGCCATGATCCGTCGTCAGGCCGCCAGTAAAGGTCATGGTAGGACATCACGAACAGCGCCAGATCGAGGCTCGCGGGCACGAGCTCGAGGTCCTGGATCGTGCTCGTCACCTGCTTGACGTTCGGCAGGCGGTCGCCGGCATAGCGCTCGGCGATCGCCTTGGCCGCGAAGCTTGCATAGGGCGGATTGTTGTAGGCGATGACCTGGCCCGTCGCACCGACCGTGCGGGCGAGCAGTTCGGTGTAGTAGCCGCCGGCCGAGAACACGTCGATCACGTGCATCCCGGGGCTGACGCCCGTGAATTCGAGTACCTGCCGGGGCTTGCGCCGTGCGTCCTGCTCGAGGTCCGATTTCGGGCGATCGGGACTCGCGATTGCGGCCGCGATGGCTGCCTGCGACGCCTCGCTCGGGGCGAAATCATCTCCCGCTGCAGGCAACGCGCCCGCAAGCACCAGTACGAGCGTCAACGCAGTGGTGGTTCTCATCCGATTCTCCCCCGTTCGTGCCGACGGACATCAAGGGACCTTGCGGCCGGGCGCGGCAAGAATGGCGTCCGCCACGCCACAGCGCAAGGCCGGCTCAGCCGAACGCCCGGTACAGCATCCTGGCAGCCACCAGGACCAGGAACAGGCCGAACGCCGCCGAAAGCCTGCGGCGGTCGAGCGAGTGCGCAAGCCTGGCGCCGAGCGGCGCGACCGCCCAGGACACGGGCGCGATGATCGCGAGCCCCAGCAGGCTCACGTATCCGATGGTGAACGGCAGTCCGGCCGCGTCTGCAGCCGGTGCCAGCAGGTAACCGACGGTCGCCGGTACGCTGATCCAGAGTCCCACCAGGGCCGAGGTGCCGACGGCCATGTGCACTGGCACACCACAGAGCGTCATGGTCGGCACGCTCAGCGTCCCGCCACCAATCCCCATCATCGCGGACACCGCACCGATCGCCGCCGGGATCGACGCTCCGCCGATACCTCCGGGAACCGAGCCGCGCAGCACGACGTGGTCCAGCGGCAGCAGCATCTTCAGTGCGGCCGCCAGCGCGACGCAGCCAAACACGGCCGCGAGGACGCGCGCATCCAGGTGCGCCGCGGCCACCGAGCCCGCCAGCGAGCCGAGCACGATCGGCACCGCCCAGCGCTTCATCAGCGCATGGTCCACGGAACCCCGCTTCGCGTGCGATCGCGAAGACGACAGCGCCGTGGAAATTATCGTGGCCATCGATGTCGCGACCGCAACGTGCAGCGCCGCACCCGATGGCACGCCCGCGAACTCGAGGGCGGCGTCGAGCACCGGGACGATCACGATTCCGCCACCGACACCGAGCAGCCCGGCGAGCAGCCCACCTACTGCGCCGGAGGCCGCGATCGCGGCTACGATCGGCAGCCAGTGCAGGGCCGTGCCGGTCACCGGACGACCTGGCCGCCCTTCATCACCCGCTCGGCTGCTTCGAGAACGCGAGGCATGCGAAATGTCCATCGTGGGAAACCGCGGCAGTCTACTGTCAGCGCAGCACGCATGCATACCCGTGGACTCACCGGCGTATAGTTTCGGGACAATTCATGCCTTGTTCGACAGGCGATTCCCGGGGGAGACCATGACGGAAACCAGCGGCGGCGAAGTCCTTGCACGCATGCTCCAGGCGGAGGGCGTGGAGAAGGTCTTCGGCATCATCGACGGCACCTATTTTGGCTTCTACTCGAGCCTGCACCGACTCGGCATCGAGATCGTGACCCCGCGGCACGAGACCAGCGCCGCGCACATGGCGGGCGCCTATGCGCGGCTGACGGGGCGCCTTGGTGTCTGCATGGCCAGTAACGGGCCCGGCGTCGCCAACCTGCTGCCCGGTCTCGCCGTGGAGAATGCCGAAGGCAACCGCGTGCTCGCGATCACCAGTTGCCGGCGGCCGCAGATCGTCTATCCGGACCGTGGCGGCGCGTACCAGGCCTTCGACCAGGTGGGCGCGATCAAGCACCTGTCGAAGTGGAGCCATTCGGTGGTGTCGTTCGACCGTGTCGCCGAACTCGGGCGCACCGCGTTGCGCCATTGTTTCGAAGGACGGCCCGGCGTCGTGCATCTCGACGTGCCGGAGACCATCATGAACGGAAAGGTGAAGGCCGAGGTGCCGACCTGGCAGCCGCACCAGTACCGACGCACCGAGCCGGTCGAGCCGTCGCCGGGCCAGGTCGAGCGTGCGGCCGACCTGCTCGCAGCCGCGGAACTGCCGATGATCCACGCGGGCAGCGGCGTGATCCACGCGGGCGCCTTCGACGAATTGCGAAAGGTTGCCGAAATCCTGCACGCACCGGTGACCACCAGCTGGGCGGCGCGCGGCGTGCTGCCCGAGACCTGCGACGTCGCGATCCCGATGCCCTACGTGAAGCTGAACCACGAGGTGCGCAACGACTCCGACCTGGTGCTGGTCGTGGGCTCCCGCCTGGGCGAGACCGACTGGTGGGGCAAGGCCCCGTACTGGCGGCACCCGTCCGAGCAGAAGATGATCCAGGTGGACGTGGACGGCAACGTGCTCGGCGCCAACAAGCCCGCGGAGATTGCGGTGCTCGCCGACGCGAAGCTGTTCCTTGCCGCGCTGGCCGACGAACTGGCGTCGCGCACCGGGCGCATGAACGTCGATGCGCGCCGCCGCAAGGTCGCGAAGTACCGCGCGACCGTTGCGGACGAGCGCGCCAAGCTCGACAGGAAGCTCTCGGACATGCTGGCGCCGATGAACTCGGCGCACGTGGCGCACGCCTGCCAGCTCGCCTTCCCCGAAGGATCCGTGCTGGTCGCCGACGGCGGCAACACGGCGGTGTGGGCGATGATGTTCCACGAGATGCGCGTGCCGAACACCATACTCTCGACCTTCAAGTTCGGCATGCTCGGCGCCGGCGTGGCGCAGGCGCTCGGCGCCGCCGTGGCGCGGCCCGACCAGCCCGTGTGCTGCATCATCGGCGACGGCGCGATGGGCTTCCATCCGCAGGAAGTCGAGACCGCGGTACGCAACGGCCTGCGCGTCGTCTACGTCGTGCTGTGCGACAAGCAGTGGGGCATGGTGAAGATGACCCAGCAGCTCGCGCTGAAGCCGCTGAAGACGCTGGTGATGAAGTCGCTGGGCCCCGACGAGACCATCAAGGCCGACCTCGGTGAAATCCGCTTCGACATGCTCGGCCGTTCGATGGGAGCTCACGGCGAGCGCGTCGCCGATCCGCGCGAACTCGGTCCCGCGCTCGAGCGGTCGCTTGCGAGCGGCGGCCCGGCCGTGATCCACGTCGACGTCGACCCGGTTAAGCACATGTGGGCACCTGGCCTGATCCACTTCAAGGACATGCACCAGGAACCGAAGGGTCGATGAACGCGATCGACGCCGTTCACCTGCATTTCACGCCGGGCTCGCTGATCGCGCTGGATTCGATCCTGGCGTTCGTGCTGTTCGGCGTCGCACTCGACATGAGGTTCGAGGACTTCAAGGGCATCGTCTCCGCACCGAAGGGGACGCTGATCGGGCTTGCTGCTCACTCGGTGCTGCTGCCTGCGGTGGCGTTCCTGCTCACGATGCTGTTGAAACCGGCGCCGAGCATCGCGCTCGGCATGATCCTGGTGGCCTCCTGCCCGAGCGGCAACATCTCGAACTTCCTGGTCAACTACGCGCACGGCAACCCTGCGCTGTCGGTCACGATCGCGGCCTTCTCGATGCTGGGCTCGGTGCTGTTCACGCCGTTCAACCTCGCGTTCTGGGGCGGGCTCAATCCAGACACCCGGCCCATCCTGCAGCAGGTCGCGCTGAGCCCCTGGCAGGTGCTCGGCACGATCGTCGTGCTGCTCGCAATCCCGACCGTGCTGGGCATGGGCGTCGCGCACCGCTACCCACGCTTTGCCGCTCGTTCGCGCCGGGCATTCCGGATCTTGTCGCTGCTCTTTTTCGCCGCGTTCGTGCTGGGAGCCCTGGTGGCCAACGCGGAGTTCTTCGTCGAGTACGTGCCGCGGGTTGCGGTCTTCGTTTTCCTGCTGAATGCGCTCGCGCTAGTCGTGGGCTACTACACGGCAAAGCTCGCACGCCTGCCCGAGGCTGACCGCCGCGCCGTGTCCTTCGAGGTGGGCATACAAAATTCGGGGTTCGGCCTCGCGCTGGTATTCAATTTCTTCGGTGGCCTGGGCGGGATGGCGATCGTTGCGGCCTGGTGGGGCATCTGGCACCTGCTGGCCGGAACCACGCTGGCCGCGTGGTGGCGCCGGCGGCCGCCGGCCGGAAGGTGGGCCCAGTGAGCGGGCACCGCGTGCTGGTGACCGGCGCGGCCGGCTATCTCGGCAGCACGCTGCTCGAATCGCTTGCCGCGAAACTGTCGGCTCGATGGCAGGTCGATCGGCTGCCGCCTGCTTCGCCACCGGAGGACGCCGGCCGGTCGCAGGCCAGCGAGTTCGACATCGAGTGCATCGTCGCCACCGACATCCGCGAGGCGCCGGAGGCGAATCGCCTGCCCGGCGTCGAGTATGTCGCGATGGACGTGCGCGATCGGGCGCTCGCCAACACGCTGCGACAGCATGCGATCGACACGGTCGTCCATCTTGCGGCCATCGTGACACCTGGGCCGAAGTCGAACCGCGAACTCGAATATTCGGTGGACGTGATAGGCACGAACAACGTTCTCGAGGCCTGCGTGGCGACCGGCGTCCGCAGGATCGTGGTGACCTCGAGCGGCGCGGCCTACGGCTACCACGCCGACAATCCCGAATGGCTCACCGAAGACGACCCGGTCCGGGGCAACGAGGCTTTCGCTTATTCGCATCACAAGCGAATTGTCGAGGAAATGCTGGAGGATTTCCGGCGCACGCACCCGGAGCTGGAACAGGTCGTGTTCCGGGTAGGCACGATCCTCGGCGAGAACACGCGCAACCAGATCACGGCGCTGTTCGAGCGGCCGCGGCTGATAGCGATCAAGGGTTCCGCGAGTCCATTCGTGTTCATCTGGGACCAGGACGTGGTCGGGGCGATCGAGCACGCAATCTTTTCGGGACCGGCCGGCATCTACAACGTCGCCGGCGACGGCGCGCTCGGCATCCGGCAGATCGCCGCGCGACTCCGCAAGCCTTGCATCAACCTGCCACCGAACCTGCTGCGCGCCGTGCTCGCCGTGCTGCACCCGCTGGGACTGTCGCGCTACGGCCCGGAGCAGGTGGATTTCCTGCGCTACCGCCCGGTGCTGGACAACCGGCGGCTCAAGGAAGTGTTCGGCTACGTTCCGAAACTCACCTCCGCAGAAGTGTTCGACCTGTTCTGCAGGTCCCGCGGCCTGGGCCGCGGCTGATCGTGGCCAGGCGTTCCTTCGCCGGCGCGGTTGTGATGATCACCGGGGCGGGCGGCGGCCTCGGGCGCGCGCTGGCACTGCGCTTCGCGGCAGCGGGTGCGCGCATCGCGGCGCTCGATCGCGACCCGGCCGGCCTCGATGCGACACGCTCCCTGCTCGAATCCCGTGGAGCGGAGTGCCTCGCCCTCACCTGCGACGTGACCGACGCCGACGCGTGTGCGCAATCGGTGGCTGCGGCCGTGGCCCGGTTCGGTTCGCTGGACGTGCTGGTCGCGAACGCGGGCCTGAGTCATCGCAGCGCCTTCGAAGTTACGGGCCCGGACGTAATCCGGCGCGTGATGGAAGTCAATTTCTTCGGTGCGGTCAATTGCACCGCGGCCGCCCTGCCCCACCTGCTCGCGAGCCGCGGCCTGGTGATCGCGGTCTCCAGCGTCGCCGGCTTCACGCCGCTGGTCGCGCGAACCGGGTACTCGGCCAGCAAGCACGCGATGCACGGCTTCTTCGACAGCCTGCGTGCCGAACTGCAGCCGCGAGGCGTCAGCGTGATGCTGGCCTGCCCGTCGTTCATCGCGACCGGCATCGGCCGCAATGCCATCGGCGGTGACGGGCAACCCGTCCGGCACGCACAGGTGACCGTCGGAAGGCCGCTTGCGGCGGAACGAGCCGCCGGCATGATCTTCACGGCGGCCGAACGCGGACGGCGCCTGGTGCTCGTGGGCCGCACGTCGCGCCTGGCCTGGTACCTGAGCCGGGCGGCGCCGGGCCTTTATTCCCAAGTCATGGCGCGGCGGATGCGCGCCGAACTAGAATCCGGCGACGCACCCGCGTCCGCGGGATCCGCCGGGGAGCCGAGAACATGAAAGTCCACGTGAAGCACAGCCTCAAGGCCGACGTCGCCTCCGTCTTCAAGCTCTGCACCGAGCAGAAGAGCCAGGAAGCCATCTATGCGGGCCTTGGCGGCAGCGATGTGAAGATCAAGCGCGAGGGCCGGGCGCCCAACGTAAAGCTGAAGATCTCGCGCAGCGAACCGGCGAATCCGCCTGCCGCGATACGCCGGATCGTGCCGAGCGTGAACGACGTGAGCCATACCGAGGTCTGGTCCGCCGACGGTGACGGCCACGCTGCGGACATCGTGGTCGAGATCAAGGGCGTGCCGGTGAAGATCGTCGGCACCAAGTCTGTGCAGCCGGAGAAAGGCGGCTGCAGCGTGGAGTGGAATTTCGACGTGACCTGCGGCATTCCGCTGCTCGGCGGCCTGATCGCGTCGTTTGCCGGCGAGGAGACCAGGCAGAAGCTCGAGCACGAGTTCAAGCTCATCAAGTCCATGCTCTGAACGGGTCTCGTCGCATGCTGCACTGCAGCTAGCCAATTTCGAAATGGCGCCGCCGCCGGGCCGGCGTAGGATGGCCCCATGACCAGCCTGTCGCCGATCGACCAGGCATTCTTCCTGCTCGAAACGCCCGAGAGGCCCATGAATGTGGGCGTATTGTTCGTGCTGCCGTCGACCGGCAGCACGCCGGGCCGGTTTGCCGATCGCCTCGTCGCGCGGATGCTCGAGTGTCCCGTCGGCCCGCCGTTCAATGCCCGGCTGAAGCCCGGGCCATTCCGGCCGCTGCTGTCACTCGAGACCGACGAGCAGATGGATGCGAGCCGGCAAGTGCACCGGCACCGACTGCCGCGTGGCAGTGATCTCGACCAGTTGTTCAGCAAGATCTGCGCGATCCATGTGCGCCTGCTGCCGCGCGACGAACCGCTCTGGCAGATGCACGTGTTCACCGGCCTGCCGGAAGGCCGTGTTGCGCTCTACTTCAAGACGCACCACGGTCTCATCGACGGTATCGGGTTCATCCGCATCGTCACGGGCATGGTGACGACGACCAAGGCGGCCGGCAAACCGCGCGCCATCTGGGAAGGCTTGCGGGCCGAGTCGACGGCCAGCCGCAGGCCGGGGAGCACTGCGGCTTCCGGCGACTCGATTTCGGTGGAAGGTCTCTTCGGCCTGGCGCGTGAGGCCGGATCCGTGCTCAGCGACCTGGCTCGCATCGTCTATGGCCAGTCCCAGCGCAGGCTCGGACGTGGGCATGGACTGGCAGTTCCTTTCATTGAGACACCGAATGTATTGCGCACGGCTCCGTCTCCGCACCGGGTGCTGGCACACTGCACGTTCCCGCTCGCCCGCGCCCGCTCGATAGCCCGCCGCGGCAAGGGCAAGGTCAACGACGTAATGCTGGCAGCGGTCGACGTCGCCTTGAACCGATACCTGGAAGAACGCGCGACGCCGCCCGACCGTCCGCTGGTCGCCGACATCCCGGTCGCGCTTGCCGATCACGGCGGCGCCGGCAACCGCATCACGATCCTGCAGGTGCCGATGGGCAAGCCGGGATCATCCGCGAAGGACCGGCTGGCTGAAATCATCCACGAAACCCGCGAGATGAAGCACCAGGTCCGCGCCGTGTGCGCCAACAGCCTCGCGCTCTACTCTATCCTCGGGCACACGGCCGCGAGCACTTTCGAGGCGCTGGGACTCGAGCAATCGCCGCTGCTGGCCAATGTCGTGATTTCCAATCCGGCGGGGCTGGACCGGCGCGTGTACTTCAACGGCGCACTTGTCGAACTCGCGCTGCCGGTGTCAGTGGTCGGGCACCAGCAGGTGCTGAACGTCACGGTGACGACATACGTGAACCAGCTCCACGTGACACTGATGGCCCAGCGCGAGGCGATCCCGGACGTGGGAAAGCTTGCTGGGTACGTTGGCGAGGCAGTGGATCGGCTGCACGCGGAGTTGCCTGCACCGGGACGGGCGCGCAAGCCGCGTCGCGTGCAATAAAATCGAGGTGCTCCGGCGATCGCTCGCGCGGAGCACCCCAGCGCTCTGGTCACTCTCGATGAGCCGCTTGGGCGGCGTTTCTTGTCGTTATTGGATGACTACCGGCCGGGAAGTCGCGCGGCCGACAGCCGGCCGCGCGCCCGTCAGGCTTTTGCCGCCGCCTTCTTGTGCACCGCCGAGGTCGGCAGCAGGAAGTAAGAAAGCGCCGGAATCAGTATCAGTGCACCCAGCATGTTCCACAGGAACATGAAGGCGAGCAGGATGCCCATGTCGGCCTGGAACTTGATCGGCGACCAAGCCCAGGTGATGACGCCCGCGGCCAGCGTGAAGCCCACCAGCGCGACGATCCGGCCAGTGAAGCCCAGCGCGGCGCGATAAGCGTCCGGCAGCGACATGCCGTCGCGCTGGCCGTGCAACTGCACCGAGAGCAGGTACAGCGCGTAGTCCACGCCGATGCCTACGCCGAGCGCGATCACCGGCAGCGTCGCCACCTTGACGCCGATTCCCGAGCACCACCATCAACGCCTCGCAGAGCACCGACGTGAGCGCCAGCGGCAGCAGTGCGACCAGCACCGCGCGCCAGCTGCGGAACGCGATCAGGCACAGGATCGATACGGTGCCGTAGATGTACATCAGCATCTTCAGCCACGCCTCGCGCACGACCTGGTTGACCGCCGCCTCGATGCCGGCAATGCCGGCGGCCGGCAGAAGCTCCACGTCCGCAACCGGGTTGTCGGCGATGAACTTCTCGACGGTCTGCGAGACAGTCTCCAGCGTCGCGGCCTTGTGATCCTTCAGGTAGGCGATCACCGGCATGACCGAACACTCGACATTGGTCAGGTCCGGCGTGTTCTGGATCGCCTGCTGCGCGCCGTAATTCAGCACGTCCTGGTTACGCGACAGCGTGTACCACTTGGCCGTCCCCTCGAAGGTCGCGGCGGTGACCTGCTTGACCACGTCCGCAAGCGACACAGTGGCCTGCACCTCGGGAAGCTGCTGCAGCTGCCAGGCGAGCCTGTCGGCCTGCTGCAGCGTCGCGTAGCGCGTGCAGGCCTCGACCGGTGTCTTGACGATCACCGCGAACACGTCCGACGACAGCGAGAAGTGCGAGGTGATGAACGCATTGTCGATGTTGTACCGCGAATTCGCGCGCAGCTCTGGCGCACCCGGATCGAGGTCGCCGATCTGCAGGCCCTTCGAGACGAAGTGTCCCGCGACGCCCAGCAACAGCGCCACGACGATGGCGGTCGCCGCCCATGCACGACTCGTCGCGAAGTGGTTGAAGAAGGACCAGACGCCCTTGGTGCCGACACCCTGCTCCTCCTGCTTCAGGCTGCGCATCGCGGCCTTCTTGCTGACGCCCGTGACCGACAGGATCACCGGCAGCAGGATGAGGTTGGTAAAGAGCAGTATGCAGACGCCGATCGTGGCGGCGATCGCGAGCTCGCGGATCGCAGGAATCGGGATCAGCAGCAGCACGGCAAATCCCGCCGCGCCGTTCAGCAGCGCCGTCACGCCCGCCACGAACAGGCGCCGGAACGTGTACCTTGCCGCGACCAGCGTGACCGTGCCCCGACCCACGTCCTGCTGGATGCCGTTCATCTTCTGCGCGCCGTGCGACACGCCGATCGCGAAGATCAGGAACGGCACCAGCACTGAGAATGGATCGAGCCCCAGCCCCAGCAGGTGCAGTATGCCTATCTGCCAGATGACGGCGATAAGCGAGCACAGCAGCACCACGGACGTACTGCGAACGCAGCGCGTGAACGAAAAAAGGATTGCCGCCGCGATCAGGATCGCGACGCCGAAATACATCATGACCTGCAGGATGCCGTCGAGCAGCGATCCGATCAGCTTCGCAAACCCGATGACCCGCACCTTGTACTTGCCGTCTGCAGTCTCGTACTGGCCGCGAACGTTCTTTTCGATCGCCCGGGACAGCTCCCAGTAGTCGATCGGCTCGCCGGTCGCCGAGTCGCGATCGAGCAGCGGCACGATGATCATCGCCGACTTGAAGTCATTAGCGACCAGGCTGCCGACCAGCCCCGCCTTCGCGATGTTCAGCTTCAGTGTTTCGACGCTTTCCGGCGATCCATCGTAGGTGGTGGGCATCACCGGCCCGCCCGCGAAGCCTTCCTCGGTGACCTCGTTGTAACGGACAACGGGCATCCATATGGACTTGACCCAGGCCCGGTCCACGCCTGGCGTAAGGTAGACCTCGTCGTTGACGTTCTTAAGTGTCTCGAGGTACTCGGGATCGAAGATATCACCCTGGGTGTTCTCGACCACGATACGCAGCGTGTTGCCAAGGCCGCGCAGCTGGCTCTGGTTCGCCAGGAAATTCTGGATATACGGGTGGCCGATCGGGAGCATCTTCGCGTAGCTGGCGTTAAGGCTCACGCTCACTGCCGAATAACCCAGCACCAGTGTCACCACCAGGCAGGCCAGCATCACGAACAGACGGTTGTTGAAAATCAGGCGTTCGAGCTTGATGCCGGAATTGAGATCGAAGTCCTTGAGGTCGTGTACGACCGGCATCGCTTCGATGTTTGTGGTCGGTGCTGCCATCGTGTCGTCCTGGAGTAAGCGTGGGTCAGGGCTGCGGCGCGGCGCCGGGCGAGACGATCAGGGCGCCGAAGGGCCCGGTCAGGCCGAGCTTCCCGTCGCCGGCATTGATGATGTCGGTCAGCGGAATCGTCTTCGGCATATCGACTGCGGCAAACGTCAGGCCACCGTCCTTGCTCATGGCCAGGCGGCCGGAATTGTCGGCGATCACCACCACGCCCGGACCGAGCGTTGCACCGGCCACGATCGTACTCCTCAAATGGCTCTCCATCTTCTGCCAGGTTGCCCCCGCATCTGCGCTTCGGAACAGTTTGCCCTTGAGCCCGAATGTCAGGACGGCGTCCCCGGCGTCGACCACGCCGAACAGGCTGCCCGCGTAATCCACCGGCACCGCGACGAACCTCATCGCCTCGCGGTCCAGCCTGAAAAACGTCCCCTGCTCGCCGGACATGAATACTTCGCCGGCGGCCGGACGGATCGAGTAGAGGTTCATGAACTGCGGATTCGGCACCCGGTCGAACCAGGACTGCCAGGTGCTGCCGCCGTCGTTCGTGACCAAAATCAGGTTGTAGGCGCCAACCACGAAGCCCGTGGTCTCGTTCTCGAACCATACGTCGAGGAACGGCTTGTCGGCGCCCATCTCCACGTTGCGCTTGGCCTCGCCGTCCAGCGACTGGAGATGCTCGGACTCCGGATCCGCGGCCAGCTTGGCCTGGATGTCCTTCAACACCATGTCGTTGACCATCAGGCCATCGAGCTGCTTGGTCCAGGTCGCGCCGCCATCGGTGGATGCCAGCACCACACCGTCGTGGCCCACGGCCCAGCCGTGCGTCGCGTTCGCGAACCAGACGGCCGTGAGATCGGAGCTGACAGGCACCTTGCCCTGGGTCCAGCTCTGGCCACCGTCGGCGGTAACCACGATATGACCGCGCGGCCCGACCGCGACGAACTTGTCGCCGGCCCTCGCCATGCCGACCAGCAGCCGCTTGGCGGCCAGCGCGGATTCCATCGCTGGCCGATTCAGGACGTCGTTGGCCGGGAGCCTGGCGCCGTCGCCCGTGCTCTCCTGCGCGGCCAGCCCCGCGTTGCCTAGAAAAATCGCGGCTGCGACGGCCGCAATAGCCGCATGTCGACTGAGCATCGTCTTCCCCGTCCCCGACTCGTCAACTCCCGGCCGGCTTGAGAACCGATCCGGCCGCGTGGAAAAGGCGCCCGGCGTGCGAGCCGGGCGCCATCATGTCATCAGCGAATGCCGGCACCCGCCAGTGCGTCCGGCTTCCAGGCGGATGACGGGAAAGCACCCACGTACTTGATGCCCCAGTACTGGCCGCAGTTGCCCTGCGACGCGTAGAGGCCGGCGTTGAGGTCCACGGTCGATTGCAGTGAAGTGTTCAGCACCAGTGCGTCGTACGAGAACGCCGGGTAGGAATACGTGCCCTTGAACAGCTCGCCGCGCGCATCGTACTGGTCGGAAGCCAGCGCGAGCCAGCTGTCCTCGTCGAAGTAGAAAATGCGCTTGTGGTAGATGTGGCGCTTGCCGGGCTTCAGGGTCGCTTCGACGACCCAGACGCGATGCAGCTCCCAGCGAATCATGTCCGGGTTCATGTATTTCGCCGTCGCCATTTCCTTTTCGGTGGTCTGCTTGGCGATTGGCTTGTACACGTTGTACGGGACCAGCATTTCGCGCTTGCCGACCAGTTTCATGTCGAACCGGTCCTGCGGGCCGTTGAAGACGAATGCGTCGTCGTAGGTCGCGGCGCCAGCCGTGCCCGGGTTCGGGGTGTCGCAGCAGATGTCCGGGGCGAGCTTCACGCGGCGCTGGCCCGGCAGGTACTGCCAGGCCTTACGGCCCTGCACCAGCGGGTTTGCGTAGTCGATGACCATCAGCGACTCACCGGCACGACGAGCCGGAGCCGAATACTCCTGCTTGATGTACCAGATCGGGCTGTCGCCCTTGATCACCGTGTCCATGTTCTCCGGAACGAAGATCGGGAATTCCTGCGTGCTGTAGCCCGTGGCCGCCAGCGTGGCCCGGCCTGAGGAATCGACGTTGAACGCATCGTACTTGCAGATGGTGGCCGTGCCCGCGTAACGCATGATGTGATTCCACATCACCTCGTTGCCGGTCTTCGGGATCGGGAACGGGTAGCCGGGCAGCGCACCTTCCATGCCGAGGCCGTCATTGACCGACTTCGCACCAGTCGCGTTCTTGATGGTGTTCTGGACGATCTTGTCCGGGTAGTGCACCGGACGATGCGTCGGGTACACATCCACGCGATAGTCCGGGAAGCGCTTCAGCAGCGTGTAGGTGACGGCCGTGAGCTGCGCCTTGTACTGGTCGGCATTGGCGCCCGTGATCACCAACCGCGGCTTGTCGGCCGCGTAGGGATCCACCCGGAAGCCATCGCCCGGCTTGAAGCCTGCCGGCATCTGCTTCAGGCCGCCGGTCCACTCCGGGATCGTGCCTTCCTTGTTACCGGCCTTTTCGGCGCCGATCGGGGTCAGGCTCTTTCCGAGCTGGGCCGCTTCATCAGGCGAAACCGCCGCCAGCGCCGAGGCGCTCAGGACCGCGAGAGTCGCGGCAATCAGTGTCTTGCGAATCATGTTTCGATTTCCTCGTCAGAAGGTCGTCTTGAACGTGAGCGCGATGAACGCGCGGTCGCGCAGCGTGGCGCTGGTGCCGTTCGCCACAGCCATGTCACTTCCGGAAAGGCCCGAGCAGACCCCGACGGCCGGGGTAGTGCTGGCCGCGTTATTGCATGACTGGATGTCGCCATAGAAGCCTACGTACTTCAGGTCGAAGCGGTACTTCTGGTAGAAGTCCGCCGCGACGCCTATACCGAACGTACCGCCGCCTTCCTGGCCACCGGCGGAGATGGCAGAGTTGCCCGAGATGCCTTGCGACCAGGACAGCGGCATCAGCATGTCCATGCCCGGCAGCACCTGGTACCAGGTTGGCGTGAAATTGATGTTCAGGCCAAAGTAGTTCTTGTCCACCTGGTCAAGCAACTTGTACGCGCTCCAGTAGCCCGGCTTCGCCGAACGACCCTTGAACACGGCCTCGTTCTGGGTGACGTTCAGGTACGTCATCCAGCTCAGTTCCGCGGCCCAGCTCGCCGAGTCGAACATCGGGGTTTCGCCCACCAGGCCCAGCAGGTTCAAGAGGCCGTGCATCGTGTCGCCCTTGGCCCCCGGGGTGTCGTGCTTCGGCAGCCTGTCGGACCAGATCGCGCCCGGACGCAACGGGATGCCAGCCTCCCTCAACGCCGCAGGCAGCACCGTGACCGGCTCGCTGAGCAACGGCATGTCGGAGCGGTAGCTCAACTCGGCGCCAAGGGCCAGGCCGCCGATGTTCTTCGACAGGCTGAGGCCGATGATATCGATGCCGCTGCCGTAGGCTACGTTGTAGGTGCCGATGCGGCCCTTATTGATGAAGTCCACGCCGTTCTGGTTCAGTGTCAACGGTGTGTACGGCGGAACCGGGGCAGTCAGCGGGTAATACGCCTCGACCGAGTTCTGCAGACACTGGCCGGCGGCGTAAAGGCCCGTGAGCAAGACGGCGCATGTCGGCTGATTCGGCAAGCCCGGTATCAGGTCCGGCGTCACCATGACCTGCGGCTGCATGTCGTAGGTGCGGCGGTAGTACGCGCCCAGCGTGGCATCTGCCCATTCGGGATCCCATCTCACGGCGAAACCGTAGTTCCCCGTGTTCTCCTCTGGCTCGATGTCCTTGCCGCGCCACAAGCGCAGCCACTGCTGGGGCGCGCAGGTCGAGCCCGGGAGCGGCGCATAGTTGCACAGCGGGCCCAGCGGACCGCCCGTGGAGGGATAGCCGTAGAACGCGTTCGGCGCGGCGATAATCGACTTGGCGCCATAGAGGTAGCCGTCGTTCAGCGTCAGGTACGAGCCAGACTCGGGATAGCGATAGGCCTGGTTGCTGAAATCCTGCCAGTTGAAGAAGTACTGCGCGGCGACGTTCAACGTGTCCGTTATCTGCGAGTTGATGTTGAAGCCGACGCGAGGCCGGTAGAGCTCCTTCGCCTCGGCGCCCGGCGTTGCCAGCGCCTTCCAGACGTCGATCGGGTTCTGCGAATACGAAATGGCGTGTGCAAACGCAAACAGCGACTCGCCGTAGTAGACGGTGGTCTGGCCGGCCTTGATGTTGATCGGCGCGTCACCGACGGTGAAGCTGCTGAACACGAACCAGTCCATGAATTCGCCGGACGTGCCCTTGGCGTAGCGGTTGGTGTAGTCGGACAACTTGAGCGTCGGGTTACCGCCGTTGAGGTTGTTGGCCGTCTGGATCGACGTATTGTCGAGCGAGTCGTAGCCCGGGTCCCACCAGCCGGCAGCCGACACGCGCGCGCCGAGCATGCCCCACGACGGCTTCCAGACCAGGTCCATCTCGCTGTAGATGTCGAAGCGAGTGAAGATGCTGCCGGGCTTGAAGTTGAGATCGCCATCGTCGTAGTTGGGGTTGGCAGTCATATTCTTCTGGATGCCGCCAACGCGATCCTGGATGTTGACGCGCAGCGTATTGTCCCAGCGGAAGGAGAGATCCTCGCTGCCGAGATCGAACTCGTATGCTGCAGCTACTTGAGGCAATGCCAACGCAGTGGCAACGGCCATGCCGAGCACACTGTTCCTGAGCGCACCACCGCGCCGGACCGGACTGGTCACCAACTTGCTCATCGGAAGCCCCCGTAATTTTGGAATCGAGAAACCCTTCAATCAGTCGCCACGCGGACGACTGCATTGTCCGATTATCGCGATATTGGGGTCCGTGTACATCCCCATTTACCCCCCGACTTGGGGGGGAAGTTATGCTGTGGTGCAAAAAACACGGTGGTACTGGATTGGCTGAAAGACGGCTTCCAAGCGTGTCGCGTGGGTGAGAACATTCGCGTGGTCGGCAGCCGCCGGCAACTACTTACCAAGACGCCGCGCGGCGCGTCCAGAGGGCTAGCCAATGCACGGACAGATGATGGATTCACCGCTGCTGATCACTGAAATCATGCGGTTCGCCGATCTCAATTTCCCCTCGGCTGAGGTGGTATCCGTCACATTCGACAACCCGCGGCACCGCACTACCTACCGGGACGTGTTCCGGCGGGCGAGGAAACTCGCGAACGCGCTCACGGCCGCCGGGATCCAGCCCGGGGACCGGGTGGCAACCCTTGCCTGGAACGACCACCGGCACCTGGAACTCTACTACGCCGTCTCCTGCATGGGCGCCGTGCTGCACACCGTCAATCCGCGGCTGTTCCCGGAGCAGCTCGAATACATCCTGAACCACGCCGAGGACCGGCTGGTCTTCATCGACCCGACCCTGCTGCCACTGCTCGCGCCGATGCAGGGCAAGATCCCGACCGTCGAACGGGTGATCGTGATGACCAGCGCGGCCTCGATGCCGGAGGCGGCAAAGGGCCGGCTTCCCGACTACGAGACTTTCATTGCCGACCAGCCGGAAGAGTTCGACTGGCCGGTGCTGGATGAGAACAGTGCCAGCTCGCTGTGCTACACCTCGGGCACCACCGGCCATCCCAAGGGCGTGCTCTACAGCCACCGCTCGAACGTGCTGCACGCCTACGCTGGCTGCATGACGGACTCGATGGGCCTGTCCGGGCGCGACTCGGTGCTGGCGGTGGTGCCCATGTTCCATGCGAATTCATGGGGGCTCGCCTACAACGGTCCGATGACCGGCGCCAAGCTGGTGTTCCCGGGCCCGAAGATGGGCGACCCGGCGGTGCTGACCCAGCTGATGAACGAGGAAGGCGTCACGCTCGCGGCCGGGGTGCCGACCGTCTGGACCCTGCTGCTAAATCACCTGCGGCAGTCAGGCGAGAAACTCAAGACACTGCAGCGCACGATCGTCGGCGGCGCGGCCGTGCCGCTGTCGATGATCCGCGACTTCTACAACGAACACGGCGTGAAAGTAGTGCAGGGCTGGGGCATGACCGAGATGAGCCCGCTTGGCACGATCAGCACGCTGAGGCCGGAGATGGAATCGCTGCCGCTCGAGGAGCAGTTCAAGCTCCGCGCGCTCGCCGGCCACGGCATTTTCGGTGTCTCGATGAAGGTCGTCGACGACGACGGGCGCGAGCTGCCCTGGGACGGAAAGTCCGCTGGCGAACTCAAGGTTCGCGGGCCCTGGGTGTGCAGCGGCTATTTCCGGCAGGATTCGTCATCGTCACACGACGCGGACGGCTGGTTTGCCACCGGCGACGTGTCCGTCATCCACCCGAATGGCTTCATGCAGATCACCGACCGCGCCAAGGACGTGATCAAGTCGGGTGGCGAATGGATCAGCTCGGTCGACCTCGAGAACTGCGCCTGCGGCCACCCGGACGTGCTGATGGCGGCCGCGATCGGCGTGCGTCACCCGAAGTGGGACGAGCGGCCGATCCTGCTGGTCGTGCCCCGCCAGGGCCGCACCCCGGCACGGGACTCGGTGCTTGCACACCTCGCCGAGCACTTCGCCAAGTGGCAGCTGCCCGACGAGGTGATCGTCGTCGAGAGCCTGCCGATGACCGCGACCGGCAAGATCAGCAAGAAGGACCTGCGCGAGCAGTACGGCCAGGTGCTGATGGACCGCGCAAAATAGGGGCCTGAGGGGACATTCTCCTTTTTTCCTCTGGAAAAAAAGGAGAATGTCCCCTCTACGGGAGGCAGTCGGTGAGAAGGGCCTCGGCCTGGGCCTGGCTCATGTTCTTCGGCACGGGATAGTCGCCGGCGGCCTCGATGCGCGCGGCCCGGGCGATCAGGGGAATGTCCTCTGCACGCAGCGCGGCAATCGTCTCGGGAATGCCCACCGCCCGGTTGAGTTCCCGCACGCGGTCCACGAAGCGCTGGGCCAGCACGGCTTTCGGCTCCGACTCCGAGCCCGCGCCGATGGCCACGGCGAGCTCGGCGAGCCGCGCCTCGGCCTGCGGGCGCATCCTTCGAGAAGTCGAGCACCCTGGGCAGCAGGATCGCGTTAGCGAGCCCGTGCGGCACGCCGTACATGCCACCGATCTTGTGCGCGAACGCGTGCACGTAACCCACCGCTGCCCGCGTGAACGCAAGACCGCCATAAAGCGATGCAAGCGCCATCGCCTCGCGAGCGTCGAGGTCTTCGCCCTGCGAGTACGCCCGCGGCAGGTTCGAGAAGACGAGCTTCACCGCGGACACGCAGAGCATCCTCGTGTCCGCCTGCTGCCAGCCGCCCTGGTACGCCTCGACCGCGTGGGTGAGCGCGTCCATGCCGGTCGCCGCCGTGATCGACGGCGGCATTCCTTTCATCAACTCGGGGTCCAGCGCCGCAGCCACCGGCACCAGCTTCGGGTCGATCACGACCTTCTTCTCGTGCTTCGCCGAGTCGGTCACCACCGCCACCACCGTCACCTCGGACCCCGTACCCGCCGTCGTGGGAACTGCGAACAGCGGCAGCGGCGGCTTGCCGATCTTCAGCATCCCGACCAGCTGTGCGGGCGTCTTTCCGCTGGTCGCCATCGCCGCAATGACCTTGGCGGCGTCGATCGAGGAGCCGCCGCCCAGCGCGAGTATCGAGTCGCTGCCGTGGGCGCGCACCGCCGACAGGCCGGCCTGCAGCACCACCTCGGTCGGGTCGGGCACGATGCCATCGAACACGGCGACGTCGATGCCCTCGGCCTCGAGCGCCTGCCGTACCGGATCCACCAGCCCCAGCCTCGTCAGCACCGCGTCGGTCGCGATCATGGTCCGGCGCGCGCCGGAGCCGCCGATGAGCCCGCACAGCCTGGCCGTCGAGCCCGCGCCCACGAACAGCACCGGCCGCGGGATCGGCACCCACTTCGCGAGGGGTTTCTTGAATATCTTGACGATGCGGAGCGACAGCAGGCGCAGTTCGAACAGCATTCCGGTTCCCTTGGTACATCCCCACCGGGAAGGATACGCTGGCCACCGTCGTGGTCGGGAGCCGTAATAATCACGTAGCCTTGCCGCCAGCGGCAGCGGAACATGTACTCGACGCGCACGGCGTTCGACCTTGGCCGGCGCGCAAGGGGGCGATTTGAACAAGCCGATCCCACCACTGGACCTGCTGTGGCTCGTGACCGAGACGCCCGAGGCGTCGACCCACGTCGGCGGCGTGATGCTCTTCGAGAAGCCGAAGAACCGGACCCGTACCGTGGTTCGCGACATCGTCGACGGCTTCCGCTCCTTCGAGCCGAGCCCCCCATTCAACTACGTCCCGGAGCTTGTGGGGGCCAGCTGGCCGCATTTCCGCGAAGCCACGACCTGGGACCCCGAATACCACGTGCAGCACCTCGCGATGCCGGCCGATGCGTCCTACGAGGACTTCCTGCAACTGGTCGCCGGCCTGCACGAACCGACCCTGGACCGCGCCCGACCGCTGTTCCGCACCTGGATCATCGATGGCTTGCCGGGCGACCGGTTCGCCATCTACTCCAAGGTGAGCCACGCGATCATCGATGGCGAGTCGGGCATGAGGCGCCTGTACGCCAGCATGAGCACGTCGCCGCGTGGCCGCATGAAGGCCCCGACATTCGCGATGGATGTGCGGCCGCCCCGGCGCCGGCACCAGGCGCTGGCAGACAGGGCGACGGGCGCGGGCGCGGCCGCCACGAGGCAGGCCGCGGCCCTGAAGGACGTGTACGTGCACGGACTGCGCAAGCTCATGTCGGTGCTGGCGAGCTCCGAGCGGACCGGCAGCCTGCCATTCACGGCAGGGCACGCGCCGATGAACGAGCCGATCGGCAGGTCACGCACCTTCGCGACGCTGAGCCTGCCGCTCGATGAGATGCGCACGGTCGGAAAGCGGTACGGCGCGACGCTGAACGACATGGTCGTGACCCTCGTGGACGAGGGCGCGCAACGCTATCTGCGGCAGACCGGCCGCGCGTACCCGCATCGCCTGGTGGCGTTCTGCCCGTTTTCCCTGCGCGAGAAGGACGACCTGGAAGCGGCCACCAAGGTGACGGCCGCATTCGTGCACCTGGGCGAGCACGATGCGACCGTCGTGGATCGTATCGGCCAGGTCGTCGCCGCGATGACCGCCGCGAAGGCGGAAATCCGCTCGATGTCGAAGGACGCGGCCATGGTCTATGCCGTGGTCGTCCTCGGGCTCGCGCAGCTGAGCACCGCGTCCGGCATCGGCCGGGTGGCCCCGCCGCTTGCCAATGTCGTGATCTCAAACGTCGCCGGCGCACCGCAGACCATGTACCTGGACGGGGCGCGGCTGCTGGGAATGTTCGCGGTACCGCCCATCGCCGCGTCCATCGGGCTCAATGCGACCGTGAGCTCCTACGACGGTAAGATGGATTTCGGATTCATCGGCAACGGCGCCACGATGCATTCGCTATCGTCGCTCGCGGGACATGTCGCCGATGCATTCGAGGAGCTGAAGACCGCCGCCGCGCAGGGCCGGCGATCCATACGGCACCCGGCGAGCCGGCGACGAACCGGGCGTGGCAGGACTGCCCG
The DNA here is from genome assembly GCA_963736205.1 of uncultured Gammaproteobacteria bacterium. GTDB lineage: Bacteria > Pseudomonadota > Gammaproteobacteria > Steroidobacterales > Steroidobacteraceae > RPQJ01. The sequence continues at coordinate 137,951 of CAVTNX010000011.1, read as the reverse complement.
CTCGGCATAGTGATGTAGCATCAGCGTTCGCGCGGACGCACCCGAGGCCCCGACAGGTGGGCCGGGACCGCCACGACCCTGGGGGACAGCGATGAGCAAGAACATTCCGCCACTGGACCTGATGTGGCTCGTGATGGAAACGCCGACAGGCCCCACCCACGTGGGCGCACTGCTGCTGTTCGAGCAGCCTGCGGGCCGACCCGGGCTGGTGCGCGAAATCGTCGCGGCCTACCGCAAATCCAGGCCGACACCGCCGTTCAACTACGTGCCGGAACTCGGCCTCGGAGTCCCACGCTTCGTGGAAGCCGAACACATCGACCTCGTTCACCACGTCCAGCACCTGGCGATGCCTGCGGGATCGTCCTTTGACGACTTCCTGCGCCTGGTCGCCGACCTGCACGAGCCGGTGCTCGACCGCAGCCGGCCGCTGTTTCGCAACTGGGTCATCGAGGGCCTGCCAGGTCGCAGGTTCGCCATCTATTCGAAGGTGAACCACTCGATCATCGACGGCGCGTCCGGCGCGAAACGCATCTACGCGAGCCTGAGCCCTTCGCCGCGTGACCCGATCCCGCCGCCGCCATTCGCAGCGGAAGCCGTGACGCACCGGCCGCGCCCGCCGCGGCCGTTGACGGAGAAGCTCGCCGGCAGCGGGACCGCGGCGAAAAACCAGGCCGTGGCGCTGAAGGACGTGTCGCTGGGCGCGCTGCGCAAGACCATCGCCACGCTGTCGGGCTCCAATCCGGGGGGCAGCCAGCCGTTCACGGCGCACCGCGCGCCGATGAACGAGCCGCTGCGCACCTCGCGCTCGCTCGCCACGCTCTCGCTGCCGCTCACGGAAATGCGCGAGGTGGGCCGCCATTTCCACGCGACGCTGAACGACGTTGTCGTGGCGCTCGCGGACGAAGGCGTGCACCGCTACCTGCGGCAGACAGGCCGGGCCTTCCCGCATCGCCTGGTGGCGATGTGCCCGATGTCGCTGCGCGAGGAAGGCGACAACGAGGCCGCCACCAAGGCGTCGGCGATGTTCGTGCACCTGGGCGAGCCCGATGCGGCCGTGGGAGAGCGCATCGTGCAGGTGGTCGCCGCGATGGCACAGGCCAAGCAGGAGCTGCGCTCGATGTCGAAGGACGCCGCGATGCTCTATGCCATCGCCGCGCTCGGCCTCGCGAGCGCGAGCAATGCGACCGGCATCGGCCGGGTGGCGCCCCCGCTCGCCAACCTGGTGATCTCGAACGTCCCGGGCGCGCGCCAGGTCATGTACCTGAACGGTGCACGCCTGGTCGGCACCTACGCCGTGCCGGGCATCGCCGCGTCGATCGGGCTCAACGTGACGGTGAGTTCCTATGCGGACCAGATGGATTTCGGATTCGGAGGCAATGGCGAGACGATGTACTCGCTGCCGGAGATGGCACGACACGTCGCCGACGCATTCGACGACCTGAAGATCGCCGCAGCGACGCCGGGCCGCGGGCGCGGCGGCAAGCGCAGCGCTGGCGCCGCGGACGCAAGTCGAGGTGCCAGACGCAAGGCCTCGCGGGCGAGCCGCAATGAGGAAGTGACCATGGAACGCATGAGCGGCGCCGACGCGTTGATGATCTACCTCGATCGCGCCGAGGCCTACAACCACACGATCAAGCTGTCGATCATCGATCCGACCGAGGATGCGAAGGGATGGTCGTGGAAGCGATTCAAGGCCACGTGGTCGTCCAGGGTGGGACTGATTCCAAGATTGCGGCAGCGTTACCTGCGCGTGCCGATGGGGCTCAACCACCCGGTATGGGTAGACGACCCGGATTTCGACATGGACTATCACCTGCGTCGCGTAGGCTGCCCGGCCCCGGGCTCGATGGTGGAACTGTGCGAGCTGATCGACGAGTTTTACGCGCACCCGATGGATCACACGCGCCCGCTCTGGCAGGTGTGGGTCGTCGAGGGGCTCGAGGGCGGACGGGTCGCCGTCGTGCTGTTCATACACCACGCGCTCACCGACGGCGTCGGCATCCTGCGCATGCTGGACAACTTCTGGAACACGCGGCCCGAGTCGGACGAGGACCCATCGCCGGCCGCCTGGCACCCGGCTCCGCTGCCGAGCAGGGGGCGGCTGCTCTGGGAGGGCCTGCGCGACCTTCCTGGCGTGTTCGCCGCGAACCTGCCGGGGGCCGTCCGAGGCACGCGCGCCGGTCGCAGGATCCTCGAGGAATGGCGCAGCAAGGGTCGCACGCTACCGCCGGTTACCGGCGATTCGAAGTACCCTGCGCCTTTCGCAAAGCGACTGTCGCCCCACCGCAGCTTCGCGATCCACTCGTTTTCGCTGCCGAGGATTCGCGCACTCGCGAAGGCGTGCGGCGTGACGATCAACGACGTGTTCATAGCCGTGACCTCCGGCGCGGTTCGCGAACTGATGATCGAACAGGACGGGACCGCACCGAGCGCACCCATGGTGGCGACCGTGCCATTCTCGCTGGTGCCGCTGGCCGAGCGCACGCGTGACGGTAACTTCTCCACCGTCTGCCACACGCTGCTGCACCCGGAAATCGCCGACCCGGTGGAGCGGCTGCGCGCCTGCAAGCGCGACGCGGACACGATGAAGGCGTATTTCGAGGCGACGCGCGAGGCAAACATCGCCGCGCTCATGAACCTGCTGCCGCCCGCCGTTCCGAAGATCGTGGACCGCGTGAACGAGATGAAGGGCGGCGGACTGCTGCCCTTCTGGAATGTCGTGATCTCGAACGTGCCCGGGCCGCGCACGCCGCTCAGGCTTGGCGATCTCAAGCTGGCCGGGTGGTACTCGATCGGCCAGCTCGTCCACGGAGTCGCGCTGAACATCACCGTATGGAGCTACGTGGACCAGTTCAACCTCGCGATCCTCTGCGATCCGGAGATCGTGCCGGACGCGTGGCGGTTGATGGAGCATTTCCAGTCGAGCCTAGCGGCGCTCGAATCCGCCAGCGCCCGCGACACCGGCACAGGCTGACAGGACATCCGGCGCGTGACCGATCGCGCGCCTGCAGACACAGGAGCAGACATGTATCACTACGCAGATGCCGTCGAAGCGCTGGCCGACATGCTCGGCGACGATCCCGTCCTCACGCACGCCGGACAGCACCGCTCCTGGCGCGACTTCGAGAACCGCGCGGCGCGGCTGGGCCAGGCGTTCGCCGACGCGGGGCTGAAGCCGGGCTCGAAAGTCGGCCTGCTGCTCTACAACTGCTCCGAGTACTACGAGGCATTCCTCGCCGCGCTCAAGATGCGCATGGTGCCGTTCAACATCAACTACCGCTACGTGGGCACCGAGCTTGCCTACCTGCTCGAGAACTCGGATTGCGAGGCGCTGGTCTATCACCGCTCGCTTGGCGGCGTGGTGGACGAAGTATTGCCGGGCGCAAGGCTGGTGAAGCTTGCGCTCGAGGTCGACGATGGCGAGGGCCCGGCCAGTGCGGCCCGCGGCTACGAGGCGGCGATCTCGGCGGCGGCACCAGCGCCGCGCATCGCGCGGCAGCCCGATGACTACCACCTGATGTACACCGGCGGCACGACCGGAATGCCGAAGGGCGTGATCTGCGAGGTTTCGCCCTGGACCACGGGCCTGGTCGCGATGTTCGCGAAGAACGTTCTCGGGCTCGATCCGCCGCCCGCCGACCTCCCGCAACTGCTCGGCACGGTGAAGGTGCTGCGCTCGCGCGGCGTCGTTCCGGTCATCATGCCTTCCTCTCCGTTGATGCACACGGCGGGGCTCGCCAACAGCCTGCCCTTCCAGCTGCTCGGCGGCCGCTGCGTCACGTTGCCGAACAAGACTTTCGACCCGATCGAAATCTGGCGCACGATCGCCAGCGAACGCGTGATGGCCACGGTCATCGTGGGCGATGCCTTCGCGCGCCCGATGCTCGACGCGCTCGAGGATGCGAAGGCGCGCGGCGAGACGCTCGATCTCTCGAGCCTGAAGATCGTGATTTCCTCGGGCGTGATCTGGTCGCAGGGAGTGAAGGAGAAGATGCTCGAGTGGCTGGACGCGACGCTGATCGACGGCGTTGGAGCCACCGAAGGACCGATGGCGCTGCAGATCAGCCGGCGCGGCCAGGCAGGAGCCTCCGCGCGATTCGTCCCGCTCGCCGAGACGCGGCTGTTTTCCGAGGATGGTCGCGAGATCCCGAAGAGTTCGGACGAGCCGGGCCTGATCGCGGCCGGCGGCCCGGCGATTCCCGCGGGCTACTACAAGGACCCGGAGAAGACGGCGAAGACCTTCCGCATCGTCGACGGGCAACGCTTCGCATTCATCGGCGACTGGGGGCGCTGGAACGCGGACGGCACGATGCAGCTGCTCGGTCGCGGCTCTGCCTGCATCAACACCGGCGGCGAGAAGGTCTATCCGGAGGAGGTAGAGCACGTGCTCGCGTCCCACCCGGATGTCGCCGACTGCCTGGTGATCGGCCTTCCCGACGAGCGGTTCGGGCAGCGCGTGGTCGCGCTGGTCGCTGCGCGACGGGCTGATGCCGCGCTAGCCGCAGCGCTGCCGGAGTTCGTGCAGGGAAAGATGGCCGGGTACAAGCGGCCGCGCGCATTCTTCGAGGTCGAGGCCGTCCCGCGCATGCCGAACGGCAAGGCTGACTACAAGGCCGCGCGCGCCATCGCCGAGCGGCTCGCGCAGCAGTAGGAACTCATGGTCAGCTGGCAGACGACGACCGCGAGCCTGCTCGCGCGCCTCACGGTGAAGCAGCAGCTGCAGCGGGACGTCTCGGTGGAACGCCTGCGTGAACAGATAGGCGCGATAGAGCGACTGTTTCCGGAACATCCGCCGGGTTTCGTCGTGGCGCACGACCATCCCCTGCCCCACTGCGACGCCGAATGGCTGCGTGAAAAGGGCTCGGCGACCGACCGGGTGATCCTGCATTTTCCGGGCGGCGCTTACGTGGCGCGGCTGCCGAACATGGAGCGGGCGATGATGGCGAGGATCTGCGACGCGGCCAACGCGCGCGCACGCCTGGTCTTCTACCGGCTGGCGCCCGAACACCCGTTCCCGGCGGGCCACGATGACAGCGTCGGGGCCTATGAGCAGCTGCTCGAGCTCGGCGTGGAGCCCGGGCGCATCGTCCTGAGCGGAATTTCGGCGGGCGGCGGAATGGCGCTCGCGGTATTGCTTGCGGCGCGCGACCGGGGCCTGCCGATGCCGGCCGGCGCGGTACTGATGTCGCCGCTGACGGACCTGACCGACCCGCACGAAGGCACCCGGGTCGCCAACGCCGTGCGCGATCCGGTGCTGAGCGAGAAACGCGGCATCGAGATGCGCGCGATGTATGCTGGAGGGGACCAGGAGATGCTGGTCCACCCATGGGTGTCACCCATTTACGGGGAATTCGAGGGTCTGCCGCCGCTCTTCTTCCAGGCAGGCAGTACGGAGATCCTGCTCGACGACAGCAGGCGCTGCGTGGAGCGGGCCCGTGCCGCGGGCGTCGCGGCCGAGCTCGAGGTATGGAACGAAATGCCGCACGGGTGGCAGGGCCTTCCATTCATCCCGGAATCGAAACGCGCAATCGAACACTGCGCCGACTTCGTGAGGCAACGCTGTCCATGACCACAAAGACCAGAACAGCCGCCAGGACCGCAAAGACCGTGGCCCCGAACACCCGATCACCCGCTCGAAAGCCAGCCCGTCCGCGGATCCAGTCGCGGACCCGGGTGCGCGAGCAGCCGCATGCGCAGGCGGCCGGTGACGAATTCATGAACAGGCTGCGCGACGACCATGCGGGGCTGTCGCGGGTCCTGCGCGAGATCGACGCCCAGCAGACCGCGCTGCGGTCCATGCCGGAGACCGCGCGGCCCGTGCTCGTGGAAGCGATGCGCTACATCCTCGTGTACCAGCACTCGGTACATCACCCGAGGGAAGACCTGCTGTTCGCGAAAATCCGTGATCGCGAGCCGTCGCTCTACCGGAACATGCACCGGCTGGTGATGGAGCACCGGATCGGCCAGGAGCGGGCAGAGGCGCTGGCACGGGATCTCGCACAGGCAACGCCCGCGCAACTGCGCGGCAGGACAGGCTTGCGCATTGCGAAGCAGTTGCATGATTACGTTCGCCACACGCGCAGTCACATGCGCCGCGAAGAAGCGGTCTTCTACACCGGCGCGGCGCGCGTGCTGAAGGCTTCGGACTGGGCGACGATCGCGTCCGGCCCGATGCCGCGCGACCCGGCCGGCAACCTGATCAGGCTGGCGGACCGGTATCCGAAGCTTGCAGCCCGGCTCGCGACACCGGAGCGCATGGTCGCAGGACACGGAGAGCAGTCGGCACGGTCGCAGGATCGCCCGGAGATCCGCCAGCGCGCCGAGGTGGTGGCCGAGTTATTCGGGGAAGCGCTGCACGAGACGGCAGACTTCGTCCGGGCCGGGCTTACCGACCTGGGCGGGATTCGCTCCCCGGTCGGCGCCGTGCGGGCCTCGTTTTCGATTGGTGCCCGAAGCCTTCGCTGCGCTTCCCGCGTGGTGGGCCTGCCGTTCAGGCGCTGAGCAGGCCCAGCAGCCGCGCACGATCCACGGCGTGCCGCCGGCTCACTGCGTTCAGCTTTGCGAAGATGTTTTTCAAATGCCACTTGACCGTCTGCTCGCCGATGTCCATGGCGCGGGCAATTTCCTTGTTTGCCATGCCGGCCGCAAGCAGCGCCAGGATGCGGCCCTCCCTGGGCGTGAGCAGCCCGCTGGTGGACGCACCGTCGGGAGACTGCAGCGAGGCGTTTCGAACCGCGGCCTGTGACGACGGCGCCGCGGCGGGCTGAATCGGGGCTTCCGCGCCCTGGCCGGTACCCTCGACCATGCCCGCCAGTCCGGGATGCGCATTCTCGACGAACCACCTCATTCCGCCCAGGCTTGCGAGACTCAGCACTTCCGAAAGCAGGTCCTGCGCACCCGGACGCCCCAGCTGGTGGAGTGCCAGCGCCTGCAAGGCCCGCGCGGCCAGGCCGTCGGGGCTGCGCCCGGGTCCCGCCTTCACCCCGCTCAATTGCGCTAGCGCCAGCTCTGCACCCGATGGATCGCCACGTGAAAGGCAGACCCATGCGTTGGCGACGGCGAGACGCCGGTCGACGAGATCGAGGAACGGCCGATAGGCCGGGGCTTCGAATGTGGCACGCAGCGCAGTAGCGTCCGCGAGCCGTTCCGCCGCGGTCGCGATCCGCGATTGCTGCAAATGGGCGCGAACCTGCCCCACCAGCGCACTGAACACCAGTCGCGGCATCGCCCGCGCCGTGCCCAGCTCGTGAAGCGATTCGAGCGCCTCGATTGCACGCGCGTCCTCGCCGCGGAATATCGAGCTCTCCGCGATGACTCGGTAGGCGAGCACGATCGGATCCGGCATGCCCGCCCGTTCGATCACGTCGAGGCGGTCTGCAAGCAGCGCGAGCGCCGAGTCGACATCGCCACGCAGGTACCGTACGGCCGACAAGGTGCCCGCGAACATCGCAGCGACCACGCTGCGACGACCCATCTCGCGTTCTGCCGTCTCGATTGCCGGCTGCAGGATGGCCTCTGCCCGCAACGGGCTGCCGTCCCAGATGTAGCTGAGCGCGACGGCCATGTCGCCGAACGCCATCGGCAAACGCATCGACGGCTCCCTCGTTGCCGCCGAGATGCACGGGCACAGCAACTGGCGGGCGCGCTCCGCGTCGCCGGAGTGCAGCGCGAAGGTCGCGCGCGAGTTCGCCATCGACATGACATGCAGCGGGCTCGCGCCGGGCGGTGGATCGTCCCAACCCGCCAGCGCCACCGGCACGAGCCCCGGTTTGTCGCAGAAAATTGCAGCGGCAGCGGCCGCCATCGCCGCCTCGAACCTCGCTCCTGTGTCGCAGTCCGGAAGCTTCAGGATGCGCTCGACGGCTGCGGGCACGCCCTCCGGGTCATCACCGAGCGCGCTTATCCAGGCGCCTGTGACCTGCAGGCCGACGTCGCGGGCCATCACCGAATCGGGCACGCGTCGCAGCCAGTCGCGAGCCTCGCCGAGACGGCCCTCCCGGGCGATGTCACGCAGGCAGTGCGTCGCATACGCTACGGCCAGCGCCTCGTTGCCGGCCGCCCAGGCGTGACGGGCAGCCTCCTGGTACTGGTCGTGGCCTGCATACCAGGCGGCGGCGCGCTCGTAGCAACCCCGACGCTCCTCGACCGGAAGCTTGTCGAAATGGCCGAGCAGGAAATCCCGCGCCATCGCGTGAAACTTCAGCCACTGTCGGTCCTCCGACTGCGTCACCACGGGCGAATTGAGCGCGGCAGCTTCCAGCACGCGGGCGGCATCCCCGTAGCCGGTGACGGCGGCGCATAGTTCCGCATTCATCGACTCGAGGATCGAGATCCGCACGACGAATGCCGCCACCTCCGGCGACAAGCGCGAAAGTATTGATTCAAAGAAAAAGCGATTGATGTCGCCGCGCCGCGCACTCAACTGGCCAATGGCCACCTGCTGGTCTGACGCGGCCTCGATTGTCGACGCGGCAAGCTGCAGGCCCAGCGGCCAGCCCTCCGTCAATTCATTTATCCGGACCGCGGCATCCAGGCTGATCCTGCAACCAAAGCGCGCGCGCAGCACCTCGCGCGACTCGTCCGGATCAAGCCGCAGGTCGTCTACCCCGATGCTGGCCAGCTGACCGCTCGCCAGCAGGTCTGCAAGCCGGAGGTCCAGCCGACGCCGGGTAGCGACGACAAACTGCAGGTTGGGTGGGGCGTTGTTCAACAGGTACGACAACATCGTGCCGAGCGCCAGCTGGGGCATGCGGTGCGCGTCGTCGAGTATCACGATCGTGGGCGTTGCCAGCCCGGCCACCTCGGCCAGCAACGAGGTCAGCGCATCGAGTTCCCGGTGCTCCTGCAGCCGGCCCTGCATGGCTGCCACGGTGAACGCATCCCTGCCGGTTGCGCTGCGCAGCGCGAAGGCAAGCAGGTCCGCGAACTGGGACCGCTCGTCTTGGGCATCGAGGGTGGCCCAGGCGACGAATGCACCCCGCTCGAGCCAGCGCCGCCGCCAATGGGCGAGCAGCATCGTCTTGCCGAAGCCCTGCGGAGCGGTGACCAGGATCGCAGTACGATCATTGATCTCCGCCCAGCGCCGATCGAGTCGGGGCCGGGCGGGAAGCGCGCGTCCGGATTTCGGGGGCGCGGTCTTGAGCAGGAACCGTGACGCAACCATAGGCTGGGTGCAGCAAGGGCGGCGGCACCTTCTCCCGTCTCCTCGTAGATTCGAATGACCTGCGCCCAAGCATAGCCCATCGCCCCCTCTGTCTGGGGGGGGTCGCCGGGTTTCGGTCCCGCAGGCGCCCTTGCGGCGCTGCCCCCCCCACTGTGAGTGGCAGAAGCGGCGGGTGGCGGGGCTAGTCTGGTCGTTCGCCTGAACTGTCCAACTGGCCGGCCGCAGGACGAGTGGAATCATGGCAATCGAACACATCGACACCAGCTGCATCACGGACGACAGCCTGCCCTGGATGCCGCTTCACCCGTACTCCGACCTGGTCTCGGTGAAGCTCTTCCACGTCGACCCTGTGCGCGGCGAAGTCATCAGCGCGCTGCGCGCGCCGCCTGGCACGCAGCTCCCGCGCCATCGCCACACGGGGTCCGCCACGATCTATACGGTGCAGGGACGCTGGAGGTATCTCGAGCACGACTGGGTCGCGGGACCCGGCAGCGTCGTGCTCGAAACCCCGGACGAACAGCACACACCGCAGGCGCTTCCGGACGGTACCGACGACGTGATCATGTTCATGGTCAATTCCGGCGAGCTGCTGCTGCTCGACGTCGATGGCCGGGTCGTCGCCACCGAAAACTGGCGCACCGCCGTGGAGCGATACCTGGGCTACTGCCGCGACAACGAGCATAGAGCCGGTCGACGTGGCGGGGCCGAAAGCCTGAGTCACGCAGCCGCGTGCGGCGCGCGCCGGTCCTTCCACGGCATCGCCTGCTCGACCTGCGCAGCCAGCCGGAACAGCGTCGCCTCGTCGCCCGTCCGCGCCGTGAACAGCATCCCCATCGGCAGGCCGTCGGTCGTCCAGTGCAGCGGCAGCGACATCGACGGCTGCCCGGTGACGTTTGCAACCATCGTGTACGGCGCTGCCTCGTAGACGGCCGCGAAGGCCTCGAGGATCCTCGGGCGCAGTGCCAGCAACGCTTGAGCCGGCAGCGCGGCCAGGATGCGAAGCGCACGCTTCCTTGGCGCCGACAGCCTGTAGGCTCCGATCAGCATTGGTGGCACACCGACCGTGGGGGTGAGCAGCACGTCGAAGGCAGACGACCACGCGAGCCACTGCCGTGAGAACGCCTGCAGGCTCCAGAGGGCTTCGGTCAGGTCGGCCGCCGACTGGGCTTCTCCGAATTTCGCGAGCATCCAGGTCGGGAGTTCCACGTCGCCGCGTCTCGCGTCGCGCCCGACCAGCGACCTGGCCGCGCGCAGGTCGGCCGCCGCGTCGGCCGAAACGAGGGCAGCGTAGTTCGCGATGAACGACTCGATCGGCAGCGGCAACTTCACCTCGATGAGATCGTGGCCGAGGCCTGCGAGGCAGGCCGTCGTGGCCCCGAGCGCCGTGCGATTTTCAGGATGCAGCGACTTCCCGAGGCCGGGATCGAAGCTGAACGCGATGCGGAGCCGCCCCGGTTCACGCGTGGTCTCGTCCAGGAATGGCCGCGCTGGACCCGGCAGTTTCATGAGCTGCTGCGGGTAATCGCCCGACGTGGCGTCGAGCATTGCCGCGCTGTCGCGCACGGTGCGCGTGACGACGTGCTCGCCGATGATGCCGAACCATTCTTCCGGTGCCTTCGGCCCCGTCGGATTGCGGCCGCGGCTCGGCTTGAGCCCCACCAGCGCGCAGTTCGACGCGGGAGTGCGTATGGAACCGCCGCCGTCATTCGCGTTTGCAGCAGGCACGATGCGCGCCGCGACCGCGGCGGCCGAGCCGCCGCTCGAGCCGCTGGAAGTGCGCTCGAGGTTCCATGGATTGCGGGTCGGACCGAAGAGCTCGGGCTCCGTGACGTTCGTGAAACCGAGCTCCGGGGTGTTGGTCTTGCCGAAGATCACGAGCCCCGCGCGGCGGTAGCGTCGCGTGAGTTCCTCGTCTTCCGCGGGTACGTAGTCCTTGAAGAGTCGTGATCCGCGTCGCATCGGCTCGCCAGCGACCGCGGTCATCAGGTCCTTGACCAGGAACGGCACGCCGCGGAACGGCCCGTCGGGCAGGCCGGCGGCAACCTCGTCCCGCGCGCGTTTCTCCATCAGGTGGATGACCGCGTTGATCTGAGGGTTGACCGCTGCGGTCCGCTCGAGCGCCTCGTCCAGCAGCTCGGCCGGGCTCACCTGCCCGCTCCGCACCAGCTCGGCAAGGCCCAGCGCGTCGAACTCCCCGTATTCGCGAATACCCATCGGGTCGTCCTCCGGTCAATTGGACATGGCTGATGATGTCCCTTCCGGACCGGGAAATCGACTTGCCAGCGAGCGCCCGCCGACCGACACTCGGCGCCGTAACCAGTGACAGGTCGAGCCATGAATAAAAGCACCCGCACCTTGCTTGCGCTTGCAGCGCTGTTCGTCGCATGCGGCGCGCCATCGCTCGCCGGATCGCCCGCGAAGACCGCGCGCACGTTCGCCCAGGTCGATGGCGCGCGCATCGCCGCGGCGGATTCCGAGCCGCAGAACTGGCTGGCACACGGCCGCACCTACGGCGAGCAACGCTACAGCCCGCTCAAGCAGGTCAATGCGGGCAACGTCGAGAAACTCGGGCTCGCCTGGTCCTACGCCACCGGGACATTGCGCGGGCTGGAGGCCACGCCAATCGTCGTGGACGGAGTCATGTTCACGACGGGCGTGTGGAGCGTCGTTTACGCGCTGGATGCGAAGACCGGCAAGGAACTCTGGAAATACGATCCCGAAGTGCCGCGCGAGTGGGGCCGCTACGCCTGTTGCGACGCGGTCAATCGCGGCGTCGCGGTGTGGAAGGGGTCGGTCTACGTCGGAACGCTGGACGGACGCCTGGTGTGCCTCGATGCGCGCACCGGCGGCCGGCGCTGGGAAGTCAACACGATCGACCGCAGCAAGCCCTACACGATCACCGGCGCTCCGCGCATCGTGAAGGACAAGGTGCTGATCGGGAACGGCGGTGCCGAGTACGGCGTGCGCGGCTATTTCTCCGCCTACGACGCCGCGACGGGCAAGCTCGCGTGGCGCTTCTACACCGTGCCTGGAAATCCGAAGGACGGTTTCGAGAACCCTGAACTCGAGGCAGCGGCGAAGACCTGGAACGGTGAATGGTGGGTCGGCGGCGGCGGCGGTACGGTCTGGGACTCGATGGCCTACGACCCGGATCTCGACACGCTGTATGTCGGCACCGGCAACGGGTCGCCGTGGTCGCGCGACATCCGCTCACCGGGCGGTGGCGACAACCTGTTCCTGTCGTCGATCCTCGCGCTGAATCCCGACACCGGCCGCCTCAAGTGGCACTACCAGGTCACGCCGGCCGAGAACTGGGACTACACCGCCACCCAGCACATGATCCTCGCGGACCTCGTCATCGACGGAAAGCCGCGCAAGGTGCTGATGCAGGCGCCGAAGAACGGCTTCTTCTACGTGCTCGACCGCGAGACGGGCGAACTGCTGTCCGCGGACAAGTACGCGCCGGTCACCTGGGCGAGCCACGTTGACATGAAGACGGGCCGCCCGGTCGAGACGCCCGAGGCGAACTACACGCGCGAGACCCGCCTGATCGTCCCTGCCGCGTATGGCGCGCACAACTGGCAGCCGATGGCCTACAACCCGGGCACCGGACTCGTGTACATACCTGCGGCGCAGCCGATGGGCATCTACGCGCTGCCGGCAACGTTCAAGGAGACCGGCGTTTACCTGCGCCGCGACATGTTCTGGAATCCCGGCGTCGACTGGAACGCCTTCGTCATCACGATTCAGGACCTGATGCAGAAACTCGGTGGGCCGCTGCCGCCGGAACGCGGCTACCTGAAAGCGTGGGATCCGCTGCAGAAGAAGACTGTGTGGGAAATCGAGCACCCCGGATTCTGGAACGGCGGATTGCTGACGACCGCGGGCAACCTCCTGTTCCAGGGCACCGGCGACGGACAGTTCGTCGCCTACGCTGCGGACAGCGGCAAGATCCTGTGGGCCGTGCCGACGATGATCGGCATCATGGCCCCGCCGATCACCTACGAGGTGGACGGTGAGCAGTACGTCGCGGTCATGGCGGGTAACGGCGGCTCGGGCGGCGTGACCAATGGCGACCCGCGCACGATGGCCTCGGGCAAGTACGTCAACGAAAACTACGTGTTCGCGTTCAAGCTGGGCGGGCACCAATCGATGCCGCGCGTCGCGGAGAAGAACTCACTGATTCCCGAGCAACCCGTGATCGAGGCGACGGCGGCCCAGGTCGAGAATGGCAAGTACAAGTTCATGTCGACCTGCATGGTCTGTCACGGGGCGCTGGTGGTTTCCGGCGGAGTCGTACCCGACCTGCGGATGCTGCCGGCCGAGAAGCACGCGATCTTCAACGAGATCGTCTACGACGGCATCATCCACGGCGCCGGAATGCCGAAGCTCTCGGATCTCGTGAGTGAACAGGACGTGCACGACATCCACGCCTACGTGATCTCGCGCGCGAACGAGGACCGCAAACCGGATTAAGGGGACATTCTCCTTTTCGGAGGGGACATTCTCCTTTTTCTTTCGCACCCTGACCCCCGTCGGGTCAGGGTCGCGGAAGAAAAAGGAGAATGTCCCCTCCGAAAAGGAGAATGTCCCCTCCGGTTCAGTTGTTCTTCGCGCCCTGCTTCACCCAGCGGCGTATGGTCTTGATCTCGTCCTTGGTGAGTGGCTTCGCGTCGCCGTGGGGCATCTTCAGCGACGGGTCGGCGCGGCCCTCGATCAACATCACCAGCGCACTGGTGAGCGGATCGCCCGGGATCACGACAGGCCCGTATCGCGTCCCTTTCATCAGCGAGTCGTAGCCCTGGAGATCGAATCCGCTGGCGACATACCCGGGCTGCCCGGGCACGTGGCAGGAGGCACAGTTGGCCGCGAGTATCGGCGCAACGTCGTTCTTGTAGCTGACTTCACGCTGCTGTTTTGCACAGCCCGGCGCAATTGCAAGGGCGAGGGCGGCAACAACGAGCCATGGGAAACGGTCGGAACGCATTCGGGCCTCCGGACACGGCAGCAATGGGCATTCACACGCTGTTCCGGACCGACGGGCGCTGCAATCCGCTGTTCTACCTAATATCGACCCGGCGAAACGTGAGGTTGATGCGTTCGCCGGTGGGCAAGGCGGTTTTCGGCACGGCGTGAACCCAGTGACTTTGTGTCGTGCCGGACATCAGCAGCAGGCTGCCGTGTGGCAGCGAAAGCTCGGCGCGCATTCCCTTGCGCCGCCGATGCCTCAGGCAAAATCGCCGGACGGCACCGAGGGATACCGACGCGATCGCGGGCTCCGGGCCGAGTTCGGGCTCATCGTCGGAGTGCCACCCCATGCCGTCCCGGCCATCTCGATACAGGTTCAGCAGCACGGCGTTGAAGTGCCGCCCGGACAGCGCCTGCACCCGGCGCCGAACCTGCTCGAGTACCGGCGTCCACGGCAGAGGCTCATGCGGAGCGCCGGAATAGGTGTAGCTCGCGCCGGGATCTCCATGCCAGGCCACCAGGCGTGGCACCCGGCGCCGCTGGCCGAAAATCACGACCTCCTCCTGTCGCCAGTCGATCCCCGCCCGCAGCAGCCGGAACAGTTCCGATGCCTCCGGTCCGGAAAACGCTTCGGCGAGAAGGCGGACGTCGGCGTCCTCGAGCTCCAGCCGCCGGGGCGAAACATTGCTGGGACTGGTCGGGCTCGGCATTCAGGGGTGAGCGTATCGCACGCGAAATTCCAGGGCGACCCCGCCGGGACGGGCATCGGCGGCACCCCGTGACTGGCACCCGGTCGCATGTGCGCCCACAATAATGCGTCGCAACATTCCGCCCCGGCCGAGAGATCCCGATGCCCAGTATCCGTGCCCGACTCCTGAACGCATTCCTGCGTGTGACGACCAAGACCGTCTGGAAGCCGGGCCTGGACATCGGCCAGGTCCGCGAGCACGCGGCGAAAATGGATGCGCGCATCGGGCGCAAGGCGCCGCCAGTGGCGGTCGAAGCCGTCGAGATCGCCGGCGTGAAGGCCCTGTGGATCGGCGATCCATCGTTGTCGGAGCGTGGCACGCTTCTCTACCTGCACGGCGGCGCCTGGTGCATTCACCTGCCCGGCATTTACCGCAAGTTCGCGGCGATCCTGTGCGGGCTGACCGGGATGCGGGTGCTGCTGCCGGACTACCGGTTGGCCCCGGAGCATCGGTTCCCGGCCGGCGTCGAGGACTGCTTCGCCGTCTACCGGTGGCTGGTCGAGCAGGGATATGCCAAGCGTCCACTCGCGATTGCGGGTGATTCGGCGGGCGGCAACCTGACACTGGTCACGCTGATGCGCGCCCGCGACGCGATGCTGCCGATGCCGGACTGTGCGGTCTTGCTGTCGCCGTCCACGGACTTCACGGCATCCGGGCCGTCGTGGAGCTACAACGCAAAGGCAGACCCGATGTTTTCACCGACCGCCGGGGACCTGCTGCGCCCCATCTACTGCCCGGACCTGGACCTGACCAACCCCCTGCTCTCACCGCTCTTCGGCAATTGGGCCGGACTGCCGCCGCTGCTGTTCCACGCGGGCTCGACCGAGGTACTGCTGGACGACTCGGTGCGATCCCACGACCGCGCATCCCAGGCCGGCGTGAGTGCGGAGATCGAAGTCTGGTGGCAGATGCCGCACGTATTCCAGGTGTTCAGCTGGCTCCCGGAGTCACGCGCAGCCATACAGAAAATCGCCGACTTCATCGCCGCCCGGAGCGCGCGGGCATCGAAAGTCACGGCGTCCGCCGCAGCCCGCAGGCAGCGCGCCGACGGCGGCGCCCGCAGAGGCACGCGCTAGGGCGAGAACGCCGGTGCAGCGGCCGGGCAGCCGCAGGTAACGGAAAGGGTGGATGCGGTGGGCGCAGGCGGCGCCTGAGCTCAGTCAGCCGAGCCGGAGCCGGTGTTGTCGCCGAGGATCTCGAAGCGTGCGCGCGCCACGCCGCGCTTCATCATGCCGAGCGCCTCGGCAGCGGCCTTGGAAAGGTCGCCGATGCGGTGACCCACGAAGGGGCCGCGGTCATTCACTCGAACCACCACGCTGCGCCCGTTCCGGAGGTTGGTGACCTTCACCTTCGTCCCGAAAGGAAGCGTCGGGTGGGCCATCGTCAGGGCGTTGGCGTTGAACAGCTCGCCGCTGGCGGTCGGTCGCTGGTGGAACTTGCCGCCGTACCACGACACCGACCCTTCCTGGACCGCTGCCTGGCTGGCACCGAACGGAAGCAGCAACGCCAGCACGCCGAGCGCGAGGAACCCGCGGCGTCGGGGGCGTGGCTTCTGCCTGTGATCGGTTGCGGGCAAAGGTCGGTACATGTCCTGGTCCAGGCGGCGCCCGGTCAGGGCCAGTGCCGCCAGCAGTTGGCTTTCATGGGGGGCGCAGTCTAGCAAAGGCACGACCCGCGTCCCACGCTGTTTTGAATGTAAATTATTGATAATCATCGACTTATGTTCATCCTGCCTGCCGTCAATCGTGTGGATGGCGCGACATGGCGGCCGAAACCCCACTGAATCCAACGAATGCTCTTGTTGCCACGAAGCAACAGATAGCGCCTGAGTAATTGCCGAAAGTGCAATGCGGTCGGCGGTTTGCCAGTGGGCCGCCAACTGCCGGACCCCTTTTGCTGCACTGCATTGACGCCGGCAACTCCGCATGTCATATGGATATCGTTTCCACGATCCTGTCGCGCCAGGCACGGGGGTCCGGCTCACCGGGGCCGGGGTACCCTTGTGCCCCGGAGTGACGCATTACTGGACCGACATGCAGGCCCGCCGATGACCAGCAAACCCAGCCGCCCGACCACCCGCCCCGGCAAGCAGGGTCTCTACGACCCGCAATTCGAGCATGACGCCTGCGGCGTCGGCTTCGTGGCCAACATCAAGGGCCACAAGTCCCACCGCATCCTCGAGCAGGCGATCCAGGTGCTGAAGAACCTGGACCATCGGGGCGCCTGCGGCAGCGAGGTCAACACCGGCGACGGCGCGGGCGTGCTGCTCCAGATGCCGCATGCCTTCAACGAAGACGTCTGCCGCAAGGCCCGCATCCCGCTGCCGCCGGCCGGCCAGTACGGCAGCGGCATCATCTTCCTGCCGCGCAACGCAACGGTGCGCAGGGCCATCGAGCAGCGGTTCGAGCAGGTCGTGCAGTCCGAAGGGCAGCACGTCATCGGCTGGCGCACGGTGCCGACGGTCAACTCGATGCTGGGCGAGACTGCCCGCTCCTGCGAGCCGTTCATGCGCCAGGTGTTCATCCGGCGCGACGCCGCGATCACCGACGACCTGGATTTCGAGCGCAAGCTCTACGTGATCCGCAAGCGGGCCTACAACGAGATCCGCACCTCGACGCTGGCGGGCTCCGAGTACTGGTACGTGGTCAGCCTCTCGGCGCGCACCTTCGTCTTCAAGGGCATGCTGCTCACGACGCAGCTGGACCAGTACTTCACCGACCTGCACAACCCCGCGATCGAGACGGCGCTCGCGCTGGTGCACTCGCGCTTCAGCACCAACACCTTCCCGAGCTGGGACCGCGCGCACCCGTGCCGCTACGTCGCCCACAACGGCGAGATCAACACGGTGCGCGGCAATTCGAACTGGATGCACGCCCGCGAGGCGCGGTTCGAGTCGGAACTGTTCGGCGACGACATCGAGAAAATCTCGCCGATCATCAACCCGAACGGCAGCGACTCGGGCATGTTCGACAACTCGCTCGAGCTGCTGTACCTGGCGGGGCGCTCGCTGCCGCACGCGATGATGATGATGATCCCCGAGCCGTGGTCCGGCCACCAGGGCATGGACGACGACAAGCGCGCGTTCTACCAGTTCCACTCCAGCCTGATGGAGCCCTGGGACGGCCCGGCCTCGATCGTCTTCACCGACGGCAGGCAGATCGGTGCCGTGCTGGATCGAAACGGCCTGCGGCCCACGCGCTACTACGTCACGAAGGACGACCTGGTGGTGCTGGCCTCCGAGGCCGGCGTGCTCGACGTGCCGCCCGAGGACGTCGTGCAGAAGGGTCGCCTGCAGCCGGGCCGCATGTTCCTGGTGGACACCGAGCAGGGCCGCATCATCGGCGACGAGGAGATCAAGCAGTCGATCGCGACGCAGCGGCCCTACCGTGAGTGGCTGGACAAGTACCTGATCCACGTCGACGACCTGCCGACCGCGCCCGAGCTGCCGGCGCCCGATCACGACACGCTGCTGCAGCGCCAGATCGCGTTCGGCTACACGTTCGAGGACGAGCGCATCGTGCTCGACGCCGATGGCCCGCGACGGCGTCGAGGCCGTGGGATCGATGGGCAGCGATACTCCGCTCGCCGTGCTGTCGAACCGGCCGCGGATGCTCTACGACTACTTCAAGCAGATGTTCGCGCAGGTGACCAACCCGCCGATCGACTGCATCCGCGAGGAACTGATCACCTCGTCGGAAACGCGACTGGGCTCCGAGGGCAACCTGCTCAATCCGCAGCCGTCCGATTGCCGCCGCCTCGAGCTCAAGTGGCCCATCCTCACCAACGAGGAGTTCGCGAAAGTCCGCCGCATGGACCTGCCTGGCCTGCGGGTCGGCGTGCTGCCCATCCTGTTCCGCGTGACGCGCGGCGAGAAGGGCCTCGTCAAGTCGATGGAGGAACTGCGCCTGATGGCCCGCCGCCTCATCGAGGAGGAAGAGGTCAACGTCATCGTGCTGAGCGATCGCGGGGTGAATCGCGAGTTCGCGCCGATCCCGTCGCTGATGGCGGTGTCGGGCCTGCATCACTTCCTGATCCGCGAGGGCCTGCGTACCCGCGTGAGCCTGGTGCTCGAGACCGGGCGAGGCACGCGAAGTGCATCACTTCTCGCTGCTGATCGGCTACGGCGCCAGCGCGATCAATCCGTACGTCGCCTTCGAGACACTCGACCGGATGATCGTCGATGGCACGCTCAGCGGGGTCGACCACAGGACTGCCTGCAGGAATTTCGTCAAGGCCGCGTCCAAGGGCGTGATCAAGGTCGCCTCGAAGATGGGCATCTCCTCGCTGCAGAGCTATCGCGGGGCCCAGGTGTTCGAGGCGATCGGCCTGCGGCAGGACGTCATCGACGAGTACTTCCGCTGGACTGCCTCGCGGGTCGGCGGCATCGGCACTGACGTCATCGCGCAGGAAGTGCTGATGCGGCACCAGGCTGCGTTCCCGGATCGCCCGGTCGAGCGCCATGCGCTGCCTGCAGGCGGCCAGTACAAGTGGCGCGCCGAGGGCGAATATCACCTGTTCAATCCCGAGACCATCCATCGCCTGCAGAAGGCAGTGAGAACCGGGAGCTACCAGACCTTCAAGTCGTATTCGAAACTGGTCAATGACCAGTCGGCCAACCTGTGCACGCTGCGCAGCCTGCTCGAATTCAAGCCGGGCGAAGCAGTGCCGCTCGATGAAGTCGAGCCGGTAGAGCAGATCGTGAAGCGCTTCAAGACCGGCGCGATGTCCTACGGGTCGATCAGCCGCGAAGCGCACGAAACGCTGGCGATCGCGATGAATCGCATCGGCGGCAGGAGCAACACGGGCGAAGGCGGCGAGGATCCCGAGCGATACGTCCCGCTGCCGAACGGCGACTCCAGGAATTCGGCGATCAAGCAGGTTGCATCGGGGCGCTTCGGCGTCACGAGCAACTACCTCGTGAACGCCCGCGAGCTGCAGATCAAGATGGCGCAGGGCGCCAAGCCCGGCGAGGGCGGCCAGCTGCCCGGCTCGAAGGTCTATCCATGGGTGGCGAAGACGCGCCATACGACGGCCGGCGTCGGCCTGATCTCGCCTCCGCCACACCACGACATCTATTCCATCGAGGACCTCGCCGAGCTGATCCACGACCTGAAGAACGCCAACCGCCGCGCGCGAGTGAGCGTCAAGCTGGTTGCAGAGGTCGGCGTCGGCACGATCGCCGCGGGCGTCGCCAAGGCGCATGCCGACGTGGTGCTGGTCAGCGGCTACGACGGCGGCACCGGCGCGTCGCCGCAGACCTCGATCATGAACGCGGGCCTGCCGTGGGAACTCGGCCTCGCCGAGACGCACCAGACACTGGTGTTGAACAACCTTCGCAGCCGGATAACGGTCGAAACCGACGGCCAGCTCAAGACCGGTCGCGACGTGGCGGTCGCCGCGTTGCTTGGTGCCGAGGAGTTCGGCTTCGCGACGGCGCCGCTGGTGGCGACGGGCTGCATCATGATGCGTGCCTGTCACCTGAATACCTGCCCGGTGGGCATCGCCACGCAGAATCCGCGGCTGCGCGAGAAGTTCAAGGGCAAGCCCGAGCATGTCGTGAACTTCATGCGCTTCATCGCCGAGGAACTGCGCGAGCTCATGGCCGAGCTCGGCTTCCGCACGATCGACGAAATGGTCGGTCGCGTGGACCGGCTCGAGCCGAAGCAGGCCATCGAGCACTGGAAGGCGAAGGGCCTCGAGTTCACGAACCTGCTCTATTCGCCCGAGGTGGACCAGGACTGGGGACGCTACTGCCAGGACCAGCAGGACCATGGCCTCGAGAAGTCGCTCGACCTCACCGTGCTGCTCGAGCTGTGCCGGCCGGCGATCGAGCGAGGCGAGGAAGTGGTGGCCGAACTGCCGATCCGCAACGTAAACCGGGTGGTGGGCACCATCACCGGCAGCGAGGTTACGCTCGCGCACGGCGCCAAGGGCCTGCCGGAGGACACGATCCGACTGCACTTCCGCGGATCGGCGGGCCAGAGCTTCGGCGCATTCATTCCTCCCGGCATGTCGCTGGCACTCGAGGGCGACGCCAACGACTACGTCGGCAAGGGGCTCTCGGGCGGCAAGATCTCGGTGTTTCCGCCGCGCGAATCCACCTTCGCCGCCGAGGACAACATCATCGTCGGCAACGTCGCCCTGTATGGCGCAACCGGCGGCGAAGCATTCATCCGCGGCATGGCGGGCGAGCGCTTCTGCGTGCGCAACAGCGGCGTCAATGCGGTCGTCGAGGCGGTCGGCGATCACGGTTGTGAGTACATGACAGGCGGCCGCGTCGTGGTGCTCGGGCCCACCGGGCGCAACTTCGCCGCGGGCATGTCCGGCGGCGTCGCCTATGTGCTCGACGAGCGCGGCGAGTTCCGCAGCATGGTCAACGCACAAATGGTCGACCTCGAAGGAGTCACGGACCCGCCCGATGTCGCGGAGTTGCGCCGCCTGGTGGAGCGTCACCTGCAGCACACGGCGAGCATGCGTGCGCGCCAGGTGCTCGACGACTGGGACAACACGCTGCCGCGCTTCGTCAAGGTCATCCCTCGCGACTACAAGCGCATGCTCGCGGCGATTGCGCGCGCGGAAGAGCAGGGGCTGGTCGGCGAGGAGGCGATCATGGCGGCCTTCGAGGAAAACGCCCGCGACCTGTCGCGCGTGGGTGGGAACTGAAGCGATGGGAAAGCCAACAGGATTCATAGAGTACCTCCGCGAGCTGCCGGTCGACCGTGCGCCGGTCGCGCGCACCGGCGACTGGCGGGAATTCCATGCCCATCTCGACGAGAAGCGCCTGCGGCAGCAGGGGGCGCGGTGCATGGATTGCGGCGTTCCGTTCTGCCACACCGGCAAGCTGATCAGCGGCATGGCTTCGGGCTGCCCGGTCAACAACGTGATCCCGGAGTGGAACGACCTCGTCTACCGCGGCCTGTGGCGTGAAGCGCTCGACCGGCTGCACATGACCAACAACTTCCCGGAATTCACCGGACGCGTCTGCCCCGCTCCCTGCGAGGGTTCGTGCGTGCTCGGCATAAACGATCCGCCGGTGACCATCAAGAACATCGAAGCCGAGATCATCGACCGCGGCTGGGACGAAGGATGGGTCGTGCCGGAACCGCCGAAGACGCGTACCGGCAAGAAGGTCGCGGTGATCGGGAGCGGACCGGCCGGGCTCGCGGCTGCGGCGCAGCTGAACCGCGCGGGCCACGAGGTCACCGTGCTCGAGCGCGCGGACCGGCCGGGCGGACTGCTGATGTACGGGATCCCGAACATGAAGCTCGACAAGCGCGAGGTCGTCGCGCGCCGCATCTCGTTGCTGGAGCAGGAGGGCATCCGCTTTCTCTGCAACGCGAGCGTCGGTGAAAACGTCGAAGCCCAGTTGCTGCTGCGCGACTTCGACGCAACCGTCGTGTGCACCGGCGCCACTCAGCCACGCGACCTGGCCGTGCCCGGCCGCAACCTGGCCGGCGTGCACTTTGCGATGGATTACCTGACTGCAAGCACCAGCGCGCTGCTCGACGGCGGTCCCGACTCGAGCCCGATACACGCGCGTGGCAAGGACGTGGTCGTGATCGGCGGCGGCGACACCGGAACCGACTGCGTCGGCACCTCGATCCGGCAGGGCTGCCGCAGCCTGGTGCAGGTCGAGATCATGGCGAGGCCGCCGCTGGAGCGCGCCGCGGACAACCCGTGGCCCGAATGGCCGAAGGTCTACAAGCTCGACTACGGCCAGGAAGAGGCAGCCGCAAAGTTCGGCGACGACCCGCGCGTCTATCTCACGACCGTCAAGGAGTTCATTGGCGACGCCGAAGGCCGGCTCGAGTCACTGGTGACCGTCGAAGTGAAATGGGAGCGCAACGACAAGGGCCAGTTTGTTCCCGTCGACGTGCCCGGCACCGTGCGGAAGCGGCCGGCGCAACTCGCGCTGCTCGCGATGGGCTTCCTGGGTCCCGAGCAGCCGCTGATCAAGGATCTGGACGTCGAGCTGGACGCCCGCGGCAACGTAAAGGCCGAGTACGGCCAGTATGCGACCAGTATCAAGGGCGTGTTCTCGGCCGGCGACTGCCGCCGTGGACAGAGCCTTGTGGTCTGGGCGATCAACGAGGGGCGGGGCGCAGCCCGCGAGTGCGACCGCTACCTGATGGGCAGGACCAACCTGCCATAGGGACTGTCCATAGGGACTGTCCCCGCAGGGGACATTCTCCTTTTCAGAGGGGACATTCTCCTTTTTCCGCAGGCGCCGCTTCCGTTACCCGCGGCAAGCTTGGAAAAAGGAGAATGTCCCCTCTGAAAAGGAGAATGTCCCCTCCTACAGGAACGGCTTGGCGCGCTCGAGCAGGGCGTCGAGGCCAGGCTCGGTCGGATCCCAGGGCTTGCCGGGGTGGATCACCGACACCTGGCAGCTCTCGGCGGCCTCGACCAGTTGCGCGTAGGTACCCGCCTTGAGGTCCGCTATGTAGGCCTGCTTGTCGTCGTTGTAGGCGAACATCCGCGGATTCAACTGCGTGCACTCGTTGCAGGTCGAGCAGCGGATGGTCTCGATGTAGGCCTCGTCCGGATTTCGCGCAGGCTCGACTTCCTCGGCGGCCGCTGGCACCGCCACCGCGGGTCCGGGTTCGTTTGCCGGCGCTGCCGCTTCCGGCACGGGTGCCGGTGCAGCCTGCGTCTCGCGCCGGTGCTCCTCCTCCCAGGCCTGCTCTTTCGCGCGCAAGCAGCCGCTCGGCCCGGGAGTCGTGAATCCCGGCGAGTTCCTGCAGCCGGTGCCAGCCCTCGCGGCACCGCAGTGCCAGGCGAACCAGCCGCTCGTCCACCACCAGCCGGCACAGCAGGTCGCCGTCGTCCACCGCCAGCACGTACGGAACGCCGCTTGCGGCATCCTGCGGTGGATTCCCGAGCCAGCTGGCCACGGGGATCATCGAATCGCCCCAGGAAACCCGGGGCGCCAGCGCGAAATGGCTGGCGTAGCGCGGATCGCAGGTCGCGAAGTCCACGAACGTGAAGGCCGAGCTCCTCAGTGACCGCCTGCAGTTCCTGGTCCGCGTAGCTGAATTTCTCGACCGGCCAGTCGCGCTCGGGCTGCGGGTTGTTCTCCAGCGAAAAGCGCGACGCGAGATCCGGCCCGGCCGCCGGGTCGTACGTGAACGCGGGAAACGCGCGCGACTGCATCGCTGCCGCGGAGACCAGGTAACCGGGCAGGAGCCCCGGCGGCTCCGGCGTAGATGCTGAAAAGCGCCGGGCCCGGGTGACGCAGCCCCTTCTGCACGCTCGTGTACAGCCGCAGCAGGTTCGACGCAACGGACTGGAACACGAAGACTTCGCCGAAGCTCATCGCCGCACTCGCGAGTTGCGCGCTGCGCAGGCCGAACGCGAAGTTTCCCTTGCCCGGCGACGATTCTTCGAGCAGGTCGTCGACCTGCGCGACGATCTTGAGCGGCACGCCGGACGACAGCGCCTCTGCCAGGCGTGCCTGGTCGCCCTGGCCGCGGCCGTCGCGGCACACCAGGTAGTCGGGAAAGAACTGCAGGTCACGGTCCGTAAGCGCCGAGTCGTCCAGTGCGGCGAAGATCGGATCGTGCAATTCCTCGACGTAACTGCCCTCGACCTCGAGTTCGGCAACCTGCAGCGCCTTCAGCAACGCTACCAGTTCGGGCAGCCGCTCGCGGAACGCGGCCAGCGCCGAGGCTGGATCGTCAAACGAGAATGAATGCGTGCCGCTCACCGCTC
Source organism: uncultured Gammaproteobacteria bacterium (assembly GCA_963736205.1). Lineage (GTDB taxonomy): Bacteria > Pseudomonadota > Gammaproteobacteria > Steroidobacterales > Steroidobacteraceae > RPQJ01. The sequence continues at coordinate 113,360 of CAVTNX010000011.1, read as the reverse complement.
CCGCAGCGTCGGCCGGGCCGAGCGGCGCGAAGAATCGCTGCGCCACCAGCGTTGCCTTCGACCGCTCGATGCGTGCACGCCGGCGCTCCCCGAGGCCACCCTGCGGACCGGCGCGCTGCAGGACCTTCGACATCGCGGCAAAGTCGAACAGCTCGTGGTGCGCGGCACCGAAGGACGCCTTGAGCGCCGGCTGTCGCAGCGCCTGCTCAGAGCGCATGTAGTCGGCGCGCAGGATCTCATCGAGACGGATGACGAGGCCATCGATGCGCCCGCGCGCTTTTTGCGCCTTTTCGCGCTGCACCACCGACCAGGCGTGACGCATGAAGCTTGCGGGAAGCGCACCATCGCAGCCGGCCACATCGCCGTCGACCTCGAGCGCGCCCTTCGCGAGCCGCAGGTCGGCGGCGAAGGCCTCGCCCGCCGTCCCGGCCAGCGCCTCGGTCACGCTGTCCCACAACTCTCCCAGCCTCCCCGAAGTCCCGGCCGCGACCCGCTTGCGGATCTCCATCTCGAGTGCGAGCACGCGACGGCGCATCGCCTCGCCCTGCACGCCCTCCGGCGCCACTTCCCGCAGCGCCCGGTCCACGATGGCAGACAGCGACTGCACGCAGTCGTCCCCGTCGCAGAAAACAACCGGGAAGTCGTAGCGCAGCGAGTCGAGGTCCCGGTACGCGGCCATCAGTGCCGGCCGCAGGCCGGCAATCGCGGCCTGGGACTCTTCCGCCGGGGGCCGGGTCCCGGTCAGGTGGAAGACGACCTGTGACTTGAGATGGCTGTCCATGGTCATTACGGCCAGATGGTGAACTTGTCGAATTCCGCGTCCAGCGTGGAGCGGATGGAATCCGCCGTGCGCAGCGCGCCCACTCCACGCAGGTCCTCGTAGCAGGGGACCTCGGGATTCCGGTAGAGGATGCCCACCGGAATCGGATCGTCTGTCGAGGCGATCTCCCGCGCGCGGTTCATGTTCGAGGGATCGTGCTCGAGCTGGTTGCGATAGATCTTCTGCAACGCCGGGCTGACCTGGATTCCGTTCTCGTGGGTGAGCATCAAGGTCTTCTGCGGGTCGTGCACCCAGGGCTCGTACATCCTGTCGACGAACTCGGGGCAGCGCTGCAGGATGCGGACGAAGGAGAAGCCGCGGTGCCGGAACGCAGCCGTGACGATCTGGAACAGTGACTCGGGTATCCAGTCCACGGCCTGCGCAACGAACGAGACGTTCTGCACGCCCAGCGTGACCGTGAGCGGGTTCAACGCGTCGAGAAATGACCCTCGCGGCGTCGTGTTGCTCTTCGTCCCGAGAGGCGAAGTGGGCGACGCCTGCTTCTTGGTCAGCCCGTAGATGTGGTTGTCGTGCAGCATCAAGGTCATGTTCATGTTGTAGCGGATCGCGTGGATCCAGTGCGCGGTGCCGATGCTGCAGCAGTCGCCGTCGCCCGTGTGCACGAACACGTTCAGGTCCGGCCGCGCCATCTTGACGCCCTCGGCGATCGGCAGGGCCCTGCCGTGGATGCCGTGGAAGCCGTAAGTGCGCATGTAGTGCGGCAGTCGGCTCGAGCACCCGATCCCCGACACGAACACGGTCTTCTCGGGCTTCAGCGCCTCGTCGCGGCAGAGCCGCTGCATCGCCGCGAGGATCGCGTTGTCGCCGCAGCCCTTGCACCAGCGGGGAATGCCGCCCTGGTAATCCTCGAGCACGCGGTGCTGCTCGAAAAGCCTGTTCAGGCAGGCGCCGGCGGTGCTCATGAGTGAAGTTCCTCCGCGACGAGGCGGCGACGGATCTCGGTGCATATGCTGCCGGGCTTGATCGGGCGGCCGCGCACCTCGGTCCAGCAGTCGACGTCGACCAGGTAGCGCGCCCTGAGCAGCATCGCAAGCGCCGAATAGCGGCGGTTCGTGTCGTCGATCAGCGGGTCAGTCGGGTCATCGGACCAGTTGCCCTCGATCGTCATCACGTGCCGGAAGCGCTTTAGGACTTCCTTGATGCCCGGCTGCATCGGTTGCAGGAAGGCGAGGTGCATCGACGACACCTTGTGTCCTTCGCTGCGCAGGCGCTCGACCGCCTCCTCTATCGCGCCGCGGGTGCTGCCCCAGCCAACGATCAGCAGGTCGCCCGACTCGCCGCCGAACACCGGCGGCGGCGTCAGTGTCTTCTGGAAAGCGGCGAGCTTCAGGCTGCGGGCATGGAGGGCCCGCGAGTTGATCTCCGGGTCGTAGGCGACGCGGCTCGACTCATCGTGGGCGAGGCCGGTCAAGGTGTGCATTCCACCAGGCTGTCCGGGCGAGAAGCGCCGACTGAGGCCAGTCACCGGGTCCCAGTCGTAGGGGCGCGCGCCTTCCGGTACCGGGTTCTGGTCGATGGGCGGGGCAATCCAGTCCGCCTCGAACTTCGGCCGCGGGAAGGGTTGCTGCGCGGTTGCCAGCGCCGCGTCGGAGAGCACCACCACGACCATGTTGAAGGTCTCGGCGATACGCCGCGCGGTGATCATCGAGTAGAAGCAGTCCTCGATGCTGCCCACCGCCATCACCACCTTCGGGGCGTCGCCGTGGCTGCCGAACATCACGGTGAACAGGTCGCCCTGCTCCACCTTGGTCGGCTGGCCCGTGCTCGGGCCGCCGCGCTGGACGTTCACGACGACCAGCGGGATCTCGGCCATGACCGCGAGCCCGATGGCCTCCTGCTTCAGCGAATATCCGGGCCCCGAGGTGACGGTCACGGCGACCTTGCCTGCGTAGGATGCGCCGATCGCATATGCGCAGGCGGCGATCTCGTCCTCCGCCTGGTGCACGATGCCCCCCGCCTTCTCGAAGATGTCGCTCAGGTAGTGCGATACCGAGGTCGCCGGCGTGATCGGGTACATCGCGCAGATGTCCATGCCGGAGGCGAGGACGCCGAGCGCGAGCGCCGTGTTGCCGTTGATCACCACCTGCGCCTCGGTCGCGCGCGTGGCAGGAATGCTGTACTTGAAGTCGAGATTGTCCTCGGCCCACTGCCAGCCCGCCTCCAGCAGCGCGATGTTCGAGTTGATGACCTTCTCGGACTTCTTGCCGAAGATGAAGTGGATCTGCTCGCGCGCGAGGTCCATGTCCATGCTGTAGAGGTTGCAGAGCATCCCCAGCACGAACATGTTCTTGCCCTTGCGCGGATCCGGTACGAGCAGCTTGCACTGCTGCTCCATCGGCACCTCGTGAACACGGTAGCCTTCGGCCACCAGCCGTTCGCGGGTTTCCGTGAACTGGGCGACGATCTTCGGGTCGGAGCTTGCGGCCCACATGTTCTCGAGCAGCACGATGCAACCGGGCTTCAGTTCCCCTGCATTGACCCGTCCGAGCAGCACCTGCTCGTTGAACGCGACCACCACGGCCGTCTCGTCGCCGCCGTTGGTAACGCGCTTGCGACCGATCCGGATCCGGTTGCCGCTCGCACCCGCAATGCTGCGCGCGGGCGGCTGGATCTCGGCCGGTATGATCTCGACCGTCCAGACCCCGTAGCCCATGCGTGCGGCGATCGCGCCGAAGGACTGCCCGCACTTCTGGGCTCCCTCGCCGGAGTCGCTCATGATCTCGACCACGTGCTCGTCGAGGGTCAGCAGCTGCTTGGCGACCACGCGCGACCCCGTCGGGCGGCCTGCCGCTTCGCGCGGCTTCAGGTTCGTTACCGCATTCATCAATTGGTTACCTCGGCTCGCGCACGCGTGCGTAGCCATGCTCGGCTCGATTGATCCCGAACAGCGACGCGTCGGGTTCCGCTTGCGCGTCCTGGTAGACGGCATCGGTGTCTCGCAGGCCCAGGTAGGCCTTCATGCCGCGCGCCGCGCGGCGGCCCGCGCCCATGGCCTCGATCACGGTAGCGGCGCCGGTGACGATGTCACCGCCGGCGAAGACACCCGGGATCGAAGTAGCGAGGTCCTGGTCGGTTGCGATGTAGCCGCGCTTGTCGAGCTTGAGCCTCGATGTCTGGCCGATGATCGGGTTCGCGTTGGTGCCGATCGCATAGACCACCATGTCGGCCTCGATCTCGAATTCGCTGCCGGGCTCGGGCACCGGCCGACGGCGACCGGACTCATCCGGCTCGCCGAGCGTCATCCGAACGCAGCGCACGGCACGCACGTTGCGATTGCCGTCGTCAAGGAGCTCCACCGGGCTTACCAGCCAGTGGAACTCGACGCCTTCCTCGCCGGCGTGATGAATTTCCTCGGCACGCGCCGGCGCTTCGGCGCTGCTGCGCCGGTACAGGCAGCGCACGTGTTCCGCCCCGAGCCGCAGGCTTACGCGCAGCGCGTCCATCGCGGTGTTGCCGGCGCCGATCACGGCCACGTTCTTCCCGGGCTGCATCGGGGTGTCAAAGGCCGGGAATTCGCGCGCGTGCATCAGGTTGCAGCGCGTAAGCAGCTCGTTGGCCGACAGCACGCCGTTGAGGTTCTCCCCGGGAATTCCCATGAAGCTCGGGTATCCAGCGCCCGTGCCGATGAACACCGCGTGGAACCCCATTTCGTCGATCATCTGTTCGATCGTGAACAGCCTGCCGACCAGCGTGTTGCATTCGAAGCGCACACCGAGCTGCTCGAGCTTGCCGATCTCGGCGTCCACGACCGTGTTCGGCAGGCGGAAGTCCGGGATGCCGTACTTGAGTACGCCGCCGGGCTCATGGAAGGCCTCGTAGACGACCACTTCGCAGCCAGCCTTGGCCATGTCGGCCGCGCAGGCCATGCCGGCCGGCCCGGACCCGACGATCCCGACCCTGAACCGGTTGCGCTCGATGTATGGAATGTTCGTCCAGCCTTCCTTGATCGCGAGGTCGCCGACCCAGCGCTCGAGGCGGCCGATCGCCACCGGCTCGAGCGTCTCACCGACCGTGCACACGCCCTCGCACTGGTTCTCCTGCGGACACACTCGGCCACAGACGGCCGGCAGCAGGTTCGTCGCCGTGATCACGTCGTAGGCGCCGCGGAAGTCCTTGTCGGTGATCCGCTGGATGAAATCCGGGATGGCGATATTGACCGGGCAGCCGCGCACACACGGCTGATCCGGGCACATCAGGCAACGCTCGGCCTCGAGCAGCGTGTCCTCGATCTGGTAGCCGCAGTTGACCTCGAGGAAGTTTCGCGCCCGCTCACGCGGATCCTGCTCGTGCGCGGGCGTCCGCGCCTGCGGGATCATGCGTATCGTCTTCTTCTTCTTTCTCTCCGTCACGGCACCTGGCTCCGCAGCCTGCAGCTCTCGTTGAAGCGCTCGGCGGCCTCGCGCTCGGTCGGCTTGTAGCGCTGGAGGCGGAACATCAGGTCGTCGAAATCGACCAGGTGTCCGTCGAAATCAGGGCCATCGACGCAGGCGAACTTGACGCCGGTCGTGAGCTTGACGCGGCAGCCGCCGCACATGCCGGTGCCGTCGACCATCACGGGGTTCAGGCTGACGATGGTCCGGATCTTGTGCGGCCGCGTCGCCTCTGCGCAGCCCTTCATCATTATCGGCGGCCCGATGGCCACGCACTCGTCGATGTCCGGGTGCTTCGCGATGGCCTGGCGGATTCCCTCGGTGACCATGCCCTTGATACCGGCAGATCCGTCGTCGGTGCACATGATCAGTTCGTCGCAGCATGCACGGAACTTCTCCTCCCAGAACACCAGGTCGCGGGTGCGGAAGCCGAGGACTCCGATCACGTAGGCGCCACTCTCTTTATGAGCGCGCGCCTGCGGGTATACCGGCGCCACGCCGAGCCCGCCGCCCACGCACAGCACCTTGCGGGCCTTGCCGACGTGACTCGGGATGCCCATCGGGCCGACCAGCGCCGTCAGGTACGTGCCGACCCGGCAATCGCGCTGCATCTCCAGGGTGGTCTTGCCGACCGCCTGGATGACCAGCGTTATCGTGCCCTTGTCGCGGTCGAAATCGGCAATGGTCAACGGGATCCGCTCGCCCTGCTCATGCGACATGACTATTACGAACTGGCCCGGACGGGCCGCCTTCGCCAGCATCGGGTGCCGGACCTCGAGCAGGAACGTGACGTCCGAGAAATCCTGTCGGGCCACGACCTCAAAGCCGGGCCCCTGTTCTGGGCTGTTCATTTGACCTCCCTGATGCCATACGCGTTTATCGCGATGCTCACGGGACGGCAATCAGTGCAATCCGAAGAGGACCATTTTGGGGACATTCTCCTTTTCGGAGGGGACATTCTCCTTTTTTTGAGCGCGCTGCCAGCTACGAAATGGCGCCTGATACGGAAAAAGGAGAATGTCCCCTCCGAAAAGGAGAATGTCCCCGGTATCAGGACCTGAATTCACAGGCTCGCCAGGACCTGCGCATGCGCATGGTCTTGACGTATTCCTTCAGCGCCGGGTATGCCTCTATGTAGTCGCCCGCCAGGGCGAGGGCGTCCAGCACCGGACCATAGCAGCAGTCGACGAGCGAGAACTGGTCGCCGAGCATCCAGGTCTCCTTGCCGAGATGCGCCTCCAGTACGGCGAGATAGCGGGCGCTCTTCTTTTCCGCCGCCTCGGCCGCCAGTGTGTCCGCCGTGCGACCCATCTGCCTGGCCAGGTAGCCGTTCATCCACAGGTCGCGAACCGGTTCCGACAGGTGCCTCGCCTCGAAGAACAGCCACTTGGCGGCCTGGCCCTTGCCGTCGGCGTCACCGGGCCACAACTGCCCCGAACGCTCGCCGAGATAGCTCACGATCGCATTCGACTCCCACAGCGTGTACGTGCCCCACTTGAGGATCGGCACCTTCTGGTTCGGATTCAGCTCCTTGACCAGGTCGGCGGTCTGGCCACCGCGCGTGAGGTCCACCGTGACCAGCGAATAGTCGAGCCCCAGCTCCTCGAGCGCGAGGCGGGCCTTCTGCGGATTCATCGACCAGAACCAGTAAAGCGTCAGCATTTCGTATCTCCCGGGACCAATGGGTTCAGAGTATCGGCGACACCTGCTTCTCGCCCTGCTCGTAAACGACGTTTGCCCGCCCGACCAGCAGCGGGTCGAGCGATCCGATCGCCTCGAGTTGCTTGCTCGTGTAGGGGAGCTTGTGCAGCACGTAGCGCATCGCGTTCAGGCGCGCGCGCTTCTTGCAGTCGGACTTGATCACCGTCCACGGCGAGTCCGCGGTGTCCGTATAGAAGAACATCGACTCCTTCGCCCGCGTGTAGTCGTCCCACTTGTCCAGCGAGGCCAGGTCCACCGGGCTCAGCTTCCACTGCTTGAGCGGGTGCGACTTGCGCTCCTTGAACCGCCGCCGCTGCTCCTTGCGGGTGACCGAGAACCAGAACTTGATCAGGTGCAGGCCGCTGCGCACGAGGTTGCGCTCGAACTCGGGGGCCTGCCGCATGAACTCCAGGTATTCCTCGTCGGTGCAGAAACCCATCACGCGCTCGACCCCCGCCCGGTTGTACCAGGAGCGGTCGAACATCACGATCTCGCCCCGTGTCGGCAGGTGCTCGACGTAGCGCTGGAAGTACCACTGGCCGCGCTCCGCGACGCTGGGCTTGTCGAGCGCGACGACGCGCGCGCCGCGCGGATTCAAGTGTTCCATGAACCGCTTGATCGTGCCGCCCTTGCCGGCTGCGTCGCGCCCTTCGAACAGGATCACCAGCCGCTGGCCGGTTTCCCTCACCCAGGCCTGGAGTTTCAGCAACTCGACCTGCAGGCCGTATTTCTCGCGCTCGTAGTTGCGGCGCGACATCAGGTGCTTGTAGGGATAGCCGCCTTCGCGCCAGTCGTCCGCCAGCTCGACGTCGATTCGACGCCGATAGTGATGCAGCGCCTCGTCCTCGTGCTTGCTGAGCAGTTCACGAAGCTTCAGGACGTCGTCGGGCGATGCACCGGCCAGGATTGCCTCGAAGGACTCGGCCATGCCCGGGCCCTCGCCCCTGGCCGCGCGCGCAAAGATGTCACGCACCGCGTGCGCCTTCGACTCGGTCGCCGCAGACACGGCCTCCGAGATCGAGTGCCTGGCAATGCCCGCAGTGCTCAAGCGCGGCGACACGTCGCCCTGCTTGACCAGGCGCGGGCTCGTGGGTCGCCTGGCTGCCTTGCCGGTGATGTTGCCTCGACCGACGGGTCGCTTCCCGCGGGCGCCTTTCCTGGCGGCTTCCGTCGCTTTTGCCCCGGAGCGGCCGCGTTCCGTGTCATCCATCCTGGGATCCTCGCTCGAGTCCTGCTCACGCCGTATGACTGAGCCTACCCCTGCTTGGACCCTCCCCCACTCCGGGAATTCCACGACAGCTGCCGGTGGCGATGGCGCGGTCGTTGCCGCGGCCGATTCGACCGACCCGCAGTGCGGGCCCAGGGCCAGCCCGGGAAGTGGCGCTCAAGGCCGGTACACGAACCCGGCCCGGGCTGGCACCGGCGCGGCCGCTGCCAGCTCGGCGAATTCGCAGAGCCAGCTCCGCGTCCCGGAAGGCACGACGATTTCCTCGACGTAGAAGCGTTCCGCGGAGCGAAATGGCGAACGCAGCCGGTCCAGCCTGGCGGCAATGTCGCGCCGAGCTGCGTCGGGATCCGCCGCAGCCTCGATCTGCGCCTTGTAGGCAGCCTCGATGCCGCCTTCAGCGGGCAGCGAGCCCCAGTCGCCGCTTGGCCAGGCGATCCGGTAGCGGAAGCGTGTGTGATTCATCATCCCGGCCCCCGCAACGCCGAATGCGCGGCGCAGGATGACTGCGCACCAGGGAACGGTGGACTGGTAAATCGTCGCGATGGCGCGTGTTCCGTCGCGGATCGTGCCCGCCTTCTCTGCCTGCGAGCCGATCGTGAATCCTCCGACATCGACGAAGTGCACCACGGGCAGCCCGAAAGTCTCGGCCAGTTCGACGTGCCGCGCGATCTTGCGCGAGGCGGCCGCGGTCCAGGTGCCGCCCATCTGGCCCGGATCGCTGGCAATGACCGCAACAGAAACGCCGCGCAGACGCGCCAGCGCGGTCACGGCCGAGCGTCCCCAGGCCCGGCCGATCTCGAAAAGGCTGCCCCGGTCGAGCACTGCCGCGAGGATCGGCCGGATCTCGTAGGGCCAGCGCCGATCGCGCGGGATCGCCTCGTCCAGCCAGGGCTCCGACCGGTCCGCAGGGTCGTCGCACTCGATGCGGACGGACTGCTCCCCACTCCTGCCCGGCAGGTACGAAAGGAAACGGCGCGCACGTTCGAACGCGTCCGACTCGCTGTCCACGACGTCGTCGACACTGCCGGTCGCGGCATGCAGGTCGGCGCCGCCGAGTTGTTCGGCCGTGACTTTCTCGCCGGCCGCGGCCACCACGGGCGGTCCGGCGGTGAACATCTGGGCGAGCCCGCGCACCATCAGCGAATAATGGCTCGCGACCAGCCGCGCAGCGCCGAGTCCAGCAACCGGACCGAGGCCCAGCGAAACGACCGGAATGCGGCCGAGATTTGCGACCACCTGGTCGAAACCCGGGACCCAGGGCACGTAGGTGGCGCCCAGCCGCTCCACCTCGGCAACCGATCCACCGCCGCCTGTGCCGTCCAGCAGCCGTACCAGGGGCAGCCCGTATTCGGCGGCCATCATCTCGGCCTGGGCATTCTTCTCGTGGTGGTAGGTCTCGGACGAACCTCCGCGGATGGTGAAATCGTCGGCGCTCACGACCACCGTGCGACTGTCTATGGTCCCGCGCCCGGTAAGGCAGCTCGACGCGCGGAATCCCTCGAGTGAACCGTCGGCACCATATCGACCCTCGCCTGCGAGGCTGCCCCACTCGCGGAACGATCCTGGGTCGAGCAGGGCCTTGATGCGCTCACGCACCGTCAATTTGCCCCGGGACCGCTGGCGCTCGACGCGCTCGGCGCCGCCCATCTCCTCCGCCAGCGCCTGCCGGCGGCGGATTTCCTCGATTTCCTGGCGCCAGCCCGTCTCGCTCATACCCTTTCTCCGTTCCGGCGCGTCGGTCGCAGCCAGCTGCCGTTACGGTGACCCAGACCGCGGCGGCTTGGCAAGCAGGCGCGGATACACGAGACAGGGAGAGCCGACTGGATCGGGCGTGGCACCCACCGTCTCCGGACGCCAGGTGCGCGACACCGGCGCCGCGGGTAACATGCGCGACCTCGATTCACCTGCCGGAGTTCCCGATGTTTCGCATGCTCGTTCGCGGCCCGATTGCCTTGTCGCTGGCCCTGGTGGCCGTCGCAGCCACGGCTGCGGACCCCGCTGCCCTCAACGACGAGGTTGCGAAGACCAGCTACGCGCTCGGCTACCAGATCGGCAGGGACGTGCGGGGCGTGGAGATCCGCCCCGAAGCGGTCACGCAGGGGCTCACGGATGCCGCCGCCGGGACCAAGCCGCAGCTGAGCGCCGAGGAGATAGGCGTCCTGATGCAGAAGCTTCAGCAGGATGCCGAGGCGGCTCGAGCCAGGCGCCAGGCCGAGCACCTCAAGGAAACCGCCGCGCAAGGCGCTGCCTTCCTCGCCGAGAATGCGAAGAAGCCGGGCGTGACGACCACGCCGAGCGGGCTGCAGTACAAGGCGATCACGCCGGGCACCGGCAAGAAGCCCACGGCTGCGGATACGGTGACCGTCAACTACCGCGGAACGCTTATCGACGGCGCCGAGTTCGACAGCTCGTATGCGCGCGGACGGCCAGCGACATTTCCGCTGAACGGGGTGATCGCCGGCTGGACCGAGGGCGTGCAGCTGATGCAGGAAGGCGGCAAGTCGCAGCTCGTGATTCCGCCGGGCCTGGCCTACGGTGACAAGGGCGAGCTCGCCGGGCAGGTGCTGATTTTCGAGATCGAGCTGATCTCGGTGGGCCCGCCGCAGGCGCCGCAGCCGGCCGAACCCAGGTAAGCAGCCTGCTGGCCGGGACCGAGGGGTCACCGGGCTCAATCCTGGTGAGTGCGCGGACTAGCGCGCCGGCACCACGGCGACGGGCAACTCGTCCTCGACTGTTTCCTTGTCCTTGATGAGACGTCGCAGGAACGGAATCATCAGCACCAGCAGGATGCCCACTGCCGTGCTACCCCAGCCGAGCCGCGAGAACAGGCTGATGTACTCGGGGTTGCTGAGCAGCGCCGTGGTACCTGACGGCTCCGGGATCATGCCGGAGAAATCCCCGGCGAACAGCGAGGCCAGGCCCGTGACCAGCATCCAGCTGCCCATCATGACGCCCTGGTATTCACGCGGTGCCAGCTTGCCGATCATCGCGTAGCCGACCGGCGAGATCAGCAGCTCGCCGACGCTCTGCAGCACGTAGCTCACGAACAGCCAGACAAAAGCGGTTCTGCCGGCTTCGTCCGCCAGCGATATTCCAACCGGAAGGGCGAGGAAGCCGAGCCCCATCAGGATCAGCGCCACCGAGAACTGCTGCGGGATGTCGACCCGCCAGCCGCGCGCGCGCCACCTGGCGAACAGCGCCGCCAGCAGCGGACCGCCGACCACGATGCAGACGGTGTTGATGTTCTGGATCCACTGCGGCGCGACCTCGATCCCCCAGACCCGCAGGCGCACGTTGTTTACGGCGAACAGCTGGAGGCCGTTCGGCGCCATCTGGTACAGCGACCAGAACACCAGCGATCCCAGCGCGAGGATCAGGAATGCCCACATGTTGTTTCGCTCGCGCGTGTCCCGGTGCTTCATCGTCAGGTAGACGAGCACGCCGGCGAGCACGGCCGACAGCCCCTTGAAGAGCGCCGAGGTGGACGCCGTGTGCTGCAGCATGATCCAGACGATGGGCACCAGGCCGAAGAGAATCGCGACGCCGGCCGCGAATCGCAACTTGTACTGGCGCGGCGTGGCGTCGAGCAGTTGCGTGCTCCTGTCCGCCAGCACCTTCCAGTTGATTGCGGCCAGCACGATGGCGAGGAAATTGCCGATGGTCGCGAACAGGAACAGGCTCGAGTAGCTTTCAGTCAGCTGGTAGTGGCCCGCGACCGCGAAGCCGACGAAGAATCCGACGTTCATCCCGGCGTAGTTCCAGAGGAACGCGCTCTCGCGGCGCAGGTCGGACGGCGCGAAGCGCTGCGTGAGCATCATGTTGATGCAGGTGACGTTGAGTCCGCTGCCGGTGAGGAACAGCGCCAGCCCCCAGTACATCGCCTCGCTGGTGCCGAGCGCCATCGTTCCGCAACCGAGCACCTGCAGGAACATCCCGCCAACGAACAGGTTGCGATTGCTGAGGAAGCGGCCGCCGAGATAGCCGCCGAACAGGTGCAGGCCGTAGTTGAAGGCGCCGAACACGCCCATGATCGCGGCCGCGTCCTTTGCGGTGAACTGCAGGTGCCGCGTCGTGTACAGCACCAGCGTCGAGTAGAGGACCGCGAAACCGAGCGTCGCGAAGATCTGGATGAAAAAGAGCGCCGCCGCGCCCTCGGGTATCGCCGCGAGCCGGCTTCTAAGATTTGCCAACATTCCTCCCGGAATCCTTGACTCGATCGGCCACGCGCAGCATCGCCTCGATGCTGCGCTCCACATCGTCATCCGTCGTGGCCCAGGAACAGACACTGATGCGCATGACGGTCCTGTCGTGCCAGCGACTGCCGCCGCACCAGCAGGTGCCGTCGGCCTGGAGATCGGCGATTACCTGTTCGGTCACGTCCGGCGGGCCGAAGGATACCAGCACCTGGTTCAGCACCACGTCGTTCAGGATCTCGTGGCCCGCTGCGGACAACGCCTCGGCGAAGCGGCGCGCCTGCCGGCAATTGCGCTCGAACATCTCGATGAGTCCGCTGCGCCCCAGCGAGCGCATCGCGGCCCAGACGTCGATGCCGCGCGCGCGACGCGACAGCTCGGGCGTGAAATCCGACGGGTTGCGGCGCGACTCCCCGCTGGGCAGGTACTCGGCCGTGATGGCCATGGCCGCCGGCAGCGCACCAGGGTGGCGCACGAACGCCAATCCCGAGTCGTAGGGCACGTTCAGCCACTTGTGCGCGTCCGTCGCCCAGGAGTCCGCCTTGTCCATTCCGACTGCAAGGTGCTGCAGCGACGGCACACCCAGCGCCCACAGCCCGAATGCGCCATCGACGTGGACCCAGGCGCCGGATTCGTGCGCGACCGGGATGACGTCGTCGAATGGATCGAACGCGCCCGTGTTGATGTTGCCCGCCTGCAGGCAGATGATCGCCGGGCCTCGCAGCGCCGGCAGGTCCGCGGCACGCATCCGGCCCTGGCCGTCCGTCGGTACGCGCAGCAGGCGATTGCGGCCGAGGCCCAGCAGCCCGAGTGACTTGAGCAGCGTCGGATGCGCTTCCTCGCCGATCACGACCGTGATGGGCGGCGCGCCGAATAGACCGTCCGCCTCGACGTCCCAGCCTGCGCGCGCCAGCACCTGGTGTCGCGCGGCAGCCAGCGCGGTGAAGTTCGCCAGCGTCGCGCCGGTCACAAACGAGCCTTCCGTCGAGTCCGGCAGCCCGAGAAATTCCACGAGCCAACCCAGCGCAACTTCCTCGAGCATCGACGCACCGGGCGTCACCCTCGCAAACGCCGTGTTCTGGTCCCAAGCCGACGCGAGCCAGTTGGCCGCGACCGTCGCCGGCAGCGCCCCGCCGATCACGAAAGCCGAAGAATCGCGGCCCCGCCATGGCCATGGTCGCCGGGGACACGAATTCGTCGAGTTCGGCCAGCACGCGGGCCGGGTCCAGCGGATCTGCCGGCAGCGGCACGTCCAACTCGGCCAGCCGTTCCACCGACCGGGGGTCTGGCGCGACCGCCCGGTCGTCCAGCGACTCGAGGTAGCGGCCGGCCCGGCGCGCCGCGTCCTCGAGCAGCGCCGCCGTCGGTCCGCCGCCACGCGCTCTTGCGTTCGTTCGTCATCACAGCACCAGCGGCACGACCCACCAGCTGTGACGCTTGTAGTCCGTCCAGCCCACGTACCGGGAGAGACTCGCCTCTTTCATCACCATGTTGGTCGCGAACAGCGTGACCCAGATCCAGCCGAGCACGACCCACGGCCACCAGTGCCAGACCATGAGCGCGAACGAGCCGTAGACCATCATCTCACCGAGGTAATTCGGGTGGCGCACGTAGCGATGCACGCCGTCCCTGATCAGCCCGCGCTGCAGGCGCAGCGTGAAGTACTTCTGGGCATCGGCCGCGATCATGATCGCGCAACCGAGAATGCACAGGCTGGTGCAGAGCGCGAACCACACCGGCTCGGCCAGCGGATAGTGGGGAACGATCGTGCCCGAGATGATCAGCCATCCGAACGACCAGTACAGGACCAGGCCCGCGAACACGTACAGCCCGCTCGCGATCGTCGCGCGGCGCTGCCAGTTGGGGTCCGGGAACGCCATGTCCTTCAACAGCCACACGAGGCCGTAGGAGCCATGCAGCGCGAGGTAGGTCCAGGCCGCGGGCGAAGTCGCAGCCGGCGTCGTGGCCGAGTAATGCCACATCATCAACGCCAGCACCGGGAACGTGCCGCACTTCTGGAGGTTGATCACCCAGGCGAGCTTCCAGGGTCGCGGCCCGCCGAGCAAGTCGAACATCGTCCACTCGTTGAATCGACGCAGACCCAGGGCCCAGCCCGGTGCGACACGCGCCGCGTGGGACCGGCCGTCCATCGTGGTCGAAGGCATCGCTGTTTCTCCCCCCTCGCATCGCCCAGCGTTCGGGCATCCCGCAGGCAGGATAGACCGGATCGAACCGGCTGCACATCACCAGCAGCGGGCCGGGGCCCCGGATGCGTTCTGTATGCTGCAGAGCAAAAAGCCGCGCTTGTATCGAGCCTTTTGGCGGATGCGCAGCCGGGCGTAGCATCCATGGCACGCGCAGCTGACGCGTACTTGCAACGGGAGAATTACATGGCAATCAGAAATGCGGAAGCGGCCTGGTCCGGGAGTCTTCGCGAGGGTTCCGGCGAACTGGCGCTCGAGAGCGGCGCATTCCGGGGGCCGTACACCTTCCGCGCGCGATTCGAGGAAGGCAAGGAGACCAATCCCGAGGAGCTGCTCGGTGCCGCACACGCTGGCTGTTTCACGATGGCGCTGGTGGCGGCACTGGGACGCGAGAAGATCACGCCGAAGGAAATTCGCACCACCGCCGCGGTGCACCTGGAAGCGGGTGACGCGGGATTCAGCATTCCACGGATCGAACTGAAGACGAGGGCCCAAATACCCGGAATGAACGCGACGCACTTCGCCGAACTCGCGGCGGACGCGAAGCGGAACTGCCCGGTGTCGAAGGCGCTCACGGGCGTCGAAATCACGCTCGACGCAGCACTGACCTGAGACGTGAAGGAGTTGCTCTATGATTCTAGTGCTGGGCAGCGCGATCGTCAGCGATGGGTCGATCGACGAGGCCATCCGGTTGAGCCAGGAACACGTGCGTCGCTGCGCGAGCATTTCAGGGTGCCCGCCTCGCGGTCATTCGTCGCCGAGCTCTCGGCAATGGCGATCGAGGCGCCGACAATGACGATCTACTCGGCCGAGCGCGTCGGTCCGTAGAACCGCGCAGCGCTTCACCGACGTTTCTTCCAACGCGTTCGGTCAGGGTGTGGGCGCCGGATAGCAGTGGCGCTCCACGTGCGGGTTGCCCGATGAATCGTGAATGATGTCGTCGTAGCAGTTCGCGGCGGCAGCGGCCGGCGCTGGTGCGAAACGGTTGCCGGTGGCGGCGCCGAGGCCTGCTGCACCGCGGTGGCAACCGCCGCGCCCACGATCAGGCCACCGATCGCCCACAGCGCGTCGTCGTTGTCGTTGTCGATGCTTGTTGCCGTAATACGGATAGCCGTAGTAAACGTACGGCGCGCGGTACGGGTAGTAGCGATAGGCAGCGTAGTGACCCGGCGGCGCCACGGTAGTACGGGGTCGGCGGCGCGTATCTGCCGTTGTACTGGTGGTTGGGTGGGGGTGGTGGCCGGCCGTGGTCGTCCCCGACGGAGACCGTGGGCAGCGCAACCAATCCACAGAGTACCGCGGTGAGTAATTTACGCATCTGCATGCTCCTGGCTTCTCTTTGTACTCCAGATTTGACTGGATTGTTCCTGGATCAATCCATCCACTACGGCCGTTGATGCCTGCGGCGTCCTGCGGCCAGTTCGGCAGCAACCGGGATGCTCGTTTCCGGAATGTCTAACGCGCCTGCGGCGAGTCGGTTGACCGGCTGACCCCCCCTCTTCAGCGTGGTTCGACCGGGCCTCGGCCACCCGCTGCCGTATATTGTCGGGTACCAACCAGCTTCCGGACGCGCGATGCCGCCGACCAACGAGCCGCCCCACAGCCACGTCTTCGACCTCCACAACCCCGTCGCCGAACGGCGGACGCGCCAGGTCATGTGGCTCACGGCCGTCATGATGGTGGTCGAGATCGCCGCCGGCACGCTGTTCGGCTCCATGGCGCTGCTGGCCGACGGCTGGCACATGAGTTCGCATGCACTCGCCCTGGGCGTATCCGCAGGCGCCTATGCACTCGCGCGCCGACATGCGCACGACCCGCGATTCACGTTCGGCACCTGGAAAATCGAAGTGCTGGGCGGATACACCAGCGCGGTGTTCCTGCTGGGGGTGGCGGGTTACATGGGCTTCGAGTCCGTGGCGCGGCTGGTGGAGCCGTCGCCGATACGATTCGACGAGGCGATTCCCATCGCCGTCATCGGACTCGGCGTCAATGTACTTTCAGCGTGGCTGCTGTCGACCGGCAGCCACCAGCACGATCACCACCATGCCGGCGGGCGGACACGACCACGCGCATGTGCCACGCGATCACCATCACGACCTGAACCTGCGCTCCGCCTACCTGCATGTCCTTGCGGACGCCGCGACCTCGGTGTTTGCGATCGCCGCATTGATCGGCGGCCGCTACTTCGGCGCGTCGTGGCTGGACCCCGTGATGGGCATCGTCGGCACGTTGCTCGTGGGTCGCTGGGCGCTGGGACTGCTGCGTGACACCGGGCGCGTGCTGCTCGATGCGGAAATGGACGCCCCGGTCGTTGCCGAGGTGCGCGAAGCCGTCGGACGGATTGACCGAGCCTGCCAGGCTGCGCGACCTGCACGTCTGGCGCGTCGGCAAGGGCAAGTACGCCTGCATCGTCAGCATAGAGACCGATGCCGAATTTGCGGCAATCGAAGTGCGCCGCCGCCTCGCGGCGCACGACGAACTGGTGCACGTGACCATCGAGGTCGTGCCGGCGGCCTGAACCCCAGCCTCGCGCGACCAGCACCAGGTCCCGGCGCCGCAGCGCCCGCAGAGGGCCTGCGACGGCCGCAGGGACCGGTGCAGCGGCGTCAGGTCATCGAGGCCTGGCAGATGCTTTCGATGGATGCGTCCAGTGCCGCGTTGAATTCCGCCTCCGACTGCTGGGCCGAGAGACCCTCGGTGAGTGCGCGCGAGAAACTCGCCACCATGCCGTGCTGGCGCGCTAGCCGCGCATTGGCCTCCTCGCGCGAGTACCCGCCCGACAGCGCCACGACCTTCAGCACACGCGGGTGCTTGATCAGGTCGGCGTAGAGATTGTCGCGATCCGGGATCGTGAGCTTCAACATCACGAGATCGCCTTCGGGCAGCGCGTTGAGTTGGACCGCGACTGCAGCCTCGAGCAGGCTCTCGGCCGCCGCCTTGTCCGGGCACTTGATATCCACCTCGGGCTCGATGATCGGCACGAGACCGGCCGCGATGATCTGACGCGCAATCTCGAACTGCTGCGCCACGATGGCGGCGATCCCGGCGGGATTCGCCTGCTTGATCACCGAGCGCATCTTGGTGCCGAAGATCCCCTTGGCGCGCGCGCGCTTGAGCAGCGCGTCGAGGTCCGGCATGGGCTTCATCATCTGCACACCGTTCGCCTCGGCCTGGAGTCCCTTGTCCACCTTGAGGATGGGCACGATCTTCTTCACCTCCCACAGGTACTCGGCGGTCGGCCGGCCCTCGATCTCACGGTCCATCGTCGCCTCGAACAGGATCGCCGCGAGGATGCGGTCCCCATTGAACGACGGGCTGGTAATGATGCGGGTACGCATCGCATGGATCAGGTCCATCATCTGCGCCTCGTTCGAGTAGGCGCTCTCGGCGATTCCGTAGAGTTTCAACGCCTTAGGCGTGCTGCCGCCGCTCTGGTCCAGCGCGGCGATGAAACCGGGGCTGTTGCGGAACTTCGCCTTCTGCTGCTCGTATGTGCTCATCGTGATCTCCAGTTACCCACGCCGCGCCTGATTGCAGGCACGGCTCGATTAAGGACCATGGTACGTCTTTGAAAAAGGGGCCTGCACGGCGCTACCCGCCGGCTGCCCGCGTAAAGCTGGCTGCGAGCGCGCCGTCTTCGGTCCGCAGCTCCAGACGGTCTCCCTCGAAGCGGGCCGACCTCGCGGTGGCGAGTGCCTTGAGGAAAGCCTGCTCCTGCTCCATCACGCCCTCAGGCTCCACGCAGTTCATCTCGGTGACTGCAATGCCTGCGATCGAAATACTGGAGCCGCTCGCTTCGAAGCGTCCGGAATAGTGGTTACAGCCGGCCGAGCCACTGGCGTCGCCGCCGGCGCCGAAGGACAGTGTCACGGTCGTTCCATTCGCGACGCTTTGCACTGCCTGTCGTCCATTGTTGATTCCGGTCGCGTTCCAGCTCGTGCCTTCGAGCAGCAGCGACTGCGCGGCAAGCGTCGCAAGCGTGGTGCCGTCCGCAGACAGCAGCAGCAGTCGCGCACCGTCGATTCGATAAAGCTTCGAGGCTGAAAGCGCGGCGATGTAAGCCTGCGCCTCATTCGCCACCTGCTCCGGGCAGGCCATCCTCGTCGATGCCAGTTGCGGCGAAACCTCGAACGCCGGACCGTTGACGGAGTAGGTGCCTGTGTAGCGGTTGCAGCCATCCGTACCGGACAGGCGCCCCTGCTCGAACTGCAGGGTGGTCGTCGCGCTGCCTGGCACCTGGCGGCCAGCGATCGCCGCCAGCACCCAGGCGCTGCCATCCAGCGGGTCTGTATCCGCACCGGTCGCGACAACCGCCATCGGCGCCAATGATGCGCAGCAGGCGGCAAGACCGATCATTTCTCGAAGAAGAATTCTCATTCCCGTCCTCGTTCGCCTCAACCGGGTCTCGCCAAGCCTACCCGCGCAGCGCGCGCATTACACGCGCGGCTATCGACTGCGACGGTGCCCTGCGGCGACTTCGTCGCGCCTTGAACCCTGCAGGGGCTCTTCTGCAAGCCTTGAGTTGCACGCCAGCCGCCGCGCACACTGTTGCGATCGTAGCGGGTAATTGGAAGATCCTCGATGAAAGCCGTCGTTTGCCAGGATTCCCAACTGAGTATCAGGGACCTGACCGAGCCAGTCCCGGGCGAAGGCCAGGTACTGGTGAAGGTGCTTCGCTGCGGCATCTGTGGGTCAGACCTGCACATGCGACACCAGTTCAATCACATGCATGAACTGATGAAACGCGTGGGCTATGGCGACATCTTCCCGACAGCGAAGGATCCTGTCGTATTCGGCCATGAATTCTGCTGCGAAGTCCTGGACTACGGTCCAGGTTGCGACCGTCGTTTAAAGCCGGGCACGCGCATCGTGGCGCAGCCTATCGTGAAGTCGGCCCGCGGCGTGCACCTGGCCGGGTACGATCGGCAGTTCAACGGCGGATTTGCCGAGCGCATGCTGCTGCAGGAGATGGCACTGGTGCCCGTGCCGAACGGCCTCGGTGCCGAAATGGCCGCGCTCACCGAGCCGATGGCCGTGGCGCTGCACGCGGTGCGCCGGGGCGAACTCAAGCGAAAGGACGTCGCCATCGTCATCGGTTGCGGTCCGGTCGGACTCGCGACGATCTGCATACTGAAGGCACGCGGCGTCGGTACGATCATCGCGAGCGACTTCTCGCCGGGCCGCCGGGCGCTGGCACAGAAATGCGGCGCGGACGTCGTGATTGATCCTGCCGACAGCTCTCCGTACGCAAACTGGCGCGAGTACGGGTTCATGGGAGACCTCCCGACGCTGATGGACATGGCCGTCGGGACGCGGGAGAAGCTCGGTCGACTGCCCGTGCCCTGGTACACGGCGTGGCGCATTGCGGAGGCGCTCGGCGCCGCACCTCCGCGCCCGGTGATCTTCGAATGCGTCGGTGTGCCGGGCGTGCTGCAGCAGGTCATCGACGGCGCGCCGCTGCTGTCCCGCGTCGTCGTCGCAGGCGTGTGCATGCAGGTCGACCGCATCGAGCCCGCTCTCGCGATCCAGAAGGAAATCGAGCTGCGCTTCGTATTCGGCCACTCGCCACTGGAGTACCGCGACACCGTGCACCTGATCGCCGAGGGCAAGGTGAACTGCGCGCCCATGATCACCGGCACGGTCGGCCTGGACGGCGTCGCGGGTGCATTCGAGGCGCTCAAGGATCCCGAACGGCACGCAAAGATCATGGTGGATCCGGCGGCCGCGACAGCGAGTGCTTAGGGCTCCACTTGGCCCCGGGGCCGGTCGCGTCAGGCCCAGGGCGCCTGGACCTCACCGATCTGGTACACGCCGCCGGTACATTAGCGCCTCAAGGCCGGATTGGGCAGAATCGCGGGATCACACCGGAGGTCCCGCCGATGGCTCTCGGGCCGCCCAACCCGCAGCTCGTGCTCAAGACGACCCCGCCCCGCATCCCGCGGGCGGCGCTGGACAGGTCACGGCTCAGCGGATCGCGCCCCGAATTTGCCGACAAGTCGGTGATGGTCCTGCAGGCGCCGGGTGGCTACGGCAAGACCTCGCTGCTCGCCCAATGGCGCAAGCAAGCGCTGCAGGCCGGCGCCATAGTCGCCTGGCTTACGCTGGATGCACAGGACACCAACGAGCGGCTCGTGCTCGGATTGGCGACTGCCATGCGTGCAGCAGGTGCGAGACCGGACTTCGGGCAGGCGTGGGTCGGCGCGCCAGGCGCCAACGAGAAGTCGCTCGAGGGGATCACTGCGTGGCTGGCGGAAGTCGCCGACAGCATGGTCGAGACAGTGCTGATCCTCGACGAAGTGCAGGCGCTGCCCGATTCGACGCTCGGCTCGTCGATCGCCTACCTGCTGCTCAACGCCCCGGCCAACCTAAGGGTCGTGCTTGCTTCCCGCAAACCGATCGCGCTGCCGCTGCACGACCTGCCAGACCGCGGCCGCTTTGCCGCGCTCGCGGCCGCCGACCTGTGCTTCGACCTCGCGGAGACCGTCGCGCTGCTGCAGGCACGCTTTGGCCGGAAGATCGAACTCGATTCGTGCGTCCGCCTGCACGAACTCACTGAAGGTTGGCCGCTGGGCCTGCAGCTCGCCATTTCGACGATTGAGCGCAGCCCGGACCTGCAGCACGCAATTGCCGGTTTCTCGGTCCAGTCGGGAGACATTCACCGCTATTTCGTCGAGAGCCTCGTCGATCACCTGCCGCCGCCCGTGGCATCGTTCCTGGTGCAGGTTTCTTTCGTAGATGCGCTGTCGCCCGCGCTCTGCGCGGCGATTACGCGCCGGCAAGACTGCGCTCACGTGCTGACGCAGTTGCGCGAGCTGACGCCGATCCTGTCGGAGGGTCTCGATGGCGAATGGTCGCGGATTCATCCACTTGCGCGGGAATTCCTTGCCTCGCGATTCGCGGCGCTGCCGGAGGCCGAGCGGCTCGAGTTCCAGGCTCGCGCCGCGCGCTGGCTGGACGAGCACGGCCAGTGCGAGGAAGCCGCAAGACACATGCTCGAAGCGGGCATGCCGGACGAAGCGTACCGGGTGATCGCGCGCGCACTGCATGACGTCCTGCTCCGGGGCCAGGTGTCGCTGGTCACGGACTGGATCGAGCGCCTGCCCCGCGAGGAGATCCTGCGGCGCACGGGCCTGCGTCTCACCGTCGGCTGGATGCTGGCGCAGAGCGACCGGCACGCGGAGGCGGCACAGCTGGTCGGGCCGATCCTGGACGACACCGCAGCCGACGACGGAGACCGTTGCGAGAGCGCCGAGATCTGCGCGACCGCGGCATTTTTCGCCGACGACCTCGGCCGCATGGGTGAAATAGTCTCGTCCTGGTACGACGTCCTGCCGACGCATTCGATTCTTCGCCACGTCGTCGGCGTCAACCAGCTCGCGCTGCTGACGCTCTTCCGCGGGGCGCCGGACCAGGCGCGCCACACCTACCGGCAGCTGCCGGCCGACGATGGCTCCGCCGGGGGCTTCGCACTCGGCTGGCGAGACTGGATCATCGGCCTGAGTTATCTCTGGGAAGGCCAGGTCGACCTGGCGGCCCGCACACTGCAGCTGGCGCTTGCACGGGCCGAAGAAGACTCGGGGCGCCGCAGCCCGATCTCGGTAATGGTCGCCGCCGCGCTGGCCGCCGCACAGTGGGAGCGTGATGAAACTCACGCGGCTGCAGAGCTGCTCGCCAACCGGCTCGACGTCCTGGAGCGCAGCGCTCCGCCCGACGCAATTGCACTAGGCTACGTCACCGCCGCGCGCACGTCGGCTCTCGAAGGGAATCAGCAGCGTGCGCTCGACCTGCTGGACAGCCTGTTTGCGCTCGGTGAGGCGCGCAGCCTGCCGCGACTGTGCGTCGCCAGCCTGGGCGAGCGAATGCGCCAGCACGCGCTGCGGGGTCGTGCAGACCTCTGCACGGCCGTGGAGCGAAAGCTGGACGACATTTCAGCTGAATTCGACGGACACCAATGGGGCGTACTAGGCCCCACCGTCGAGCTGCAGATCGGCCTCGCGCGGGCCTACGCATCGGTCGCGCGACGCGATTGGCCCGCGTCGCTGGAGCGACTCGAGGAGCTTGCCTCCGCAGCCGAACGACTGCGCCGCGGACGGGACGGTATCCAGATCTACCTGCTTCGCGCGCTGGCCGCCAGCCGATGCGGCAAGGACGCAGAAAAGCTGCTGGACGAGGCCGTGAGCATGGCGCGGATGTGGGGCCTCGCGCGGGTCATCGCAGATACGCATCCCGAGCTCGAGAGCCTCGCCCGGCAGTCTCGCGTCGACGCCGATTCGAGATCGGGCGGCTTCGACACCGGCCCTGGGACCGCGCTGGCCGGCGAACCGGCCGAAAGACCCGTTCAAACGCGTGCCCGGTCCGCGCGTGGCTCGCTGCTTTCGCCGAAGGAGCGCGAGGTCGTGGGCCTGCTTGCGAGCAACATGTCGAACAAGCAGATCGCGCTGGCCATGGGCGTCTCGGACCAGACGATCAAGTGGCACTTCAAGAACCTGTTCCGGAAACTCAATGCCGGTTCGCGCAGCCACCTTCTGCAGCGTGCCCGGATCGTGGGAATCGTCGACTAGGCATCAGAGCCAGCGCCTCACGGTCGCCAGGTACCTCGTGTATTCCTCACCGAATAACTCCGCGAGGATCCTCTCCTCGGGTTTGATCTGGAACCGGTTCATGTAGAGGACCCAGAACACCGGGCCCAGGAATGCCCAGGGCGCGGCAAGAAATACGGCCCACGCCACCAGTATCATCGCGATGCCCAGGTACATCGGATTGCGCGTGACCCGATAGACGCCACCCGTGACGAACGACGACGCCCGCCCTGGCCGGGTCGGGTCGACAGTGGTCCCGGACCTGCGAAACGCGAGCACGCCAAGCACGGCAAACGAGAAGCCGCCCATCGCGACCGCCAGCGACGCGGCCCACCTGGCGGCTATCGGTGATTGCGAACGGCGGCTCGTACCTGGCGAGCACCCACATTGCGACAGCCAGCAACGGGGCGAGAAGCAGCGGCGGTATCTTGAGTTCGAGGTTCATTCCGGATGCCCGAACCTGGATGCAGGCACGAGCGAATGTACGCAAAGGTTCCGGCGACCCGCTGCCCGCCACGCGGCCTTCCTAGCAGGCGCGGGCGATTCCGTCGGCGACGTGGTGTGCCCACGCCGCAATCGCGACCGACGGGGGACCGCCCGGCGCTGCCGGCAGTGCCGCTGCGTCGGCCACGTAGAGCCCGGGGTTGCCGTGCACTTCACCACGGTGGTCTACGACCCCTTCCACGGCGGTCGCGCCCACGCATGCGCCCCCGCTTACGTGCGGCGACAGCGGTTTCCGGACCGGAATCACCCTGCTGCCGCTTTCGTCGGAGACGACCTGCAACGCCTGCCCGCAGGTCATGGTAGACGGGCTCTTTCCGGTAGTCGTAGTCGAGGCGCAGCCGACCTCCCGCAAAGCTGCCGAAGCCGTGCCGCTGTCGGCGCCCATTGCGTACATGAAGAACACCTTCTCCAGCTTGCGCTTGACGAATCCCGGCAGCGGCAGCGTTTCGATGCCAGGGAGCCCGCCGAAGCCGAAGGTCTGCGACTCATGGCCTCGACCGTGAACTCGCCCTGCGATGGCGTGGAACTGAAGCTCGAGACTGGCGCGGACGTCCTCAGCCAGGCGGCGGCGAGGTCTCCGTTCGCGAAGAAACGCCGGCCGAGCGCCGGCATCGGTGCCAGCCCGCCGGATTGCCGCGCCGCTGCAAACAGCAGGCGCATGGTGTTCAAGGTCCCGGCGGCGAGCACCACTCGCCTGGCGCGGCACATATTGATGCGTGCCCGTGTCCAGGTCCCTGAATTGCACGACGTAGCCCGCGACCGTCGCCCGGACCGGACGGGCTGATACGCCGGTCACCTCGCACAGGTCGCGAACGGTGACTCCCTTGTCCAGCACGGGAGCCAGGTAGACGAAATCGACCGAGGCCTTCGCGCCGCCGCGCGAACCGAGGAAGCTGTCGCCGTCGAACGCACAGTAACGGCGCTCCACGCCGGCCGGACCGGCTTGTGGCCACCGTGCCAGCCTGCGCCGCGTGGGCGGCAGCAGGATTCCCATGTACGGCTGCGGATCGGCCGGTCGGCAGCGCCTCTCGGCGCCATCCGGGAAATGCGTCCACACCGATTGCGGCAGCGGATGCTCCCGCGTGAGGCGCACGCCGCCCATGTCGCCGATCACCTTGTCGTAGTAACGCTCGATGTCGGCTGGATCGAGTTCCGGGTGATGGCCACGCCACATCGAGGTGTTCAGCGGCGGTACCAGCAGGCCGCCGTAGGCCGTGCTGCCGCCGCCGACGGCCGAGGCCGAAAGCGTATAGCAGGCCGGGAAACGACACCAGACTCGTACATGCCGGCCGGATTCAGGCGCAGGCTCAGCGCGGCCGAGATTCAGCGAGCGAAGCAAATGCGTGACCGCCTTGCCGCCGTACGGGAACGGCGAGCGCCGCTCGATGCCCATGGACCGGACCGGCACCGAATCGCGCCACGGACCGCGCTCCAGCACCAGCACACGCTTGCCGGCAAGCGCCAGTCGGTTGGCGGCGACGCTGCCGCCGAATCCGCTGCCGATGACGACGACGTCAGCGCGCTTCTGGGTCACCGCGCGGCCTCAGGCTGCCTGCTCGCGCGCGACGCGGTCCGGATACCAGATCCAGCAGGCCGCGGCGATCGCGAACAGCATCGGGACGTCTGCCCACAGGTGGGCGTGCTCGTTCGGGTAGATGAAGGCCTGGGGGATCATGATCCCGCCGTGGATGATGCTCGACACGATGCCGAAATCGAACAGCGCCACGTTCCTCTTCGGGTCTCGCGCACCGCGGACCATCAGGAAGCCGTAGGACACGTACAGCGCAGCGATCATGAAGAAATACGGATGCAGGCCGTTGTACGGAGATGCCGGATGCTCCGGCCCGATGACTGGGAAGGCAGTATTCCAGCGGAACCGAGCCCCACAGTATGCCGGGCGGATAGATCAGCACCGACGCGGGCAGGCCCAGCATCAGGAACCAGCCGATCACCCGCATGGCGCGAGCGGACTTCCGTAGCTGCGTTTCCGGACTCTGCATTTCGGGACCCCACTTTCGATAATTCATCAAATCCGGCCGGCCGCGATCGCGCCGTCCGGCCACGAATCCTTTATCACCCGTCCGCAGCGACGCTTCACCCCCCTGCGGGGGGGGGCATGCCCGGCAATAACGGGCGAGAATGCCGCATTCGAGCCAACAGACGTATGTCCGACCGCGGATCGGGCGGCGGCAGCCCTGGAGTCAACCTATGCAGGTCAATTTCTCAGTCGTCAGCGAGGGTCTCGCCCGGACCTATGGCGACGCCGAGTGCATCGTAAACGTCGAACGCAACCGTCGATACAGCTTTCGCGACTACCACCTGCTGACCAATCGCATCGTCAACATGATGCGCTCCCGCCTCGACCTGCGGCGCGGTGACGCATGGCTGACCATCCTTCACAACGACAGCCTGTCCTTGCTGAGCTTTTTCACCGCGTACAAGGGCGAGGCCTGCGCCTGCTACACGAACACCACCGACACGCTGGAGACCCAGGCGCACCAGATCGACCTGGTCAATCCGAAGGTCGTGTTCATCGAGGCCGAACTGCTTGCCACCCACTACCCGATGCTGAAGGAACGCGGCATCACCGTCGTCAGCATGGACCCGCCCGCGGCTGAATTCCCGGACGTGATGCATTTCTGGACGCTGCTCGACGGCGTGAGCGACGCCAACCCCGACGTCATCCACGACGATCGGGAGGACTGCCTGCTGCTGCGTTTCACCGGCGGCACGACCGGCGCCCCGAAGGCCGTCATGTACTCGATCGACAACTTCATGGCGTCGCGAGACCTGCACTACGCGACGGTGGACGCGGTCGCGGCCCGGACCACGCGACTGCTGCATTTCGGGCTGATCAGCCATGCGAGCGGCATCGTGTTCTTCCCCGTCCTGTTCAAGGGCGGTTGCACACTCACGATGAACGATCGCAGCGCGCTCACCTGGTGCCGCACGGTCGAACGCGAGAAGGTGACCGCGTCGCTGATGGTGCCGTTGATGCTGTACCGCCTGCTCGAGGCGCCCGAAGCCCGGGAATTCGACCTGTCGTCGCTGGACACCGTCTACTACGGCGCGTCGCCGATGAGCCCGACCCGGCTCAAGCAGCTGCGTGAGCGCTTCGGCGACATATTCGTTCAGCTCTATGGCAGCTCCGAGCACTGCGGCGCGGCCACCTCGATGAGCAAGGCGGAGCACCTGCCCGACCACAACGGCGACGAATCACATTTTGCGTCCGCTGGCCGGATCGTTCCGGGCGTCGAGCTGCTGATCGTCGATCGTGAAGGCCGACGTGTGCCACACGGCCACGATGGCGAGATCTGGATACGATCGCGCGCGATATGCATGGGCTACCTGGGCGACCCGGAGAAGACCGCCGCCGAATTCTGCGACGGCTACTGGAAGTCCGGCGACTTCGGCCGTATCGACGGCAACGGATATGTGTACGTGCTCGACCGTGTCAAGGACACGATTCACTGCAACAACTGCAACGTCTATCCGTCGGTCGTCGAGGCCGCACTCAGCGCACATCCGAAGGTGATGATGGCGGCTGTCGTCGGCATCACGGATCCCGACTGCGGCGAGTACGTGCACGCAGAAATAGTATTGCGCAGCGGGGAGGCCGTGGACGAGCAGGAACTGAGGAAATTCCTGGCGCCCAGGCTGTCCGACAACGACATTCCGCGCACGATCGGAATTGCGCCCTCGCTGCCGCTCACACCGGTAGGCAAGGTGCTGCGCCGCACGGTGCGCGACACCTGCCGCGACCGCGCACGCAGCAACTGAGTTTCGACGAACGGTGCGTTTCGAACGCGCGGAGACCCGTCAGATGCCCATAGTGAAAGCCCTGAAGACGAAAGCCGGCACCTTGCGAAACACGGCAAGGAGCAGGAAGAAGCGAACCAAAGTCGGCGTTCGGCGGCTTCAAGAAGCGCACGATCACCGCGACCCAGCTGGCGGGCAGGCTGGCGTCACTGGTGCCCGAGCTCGGCACCATGTACCGGGTGTGGCTCGAAGCGGGAGGTCGACGCGGGCTTCCGCGAGGAGCTGATGCTGGCCGTATCGCAGCTGAACGGCTGCATCTACTGCAGCTGGGGCCACCACGAATGGGCGCAGATCAGCGGCGTCTCGAACGAGGAACTGGCGCGGCTCGAGCAGCTGGACCCGACCGGATTCGACCGGCGCAAATGGGTGGCGATTTCCTACGTGCGGGCGCTGGTCGACGGAGAATTTCGTGCGGGTACAGCCGCAGCTGCGACGGGCAATGCAGCACAAGTACTCGGCGCGCGAGATCCGCAACATCGAACTGATCGCCAACGTCATGGATGTCGGAAACCGCGGCAGCAACACCTTCGACGCGATGCGGTCGAGGCTGAAGGGCGTTCCCGCGGTCGGACAGCAGAATCGTCGATGAACTGATCCTGAGCGGCGTATTTCTCACGATCGCTCCGATCGTGCTGGTCTACGTAGCACGCGCGTCGAAGCGCCCGATCCTCGAGGTAGCCCGCAGCCTGGTCGACTACACCAGGAGCTACGAAGAGAAGTTCGCCAGGGCCGGAGCAGCGAAATGACCACGGCAACCGAATTGTTCGACACCGACCTGCTGGTCATCGGCGGGGGCAGCGGCGGTGTCCGCGCGGCGCGCATGGCCGCGGCGCGTGGCGCGCGGGTGACGCTGGTCGAGTCAGGCGGCACGGCCAACCTCGGCGGAACCTGTGTCAACGTCGGCTGCATCCCGAAGAAGCTCTACAGCTATGCGGCACACTACGCCGAGGCCTTCGAGGAGTCCCACGGCTTCGGCTGGGTCGGCGCTGCGCCGCGGCTCGACTGGGATCGGCTCAAGCAGAACCGTCGCGTGGAGATCGCTCGGCTCAACGGCGTTTACCAGACGCTGCTCCTGGGCAGCGGGGTCAACGTTGTCTACGGCCGCGCCCGCCTGGTGGATGCGCATGCCGTGGAGATTTCGGCCGACCGCCGACAAAGGTGGCTCGCCGACACGGGTTACTGCACGGCATGTACTGGTAGCCACCGGGGGCCGACCGTACGTTCCGGAGGTTCCCGGTCACGAGCACCTGCTGACTTCGAACGAGATGTTCGACCTGGACCCCTTCCCGGCCCGGCTGCTGGTCATTGGAGGCGGCTACATCGCCTGCGAATTCGCATCGATCTTCAACGGGCTCGGCTCGAGGGTGACGCAGCTCTACCGCGGCCCGCAGGTACTGCGCGGCTTCGACAGTGACGTCCGGAGCTTCCTCGGCGCGGAAATGATCCGCAAGGGCATCGACCTGCGCCTCAATTCCGGAATGATCTCGGCGCAACGCACGGCTGCCGGGCTGCTGGTCAAGCTGCAGGATGGGGGCAGCCTGGTCGTGGACGCGGTGCTCTGCGCCACCGGTCGCGTGCCCAACGTCGAAGGCCTCGGGCTCGAGGTCGCCGGCGTGGCACAGGGTACCGACGGCGCCGTGCTGGTCGACGAGCACTACCGGACCAGCGTGCCGTCGATCTATGCGGTTGGCGACGTCACCGCGCGGGTGCAGCTCACCCCGATCGCGCTGGCAGAAGCGATGGTGGTCGTCGATCACCTGCTCGGTGCGGCCGCAGGCAAGGCCCCACGCACGCTCAGCTACGACTTCATTCCCACGGCAGTGTTCACCCACCCCAGCGTCGGCACCGTCGGCATGACCGAGGCCGAGGCCCGCGCCGAGTTCGGTGCAGTCAGCATATTCCGCAGTGAATTCAAGGCCCTCAAGCACACGCTCAGCGGCAGCAGCGAGCGCACGCTGATGAAGCTGATCGTGGATTCCGGCACTGACCGCGTCGTGGGACTGCACGTGGTCGGTGACGACGCCGGCGAAATCGTCCAGGGCTTCGCGGTGGCGATGAAGGCGGGAGCGACCAAGGCGATCTTCGACGCCACGGTCGGCATCCACCCGACCGTGGCCGAGGAGTTCGTCACGATGCGCGTGCCGGTGGCTCCGGCGACTTAGCGCTGCCGCGATGACTCCCGTTTACATCGCCGGCATCTCAACCACCGTCTTTGGTCGCCACCTGGACCGACCGGTCTGCGACCTGGCACGCGAGGCTCTCGATGGCGCGCTAAAGGACGCCGGCTGCAGCATTTCCGACATCGGCGTCGCGTTCTATTCCGGCATCACTCAGGGCCGCCTGCAGGGACAGGTCGCCATTCCGGGCCACGTGGTGCTCGGGCGGATCGGCATCGATTCGATCCCGATCTTCAACGTGGAAAGCGCGTGTGCCTCGGGCAGCGCGGCGTTTCACCTGGCGGTACAGAGCCTGCGCGCAGGACCGGCGGACGTTGCGCTGGTGCTGGGCTCCGAGAAGATGAACATCCTGGACAAGTCCAGGGCGTTGTCGCTGCTCGAGGGAGGCTGGGACGTGGCGCGCTGCGACGAAAGCCGGCGGGTCCTGGAGCAGATGTCGGAAGGTTCGGACATGCCAGCGGACGCATTGGCCTGCCCGACACCCAGCGTGTTCATGGCCATTGCCGCCGGGCTGTCCCGGCTGCACATGAGGGAATATGGGACCACGCAGCGACAGATCGCTGCCGTCGCCGCCAAGAATCACCAGCACTCGACGCTGAACCCCAACTCCCAGGTCCGCAGGACATTCAGCGTGGACGAGGTCCTCGCCGCGCCCGCGGTGCACTATCCGCTGACGGTGCCGATGTGCGCGCCGCTGTCGGATGGCGCGGCAGCGGCCATCCTGTGCACCGAGGAGGGTCTCCGGCGCATCGGCGCCGACAGGAGCCGCTGCCCAAGGGTGTCCGCGAGCGTGCTTCGCAGCTTTGGTCGCCGCCGGCTCGACCAGCCTGAACTGCACCTGTCGCACCTGGCTGCAAACCAGGCCTACGAGCAGGCAGGGCTTGGGCCAGAAGACATCGACGTGGCCGAGGTACACGACGTCACTGCGATGGGCGAGATCATCCAGGTCGAGAACCTGGGCTTCGTGCCAGTCGGCGAGGGAGGCCCCGCCTCGGAACGTGGCGAATTCATGCTCGGCGGACGCGTGCCGGTAAATACCTCTGGGGGCCTCGAGTCCAGGGGGCACCCGCTCGGCGCGACCGGCCTGGCGCAGCTGCACGAGCTTGCGACGCAGCTGCGCGGCGAAGCGGGCCCGCGACAGGTTGCCGGCGCGCGCCACGCGATCCAGGAAAACGACGGCGGATTCCATGGGGTCGAGGAAGCGTCCGTGGCGATACACATCCTGAGCAG
Organism: uncultured Gammaproteobacteria bacterium; assembly: GCA_963736205.1. Classification (GTDB taxonomy): domain Bacteria; phylum Pseudomonadota; class Gammaproteobacteria; order Steroidobacterales; family Steroidobacteraceae; genus RPQJ01. The sequence goes on along the minus strand of CAVTNX010000011.1, from coordinate 82,514 downwards.
GTGACGATAATGCAGGCCCTCTGGTGGTGGCCCTTCGGCCGTGTTCCCGAGATTGACGCCCGGGCGCTGCACGCGCGCCTGAAAAAACGCGCTACGCCGCAGTTGATCGACGTGCGCACTGCCATTGAATGGCGCAGCAGCCGGATCGCCGGCGCGGTGCATGTCCCGGTGACCGAACTGGAGACTCGACTCGAGTTGCTGGGGCTGGATAAGCGTCGGCCAGTGGTCGCCGTCTGCCTGACGGGCCACCGCAGCATCCCGGCGGTGCGGATGCTGCGTGAGCGCGGCTACGATGCCTGCCAGCTGCGCCAGGGCATGCGTGCCTGGTGGCGCGCAGGACTGCCAACCACGGGCGCCTGACCCGCCGCCGCCTCAGGCGCCGAATCGACGAAACCCGATCACCACGGCGACTGCGTACACGACCGACGCCGCCGCCATCACGGTGACCATGACCATCACGCCCGGCTCATGCGGGAACACCTGGGTGGCGGTGGTCATCGAAATCGGCGCATTTCGCACGAACGACATGATGCCGAGCGAGCGCCGGTTCCTGCGGTCGGTTCCGCCAAGCAGGTAACTGGCGATGAACGAGACCACGAAAAACAGGGTGCCGGCTAGCATCGCGCCCGGCTCGAGCGTCAGCATTTCGTCGAAGTTGACGTACACCACCTGCAGGAAGAACAGCGCGAGGAAGATCATCGAGCCCTTGTGCACGACGACTGCAAGTCGGACCGCAAATGCGGTGAACCGCGCCCTGAGGAACAGGCCCAGCCCCACCGGCACGGCCACGGCGACCAGCAGCTTCACGAGCAGGTTGCCGCGATCGACATGTGCGCCGGGCACGATGAACGACAACGCCGCCGGCATCAGCACGATGGTGATCGCGAGCAGCACCGCCAGCAGTCCGATCGCGTATCCGGCGTTGCCCCCGGCGATCTGCACGAACTTCGGACCACCTTCGGTCCCGGCGGCCAGCGCGTACACGACGATGCCGATGGCCAGCGCCTCGTGCATCGGGATGACCCTGGACAGCACGACCGCGATCAGCGGCACCACGACCACGTTCGCAAGCAGCGAGAACGCGAGCAGGCGCCTGTCGCGCAGCGGCTCGACGATCTGCCGTACCGTCAGTTCCAACCCGAGGCTGAACATGGCCGAGGCCAGGAAGGCGAGCGCCACGAGGGGGAGAGTCCGGGCAAGTAAGTCGTACACGATGATTCCTGCTGCGGCTGGGGCGCGGGCGTGGTCGAGCCAGGACCCGTCCCAGCACTCTAGGCGTTCCCGGCCATCATCGCCCCCCCTCGCAGGGGGGCTTTCTGACCTGCCTCCTGCAGCAAGATTCCAGCATGAGGCGCCGCCGCGTTGAGCGCCGAGGTAACAGCTGTGGCAACCACCAGAAAATCCCGAAAGGTACGGAAAATGTCGGCAACCGAATCGATCAAGGCCAAGGCTCAGCCCGGCAATCCGCACAGGACCAAGGACTCGGCCATCGCCGAAGTCGTGGCGTTCGGCAAGTCAGCGCTGGGCCTCGAAGACCCGACGATGCGGCTGCGCGCGCTCGCTTCCTTCGGCACGTCGCTGATCCGGGTCAAGCGCGGCGTGATCGCCACGGGCCACCGGCAGGCACCGGCCAAGCCGCTCGTGCTGTTCGAGGCGGAGTACTGCCCCTTCTGCCGTCACGTACGCGAGGCGCTGACCGAGCTCGACCTCGACGCGATGATCTATCCCGTCCCGAAGCGCGGCACGCGATTCCACGCGCGGCTGAAAAAGCTCAGCGGCAAGACCAAGGTCCCTTTCCTGCAAGATCCGAACACCGGCAAGATGCTCGGCGAATCGGAGGCCATCGTCGAGTACCTGTACAAGCAGTACGGGCACGACTGGGAGAAGGTCCCGGAGCGCAAGTTGAGCACCTCGACGCTGGCCAGCGCCACGCGCGGCAAGAATGGCATGTTCGCCCACCACAGCAAGCGGCCGAGGAAACCCCTCGAGCTGTATTCCTGGGAGGGAAGCCCCTACGCGCGGCTCGCGCGCGAGAAGCTCTGCGAACTCGAGATCCCCTACCTGCTGCACAACGTCGGAAAGTCGCCGGGCTCGCACGCGGATTACATGCCGCCCGAGTATCGCGCCGAGTACATGCATGACTACACGCCCGGCACCGAGAACCGCCGCAGGTTCCTGGCACGCGCCGGCAAGGTGCAGGTGCCCTACCTGATCGACCCCAACACGGGTGTCGCGATGTTCGAGACACGAGCCATCCAGGAATACCTGCAGAAGACGTACGGGGCCTGAATCGATCGGCTTTCCTTTCGACAGTGCCGAGGAAGATGACCGTGCCAACCCTGACCGAGCGCAAATTCAAGCACTTCAAGGTCGTCCCGGCGACCCCGGTAATCGGCGGTACGATCGAGGGACTGCACCTGTCGAAGCTCGACGAGGAGTCCGCCGCGGAACTGCGCGACGCCCTGTGGCAGTACGGCGTCCTGTTCGCGCGCGACCAGAACCTGACATTCGACCAGCAGAAAAGGGTCGCGCTGTATTTCGGCGAGGAACTGGAAAAGCACGCCTTCGGCAGGACGCTGGCGGACCAGGGGCACCCGGAAGTGCTGGTGATCGAGAAGTACCAGTCCGACAAGGCAAAGACCACGACCGACATCTGGCATCACGATGTCACGGCCCGCAGGCACCCGAACATAATGTCCATCCTGCAGGCCGACGAAGTGCCGTTCGGTGCAGACACGATGTGGGCGAGCGCGACGGCCGCCTACGACCGGTTGCCCTACGCACTCAAGCTGATGTTCCTGAACCTCGACATCGAGCACGACACGGTCTACATGGCCCTGCGGCACGGATTCGGCGACGCGACCACCGACCCGGAGAAGCTGATGAAGCTCGGCGAGGTCGCGACCCATCCTGCCGTCATCAACCACCCCTTCACCGGCCGCCTCGGCCTTTTCGTCGGCAACGGTTATGTGAAGCGCGTGCACGGCTACGCCGCGGAAACCAGCGAAATGATCCTGAGGATCGCCAACCAGCTTCCGACCGTTCCGGAACTCCAGGTGCGCCACCAGTGGCGACGCGGCGACGTGGCGCTGTGGGACAACTTCGGTACCGTGCACTACGGGGTCACGGCAGACGTTGGCGACGCGGTGCGCCGCCTGTATCGCGTCGCCGCATGGTCGAAGAAGGTCCAGCCGTCGCTGGATCGCGTGACGGCACTGCGGGAACTGATCGCGTCCTGCTCTTAGCGGCCGGGCGCGTCCGCCACCGGAGAATTCGGGAGACCCCAATTCTCCGTGCTGCAACTCTTTGCTAGGTTCGGTTCCATGAAAGTCATCATCGTAGGCGGAGTGGCGGGCGGCGCATCCTGTGCGGCTCGATTGCGCAGGCTGGACGAAAAGGCCGAGATCCTGATGGTCGAACGCGGGCCGTACGTCTCGTACGCGAACTGCGGGCTTCCGTACCACATCTCCGGCGTCATCGCGAAAGAGTCGAGCCTGATGGTTGCGAACGAGAATGTGTTCCGCGGGAATTTCGCGGTCGAAGTGCGCACGAACTGCGAGGCCATCGCGATTTCGCCGAAACAGAAGACCGTTGATCTGCGCGACGTCGCGACTGGCAAGGTGACGACCGAGTCCTACGACAAGCTGGTGCTGTCGCCCGGCGCGCCTTCGGTTCACCCGCCGCTGCCGGGCATCGACCTGCCGGGGATATTCCAGGTGCGTACCGTGCCGGACGCTCGAGCGATCCGCGAGTGGATCGAGCGCGGCACGACGTTCCTGGCAGGCATGAACAACTACTCGGGCATCCAGTTCGTGAAGCCGAAGCGGCGCGCCGTCGTGATCGGCGGCGGCTTCATTGGCCTTGAAACGGCCGAGAACCTGATCCATATCGGCTTCGACGTGACGCTGGTCGAGATGCTGGACCAGGTGCTCGCTCCGCTCGACCGGGAATTCGCCCGCCTCGTCCAGGAGCACGTGAAGGCGCACGGCCTGCACCTTGCACTCAACGACGGCGTGGCCGGATTCAGGCAGCTCGACGGCGGCGCACTCGAGGTGCAGACCAAATCCGGAAAGGCCTACCCGGCCGACCTCGTGATTCTCTCGCTAGGTGTGCGGCCAGACACGACACTGGCCAGATCGGCCGGGCTCGAGATCGGCGAACGCGGCGGCATCCGGGTCGACGACCAGATGCGTACCAGCGATCCGGACATTTTTGCCGTGGGTGACGCCGTCGAGGTCAGGGACTTCGTGACCGGCCATTGGAGCCTCGTCGCGCTGGCGGGTCCTGCGAACCGGCAGGGACGCATTGCGGCCGACGTCATCGCGGGGCGCGACTCGCGTTTCCGCGGCACGCAGGGCACGTCGATCATCGGGCTCTTCGGCGGCGCTGCCGCCTGGACCGGCGCCAGCGAGAAGACGCTGAAGACGCTGGGCGACGCAGACTTCGAGAAGATCTACCTGTTCCCGAACTCGCACGCCGGCTATTACCCGGGCGCGAAGATGATCGGACTGAAGGTGCTGTTCCGGAAATCAGACGGACGACTTCTCGGCGCACAGGCACTCGGCGAGGATGCAGCGGCAGTCGACAAGCGCATCAGCGCCCTCGCCGTCGCCATCCAGATGCGAGCGACGGTCCATGACCTCGAGGAAGCCGAACTCTGCTATGCACCGCAGTTCGGCAGCGCCAAGGACGCCGTCAACTTCGCGGGCATGGTGGCCGCGGACGTGCTGCACGGTGATATGCCGCTCGCTCACTGGGAAGATACCGACGGCGCCTTCCTGCTCGACGTGCGCCAGCCCGTCGAGCTGGTGGTGGAGAGCGTACCCGGCGCGGTCAACATTCCGCTCAACCAGCTCCGCGCACGGCTTGATGAACTGCCCCGCGATCGGGATATACGCGTCATCTGCCGTTCCGCACAGCGTGCCTACTATGCGACGCGCATACTGCTGCAGAATGGATTCAAGGCACGGAACATCTCGGGCGGGATGCTGGCGCGCGCCATGCGCACGCCGGACTGACGACATTGAGTAGCGCGCACTCGAGCGCCGGCCCTGAACACGAAACGTAGAACGCGAGGACGCGCGCCATGACCCAGCATTCGACCGGATCGAGCACCAGCGAGCCCGGCGCCCCGACGCTGCGTCTCGACCTGATTGCCGGCCTGACCGCGGCGGCGGTGGTCCTGCCAAAGGCAATGGCCTACGCGACGGTGGCCGGCCTGCCCGTGGAGGTCGGCCTCTACACCGCCTTCATCCCGATGGTCATCTACGCGCTGCTCGGCAGTTCGCGGGTGTTGAGCGTGAGTTCGACCACGACCCTGGCGATCCTGGCCGGTACCCAGCTCGGACTGGTGGTCCCGGACGGCGACCCTGCCCGCCTGATCACAGCCACGGCCACCCTGACCGCCATGGTCGGCGTGTTCCTGATGCTCGCGTCGGTGCTGCGCCTCGGATTCGTCGCCACTTTCATTTCCACCCCGGTCCTCACGGGCTTCAAGGCGGGGATCGGCCTCGTGATCGTGCTCGACCAGGTGCCGAAGCTGCTCGGCGTCCACATCGACAAGGCAGGGTTCTTCCGCGACCTGCTCAGCGTCTTCCAGCACCTGCCCGACACCTCGCTGCTGACGCTGGCAGTCGCCGGCGGCACGCTGTTCGTGCTGTTCGGCATGGAGCGCGCGTGGCCTCGTGCCCCGGCGCCACTGGTCGCGGTCGGCGGCGCCATCGCCGCGTCATGGTACTTCGCCCTGCACGCACAGGGGGTGGCCACCGTCGGCCTGATTCCCCAGGGGTTCCCGTCCGTCACCCTGCCGGACCTGGCGCTGGTCACCGCGCTGGTGCCGGGCGCGCTCGGAATGGCGCTGATGAGCTTCACCGAGTCGATTGCCGCCGGCCGCGCCTTTGCACACACCGACGACCCCACGATCAAGCCGAACCGCGAACTGCTCGCGACCGGTGCAGCCAATCTCGGCGGCGCATTCACAGGTGCCATGCCGGCAGGCGGTGGAACATCACAGACCGCCGTGGTGCGCAATGCCGGCGGCGGCTCCCAGAAGGCTTCGCTGGTGACAGCCGCTGCCGCGGTGGCGACCATGCTGCTGCTCGCGCCGCTGCTCGGCCTGATGCCCAACGCGACACTCGCGGCGGTCGTCATCGTCTACTCGATCGGCCTCATCCAGCCTGCGGAATTTCGCAACATCCGCCGGGTGCGCACGATGGAATTCCGCTGGGCGATGATTGCCTGTCTCGGCGTGCTGGTGTTCGGCACGCTGAAGGGCATCGTAGTGGCGATCATCGTCTCGATGCTCGGACTGTCCAGCCAGGCCGCCAATCCGCGCGTGCATGTCATCGGCCGCAAGCGCGGCGCCGACGTATTGAGGCCGCTCTCGCCGGAGCACCCGGACGACGAGACGTTCGACGGACTGCTGATCCTGCGTCCCGAGGGACGACTGTTCTTCGTCAATGCCCAGAACGTGTCGGAGCAGATCGGCGAGCTGGTGTCGAAGTACCAGCCGCGTGTGGTGGCGCTCGACTTGAGCCGCGTGCCGGACCTCGAATATTCGGCGCTGCAGATGCTGATGGAAGGCGAGAAACGCGCCACGGAGCGCGGCGCTACCGTGTGGCTGGCCGGGCTGAACCCAGGCGTGCTCGAGGTCGTACGTCACTCCGGGCTGGACCGGCAACTTGGGCCGGAGCGCCTGTTGTTCAACGCCCGCGCGGCGATCGCGCAATATCAGGCGATGCAGGCGGCGGGCGGCACCTCGCCGCCCACGGCTGCGTCGTGATCAGAAGCGTTCCTTCACGTACTTGAACGGGTAGTCGGCAGACTTGTAGCGTCCGACCTTGCGCTTCGGCAGCTTGACCTTCTCGGCCCGCGGGGCCTTGTAGGGCACGTGCTCGAGCAGGTGGTTGATGACGTTCAGCCGCACGCGCTTCTTGTCCTCGGACCTCGCGACGTACCACGGCGCCCAGGCCGTGTCGGTAGTGGCGAACATCTCGTCACGCGCCTTCGTGTAGTCGTCCCAGCGATCGTAAGACTTCAGGTCCATCGGCGAGAGTTTCCAGATCTTGCGGCCGTCGTCGACCCGGCTGCGCAGTCGCCGTTCCTGCTCCTCGGGACTGACCTCCAGCCAGTACTTGAGCAGGATGATCCCCGACTCGAGCATCAGCTTTTCGAACAGCGGCACCATCTTCAGGAATCCCCTCGCCTGCTCCTCGCTGCAGAAGCCCATCACGCGCTCGACGCCCGCGCGGTTGTACCAGCTGCGGTCGAAGATCACGACCTCGCCCGCGGCCGGCAGGTGCGGCAGGTAGCGCTGCGCATACATCTGCGACTTCTCGCGCTCGGTCGGCGCAGGCAGCGCGATCACCCTGAACACCCGCGGGCTTACGCGCTCGGTGATCGCCTTGATCGTGCCGCCCTTGCCGGCACCGTCGCGACCCTCGAACACGACGCACACCTTCAGGCCCTTCAGCTTGACCCACTCCTGGAGCTTGACCAGCTCCACGTGCAGGCGTTTCAGTTCCTTTTCGTATTCCTTGTTGGACAGGCGCTTGTCCGCCGCATCGACGGTCGCTTCTGGCTTTGATTTCACCTTGGGCTTCGACTTCGACTCTGATCTTTTCTTACCGGCCATGACTCTCTCCGAAAGCTCGCAAATGTTTCCTGACGATATCGTACGCCTTCACCCGCCCGACGTCGGCTCAATCGGACTTCTGGAGTCTCTCAATACTCGTGGAACATCTGCTGGATGCGCTTCGGGTCATTGGTCTTCGTCAATGCAAGCAGCAGCAGCACCCGCGACTTCGGCGGGTTCAGTTCGCCCGAGGCGACAAATCCCATCTCGTCGTCATTGACCTCGTTGTTGCGCAGCGTAAGGCCCATCGGCAGCCTCGTGCTGCGCACCACCACGACACCCGAGGCCGCGGCCTTCTTCAGCACCTCGAGTGCCTGGCTCGTCATGTTGCCATCGCCGACGCCCGCGACCACGATGCCCTTGGCGCCGTTCTTCACTGCTGCCTCGATCAGGTCGGGGCTCATGTTGGCGTGGGCGTAGATGATGTCGACGCGTGGCAGCTTGTCGAGCCCGTCCACCGAGAATTCGGTCGCCGAACCGACCTTCTTGTTCATCGGTTCGAACCACTCCACGGTGCCGGTGTGCACCAGGCCGCCCGGCCCCCGGTTGAGGCTGTGGAACGTCTGCACGCTGGTCGTGTCTGTCTTCACGACGTTGCGCGCGTAGTGAAATTCGTCGTTCAGCAGGACCAGCGTGCCCTTGCCTTTGGCCCTGGGATCCGCGGCGACCGCAACACCGTTGTAGATGTTGCCAGGGCCGTCCGCGCTGATCGCCGTCGCGGGCCGCATCGATCCGACCATCACGACAGGCTTGTCGCTCTTGACGACCAGCGTGAGGAAGTAGGAAGTCTCCTCGAGCGTGTCGGTGCCATGCGTGATCAGCACCCCGTCGACATCGGGAGACGCAAGTACCTCGTTGGTGCGCTTTGCGAGCTTGAGCCAGATCTCGTCATTCATGTCCTGGCTGCCGATGTTGGCAACCTGCTCGCCGGTAATCGTCGCGAGCTTGCCGAGATTCGGCACCGCGTTGATCAGCGAATTGACGTCGTAGGCGCCGGACTTGTAGCCATAGTCGGTTGCGCTGGCCTGCGCGCCCGCAATCGTGCCACCAGTCGCCAGGACGCGGATCCTCGGCAGCCCGTCGGCAGCGGCAACGCCGCTTACCGAGAGGGCTGCGACGAGACTGATCATCAGACGCCCGTGTTTCATGATGCCCACCCCGTTGAGGCTGGCCGGCTCCACGCAGGCCATGCCATGCGTCCCGGCGCTTCCATGCATCGAGTCTCTGCCACTACTTCCCGCGACCCGTCGGCGTCACCGCGTACGGATTTCCGCCGAGTGCGTTCGAGACGGCTGCAATCGCCTTCTGCGCCTTGACGCTGTTGCCCGCCGCGTCGAGCGGCGGAGAGATCACGGCGATGCCGAACTTCCCCGGCGAGACGGCGATGATGCCGCCGCCGACACCACTCTTGCCCGGCAGGCCAGTCGTATAGAGCCACTTGCCGGAGTCGTCGTAGAGGCCTGCGGTGGCCATCACGGCCAGCACGTTCGGCACGTACTTCGACTGGAGCACGATCTTGCCGGTGAGCGGATTCGTGCCGCCATTGGCCAGCGTGCCCGCCATGGTCGCGAGATCCTTCGCGTTGACGCTCACCGAACACTGTTCCGTGTAGATGTCCGTCGCGCGCAGCGGATCAGACTTGATGTGTCCATATGCGTACATCAGCATCGCGATCGCCTGGTTACGCTGGTTGGTCTCCGACTCGGACTTGAACACTTCCTGGTTCACGCCGAGCTGGCGGCCGGCGAAGTCGCTGTAGTAAGACAGTATCTTGTTCCAGATCTCGTCCCTCGTGCTCCCGGACACCATGCTGGTCGCCGTGATCGCGCCAGGGTTGACCATGGCGTTCATCTCGGCGCCTTTGTACTGCTCGACCGCGTTGATCGAGTTGAATACCTGGCCGGTGGCGTCCACGCCCATGTTGGTCTCGATCGCGGCCGGCCCCTGTTCCTCAATGACCTTCGCCATCGTGAAGACCTTGGAGATCGACTGTATCGATACCTCCGAGCTGACGTCTCCCTTCGTATAGACCTTGCCGTCGACCGTCACCAGCACGATGCCGAAGATGTTCGGGTCCACCTTGGCAAGCGCCGGGATGTAGTCGGCGTTCGCGCCTTCCTTGAGGTCCTTGAACTGCGCATAGGCCGAATCGATCGCGGCCTGGATGTTCGCCGGCGATAACGCATTCGCCCCGGCAGCCTTGCGGGCCAGCGCCGGGGTGGACGCGGTCGCCATCGCAATCGCCACCAGCGCCGCGGCGAATTTCGAAAAGTACTTGCTGCTCGTCATGCTCGTCTCTCCCTAATCAGAATGTCTTGCCCCAGCTGTACTTGACCGAGAACTGGACACGAGTGTCGTCCTGGGTGGATCCGTCCTTGAACTCGAGGTCACCCCACAGTACTTCGCCGCCAATCATCACGTTGGGCACGGGGTAGTACAGCAGGTTCACCGACGTGTACTGGCCCTTCTTGTAGGTGTCCGGCGTCTGCCAGTTGGTGTTGTCGACGTAGGTCGTGCTGTAGCCGATCGATGTCGAGAACTTGTCGTTCCAGTAGTGATCGTAATAGGCGACGATGCCGGTGAGCGGCACCGCCTCGGCATGGGCATTGCCATCGGGATCCGTCGTCGATGGCAGCGCGCCCTGCGGAGCAAGGTCCATGCCGCCGTCGTTCATGTAGCTGGCGATGCCGTGGCCGTACACGTACTGCCACAGGATCCTGTCCTTGCCGATGGTGTTGATCGTGCCGCTCAGGTTCGCGCCCCAGCCGGTCACACTGCCCTTCGGCTTGTTGTTCTGCGTGCCCTTGGTGTCGTAGCCGAGGTCGCGCAGGATGCCCGCCACCTGCACGTGGCCCCAGTCCCCCTTGGTGCGCCAGTGCGCCACGAGGTTCGGTACCTTCTCGTCGCTCTGGATGTTCTCGCCGAGGGTGGGGTCGATCTCGCGGATCTGGCCCGTGTCCACGTCGTTGCTCGGTTCCTCGAGGCCGATCGCGAACGAACTGTGCTCGGTTCGCCACGGCGTCCAGCGGATCTGCACGTTACGCCAGAACACCATGCCGTCCGGTCCCCAGTAGTCGATCGTGTTGGGAAACACGTCGATGTCCATGAAGATGCTGTTGGTCTGGCCGACCAGCAGCGAGCCCCATTCACCGTACGCGTGACGCAGTCGGAACGTCGTCTGGCCCGCATCCGAGCCGACGCCGAACAGGTCGAACGAGAACTCGAACGTGATCGGGTCGTGTCCCTCGGCGGTTGGCATCGTGCCCTTGACCCCGAAACGGCTCTGCTTGACCGACACGCTCGCCTGGCCGTCGCTGCCGTAGATGCCCTCGGGATTGGCGATCTTGGACGGCCGGAAGGCGTCGTCCCAGTCCGGGTTCATGCGCCCGAAATCGTAGATCGCGTCGACCTGGGCAAAACCGAAGACCTCGAACGACTTGTCCGACTCCGCTGCCTGCGACGTCGTTGTGGCCCCCGCCGACAGCACGGCAACGATTGCCACCCCGGCAAGCGATCGCGCCCCGCCATTCATCAACAGCACCATGTTTGGTTCTCCCCTTGTTCCCGGTTCAGCCGGCACGAGCCCCGCTCAGGCCTCATGCTCACGGCAAATACGTGCGAGGCCATTCTGGCCGAATTACCCGGCGCCGATGCTAGGTATTTGTAGAAATTGCGCGGGAGTCCAGGGCCATATTGCGCTCGCAATTCATTTCTCCGGCGCCCGGGGAATCATGCTGGCGATCGCCTGCTGCTGCATGCAGCCTGGGACGCCAGGCAAGTCGTCGATCCACGGCAGTGCGGACTGGCGCCAGATCTGAAGGCGCGGCTTCAGTGCCGCGCGTTGGTGAACGGCACCGAGGCGCAGGCTGATGTAGGGGCCGGCGTCGCCCGGCGTGTACGAATAGATCCCGGTGGCGCAATCGGGGCAGAACACCTGGACGCGCACACTGCCGCTGGTGCCGACCTTGCGGTACTCCTTCGTCGGGCCGTGGAGCTCGAATGTCTCCCGCAGCACGATGGCACCGACCCTGAATGCCGACGTGGACAGCACCTGGCAGTCCGCGCAGTGGCAGACCAGCACTTTTGACTCATCGACGTCCGCGCTGAACGTGATTGCGCCGCAGTGACAGGCGCCGGTGACATGCATGTCGATCTCCCTTGGTACCAGGGGCGAACGGCGTCGGGCCACGCTGGCCGCGACAGATCTAGCGCATATTACGCAGCCCGGCTGCGGCGGTCGCCGGATCAGAATGTCGGGGCTCGCAGCAGGGAAATCCGCGGCCGAATCCCGCGACCACGGTCCCGCCGCTTCGGCAGGAGGCCGTCATGAGCCCGCAGATCCCCAACGAACGCCTGGTGTCCCGTCGCAATGTGCTCGCCGGCTCCGCGACGCTGCTCGCGGGAGGCGGCATTGGTGCCGGGCTGACCGCACTTGCCGCAGACGCCGCCGCACCCGCGGCAGCGCCCCCTCTGCCGTGGAAGTGGGTCAAGCTCGATCCACTGGAGGCGGGCCGGCGTGCGTACACCTACTACAAGGAAAAAGGCGGGTGCGGCACGGCCTCCTACCTGAGCCTGCTCAGCCTGCTGAAGGAAAAGGTCGGCTATCCGTGGACCACGATGCCCGACATGATGATGGCCCATGCGGCTGCGGGGTTCGGCGGTCACGGCACCCTCTGCGGCGCACTGGCGGGCGCGTCCACCATCATCAACATGGTCACGTTCGGCGAGAAACGTGAGCCGTACCAGCAGAACAACCAGATCATCGACCGGCTGTTCTGGTGGTACGCCGAGCAGGACTTCCCGCCCACCCGGTTTGATGACATGTCACCGAAGCCGAACCAGGTGAAGGCGAAGGCAATGTCTCCGCTGTGCCACACCTCGGTGTCGAAATGGGTGGTCACCGCGGGCACGACGATCAAGTCCGAGGACAAGATAGAGCGCTGCGCAAAGGTGGCAGGCGAGGTCACCTACACCGTGACGATGGCGATGAACGAGTTCTTTGCCGGCGACTGGACGCCGCCCGCCTGGAAGCCGTCCGAGGAGACCGAGCACTGCGTGCGCTGCCACGGTCCCGACGTGCCACCGCAGAAGGCGCGCAAGTGGAACCAGCAGGGACACATGGAGTGCCTGATGTGCCACGAGGACCACATGGCCTAGGGAGTGCGGGAGACAATCGGCGCCTGTCGATTCGCAGGTAGTCCGTATGGATCTTCGAATCGTCGTCAGGTTGCGGGCATTTCGCCCGAGGCGATAAGGCCGGCGCGCACGGCAGCGACAAACGGTTCGATCGTTTTCGGGAACAATTCGTCGAGCGGCGTTCCCTGGAACCCGGGTATGAATGTCTGGTTCCAGTTGCCGAACAGTGACATGCCAGCCGGCGTGTCGACGACCGCAACACCGATGGCCAACAGGGTCTGGATGGCGCCGGGTGCCTGCCCGGCGTAGGCCGCGCGCCACTGTTCGGGAGTCCAGTGCACGCGCTCGACCTTGCGTCCCAGCGCTCGCTCGCGCGCCGCCAGCAGTTCGTTCCAGGAGCACCAGGCGGTCGTCGCCACCGGACAGATCGCATTGCGGGATGCCGGGTGCGCCAGCACGTGCGGGATGATGCGTCCAACGTCGGCACCTGTTGACCACGCTATCTTCGTGTCGGGATCGCCCATCACGAGGACGGGCTCCATCATGTAGTACTCGATCCACGCACCGGCGGGAATGATCGTCCAGTCCAGGCCGGCCAATTCGATGGTCCGGCGAATGAATGCCTTCTGGCGCGCCATCAGGCGATGCGTCGTATTGGTCTGCCAGAACTGCTCGAACTCGTAGATCGCGCCAAACTCCGAGGGAACGAAGCGTTCACGCCCGCCTGCCCTGGCGGAGGAGATCAAGGGTACTGCGACTCCGTGGCGTACAGCGGGACGCACGACCAGGTAATGCGTTCCCTGCAGCGCCGGAACCAACTCCTCGGCGATGGTGACGTCGACGTCCTGACCGTCACGCCCTTGCCGGTCCATTCGTCGTACTGGGCCTGCTTCTGTGCCTCGCTTTTCGTCATGCCCGAAGACGACCGCTCCGACTGCCCGGGTTTCCGCGCAAGCACGCAGACGTCGAAGGTGCCCTGACGCATGAACTCATTGACGCAGGCGATGCCGGCGACGCCGGTCGCGCCAAATACCGTTACGGTCTTGTTTGCCACGGGACTACCCTCTGTTGCGGATTGCCGGGACGGCTCCCCGTTCCCCTCCAGCACGCATGAAGGTTAGGGTTCGCTGATCCCCTTCTGCCCCCCGCGACGGGGGGTATCAGTCGCCGGCAGCGCGGGCCCGCAGACGACGGACCTCTCCGCCCGATCAGCGCCTGCGGAAGAAGTTCGGCCGCGACGAGGCCATCGCCGGGCGCTCGTCCTTGTGGCGGAAGTTGATGCGGCCCTTCGTGAGGTCGTAAGGCGACATCTCGAGCGTCACCTTGTCGCCGGCAAGGATCCGGATGCGGTGCTTGCGCATCTTCCCCGACAGGTAAGCGGTTACTTCGACGCCGTTCTCGAGCGTGACCAGGAAACGCGTATCCGGCAGCACCTGGCTCACGGTGCCCTGCATGTCGATCAATTCTTCCTTGGCCAAACTCGTCACCTTGATAACCAGCGGGGTGCCGTTGACAGCGAAAATGAACGGAAGCGCGGGGATCGGGACGCCGGTGGCGTGCGGGCTCGAAGGGGCCCTGGTTGCGCTTCAGCTGACGACGACGTCAGGCGGCGCGCGCACAATAACAGGAAATAGGCCTGCGCGCCGTCCCGGATACGTGTATAGTCGCGTCCGGGTAGTCACCCTTCTCTTTCTATGTTTCGGGCAATAGCGCCAATCCGGCGCCATCCAGCCCCAGCAACAAGCCGAAGAGTTTCCGATCCACGTGGCACCGTTGCCACGCGCCTGTGGTCGTCCTGAGCTTTGGCCGGGGATGTCAGTCGCGCAGCCCCGAATGCCTTGTTCCCCGCCCGGGAACCGATCCGCCCATCTGGGCACGGTCTCACGGGCCTTCCGCAGAGAGTATTTTCAATGAGCAAGATCTACGTAGGTAACCTTCCTTTTTCGGCCGACGAAGCCGCCGTTCGCACCCTTTTCGCGACGCACGGCACCGTTGAGTCCGTCGCCATCATCACCGACCGTGACACCGGGCAGCCGCGTGGCTTCGGTTTCGTGGAGATGCCGAATGCCGACGCCGCCCGCGCCATCCAGAACCTGAACGGTCACCAGATGGACGGACGTGCGCTGAAGGTCAACGAGGCCCAGGCCAAGACTGATCGTCCGCGCCGCGCCTGGTAACAGTCCCGCGGTAGCGGGTCTGGATCGCCGGTCCAAAGCGGGTTTCCGCCGCGGACCGTCGTGATGCGAACGGCCCCAATGGGGCCGTTTCGCTGTTAGGATTCCGGAATATTCGACTCTTTTTCAATTGACCCGGGCCGCGCGCCTCGAGGGCCTCCTGATGAAACCCCTGGCTGTCATCGCGGGCTTCGGCGGCATCAACGCAGCGGGCCGGACTTCCGCCCACCACGGCTACCGCCGCACCATCATCGACACGCTGCAGGCGGACGCCGCGGACGCGACGATGTTGGCCCTGGCAGGGCTGATGGGAATCGAAGGCGAACTCGACGACGCGAAGCGTCGCCACATCCTCGAACACACGCTGATACGCGGCCTCGAACCAGAGCTTGTCGATCCCGGCCAGGCCGCCTGGAACTGCAGGGCCCGACTGGTCGACGGGCGAGGGCCCATCTCCTTCGACATCGCCCAGCGCGACCTGCCGCAGCCGCTGCCGAAAGGTTGGTCAGCCGGCCCGGCTGCTGCGGGCCGTGTACAGGTGACCGTCGATGACGGAGCCGAAGTGCTCTTCCCGGTCACGCGGCCCCTCGCGGTGAGCGCCGCGGGCCAGCTGCCCAGTGGCTTCGACCCGAAAGCCCTTTACCCGGCTCGCGGCCATCCGCGGGCGGTCCAGATCGCGCTGTTCGCCGCGAACGACGCCCTCGGATCACTCGGCATCCCGTGGAGCACGGTGATGCGGCACGTGGCCCCCGACAAGGTCAGCGTCTACGCCGGCAGCGCGCTCGGCCAGCTCGATCAGGAAGGCACCGGTGGACTGCTCGGCTCACGCTACCGCGGAATGCGCCCCACGTCGAAGCAGGTACCGATGGGCCTGGCCGAGATGCCCGCTGACTTCATCAACGCCTACCTGCTGGGCAGCGTCGGGACGACCGGCCACAACATGGGCGCCTGCGCGACGTTTCTCTACAACCTCCGGCACGGGATGTTTGACATCGAGTCCGGGCGCTCGCGAATCGCACTGGTCGGCGGCGCCGAGGCACCGCTCAGCCCCGACGTCATCGAAGGACTCGCGACGATGGGTGCGCTGGGCACCGACCAGGCTCTGCTGGAACTGGACCGGCACCTGGGACGCACCGAGCCGGACCTGCGCCGCGCGTGTCGCCCGTTCGCGGAGAACTGCGGATTCACGATCGCCGAGGGCGCGCAATACGTGGTGCTGATGGACGACGCACTGGCACTCGAACTCGGCGCCACGGTCCATGGCGCGGTCACGGACGTGCTGGTGCATGCCGACGGCTACAAGAAGTCGATCTCGTCGCCGGGCATCGGCAACTACATCACCTGCGCCAAGGCAGTCGCACGGGCCATGCGGGATTTCGGCGACGACGCGGTACGCCGCCGCAGCTTCGTGCAGGCCCACGGCACCGGCACGCCGCAGAACCGCGTGACGGAATCGCAGATCCTGAACGGAGTCGCCGGTGCATTCGGGATCGAGGACT
Source organism: uncultured Gammaproteobacteria bacterium (assembly GCA_963736205.1). Lineage (GTDB taxonomy): Bacteria > Pseudomonadota > Gammaproteobacteria > Steroidobacterales > Steroidobacteraceae > RPQJ01. The sequence continues at coordinate 66,072 of CAVTNX010000011.1, read as the reverse complement.
GGCCGGTGGCCGCAATCAAGTGCTTCGTCGGTCACACGATGGCAGCGGCCGGCGGCGACCAGCTTGCTTCCTCGCTCGGCGTATTCACCGATGGCGTGCTGCCGGGCATCTCGACGATCGACGCCGTCGCGGCCGACGTCGAGCGCGATCACCTGCGGATCTCGCCCGACCCGCTGCAGCGTGAGGCCGCCGAGTGGGACGTTTCATTCCTGAATTCGAAGGGCTTCGGCGGCAACAACGCCACCGCCACCATCGCCTCGCCGCGGGTCGCAATGGACTGGATCGGGCAGCGACACGGCAGCGCCGCGCTGGCAAAGTGGCGCGACCACAATGAAACGACCGTGAGGCAGGCTGCGCGATGGGATCACGCGCTCATCACGGGCACGGCCGAGATCGTCTATCGGTTCGACTACGAGGTCCGGAGCGAGGGTGACGTCCACATCGACGACGGGATCATGCACATCACTGGATTGCCGCCGATCAGGCTGGTCGACTGAGCCGGTCCCGGGAGGGTCGGCCGCCGACCCTGCGCTGAATCAACCCGCGAATTCCAGCCGGTGCGGCGGCCGCCCACATCGACACCGCGTGCGTGCTCCAGCGTACAGAGGAAACCTCAAACGCCCTGCACACTTCGGGTACGACCCCAAGGTCCCGCCATGGAAAGGAGACTCCATTGACACAGCCGCCGCGGACCCCAGGCAAGTGCAACCTGCTGAATGCATTGCCGGACCGGGCCCGGAAGCGCCTGCTTGCGCGCTGCGAGCAGGTCGATCTGGTGCTGGACGAAGTGCTCTGCACGCCAGGCGATCACATCCAGCATGTCTACTTCCCGACCGAGAGTTTCATTTCACTGATCGAGCCGATTGGCGACCACGCTTGCCTCGAGGTCGGCCTCGTCGGCGACGAGGGCATGCTCGGCGCCTCGCTGGCGCTCGACGTCCGGGTGGCGCCGCTACGAGCACTGGTCCAGGGAGCCGGCCCGGCGTGGCGAATGGACGCAGCGCTCTTCCGCCGCGAGCTGCGCGACAGCCCGGCGCTGCAGGAAGTCCTGAACCACTACCTTTACGTGGTGATAAGCCAGCTGGCGCGAACGGCCGCATGCACGCGCTACCACCTCGTCGAGGCGCGGCTCGCACGCTGGCTCCTGATGACCCGCGACCGCGCGCACGGTAACAGCTTCCACATCACGCACGAGTTTCTCGCCACCATGCTCGGTGTGCGTCGCGCGAGTGTCACGCAGGCCGCCGGCCTGCTGAAGGCGCGCCGGCTGATCCGGTACGTGCGCGGCAACATGACGATCGTGGACTCGAAGGGGCTCGAGGCGGCCGCCTGCTCGTGCTACGCAGCGGACCGCAATACCTACGACAGGGTCATGAACTAGGCTTGGCCGCCGCGACGGGCGCACCCTTCGATCGATATGCGGTCAGCGCGTCCCGCAGCCATTGGCTGCTCGACAGCTCCGGTCCTCCGGCGCACCGGACCTTGTAGGCGACTCCACTCAGGCTGCTCTTCGTGGCAGCTTTGTCGATGAAGTCGTCCGCGGTTCCAATCTGGTCGTGTTTCACCAGCGCGTCGTACTTATAGCGCAGGTGAGCCTTGGCCGTTCCGGAGTCGTACCAGGCGCCATTGCGGTAGAAGTCGCAGCCTGATTGTCCCAGGTAGTCGAGCAGGTATTCGATCTCGGCGACCGCGACCTGCGTGGGTCGTCCCGCGTTCGCCCCCTGCGCGAGCGCCAGCCCCAGCCACAGCACTAGCGCTGCCTTCATCCAGAGTTTCATAATTCCTCGTCCATGGGCAGCAACGAACGGAATTTCACCTGCGTCCGCTGCCACGGGTGTTACCGAGCAGCGAGCGCACCTCGTAGAGCTCGACGCCGTCCTCGAGCAGCGGCACCCGATAGCGGCGATAGCCGGACTGCGCGGCGGGTTGATCCGACGATTCAAGCGAGTTTGTAAGAATCCGCACACGCGCACCGCGGCTCCGCAGGTCCTTCAGGATCTGCAGTTCCTCATCGGCAAGTATGAAGTACGGCGTCACCCGGTCTGTACGCCTGCGCACAGATGACTGTTGTCGGACCCGCTGAATCGGCGCACGATGAGCTTCGACCGGAGGACGCCGCGACGGCCTGCGCCGGCCCGGCGCCTGCAGTCGATACGGAGGACGACTATGCCCCCTCGCCAGAAGCCGGCGTCTCCGGTGCCATCGCCCCGGAGGAACCAGTTGCTGGCCGCGCTGTCCACCGAGGCGCGCGAGCGCATCTACCCTCACCTGAAACTCGTAGCTATGCCGCTCGGCAAGGTGCTGTACGAGCCCGGCGACAAGCTCCGACACGTCTATTTTCCGGTGAACTCGATCGTGTCTCTGTTGTATGTACTCGAGGACGGCGCATCCGCGGAGATTTCCGTGGTGGGCAACGAGGGACTGATCGGCATCGCGCTGTTCATGGGTGGCGAAACCACTCCGAGTCGCGCCATCGTGCAGAGTGCGGGGCATGCCTTCCGCCTGATCGGGCCGAGGTTGAAGGACGAGTTCCATCGCAACGGCGAGATGCAGCTGCTGCTGCTGCGCTACACACAGGCGCTGCTGACGCAGATGGCGCAGACCGCGGTCTGCAACCGCCATCACTCGGTGGACAAGCAGCTTTGCCGTTGGCTGCTGCTGTCGCTTGACCGCCTGGACAGCAATCACCTGGTCATGACCCAGGAACTCATCGCCAACATGCTCGGCGTTCGCCGCGAAGGCGTCACCGAGGCAGCCGGTAAGCTGCAGAAGCTCGGGGTGATCGAGTACACGCGCGGCAAGATCACGGTGCTCGACCGGCCCGGGCTCGAGCGGCTGTGTTGCGAGTGCTATGCGGTGGTCAAGAAGGAGACCGACCGGTTGCAGCACCTGGTCGCAGGCCTCGCCACGTGACTTGTTCGCGACATCCCCGGGACACGTAGGGCACAGTACCGGTCGGAGGCGAGAGGTCTGTCCGGCAGCAAAGCTTCAGCGCTCGCCGCCGCGCAGCAGCAGATGGACAGATTCCGCGCGACAACGGACACGAAAAGACGCCAAATGCCCATGCGGGACCACATGCAGATCATGCAGGACGGCATGAAGCTCATGCACGACATGAAGGGCCAAATAATGATGGGCGGCACCAGGCAAGGCGGCATGCAGTCGCCCGCTGGCAAGGCCATGGCCGGTGGTGAGATTATGAAGTCGATTCCCGCGAGGTAGGAGCTTGAGGCAATTCATGAGTACGAGTCGGGTCGCCAGTCGGCAAGCGCGCACCGCAGCCGGCCTGACACTGCTGCTGGCGGCGGGCTGCGTATGTATGAAAAGTGCACCGCCTGCGACCGCGCCGGCTCCGACACCGGGTGTAGAGCAGCCGGTCGCCGGCATTCCAGAGCCCGGACCCGCAGCCGCCGAGGCAATGGAACCACGCGCTGCGTCTAGCGCGCCAACCCTGGTGCAGCCGGTTCACCCGCCTGCTCCGACCGCCGCACCGCAGCCTGCGGAATCGCAGGTCGCGGGCAGCACCGCAGCAGTTACTCCGGTCACCGTGGCCAAATCGCAGCCTTCCGCTGCCGCCACGCCCGCAAGACCGCCGGCACCCACGCCGGCAACAGTCTCGAAGGCAGCGCCGGCACCCGCGCCCGCGCCGAAAACGGCCTCGAAGGCAGCCCCGGCGCCTGTCGCGGCCAGGCCGGCGACGCCACCGCTGGACCTGAAGTCGCTCGAAACACGACTCCGCGACACCAAGGCCGTCGGCGTGTTTACCAAGCTTTCACTCAAGAACCAGGTCGATGACCTGCTGAATCAGTTCCGCGCGTATCACAAGAGCCAGACACCGACGCTCGCCGCGCTGCGACAGTCGTACAACCTGCTGATGCTCAAGGTGCTCACGCTGCTGCAGGACAGCGACCCGGCACTCGCCCGAGACATCGTCGCATCGCGCGAGGCGATATGGGGCATCCTCGCGGATCCAAAAAAGTTCACTGATTCCAATCTGATGGCTGGAGTATTGCCGTGAGAATACGTAACACGAGCCTGGTGGTGATCGCCATTTCGACGACGCTTTGTTCTGGCCTGTCGCTCGCCGAAGATCCCGCGAGCGGCACGGTCCCAGTGGCGAAGGACCTGACGGCCGTCATTGCCCTGCAAGGCCTACCCTGCGGGAAGGTCGTAAGCGTCCAGCAACAGGGCGAGAACGATTACATTGCGTCTTGCGAGGACGGCAATCACTACCGGGTCTTCGTAAACGCAGACGGCCGCGTCATCGCAGAGAAGCAATAGCGACCGTCCCGCCGTTCATGAGTCTTTGCTGCCGCTGGCAATCGCCGCGGCGACAGCATCCCACGTGGCGTCGAAGGCTTTGCGGGTGAATCCGGCGCCCGAGGGCAACCAGTCCCCGGACCTCCCGCCGGCCAGCGTGTAGTGTCCAACCACGTCGAGGTGATCGGCCCGCGCGACGTGCAGCACCCGTCCGTGCAACTGACTCAGCGTCGGCACGACTCCGTCGCTGATGCCCGGCGTCACCTTGAATCGAAGTCCTCGATCAAGCACCCGCTGTGTCGTCTTCGTCGGTTTCGGGTACGGGTAGCGCGGATGCGACTCGGCCGTCAGTCCGTGCAGCAGCCTGAACAGCGCGCGCAGCGCGACGTACTCCGGATCAAGGAGCTCACTCAACTTGAAGTCCTCGCGCGGTACCGGTACGCCCGTTACCACACAGCCATAGCGGATCCCGGCCCGATCGGAGACGGCCGCGTCGAACAACTCGATGCCCTCGGGCGTGAGCTGCAGCACTGCGCCCTGGTCCTGCTCGATGGCGCGGAGGTATTTCCACAGGGGGTCACTGCGGTCGACGCGGATCCCACGCAACAGCCCACCGGCAATTCGATCGAGCAGGCTTCCACTGCGACCGAGCCGGTCATCGAGTCTTGCGACGACGCCGATGGCCTGGGCTGCGGCGAAAATCGCCCGGCGGCCCTGCCCCGACGTCGCGAGCGCACTCAACACCAGCAAAAGCATCTGGCCCTTGACCGAAATGAAGTGGTTGGCGAGAGGCGTTCCGTGATGCGGCGTACTCACGGACGTGGCTGACCGAGTCCGCCTGGCAATGCTCTCCCCCGAATCACCGCTCGCGATCTTCACGCCTGGCGTCAGGAGCATGCGCACGTCGAGTCCACCCGTCGAGTGGCCGACGAAGTGCAAGTCGCGGGCCCTGAGGCCGCCGTTGCTTACCACGTGGCGGCACAGCGCGCTGACGCGTCGCGGGATCGACGCCGTCGGCTGCGTCGTGCAACGCACGATGCGGGCCTCGACACCGCGCTTGCGCAAAGCGAGTCCAAGCGAGCGCTCGACGTCCTCGAAGTAACTGACCGTACCGACGGTCGTAAATCCGAAGAAACCGGGCACCAGGAACACGAGTTGCTTGCTCATGAGAGAATTATGCTCGCCAGCGCGCGTTCCGGACCCTGTGGGGAACCGAATGGAGTGCTCGCCCTGCCAGCGAAACCAGCCTGCAAGCAATGGCTTGGGTTTCGCTCCCTGCAACGGTCCCCAAGCGTACAGACAGCCGCGAGTCGGATCGCTATGGTGTGCCGGTGGCTGAATCCAAACTCGTGGTCTACGGTGCGATCGCGGCGAACCTCGCCATCGCAGTGACGAAGTTCGTCGCCGCCGCGATCACCGGCAGCTCTGCGATGCTGTCGGAGGGGATTCATTCCATCGTCGATACCGGCAACGGCGTGCTGCTCCTTGTAGGAATGAAGCTGAGCCAGCGACAAGCCACGCCCGAGCATCCCTTCGGGCATGGCAAGGAAATGTATTTCTGGAGCCTCATGGTCGCGGTGCTGATTTTCGGGCTCGGCGGCGGCATTTCAGCCTATGAAGGAGTGCTGCACATGCTCCACCCCCTTCCGCTGCAGGATCCCACCTGGAATTACGTCGTGCTCGGCGCAGCTGCGGTGTTCGAGAGCGGCAGCTTCGCAATCGCACTGCGCCAGTTTCTCCGGACGAACCGCGGCACCCCGTTCTGGCGCTCGCTCAAGTCCAGCAAGGACCCCACGACCTATACAGTGCTAGCCGAAGACGCCGCCGCGCTCGCGGGCCTGGCCGTGGCGGCGGTCGGCGTCTACCTGAGTCATCGCCTCGATCTGCCCATCGTCGACGGCGCGGCGTCGGTCGTGATCGGCGTCATGCTGGCAGGCGTGGCCGTGCTGTTGATTCGTGAATCAAGGGGCCTGCTCATTGGGGAGGGTGTCCGGCCGGAAACGGCGAGTGCGATCCGGGACATCGCCTTGCGCAACCCGCACGTACGTGCAGCAGCCACCCCGCTGTCGATGTACCTGGGACCCGATGAGATATTGCTGACGCTCGACGTGGGTTTCGAGCGGGAGTCCACGGCCGACGACATCGTCGCCGCGGTTGCGAACATCGAGCGGGATATCAAGTCTCGATACCCGAAGATCACCCGCATCTACATCGAGGCACGATCGATCAGCGAAGCGACGCGCGGTTTCTGAATGGGTCTGCGCGACCTGAATGGTTGTAGCGATGATATTTGTGGCACAAAGGCAGCAATCCATAATGTTGAAAACGATCTTTAGCCGCTGGGCCACTGCACTTCTGTTCCTCAATCTCGCCGGCTGCGGCGACCTGGCGACTTTGCCCGAAAGCGCGGGCTTCGGCCCCGAACCGGTGTTGCCACCGCCCCACCCGACACTGATACCGACGGTCAAGATCGCTCCAGCGGTGGGCTGGCCACCCGGGACGACGCCGGCTGCGGCCGCCGGACTGGCGGTGAATGCTTACGCGGCCGGCCTCGATCACCCCCGCTGGCTGTATGTGCTTCCCAACGGCGACGTGCTCGTCGCCGAAAGTAATGGCCCGCCCCGCCCGGATGACGCGAAAGGCCTCAAGGGCTGGGTGGCGAACCTGGTCATGAAACGGGCCGGCGCGACAGTTCCAAGCGCGAATCGGATTACGCTCCTGCGCGACAGCAACGGGGACGGCATCGCGGAGACTCGAACCGCGTTTCTGACCGGACTGAACTCACCTTTTGGCATGGCGCTGGTCGGTAATGAGTTCTACGTCGCCAATACCGACTCGGTGGAGCGCTTTCCCTACGAGACGGGTGACATGCAGATTACGTCGCCCGGCCAGAAGGTCGTCGTCCTGCCTGCGGGCACGATCAACCACCACTGGACCAGGAACATTATCGCCAGCCAGGATGGATCGCGCCTCTATGTGACGGTTGGCTCAAACAGCAATGTGGGCGAAAACGGCATGGAGCACGAGGTCGATCGTGCTGCCATCCTGGAAGTTGATCGCGCGACCGGCCACACGCGGCTGTTCGCGTCCGGTCTCCGCAACCCGAACGGACTGGACTGGGAGCCGCAAACCGGCGCGCTGTGGACCGCGGTCAATGAGCGCGATGAGATCGGCAGCGACCTCGTTCCAGACTTCATGACGGCGGTGCAGGACGGCGCGTTCTACGGCTGGCCTTACAGCTATTACGGCCAGCATGTCGACGCGCGCGTACAACCACAACGCCCCGACCTGGTCGCTCGTGCCGTAGCGCCCGACTATGCGCTCGGCGCACACACTGCTTCGCTCGGACTGGTCTTCTATCGGGGTGACCTGTTGCCGAAGCACTATGCCGGCGGCGCGTTCATTGGCCAGCACGGGTCATGGAATCGGCAGCCGCCGAGCGGCTACAAGGTCATATTCGTGCCATTTTCCGATGGGCACCCCGTGGGAGGCCCCGAAGATGTACTGACGGGTTTTGTAGACGCGCAGGGCAACGCCCAGGGCCGTCCCGTCGGCGTGGCGGTGGACGGACAGGCGCCCTGCTCGTTGCGGACGATGTTGGCAACACTGTCTGGCGCGTCTCGCCTGCCGCCGCTCGACAGTGAGCGGTTGCGCTAACGTACATTGCGCCGTCGCGGCGCGCTCTTGGCCGTCTTCTCCGGCTTGTAGTCGCCAATGACGGTCTTGACCGGGCAGATGCGAACAATCGGGCACTTCTTGCAGCCGATGGCGAGCGCGACGGGACAAAGGGTCATTGGATACTCCGGATCATGTGAGGCGTAACGAGCCGACGCCGACTATATGGCTGGCGCCAGATCGGACGCGCTGGCTGCGCTGCTCGACGCGCCGTGGGTAACGAGGCGGGCGGCGCGTTCGCGAGGTTGCTTGATCCTGGTGAGCCAGACTTTATACGGATTCCAGCCCTCGGGAGGGGCACCGCCAATTTCGCTTAGTTCACCGGTGTATCGCTGGCTCGATGTCACGCTGCTGTACGCCTTCATGGTTTCTGCCCAATTCATCGGATGCTTCCCGGTTGATCGCCTTTGCCCTGGGGACGCGGCGGGTTGGCGACACGCCAGTGCAGCAGAGTAGCGGCCGTCGATCTCGTCATCTGTGCGCCTGCGCACTCACGTGCCTAGCTCTTCCGGCCCCCAAGCAGCAGCAAGAAGCCGCCGATGGCGATTGCGCCCACGCCGGCCCAGACTGGAATGTTGACTCGCTGCTTCTCCTGTACGGAGAACTCGATCGGGCCGAGCTTCGCCTCGTGGGTCTCTTTGGTATAGCTGAAGCTGCCGTACACCAGGCCGAGAACGCCGGCCACGATCAGTACGATTGCCGCAATTCTGGTTGAGTTCAATTTGTCATCTCCTGGGGTCAACCATTGTGACCCTGGCCCTTGTCATTGTCATTCGCCTTGTCGGCATCGTCGCCCTTGTCCTTTCCGGGCTTGGAGTCCTTGCCTCCTCCCTTGCCCTGCGGAGCGTTCTCCTGGCCCGACGCTGGTGCCTGCGCGTCATGGGCAGCCGCGCCTTGAGGTTGCTGCTCGGTGTGCTCTTGCTGCTGCTTTGCGGTTGCTGCTGGTGCTGCTGCTGCTGTGACTTCTGCTGCTGCTCGCTGCTGCTGCTCGTGCTGCTGCGAGTAGCGCTTGGCTTGCACTTCCTCCTCGTGGTAGTGCTGGCGCACGACAGGATCGCTCGGCTGGTACTGGTAATACTGGCTGCGAATCACAGGCTGCTGTTCGTACTGGGGATATCGATCGCCATAGTATTGCCGCTGGTAGACAGGCAGTGGGGCGGGCGGCGGAGCTGACCTGCGATCCCAGGTGTCCCATCCGTGCCGTTCCTGCTCCCATTCGGCCCCGTAATACTGGCCCCACCGCGGCGGCGCATCATTCGACCACCCGCGAAAGTACTGGGGCGGGTGCCGGTAGTAGCGCACTGGCACTCTGAGAATGTAGTTGGGAACATGTTTCCTGGATACCTTGTGCCACGGGCCGTTGTACCAGGAGCTCCGATACCAGTTGTCCTTCTGGTAAGCCCAGTACATCCCGTCATAGAAGAACAAGTTGGAGTTCGCCTGTGGTGCGTAGTAGACGGGATATTTCGGAACTCTCTGAAAATCCGGGTAGGTCGGCATGTTCATCCCGATGCTCTGGCTGGGCACGCCGAAGGCGATGGTCACCTGCGCATATGCAGGGAGCGCTGCTCCGATCAGCAGGGATGAGAGGATGATTGCGCAGCGCACTTTTCGATCTCCGGGTGAGTATGCGACCGCCGCGGACTACAGCCGGGCTCGGCCGCGCGTCACAACGGGCGCCGACCCTGGATGATGTTGAGCAGGATCACGACAACCGCGATCACCAGCAGGATGTGGATAAACCCGCCCATTGTGTAAGACGTGACCAGGCCCAGGAGCCAGAGCACGATGAGGATTACTGCAATTGTCCATAGCATCTTGGTTCTCCTGTTACTGCTTCGTGAACCAGTTGTCGCTCGCGGTGCGCTCCCACTCGGCGAGCTGCTTTTCCGCGTCTTCCTTTGCCACGCCGTAGCGCTCCTGGATCTTTCCGGAGAGCTGCTCGCGCCGGCCCGCGACAACGTCTATGTCATCGTCGGTCAGCTTGCCCCACTGCTCCTTGACCCTGCCAGTGACGCGCTTCCAGTTACCTTCGATTCGGTCCCAGTTCATTTGAGGCTCCTTACAATTCGATGATCATTCGGCACCGGCAGGCGCCGGGCCGGTTTGTTACTTGGCGACCACAAGCTGGTTCTTGACCGCCTTCACGCCTTCCACGCCCCTGGCGATGCTCCCAGCCGTTTTTCGTTCCGTCTCGCTTTTTGCGAATCCCGAAAGCATGACCGTGCCATTCAACGTCTCTACGGTGATGGACGAGGCATCTACCGCCTTGCTATCCACGAATCCGGCCTTGACCTTGGCGGTGATCGCGCTGTCATCAATGTAGGCGCCAGTAGTCTGCTGGCCCCGTTGGACTGCACATCCTGTCGCCGTGAGCAGGACAAGCGCCGTGACTGCGGCGGCAAGTGTGGTGCGGATATTCATCGAATCTCTCCTGTGGCTGGCGGCGGGTGCGCGGCTGCCGCCGGATCGTTGGTGATCCGACCGCCTGACGCGGAAGGAAATTAGCCCGCGCGACAGCTTCAAACTGTAGGAGAGTTGAAGGAACGGGTCTGTGCGGTAGCGCACCGTGCCGACGCGCTCAGCGCCTGCTGCCACCGAGCGACAGGAGCGCACCACCTGCCACGAGTTTGACGAAGTTCAAAGCGTCGTCTCTCGCGACCTAGTCGTCGTGCCCGTGTCCCTTGTTTTTGCCATTGTCATTGCCCTGGCCATTTCCACCCTTGGAATACTTCTGCGAATGCTGCTGGTATCGCAAGGTCTCCTGCGCGTAATACTGCCTGACGACAGGATCACTCGGCTGGTAATGGTAGTTCTCGCGGCGATACATCGGCTGTTGGTCCGCATGAGGATACTTCCTGCCTGAGAATTGCTGCTGGTAGGCGGGAAGTGGTGCGGCACGGGGCACGTAGTTGCGGTCCCAGTGGTTCCAACCATTCCTCTCCTGTTCCCAGTGCTTTCCGTAGTACTGGCCCCAGCGAGGCGGCTCGTTCCTGGACCAGCCGTAAAAATACTTGGGCGGGCGCTGGTAGTAGCGAACCGGAACTCTGAGCACGTACGCGGGAACGTACCTGGGGGACACCATCCCCCACGGACCGTTGTACCAGGAACTCGCGTACCAGTTGTCGTTCTGGAATGCCCAGTACATGCCGTCGTAGAAGAACAGATTGAAGCCACTCTGCGGCGCGTAGTAGACAGGGTAGTTTGGAATTCTCTGGTACCGCGGGTAGACCGGCATGTTGATGCCAATGCTCAGGTTTGGAGTCCCGATGCCAATGCTGACCTGAGCCTGGGCCGGAAGAGCCGATCCGAGCAGCAGCGAGAACAGAATGAGTGGGAAACGCATCTTGTGCACTCCGGGGCGGATGGCAGGAGTCGGCGTCCTGCGGCGGCGCGAGCACGAACCGCCAGCCCGCGAGGGCTGCAAAGTTGTCTCACGTGACTAGAGAACGCGCGAGAAGCACGTCGGTTGACTGCGCTGACGCATTACTGGAATCAAAACCGCCCGAAAACCGGGTCGGCGGCGACAGCTGGCGAGCGGTCGGGCGCCGCTAGCGGCCGCGGAAAACGGCCTCGCGCCGCTCCACGAACGAACGAACGCCCTCCGCGGCATCCTCGCTGCGCATCACTTCAGCCATTCCGCGGAACGTGACGTCGACTGCCGCCGCCTCCCCCTCGAGCATGCAGGTACGCGACGAGCGCAGGCTCCCCTGCACGCCCAGCGGCGCCGCCTTCGCGACTCGCGACGCGAGCGCGAGCGCTGCGTCGAGTTGTTCGCCCGGCGCACAGAGCTGCTGCACGAGCCCCAGCCGGCAGGCGTCTTCCGCGCCGAGTTCATCGCCGGTAAGCAGGTAGCGCTGGGCGTTGCCCCAGCCGATTTCCTTTGGCAGGCGTAGCGTCGCACCGCCGCAAGCGTAGAAGCCGCGTTTCACCTCGAGCATTGCAAAGCGGGTGTCGGTTGCGGCGACCCGCAGATCCGTGTTCAGCAGCAGTTCCCAGCCCCAGGTGTAGCAGCGGCCCTGCACGGCGATCACCAGCGGCTTGGACAGCCGGGGACCGCTCATCGAGAACGGGTCGACCTCCCCCTCCCCGATCGGGAACGGCGATCCTGCCGCGAACGCCTCGGCCCAGTCGTTGAGGTCCACGCCCGAGGTAAAGTGCGGACCCTCGGCCCATATCACGCCCACCCAGAGGTCGGGATCGTGCTCGAGACGATGCAATGCGCGCGCAAGGGCATGGAACATGTCGCGGCTCAGCGCATTCATCTTCTGCGGGCGCCGGACGCCAATCACGAGAAGGTGGTCCCGTTGTTCGACTTCGATGCTCATGTTGCTGCTCCTCGCATTGGCTGACTGGCGAATGATGACGCAGAATCCCCGGCCATGAAGATCGACCGTTGGCGGGCCCTGGCCGCCCTTATGTTGTCCATCGCCTTCGGTGCCGGTTTCGCGGCCGCTGAAAAACCTGTGCCAGGCACCGAATATCTCCGCATCACCGCGGTGGCGCCCGGCTACACCGGGCGGGACCCGTCCGACAACCGCTGGTTCGTGTACCTCGAAGGCTACATCGACGACGGCGCAACTGCACGACTCGAGCACATGCTCGGCGAGCAGCAGATTCGCAGCGCCATCGTATTCTTGGATTCACCCGGCGGGCATGTGATCGAGGCGATGGCGCTCGGTCGCGAGATCAGGGCACGCGGTTATGCAACCAGCGTCGGGGCCCGCGCACCCGGCTCGGCAGCACCTCGCCCGGGCCGGTGCTACAGCGCCTGCCCGATCGCCTACGCGGGCGGCATACGGCGCTCGCTGGAACCTGGCTCGGTCCTCGGCACCCACCGTGCCGCCAACAGCGTGCCGGTGCCCGACGAGGCAGTGTTCCAGCAAGTCGTGACTGGACAGGTCGAAGACTACCTGGTCGAGATGGGCATCGGCCCCGAACTCGCCGCGATGATGTCCAGCGTACCGCACCAGTCCATTCGTGAACTCTCGACGGAAGAGGCAATTCGGCTCGGCCTGGTGAACTCCGGCGGTCCCCGGACGGATCCCTGACTTGTGCCCGGGTCATCGCCGACCGTCGAAGGCCCCGTTCAAATGCCGAGCTGCCGCGAAGCCAGCTCTTTCATGATTTCCTCGGTTCCACCGCCGATCATCGCGACCTTGACCTCGCGGTAGATTCGCTCACTTGCCGTGCCTCGCATGTATCCCATGCCGCCAAGAACCTGCACCGCCTGGTCCGCGCAGAACTGCATCGCCTGCGTGGCATGGTTCTTAAGCATGCATACCTCGGCGATCCATTGCGCGTCGGCCTCGCCGGCATCTGCGCGATCGGCAACGTTCGCGAGCCATGCCCGGGTCGACTCGATGCGCATGCGCATGTCCACCAGCTTGTGCCGGACGACCTGGTGGTTCACGAGCACCGAGCCGAAAGTCCTGCGCTCGCGCGCCCAGGCCAGTGCCTCGTCGTAGCAGCACTCCGACATGCCGAGCGCCATTGCCGCCATGGAGAGACGCTCGCCGTTGAAATTCGTCATGATCATCCGGAAGCCCCTGCCCTCCTCGCCGACCAGGTTCCCGACAGGCACCCGGACGCCCTCGAAACGCAGGTGCGCGGTGTCGGAGCACAGCCAGCCCATCTTCCTGAGCGGCTCCCGCGCCAGTCCCGGCGAATCGCCGGGAATCACCAGCATGGAGATGCCACCGGCGCCCTTGTTGTCCGGGTCGGTGCGCACGGCCGCCGTGATCCAGTCGGCTCGCATGCCGGACGTGATGAACACCTTCTCCCCGTCGACCACGTAGACGTCGCCGTCGCGCCGGGCGGTGGTCCGAAGGCCGGACACGTCAGACCCGGACCCCGGCTCGGTAATTGCAAGCGCAGAGACCTTTTTGCCCGCGAGCACGTCCGGGATCACGCGCCGCTTCAGTTCGTCGCTGCCGTGGTTCAGGATCGGTGGTAATCCGATCGAATGGCTGAATGCTCCAGCCATGACGCCGCCGCTGCCCGTGTAGCGCGACAGCGCGCGGGACAGCACGATCCTGGCCGCCCACGGCGCAGGTGTACCACCCAGGTCTTCGGGATAGCCAAGCCCCAGCCAGCCCATGTCGGCGAGATTTCGGTACAGGTCGCGCGGGAATTCACCTGCCGCCTCCCAGGCCTCCAGGTGCGGGCAGATCTCGGCAAGCGCGAAGCGCTTCGCCGTGTCCTCGATCACGGCCAGGTCGGCATTATCAAGCGTGGCCATCGTTACTCCAGATGCACCCTGCAGCTTCCTGCCAGAGCGCTGCATACAGCATCGCCGCCGGACTGCCCGGCGCGAACGACGGCACTGGGGCGCGCCGCACCGTCATGCGTTCGATCTCACTCCAGTAAGGGATCTCGGTCTGCAGGATTCCCGGGTACTGGGCTCGCGCAGCTTCGATGACATCGCGGTGCAGCGAACGTCGCCGGTCCACCATCGAGAAGAACGACAAAACCTTCAGGTCCGGCCAGCCGGCTTTCTGCACGAACGCGACCAGCTGGTCGATCATGCGCAGCGAAAGCGGCGCAGGCAGCATCGGCACGATCAACGCATCGGCCGCCCGCAGCACGTTCTCCGAAAGCAGCGACATGCCGGGCGGGCAGTCGATAACCAGCAACTCGCATTCATCGTGCAGCGCGCGACTCATGGTCATCAGCTGCCTGGTCGGATGCTTGCGGTCGCTCATGTGCACGTCGAAGTTCCGGTACGAGACATCGGCGGGCAACAGGCGCAGGTTCTGGTGCCCGGTCGGTGCGACCAGCTCGGTCAGCTCGCGCTTGCCCTGCACCAGCTTTTTCGCGGAGGCACGCTCGTTCGGCTCCCCGCGCAGGATGTAGGTCGCCGCCCCCTGCGGATCGATGTCCCAGAGGATTGTCCGCCGGCCCGAGGCGGCCGCCAGCCAGGCGAGGTTCACCGCCGTGGTGGTCTTGCCGACGCCGCCCTTGATGTTCGTGACCGCGAGAATCTGCATTTTCGGCTTATCATAGCGCGGCTCGCCGCCAGGTCCGGGCCCGCTTGACGCCCGGTCGAGCCGGGCCGGCATTCGCTGTCACCACGATGAAACCTGGTCGTGGGATGATAATGAGTTAGCTAGTGACAGCCGGGGCTCCAATGGGCAAAGACGAGCAATCCAGCCAGAAGACGTTCCTGCGCGAGGCGTGGTTCGACCGTGACCTGAGCTGGCTCGAGTTCAACCGTCGCGTACTCAGCGAGGCGCTGGACGACCGCACGCCACTGCTCGAGCGCCTGAAGTTCCTCGGGATATTCACCTCGAACCTCGACGAGTTCTTCATGAAGCGGGTCGGGGCGATGCGCACGCGCGCCTACGCGAGCGGCAGCCAGGCATCCGTCGAGGCGTTCAACACCCACATGGTGAGCTTGCGCAGCGCGCTGTTCCCGATGCTGCTGGAGCAGGCGGGCTGTTTTGCGGCGCTTCGGCCACTGTTGGCCGCACATGGCATCCGGCTCGCTGACTGGGACGACCTGACCGATTCGCAGCAGCGCGAGGCGTCAGACTACTTCGACACCCACGTGTCGCCGGCGCTTACGCCGCTGAGCCTTGATCCCACGCATCCGTTCCCATTCATGTCGAACCTGTCCCTGTCCTGGGGGTTCGTGCTGCGCGACCCGGTATCGGACGAGCGCATAAGCGTACGTGTGAAGGTGCCGCCGACGATCCTCCAGTGGCTCCTGCTGCGTACCGACGTGCCGGCCGGCGAACAATGCTACGTGTCCCTGGAGGACCTGGTGCTGCGCAACGCGCACAAGCTGTTCCCGGGCGTAACTATCGAGGAAGCCACACTGTTCCGCGTATCCCGAAACGCGGACATTGCGATCGAGGAGGACAGCGACAACAGCATCCGGGAGCTGATAGAGGAGCAGGTGCGCCAGCGAAGGTTCCAGCCCGTGGTGCGACTCGAATTCCGGGGTACGCCGCAGGCCGAGATCCGCGCCGGCCTCGTCGACCGGTTCGAGCTGCGCGACAGCGACGTCTACGAACTGCCGGGACTACTTGATTACACGGCCCTTTTCCAGCTTGCCTCGCTGCCGGTGCATGAACTGCGCGACACGCCCTGGACGCCGATGATTCCGGTCGCACAGGACCCGGACGCCGACCTGTTTGCCGCAATCCGCGCCGGGGACGTCCTGGTCCATCACCCGTACGAGAGCTTCGACGCGACGGTTGAGCGCTTCATTCGCGACGCCGCGAATGACCTCAATACGACCACGATCAAGATGACCGTGTACCGGCTCGGCGACGACACGCCGTTCGTACGCTCCCTGATCAAGGCCGCAGAGAACGGCAAGCAGGTCGCGTGCCTGGTCGAGCTGACCGCCCGCTTCGACGAGGAGCGCAACCTTCACTGGGCCAACGAACTTCAAAAGGCCGGCGACCACGTCATCTACGGCATGCGCGGACTCAAGACCCACACCAAGCTCGCACTGGTCGTGCGCCGCGAGGGCGACGGCCTGCGCAGCTATGCGCACATCGGCACCGGAAACTATCACGTCAAGACCGCGCGCATGTACACGGACTTCGGACTTTTCACCTGCGACGCGGCGATTACGCGCGACGTCGTCACGCTGTTTCACCATCTCACCGGGTATTCGCGGGACCCGGTTTTCGAGCGCCTGCTGGTGGCACCGATCAACATGCGCGAGCGATTCATCGAGCTCATTGAACGCGAGGCGACCAACGCGCGGGAGGGCAAGCCGGCGCGTATCGTCGCGAAGATCAACCAGCTCGAGGACCTGCCGGTCTGCGAGGCGCTGGCGCGGGCGTCGCAGGCCGGGGTGCCGGTCGACCTGATCATCCGTGGGTTCTGCTGCCTGCGGCCCGGAATCAAGGGGTGGACCGAGAACATCCGAGTGAGGTCGATCGTGGGACGCTTTCTCGAGCATGCCCGCGTGTTTCATTTTGCGAATGGACAGCCCGATCCGCTCAGCGGCGAGTTCTTCATAGGCTCCGCCGACTGGATGGACCGCAACCTCTCCCGCCGCGTCGAGGCCGTGACGCCGGTCGATGCGCGCCACCTCAGGGAGCGACTGTGGGAGACGCTGCAGGTGCAGCTGCAGGACCAGCGAAACGCGTGGGAAATGCAGCCCGATGGTACCTACCTTAGACCTGCTCCAGACGCGGACGCGTCGGAGGTCGCGCGCGACGGCACGCACGTGACCCTGATGAAACGCACGCGATCGCGGTTGAATCGCTGAGGGAGGTATTTCTACGCAGCCGTGCACCCGGGGCCCGTGGGCTAAGATTGGCATCCCGCCATACCACAGAACTCGCGAGGCAGGACATGGCATCGGCAGACAGGAAACACAAGGTCAGCGGCCCCCACCGAGCGGTGGTCGACAACCTGGCGCGTGACCTGGGCCTGCCGGTCGACCACGTCGAGGAGGTTTACCTCGCGGAAATGGCGCGGATCGAATCGGGCGCCCGGATCAAGACATTCCTGACCGTGCTCACGGTCGGCAGCGTGCGCAGCCGGTTGCACCGCCACGGGCATAGCGGGCACTGAGCGGCTAGAACTCCGAGACCGACAAGCGCCGCAGCAGCGCCATGCGCTTGTCGTGGTGTTCTTCCATGCGCCCGAGGACGTCGGCCAGGAACTCGACCGTCGACACGATCCGCGGGCCCTTGTTCAGCATGACGCATTCGGCACGGCTGCTCATCACCGCATCACTCACCTCGGCACGGGTCGGGGCTCCGGCCTTGGCCAGGCCCTCGAGCACCTGGGTGGCCCAGATCACCGGGACGTGCGCTGACTCGCACACCCACAGGATTTCCTCCTGGACCTCGGAGAGGCGCTGGAAGCCGATTTCGACGGCAAGGTCGCCGCGCGCGACCATCACACCGACCGGCGGTGATCTCAGGCTCGCAAGCAGGATGCGCGGAAGGTTGCGGAATGCCGCGGCATTCTCGATCTTGAGCACGATGCCAAGGCGCCCGGCGCCGAGCGCGTGCAGCTGGTCCTCGAGCAGTTCGACGTCCTGCTCCGTCCGCAGGAACGACAGCGCAACCATGTCGGCAAAGGCCACCACTTCGCGCAGGTCCGCCAGGTCCTTTTCGGTGAGCGCGGTCAGCCCCAGCTCCGTGTCCGGGAAATTGATGCCCTTCTCTGCACGAAGCTTCGCGCCGGACGGAGGAGCATGAACGATGCTGATGCGGATCTCGTTGCCGTCGTTGCCGACGACGGTGCCGCCGATCTTTCCGTCGTCAAGCCAGACGCGGTCGCCCGCCTGCACCCGCTGGAAAGCCGCCGGCAGCGTGCAATGTATCCGGGCCGGGCTGGAGGTTCCGCCGTTCTCGTCGACCCTGGCGGGTTGGCCGGGTGCCTCGTCGCGCGTGAGCACCAGGGTATCGCCGACCCGCAGCTCAATCGGCACGACGACGCCGGGAAGTTCACCGACCAGTCCCTCGGCGATCGACCACGCCGTCGCGAATCAGCGCGCACTGTGCGCCCTGCGAGGCGTAGAGCGTCTTCGCGGACTCGGCGAGCCACGAGGCGCCGCGCCGTTCGACGGCGGTCAGCACGCGCTCCTTGTCGCGAAGGTCCGCGACGCGCAGCTGGTCGCCCGGCGTCACCTGCGCAAGCAATGCCTGCGGGACTGGCAGCGCCTTGCAACCGCCCGGCGCGGCTTCGGCCGCCTCGACGGGAGTCAGCCAGGCGACGGCGGGGCTGCGTTGCCCTGCCCATCACGTCGCGAGGTGGCCGGATGCGCACGAAATGACCTGCAGGCCCGATCGAGCCGGTGCGAAGCTTCGGCCCGGCAAGATCCGCCTGGATCCTGCACTTGCGACCCACGGTGCGCTCGGCCTTGCGCAGGTTGGCCACCATGCGCCGCCACGTGTCGGGGTCGTCGTGGGCGCAATTGATACGCATTACATCCATGCCGGCGCGCAGCAGGTCGACCAGCAGCTGCTCGTCGCTCGCAGCCTCCGACGGCATCGTCACCATGATCCTGACCGAACGGAATCGCCGTGTCGGCCCGAGCAGCGTCCGCGCGTGATCCTGCAGCAACAACGGGCCGGTTCGATCGTCCACCAGCGGCGTCGGCTTGTCGCCTGTCACGCTGCCGGCCAGTCTTTCCAGGTTGCCGATCACGGCGTTCAGGCTCGCGATCACGTGTGATTCGAGCACGCCGAGCGATGACAGCCCAAGCGAATGCAGGTCCCGTTGCAGCGTCCGGATGTCCTGCTGCCGCACGCTCAGGTAGTGCAGCAGGTTGCGCGCGCTCTCGCGAAAGCGGGGCTCGACCTCGGCGATCTTCGCCGGCGTGCTCGGCCTCGAAATCAAGCGCGCGTTCGCGCAGGTCACGAGTTGCGGCCAGCGTGCGTTCGATGAGGCGGTCCATGACAATGCAACCGGCGGGGAAAACCGATTGAGTTTACCCCCGGCACATGACCGGAGCATTTCAGGCTCAAGGTTGGCCGTCCACCGCCCGGACCGATGCGGCTGCCGCGCGGCGCCGGTCGGCGACAGCGCGCCCGGCTTTTCCGGGGCCAGACGGCACCGCACCGGTCAACTGGCCCGGCCGAACGGCCTACCAGTCACGACTCTCGAACTGCTGCAGCATCCAAAGTGCCACGGAACCGAGCATCACCATGCCGATGATCTCCATCGTAATCCTCCACGATGCGCCGGATCGGCGCGAGGCAGAGGATGGGCGGTCGATGTTGCACGGTCGCTGCACTTTTGATGCATTACGGTGACCTGTCCTGCCGGTGAGGAACCAGGACGGTGCCGCGATGCCTGTCGGCAATCTGCATCGCAGGTCCTGCATGGCCGGGCTCAGTCCCGGCTCGCGCCGTATTCCACGATTTACTCGCCGCGTCCGCACCGCTATCGTCCACCCGGTCATTCCTGCAACCTGCCGTGAGCTGACATGCCCCGTGCACCCGGAGTCCTGGCGGCCGTAGACCTCGGGTCCAACAGCTTCCACATGGTAGTCGCGCGTCGCTCGAACGGCCAGCTCGTCATCATCGATCGCCTGCGGGAGATGGTGCGTCTCGGCGGTGGCGTGGATGACGAGGGCCGGCTGGACCGGGCCACGGCGGCGCGCGCCATCGCATGCCTGGAGCGCTTCGGACACCGCCTGGTCGACATGCGCGCCGATTGCGTGCGAGTCGTCGGCACCAGCGCCCTGCGACGGACGCGCAAGAAGCAGGCATTCCTCGAACGGGCAGGCGCGGCGATCGGCCACCCGATCGAGGTGATTTCCGGCCGCGAGGAAGCGCGCCTGATCTATGCCGGGGTGGTCCACACCCTGCCGCGCATCGACGGACGTCGCCTCGTCATCGACATTGGCGGGGGTAGCACGGAACTGATCATCGGCAAGGACAAGGAGCCGCAGCAGCTCGAGAGCCTGAACATGGGCTGCGTGCTGATGAGCAACGAGTTCTTCTCCGGCGGCAGGCTCACATACAAGCGCTTCGAGAAGGCGCGACTGGCTGCCCGGCAGGAGCTGGAGCCGATACAGCGGGCCTTCCGCGCCAGGGGCTGGAACGCGGTTGCCGGCAGTTCCGGAACCGTGCGCGCGATATTCGATGCACAAAGGGAAATCCACCCACGGTGCGCCACGATCACGCGCAACGGCCTGGAGGAACTGATCGAGGTACTGGTGAGCGCTGGCAACACCCAGGCCATCCCGCTGGGGTCGCTGTCAGACGAACGGCGTGAGGTGTTTGCAGGCGGTCTCGCTGTACTGGCGGAAATCTTTGCCCGGCTCGGGATTCGCGAGATGCGGGTCGCGGAAGGCGCGATGCGCGAAGGCGTGCTCTACGACCTGATGGGCCGCTTCACATCAGTCGATTCCCGCCAGCGGACGGTCGGCTCGATGCAGAAACGCTACCAGGTCGACCTGGCGCAGGCCGCGCGCGTGGAGAAGACCGCCGTGGAAATGCTGAGGCAGATCGGCAAGGCATGGCAGCTCAAGTACCCGCTGGCCGAGCAGTCACTGCGCTGGGCCGCGCGACTGCACGAGATCGGCCTCGACGTCGCCCACAGCGGCTATCACCGGCACGGTGCCTACCTGCTCGAGAACGCCGACATGCCCGGTTTCTCGCGCGAGGAGCAGATGCTGCTGGCATGGTTGGTACGGTCGCACCGACGCAAGCTGGTGCTGGAAGGGCTCGAGGACCTGATACCGCCGTGGGACCGGCTGGGCGTTCGACTGTTGCTGATATTGCGACTGTCGGTGCTGCTGCACCGCAATCGTTCCGAGGATGGACTCCCCGCATTCCGGGTGTCGCCCCGGGGACGGGGCCTGCAGATACGCTTCCGATTGCGTTCCCTGCGCAACCATCCGCTCACGGCTGCCGACCTGCAGAAGGAAGCCGAGTACCTCCGGACGGAAGGTATACCGCTGCGAATCGTGACCGCGCGGTAGGCGCGGTGGCAATCAGGCCCGTCACACGCGTCCGGGCCGCATGCCTGCGGCTCAGCCGAGTTTCGTGTGACCCGTCGCCTCCAGCATGCGCTTGGCCTGCCGCGCTTCGAAGATCTTGATGGCGTTGTAGGTGGCCCAGCCGATCAGCGCCGAGCCGACCAGGAAGATCCCGTAGGCCACCGGCCACCGGATGCCGAGGTCACCGGACATCATCGTGTATTCCGACATTCCGCCGATGCCCGCGATGATATTGATCGGCACGAAAATGATGCTGATGGTCGTCAGCTTCGATACACGCTTGTTCTGGTTGATGTTGATGAAGCCGACGGTGGCGTCCATCAGGAAGTTGATCTTTCCGAACAGGTACGTGGTGTGCCCGTTCAGCGACTCGATGTCGCGCACGATCTGCCGCGCTTCCTCGAACTGCTGCGAGGACAGGAATTTTCCGCGCATCAGGAACGACAGCGCACGCCTCGTGTCGAGCGCATTCTGGCGTATGCGGCCGTTCAGGTCCTCGGTGCGCGCGATCTCGGAGAGAATCTGGGCCGCCGCATCGTCCGACACCTGAGGGTTCAGCACGCGCTTGCCGACATGCTCGAACTCGGCATAAACCTCTTCCAGCACGTCTGCCGAGTACTCCACGTCGGCCGCATAGAGGTCGAGCAGCACGTCCTTGCCTTCGGTCACGTAGCCGGGTTGCGTGCGCGCGCGCAGTCGCTGCAGTCGGAACACCGGCAACTCTTCCTTGCGTACCGAGAACAGGATGTCCTTGTGCAGGATGAACGCCACAGCGACGTTCTGGGTACCGTCATCGGTGTCGAGCAGGAAATCCGAGTGAAGGTGGATCTCGCCGTTGTCCTCGACATAGAAGCGGGCGCTGGCCTCGAGGTCGGTGAGGCTGTCGGGATCCGGCAATGCGAGACCGAAATATGCGCCGACCCAGTAGCGCATCTCGGCCGATGGCGCCACGAGGTCCACCCAGATCGGCTTGACGTTGGCGAGGTCCGACCTCCTCGAGACTTTCACCTGCCGGAGCCGGCCATCGTGCAGCTCGAACGCGTTCAGCGCGATCTTCTCGCTCTGGTGCGTAGAGGCATTCAGCAGCTCCTCGCGCACCTCGTCGGCCAGCAGCAGCAGGATGCCGTCGAGGCGATCCACCTTGATCTGTTCCCAGGCGAGCAGCCGGTCCTCCTCGGAGAGCGCCTCGAGGATGCGCGCTGCGTCCACCGCGTCCAGCTTGTTCAGCAACTGGCCGAGCTCGCCCAGGTGTTGCCGGTGCACGAGCGTCTCCACCAGCTCGTGCTTGGGCATTTCCTGGCGATTGACCAGGTTCTCGACCAGTCGGTGGCGCGACAGCAGACGCTGCACCTCGTTGAGGTGCTCCGTCAGCCGGTCGAATTCAGTGTCCGAATTAGGCTCCACGGTTCCTGGTCCCCGGGGCTGGTGCGCTGGCCGCGAGCATAGCCGAAGACAGGGCGCCGCGCCTTCGCGAAAGACGGGAAGCCCGACTTGCCGAAGCGGCGTGCCGGTCGTATCCCAGCACCCTTGGCAGAAGGCGAGAAGCGGGACCCGAGTTGGCGTAATGTGTGGAAACGCGTTGCCGGACTGCCGAGGTGAGCATGATCACGCCACGACCGACGACCAAGCCGAGCCACAGCGCCGGACTTCTGGCGATCCTGTTCGCGGCGCTGCTGGCAGCGGCCTGCTCCGGCAAGCAACAGGTTCCGAAACCGGAAGTCGCCGCGACTGCGGACGCCGACGAGGATGTCCTGCCGACGCCGGAGTACGAATCGGCCTTGCCCGCGGAACTGCGCACCCTCCTGGACCAACCCTATACCGGCGACCTGGACGGGATGATAAAGCGGCGCATGATCCGCATCGGCGTCGCATTCAATCGCACGAACTACTTCGTCGACAAGGGCGTGCAGCGGGGCGCGTCGTACGAGTACGGCAAGCTCATGGAGGAAGCGCTCAACGAGAACCTCAAGACCGGCAACATGAAGATCCACTTCTGGTTCGTACCGCTGCCGCGTAACCAGCTGCTGCCGGCGCTCGTGGCGGGCAAGGTGGATTTCGTACAGGCGCAGCTGACAATCACACCCGAACGCCGGGAGATCGTGGATTTCACCGACCCGACACGCGTAAACGTCAACGAGGTCGTGGTGACCGGACCCGGCGCGCCGCAGATCGCCTCGGTCGAGGACCTGTCCGGAAAGGTGATATTCGTCCGCGAGACCAGCAGCTATTACCAGAGCCTGCTCGCGCTCAACCAGCGGCTCAAGGCCGCCGGCAAGGCCCCGGTCGACATCCAGGCGGCGCCAGAGAACCTCGAGGACGACGACCTGCTCGAAATGGTCAACGCGGGGCTGATCCGGATCACCATTGTCGACAATTTCGTGGCGGAGTTCTGGAACCAGGTCTTTACGGACCTGGTCGTGCACGACGACGTGACCGTGCGAACCGGCGGCACGCTTGCGGTTGCGATCCGCAAGGACAGTCCGGAACTCAAGGCGGCATTGAACAAGGTGATCGACAAGTACGGGCTCGGCACCGCGTTCGGCAACACGATCGAGAAGCGCTACCTGCAGAACACGAAGTACGTGAAGAACGCCACGTCGGAGGCCGAGCGCAGGAAGTTCCTGCAGCTCGCCGAGCTGTTCAAGAAGTACAGCGACCAGTACGACCTCGACTACCTGCTGATGGCCGCGCAGGGATACCAGGAGTCAAGGCTGGACCAGGACGTGAAGAGCCCGGTGGGCGCCATCGGCGTGATGCAGGTGATGCCGGCCACCGGCAGGGAACTGGATGTCGGCGACATCCGGCAGATCGAGCCCAACATCCACGCGGGCGTGAAGTACATCCGCTTTGTCGAGGACCAGTATTTCAAGGACGAGCCGATGACGGACCTCGACAAGGGCCTGTTCGCATTCGCTTCCTACAACGCTGGGCCCGGACGCATCCGGCAGCTCCGGCGCGAGGCGGAGGAGCGAGGTCTCGATCCGAACGTCTGGTTCGGCAACGTCGAACTGATCGCATCCGAGCGCATCGGCCGCGAGACCGTGACCTACGTCAGCAACATCTACAAGTACTACGTTGCCTATCGCCTGATCGTGGAAGAGCGCGAGCGTCGCAGCGCCGCGAAGGAAGCGATCGAGGACGCGGGCGTCCGGTAGACCAGCTGAGTACCCCCGTCGGTGCTGCGGGCTTCAAGGCTGCCGATCGGGCGGCGTCGGCCATTGGCGCGCGAGCCGGTCATCGACCTCGCCGATGCAGGCGGAGAGAGTATTGGTCGCGGCGGCAATCTCCCCGTGCAGGCGTTCTCCGCCTGCCTGCTGCGCCTGCCGCAGCGACGCAAGCTCGCGGTCGAGGTAGGTTCGGAGCTCGGTGAAGCGTGATGCCTCGGCCTGGTCCGCGAGCTCGCGCTGCCGGCGCAGTTCCTCGGCCTGCTTTCGTCCGTCCGACAGTGCGTTGATCTGTACCTTCAATGCATAGAAAAGCAGCACCGCCGCAAGTGCGGCCGTGAAGCCGAGCATTACGAGTCCCAGCGGCGCGTCGACGCTGGTGACCACCAGCGACAGGTGGGTGGGCGTGACGAAGGTGCTCCAGTTGACCACGGCGAACAGGGCCAGCAGACCACTGACGACGAGAACAAGAATCGTGCGGATGCTCATGACGGTTTCCTCGGCCGGCCCGCTCCCATCGTAGACCACCGCAGGCGGCGGGTCATCGTGGAAAGCTGGCCGGGTTGCGTCACCCGAACCGCATCCAGGGTCTCGCCAGCGCCGCGCCCGTCGGCGCCACCCCGTGATATCGTCAATATCGGCCCTGCGGCCTGCTCGATCCACCCCGGCCTGGCCGCGTTTCTCCCGACCGTGCGGAGCGGACAGCGAGATGCAACTGGATGGGCTGGATATGAATTGGTACGAGTCGCTTCCCGACTGGTTTACGCAGCCGTTCATGACGATCGGCCACACGCCGATCAGCTTTTCATGGCTGGTGCAGATTGCGGCGATCATCGTCCTGGCCTGGTGGGTCGCGAAGAAGGTCGAACACGGCCTGCAGCACCTCGCCGACCGCATGGTCGACAAGAGCGACCCCGGTTCCAGCGCCGGAGCCTATGCGTTCAGTCGCGTGGCCCGTTACTTCGTCTGGGTATTTGCGACGATCATCGGCCTGTCGTGGCTCGGATTCGACCTGACGAACCTGGCGATCCTGGGCGGCGCGATCGGCGTCGGCCTCGGCATCGGCCTGCAGGGATTCTTCGGCAACCTGTTCGCCGGGGTCGTGATCCTCTTCGAACGCTCGGTGAAGGTCGGCGATTTCGTCGACCTGCAGTCCGGCGTGATGGGCCGCGTCAGCGAAATCAGCATGCGCTACACGCGCATCACCACCAACGATTCCGTGGACATGTTCGTGCCGAATTCCGAGCTCACCGGTGGCCGGGTCATCAACTGGAGCTACGGCAACCACATTCGCCGCATTCACGTTCCGTTCGGCGTCGCCTACGGCTCGGACAAGGAACTGGTACGTGAGGCGGGCATTGCGGCTGCGAGAAGCGTGGACGGGACGATCTTCGATGCGGGGCGCGTCACCGGAGGTCTGGCTGGTCGGCTTTGGCGACAGCAGCCTGGATTTCGAGCTGGCGGTGTGGATTTCGCGTGAACTGCTGCTGTCGCCGAGCAGGACGCAGGCGAAATACCTCTGGGCGCTGGAGACGGAACTGGCCGAGCGTGGACTACAGATTCCGTTCCCGCAGCGCGACATCCATCTGAAGACCGGGGCACTTCGGATCGATGGCCCGGGCGGCCGGGATCCATCCGCGTCGAGGAAGATTGATCGCGAACTGCTTCGCAGGCACGGTCTTCCCCGAGACCGGCGGCTGGACCGGCCGCTGGCTGCTGCACCGCAGGGTTGATCGGGACAACTGACAGGCGTAGTTAAGAGCCATTACGCAGCGTCGAGCCGCCTGCCATGGAGCCTCGACTGTGCGATTGGGGCTCCCGCGCGACAGGCGGGTAGCGCACTGGGCGGGGAGAATTTAATGTCGTCTGAAACACACTATGTCAGCGACCTCGACAGCATGGACTGGTCGGTGGCGCAGGACTTCGAAGCCAACTTCCGCTGGGAGTATGACGATGGCCGCGATTCACTGCTGAAGCTGTACCGCAAGGGCAAGCGGCAGCAGTGGGACTCGGACTACCGCATCGACTGGTCGCAGGACATCGATCCCGAGAACCCGGCCGGACTGCCCGACGAGATGATCTCGATCTACGGCTCGCCGGCCTGGAACCGGATGGACGCGAAGGAACGCACCCGCCTCCGGCACCACATTCAGGCATGGCAGATGTCGCAGTTCCTGCACGGCGAGCAGGGCGCGCTGGTGTGTGCCGCGAAGATCGTGCAGCAGGTCCCGCACATCGACGCCAAGTTCTACGGCGCCACGCAGGTGATGGACGAGGCGCGGCACGTGGAGGCGTTCTCGCGCCTGCTGCACGAGAAGTACGAGCTCGTCTACCCGATCAACCCGTACCTGAAGAGCCTGGTCGACGACACGCTGCGCGACTCCCGCTGGGACGTGACCTACCTCGGCATGCAGGTGCTGATCGAGGGCGTGGCGCTCGCGGCGTTCGGACTGATCCGGGACTACGCGGGCAACCCGCTGGCGAAGTCCGTCACCGCATACGTCATGCAGGACGAGGCCCGGCACGTGGCCTTCGGTCGGCTCGCCTTGCGCGACTATTACCCGCAGCTCACCGCGAAGGAACGCGACGAGCGCGAGGAATTCGTCGTCGAGGGTTGCTACCTTCTGCGCGACCGGTTCCTCGGCGACGAGGTCTGGGAGCAGCTGGGCCTGCCGATGGCCGAATGCAAGGAGTGGGTGGACCGCTCGGAGCTGATGCGCGTGTACCGCACCAGCCTCTTCGCCAGGATCGTCCCGACGATCAAGGACATCGGCCTGTGGGGTCCGCGCGTCCGCAAGGCCTATGCCGACATGGGCATCCTCGGGTTTGCCGACGGCGACGTCGAGGGAATGGGCTTGAGGGACGAGGAAGTCGCGCTAGACCTCGATGCAAGATTGAAAGACATAGCGACTACCGCGGCGGCGGCCACGGCTTGACGGATCAGCGCGTGGAGCTGGTCAACGTCGAAACGGCCCCATCACGCTCAACGTCGCGGTCGCCGGGCAGGGCCCGCTGATCCTGTGCGTGCACGGCTGGCCCGAACTCGCGTATTCGTGGCGACACCAGCTCGAGCATTTTGCAGCCCGCGGCTACCGGGTCGCGGCGCTTGACGTGCGCGGATACGGCGGCAGCAGCAAGCCGCGGGACGTCGCCGACTACACACTCCGCAATCTGGCATCGGATGCAGTGGCAGTCGTCGATGCCCTGGGCGACGGCAAGGCGATCGTCTTCGGTCATGACTGGGGCGCGCCGATCAGCTGGACGACAGCCCTTCTCTATCCCGACAAGGTCTCGGCGGTGGCGCTGCTCAGCGTGCCGTATGTCCCGCTGGGCGGGATGTCGTTCATCGACATGATGCAGGCCCTGTACAAGGACCGGTTCTTCTACCAGCTGTACTTCCAGGGCGAAGGCGCTGCGGAAGCCGAGATGCAAGCAGACCTGCGTTCATCGCTGCGCAAGATCTATTTTGCATGGTCGGGTTCGGCGCCCGCGGGCTTGTGGGCTGCGCGCAAGCCGCCGGATGCGAAATTGCTCGACGGGTTGATTGATCCGGATTCGTTTCCGGCATGGATGAGCGAGCACGATCTGGACATATTCGTGGAGGCCTTCCGCTCGGGGGGCCTTCGCGGCCCGCTGAACCGCTACCGGGCGCAGGACATCGACTACGCGGAGTCGAAGGAGCTGATTGGCAAGCCGTTACCACAGCCGTCGTGCTTCATCGGCGGTGAACGCGACATGGCGCGCGCATTGATCCCGGGCGTGGACCTGTATGCGGATCCCGGCATCGCCTGCGCCGACTTCCGGGGCTCGACGATATTGCCGGGGATCGGGCACTGGGTGCAGCAGGAAGCCCCGGTTGAAACCAACGCGGCGCTCGGGCGGTTCCTCGCGACGCTCTAGCAACCGGCCGCATCGTCGCCGCGGTAGAGTATCGGGATCGCCCGAGCTTTCCGGATGCCGCTACATGATCGCGACCGCTGACACGACAGGCGCGACCAAGCCCAGCCTGCGCGGCGTGCTGCACCAGTGGGCCGCGGTCTACGCGCTCGGTGCCGGTGTTACGCTTGTGGTACTCGCGCCGTCCACACAGGCCCGCATCGCAGCCGCGATTTATGCGGCCAGCCTGGTGCTGCTGCTCACGATCAGCGCCGTGTATCACCGGTTCCAGTGGACTCTCGGCGTGCGTACCTGGCTGCGGCGCGCGGACCACGCGTCGATATTCCTGCTGATCGGCGGCTCGTATACGCCGATCGCAATGGTCGCACTCGGCGGCGACACCGGGCGCCACCTGCTGATTGCGATATGGTGCGGTGTCGCACTCGGCGTGCTGGTATCGATGCTCTGGCCCGGCGCGCCGAAGTGGGTCACCGCGGCAATCGCGGTCGCGGTCGGGTGGACGCTGGTCCCGTATCTCGGCGCGGTCGGCCGGGCGCTGAGCACCATCGAGATCTGGCTGATCGCGCTTGGCGGCGTCGCCTACACGGTGGGTGCACTGGTATACGCGACGAAGCGTCCAGACCCCTGGCCACACACCTTTGGCTACCACGAGACCTTCCACGCGCTGACGCTGGTCGGCGCGGGGCTGCACTACGCGGCGATGGCGCTGATCGTGCTCGGCGCCGCGTCGTGCAATTGACCCGCATGCTGGCGGTCGGCGGCGTCCGCCGGCTGCCGGCACTGAGCCCGGTTATCAGGCGGCCCTTGCCGTCACCGCTTCCCAGTCAACCAGCTTCCAGAACGCCTCGACGTAGCTCGGCCGGGCATTCCGGTAGTCGATGTAGTACGCGTGCTCCCAGACATCGCAGGTCAGCAGCGGCTTGTCCTTCGTCGTGAGCGGAGTGGCCGCATTCGAGGTCGAGACCAGCGCGAGCCCACCGCCCTCTTTCTGAACCAGCCACGCCCAGCCTGATCCGAATGTACCGACGGCGGTCTTGGTGAATTCTTCGACGAACTGGCCATAGCTTCCGAAAGCAGCCTTGATCTGGTCGGCCAGTCGGCCCTTTGGCTCTCCGCCGCCGCGGGGCGACAGCCCCTCCCAGTAGAACGTGTGGTTCCAGACCTGGGCCGCATTGTTGAACACCGGCCCGGACGATGCACGGACGATATCCTCGAGCGGGGCTTTCTCGAATTCCGTTCCGAGCACCATCTTGTTCAGGTTCGTCACGTATGCCTGGTGATGCTTGCCGTAGTGGAAGTCGATGGTTTCGGCCGAGATGTGCGGCGCCAGGGCGTCACGGGCATAGGGCAGCGCAGGTAAAACGATCGGCATGTCTTTCTCCAGCGTGATTTCTCGGGGGCCAGTCGCCCTGCGACGCCACGGATCTGCGACGTCGTCAGCGACGGCAGCGGGCTCGTCGATTACGAGCTCGCCTCTGCATTTACGTTACGATTTCTCGCCAAGCGGCGCAACCGGCGATTTTGTATAATTCGGGGTCCAGATCTGGCGGTCGTCGCTCCGATGCCTCGCAAGCCGCGCACGCGGCGGCGACCGGACGGATTCGCCAATGCGGGCCGCGTCGCGGCCCGCATCAATTCCACGCGTAGCCCGCACGGGAGGTCGTATTTCCGAGTCGCGGTGGAGTCTTTTCCTCGATGTCGACGGCACGCTGCTGGAGATGGCGGCGACCCCGGATGGCGTCCACGTCGAACCGTCGCTGAATGCGCTCCTGGCGAGGGTCAGCTCGAGGTTGCGCGGTGCTCTCGCGCTGGTGAGCGGCCGCCCGGTCGCCGACCTGGACAGGCTGTTCGCGCCGGAACGCTGGCCGGCCGCAGGCGTGCACGGACTGGAGCGGCGGGATGCGGCCGGGCACTGGCACGCGCACCCTCCAGTGGATGAGGCCAGGATCGCCAGGGCGCGAATGAAGCTGCGCGACCTGTCCGCGAGCCTTCCGGGAACGATGGTCGAAAACAAGGGTCCTTCGGTGGCCCTGCACTATCGACAGGCACCGCAACACGAGGAACTGGCGCGTCGCGGTGTTCGTGCGATTGCTCGCGACGTCGGCGACGATTTCCACCTGCTCGAAGGCAGGAAGGTTCTCGAGCTGCGTCCCGATGGCGCCGACAAGGCGGATGCCGTGCGAGCATTCCTCGGCGAACCGCCGTTCGAATACAGCCGCCCCATCTTCATCGGCGACGACGTAACCGACCGCGCCGCGCTGGCCGAAGTCGAGCGCGCAGGCGGTCTGTCCGTGGCGGTGGGCGACCGCGTCCAGGGCATGGTGCAGGTCGCGGACCCGCGCGAGGTTCGCGCCTTCCTGGAGGGACTCGCCATGACCGGAGCGCCCGCGGGATGCGCGTGAGACACAGGAATTGCCCGACGTGCCGGCCGCATGCGCGCGACGGCGGGGATTACCCTCGATGATGCGCAGCGTGCTGTTTCGATACCTGTTGCCGGTCGCCGTGGCCGTGGGCCTGATGGCGTTCGTCGGCGTCCCCTACGTCGACCACGTGCTCGGGGGCTGGTTCCAGACCGATGTCCGGATGCGCGCAAGGCTGGCGATGACCTCGATCGGCGAGCCGCTGGCTGCGCTGATGGATCCCCAGGACCCGGCACGCGCGCAGGCGTACCTCGAGCGGGTCGCAAGCGACGAGCGCCTGCTCGGGTTCGTCGTCTGCAGGCCGGACGGCGCGACCATCCTGCGAACGAAACAGGTCCCGGCCAGTGTCGCGTGCCCTGACGGCAGCGCGCTGGAGCCGCATTCGGAATCCCTGCCCGCCCCGCGCTCCGACCGGCTCGCCGTGTCGGGCTTCGACCTGACGACTGCATCGGGGCAGAGCATCCGCGTGCTCGTCGTGCATGACCTCGGCTACATCGACCGCAGGCAGGCGATGGCGCGGAACTTCATGCTCGCCTTTGCGCTGATCGCGGCAGGCGCGCTTGCGCTGGTCGTTGCGTTCGGCATCCGCATGCTGCTGCAGAAATGGATCCGGCTGCTGGTGGGTGACATCAGCAGCAGGCGGTTCCTGGACGACGCGCACTCATCGGGTACGTCGATGCCCGTGCTGATGGAGGTGCGCCGGGCCCTGAGGGAGATGGAGAAGAGCCAGCGACTGGAAATCGAGTTCCTGGAAAACTGGTCGCCACAAGCGCTGCAGCAGGTGGTGCGCGAACAGCTCGACGCCTGCCCGATGATGGTGGTCTCCAACCGCGAACCCTACATCCACAATCTCGACGCGTCCGGCATGCCGGTAGTGCAGGTTCCGGCTAGCGGCATGGTCACCGCGATCGAGCCGATCATGCGTGCCTGCTCCGGCACCTGGATCGCCCACGGCAGCGGCAGCGCCGATCGACTGGTCGTGGATCATCGCGATCACGTGCGCGTACCGCCGGACGATCCGAGCTATGACCTGCGACGAGTCTGGCTTTCGCCAGAGGAGGAAGAGGGCTACTACTACGGGTTCTCGAACGAAGGGCTGTGGCCGCTGTGTCATCTTGCCTACGTGCGGCCGGCATTCCGCGAGGATGACTGGAAACACTACGTCGAGGTCAACAAGCGCTTCGCCGACGTGGTCGCCAGCGAAACCGACGGATCGGAACCCGTGGTGCTGATCCAGGACTTCCACTTCGCGCTGCTGCCGAAGCTGATTCGTGATCGTGGAGTCAAGGCCACGATCGCATTGTTCTGGCACATACCCTGGCCGAACGCGGAGACCTTCGGCGTCTGCCCGTGGAAGCGCGAGATACTGCTGCACATGCTCAGTGCAGACATCCTCGGATTCCACACCCGCTACCACTGCCAGAACTTCCTCGCGACGGTTGATCGTCTCGTCGAGTGCCAGATAGACCAGGAGCACATGACGATCACCCACCAGGGGCACGTGTGCCGGGTGAAACCCTACCCGATTTCGATCGAGTGGCCGCCGCGCTGGCTCGCGAACACACCCCCGCACCAGGAGGCGCGCCTGTCCGTGCGCAGGCGATGGGGCATCGGAGACGACGTCCGCATCGGCGTCGGCGTCGAACGCTGGGACTTCACCAAGGGAATACTCGAGCGCTTCCAGGCTATCGAGACACTGTTCGACAAGCACCCGCAATGGCGCCGACGCCTGACATTCCTGCAGATCGCAGCTCCCTCCCGCAGCAAGCTGCCGGCCTACAAGGCGCTGCAGGACCAGACGTACAGCGAACTCGAGCGGATCAACTCACGCTTCGGCACGGCCGACTGGAAGCCGATCGTGTTGATCGGCGAACACCAGGAGCCCGCGCAGGTGTTCGAGCTGTATCGCGCGGCGGACTTCTGCCTGGTCAACAGCCTGCACGACGGCATGAACCTGGTCGCCAAGGAATTCGTCGCGGCACGCGACGACGAGGATGGCGTGCTGATATTGAGCGCGTTCACCGGCGCCGCGCGCGAACTGGTGGAAGCCCTGATAGTGAACCCGTTCGACGTTTCCGAGACGGCCAATGCGATCGTCGCGGCGCTGGACATGCCGCGCGAAGAGCGGCGCAAGCGCATGCAGCTGATGCGCCGAACGGTTTCGGAGGCCAATGTCTACCGTTGGGCTGGCCGGCTGCTGCTGGACGTGGCGAGGATCCGCCAGCGGCAGACGTTGACCCACTGGACGGAAGACTCCTGATGCCGGCCATGGGCGCGGCGGGGAATCCTGCCCCTCCTTACGACTCGAGTCCCTGGCTGTCGAGGTATTCGTCGTAGCTGCCGGTAAAGTCAGTGAAGGTCCCATCGGGCCGCAGCTCGATCATGCGCGTTGCCAGGCCGGCGACGAACTCCCGGTCGTGCGAGACGAAGACCAGCGTGCCCGGGTATTTCTCCAGCCCGATCTGCAGCGACTCGATGGTTTCCATGTCCATATGGTTCGTGGGCTCGTCGAGCAGCATCACGTTCGGCCGGGTCAGCATCAGCTTGCCGTAGATCATGCGGCCCTTTTCGCCGCCGGAGAGAACCTTCACCGACTTCTTCGTCTCGTCGCCGGAGAACAGCAACCGGCCGAGCGTCGCGCGGACGATCTGCTGGTCGTCCGCCTTGCCGGTCCAGGTGGACATCCAGTTGAAGAGATCCACCTTCGCGTCGAATTCGGCCTGCGGATCCTGCGGCATGTAGCCCGGCTGGGCATTCTCCACCCAGGTGATCCGGCCCGCGGTCGGCTGCAGGTCGCCGGCCAGGCAACGCATCAGAGTCGTCTTGCCGATGCCGTTGGGGCCGATGATCGCGACTCGCTGCTCCGCCTCGATGGTGAACGACAGGTTCGTGAACACGTCGGCGTCTGCGCCCGGATAGCGGAAAGACATGCCCTCGACCGTTACCGCCGAACGGTAGAGCTTTTTCGCCTGCTCGAAACGGATGTAGGGATTCTGCCGCGACGACGGGCGGATCTCCTCGATCTTGATCTTCTCGATCTGCCGTTTCCGCGAGGTCGCCTGGCGCGCCTTCGAGGCGTTGGCCGAGAAGCGCCGCACGAACTCCTGCAGGTCGGAGATCTGCGCCTTCGCCTTGGCGTTGGCGGCCTCGACCCGCTGCCTGGCCTGCACCGAGGCGAGCATGAAATCGTCGTAGTTGCCTGGATAGACCTTGAGCTGCTGGTAGTCGAGGTCGGCGATGTGCGTGCAGACCTGGTTCAGGAAATGCCGGTCGTGGCTGATGATGATCATCGTCGCGTCGTACGCGTTCAACGTCCGTTCCAGCCAGCCTATCGAGTGGATGTCGAGGTTGTTGGTCGGTTCGTCGAGCAGCAGCACGTCGGGGCGCGAGAACAGCGCCTGCGCGAGCAGCACGCGCAGCTTCAGGCCGGGAGGGATCTCCCGCATCGGAAGCTCGTGCTTCGACTCGTCGATGCCTGCGTCGATCAGGATTGCACCAGCCCTCGCCTCGGCCGTGTACCCGTCGTACTCGGCGACCTGGCCTTCGAGTTCGGCCGCCCGCATGTAGTCCTGGTCGGTGGCGTCGGGATTCGCGTAGATGCGGTCGCGCTCGTGCATCGCCCGCCACAGTTCGACGTGACCCTGCATCACGACATCCAGCACCCTCTCGTCCTCGTAGGCAAACTGGTTCTGGTTCAACTTGCCCATGCGCAGGCCGGTCTGCAGCACGATTTCACCCGCACTGGGCTCGAGCTCGCGGCCCAGGATCTTCATCAGCGTCGACTTGCCGCTGCCGTTTGCGCCGATCAGCCCATAGCGATTGCCGTCGCCGAACTTGACCGAGACGTGCTCGAACAAGGGCTTGGCTTCGAACTGGATGGCGAGATTGGTCGTCGAGAGCATTGTTGCCCAGGGGGAAGCGGGAAAAGGGGATTGGCCGGACGATTGCCGGCCGCGCAGTCTATCCGACTCGACCGCTTGTTTTCGTCATTTTTGACCATGGACGGCGGTATCGACCGCCGGAGGAGAAGAGCACTTGTTAGATTCCCTGTTGACCAGCATTCCAGGCCTCGCATCCGCCGACTGGCCCCGACTCGCCGGCGCGACCGGGGTTGCCGCGATCGTGTTCCTGGCATTGTGGGCCACCCGCCGACTGGCCGCCCGTAAGTACGCCCAGTTCGCCAGGACCGAGGCTACCGAAAGGCTGGAGATCGTGTCGGCGGCTGCAAGTCGCACCACGCTGGCATTCATCCTCGTGGTGGCGGTCTTTGCCGGCCTTTCAGCCGTCGGCTTCAAGCCCGGCGCCGACGGCATCCTGCACTCGGTGCTCGCGATAGCGCTGTTCTGGCAGGCCGGCCTGTGGGCCTCGACGGCGCTGGTTGAATGGCTCGATCACCGTCGCAAGGCGACGATCAGCGAAGACAAGGCCGCTGCCGGCTCGATCGGCATCATCCGTTTCGTCGCGCGAACGGCGATCTGGGCCATGGTGCTGCTGCTCACGCTTGACAACGTCGGCATCGACATCACGGCCCTGGTCGCGGGCCTGGGCATCGGCGGCATTGCGGTCGCGCTCGCGCTGCAGAACGTGCTCGGCGACCTGCTTGCCTCGCTGTCGATCGCGCTGGACCAGCCGTTCGTGCTGGGGGATTTCCTGGTCGTCGGCGACCACATGGGAGCGGTCGAGTACATCGGCATCAAGTCCACGCGCCTGCGCAGCCTGACCGGCGAGCAGATCGTGATGTCGAACGCCGACCTGCTGTCGAGCCGGCTGCGCAACTTCGGGCGCATGTACGAGCGACGGGTGACGTTCACCATCGGTGTCACCTACGACACGCCGCGCGAAGCCCTGCGCCGCATTGCGCCGGCGCTGCGCGCGATCATCGAGGCGCAGGACGATGTCCGCTTCGACCGCGCTCACTTCGCGAAGTACGGTCCGTATTCGCTCGATTTCGAGGTCGTGTACTACGTATTGAGCGCCGATTTCGGCCGCTACATGGACTTGCAGCAGGCGATCAACTTCCGCATCCACGAGGAATTCGAGGCCATGGGCGTCGAGTTCGCCTACCCGACCCAGACGCTGCTGCTGGCCGGCGAGGCTGCGCGGGCAATGCGCCCGGGCGACTGACGGCGCGGGAGGCGGCATCCGGATCGCTGCGTGATACTGTCTGTCCCTGGGCCCTCGCTGGACAAGCGAATACGAATGATTCCGCTGCCATCACCGCATGCCGCTGCAGCCTTGGGCATTACCGTGGTCGCGTTCGCCGCGTTCGCCAACCCGCGGCTGCGGCTCGAACTGGTCTGCCTGCTGCTGATCGCGGTGCTGGCGCTGTTCTTCTACCTGTTTCCGCTGGACGGGACGGGTGGGCTCACCGGGATGGAGATCGCCTTCGGAGGTTTCGGCCACGAGGCGCTGGTCGCGATCTGCTGCCTGATGATCCTGGGCCGCGGCCTGATGGTCACGGGTGCGCTGGACCCCGCGGCCCGGCTGCTGGCACGGCTGTGGCGCTACAGCAATGCCCTCGGCATGCTCTTCGCGCTGCTGGTCTGCATGGCGCTCAGCATGTTCATCAACGACACGCCCGTGCTCGTGCTGACGCTGCCGATCCTGCTGACCATCGCCGTGCGCGCGAACATCGCGGCCTCGCAGACACTGATGCCGGTCAACTGCGCGATCCTGATCGGCGGCATGGCGACGACGTTCGGCACCTCCACCAACGTGCTGGTAGTTTCGCTGGCGAGCGACCTCGGGCTGGCACCCATAGGCGTGTTTTCGTTCGCGGAAATTGCGCTGACCGCGGCCCTGATTGCCCTGCCCTACCTGTGGCTGGTAATGCCCCGGCTGCTTCCAGCCACCGTGAACAGCGAGTCGGTTGCGGCGCGCGAGTACCGCGCCGTGCTCCATGCGGGTCCCGGTGGCAAGCCCCCTGCCGCCTCCCCCGGCGAGGCGAAGGCGCGCATCGGTGCCGGGGCGCGCGTGATCGGCGTGCTCCGGGAGAACGGCGAGATGCTGAGCGGCGACGACGAGTTCCGCCTGGACGCCACCGACAGCATCGTGATCGAGGGCAGCCTGGACCAGCTGCGCGAGGCGAGCGAGCAGTTGCGCGCGCCGCTTGCTGCGCACGCGGTGCTGGACAACATACGGCCGAGCGGCGCGAAGGTCGTCGAGGACGAGGAAATCGCGGAGCTGGTCATCGGGGCCGATTCGGGACTGGTAGGTCGCAGTGTGAAGCAGGCGGAGGTCGCCGATCGCTACGGAACCGCGGTCATCGGCCTGGCCCGCGCGACGCCGCTTGCGTCGCAGACTCATTCGACCCCGCAGCAGGAACCGCTGCAGGTCGGGGACGTGCTGCTGGTCCGCGGTCCGCGCGCGAATCTCGCCAGGCTCGAGCGCGGCGAAGGCGCCCTGCTGCTGCAGGGTGGCGTGGAACTGCCGCGAAGCTCGATGGCGCCGCTGGCGCTGGCGATCGTCGCAGCAGTGGTCGTGCTCGCGGCGACCAAGATGATGCCGATCGCACTGGCGTCACTGGCAGGCGTGATCGCGATGCTGGTCACGGGTTGCGTGCGGTTCGAAAGGCTCGGCCGCGCGCTGAGTCTCGAGGTGATCGTGCTCGTCGCAGCGAGCATCGCGCTCGGCCGGACCATCGTCGAGACCGGTGCCGCCGAATGGCTGGCGTCGGTCTTTGCGCTGGCGCTGAAGGACGTACCGCCGGC
Organism: uncultured Gammaproteobacteria bacterium; assembly: GCA_963736205.1. Lineage (GTDB taxonomy): Bacteria > Pseudomonadota > Gammaproteobacteria > Steroidobacterales > Steroidobacteraceae > RPQJ01. The sequence goes on along the minus strand of CAVTNX010000011.1, from coordinate 28,517 downwards.
CGTCGCGATCGGCGCACTGATGACCTTCGCCGCGGTATTGACGAATTTCGTCTCCAACGTGGCCGCCGCGGGGATCAGCACGCCGCTGGCGGTGAGCCTCGCGATGCAGCTGGGTGCGCCCGCCGAACCTTTCGTGCTGGCGGTGCTGTTCGGCTGCAACGTCTGCTACGTCACACCGATGGCCTACCAGACCAACCTGCTGATCATGAGCGCAGCCGGTTACCAGTTCAGGGACTTTGTCCGCGCAGGCCTGCCGCTGGCGGTCCTGATGGTCGTCACGCTTTCGATCCTGCTGGTCCGGCGTTACGGCCTGTAGTGGAGTGGGCTCACCCGCCTCGGGATCCAGGACGACCTAGCGGATCAGTCCATCCTTGCGCAGCCGGTCCGCCATCGGGGTCGTGACGGAGGACATGCTCCTTTCACGGAAATCGCTGGACTGCGCCGTCGTGTCCAGTGTGTAGACCACCTTCTGGTCCTTCGTTGCGTAGACCTTGGTCGTGACCTCAGCCTTGCCCGAGAGCGTGGTGACCGGCGGCGTCGCCACGAAATCGCCGTAGATCACCGGCACCCCGTACATGCCGTAGTAGCCGTAGGCGTACCCGGCGTCCGTCGCCTTGTAGTTCGCTGTGCCGCGCGTGTCCCTGCCCCCGCCTTCGTCCGCCTTCCACTCCCTGGCAACCAGGCTGGTGGCTACCACGGCATCGATCTTGAGCCATTCGACCGCGTCCTTGATGCTCTCCAGCGTCAGCGGGTCGACCTTGGTCACCGCATCGCAACTCGCGACCGCCTGGGTCGCGGTGCCGTTCAGCTTCGCGGCCAGGAAGCGCTCCCACCGGCATCGCGCGTCGACGTCATGGGTGATGCCTACGACCAGCACGCGCGTGAACGTCAGGTCGTGCGGCACACCCTTCTCCCAGGAACCCGTGACCTTGACCTTCTCGGCGGCATGGCCGGGAGAAAGCCACGCTGCACCAGTCAGCAGCAGCAGCGCGATGAATGCGCGGTTTGTCCCGGGGCGAAGGCCGGTCATCTTGTACAACTCATGCTCCTGTCAGTGGATGTGTCGCGGGAATTCCTGCGTGCCCGCTCCCGGCCTGCCAGCCGGCGAAACAGGCAATAGCTTACCGCGCGCCCGGCGGCCGTATCGGGAAAATCGACGTCGCAGGGTGTACGCTGGTCGCGACCTGGGCGTGACCGGAGCCTGGAAACCGCGGGCGCCGGCGCATCCAGCGAACACCAGGGGGTACCTCCAATGATCACGAATCCCGCATCAGGCACCAACGTCCACGAAATTGCCGGTGGCATCTATCGGATCAACACGCCCGTGCGTCCTGCCGGGCGGTGCCGGGTCCTTCAATTTCAACCAGTACCTGGTCGCCGACGAAGAACCATTGCTGTTCCACACCGGGCCGCGGCGCATGTTTCCACTGGTCAGCGAAGCGATCGGAAGGGTGCTGCCCGTCCAGGGGCTGCGTTACATCGCCTTTTCGCATTTCGAGGCGGACGAGTGCGGCTCCCTGAACGACTTCCTGGCAGTCGCCCCGCAGGCCGTACCGGTCTGCAGCCGGGTCGCGGCCATGGTGTCGGTGGACGACGTCGCCGACCGCGCGGCGCGGCCGCTGGCGGACGGTGAGACCCTGAAGCTCGGCCAGCACGAACTGCGCTGGTTCGATACGCCGCACCTGCCGCACGCATGGGAGTGCGGGCTGATGATGGAGTTGCGCACCGGTACCTTTTTCTGCGGCGACCTGTTCACGCAGGGCGGCACCGGGGAAGCACCCATCACCGAGTCCGACATCCTCGGGCCGAGCGAGGCGTTCCGCGGGCAGATGGACTACTACGCGCATTCGCCCGACACGAATGCCATGCTCGAACGGCTTGCCGCGGAACGTCCGCAGGTGCTCGCCTGCATGCACGGCAGCGCATGGCGTGGCGACGGGGCCGCGCTGCTGCGCAGCCTGGCGAAGTCGCTGGCCACCCCCTGACGCGGGCGCAGCTGCGCCCCGCTCATGATGCCGGTGGAGACGCCGTCGGCGCGTAGCGCTTTGCCAGTGATCGATACAGGGGCTCCCGGCAGACGGCTGCGCCTGCGACTCGCGCGAGCAGCGCTACGGCCATCAGCGGCAGCATCAGCGTGCGGTCATCGGTCATCTCCATGACGATGACCAGCGCGGTAAGCGGCGCCTGGACGACACCCGAGAAATACCCCGCCATCGACAACACGACGATCGCGCCCGACGGGATGAGTGGCAGCCACTCGTGCAATTGACCGCCGAGGCCCGCGCCGACGGCCAGCGTCGGCGCGAAGATCCCGCCTGGAATCCCGGTGACATACGACACCAGCGTTGCGAGCGCCTTGAGCAGGAAGAACCCACCGGGCGGATCCGCCCCGTTCTGCAGGATCTCGTGCGCCTCGTGGTACCCGGTTCCGAAGGTGGTGCCGCCCGATGCCCAGCCGATCAGCGCCAGCAACAGCCCGCAGGTCGCCGCGAAAACAACCGGCTTCTCCGCATGCAGGCGGCGAATCGGCGCCGGAAGACCCATGCGGGCGAAAAGCATCGCCCTGGAAAACAGTCCTCCCAGCAGCCCGCCAAGGATTCCGCAGACCGGCACGGCGACCCACATCTGCGGCACGCTGAGCGAGACCGAGGTGCGCCCGAAGTAAGTGTAGTTGCCTACCAGCGCGAGCGCCGTCACGCCGGCCACGATCACTGCGGTCAGGATCACGCCGCTGGTGCGCTCCTCGAAGGAGCGGGACAATTCCTCGATCGCGAAAACCACGCCCGCGAGCGGTGTATTGAATGCCGCGGCTATTCCTGCCGCACCGCCCGCCAGGATCAGGCCCCTGTCGATGTCCAGTGCGGGGAACCGTGCGTAGCGACGCAGCGAATGCATGATCGATGCGCCGATCTGGACGGTCGGGCCTTCGCGACCGATCGACGCGCCGCTCGCCAGCGCCACCAGGGCGACCAGCATCTTGCCGAACGCGATTCGCAGGCTCAGGACCTTGTTGCGCTCGTCTTCCGTCGGCAGGGACAGTGCCGCGATGGTCTGCGGAATGCCGCTGCCTTCAGCGCCCGGGAACCATCGGCGCGTGGACCAGACCGCAAGCGCGAGCCCCAGTGGGGCGCCGACGAATGGCCACCATGGCCAGGCATCACATGCCCGGCTGAACAACTGTATCGCCCACTCGCTGCAGATCGCGAAAGCGACCGCCACGGCGCCGGTCGCGATCGCGCCGACCCAGAAGACGATGCGTCGCCGCCATTCCCGCGGCGCGAGCCAGCGCGTTTTCGATCGCATGAAGCCCATATCACCGAACTGTGCCACACATCGGGCGCCCTGGCGCGTCCGTGCGTCTGCCGCGCGCCGGAACGCGCGGATTTCATGGCAGCTTGTCGGCGGCGCAGTCTCTCGTGGCAATATTCGCCTGAGGGCCGGTCGGTCGGCAGCCGGCCGGCCCGCCTCGCTTGTCGACACAGGAGGACTCGATGATCCGCGGCCTGCATCACAATGCCTATCGCTGTCGGGACTCGGAGCGGACGCGTGCGTTCTACGAGGACTTTCTCGGCCTGCCGCTTGCCGGCACGCTTGAAATCTCGGAAACGAAAAGCGGCAGGAGAACCGAAGCACTCCACACTTTCTATGAACTTGGCGACGGGTCGTACCTGGCCTTCTTCGAGGTCCCGGACATGCCGTTCGAGTTCAAGGACCAGCATGACTACGACCTGCACATCGCACTCGAGGTCGACGCAGGCACGCTCGAGGACCTGATGGCCCGCGGCAAGGCGGCGGGAATCGAGACGCGGGGCATCTCGGACCACGGATTCATTCATTCCATCTATTTCCGTGATCCGAATGGCTACGTGATCGAGCTGACGGCGAAGACGCCCGACCACGATCGCGCGATGGATCCGTCGACAAATGGTGCGCGGGAGAAGCTCGATCGCTGGACAAGGAACCGCGTCAGAACTTCACCGTGACACCCGCGTAGATTGAACGGCCCTGGCCCGGCACCGGCGTGCCCCACTGCGGCTGGTTCGGCGGCGGCGGAATGGTCATGGTCGTTCCCTGGCCGACATAGGCTCCGCCCAACGGCAGGTCGTAGAACCTGTCGAACAGGTTTTCAATGCCGAGGTCGACGCTCCAGTTGTCGCGCTCATAGCGACTGCGAAGGTGAACCAGCCCGTAGCCTGCAGTCTGCATTTCGTTTCGAACCTGCGAGACATCGTCCTTCGCGGCAACGAACTCGCCCTCGACCGTGTTACTCCACGAGCCGATTTCCTGCGTGAGTGCCAGGTTGGCGTTCGAGTGGCATGATGTTGTAGAGGTTGTCGCCGGTGTCGTCGTTCCTGCCCCGCGTGTAGCTCGCCACCAGTCGGGTCCAGAACCTGCCGTAGCGCGTGATGCCCGTCAGCTGGTAGTCCGCGGCGAGGTCCACTCCGTAGAGATGGGCCGACTGGTTGGCATACCTGAGCACGGTGAATTTGTCGGCGACGGATATCGTGCGCGGTGCGTTGGTCGCCGCGTCCCACTGCACCGCATCGACGTAGTCCTGCACGTCGGTGTAGTAAGGCGTCAGCCTGACGCTCCACCGCGCGGCGTCGGCGTCGTGCCAGTCGGCGCTCACGCTAACGGTGCGGGCCACCTCGGGCTCCAGGTTCACGTCGCCCACGTAGCCATTGCCGTCGCCCACGTAGTTGTTCATGAATGCCGCCATCTGCCACGTGGACCAGGTGTAGCGTTCATACAGGTTGGGCGAGCGCGTCTTCTGCGCGAGGCCGATCTCGTAGTCCTGCGTCGCCGACGGCGTAAAGCGCGCAAGCCAGGACAGGTCCCAGTTATTGTCGGTCTTGCCGCGCTGCCCGGAGTTGAACAGCGCCGCATCCCGCGTCTGGTTGCCCATGCCGCCCACGCCGGTGGTCGGATACGTGTCGAGGTTGTAGCCGTGGACCGGTCCGGCATCCATGTCCACGCTCTCGAATCGCGCGCCGAGAACGTGCACCCAGCGACCCTTGTCTATTTCCCATTCCCCGTAGGCGGCATACCGATCGCGCTCACCGTCGTTCACGTTCAGGAATTCATAGGGCCACATGCCCGCGCCGGAAGGCGGCCACCAGTCGTCCAGTCGATATTGCTGATACTCGCCGCCGACGCGCAGCAGGCCTTTGCCCGGCCAGCGGGATCGCGCCGCTGACGCTGACTCCGGTGTTCTTGCCGTCGGTCTTCATCGGCATGCCGGCAGCGCAACCGACCATCTGGCCGTCCACGATAATCGTGCCGGAGATCGGCGAACAGGGCGAGCCGTTGACCGCCGTGTCCCCGCCGGAGCCGGCCGGCGGCGCCCCGGGGCCGTACCAGAAGCGCTTGTCGTCGCCGAAATCCATCTCGTGCCTCGTGTGCTGGTAGTAAGCACGAGCTCGCAAGGTTCCCCAGCCCAGGCTGCCCGTGTAAGCCAGGTTGAACTGGTCGCTACGGTTGTCCGTCATGTCCATGCGCTGGTTCGCGTAGCCCTCGTAGGGGATGTCCTGGAACGCCGTAGCTGAAGTCCAGCAAGTGCGCGCCCGCCTGCCAGGCAAGCCGGACGGACTGGTTGCTGGATTGATAGGCGGTGGAGCCGACCTCGTCCGTCGCCAGCGTGTGGCCCGCGCGACCGGTGAACGTGTAGTCCTTGAAGTCGTCGCCGGCCTCGTAGTTGTCGGACTGCGTGTAGGCGCCGGTGTAGCCGAGGCTCACGGTCTCGGTGGCGAAGGTGCCCGAGAGATTTCCTCCCCAGCCGTCGCCGTTGCTGCGATAGAACGAGCCGGCTTTTCCCTGCATCAGATGCTCGCCCGCCTTCGCGAATGCTGGGTCCGCCGAGCGCACCACGATGCTGCCGCCGATGCTGTCGCCGCCCACGCTGACCGGCGTAACCCCGGCGTAGACGTCGATGTTCGCCACGGCCGTCGGGTCGATGTATGAGAGGGGTGAGTTCATGTGATTGGGACAGGCGGCGACGAGGTCCATGCCGTCAACTTTCGTGCGCAGGCGATCGTCCGCCAGGCCGCGGATGACCGGCAGGCTGGACACGCCGCCGGCTCCGTAGGCGCTCATGCCGGGAATGCCGATGAGCAGGCTCGCCGTGTCGCTGGTTCGCGCGAGCTTGCGGGCAATCGCGGCACTGTCGAGGCCAGTGGCACCGAGGCCAGGCGTGAGAATCCGGTGCGCCGTGACGAGGACCTCTTCGAGCGCGGGGCCATCCTCGGCTGCCTGTCCATGGGCAGCATGGAAGGCCAGCATGACGGCGATTGTGATCTGGCGAGGTCGCATGTAATCAGCCTCCGGAATCAAGATGGATAGTGAGTGCCGCGCCGAGGCGCGACTGGCTCGACCACGCACGGTCCGACGGTTGCGGTTGGCCATCACCGGTTCATCGCGGCGCCATGCGCGGCGCGCGACCACCGTCGAACGTGCGTTCGAGCCCTATGCGGGGCGTGCGACCGGGGGAGGCGCCCTTGGTGAGTGGGCGCGATGCTGGGTCCGGTAGACGACGGCCGGTTCCGCCTGAGCTGGAACGGCGACCGCCACCGCCACACCGTCGAGTACCGGCAACGTGATCGGCGGTAGCGCGACCGTGCCGGCGGCCGCAAATACGCACGGGGCTTGGTGGTGTCCGCGGTTGCCGGGCGCCTGGCCATCGTCCTTTGCAGGCGACTGCGCCTGCCGCGGCAGCGGCCCGCCGCCATGGCACATCTGCATCGTGGGCGTGTGGTCCGCGCCCGTACCCGGCATGAAGCCAGGCGGTACCAGCACGCGGCTCGCCAACGCAGGGAACAGCAGCAGCGTTACCCAGAGACGGGTCCTGCCGCTTTGCCGCCAGCGCGGATTCATGCAGGGAGTCTATGCCAGGGCGTTCGGTGCGCGACCTGCGGTTATCCGCAATGCGCGGCAGGAGTAAGAATATTGTCTAATTAGATCCTACGGGCCGGACGCGGGTCGCCGCCGCGCCGCCCTCACGGAGAGCGCTCAATGCACATGGCCGACGCACTGCTGTCGCCCGCGGTCGGCGGGACGATGTGGGCCGCAACCGCGGCCACGGTTGCGTATTGCTCGCGCCGCCTGCGCCATGAGGCCGACGACCGTCTCGTGCCGTTGATGGGCGTGCTCGGTGCGTTCCTGTTTGCCGCGCAGATGATCAATTTCAGCATCCCCGGCACCGGATCGAGCGGCCACCTCGGCGGCGGCTTGCTGCTCGCGATCCTGCTCGGCCCGCACGCCGCCTTCCTCGTCATGGCCTCGGTGCTCATCGTGCAGGCGCTGTTCTTCGCCGACGGTGGGCTGCTCGCACTCGGCTGCAACATCTTCAACCTCGGCTTCTTCCCGGCATTCATCGGCTACCCCGTCTACCTGCGCCTCGCCGGGGAAGCGCCTGGTACGGTTCGGGCCACGGTTGCCGCGGTGCTTGCCGCGGTGCTCTCGCTGCAACTGGGAGCGTTCGCGGTCGTGCTGGAGACCGTAGCCTCGGGCATTTCGGCACTGCCGCTCGGCACGTTCCTCGCGTTCATGCTGCCGATTCATCTCGCGATCGGCATCGTCGAGGGTGTGGTTACCGCTGCAGTCATATCCTTCGTTCGCGCCGCACGTCCCGGCATGTTGCCGACGGCTGCACGTACCGGACGTTCCGTGCGAGGCATCGCGACCGCCTTCCTGGTCCTCGCGCTTGCACTGGGTGGCGTCGGCGCCTGGTTCGCATCCAAGAACCCGGATGGGCTCGAATGGTCAATCGCCAGGATCACCCGGGGGGAAGAACCCGAATCACCTCAGACCGGCGTCCAGGCTGCGCTGGGTCGCCTGCAGCAGGAGGCGGCCATGCTGCCTGGCTACGCATTCCGGCACGAGACGGCCGGTGCCGCGGAGACCGGTCGCTCGCCGCCTGAGACCAGCAGTGCCGGGGCCAGCGATCGTCTTGGCAAATCCGTGTCCGGCGTGGTCGGCGGTTCAATCACCCTGGTACTCGCACTGCTCGTCGGTTTCGCGCTGAAGCTTTGGTCCGGGCGGCGCTGATCCCATGTCCGCGCCTGCAGCCCTCACCGGCATTCTCGACTTCCGACGCCTCGACCTACTGGCGACTGGAGATTCGGCGCTGCATCGCCTCGATGCCCGCGCGAAGGTCATCGTCACGCTGGTCTTCATCGTTTGCACTATGTCGTTCGACCGCCATACGGTGGCATCGCTCATCCCGTTCTTCGCATTCCCGATGGCGATCGTCACGGCGGCGCGGCTGCCTGCCGCATTCCTTCTGCGGAAAATTGCACTCGTGCTGCCGGTCGCGCTGCTGATCGGACTGCCGAACCCGTGGTTTGATCGTGAGTTGCTGGTACAGCTGGGCGGGCTGCAGTTCAGCGGCGGCTGGATCTCGCTTTTCTCGATCGTGCTTCGATCGTTGCTCGCGGCGGCCGCCGCCGTCGTGCTGGTCGCGGTGACGGGATTTCCGGCGATCTGCGGCGCACTGGAGCGGATGGGCATGCCTCGCTCGCTGGCCGTTCAATTGCTCTTCCTGTATCGCTACCTGGCAGTCCTCGGCGAGGAAGCTGTCCGGATGACAGTCGCCCGTGAGCAGCGCGGTGGCGGCCGACCCCTGTCGATTCGTCTCTACGGGATGCTCGTCGGTCGTCTGCTGCTGAGGACCTGGGATCGGGCGGAGAACATCTATCTCGCGATGTGCGCCCGCGGCTTCACCGGTGATTTCCGCAGCGGCCAGCCATCGCGACTCGGTGGCCCGGACATCGCGTATATGGCAGGGTGGTGCGGACTCTTCCTGCTGCTTCGCACCCAGGATGTGACGCATTGGCTCGGCGCGGCAGCGCTCGGTTTGCTGCAATGAGTCATCACCTGGTTGAAGCGGACCGCCTGTCGCACGTCTATGAGGACGGCACCGTCGCCCTGAAGGATGTATCCTTCCGGATCACGCACGGCGAATCCGTCGCGATCATCGGCGCCAATGGCGCGGGCAAGTCCACGCTGCTGATGCATCTCAACGGTCATCTCAGCCCGACCAGCGGTGAGGTGCGTATCGGGGAGACGCCGCTGACGAAGGAGACGTTGCCGGCAATTCGCCGCACGGTCGGCCTGGTCTTCCAGGACCCCGACGATCAGCTATTCATGCCGACTGTTTACGACGACGTTGCTTTCGGCCCGAGGAACCAGGGACTGCCGGAACCCGAAGTCGACCGGAGGGTCCGCGTCGCGCTCGAGCGTGTCGGCGTCTGGCACGTTCGCGCCAGGCCGCCGTACCGACTCTCCGGCGGCGAGAAGAAACGGGCGGCCATCGCCGGCGTGCTGGCGATGGCGCCGGACGTCCTGGTAATGGATGAGCCGACGAGCGGGCTCGACCCGCACGCACGCCGCCAGCTGATCGGTCTGCTCGGCGAGTTTCGTCACACGCGAATCTTCACCAGCCACGACCTCGACATGGTGCTCGATCTGTGTCCCCGCACGATCGTCCTGCTCGAGGGCGCGGTAATGGCCGATGGACCGACTCGCGAGATATTCGCGGACGATGCCTTGCTTTCGAGTTGCCAGCTCGAGCGCCCCCTGGCGCTGCAGGCTTGTCCGGTCTGTGGAACCAGGCACGACTGAGAGGGGAGCGAACATGGAACGAATCACGATGTCGATCGACGAGGAACTCGCAAAGGCCTTCGACGAGTTGATCGAGGCGCGGGGCTATACGAGTCGATCGGAGGCGATGCGCGACCTGTTGCGTCGCGAGGTGGGAACCCAACGCGCCAGCGACAAGGCCCGTACGCAATGCGTGGCCAGCCTGTCCTATGTTTATAACCATCACGTGCGGGATCTCGCGGAGCGGCTGACGGCGGCACAGCACGAACACCACAGCCTCGTCGTCGCGTCCACGCACCTGCACCTGGATCACGAGTACTGCCTGGAGAACGTCTTCCTCAAGGGGCCGACGGCGGCGGTACGCGCCTTTGCCGACAGCATACGGGCAGAGCGCGGAGTGGCTTACGGCCAGATCAACCTGATCCCCGTGGAGAGCGGTGACAAGCATCCGCTTTCGGCCAGGCACCAGCACCACGGTCACATGCACCTGACCCCACTGGCCTGACCGGCCGGTGCCGGACCGGCAGCGTCGCACCTGCGGTGGTAGGAAGCTTTATATTAACGGGCTCGTCGGCGAGTCCCAGGCCGCGCACGCTGAGGATCACCGCGACCTTGCAGTTCTGAGGGTCGACGTGATTTCATGCGACAGCCGGCGCCTGTGCGGGGCATGCTGTAACGAACCGACGAGCGAGGATTGATCATGGCGCACGATCACGACCATTCGGGAAAGCACAGCCACGTGCATGCCCACCAGCACTCGCACGATCACGTCCACTCCCACGAGCACTCGCATCGGCACGGGGACCTGGTGCACGCGCATCCGCACGATCATGCCCATGCACACCCGCACGAACATCAGCACGAGCACGAGCACGACTCGCCGGCGCACCAGCACCAGGATGAACGGCACTTCGTACCGGTGGGCAAGGACGGGCACGACCGTCACCTGCACGCGGACCTCGCTGCCGATTCACACGACCTGGAACCGCACGATCACGACCACTGAGGCCGCCACACGAAACTGGCTCACGCGGCCGATTCGGCGGGCGGCTGCGGCATCTCGTCGATCTCGGTGAGCAGGAAGAACTCGCGGCCAAGTGCATCGGTCACTGCCGCCAGCTCCGCCTGGATTTCGTCCAGGCCCTCATGGAGGCCGCGCGAGATCAGGTCATCCGCGGTGTCCTCGGCCAGCGAAGACGCCAGCTTGCGCAGCTGGTTCGACGCCGTTCGCTTTGCCATGTGGCCGTACTTGAGCCGCAGTGCGTGCAGGTGCTCGTTCGCGACCAGCACGCTGGCTGCCACCGAGCGCGGGAATCGCGTGTCGAACACGATGAACTGGACGACCCTGGCGGGCGACATGCTCTGCGGATATTCCCGGCGGAACGCATGAAATCCCGCAGCCGAGCGCAGCACGGTATTCCACTGGGCCTCGTCGGTCGGTGAACCGACGTCGCTCGGATCGGGCAGCAGCACCTGGTACTTGACGTCCACGAGCCGCGTCGTCTGGTCGGCGCGCTCCATTGCGCGACCGATCTGGTGGAAATACCAGGACTCGTCGCGGTACAGCGTTTCGGCCGTGATGCCGCTGTGCGTCTGGCAGGATTCCTTGATGTAGCTGCACAGGCTGTTCAAGTTCTCCACCCGGAGGTCCGTCTTGCGCAGCCGGCCCAGCCGGTTGTGGAACCCGTTAAGCTGCACCCACATTTCGGTCGAGATCAGCGGTCGCAATGCGCGGGCGTTTTCCCGCGCCATGCGGATGCAGCTACGCACCGAGTTCACGTTCTGCTCGTCGAGCACGTAGAACTGGATGACCGCGTCTGCGGTCGGCCGACGACCCGTGTCGCTGAAAGCCTGCTCATCGCCGTACAGCCGCAGCACCGATTCCCAGTCGTGTTCACCACGCGTGTTGCGGCTGAACGTCTCGTTGACGTCGAGGATCCGCGCGGTACTGTTGGCCCGCTCGACCTGGCGGGCCAGCCAGAAGATGGACTCCGCGTGCCTGGAGAGAATGTTATTCAAGGACCCAGGTATCCTTTGATCCGCCGCCCTGCGACGAGTTGACCACCAGCGAACCCTTGCGCAGCGCCACGCGTGTGAGGCCGCCGGGCAGTACCCACGTGGAGCGCCCGGTGACCGCAAAGGGTCGCAGGTCCACGTGGCGGGGCTCGATGCCGCTGCGGGTGACCGTCGGGCACACCGACAGCTGCACGACCGGCTGGCTGATGTAATTGGCGGGAGCCGCCCGCAACTTGCGCCGGAATTCCGAGAGCGCCTTCCGGCTCGCGTGCGGCCCGATCAGGATGCCGTATCCGCCCGATTCGCCCACCGGCTTCACGACCAGGTTCTCGAGGTTCGCAAGCGTGAACTCGAGGCCTGCATCCTCGCGGCAGATCTGCGTCTCGACGTTGGGCAGGATTGCCTCTTCGTCGAGGTAATACTTCACGATCCTCGGCACGTAGGCATAGACGGCCTTGTCGTCCGCGATCCCGGTACCGACTGCGTTCGCCAGCACGACGTTTCCCGCACGGTACGCGCGCATCAGGCCGCGCACGCCCAGCATGCTGTTGGGATTGAATGCCTCGGGATCGATGAAATCGTCATCGATGCGGCGGTAGATGACGTTGACCCGGCGCAGGCCGCCGGTCGTCCTCATGAACACACGGTCGTCGCGCACCACCAGGTCGCGCCCCTCGGCCAGCGGCACGCCCATTTCGCGGGCCAGGAACACGTGTTCGAAATAGGCCGAGTTGTAGACGCCGGGCGAGAGCAGCACAACGGACGGATCGCCATCGATGCGGGCTCCGAGCTCGGTCAGCTTGCCGACCAGCCGCTGGCCGTAGTTGGAAACGGAGCGCACACCGATATTGCGCATCAGGTCGGGGAAGGCGCGCTGCGTCAGGTGACGATTCTCGACCACGTACGAAACACCCGACGGCGTGCGCGCATTGTCCTCGAGCACGTAGAACTGCCCGTCGCCACCACGGACGATGTCGACGCCGCAGATGTTGACGTAGCTGCCGAAGGGCACCTTGAGTCCCTGCATCTGCGGTCGATAGTTGGAATTGCCGAGCACCAGCTCCGCCGGCACCACCTTGTCCTTGAGGATCTTCTGCCCGTGGTAGATGTCCTCGATGAAGCGGTTGAGCGCTGTGACTCGCTGCACGACGCCTCGTTCGATCGTGTCCCACTCGGCCGCCGACAGCACGCGGGGGATGACGTCGAACGGCAGGATACGGTCGATCTGCTCGCGGCTTGTGTAGACCGTGAACGTGACACCGAGGTTGTAGAGCTCGCGCTCCGCGGCCTGGGCACGACGCCTGAGTTCCGCCAGGCTCAGGCCGTCGAGACGATCGCGCACTGTCTGCGTATGCGCGGGCGGGCGCTTGCCCGCGCCGAACATCTCACAGTAGAAACCGCCCGAGTCATATCCTTCGAGCAACCCTGCGATCCGCCGCTCAGTCATGCGCCTGGATTTTCCCTGGTCGCCGTGGTCGGGGTCACGTCCACCGCCACGTCGATAATGTGTTCGCCGCCACCAAAGATTACCCCATTGACCGGACTGATGTCCCCGTAGTCCCGACCCCACGCGAGCGTCACATGCTCCTCGCCCGCAATAGTGTCGTTGGTCGGGTCGAGGTCCACCCAACCGGCCTCCTGGCACCAGACCGATACCCAGGCATGCGAGGCATCGCTGCCGACCAGCTTCTCCTTGCCCGGCGCGGGATGCGTGAGCAGGTAGCCGCTCACGTAGCGCGCAGGCAGGGCGAGCGCGCGCAGGCAGGCAAGCTCGAGGTGTGCAAAGTCCTGGCACACTCCACGACGCAGCCTGAACACGTCCTCCACCGGTGTCGAGACACTGGTCGTGCCACTGCTGTACTTGAAGTCCCTGTGGATGCGCTGCGTCAGATCGAGTGCCGCTTCCATGACCGGTCGTCCGGGGGCGAACGACTCGCGCGCGTAGCCGGTGAGTTCCGGATTCGCACGCGCATATGGCGAATCGAAGGCGAACTGCAGGATGGCGAGGTTCCCGGCGCCGGTGTCCTGCCCAAGATGTCGAAAGACGCGGTCCCACGCCATCGTCTGCGAAGGCGCCGCAGCAGGCGGCGGCGACACGTCGACGTGCGAGTTCGCCTCGATGACCAGTTCCTCGTGCTGCTGCTGGATCGTTGCAAACGTGACCGGATTGCCGAAATAGTCGACGGAATCGTTGCGCACCGCGGGGCCCGGCTCGATCTCGATCGACGCCCCGTGGACCACCTGGTCGCCGCAGGCACGGGGCGCGAGGTGCAGCACGTGGTGCGAGATCGACACCGGCAGGCTGTAGCGATACGTGGTGCGGTGGCGGACGTCGTAGCGCATGGCTCAGCGAGGCGCGCTGCCCGCGGCGATCACGGAGCGCACCGCATCCGCGTGGCTGAAGTACTTGCGCGTGATGCTGGTGATCAGCACCGGGAGATCGGCGGCCACCCGGCCGACCAGCGCCTTGAGGCCGGGCCGGTCACCGAGCCGGCCCCTGCGGCACAGGCTGGTGATATCGGCCTGGCGCAGTTCATCGAGCGCGTCGGTGACGATCTGCTGCTCGCGGTCGGGCAATGGTTGCGCAGGATCCCGCGGCAGCGCCTCGAGATGTTCGGCCAGCGCCTCCAGCTGGAACAGCACGGAGCGCGGATTCGTCTCGTCCAGCAGCAACAGGTCGAGTACGGGCGCGAGCTGTGGCGTCAGCAGGTAGCGCGACCGATACGTCATGAAACTGTCCGCGATTTCGAGCAGCAGGATCAGGCTGCCGTCGTCTTCGGGATCACCGACGTCGAGCAGGCTCTCGAGCAGCGCGCTGGTCTGCACGCTGCGCTCGATGCGACGACCCATGTCGAGGAATCGCCAGCCGAAGCTGCGGGTCATGTTCTCGACACCCATGCCGCTGAACGCCGCAAGTCGCTGGATACCGAGGTCCAGCTGGCCAAGTACGCTGCCGATCCCGGCGCGGCGGGGCTGCGCGGCGGGGCCGGAACGCCGGGCGAAGTCTTCCGGGCGCAGCCCGTGAAGGATCCGCCACGAATCCGCGGACAAGCGGTCCCGGCTCAGCGACGCGGTGCGGCCCAGGTTGCGCAGCGTGCGACGCAGCCCATAGGCTCGCTCGGCATCGAACACCAGTTCGCCGAGCCGGCGCTCCAGCTGGGCTCGGGTGTCTCCGGCGGCCTTGTTGTCTGCAGGCTCGATCCCGGCCTTCTTGAGCGTCGGGCCGAGCACGCGCCCGATTGCCAGCAGGTCCTCCGGCGGGCATTCGTCGTCGACGATGCGCACGATGGCATTGCGAGCCTGGCGCATGATGGCTTCGGCGCGCTCTGCATAGCTGCCCAACCAGAAAAGGTTGTCCGCGGTACGGCTCGGCAGCTCGCGGCCGACACGACGCAGCTCCACGGCGCCCGTCCGCGTGCGGCGGATCGCTGCGCTTCCGGCCTGCCGATCCGACTGCACCCAGGTGTCCTTGCCGTCCCCGAACCGGCCGAAGTCGAAGGCCTGTCCGGCGCGCGGCGGGCACAGCCGCGCGAGTCCGCCCGGCATCACGACATAGCCGTCGGCGTTCGCGGCCACGAACACCCGCAGCGCGAACGGCACCGGTCGCAGGCCCTGCGAATTCAGCACAGGCACCGTGGACAGCTTCATGGGCTCGCGGGCGAGGTACGCGAATCCACGCTCTTCGATCGACCGGCGCGGGCCGCTGACCTGCCAGGCCTCGGGTCCGTCGGGATTCTGCGTTCCCGGCTCGCTCGCGCCGCGGCTGAACACGTCGCGCGTCTCGAGGTGCTCGAGATTGGCGAGCACGTAATCGCGGGCCGGGTCCTGGCCGCACCACCAGGTTGCGAGCGACGGCAGCTGCAGGTGCTCGTTCAACAGGCGTTCGCAGAGCCGGGGCAGGAACGGCATCAGGCTCTCGGTGTCGGCGAGCCCGCTGCCCAGCGCGTTGACGACCGACACCGTTCCGGCGCGCACGGCCTCGACCAGCCCCGGGACCCCGTGCGGCGAATCGCTGCGCAGTTCAAGCGGGTCGCACGAAGCCGCCTCGACGCGCCGGATGATGATGTCCACCTGGCGCAGGCCCTCAAGCGTCTTCAGGTAGACACGATTGTCGCGCACGGTAAGGTCCTGGCCTTCGGCGAGCACGTATCCCTGGTAGCGGGCGAGGTACGAATGCGCGAAATAGCCGGACCCCGTAGGCCCGGTACTCAGCACCACGATACGCGGATCGGCACTGTCGGCCATTGCGCAGTGCCCTTCGTGCACGGCCTGGAAGAAGCCCGCCAGTTGCTGCACGTGGTTGCCGACGAATTCGTCGGGCAGGCAGTTGCGCAGCGCAATGCGGTTCTCCAGCGCATAGCCACCACCCACCGGTGACTCGCAGCGATCCTTCAGCACCCACCAACTTCCGTCCGCGGACCGCCCGACGTCGGCGGCGTAGTAATGCAGCCGACGGCCGCGGCTCACCGGGACGCCGTGCAACGGCCGCAGGAACTGCGGATTGCCCAGCACCAGCGTCGACGGAAGGGCCCCGTCGAGCATCAGCCGTTGCTCTCCGTAGCAGTCGGACAGCACGGCATCGAGCAGCCGCGCGCGCTGCACGAGGCCGCTTTCGAGCCGGCGCCAGTCCTCGGCCGAAATCAGCAATGGCAGCGCGTCGAGCCGCCACGGCCGCTCGGTTTCGTCGCCATCGGCAAAGATATTGTGCGTGAGACCGTTCTCGTAAAGGATCCGCTCCACGCGCTTCCAGCGTGCGTCCATCTCGGCAGGACTCAGCGCACGCAGTGCGCCGACCAGGTTCCGCCAGTGCGGACGCAGCTCACCGTCGCCGGTCTTCATCTCGTCGAAGACACCGGGCAACGGCTGGTAGGCATCGAACAGCGCTGCCAGTGTCGGGTTCTGGGAGTCCGGCAGCGGATTGGTGCGGGAATTCAAGCGCTGCGCCTCAGGTCGAGGGTCAACGGGAACTCGGGATCGACCTCCGAGGGCGGCATCTCGACGGCCCCTGGCGTGTGGCCGAGGTCCGAGAATCGGGCGAGCCGGCGGCTCTCGGCCTCGTACGAGTTGACGGGTCGCGTCTCGAAGTTGCGGCCACCGGGATGCGCGACGTGGTAGGTGCATCCGCCGAGCGAGCGACCCGACCACTGGTCGAGAATCTCGATCACCAGCGGCGCGTGCACGGGAATCGTCGGGTGCAGGCAGCGTGCCGGCTGCCACGCGCGGAAACGCACACCTGCGACCGCCTCGTCGACGATCTCGGTCGCCCGCAGCGGCACCCGACGGCCATTGCAGGCCACGACGTGCCGCGCGAGGTCGAGGCCGCGCGCCTTGACCTGCAGGCGCTCCAGCGATGAATCGACATAGCGCGCCGTGCCGCCCACCGCGCCCTCCTCGCCCAGCACGTGCCAGGGCTCCAGCGCCTGCCGGACTTCCAACTCGACGCCGCCGCGCTCGACCGAGCCGTAGCGCGGGAAGCGGAACTCGAAGTGCGGCTCGAACCACTCGTCCTTGAGCGCGTACCCCGCATCGCGCATGTCACGGAGAACGTCGCGGAAATCGGACCAGACGAAATGCGGCAGCATGAATCGATCGTGAAGGGACGTGCCCCAGCGGACCAGCGGCTGCGTGTACGGCCTGCGCCAGAAGCGTGCAATCAGCGCCCGGAGCAGCAACTGCTGCGTGAGGCTCATCTGCGCGTGCGGCGGCATCTCGAAGGCGCGGAACTCCACCAGCCCGAGCCGCCCGGTCGGCCCGTCGGGCGAATACAGCTTGTCGATGCAGATCTCGGTGCGGTGCGTGTTGCCGGTGACGTCGATCAGGATATCGCGGAGCAGGCGATCGACCAGCCAGGGCGCGACCGGGGGGTCGCCCGCCGATCGCGCCATCTGCATGAACGCAATCTCGAGTTCGTGCAGCTGGTCGTGGCGCGCCTCGTCCACGCGCGGTGCCTGGCTGGTCGGACCGATGAACAGCCCGGAGAACAGGTACGACAGCGCCGGGTGG
Source organism: uncultured Gammaproteobacteria bacterium (assembly GCA_963736205.1). Taxonomy (GTDB): domain Bacteria; phylum Pseudomonadota; class Gammaproteobacteria; order Steroidobacterales; family Steroidobacteraceae; genus RPQJ01. The sequence goes on along the minus strand of CAVTNX010000011.1, from coordinate 10,901 downwards.
TTCTGCCAGTATGTAATGAGACTGCGCAGCAGGTCGGGCCTGCGCAGGAACGGGCTGTCGGCCGGCGTCGCGCCGCCGACCACGACGTGGTTGCCACCGCCGGTCCCGGTGTGCCTGCCGTCGATCAGGAACTTCTGCGCGTCGAGACGGCTGAGTCGCGCCTCCTCGTACAGCGTCGAGGTGATCGAGACCAGTTCCTTCCAGTTCCTCGCCGGATGAACGTTGACTTCGATGACGCCGGGATCGGGTGTCACCTTGATGACGTTGAGGCGCTCGTCGGCGGGCGGGCTGTAACCCTCGACGTGCACCGGCTGGCCGATCTGCGTGGCCGTCGACTCCACGCACTGGATCAGCTCGACGTAGTCGTTGGCAGTCTCGGTCGGCGGCAGGAAGACGCACAATCGGCCCTCGCGCGGCTCGACGGCCAGCGCCGTCCGTACGGCACCATCGGTTCCGCTGGATGTCCCTTGCTCCATGACGCGCTGACGTTCGGCGCCGCCACCGCCGGCGTGCTGGATCGCCAGTTGTTCGGCCGGGTCACTCGCCTGCGGCGGCAGTGGCGATTGGGGCGCGAACGGGTCCGCCGGCATGAAATACGGGTATCGCTCCTTCGGCACGTGAGGCAAGGCCTCGAGTGGCAGCCGGAAGCCGATCGGCGAGTCGCCGGGCACCAGGAACAGGCGACCGCGCCGGGTCGTCCAGCGCTCGCTGTACCAGGCACGCTGGTGGGGTGCGTTCCAGCGCTGCAGCGGCAGCACGTAGCCGACCGGTGCGGCGAGCCCGCGCTCGAACACCCGCGCCAGTCGTGCGCGCTCTTCCGGATCCTCGAGCTTGGAGTCGAATGGATCGACGTTGTCCGGCAGGCGTTGTTCGCGCGTGAGATAGGGCACCGGGTCTTCGAACGCCGGCGTCGCGAGGTCCGGGTCCACGCCGAGCGTTTCGGCAAGGGCCTGCGAGAACAGCTTCGCATCCTCGAGCGTCGCAGTCCCTTCGCGGTCTTCCTGCGCAATCAGCGACGCATCCCGCCACAGCGGCTGGCCATCACCACGCCAGTACAGTGCGAACGCCCAGCGCGGCAACGACTCTCCCGGATACCACTTGCCCTGGCCAAAATGCAGCAACCCGCCCGGTGCGAACCGGTCGCGAAGCCGCTCGATCAGGCGCGCTGCCAGTGCGCGCTTGTGGGTGCCGTGCGCCTCGGTATTCCACTCCGGCGCATCGACATCGTCGATGGACACGAATGTGGGCTCGCCACCCATCGTCAGCCTCACGTCGTCAGCCTCGAGATGACTGTCGACCTCGTGACCGAGCGACTCGATCTCCGACCACTGCCCGGCGGTGTACGGCAGCGTGACGCGCGGTGTCTCGACGATGCGCTCGATCTGCATCGCGAAAGAGAAATCCACGTCCGTCGCATCGGCAGTGCCGGTGATCGGCGCCGCGCCGCTCGGGTGAGGCGCGCACGCGAGCGGGATGTGACCCTCGCCCGTCAGCAGCCCGGACGTGGCGTCGAGGCCGATCCAGCCTGCACCTGGGAGGTACACCTCCGCCCATGCGTGCAGGTCGGTGAAGTCCTTGTCCGTCCCCGAGGGTCCGTCGAGCGCGGCAACGTCCGGCTTCAGCTGGATCAGGTATCCGGACACGAAGCGCGCGGCCAGCCCGAGACGTCGCAACACCTGCACCAGCAGCCATGCCGAGTCGCGGCAGGAACCACGCCGGCTCGACAACGTCTGCTCGCAGGTCTGCACGCCGGGTTCCATGCGAATGACGTAGGCAACGTCCCGGTGCAGGCGCATGTTCAGCCCGACCAGGAAATCGACCGTGGATGCAGGCCCGCGATCGACGCTCGCGACCCACTCCGTGAGCAGCGGGCCGGCCGGCTCGAGCTCGAGATACGGTTCGAGTTCCTTTGCGGTGCGTGGTTCGTAGGCGAAGGGGAACTGCTCGGCCTCTGGCTCGAGGAAGAAATCGAACGGATTGAACACCGCCATCTCGGCGACGAGGTCCACCTGCAGCCGGAATTCGCGCGTCCTGTTCCGGCACCACGATGCGCGCGAGGTAGTTGCCGAGCGGGTCCTGCTGCCAGTTGAGGAAATGCGCAGCCGGCTCGACGCGCAGCGCGTAGCTGAGGATGCGAGACCTGGAATGCGGCGCCGGGCGCAGGCGGACCACCTGCGGACCCAGCGACGCCGGCCGCGCGTAGCGGTAGGCGGTCTCGTGGGTCAGCGCTACGTGTATGGACATCTGCTCGATCACCCGGCAACGATGGGTCGTGATCCGCCGCGACGGGTGCGACGGGCGCCGGCACGACGCTGGTGCATGTTATCCCACGGACGGCAGCGGGCGGGAAATGCACGCTGGCGACCCCGGGTCCGATCGTATAATCTCCGGCCATCCCACCAACGACGGAAGACCGCCATGAGAAACCATTTGCCCCATCGGCTGATTGCCATCGCATCCATGGCGCTGCTGCCGGCAGCAATCGTCACGATAGCTGGCTGCGCCAGCACCGAAGGCGTCGAGCAGGAGCAGGTCTACCAGGCAGCCAACGGATTTCGCCGTCGTCGACACGTTCACCTATGTGGCGACCGTGAAGGCGATCGACACCGGCAAGCGCAAAGTCACCGTCACCACGCCCGACGGCAAGTCCGCAACGTTCAAGGCGGCCAAGGGCGTCGACCTCGGCTCGTTCAAGGTCGGCGAACAGATCGGCTTCCAGGCCACCGAGGCGATGGCGCTCATCGTCCGCAAGGACGGGCCGCCGCCGGGCGATGCCGCCGCAATCGAGCTCGCCGCCGCCACCAACGGCAAGACGACTGGCGTATTCCAGGGCGAGGCCTACGAAATGTCGGCAAACGTCGTTGCGCTGGACGCCAGCACGCGTCAGGTGACGTTCCAGTTCGGCGACGGCACGACCAAGACCATGAAGGCGCACAAGAAAGTCGACCTGTCGAAGCTGGCGGTCGGCGACACGGTCATCGTCGAGTTCGCCGAGTCGCTGATGATCGCGACGTCCAGCCCGTAACGACGGCTACTTGCCGGGAGCTGCGGCTGCAGGCGTGTCTTTCGCCTGCAGTTCGCGCTCCAGCGTCTCGGCGCCCCGGCGTACCTCCCTCGCCCTCCTGGGCGACTGTTGGTTGACCCTGGCGCCGATCGTAGTAAAGATGACGGAGTACGGGCCCCGCTCCTTTCTTTGAGGATCGCGGGTATGTGTTGGTCCGTCCCGCTTTCCCCGCTGCCGGAGCAGTAAATAAATGAAGAATTTCACAGGATTTCTCGGCTCGGTCGCGCTGATCGTCTCGGCGACGACGCTGCTCGGCGGTTGCGGCACGAAGAATGATCCGGTCGTACAGGCCGGAAAAGACGATTCAGCCGCCGGGGTTTCCGCGCCGGGCATCGCCGAGACCAAGGCAATTGCCGAAGAGGCCTTCATCTACGGCCTGCCGATCGTCATGAACTATGCGGTCATGAACGAATTCGTCATCGACAAGAACTCCGGGCAGTACAAGGCGCCTTTCAATACCGTCAGCAACGAAGCGCGCGTGTTCACCTACAAGGACACCGCGGTCGTGACGCCCAACAGCGACACGCCGTATTCGATGCTATGGCTGGACCTGCGCGCCGAACCGATGGTGATCTCAGTGCCAGCCGTGCCGAAGGACCGCTATTACTCGGTGCAATTGATCGACGGAAATGTCTACAACTACGGCTACATCGGCACCCGCGCCACGGGCACCGACGCGGGCGACTACCTGGTAGTCGGGCCGGACTGGACCGGCGAGAAGCCGGAGGGAATAAAGCAGGTCTTCCACTCGACCACGCCTTTTGCGCTCAGCGTCTTCCGCACCCAGCTCTTCAACGCCGACGACATGCCTAACGTGGTCAAGGTCCAGGCGGGATACAAGGCGCAGCCGCTGTCCGCGTTCCTGAAACAGCCCCCACCGCCCGCCGCACCGGAGATCAACTTTGTTCCGGCCACGACCGCCGGGATCAAGGAAAATTTCTATGCCTATCTCGACGCCGCCCTCGAGTTCGTGCCAGCGACGGAGCAGGACAAGGACATCCGGGCCAGGCTCGCCAGCATCGGCATCGGCCCGGGCAAGACGTTCGAGTTCAAGGACCTGTCGTCGGAGCACAAGGCCGCCGTCCTGCTGGCGATGAAGGAAGGCGACGACAGGGTCGCGAAGTATCTCGATGGAGGCATGAAGGATATCAACGGCTGGAAGATCGGCTCGTTGTTCGGCGACATCGCGTTCTACAACGGTGACTGGCTGAAGCGTGCCGCCGCTGCGAAGGGCGGCATCTACGGAAATGACGCCGTCGAGGCCATGTACCCGATGACCCGGACCGACGCGACCGGCGAGACGCTCGACGGCGGCAAGCACAACTACACGCTGACATTCGCAGCCGGCCAGCTGCCGCCGGTCAATGCCTTCTGGTCGGTGACCATGTACGACGGCAAGACGCAGCTGCTGATCGAGAACCCGATCAATCGCTATCTCATCAACTCGCCGATGCTGCCCGGCATGAAGAAAAATGCCGACGGGTCGCTGACGCTCTACATCCAGAAGGATTCACCGGGCAAGGCGAAGGAAGCGAACTGGCTGCCGGCACCGAACGGACCGATCTACCTGGTGATGCGCCTGTACTGGCCGAAGGACACGGCGCCGTCGATCCTGCCGCCCGGCGAGGGGACATGGCAGCCACCGGGCGTCGTCGCGGCGAACTAGGGACCCAGGCCGGCATCTATCGCGGTCTCGAATCGCGGCGATTTGTCCGCTTCAATGCAGGAGACGGTAGCGTGCATGCACCGAGCGCCGCAACCTTCGCGGTCATCGTCGCAATGTTCACGACTTCAACCGCCATGGCCACCGAAGAAACAGGCTTCCAGGTGCTCGAAAAGGACGGCAGCTTCGAGCTGCGCGACTATGCACCCTATGTCGTCGCCCAGACCCGGGTCGAAGCCAGCTTCGAGGATGCCGGCAGCGTCGCCTTCCAGCGACTGTTCCGCTACATCAGCGGCAATAACGTTGCGCAGCAGAAGATCGCCATGACCGCACCCGTGACCCAGTCGCGCGGCGAGAAGATCGCGATGACAGCGCCGGTCTCGCAGGTTGCCGACGGTCGTGCATTTCTGGTTGCCTTCACGCTGCCTTCCACCTACACGCTCGCAACAGCACCGAAGCCGCTGGACCCCGCCATCCAGATTCGCGAGGAGCCGGCCCGGCTAGTCGCCTGCTGGCGCTACTCGGGCCGCTGGACGGCCGACAACTACCGGAAGAACGAAACCTTGCTTCGCGAGCGCATCAGGGCCCGAGGCCTGGTCGTGCGCGGCGACGCTACCCTCGCCCGCTACAACCCTCCGTTTACGCCCTGGTTCCTGCGCCGCAACGAAGTGCTGATCCCGGTTGCTGCGTTCGCCAAACCCTGACGCTTCCGCCGGGAAACGGCGAACGGGCCGCGGCGGCGCCCTTGCTGGCCAACACGTACAATCGCCGCACAAAACACCATTTGAGCGTGTCTGGGGCTGGAATGATCGTTCGTCGTCTCGCGCACCACCTGAAGCAACAGCAATGGACCGCTGTCCTGATCGAACTGGTGATCTTGATCCTGGGTATATTCCTGGGCTTCCAGGTCACGGACTGGGCCAATGATCGCGCCGATCGCGCCGCCGAGGCCCGGCACCTGGAAGAAATTGCCGAGGACCTGCGTGCGGATGCAGCAGTGTTCGATCAGATTCGCACGTCTTCCGAGATGCGCATCAGCGGCATCGATTACATCCTGGGCGAAACCCGCGGCGTGACCAGGCCGAGCCGCATCGTCACTCCCACCGGGCAGGCATTCGACATGCCGGCCGGTCCCCCCGTCACCGAAGCTGACCGCCCGACGCTACTGGGACGCGCAAACCTGGTTCGCTCCACCGCCGGCAATCGAACGGGCTTCGAAGCGCTGCTCGGAGCCGGCGGGATGCAGAAGATTCGCGATCGGCAGATCAGTCGCCAGCTGCAGGTGTATTACGCACAGTTCGACGAATTGGATGAGCTGACAAATATCCTCAAGCAGGTCCGGGCCGCCGGCGTGACCCAGGGCTACCCGCTCGGGTTGTCTGCGTTCGGCGAAATGGATCCGGACCAACTGATTGCCGTCGTACGCGGCAGTCCTGCATATTCCGCTTACCTGCGCACGAACCGGGAATGGGCCGCCATCTACCTGGGCGCCATCGATCAACAGCAGCAACGCGCGCTGCACCTGTTAAGCGACATCGACCGGTATCTGGGCAAGCGTGGCCAGTAGAATCGGGTATTACTGAAGGCCGCCACTTCTCCCGGCATCCCCGGGTCGACTAAGCCAGCGCCGCGGTGGCTTCGAGATACGGCGTCATTTCGCACAAGGCCGTCGCCAGTATCGGCAGCAGCGTTTCAGGCACCGCGTCGTCCGCGAGCCAGGGACCGGAGGCCTCCGGGACGCCCGACCACATTCTCTCGCTCCATCGGTAGAGATTTGGCCGCGGCCGCATCCATCGCTCGCTCGAGGCGAGGTCGTAGCGCAGGTGGCCGCACAGGGGGCCGGCGAGCGCGAAATCGGCCAGCGACGGGCGTTGACCCAGCACCCACGCATGCACCGTGAAATGACGCTCGAGCAGGTACGACGCCATGCGTTGCCGCGGCGTGGGCGTGCGCTCGTCGAATGGTAGCCGACGATGACGCAGGTACGGCCGCACCTTGGCCGAGTACCACGAAAGCTGCATTGAGTAGAGGAAATATTTCCCCGGGTTCATGAGTGCCTGCCTGTTGTACAGGGAACGGTGCAATATCCGCTGAGGAGTGACCGCCGTCCGCGGTCAACTCCCTTCAGCCGGTGCTACGTCGTACCGCCCGTGCAAACCGTCGTTGCGCGCGGATCGCGGGTGTTCAGCCGCCCTACCAGCGCCTTGAATCGCGGCGTGCAACGGATCGGATCCAGCGCCGGCAGCATCATCGGCCACTCCGGGGGCGTGGCGGTACTTTCAGGTTCGTCGACACTTCGCTCGAGGTAATCGAGCGCGAGATCGGGCGCCCCGAGCAGCACCAGCAACGCAGGCATTTCCGCGGTCGCGAAGATGTTGCCGCTGGTCGGATCCAGGGCGCTGCGGCCGGAGAAGGCCGCGAGGCGCTGTGCCACCGCCCGCCGATCGCCACGGCCATTGAGCGCGTTGACGACGTCCTCGACCAGGGGCAAGGCGCTCCCATCGCCGAGGCGGGCGATTGCATCCAGGTACGGTCGCGCCGCTTCAGGGTCCCCACTTAGCATTTCGGCGAACGCGACGCGCGTTTGACAGCCGACGTAGTCGGGCGCAAACGCCATCACACGCTCGCAGGCCGCGCGGGCGTCGTCGACGCGCCCCAGGGTCAACAGTACGTAGGCTTGGTTGTTCGCGACCACCAGGGAGCGCGGATCCAGTTCGCTCGCCCTGTCCAGTGCCGTGAGCCCGGCCTCCGGATCGCCGGCCATCATCGTATCGGTACCCAGCCATTGATAGGCCGTCGCGAACGACGGGCGAATGGCGATTGCGCGCCGATACAGCGTGATAGCGGTCTTCCGACGCCGCTCCCAACTGGCCGGCGCCGACAAGGCGGCATAGGGCTCGGGCAGGGTCGGGTCCAGCCCCAGCGCCATCCCAGCGGCATCGGTCACCTGCCGGAAGGCTTCCTCGTAGGTGATCTTGGCCGAATAGTCCGGGAGGACGGCATAGGTCAGCGCCAGGCCGCCGTAGGCCTGCGCGAAATCCGGATCGGCCGCGATGGCCTGGTTGAACAGATCGACCGCCTGCCAGAGCTTTTCCCCGTCTCTGGTATGCCACAGTGCCATGCCGCGCAGGTACAGATCGTAAGCCTCGAGATCCCGGGTTCCGACCGCGCCTTGCCCTGGACTCGCGGGGCTGGCGATCTCCACCTTGAGCGCGTCGCCGATTGCACGGGCGATCTCGCCCTGGATTGCGAAGATGTCCTCGAGCTTGCGGTCGTAGGCCTGCGACCAGACATGGAAGCCGTTCTGCGCGTCGATCAACTGCGCGGTGATGCGAACCTTGTCGCCTTGCTTGCGAACGCTACCCTCGAGCACCATGCGCACATTGAGCGCGGCGGCGATCTCGGGTACCTCCATCGACTTGCCCTTGAACGAGAACGATGAAGTCCGGGCCGCAACCTTCAGTTCCGGTGCGCCGGCAAGTACGTTCAGGATCTCCTCTGAGATCCCGTCCGAGAAATACTCGTTGTCCGGGTCGCCGGACATGTTGACGAAGGGCAGAACCGCGATCGAATTGTCTGCAACGGCGGGTGACGTACTCGCGGCAATTCCCGGTTTCCGGGAGATGCCCTGGCAGCCGATGGCGCGTCGCTCGCCTTGTCGTACCGCCAGAAGATCCCGCCGCCGACGAGGAACAGCAGCGTGATGATGATCAGCTCTGCTGCACTGACTCGCTGCCGGCCCTGGTCGCCGTGATACCACGCGGTCACCAGGACGACCGGCAGGCCGACCAGCAGCGCAAGGGTCGCCAACTGCTGGATCTGGCGCGGCCAGTCGAACGTGCTGCTGACGTACTCGAGCCCCTGGAGCAGGCCCCAGGCGCCGGCCGCGTAGACGATGCCCCACTGCACCACCTTGCGACGGCGCAGCTTGGCCCAGGTGCCCTCGCCCGCACGCTCAGTCGGCATGTCTGTCCATCGTGAATGCCCCCCTCATGACCAGAGTCTAGCGGGTAACCCGGCGCCGGTAGACATATGCGAACGCACGTTTCGCGATTTTGATTGGCTCACAAGCGTGAGTCATCAGCCGTTCACGCGTCTGAAGCCAAAGCCTGCCCGTGCAGGTGTGAGCCCGCTCCGGACGGAAGTTAGGACATGGGGACACCACGCGATCGATGCCCAGCGCGTCGTGAACAACCCGGCTGGAACCGGCTGAGGTCGTCTCGGCCCGGCAAGGAAGTGGAGCGGGTGATGGGAATCGAACCCACGTGAGGCGCTCGGCTTAGTTCGCCGGATCAATCACTTACACTCGACGATGATTTCACGCGTGATTCAAGCGTGAAGGGCCGACCCGTCCCGCTGCTGGTTGAGTTGCCGTGGACTCGCACTATCCCTTAGCCTCGACGTCGATCTTTCGCTCGGCAAGACCCAAGGAAGCGCCTATGACCCGCCGCCCGCCCATTGCCTCGGTCGTCCTCGCCGCCCTCGTACTTGCTGCCTGCAGCAAGAAGCCTGCCGACACGACCCCTGTCGCGGCCGCGGACCTCATCGTCTTCGGCGGCCCCATCGTGACGATGGAGGGCGACCAGCCCACTACCGTCGAAGCCATCGTCGTGGACGAGGGCAAGATCACCTTCGTCGGCAGTCGTGCGGACGCGCTCAAGCAGAAGGCAACGGCACGGTGGTGAAAGATCTCGCCGGCAGGACGCTGATGCCCGGGTTCATCGACGGTCACGCCCACGCCCAGCAGTTCGGCACACAGGCCGTCGGCGCCAATCTGCTCGCCCCGCCCGACGGCACCGTCAACACCGATCGACGACCTCGTGGCAAGGCTGAAGGCCTTCGCCGCCGGGCCGGACGTCGGCCTGACCGGCTGGATCTTCGGCGTCGGCTACGACGATGCGCTGCTCGGCCGCCACCCGACGCGCGAAGACCTCGACAAGGTGTCGACCACCGTGCCGGTGATGGCGACGCACATCTCGGGCCACTTCGCGGCGGTCAACACGCTCGGCCTGAAAATGATCGGCTACGACGCCAGCACGCCGAACCCCGAGGGCGGCGTCATCCGCCGCGAGGCCGACGGCAAGACGCCGAACGGTGTGCTCGAAGAACTGGCCGCCATGCCGCACATGGTGACGTTCTCACGCCCACCACGCAGGAGGGGAAGGACTACTTCCTGAAGCGCGGCCTCGAGATGGCGAAGAGCTACGGCTACACGACCGCCAACGAAGGCCGCATGTTCGGCCCCATGCATGCAGACATGGCCGATGCCGCCACGCGCGGGCTGGTCGACATCGATTTCATCGGCTGGATGGACTACACCGGCCGCACGGCGCTCGACACCGGGTTCAGCACGACCTACTCCAATCACTACCGACTCGGCGGCCTCAAGATCACGCTCGACGGTTCGCCGCAGGGCCGCACGGCCTGGCGCACGGTCGCCTATCTGATCCCGCCCGATGGCCAGGAGGCCGGCTACAAGGGCTACCCCGCCATTCCCGACACCAGGCAGGTCGAGGCGTACATCGACGAGGCCTTTGCCAAGGGCTGGCCGGTCAAGGTCCACGCCAACGGCGATGCCGCCATCGACCAGTTGTTCGAGGCCCTGAAGCCCGTCGTCGCCAAGCATGGCGTCAAGCCGGGCCAGGTGATCCTCATCCACGGCCAGTTCATCCGCCCGGACCAGGTGCAGGCGCTCAAGTCGCTCGGCATCTTCCCGTCGATGTTCCCGATGCACACCTTCTACTGGGGCGACTGGTACAAGCAGATCGTCGGTCCGGAACAGGCCGCCCGGATCTCGCCGATGCGCTCGATCCTGAACACGGGCCTGCACGCCACCAGCCACACCGACGCGCCGGTTGCGCTGCCCAACCTGATGCAGGTCGTGTGGGCGACGGTGAATCGCACGTCGCGCTCGGGCACGGTCATCGGCCCCGACGAGCGCGTCACCCCCTACGAAGCGATGAAGATGATCACCCTCTGGGGCGCCGAGCAGTACGGCGAGCAGGCGACCAAGGGCTCGATCGAGGAAGGCAAACTGGCCGACCTCGTCGTCCTCTCCGACAACCCGCTTACCGATCGACCCGACGAAGATCAACAAGATCGGTGCTCGAGACCATCAAGGAAGGGAAGTCGGTCTGGGTGCGCAACTGAGGCGCGAAAAGTGGAGCGGGTGAT
>CAVTNX010000010.1:0-16673 GCA_963736205.1 uncultured Gammaproteobacteria bacterium | reverse complement strand
CGCCGGTAGTGCAGGTGCAATAGCCTGGAGCGTCCGACGATGGCGAGCGGCCCCTTCTGGGGCCGTTCGTCGTTTACACATTGCAGTTCGTAACGGTGCGCGTGGCGATGGCGCAGCGACCGGCTGCTTCTGGCCGTGTCCGGCCCCCCATCGCGATTCTAGACCCGATCAGGCCGCCCCACTGCCCCGGCGGCTGCTTCCGACCCGAATCAGTCCTTGGCGTTGGGGTCTGGCACGCGACGGCCACACTCGGTTATCAGTGCCGCCAATAGCTCATCGGGGGTCTTGTAATCCCACTCTTCCAACCATGCGTGTGGCTTGCGGCCGAAGATCGACGCCTCGTTGGGATAGATGTAAAGCTCGAAGCCACTCGTCCCAAGGGGCGCGAGCAAGTAGTCGCCAGGTTCCTTTTCCATGGAAATTCGCTTGAATTCTTCTGCGGAGACGAATCTCGCGAGTGCGTCCAACGCTAGATGTTGGAATGTCGTGAGGCCGTCCGGCTGTATCTGCGATACAGCATCAAACGCGGCGACGTGCTCCTGTCGCCATCTGCGTTGATCCCCAATCCACCGCAGAAGTCCCACGTCGTCTCCCTATCAGCGCGCCCAACCCCGAAGTCGGCAAGGACCGCTTCTGGCCGATTTTACGCATTGGCCAGTGTCCGCTTTTTATCCCACTCCCCCGCGTCTGACCAACGCTTTTCCGAGACTCGGCCAAGAAAAAGGCCCCTTCCAGCGGAAGGGGCCAGACAGAGTCTGTTCAACACTTTTTTAGAACGGCCAGGAATAGGGGAATGTCCCCTGTTCTGTGCCAAGCACCTGTTTTTCAGCAGTAGCAGGCGTCGATCCTGCGTGCCGGCCGGTCGAGCGATCCCACCAGCTCGGCGACCGACGCCATGCCGTTCGCGGCCAGGTACTCCGCGACGCCCGCGTTGATCTTCGTGCACGCCAGCGGATCGTAGAAAAGCGCAGTGCCGACGCCCACCGTCGTCGCGCCGGCGATGATGAATTCGAGCGCGTCCTCGGCGGACTGGATTCCGCCCTGCCCGATTATCGGGATGCCCAGCGGCCCGGCCACCTCGGCCACCTGCATCACCTTGAGCAGCGCAATCGGCTTGATCGCCGGGCCCGACAGCCCGCCCTGCACGTTGCCGATGACCGGCTGCCGCGTCTTCACGTCGATAGCCATGCCCATCATCGTGTTGATCACGGCGAGCCCGTCGCTGCCCGCCTCGATGCACACGCGCGCGCTCTCGCGAATGTCGGTCTGGTTGGGCGATAGTTTCGTGATCAACGGCTTTTTCGTCACGGCGCGGCACGCAGCCACCACGCGTGCCGACATTTCCGGCACGTTGCCGAACTGCACGCCACCTTCCTTCACGTTCGGGCAGGAGATGTTGATCTCCATGGCGTCTATGGCTGAATCGTCGAAGCGGCGCGTGACCTCGACGTACTCGTCGATGGTGGATCCGCAGACATTGGCGAAGAACCGGGTCTCGGTGAAATCGAGCGTCGGCAGGATCCGCTCGACGACGTGATTGACTCCGGGGTTCTGCAGTCCGATGGCGTTGAGCATGCCCATCGGCGTCTCGTATACGCGGTGTGGCGGATTTCCGAGGCGTGGTGTGCCTGTCGTGCCCTTGAGCACGATTGCCCCGACCTGCGTGTTGGAAAAGCCCTCGACGCGCGTGTATTCCTCGCCGAACCCGACACAGCCCGAGAGCAGCACGATCGGCGAGGCGAGGCGCAGGCCGCAGAAATCGACCGCCAGCGAGGGCGGCAGCGCGGAGGAGGACATGACCGCAATTCTAAGCGTAAACCGCCAGTCCAAGAGGGGACATTCTCCTTTTCCGGTCTCGCGAAAAAAGGAGAATGTCCCCTACCGGTCAGCCGGCGATGAACTTCTCCAGGTGCTCGATCGTCTGCTGCTGCTCCTCGATCACCGCGCGCACCAGGTCGCCGATGGAGACGAGGCCGATCATTGCGCCGTCCTCGACCACCGGCAGGTGCCGGATGCGCTTCTCGGTCATGATTTCCATGCAGTGCTGCACGCTGTCACTGGGCTGCACCGTGACGACCGGCGCGGACATGATCTGCCGGACGGGGGTCTGTGCTGAGGCGCGACCGAGCAGGGCCACTTTGCGCGCGTAGTCGCGCTCCGACACCAGGCCGACGAGCTGGCCGCCGCTCAGTACGGGCAGGGCGCCGACACGCCGGTCCGCCATGACGCGGATCGCTTCGATTACCGGTTGGTCGGCGTCGACGGACCAGACGTCCTTGCCTTTGCGGTTGAGCAGGTGGCTTACGAGGATCATTGTCGGGTTTCTCCGAATGGAGTTCGGGGAGGTCTGCCGGGATTCTAAACCCATGTCGGCCCGAATCGCTGCGGTGTCTTGCGGAGACTGCTGGCGCGCGCCAGGATCCGTCGGCCATGCTGCACGTCGTCCTGCACGAGCCAGAGATTCCGCCCAACACCGGAAACATCATCCGGCTCTGTGCCAATACAGGCGCAAGGCTGCACCTGGTCCAGCCGCTGGGGTTCAGCCTGGATGCCCGCGCAGTGCGGCGCGCGGGCATGGATTACCGGGAGCTGGCGGACGTCAGTGTGCACGCGAGCCTTGATGCCTGCCTCGACGCGCTGGACAGACCCCGCTGGTTCGCGTTCACGACCAGGGCCGCCGCGACCCACGACGCGGCGCACTATCGCGCAGGGGACGCGCTGGTGTTTGGCGCGGAAACCCGCGGCTTGCCGCAGGCGGTCGTGGACAGCTGTGCCGTGGAGCGACGGCTGCGCATCCCGATGCTCGCGGGCGCGCGCAGCATGAACCTGTCGAATGCAGTTGCCGTCGCGGTCTACGAAGCGTGGCGGCAGCTGGGATACGAGGGGGCGGGCTGAGGGACTGCCGCCTGTGGGCACCGCGCCGTGTCGGCCGCCGCCACCGGGCCGGCAATCGAGGGCGACGAGCCAGGCTCCGATCAGTCCATCTCCGACTTGATCTCCCGTTTCATCAGCGCATACACGGCGTCACGCGGCGGCTTGCCCTCGTAGAGGACATCGTGGATCTGCTCGATGATCGGCATCTCGACGCCATGCCGGCGCGCGACCTCGCAGACCGCACGGGCGGCGAGCACGCCCTCGACCACCTGCCCGATCTCGGCCTGCGCCTGGTCGCTGGTCTTGCCCGCCGCGAGCGCCAGGCCCATGCGGCGGTTGCGCGACTGGTCGTCCGTGCACGTGAGCACGAGGTCGCCGAGCCCGGCCAGGCCCATGAACGTGTCCTTGTCGGCACCGAGCGCGACGCCTAGACGCATCATCTCCGCGAGTCCGCGGGTGATCAGTGCGACACGCGTGTTGGCGCCGAAGCCGAGGCCGTCGGAAATGCCGGCCCCGATCGCGAGAACGTTCTTCGTCGCGCCGCCAACCTCGACACCGATCATGTCCCGCGATACGTAGGCCCGGAAATTCACGCCCGATATGCTGCGAGCGAGCGCCATCGCGTACTGTTCGTCGCCGGAGGCGACGGTCATCGCAGTCGGCAGGCCCGCGCCTACTTCCTTCGCGAACGTCGGCCCGGAAAGCACTGCCGTGGGGACTCCCGGGCCGAGCACTTCGATGGCCACCTCGTGCGGCAGCTTGCCGGTCTTGAGTTCGAAGCCCTTGGTAGCCCAGGCGATGCGCTGGTCCGCGCGCAGCACGGGCTTCAGGCGCTCGAGCACCTCGCGGAAGGCGTGGCTCGGCACGACCACCAGCAACTGCTCCGCCTGCGCGACGGCGGTCGCGAAATCGTGCTCGATCTCGACACCCGCCGGCAGCTCGATTCCCGGCAGGTAACGGCGATTGGTACGGTCTCGCGCCATCGCCGTGAGTTCGTCCGTCTCGATCCCCCACAGGATGGCGCGATGCCCAGTGCGCGCAAGGTGGATGGCCAGCGCCGTGCCCCACGAGCCGGAGCCGAGGACGGCAACGGTCGGCTGCGAAGCCGAATTGGATTCTGCCGGCGTCGCCACGCGCGCGGCTTCAGTTCACCGCGGGGTTGGGCTGCTGCGCCTGTGCGGCACGCGCATGCAGGCCCTCGAACGTCACCAGCGGCAGCAGGAACGGGGGAAAACCGCCCTTGGTCACCAGATCGGCGACGGTCGCGCGCGCGAAGGAGAGCAGGTAGTTCGGCGCGGCGATCGAGAGCACGTTGCCCACATCGTTGGCCGGGAGATTGCGGATCACAAATGCGCCCGCCTGCTGCAGTTCGAGCAGCCAGGCGACCTTGTCACCGAGCTTGGCCTCGAGGTTCACCTGCAGCACGACTTCGTGCATGTCCTGACCCAGGGCGGTGGCCCGGGTCGCGAGGTTCAGGTTCACGGTCGGCGTGCCGTCTGCCTGCGACATGAACGGGCCCGACGGCGCTTCGAACGAGCAATCCTTGATGTAGACGGCCTGCGGGTTGACGAAAGGCGCGTTCGGATCCTGCGTGGTCTGGGGCTGGGCGTTCGTCTCGGTCATGGTTTCGTCCTGTTGGGAAATCAGTAGGTGTTGATCGGAACCGGGCCGTCAGGTTCGGCTCAGCATGGTGTCGAGCTCGCCCGACCGGTCGAGCGCATGCAGCTCGTCGGAACCGCCGACGTGGCGGTCGCCAATGAATATCTGGGGCACCGTGCGGCGGCCCCCGCTGCGGGCAAGCATGGCGGCCCGGTCTGCCGGGTCTTCGTCCACCTTGACCTCCCGGAATGCAATGCCCTTGCCCTCGAGCAGCGCTCGCGCTCGCGCGCAGTAGCCGCACCAGCTGCTGGAATACATCACGATATCGGGTGGCTCGGTCACGACGACTTCCTGCCCTTGGCGTCGGACTTGACCAGCGGCAGGTTGTCCGCGCGCCAGGCTGCAAGCCCGCCACGGAGATTCACGACCTTGGTGAAGCCCTGTGCCTTCAATACCCGCGCCGCTGCAGAGGAGCGCATGCCACTCTCGCAGCAGGCAATGACCACCTTCTCGCGGTACTTCTTCAGGGTTTCGGCGCTGCCCGCGATGTCCTCCTGGGGAACGTGCCGGGCGTCGATCACGTGGCCCGCGTCGAATTCCGCCTTTGACCGCACGTCGAGCAGCAGCGCGCCCTGGTTCATGAGTCGCACCGCGTCCTGCGGACCCACGGCCTGGCCGGCATTGCGTGCACGGCTGAGCTCATAGACCAGCACTGCCACGAGAACAGCGCCGGTACCGCCGACCAGCAGCGGATGATGGGTGACGTATTCGAGGAGTTTGTCCATGGGCCGGGCAGGTAAAAAGGGTCGCGGATTATAGCAGCCCCGCTAGACTTGCCGGCCTGACCCTGCCTGCAGGCCCGATCGAGGAATGTACAGCCAGCCGCTCCTGACCCCTGAATGCCGCCGCCGCTGGCCCGGGACACCGAGCCGGGTGGCCGGGCTGCTGCTTGCCGCCGTGCTGTGCTTCATGACGCCGCCGGCCGCCCTGGCCGAAAAGAAGCCGACCCCGGCACAGAAGGAAGCCGAGCTGAAGCGTGTCAATGCGCGGATCGAGAAGGTGCGCAAGGATGTCAGCGCAGACATCGAAAAGCGCGACAAGCTCAGCGCCCAGTTGCGGGATGCGGAACTGGCGGTGCAAAAGGCGAGACGGGGACTCGACGACGTCCGCGCCCAGCGCCTGGCGGCCGAGGCGAAGCTGAGGGAGTTGCAGAAGGAAGAGGCGGGCCTGGAGGAGGACCTCGCCGCGGAGCGCGCTGCGCTCGCGGGCGAACTGCGCGCCGCCTATGTGAATGGCCGCGAGGAGCAACTGAAACTCCTCTTGAACCAGGAGGATCCCGCGACCTTCGGGCGGATGCTCAAGTACTACGGCTACTTCGGCCGCGCTCGCGCGGAGACAATCGCCGGCATTCGGGACAAGCTCGAGCACCTCGCCCTGGTGAGAGGCAAGATCGCCGCCGAGCACGACCGGCTGGCTGCGCTCGAGGAAGACCAGGAACGGCAGGTCGTGACCCTGCGTTCCGCGCAGGAGGGCAGGACCCGGACCGTCGCCGCGATCGATCGCGAGATCAAGTCGCAGAGCGGCCAGTTGAAGCGGCTGCAGTCGCAGGCGCAGTCGCTGGAAAAGCTGATTGCGAACCTGCGCAAGGCCCTGGAGAACGTCCCCGTCGCGAAACAGGCTCCGTTCGAGCCTCTGCGCGGAAAGCTGCCCTGGCCGGTGCAGCAGGGGCATGTGCTTGCGCGCTTCGGCCAACCCAGGGCCGGGGGCTCGATGCGCTGGCAGGGGATGCTGATCGGCACCGATCGTGGAGCTCGCGTGCGTGCGCCATTTGCCGGCCAGGTCGTGTACGCGGACTGGCTTCCCGGCATGGGGCTGATGGTCGTCCTCAACCATGGCGGGGGCTATCTCAGCCTGTACGGCCACAATGAAGAGGTCTTCCGCAAAGTGGGAGATACGGTCTCGGCCGGCGAGGTGATCGGCGCGGTGGGGGATACCGGCGGTCGCGAGGAGCCCGCTCTTTACTTCGAGGTGCGGCGCGGACGCCAGCCCGTGGATCCCGAGATCTGGCTCAGGAAGCGCTGAGTCGATGCGACTCGAGGCTCTTGCCGGGGTCGCCGCCGGGCGCGAATGTGAACCAGGCCACCTTGCAGGCACCACCGCGTGGCGTGGCGCGTGATCAGGACATCGCCCGAGGCTACACTTCCGGCTCGGACCACCATCTCCCAACCCATTTGACCCGACGCATCCATACCCTGCTCGCCGTCGTCGTCGGTGCCGCCCTCGGCGCCGGATACATGCACGTGCGTGATCTCGGTTCGGACCGCCAGGTCTCCGTGCCTTCCGAGCCGGTGCGCGCACGCTCCGAGCACCCGCTGCTGGACGAGGTGGCAGAGCACGTGCAGCGCGAATACGTGGATCCCGTGAGCCGCGGGCAACTCGAGCAGGCTGCAGTCGAGGGAATGGTCGCCAGCCTCGACCCGCATTCGGAATTCCTGGACGCCGCGGCCTACGACGAAATGCGCGTGAGCACCGCAGGAACCTACACCGGTGTCGGCATCGAGGTGAGCGAGCAGGAGGGAGGCCGGATCGTGGTCGTGGCGCCGATCGAGGGCTCGCCTGCGGACCGCGCCGGCGTACGCACGGGCGACGTGTTGCTGGAAGTGGGCGGGCGGCCGGTCGTGCCCGGGAGCCTGGACGAGACCATCGCACGAATGCGCGGGTTCGAGGGTTCCCGCGTGGGCATCGTGATCGAACGCGCGGGCGAGCCGGAGCCTTTGCGCTTCGATCTCGAGCGTTCCGAAGTCCACCTGCGGACGGTCCGTGCGGAACGACTGCCGGGCGACTACGGCTACGTGCGAGTCAGTCATTTCAGCGACTCCACACCCGGCGACTTCGACAGTGCAATCCTGACGCTGCAGGCCGCGCCCGGCGCCGCACCGCTGCGCGGGCTGGTGCTGGACCTGCGCGACAACCCGGGCGGTGTGCTCGAGTCCGCCGTGGGTGTCGCGGACAGTTTCCTCGAGGGCGGCATGATCGTGCGTGCCGACGGACGCACGCCGGACGCCAGCTTCGAGATGGACGCCACGCCGGGAGACCTGCTGCACGGCGCCCCGGTCGTGGTACTGGTCGACGCGGGTTCTGCATCGGGCGCCGAAATCGTGGCGGGCGCGCTGCGTGATCATGGCCGCGCGACGCTGATGGGCGAGCGCACCTACGGCAAGGGGTCCGTGCAGACCGTGATGCCGCTGCGCGACGGCGAGGCGCTGAAGCTCACCACTTCGCGCTACTTCACGCCCTCCGGGCGCTCGATCCAGGAGCGTGGGCTGGAGCCTGACGTGCGCATCACCGCACAGGCCGGCGCTGCTCGACACGTATTCGGGCGTGACGCAGCCACCGATCCCGAGGTACGTTCTGCGCTGCAGTACCTTCGGGACCGCAGCCTCGACAAGCACGTCGCACTGGCGACCCGGCGCTGAGCCCGTGACTGCCGCGGTGCGCGTTCCGCGCGTCCTCGTTCCACTGGCGGAAGGCTTCGAGGAAATCGAAGCAGTGACGGTCGTTGACCTGCTGCGCCGCGCAGGCATCGACGTACGCACTGCATCGCTCGGAGATGCCCGGGTCACCGGCTCCCACGGAATTCCCGTGGAGGCGGACATCTCCGTCGACGCCGCGGATGTCGCTGATTACGACATGATCGTACTGCCGGGCGGCATGCCGGGCGCCGCGCACCTGGGGCAGGACCCGCGCATCATCACGCTGCTGCGGCGATTCGCCGACGCGGGACGATACACCGCGGCGATCTGCGCAGCCCCCGGCGTGCTGGCGGCTGCCGGCCTGCTCGACAACCGTCGGGCGACCAGCTTCCCGGGCTTCCTCGCGCCGGACAGCGCTCCGGGCATCCGCTTGAGCGACGCGCCGGTCGTCGTGGACGGAAAGGTCGTGACCTCGCGCGGCCCGGGCACGGCAACGGAATTCAGCCTCGAGCTCATCGAGCTGCTGTGCGGAAGACAGGCTGCCGAGGCGGTCGCGAGCCGGCTGCAGCGGCCGCTGGCTCAGCTCGCTACCTGAGATACGACGCCCGGGCGACTTTTCGCTTGCCCTGGGCCGGCGGCGCTGCCGCCTGCGCCAGGCCAGTCGCCGCTAGAGCAGCGTCCGACCCACGCCCAGCAACGCACCGATCAACAGCGCCAGCATCGGCAGCATGCTCATGCCGAAGCCCATGCTGCGCCGTGCCGGATCGGCGACGTAGCTGCGGAAGTAAACGATGCGTCCGACGAGGTAGACGGCGCCGAGACCCGCGCCCCACTGCGGACTCACGTACAGCCCGAACAGCCAGATCGAAGGCACGAACACGATCAGCGCCTCCAGCGTGTTGTAGTGCACGCGGAAATGGCGCTCGAACACCTCGTTGCCGCTGGTAGCCGGGGCCTTGACCGCGTACAGCACGCGCGCACGGCCGACCATGACGCCGAACGCGACGAACTCCAGCAGTGCGAGCAGTATGACGACGGCAACCAGATTCATGATCGATTCCCCGGGGTGCTTGATTGGTGTGCCGGGTAGATTCCATTACCATGCGCGTGTCGTCAACGAAGCGCGTCAGCCTGGCGGCGAGGGGAGGCTCACATGGTTGGATTCCTGTTGCGCGCCGCGATCACGGCGCTTGGCCTGTGGGTCGCGAGCGAGATTTTCGCGGGCCTGCATTTCGCATCACCCACGAAACTGCTCGTCGCTGCCGTGCTGCTCGGCGTCGTAAATGCCTTCGTGCGCCCGCTGGCGTTCATCCTGACCCTGCCGCTGACGGTGCTGAGCCTCGGGCTGTTCCTGCTGGTGCTCAACGCCGCGATGGTCGGGCTCGTCGCGTGGATGGTGCCCGGATTCGAGATTTCCGGATTCTGGACCGCGGTCGGCGCTGCGGTGGTCGTGAGCCTCGTCTCGTGGGCGGCGTCGAGCGCCATCGGGTCGAATGGCAAGGTCGAGGTATTCACCATCAGGAAGTAGGGCTGCGGGGCCGGTTCCTGGTGGCGTCCGGCACCACGGGCAGGTCCTGCAAGGAGCGAACATGTCGATCTCGCGAAAGGCCCTCTGCGTTTTCTATGCCATGGTCGCGCTGGTCGCCCTCGTCGGAACCTGGGGCAACAACGTCGCGTATCTCGACATGGGCCTCGCCGCAGCGAACCTGCACTTCTGGGAGCAGACGCTGGTGAATCCAGCCAGCCGCTCGATCACGGTCGACATCCTGCTGCTGGGGCTCGCTGCAATCACGTGGATGCTGCTCGAGGCACGTCGCCTGTCGATGCGTGGCGCCTGGATCTATGTGCTGGCCAGCGTGCTGATCGCCATCAGCGCCGCCTTTCCGGCCTTCCTGATTCATCGCGAGCGGGCGCTGGCGGCGCGCGACGGATCGGCCAGCGCTGGAACCCTGTCGCTTGCCGAACTGATTCTGCTCCTGGTTCTCGGTGGCGTGATGCTTGCCTACACGCTGATCTCGCTGGATAGATAGGAGGCTGACAACATGAACCCCAACACGCGCGCTCCCTGGCATCTCTGGGTCGTCGGTATTGCAGCGCTGCTGTGGAATGCCGTCGGTGCGCTGGACTACGTGATGACGCAGACCAGGAATGCGCAGTACATGGCTGGATTCACTGCGGAGCAGCTGGCGTTCTTCTACGGACTCCCGGCCTGGACGGTCGCTGCATGGGCGATCGGGGTCTGGGGAGGCGTTCTCGGATCATTGCTGCTGCTGCTGCGGAAGTCCCTCGCCGTCTGGGTCTTCCTGGCCTCGCTCGTCGGGGTCGTGCTGACGACGATCCAGAACTACTTGCTGTCCAACGGACTGGAAGTCATGGGCGGGCCCGGGGCGGTGGTCTTTACGGCCGTGATATTCGTGGTCGCGGTGGCGCTGTACGTGTATGCACGCGCGATGGCGACGCGGCGCGTGCTCGCCTAGACGGGATTCGGCACGATCCAGTCGTCCAGCGATGTGCCGACCCCTCCGCCCGGCGTCTGTTGGCGGATTGACTGAGCGTCCGGCTCGCGTCCAGCGTTGTCGCAGGTAACCGGCTTCCTAAACTACGGATGCGCCGGGACCGAACCGAAGC
This sequence comes from uncultured Gammaproteobacteria bacterium, assembly GCA_963736205.1. Taxonomy (GTDB): domain Bacteria; phylum Pseudomonadota; class Gammaproteobacteria; order Steroidobacterales; family Steroidobacteraceae; genus RPQJ01. Next base: position 6,099 of record CAVTNX010000010.1, on the reverse strand, counting down.
GTATCACCTTGGCAAGGGCAGGAAACCGCGCCCGACCTGGCCGGGCTTCGCGGTGCATGGAGCAATCTGATGAAAGAGGCGGGCAAGATGAAAATGGCGGGCAAGGTCAAGAAGGCAGGCATGGGCCACGGCAAGGAAGCCGGCAAAGCCCAGGCAGCCGCTGCAGAGCGACCCGGGTTCACGTCCCGCGAGCAGCGCCTGTCGGCAGGGAAGGCGTTGCGAGACAAGGTTTCGCACGAGCAGCAGGCCGTCTGGAAGCGGCCCACCAGGTCGCGCGATCCGGTCAGGATCCTGCAGGCATCCAATCGTGGTCGGCTGCCCGAACTGGTTCCGATCCGGTACGGGCGCATGCTGCGCAGCCCCTTCACCTTCCTGCGCGGTTCGGCGGGACTGATGGCCCACGACCTGGCCGACACCACGAGCACCGGGCTCCGGGTTCAGGCCTGCGGCGACTGTCACCTGATGAATTTCGGGCTGTTTGCAACCCCTGAGCGCAACCTGATCTTCGACATCAACGATTTCGATGAAACGTTGCCGGCGCCATGGGAGTGGGATCTCAAGCGCCTGGCCGCCAGCTTTGCCGTAGCCGCCCGGGACCGTGGCCACTCGGATAGCCAGGCCCGCGACGCCGCAGTCGAGTGCGCGCGCGCCTACCGGGAACACATGCGCGACTATTCGAAGATGAGCCCGCTGGAGGTCTGGTACGACCGTCTGGATGAGAAGGCCCTGATCGAGATGGCACCCGACGCCGAGGCGCGGGAACGCCGCAAGGAGTTGACGGCACAGGCGCGCGGGCGCGTCGCGGATTACCTGCTGCCGAAGATCACCGGCGAGGTCGGCGGACGCCGGCGCCTGCTGGACCAGCCACCGGTCTTGTTCCACGTCGACGAGGAGGACTACCTCGGGTCGGCTCGCGAGACCCTCGAGGACTATCGCCTGTCGCTGCCGGATTCCGTGCGAGTGCTGATGGATCGGTACCGCCTGGAAGACATCGCCATCAAGGTCGTCGGCATCGGAAGCGTCGGTACGCGGTGCCTGGTCGGGCTGTTCTTCTCCGCGGAAAATCACACGCTGCTGCTGCAGTTCAAGGAAGCCCGGCCCTCGGTGCTCGCGCCGTACGCGGGCGAGAGCGTCTATGAGAACCAGGGACAGCGCGTGGTCATGGGGCAGCGACTGATGCAGTCATCCAGCGACATCTTCCTTGGATGGACTGAGGGCAAGCGCGGCTTTCATTTCTTCGGACGCCAGTTGCGCGACATGAAATTCTCCTTCCCGGTGGAAGGGTTCACGCCAAAGGCAATGAATCGTTACGCGGATGTGTGCGGCTGGACACTCGCACGAGCCCATGCCAAGTCCGGCGACGCGGCCATGATCAGCGGGTACCTGGGCAAGACGGATTCGTTCGACAAGGCCATCGGCAAGTTCGCACTGGCTTATGCGGACCAGAACGCGCGCGACTATGCGGCAATGGTCTCGGCCGTGAAGGCGGGTCGTATCGAGGCGCTGGTAGAAGAGGACCTGTGAGCCAGGGAACGGCGACACGAGGGGGGCAGCCCGCGGGCGCGAATGTCGGGGAGGCTCCGGTTCGCGGATGGCGCGCGGCGTTTCCGCCGGCGCAGTGGTTGCCGACATATCGCACGCAGTGGCTGCGCAACGATGCGATCGCAGGCATCACGCTTGCCGCCTACGGTATCCCGGTATCGCTCGCCTACGCCTCGCTCGCCGGCCTGCCGCCGCAATACGGCATCTACTGCTACCTGGTCGGCGGGCTGTTCTACGCGCTGTTCGGCTCGTCCCGTCAGCTTGCGATCGGTCCCACCTCCGCGATCTCGATGCTTGTCGGCGTCACGGTGGCGGGAATGGCACAGGGCGATCCCGGGCGCTGGGCCGACATTGCGGCGCTCACCGCGCTTGTCATCGCCGCGATGTGCGTCGTGGCGTGGCTGCTGCGACTGAGTCACCTCGTCAACTTCATCAGCGAGACCATCCTGCTCGGCTTCAAGGCTGGTGCGGCGCTGACGATCGGCTTGACCCAGTTGCCCAAGCTGTTCGGCGTAAAGGGCGGCGGCGAAGCATTCTTCGAGCGCCTGGTCATCCTGTGGGGCCAGCTTCCCGACACCAATCTCGTGGTGCTGGCCTTCGGCATCACCGCGCTGGTCGTGCTGCTTCTCGGCGAAAAGTTCCTGCCGGGCCGTCCGGTCGCGCTGATCGTGGTCGTAGTCTCCATCATCGTGCTGTCGGTGACGCCGCTCGGCAGCCTCGGCTTCAAGGTCGTCGGCGAGCTGCCGAAGGGATTGCCCGCTTTCCACCTGCCGGGACTGCGGGTGCGCGATGTGGAGGGAGTGATTCCGCTGGCATTCGCATGCACGCTGCTGGCATACGTCGAGAGCGTGTCCGCTGCGCGTGCGCTGGCGCAGGCGCACCGCTACGAGATCGATCGCGCGCCAGGAACTGCTGGGGCTGGGCGCGGCGAACCTGGCCGCGGCGTTCTTCCAGGCCTACCCGGTGGCGGGCGGCCTGTCGCAGTCCTCGGTCAACGACAAGGCCGGCGCGAAGACGCCTCTCGCGCTGGTTTTCGCCTCCGTCGCAATCGGGCTCTGCCTGATGTACCTGACGGGGATGCTCAGCAACCTGCCGAACGTGGTACTGGCGGCGATCGTGCTGGTCGCCGTCAAGGGATTGATCAACATCCGGGAGTTACGGCACGTCTGGCGGGTGAGCCGCTACGAATTCGTTGTTTCCATGGTCGCTTTCGGCGCCGTGCTGTTCCTCGGCATCCTCAACGGCGTGATCGTGGCGGTCCTGGTGTCGCTGCTGTTGATGATACGCCGCACCGCCCACCCGCACGTAGCCTTCCTGGGGCACACGCCCGGCACAGTGATCTATTCCGACATGGAGCGATCGCCAGAAAGTACTCCTGTACCGGGCGTACTGTTGTTCCGCGTCGAGGCATCGCTGCTCTACTTCAACGTCGAGCATGTGCGGGACGCCGTCTGGCAGAAGATACGTTCAAGCACCGAACCCTTGAAGCTGGTGGTCTGCGACCTTTCTTCGACGCCCGTCATAGACCTGGCGGGCGCCGGAATGCTGGCGAAATTGAATCAGGAACTCGACGCGGCGGGGATTCGCTTGAGGGTTACCGGAGCGCTTGCCGCGGTGCGCGAAATCCTGCGTGCCGAGGGCATGGAGGAGCGCGTCGGCTCAGTCGGCCGGGAGAGGTCGATGACCGATCTCATCGACAGTTTCCGGGGAGAAATGCAGGCGGCGGAGCGACCGACCTGAACGTATCGGCCGGGTGGAGACCAGGCGCCGACAGGTCATTTCCCCAGCGTCACCAGCGCTACTCCGAGCAGCACGACCAGCATGCCGGCGAGCTGCGTGGGCTCGAGGGCTTCTCCCAGAACGGCCCAGCCGAGCACGGCAGCGATCGCGGGATTCACATAGGCGAAGGTGCCGACACGGTCCGCCGGCGAATGCCTGAGGAGCCATGTGTACGCGGTGTAGGCCAGCGCCGAGCCGAACACTGCAAGGTAGACCAGTGCCGCGAGTCCGCCGGCCTGCCAGCGCCACTCGGGCAACTCGCCGGCCGCGGCGCCGGCGAGCAGCAACCAGGTCCCGCCGAGCAGCATCATCACTGCGTTGAAGGCGACCGGGCCGACCGGCAGCGCTGCGTTCCGGTACAGCACCGTACCGATGGCCCAGGAAAGACTGCCGACCAGCACCAGCGATTGCCAGCCGAAGTGTCCCGACGGCGTCGCGCTGCGCGGCCAGACGAGCAGCGCGACGCCGGCCAGGCCGACCAGCAGGCCGAGGTTGCCGCGCAGCGTCAGCTTGTGGCCCTTGGGTCCCATCGCCCCGAGCCAGGCGATCCACAGCGCCGAGCCGGCCGAGAGCAGCGCCCCCTCGTTCGATGGCAGGTGCTTCAGGGCGATCGTAGTCACGCCGCTGCTGCATGCAATCATCAGGATCGAAAACGCAACGATGTAGCGCCACTCGAGTCCGGTGCGCGGGAAGCGCTCGCGCAGCAGCACGGCGACCGTCCCGAGCAGCGCTCCGGCGAACAGGAAGCGGCCTCCCGCGAACAGCATCGGCGGCAGCGCTCGGACGCCGAGACGGACCACGAGGAATGTGGAACCCCAGACGAGGTAGATCGTCGCGTACGCAGCGAGGATCCTGAACCTCAGGCCCGGGCCGCCATCCTCGCTGGCGTTCAAGCGCGGCGGATGCCCGTCCGGTACAGCCACAACGCAAGCCAGCCCACGACCGCGAGGCCCAGCCAGCCACCGAACTGCAGGGCGGGCGGCAGCGCGAGCACGTCGGCGCGCCCGGACATCACGATCGGGATGGCGATGATGATGCCCATCAGGGCCTCGCCGGTGATCAGACCGGCCGCGAACAGCATACCGTTGCGGCCGGCGCGCTCGGCTGCCTCGGGTCCGCCGAGCCTGCGTTCGACGAGGTGCGCGATCAGGCCGCCGATGAAGATCGGCACCGACAGGTCCAGCGGCAGGTAGATGCCGACCGCGACCGCGAGCACCGGCGCGCGGAACTTCGCGCCGCGCTTCTTCAGCCACAAGTCCCAGGCAATCACGGCAGCGCCGATCAGCCCGCCGATCTGGATCATTCCCCAGGGCAGGTGCCCTCCGAACATGCCCTTGGCGACCGAGGCCATCAGCGTCGCCTGCGGTGCGATCAGCGGACTCGGGTGTTCGGCCGACGGCACGCCGATGCCGTAGGCCTTGAGCAGCAGGTTGAGCACCGGGGCCATCACCAGCGCGCTCGATGCCGCGCCGATCGCCAGCATCACCTGCTGTTTCCATGGCGTCGCGCCCACGATGTGACCGCACTTGAGGTCCTGCAGGTTGTCGCCGCCGATGCAGGCCGAGCAGCAGACCACTGCGCCGATCATGATCGCGGCCACCGGGCCGAGCGGCGCGCCCCGGCCCATGAGCACCATGAGTACCAGCGAGGCGAACAGGATGGTGCAGATCGTGATGCCCGACACCGGGTTGTTGGACGAGCCGACGAGGCCTGCCATGTATGCCGACACCGAGCAGAACAGGAAGCCTGCGACGATCATGATGATCGTCATGGGCAGGCTGACCGCCAGGTCGTGAACGATGTTCTGGTAGAGCCAGAACAGCGGAAGCGTGAAGAGCAGTGTCCCGACCAGGATGCCCTTCATCGGCAGGTCCTGCTCGGTGTGCGCAACCACCGTGCCGGCGCTGGCGCGCGCGGCGGCGAGGCCGCTCTTGATCCCCGACAGCAGCGACTCGCGGATCGAGATCAGCGCCCACACGCCGCCGACCAGCATGGCGCCGACGCCGAGGTAACGGATCTGCGCCGACCAGATCGCGCCGGCCGCGTCCTCGGCGCTGGCGCCCACGAGGCTCGCCGCCAGTTGCGGGTTGCCGTCCAGGAAGAACGCGCTGTAGATAGGGATCGCGACGTTCCACGAGATCATGCCGCCGATCAGCACCAGAACGCCGATGTTGAGGCCGACGATGTAGCCGACCCCGAGCAGCGCCGGGGACAGATTGGTGCCGAAATACGCGATGCCCTTGCCGGCCCAGGCGCCGGCCGCTGCCGGTGTCCGGGAAGAGCCTGAGCCCGCTCGCGGCGGCCAGCTTGGCGAAGCCGCCACCCAGCGCGGAAAGCCCCAGGATCCTGACGCCCTGCGCCGGGTTCTCGCCGGTCTTCAGCACCTCGGCAGCGGCCTTGCCCTCGGGGAAGGCGAGGCCCTGGTCCACGATCAGCGCGCGGCGCAGCGGCACCGAGAAGAACACGCCGAGAATGCCGCCGAGTCCCGCGATCGCCAGCACCCACATGTACTGGAAGTCGGACCAGTACCCGAGGATCACCAGCGCGGGAATCGTGAAGATCACGCCCGACGGCAATCGACGAGCCCGCCGACGCCCCGGTCTGCACGATGTTGTTCTCGAGTATCCCGCCGCCGCCGAGCAGTCGCAGCACCGCCATCGAAACGACCGCCGCCGGTATGGCCGAGGCGATGGTCATGCCGGCGAACAGCCCGAGGTACGTGTTGGCGGCGGCGAGGACCATTGCCAGCACGATGGAAAGCGTGATGGCGCGGAACGT
>CAVTNX010000009.1:0-130219 GCA_963736205.1 uncultured Gammaproteobacteria bacterium | reverse complement strand
CATGGCCAGCGCGGGGGCATGAGCGTCGTGGCAGAGGTGGATTCCATGCCCGGCTACGAGGCGTCGCTCGCATCACTGCTCGACGGTGTCGCGCAACCGCTGCGCGACTTCGTGGTGACCGGCCTTACGATGGACAGCCGCCAGGCGATGGCGGGCTCGGCATTCCTTGCCTGCCAGGGCCGCGGCGGGCACGGCATCTCGCACGCCGCGTCGGCCGTCGAGCGCGGAGCCGTGGCCGTGCTGTTCGAGCCCGTGCCGGGGCTGGTGCCGCCGGTGCTGCCTGCGCATGTCGCGGTCCACGCGATACCCGGGCTCGGGCGCCGGGTCGGCGAAATCGCGGATCGCTTCTTCCGCCGGCCGTCCGCGGACCTCGAGGTCGCGGGCGTCACGGGCACCAACGGCAAGACGACCACGGCCTACCTGCTCGCGCAGGCCGCGGAAGCGGTCGGGCGCAAGGGTGCCTACCTCGGCACCATCGGATTCGGTCGCCCGGGCGCACTCGCGGCCGCGCAGCTCACCACGCCCGACTGCGTCACCGTGCACCGGCTGCTCGCCGAGGCAAGGGACTCCGGGGCGAAGACGGTGGCGCTCGAGGTGTCGTCGCATGCTCTCGACCAGGGCCGTGTGGACGCCGTGCGCTTCGACACTGCGGTGTTCACCAACCTGACGCGCGACCACCTCGACTACCACGGCACGTTCGAGGCGTATTTCGCGGCAAAGGAACGCATCTTCCACGCGCCCGGGCTGCGCCGGGCGATCGTGAACGTTCGCGACGAGTCAGGCCGGCGGTTGGCCGATGCGCTCGACCCGGCGGTGGAGCCGGTGTTCTTCTCGACTTCAAACGACGTATGGGCGCCGCATGGCGCGGCCTGGATCCGGCTGCCGGAGCTGCGCGCCACCGCCGCGGGACTCACGCTGCACGTCGAGAGCAGCTGGGGCGCAGGCACGCTGCGTTCGCCGCTGGTCGGCGAGTTCAATGCGGAGAACCTGCTGGCGGTGCTCGGTGTGCTGCTCGGCTGGAAGGTCCCGCTGCAGCGCGCGCTTGCGGCGCTCGCGACCTGCGTTCCGCCGCCCGGACGCATGGAGGCCTTCGGCGGCGGCGCGCAACCGCTCGCGCTGGTCGATTACGCGCACACGCCTGACGCGCTCGGAAAGGTGCTTGACGCGGCACGCGCGCACGCACGTGGCCGCGTGCATTGCGTGTTCGGTTGCGGCGGCGACCGCGATCCCGGCAAGCGCCCGATGATGGGGGCGATCGCCGAGCACGGCGCGGACGTGGTGATCGTCACCGACGACAACCCGCGCAGCGAGGATTCCCGGCGCGATCATCGAGCAGGTCCTGGCCGGCATGCGTGATCCAGGCGCCGCGCAGGTGATCCAGGACCGGGCTGCGGCCATCCATCACGCGCTCGCGGACGCGGACGCGGGCGACGTCGTCGTGATCGCAGGCAAGGGCCACGAGGAAAACCAGCTGGTTGGCGGCGAAGTGCGGCCGTTCAGCGACCGGCAGGTCGTGAAGGACGCGCTCGGGAGCGAGGCATGATCCGGGACCTCGCCGAACTCGCCCGCGTGACCGGCGGCAGGCTCGAGGGCGCGAACGTCGCGTTCGACGTCGTGTCCACCGACAGCCGCACGCTCGAGCCTGGCTCGCTGTTCGTTGCGCTCGCCGGCGAGAAGTTCGACGCGCACGACTACGTCCGCCAGGCAGCGGAGCGTGGCTGCATCGCCGCGCTGGTCAGTCGCCCGGTAGAGGCGGTCGTCCCGCAGGTCGTGGTGGCCGACACGCTCGCTGCGCTCACCGCGTTCGCGCGGGCATGGCGGGGCGACTACCAGGGCACGGTGGTGGGCATCACCGGCAGCAACGGCAAGACCACGGTCAAGGAAATGACAGGCGCGATCCTCGGGGCCTGCGGTCCCTGCCTCGTCACCCAGGGCAACCTCAACAATCACATCGGCGTGCCGCTCACGCTGTGCCGCCTGCGGCCGGAGCACCCGTACGCCGTCATCGAGATGGGTGCGAACCACCGTGGCGAGATCGCGCACCTGGCCGCGATCGCCCGACCCGACGTTGGCCTGGTGATCAACGCCGGACCGGCCCACCTCGAGGGTTTCGGCGGCATCGAGGGTGTCGCGCGCGGCAAGGGCGAGATGTTCGAGGCGCTGGGCTCCAACGGCGTGGCGGTGATCAACGCCGACGATCGATTTGCCGGGTTCTGGCGCGGACTCGCCCGCGCCGCTGGACGCGTGGTGACTTTCGGCATGGTCGAGGACGCGGACTTCTCCGGGTCCGAGGTGGTCGAGCGAACGACGGAGCAGGGATTCGCCGCCGAATTCAACTTGAAGAGTCCACTGGGCAGTCGGCGAGTGTCGATTGCGCTATCGGGCAGCCACAACGTGATGAACGCGCTGGCAGCTGCCGCCGCTGCCTCGGCCGCGGGTGCCAGCCTCGACGCGATCGTCGACGGCCTGGCCTCGATGCAGCCCGTCGCCGGTCGCCTGCGGATGCGAGCAGCGCTGAACGGCGCGCGGCTCATCGACGATTCCTACAACGCCAATCCGGGCTCGGTGCGCGCGGGGCTGGAGTCGCTTGCGAAACTGCCGGGCGAACACTGGCTGGTGCTCGGCGAAATGCGCGAGCTCGGCGCGGACTCCGACCGCCTGCATGCGGAAATGGGCGCGCTTGCGCGCCAGAGCGGCGTGAGCCGATTGCTCGCGATCGGTGACGAGTCCAGGCACGCGGTCGAGGCCTACGGCGTGGGTGGCCAGTGGTTCGCGGGCGTGGACGACCTGATCACGGTCGCGCGCTCGGACCTGGTCAAGGACGTGACGGTGCTGGTGAAGGGCTCGAGGTCGAATCGCCTCGAGCGCGTCGCGGATGCGCTTGCCGCCGACGGCGGGACCGCAGGCGGGGGAGGCCACTAGCATGCTGCGTCACGTCGCCGAATGGCTCACCCAGTACTACTCTGGCTTCAACGTATTCAGCTACCTGACGCTGCGCGCGATCCTCGCGGCGCTGACCGCGCTCTCGATCTCGTTCCTGGTCGGCCCCGGGATGATCCGCAGGCTTGCCGAGCGGCAGGTCGGCCAGCGCGTGCGGTCCGACGGCCCGCAAAGCCACCTGTCGAAGGCCGGTACGCCGACGATGGGCGGCGCACTGATCCTGGTGGCAATCGTCGCCGGAACGCTGCTGTGGGCCGACCTCGCCAACCGGTTCGTATGGATCACGCTCGCGGTCACGGTGGCCTTCGGCCTGATCGGGTTCTGGGACGACTACCTGAAGCTCGTGGTCGGTGATTCGCGCGGGCTGATCGCGCGCTACAAGTATTTCTGGCAGTCGGTGGCCGGCCTCGGCGCCGCGTTCGCGCTCTACCTGACCGCGCACACGCCGGCCGAGACCACGCTGATTGTGCCGTTCGTGAAGGACTTCGTGCTGCAGCTGGGGCCGCTGTTCGTCGTGCTGTCCTACTTCGTGATCGTGGGCTCGAGCAACGCGGTCAACCTCACCGACGGGCTAGACGGCCTCGCGATCATGCCCGCGGTGCTGGTCGCCGGCGCGCTCGGCGTGTTCGCCTACGCGTCCGGCAACGTCGTGTTCTCCGGCTACCTCGGAATCCCCTACATCGCCGGCGCAGGCGAGGTGCTGGTGATCTGCTCGGCGATCTTCGGCGCGGGCCTCGGCTTCCTCTGGTTCAACACCTACCCGGCCCAGGTTTTCATGGGCGACATCGGCGCGCTGGCGCTCGGCGCCGCGCTCGGCGTGATCGCCGTGATCGTTCGCCAGGAAATCGTGCTGTTCATCATGGGCGGCGTGTTCGTGATGGAGACCGTGTCCGTCATCCTGCAGGTGGGCTCCTTCAAGCTGCGCGGCAAGCGCATCTTCCGCATGGCGCCCATCCACCACCATTACGAACTCAAGGGCTGGGCCGAGCCGAAGGTGATCGTGCGCTTCTGGATCATCACCGTGATCCTCGTGCTGATCGGGCTGGCGACCCTGAAGCTGCGATGAACACGCACACGAACAGCGTCGCGCCGCTCGAGCCGGGGACACGGGCCCTGGTGCTCGGCCTGGGCCGCACCGGGCTCTCAGCCGCGCGCTACCTGCATCGAAAGGGCCTGGGCCTGCGCGTCGCCGACACGCGGGCAGAGCCGCCCGGGATCGAGGCGCTGCGACGCGAACTGGTCGGCACCGAGGTCCGCACCGGCCCGTTCGAGCTGGCGCTGCTCGACGATGTTTCGCAGGTGCTCATCTCGCCCGGGCTTTCGCTGCGCGAGCCGGTCGCGGTCGAAGCGGCGCGGCGCGGACTTCCGGTCGTCGGCGACATCGAGCTTTTCGCGCGGGAGGCCGGCGCGCCGCTGGCCGCGATCACCGGCACCAACGGCAAGAGCACGGTGACCGCGCTGGTGGCCGAGCTTGCGACTGCGGCCGGGCAGGCGGCGGTGGCTGGCGGCAACCTGGGCGAGCCGGCGCTCGACCTGCTGCAGCGAGCGACGCCCGACCTGTACGTGCTGGAGCTGTCGAGCTTCCAGCTGGAGACAACCCACTCGCTGCGCACCGTGACGGCCGCCGTGCTGAACGTCTCGCCGGACCACATGGATCGCTACGACTCGCTTGCCGACTACGCGGCGGCCAAGGCGCGGATCTTCGACGGCTGCGCGACGGCCGTCGTCAACGCCGACGACCCGCTGGTGCGTGACATGCCGCGTGCGGGCCAGCGTGTGCTTTCGTTCAGCCTCCAGGATGTCGGCGCGGACTACTGCCTCGGCGGAGGCGCGCAGCCCTGGCTCGCCTGCCGTGGCGAGCCGCTGCTGCCGGTATCCGCGATGCGACTCACGGGCAGGCACAACGTGGCCAATGCGCTCGCGGCGCTCGCGATGAGCGAGGCCCTGGGCCTGCCGCGCGCGCCGGTGCTCGAGGCGCTGGCGGCCTTTGGCGGGCTCGAGCACAGGGCGCAGTGGGTCGCGGACGTGGCCGGCATCCACTTCGTCAATGATTCGAAGGGCACGAATGTCGGCGCCACGGTCGCCGCGGTCTCGGGAACGGACGGGACGATCGTGCTGATCGCAGGCGGCGACGGCAAGGGGCAGGATTTCGGCGCGCTCCACGCGGCGTTGCGCGGCAAGGTGCGGCACGCGGTGCTGATCGGTCGCGACGCCCCGAGGCTTGCCGAGGCGCTGGCCGGCGCCTGCAGCACGGAGATCGTGGCGGACATGCCGACGGCCGTCCGCGCCGCGCGCGCAGCCGCGCAGCCGGGTGACACCGTGCTGCTCTCGCCGGCCTGCGCCAGCCTCGACATGTTCCGCGACTACGCGCACCGCGGCGAGGAATTTGCCGCCTCGGTCAGGGGCCTGGCCGCATGACCGCCACCGCCATGTCCTACGCCCGCTCCAGCGGCCAGCCGCGCCGATTCATGTTCGACAGCTGGGTCGTCGGCACGGTCGCCGCACTGCTGCTGATCGGGCTCATCATGGTGGCCTCGGCATCGATCGGCGTCTCCGATCACGAGTCGGGCAACCCGTTCTTCTACTTCGAGCGGCAGCTGCTCTACGTAATGATGGGCCTGGTCGCCGCATTCGTGGCGATGGCCATCCCGACCAGCGTCTGGGAAAGGCACTCGAAGGTGCTGCTGGTGGGCGCCTTCGTACTGCTGGTGCTGGTGCTCCTGCCGGGCATCGGCCACGAGGTGAATGGCAGTCGTCGCTGGGCGCGCCTGGGATTCATGAACTTCCAGGTATCGGAACTCGCCCGCGTGATGCTGCTCACCTACCTGTCGAGCTACGCCGTGCGGCGCTCCGAGGAACTCAGCACCAGCTTCCAGGGATTCATGAAGCCGGTTGCCGTGCTGGGTGCCGCGGCGATCCTGCTGCTGCTCGAGCCGGACTTCGGCGCGGCCACGGTGCTGATGGCCACGGGACTCGCGGTGCTGTTCCTTGCGGGCGTGCGCCTGCACCACCTGCTCGTGCCGGTCGTCGGCAGCGTCGTCGCGATGGCGTTGCTGGCCGTGACCTCGCCCTACCGGTTGCGCCGGCTGATTGCGTTCCGCAATCCCTGGGAGGATCCGTTCGACAGCGGATTCCAGCTCGTGCAGTCGCTGATTGCGATCGGTCGCGGCGAGTGGTTCGGCGTCGGGCTCGGCTCGAGCGTGCAGAAACTCTTCTACCTTCCGGAGGCGCACACGGACTTCGTGTTCGCAGTCCTCGCCGAGGAATTCGGATTCGTCGGCGTCTGCGTGGTGATCGGGCTGTTCGCGGTACTGGTCAGCCGGGCGCTTGCGATCTCGCGCCGGGCCGCCGATGCCGGGCTGCAGTTCCAGTCCTGCCTCGCTGCCTCGATCGGCATCTGGCTGGGCCTGCAGGCCTTCGTGAACATCGGCGTCAACATGGGCCTGCTGCCGACCAAGGGCCTGACGCTTCCGCTGCTGTCCTACGGCGGCAGCAGCATGCTGGTCACGCTCGGCGTGCTCGGGCTGCTGCTGCGGATCAACCACGAGACACAGGTGGCCGACCGGCCGGCGGCCGCTTCGCGCGAGGTGCGTCGCGCATGACCCGTCCGACGGCAATGATCATGGCGGGCGGCACGGGCGGACACGTCTTCCCGGCGCTTGCGACTGCCCGCGTGCTGCGCGAGCGTGGCTACGACCTGGTGTGGCTGGGGACTCGCCGCGGAATCGAGGCGCGCCTGGTGCCGGCCGCGGGCATTCCGGTCGAGTGGTTGAGCGTGAGCGGACTGCGCGGCAAGGGCATCGGTGCACTGCTCGCCGCGCCATTCCGGCTGGCGACGGCGCTGGTCCAGGCGCTGCGCGCGGTGCGGCGCCATCGGCCCAGCGTCGTGCTCGGCGCCGGCGGCTTCGTTTCCGGGCCGGGCGGTGTTGCCGCCTGGCTCACCCGGACCCCGTTGGTGGTGCATGAGCAGAACGCCGTCGCGGGCATGACCAATCGCCTGCTCGCGCGCATTGCCGATCGCGTGCTGGAGGGGTTTCCGGGCAGCTTCGGTGACGGCGTGAAGGCCGAGCGGGTCGGCAACCCCGTGCGTCGCGAAATTGCGAATGTCCCGCCCCCGGAACGCCGCTACGCGGGGCGCGAGGGCCCGGTGCGCCTGCTGGTGTTCGGCGGCAGCCAGGGTGCGGCGCGGCTCAACACCGTCGTGCCAGCGGCGATCTCCGAGCTCCCCGAATGGCTGCGCCCGGAAGTGCTTCACCAGGCGGGCGCGAAGGGCGCCGAGGAGACGGCGGCGGCCTATCGGGCGCGCGGCATCGTGGCGGACGTGCGTGCCTTCATCGACGACATGGCGGGTGCCTACGGGTGGGCGGACCTGGCCGTGTGCCGCTCGGGCGCGCTGACCATCGCTGAACTCGCGGCCGCGGGCGTGCCGGCGGTCCTCGTGCCGTTCCCGGCGGCCGTGGACGACCACCAGACGCGGAACGCGCAGTACGTGGTCCGCGTCGGCGCTGCAGTGCTGCAGTCCGAATCGGGACTCACGCCGGTGTCGCTCGCGGCGAAGCTCCGCGAGCTGCTCGAGGCCGGCCGGCCACGGCTGGCGCGCATGGCGCAGGCCGCGCGTGCCGCGGCGATCACCGACGCGGACCAGCGCCTTGCCGATGCCTGCGTCGCGGCGGCGGGAGGCGCGGCATGAAGGACAGGATGCGGCGCATTCACGCCATCCACTTCGTCGGCATCGGCGGCAGCGGCATGTGCGGCATTGCCGAGGTGCTGGTCAACCTGGGCTACTCGGTGCAGGGTTCCGACATCAAGGCCGGCGATACCACGCGAAGGCTCGAGAAACTCGGCGCGCGCGTGATGATCGGTCACCGCGCCGGGAACATCGCGGGCGCCGACGTCGTCGTCGTGTCGAGCGCGGTCAACCAGGAGAACCCCGAGGTTGCGCAGGCGCTCGCGCAGCGCATCCCGGTGGTCAAGCGCGCCGAGATGCTCGGTGAGCTGATGCGCTTCCGGTACTCGATCGCGGTGGCCGGGACGCATGGCAAGACCACGACCACCAGCCTGGTGGCGAGCGTGCTGGCCGAGGGCGGCGAGGACCCGACCTTCGTGATCGGCGGGCTGCTGAAGAGCGCGGCCTCGAACGCGCGCCTGGGTGCAGGCCGCTACCTCGTCGCCGAGGCGGACGAGAGCGACGCGTCGTTCATGCACCTGCAGCCGATGATCGCGGTCGTAACCAACGTCGATGCGGATCACCTCGGCACGCACGGTGGCGATTTCGGCCGGCTCAAGTCGAGCTTCGTCGAGTTCCTGCACAACCTGCCCTTCTATGGCCTCGCCATCGTCTGCGTCGACGATGCCGAGGCGGCGAGCCTGGTGCCGGAAATCGCGCGCCCGTACCTGACCTACGGGTTCGACGAGCCGGCGGACGTGCGCGCATTGAACGTGACGCGCCGCGGCGGACAATCGATGTTCGACGTGCTGCGGCCCGGGCGTGATCCGCTGGCGATTTCGCTCAACCTGCCTGGCCGGCACAACGTGCTGAACGCGCTCGCTGCGATCTGCGTCGCGACCGAGCTCGAAATCGACGACGGCGCAATCCAGCGTGCGCTCGCCGGTTTCCAGGGTATCGAGCGACGCCTGCAGTGGCTCGGCGACGTCGATGTCCCGGCCGGACGGGTCACGCTGGTGGACGACTACGGTCACCACCCGACCGAGATTGCAGCGACCATGGAAGCGGTTCGGCAGGGCTGGCCGGACCGCCGCGTCGTGCTGGTCTTCGAGCCCCACCGTTACACGCGCACGCGCGACCTGCTCGATGACTTCGCGCAGGTGCTTTCGGGCGCCGATGCGCTGGTGGTGGCCGAGGTCTACGCCGCTGGCGAACCGCCGATCCCGGGTGCCGACGGCAAGGCGCTGTGCCGCGCGGTCCGCTCCCGGGGCCGAGTCGAGCCGGTGCTGCTCAAGTCGCTCGACGAGATGCCGCAGGCCCTCGCCGACCTCGCGCACGATGGCGACGTCGTGCT
Organism: uncultured Gammaproteobacteria bacterium; assembly: GCA_963736205.1. GTDB lineage: Bacteria > Pseudomonadota > Gammaproteobacteria > Steroidobacterales > Steroidobacteraceae > RPQJ01. The sequence continues at coordinate 121,259 of CAVTNX010000009.1, read as the reverse complement.
GACCATGGGTGCCGGCAGCATCGGCGCCGCCGCCCACGAACTTCCCGGCGCCCTTGCGCGGATCGCCGCGGACGGGGGACGCACGTGACGCTGTCGCCGCGCCGCACAGGGGATCCACGCGACTTCGGACGCGTCGCGGTGCTGATGGGTGGCACGTCGTCGGAGCGCGAGGTGTCGCTCGATTCGGGACGCAACGTGCTCGAGGCGCTCGTCGGCCGGGGCGTGGACGCGGCGGCAGTGGACGGCATCCCCGCGCTCGTCGCCGGCCTCACGGGACCGTCGGGCCGGCGTTTCGACCGCGTGTTCAACATCCTCCACGGCAACCGCGGCGGGGGCGAGGACGGCGTGCTGCAGGGCCTGCTCGAGGCCCTGGGCATCCCGTATACGGGCTCCGGCGTGCTCGGCTCCGCGCTGTCGATGGACAAGATCCGCACCAAGCAGGTGTGGCAGTCGGTCGGGCTTCCGACGCCGGGCTACGTGAGCCTCGAGCGCGGCGACGATGTCGTGGCAGCCGCGCACAAGCTGGGCCTGCCGGTGATCGTGAAGCCGGCATGCGAGGGATCGAGCGTCGGGATCAGCCGCTGCTTCAGGGACGCCGATCTCGCCGCGGCCGTGGAGCTTGCCGCCCGCTACGAAGGTCCGCTGCTGGTCGAGCAGTTGATCGAGGGCGATGAGTACACCGTCGCCATCCTGGGTGCCGACGCGCTGCCGTCGATCCGCATCGTGCCGGCAGGTGAGTACTACGATTACCACGCGAAGTACGTGGCCGAAGACACGCAGTTCGTCTGCCCTGGCGCGACCGGCGCGGTCGAGCAGGAATTCGGCGGCCTCGCGCTGGCGGCTTTCCTGGCGGTGGACTGCGGCGGGTGGGGCCGCGTGGACTTCATGCGCGACCGCTCGGGCCGGTCGTGGCTGCTCGAGGTGAACACCGCGCCCGGCATGACCAGCCACTCGCTGGTGCCCAAGGCGGCGCGCAGCCGCGGCATCGAATTCGACGAACTCGTGTGGCGGGTGCTCGAGACCAGCCTCGCGCGACCGACGCCGGGGGCCGCGTGATGCTGGCGTTCTGGAAAAAGCGCAATCGCCGGCAGGCGCGCAGCGGGACAGCGACCCCGGTGCCGGCGGTCAACTGGCGCGTGGTCGGTGTCGCGGCCGGCGTGGTCGCGACTTTCGCCGTGGCCGCGCTGCTGCTGATGCTGGCGCTCGACCGCCCGGTTCGCCGGGTGCTCGTCGAGGGCGCTTTCCAGCGAGTGTCGCCGCCGGAAATCGAGAGTGCGGTCGTCGACGTCGTGCACGGCGGCCTCGCCTCGGTGAATCTCGACCAGGTCCGCGACAGCATCCAGCGCATCGCATGGGTGGACCGCGCGGTCGTGCGCCGCCGCTGGCCGGATGCCGTCCGGGTCATCGTCACGGAGCAGGTGGCCGCGGCGCGCTGGAACGAGGCGGGGCTGCTGAATGCGCGCGGCGAGCTCTTCATCCGAAATGCGCGCTACGTGCCGCCCGAGTTGCCGCTGCTGCAGGGTCCCGAAGGCAGCGAGGGCACCGTTGCCCGGCTGTACCTCGAGGCGCAGGGCCGCCTGCTCGAGGCAGGCCTGCGCCTGACGGGCGTGCGGTTCGACGAGCGCGGCGCCTGGCAGCTCGAGCTCGCCAATGGCGTCGCCGTGAAGCTCGGGCGGCAGTCCGTCGACCAGCGCCTCGAGCGATTCATCCGGCTCGCGAGCCCGCTGGTCGCAAAGCGGCTCGCCGAGATCAGCTACGTGGACATGCGCTACACAAATGGATTCAGCGTCGGCTGGAACTCGCGTTCCGCCCTCGCCGTCGCTCCGCAGGAGGTCGCGACACCCGATGGCTAAAAAGACTGAACGGAACATGATCGTCGGGCTCGATATCGGCACGTCAAAGGTCGTGGCGATCGTCGGCGAGCTCGGCCTGGACGGAACGATCGAGGTCGTGGGCCTGGGCTCGCATCCCTCGCGCGGCCTGAAGAAGGGCGTGGTGGTCAATATCGACTCGACGGTGCAGTCGATCCGGCGCGCGGTGGAGGAAGCAGAGCTGATGGCCGGCTGCGAGATCCATTCCGTGATCGCCGGGATCGCGGGCAGCCACGTGCGCTCGCTCAATTCGCACGGCATCGTCGCGATCCGCGACAAGGAAGTGATGCAGGGTGACGTCGACCGCGTGATCGACGCCGCGCGGGCGGTGGCGATCCCGGCCGACCAGAAGATCCTGCACATCCTTCCCCAGGAATTCATCATCGACTCGCAGGAAGGCATCCGCGAGCCGGTCGGCATGTCCGGCGTCCGCCTCGAGGCGAAGGTGCACATCGTCACCGGCGCCGACAGCGCCGCGCAGAACATCGTCAAGTGCGTGCAACGCTGCGGTCTCGAGGTCGAGGACGTCGTGCTCGAGCAGCTGGCCTCGAGCTACGCGGTGCTCGCCGACGACGAGAAGGAACTCGGCGTCTGCCTGGTGGACATCGGCGGCGGCACGACCGACATCGCCGTGTTCTCGGGTGGCGCGATCCGGCACACGGCGGTGATTCCCATCGCGGGCGACCAGGTCACCAACGACATCGCCGTCAGCCTGCGGACGCCGACGCACCACGCCGAGGAACTCAAGGTCCGCTATGCCTGCGCGCTGTCGCAGCTCGCGAATCCCGACGAGACGATCGAGGTGCCGAGCGTCGGCGACCGGCCGGCGCGCCGGCTCGCGCGCCAGACGCTCGCCGAAGTCGTCGAGCCGCGTTACGAGGAACTGTTCGCGCTGGTGCAGGACGAACTGCGGCGTTCCGGCTTCGACGAGTTGATCGCCGCCGGCGTCGTGCTGACGGGCGGCAGCGCAAAGATGGAAGGCGTCATAGACCTGGCCGAGGAAGTCTTCCACGCCCCGGTGCGACTGGGACTGCCGCAGGGCGTCAGCGGGCTGGTCGACGTCGTGCGAAACCCGATCCATTCGACCGGCGTCGGGCTGCTGCTGTTCGGGCGCGAGAACCACATGCGACACAGCAGGAAGGTGCCGGTCGGCAAGGGCATGCGCAGCGTGCTGGAGCGGATGGAGGACTGGTTCAAGGGAAATTTCTGACGGGCGCGGCCGGTGCCGGGCAGGCAGGGATGCCGCGGCAGCGCCACTGGCGCTTGAAGGAAACGGGCAAGGGTCAACGGATGCGGAAGGAAGGGAAACGGTCGGCGGAGAAGGGCAGGTGGAAAACGGTTGGCGAGGAGCGGGGTGGAGAGTCTTGATTTACTTGCGGAAGGTGCCTGCGCGGGCGGCTTCCACGAAGCACTGATTACTGGTCATTAGTCACTTCTTATCGGAGCAGCAAAAAATGTTCGTACTTGCAGACACTGAAAATCAGGGGGCCGTCATCAAGGTCATCGGCGTCGGCGGCGGCGGCGGCAATGCGGTGACCCACATGGTCAGTTCAGGAATCGAAGGCGTGGACTTCATCTGCATAAACACCGATTCCCAGGCGCTGAAGCACTCGAAGGTGAAGATGAGCCTGCAGATCGGCTCGAACATCACCAAGGGCCTGGGCGCGGGTGCCGACCCCGAAGTCGGGCGCCAGGCCGCGCTGGAGGATCGTGACCGCATCGTCGAGATGGTCGACGGCTCGGACATGATCTTCATCACCGCCGGCATGGGCGGCGGCACCGGCACGGGCGCTGCGCCGATCGTCGCGCAGGTCGCGAAGGAGCTCGGCATCCTCACGGTCGCCGTGGTCACCAAGCCGTTCGAGATGGAAGGCAACAAGCGGCTGGCACTCGCCGACCAGGGCATCGGCGAACTCGGCAAGTACGTGGACTCGCTGATCACGATTCCCAACCAGAAGCTGCTCACGGTGCTCGGTGGCGACACCACGCTGCTCGACGCGTTCAAGTCCGCGAACGAAGTGCTGCAGGGTGCGGTGCAGGGTATCGCCGAGCTGATCACGAGGCCTGGCCTGATCAACGTCGACTTCGCCGACGTGAAGACGGTGATGGCCGAGACCGGCATGGCGATGATGGGTTCGGGCAGGGCGACGGGCGAGAACCGGGCGCGCGAGGCGGCCGAAGCCGCGATCTCGAGCCCGCTGCTCGAGGACGTGAACCTCTCGGGCGCACACGGCCTGCTGATCAACGTGACGGCCGGCATGGACCTGCGCACCAGCGAATTCCACGTCGTCGGCGACGCGATCAAGCAGTACGCGTCGGAGGATGCGACCGTCGTGGTCGGCTACGTCATCGACCCGGAGATGACCGGCGAGATCCGTGTCACGGTGGTCGCGACCGGCATCGGCCGGCCGGCAGCGGTCCGTGGGCTTCCGGTGCGCGAGCAGCCGAAGGTCGAGGTGGTCGCCGGAGGTCGCGCGAATCGTCGTCCGGCGGAGAGCTACGCCGACTACGAAACTCCCGCCAACCTGAGGCGGCGCCAGCGCGCGGTCGGCGACGATCTTCGTGCGGACGCGAGCGGCGAGACGTACCTGGACATCCCGGCGTTCCTGCGGCGCCAGGCGGACTGAGGAAGGCTGCGCGACCCCGCCAGACCGGCGGGGCGGCAGGCCATGCTGGCGGGCGGAAATCGTGCCGCCAGCGGTCCTCCTGGCGGGCGCGTGGAGCGACAGAAATGTCATTAGGGATCAATATGTTATGCCGCTATACCGGTCCTGTGATATTCTTCCCAGCTAACAATTCAAGGGGGCGCGCAACGCGCGCGGCTACGACCCCGGCATGCTGAAACAGAGAACGCTGAAGAACTCGATCCGTGCGACCGGCGTCGGCCTGCACACGGGCAAGAAAGTGCTGATGGTGCTGCGGCCGGCCCCGGCCAACCACGGCATCTGGTTCCGCCGCACCGACCTCGACGTACCGGTGGACATCCCGGCGCGTGCCGAGAGCGTCGGCGAAACCACGCTCGGCACGACGATCGCGAAAGACGGCGCCAAGGTCTCGACCATCGAGCACCTGCTCTCGGCGCTCGCCGGCCTGGGCATCGACAATGCGATCATCGAGCTCTCCGCCGGTGAAGTGCCGATCATGGACGGCAGTGCGGGCCCCTTCGTGTTCCTGCTGCAGTCGGCGGGCATCGAGGAGCAGAACGCGCCGAAGAAGTTCGTGCGCATCCTGAAGAGCGTCAAGGTCGAGGACGGCGAGAAATGGGCCCGCTTCGACCCCTACGACGGTTTCAAGGTTAACTTCGAAATCGAGTTCGACCACCCGGTGTTCAAGCGCCGCTCGCAGGTCGCGTCGATGGATTTTTCGACCACGACTTTCCTGCGCGAAGTGAGCCGCGCGCGGACCTTCGGGTTCATGCGCGACCTCGAATACATGCGCTCGCACAACCTGGCGCTCGGTGGCAACCTCGACAACGCCATCGTGCTCGACGACTACCGGATCCTGAACGAGGACGGCCTGCGCTACGAGGACGAGTTCGTGAAGCACAAGGTGCTCGACGCGATCGGCGACCTGTACCTGCTCGGCCACGGCCTGATCGGCGAGTTCAGCGGCTACAAGTCGGGCCACGGGCTGAACAACCTGCTGCTGCGCACGCTCATTGCGGACAGCGCGGCGTGGGAAGACGTGACGTTCGAAACGCTGCAGGACGCGCCTGTTTCGTACGTGGCGGCTGCTGCGGCGACAGCCTGACGGCTACTGCGCCGTCGCCTTCTCCCGCCCCCTCACCCGCACCCTGACTTTCCCCGTCACCGCCTCGCCGAGCCCGGCGAGCTGCTGCTTCATGTGCGGGCCTGCGTAGCGCACGCGAGCCGTCCACGCGGCCGAATCAACGATGATGACCAGGTCGTCGTCGCGCCGGACGGCCGAGACCACGTGGGCCCCGAGTTCCCCGGGCAGTTCGCGCCGGACGATGGTCGTCAGCCGATCGGCCGCGGCCGCGCGCTTCGCGAGTTGCTCGAGTCCGGGACTCGAGCCGCCAAACAGGGGTTTCAGCGTGTTCGCCATGCGCGATGTACTGTATACAAAAAGTCTAACTATAGATTGCCAGCCGAGGACGAATCCTGCATAGTGTGCGGCCTCTCGACTGGGTGGGTCCACTTTCCGGTCGCCAACAACAAAGACGTCGGCGGTCGAATGTTGCATTCGGCCACTTGTCGGGTACCTGTTTCGAATCGCCGAGTAGCGTTGCCCGCCTGGGTGGGCGTCGACTGCTCTGACATCGGCAGCCACGGGGTTCCTTGCCGCGATGAAATTCAAATTCGTTTCGAGCCGCACCGGAAAAGTGCGGCAGCTGGACCTGTCGCGCCCTGAGAGTCCTGGCAGCGGTCGCCGGAATCGCGCTGCTGGCCGTTTCCCTGTTGTTCGGGGCCGGCGTATCGATCGGCCTCGTCGTCGGCGGGCCGATGGAGAGCGAGCAACTCGCCAGCACGCTGGCGCGACAGCGCCTGGACATCGAGGCGGCGCGTGGCCGGCTGCAGGGCAATGTCGATGCGCTGGCTTCGCGCGTCGGCATGATGAACGCCCACCTGATCCGGCTCGACGCGCTCGGTCGTCGCATCACCGACCTGGCCAACCTCGACCGCGGAGAATTCGACTTCGACAAGCCGCCACCGGCCGGCGGTCCGGAGGGCGGCGAACTGCCGTCGGGTTCGGCGCAGGTGCCGGAGCTTGCGATGGTGCTCGACGCGCTGGAGAGCCAGCTCGCCGACCGCGAGCGCCAGCTGACCGTGCTCGAGAGCCTGATGTCCACGCGCCAGCTCGGTGAACGCATCCTGCCCGGCGGCCTGCCGGTGATCGGCGGGTGGATATCGTCGCATTTCGGATTCCGCTCCGACCCCATCACGGGACACGCCGCGTTCCACAAGGGTGTCGATATCGCGGCCGAACCGGGCAGCAAGGTGATTGCGACCGGCCCTGGAATCGTATCGTTCGCAGGGTTCAAGACCGGGTACGGGAACGTGGTGGAAATCACGCACCCGACCGGTTACGTCACGCTGTATGGCCACAACGCCAGGAATCTCGTGCGTGGCGGCGAGACGGTGCAGAAGGGCCAGGCGATTGCGATCATCGGCAGCACCGGGCGTTCGACCGGCACGCACGTGCACTTCGAGGTCGAGAGCAACGGCCGGTCGGTCAACCCGACGCGGTACATGGGGGACTGACCCCGGGCGGGCGAACCGTCACCCGGAGCACGACAGGCGGCTTGCAGCCGCCGATTTCGTCCTCACTATCCGCTAAATGCCGGCCGCATTGATGTAAAATTCACGGCTTTCCACGCAGTTTTCTTTCCGGAGCCCCAGTGGCCAATTGGCTCGCCCGAATCTTTGGTAGCCGCAACCAGCGGCTCATCAGCCAGTACAACGGCATCGTCCGCCGGATAAACGCACTCGAGCCCGCGCTGCAGGCGCTCTCCGACGCCGAGCTTGCCGACAAGACCCGCCTGTTCCGGGAGCAACTGGCCGCGGGCAAGGCGCTCGACGACCTGCTGCCCGAGGCGTTCGCGGTGGTTCGCGAGGCTTCCTGGCGCACGCTCGGCCTGCGGCACTTCGACGTGCAGCTGATCGGCGGCATGGTGCTGCACGCCGGCAAGATTGCCGAGATGCGCACCGGCGAGGGCAAGACGCTGGTTGCGACGCTCGCCGCCTACCTGAACGCGCTGCCCGGCACGGGCACCCACATCGTGACGGTCAACGAATACCTCGCGAGCCGCGACGCCGAGTGGATGGGCCCGATCTACCGCTTCCTCGGGCTGACCGTGGGCGTGGTCAAGGCCGGCCAGTCCGCCGAGGAAAAGCGCGAAGCCTACGCGTCGGACATCACCTACAGCACGAACAACGAACTCGGCTTCGACTACCTGCGCGACAACCTCGCGTTCCGGCTCGAGGACCGCATGCAGCGGTCGCTCGCGTTCGCGATCGTGGACGAGGTGGACTCGATCCTGATCGACGAAGCGCGCACGCCGTTGATCATTTCCGGTCCGGCCGAGGAAAGCACCGAGCTCTACGCAGGCATCAACGAACTCGTCCCGCGCCTGAAGGCGCAGGAGTCAGAGGAGGGTGAGGGCGACTACTGGGCGGACGAGAAGGGCAAGCAGGTCCACCTGTCCGACGAAGGCCACGAGCACGTCGAGCAGCTGTTCCTGAAGGCCGGCCTGCTGCAGGAAGGCCAGAGCCTCTACGACCCGTCCAACATCCGGCTGATGCACCACCTGAACGCGGCGCTCAGGGCGCACGCGCTCTACCGCCGCGACGTCGAGTACATCGTCAGGAACGGCGAGGTGATCATCGTCGACGAGTTCACCGGGCGCACGATGCCCGGGCGTCGCTGGTCCGACGGCCTGCACCAGGCGATCGAGGCAAAGGAACGCGTGAACGTGCGCGAGGAAAACCAGACGGTCGCCTCGATCACGTTCCAGAACTACTTCCGCATGTACGCAAAGCTCGCCGGCATGACCGGCACGGCGGATACCGAGGCGTTCGAGTTCCAGGCGATCTACGGGCTCGAAGTCGCGGTGATCCCGACGCACAGGCCGATGATCCGCGACGACGCGCCGGACCTCGTCTACCTGACGCAGAAGGACAAGTTCGAGGCGATCATCGAGGATATCCGCGAGTGCTCGAAGCGCCGGCAGCCCGCGCTGGTGGGCACGACCTCGGTCGAGACATCGGAGCTGCTGTCGGGCGAACTCACGAAGCAGGGTATCGCGCACGAGGTGCTGAACGCCAAGCAGCACGAGCGGGAGGCGCAGATCGTCGCGCAGGCCGGACGCGCGGGCATGGTGACCATCGCGACCAACATGGCGGGCCGCGGCACCGACATCGTGCTCGGCGGCAACCTCAAGGTCGAGATTGCACAGCTCGAGAATGCCGATGAGGCGACGCTCGAGCGCGTGCGCGCGGACTGGCAGAAGCGCCACGAGGAAGTCGTCGCCGCCGGCGGCCTGCACATCGTGGGCACCGAGCGCCACGAATCGCGCCGCATCGACAACCAGTTGCGCGGCCGCTCGGGCCGCCAGGGAGACCCGGGCTCGAGCCGGTTCTACCTGTCGCTCGAAGACAACCTGATGCGGATCTTTGGCGACCCCGATCGCACCAAGCGCTGGCTCACCACCGCGGGCATGAAGGAAGGCGAGGTGATCGAGAGCCGGATGCTCTCGCGCCAGATCGAGCGCGCCCAGCGCAAGGTCGAGGCCTACAACTTCGACCTGCGCAAGAACCTGCTCGAGTACGATGACGTCGCGAACGACCAGCGCAGGGTGATCTACCAGCAGCGGACCGAGATGATGGCGGCGGACAGCATTTCCGACGCGGTCACGGGCATCCGCGAAGAGGTCGTGAACGGCATCATCGACCAGTACGTTCCTCGCGAAAGCGTCGAGGACACCTGGAACCTCGACGGGCTCGCCGAGGCGATCGGACGTGAGTTCCAGGTCGAGGTCCAGCCGAAGGCCTGGCTCGAGGCGGACCACGAGATCGCCGAGGCAGGGCTGCGCGAGCGCGTCGTCAAGGCGGTCGAGGCGTCGTACCAGCAGAAGGTCGAGCAGGTGGGCGGACCCGTGATGGTGCACCTCGAGAAGGCCGTGATGCTGCAGGAGATCGACAAGCACTGGCGCGAGCACCTCGCGGCCATGGACTACCTGCGGCAGGGCATTCACCTGCGCGCCTATGCGCAGAAGAATCCGAAGCAGGAGTACAAGCGCGAGGCGTTCGAACTGTTTGGCGCGCTGCTTGACCGGATCAAGCACGACGCGATCTCGCTGCTGTCGCGGCTGCAGGTTCGCAGCGAGGCGGAGATCGAGGAGCAGGAGCGCGAGCGCGAGCGCCAGATGGCGCGCAAGCTGCAACTCCAGCACGCCGCGCCGCAGTCGGTGATCTCGAACGATGCCGGTCCGGTCGGGCCCGAGGTGGCCGCCGGCGGATCCGCCGTGCCCCCCGGAGGCCCTTTCGCGGGCGGCATGCCGGGCGCGGCGCCCGACGCCGTGTCCCAGGTGGTGCGCGACGGCCGCAAGGTCGGACGCAACGAACCCTGCCCCTGTGGTTCAGGCCGCAAGTTCAAGCACTGCCACGGCCAGATCGCCCGCGAAGCATAGGAAAATGGGGACATTCCCCTCCGAAAAGGGGAATGTCCCCATTTTCCTGGAGGTCGTGGCCGGCGCGCTGTTCGACCCGCAGGGTCGCGTGCTGATCGCACAACGGCCGGAGGGAAAGGCACTGGCCGGGCGCTGGGAGTTTCCTGGCGGCAAGATCGGCGCTGGCGAGGACGCCCGGGACGGACTCGCGCGCGAACTGCGCGAGGAGCTGGGCGTCGAGGTTCACGACGCCGAGCGCCTCATCCGCTATTCACATGCCTACCCCGACAGGATCGTGCGCCTCGACCTGTGGCTGGTCACGTCGTGGAGCGGTGAACCGCGCGGGCTCGACGGCCAGGCGCTCAAATGGGTGCGGCCCGGGCAGCTCGCATCCGAAGATATCCTGGAAGCCGACCAGCCGATGATCGATGCGCTGCTGGAACGTGGCGCCCGCGCCGGCACGCGCTGAGCGCAAGGCGACTGCGTGCCGTTCGACAACGGCAGTCCTCCAGCACGCAGCCCCTCAACGCGCCAGGCGATGACCTGGCCAGCGTCCCGGCCCAGCCTTCAGGCCAGACGCTCGCCCGGTCCTTCGGACAGGCTTCACGCGTTCAACGGGCGCTCGCCCGAGCCGTCGTCCTCATTCGCCGTCGAAGAGATTTCCTCACCCGGTATCACGTGTTTCTCGGCGATCCACGCGCCAAGGTCGATCAGCTTGCAGCGGTCGCTGCAGAACGGCCTGGACGGCGAGGCCTCGGACCACTCGACCGGGCGCTGGCAGGTAGGGCAGTAAACGGTCGGCATCGCGCAGGGAGAGTGCGGCCGCGTCTCAGGTGCAGACCGACAGCGTGAAGTGAACGTCCTCCGCCGCCTGCACCGGTCGATTGACCGGATCATGCCAGTAGAGGAAGCGGATGCTGCAGCGGTGGTGGCTGCCGCTGATCTCGGGATAGATTTCGGTCCCGACCGGCAGCGCAATCCGGATCATCTGCGTGTGAATGTCGCGGTCGAGCGTCAGGTGGAACACGCCGCCCGGCGCCACCTCGGGGCGCGAGCGCGCCTGCTCGCGCGTCATCCACAGCAGTTCGCCGACGGCATCCCCGAGCGGGCGGATGATCGCCAGCCAGCGCGAAAAATCCGCGCCGCGTATCTCGTCGGGGAGGTTGAGCCAGTGAGTGTAGTTCGGCAGGTCGAATTCGCAGGTGCCGCCGGGGATCGTGCTGCGGTGCTTGATCGCGTTCAGGAACTCGGAATCGCGGAGTGGCTGCATGAACAGCGCGCCCACCGTCGCGAGCGCCTCACGCATGCTGTGCAGCTTCGTGAGCAGCATCCGCAGCCGCGCCGCGTCGACACCCGGCCGGCTGTTGAACGCCGCGAGCTGCGTCATCTGCCGCTCGAGTTCCTTCAGTACCTCGCCACGAACATCGCCGCGCTGCGTGACCGTGAGGATCTCGAGCAGCGCCGACACTGCGGCGCGGGTGGACCATGGATCGGCCTTGGTGTGATGGTGAACCGCCTGCTGGTACAGGAAATCGAGGCGCAGGAAATTGCGCATCCGCTCGTTCAGCGGTTGCTCATGGAAGACCATGCGGGCAGCCGGCCCCGCCGAAGGCGTTACAGCCTCGTTCGCATTCATCCCGGTATTCTGCTCTACGGCGTCGGAGCCGCACAACCGCTGGGGCGGCTGCGGGAGCGGTTCCGGCGCGGCCGGCCGGATGGCCTTGGGCAAAGTGGTCTCGTCGTGTTGCTCGGACTGCTGCCCGGGAAACAAGAGCGCGCCCTGGCCGGGAGGTATCTTACGCATCGGCGAGTTCCCGGTAATTCGCGTCCAGGTTCGCGACGGCTTGCCGGAGTTCGTCGAGCCTGCCCATGTTGACGAGCACGTCGTCGGCCAGCGCCATCCTCGCAGCGCGGCTCGCCTGGGCCTCGAGCGACGCGCGGGCCTGCTCGCGCGTGACGCCGTCGCGCGCAATCAGTCGCTGTACCTGGGTTTCCTCCGGCACGTCCACCAGCAGCACGCGGTCCACGTGGTCGCGGCGGCCGGCCTCGGCCAGCAGCGGGATCACCAGCAGCTGATAGGGCCCACCCGCGGCAAGCGATTGTCGTTCCATCTCCGCGCGTATCGCCGGGTGCAGGATGGCTTCGAGCCGCCGCCGCGCGTCCGGGTCGGCGAAGATGCGTTGCCGCATGCGGCGGCGGTCGATGCGGCCCGAAGCGTCCAGCACCTCCGCACCGAATGCCGCGACCACCTGCGCAAGCGCGGGCTGGCCCGGCTCCACCACCTGTCGCGCGATCACGTCGGTGTCGATCACCGGCACGCCGAGCGCACCGAACAGCTCGGCCACCGTGGACTTGCCGCTCGCGATGCCGCCGGTCAGTGCGATGCGGAAGGAGGGCACGTCAGCCTCTGCGCGTGCAGCCAGGAAGACGCAGCGGTGGTCGCGGGATTGCAGCGCGCAGCGGCTCGACCTCTCAGAGTTGGAAGCCGACGTTCCGTCCAATCGCCCCGAGCACCTTGCGGAGGGATGTGGCGGATATTTTTCCGAGCTTGGTCGCATCGCCGGCGTGGATCGTCGCAATCTTTGCCGTGCGTATCAACGAGGGGGCCGGGAGTCCGGCAAGCGAAAGGTGCGTGACGGAAACGTCGCCCGACCAACCGCGGTTTTCCGCGCTGGTGATCATCGCAACCCAGACGAGCTTGTGGCTTTCCTGCGGCGATGCAGTTGAAACGACCAGCGCCGGGCGTGATTGCCGCGTTGATCGATCCGTATGGGGGAACGGAACCTTGACGACGTCGCCCTGCTCAAAGACCGCCATAGGCCTTTCGGTCCGCAGCCGAATCCCATTCGCTGAACGTCCTGAACGGGTCATCGCCGTCCCGGATCTGCTGCGCCTTGGAGATGACGACCCGGTCTCCCTGCATGTCGTAGACCAGTTCATCGCCCTCCCGCAGTCGCAGCGCCGCACGGATCGGTTGCGGAATGGTCGTCTGCGCTTTGCTGCTCAACTTGCTGGTAATCACAGCGGGACTCACAGTAAGGATATTCCTTACGGTAGGGATTGTCCTTACCACTGTCAAGCGTCGGCTGCCGCGCCGAACGGCAGTCGATCAGTAATCCAGGCCGGACAAGTGCAGGTAACCGCCGACCAGCTGCGGGCCCCACATCAGCGCGATCCAGCCGGCGGCGGCGAGATATGGCCCGAACGGGATTGGCAGGTTGCGGTCGCGGCCGCGCAGCGCGACCAGCACCAGGCCGACCACCGCGCCGGTGAAGGCCGAGAGCAGGATGATCAGCGGCAGCATCTGCCAGCCCATCCACGCGCCGAAGGCTGCGAACAGCTTGAAATCGCCGTAGCCCATGCCTTCCTTGCCGGTGAGCAGCCTGAACGCCCAGTACAGCAGCCACAGGCTCAGGTACCCGGCCGCCGCGCCGATGATCGCCGACCACGGATCCACCGGGATCGCGAGCGCGGGACCGGGATGCCATGCGAGGCTCGCCAGCAGCCCCAGCCACATCAACGGCAGCGTGATCACGTCGGGCAGGATCTGGTGGTCGAGGTCGATCACGGTGAGCGCCACCAGCGCCCAGGTGAACGCCATCGCCGCGATGGATTGCCAAGCCCAGCCGTAGCGCCACACGACCGCCGCCGAGAGCAGTGCCGTCGCCAGTTCCACGACTGGGTAACGTGGGGAGATGCGCGCGCCGCAGATCGCGCACTTGCCGCCGAGCAGCAGGTAGCTCAATACCGGGATGTTCTGGTGCGCCTTGATCCTCGCGCCGCAGTGAGGGCAGGCGGAGCGGGGGACGACGAGGTTGTATCGCTGCTCGCCCGCTGTATCAGAATCGGCCCTGTCCTCGGTTACCGGTGCGTAGTCAAGGGAGAAAGCCTCCTGCACCTGTGCGGTTTCGTCGCCTGCCGTGAGCATCGCCTCGCCGTGCGCAGGGGCCGCGTCGGATGCCAGTGTCTCCTGCGCCTGCGCCCGCCACTGGCGGTCGAGCATCACCGGCAGGCGGTGGATCACCACGTTCAGGAAGCTGCCGACCAGCAACGAGAGAAGGAACGCGCAGCCGACCAGCAGCGCGGTTCCGGAACCGAGGACTTCGAACAGCGTCAGATGACCGCGCCCAACTTGAAGATCGGCAGGTACATGGCGATCACGAGGCCGCCGACCAGCACGCCCAGGATCACCATGATCAGGGGTTCGAGCAGGCTCGAGAGGCCGTCCACGGCCGCGTCGACGTCGGCTTCATAGAAATCGGCCACCTTGCTGGCCATCTCGTCCAGCGAGCCGGATTCCTCGCCCACCGCGATCATCTGCACGACCATGTTGGGGAACAGGCCGGTATTGTCCATCGCGCGCTGCATGCGCATGCCGGTGGAGATCTCGTCGCGCATCTTCAGCACGGCGTCCTGGTAGACGATGTTGCCGGTGGCGCCCGAGACCGACTTCATCGCCTCGACCAGCGGTACGCCGGCACTGAACATCGTGGCCAGCGTGCGTGCGAATCGCGCGATGGCGGCCTTTTTCAGGATCGGGCCGATCACCGGGACCTGCAGCGCCAGTCGGTCGATGAACTGGCGCATCGGCCGCGAGCGCTTGTAGAAGTAACCAAACACGAACACGGCGGCACCCACGACGGCGCCGAGGTACAGGCCGTTGTCCTGCATCCAGCGCGACATGTTGATGACCATCTGCGTGAACGCCGGCAGGTCCGCGCCGAAGCCCTTGAACAGGCTCTCGAACTGCGGGATCACGAAGATCAGCAGGATCACCGTCACGATCACCGCGACCGCGAGCACCGCGGCAGGGTAGAACAGCGCCTTCTTGATCTTCTTCTTCAGCGCCTCGGTCTTTTCCTTGTACGTGGCGATCTTCTCGAGCACGGCCTCGAGGGCACCGGCGTGCTCGCCCGCCTCGACCAGGTTGGTGAACAGGTCGTCGAAATGGAGCGGGTGCTTGCCGAGCGACTGGTGCAGCGAATTGCCGGTCTCGATGTCCGACTTGATGGCCAGCACCAGTTTCTGCACGGCGGGCTTGTCGTTGCCGACACCGATGATCTCGAAGGCCTGAACCATCGGGATGCCGGCGTTGAGCATCGTCGCGAGCTGGCGCGCGAAGACCGCGATGTCCTCGGCCGTTACCTTGCCTTCGCCCTTGAATAGGCTGCTTTCCTTGCGCACTTTCGTTGGCGCGATGCCCTGGCGTCGCAGCGACGCGCGCAGGTCGAATTCGTCCCGGGCCAGGCCCCGGCCCTTGACGCGGTTGCCTTTCTTGTCCTTCCCTTCCCACAGGTAGGGAAACTGCTTCACTGCGACCGATTCGGCCATGTCTTACCTGCCTGTTCCGCTCAATCGACGGTTACGCGGTTGATCTCTTCCAGCGTCGTGATGCCGTCGCGGACCTTCTTCAGGCCCGCCCGCCTCAGGCTCCACACGCCTTCGCGTGCCGCCGCCTCCTTGATCTGCATCACGTTGCCGCCCTCCATGATGATGCGACCGATTTCCTCGGTCACCGGCATCACCTCGTACAGGCCGGTTCGGCCCTTATACCCGTCCGTGCAGTTGCTGCAACCGACGGCCCCGAAAATCTGGATGCCGTTCGCGATTTCGTCCTGGCCGAAGCCCTCCTTGGCCAGCGCGTCGTCCGGAACGTCCAGCTTCTTCTTGCAGTTGCTGCAGAGGCGGCGTGCGAGGCGCTGCGCGATGATCAGGGCCACGGAAGTCGCGATGGCGTAGGGCTTGACGCCCATGTCGACCAGGCGGGTCAGCGTCTTCGGGGCGTCGTTGGTGTGCAGCGTCGAGAGCACGAGGTGGCCCGTCTGGGCCGCCTTGATGGCGATTTCCGCGGTCTCGAGGTCGCGGATTTCGCCGACCATGATGACGTCCGGGTCCTGGCGCAGGAACGCGCGCAGCGCGCCGGCAAAGGTCAGGCCGACCTTCGGGTTGATCTGCACCTGGTTGATGCCGGGCAGCATGATCTCGACGGGGTCTTCGGCCGTCGAGATGTTGGTGTCCTCGGTGTTGAGGATCGAGAGCCCCGTGTACAAGGAGACGGTCTTGCCGCTGCCGGTCGGACCGGTGACGAGGATCATGCCGTGCGGCCGCGCGAGCGCGTCCATGTAGTGCTTCTTCTGGAAGCCCTCGTATCCCAGCGAATCGATGCCGAGCATGGCGCTCGACGAATCCAGGATACGCATCACGATCTTTTCGCCGAACAGCGTCGGGCAGGTGCTCAGGCGGAAATCGATTGAGCGGCTCTTCGAGATCTTCATCTTGATGCGACCGTCCTGCGGGACGCGTCGCTCGGCGATGTCGAGCCGCGACATGACCTTGAGGCGCGCCGCAAGCTTGATCGCGAGCTGCACCGGCGGGTTCGCGACCTCCTTCAGCACGCCGTCGAGCCGGAAGCGGATTCGGTAGGAACGCTCGTAGGGCTCGAAATGGATGTCGGAGGCACCGCGCCGGATGGCATCGAGCATCACCTTGTTGACGAAGCGCACGACCGGTGCGTCGTCGACGTCGGAGCGGTCCACGCTGCCGGCTTCGCCTTCTTCGTCGCCCGCGCTGGTCTCGAGACTGTCCATCTCGAAATCGTCGCCCGCGAGTTCGGGCATCGAGGTGTCCACCTGCTCGAGCGCGCGGGCGAGCATCTGCGTGAGCTTGCCGTCCTCGACCACGACGGCCTCGACCGAGAGTCCCGTGGCGAACTTGACCTCGTCGAGTGCGTGCAGGTTGGTCGGATCGGAGATGCCCAGGAACAGCTTCTTGCCACGCTTTACCAGCGGCAGCACGTGGTGCTTGCGCAGCAGCTTGTCGCTGACGACGCGGATGGTCTCGATGTCCGGGTTGATCGCGTCGAGGTCGAGCAGCGGGGCGCCGAACTCCTGCGAGGCCGCGATGGCAATTTCGCGCGCGTCGGCGATGTTGTGGTCGACCAGGTAACTTACGACTCCGACGCGCCGCTCCTTGGCGGCCGCGATGGCCTCGACCATGGCGCCGTCCCCGACCAGGCCGTCGGCGACGAGACGCTGGGGCAGCCCCTGCAGGGCCTGCTGGCCACCCAGGGACTGGGACAACGCGAGATCATTCATAAGTCGGGCATAGGGCTGGCCACGCGAGCCGTCCGTAAATGGTGGCTGTCGATGTCGGCAAGGCTAGCAAATGTTAAGTCGCCATGGGTCAATACCGGCCCCCGGGACCTCGATTTTTGTGCCTTGCGACACATTTGGCCGGCGGGACGCCCCGGGGAGGCTGGGTAGCAGGGTCAGAAAAGGAAACCCCCGCACGAGGCGGGGGCTTCGGGAGCGAACCCGGGCGTCCGTGCCCGGGCTGCCGTCGACTGCTTAGTTACCGGACGGCAGGACGACGGCATGTACTTGTTCTCGAGGCTGGTCGTCGCAGCAGCACCGAGTTGGCTGCCGCCAGCCCGACGGATCGTCAGCATTGCCGCACTTCCAGATCACGTCGCCATTGACGCTGGCGCCCGGCGTCAGGCCGATCGTCGAGCCGGCGATCTTCGTGTTCACTTCGTCGCCGTAGGTCGACCGTGATGCCGCCGTCATCGACAGTGATGCTGGACGACGTACTTGCCGTTGATCGTCGATGGCGTTGCCCAGACCAGCTGCGCTGTTGCCCGACGGCCAGTCGCCGCGGTTCGCATAGAACTCGGACACGGAAGCCTTGGCCGCCGAGGCCATGGTCAGGCCTTCCGAGACCTGCGAGCGGATCACGTAGTCCTGGTACGCGGGATGGCGATGGCGGCCAGGATGCCGATGATCGCGATGACGATCATCAATTCGATGAGGGTAAAACCCTTCTGGATGGACTTGAGCATTGCGGACTCCTTGTTGATTCAACGAAACAGCGGCGTGGTGCCTGCACTGGAGTAAAGCAACATCCGTGCCAATTGCCCTATCAGTGCTTCAAGTAATTGTTTTAAAAGGACTTAATCGTCACGACCGAGGTCGTGGCCGGTCCCTGGAATTGCGGGTTGTGACAAGCACTGTCGGCAACTGACACGAAGTGTCCATCGTGACCCGATAGTTGCGCCGCAGTGGCCGCGCTGTCCATTTCGTTCCTGATTGAGAACCGGTCTGCAGTCAGGAAGCCTGCGGTCGGTTAACAATAAGCTGGTTATGATTCGCCGCCCGTCCAGGGGCGCGGCCGACCGTCAGGGCATCCATGCAGGTGACGAAGACATGAGTGAGCAGGGGAACACGTATTCGAAGGGCTGCTGCCGCCGCGCGATCGCTTGATTCGCGGAGCGGTTATCGCAGTTGCGCTGTGGATCTTTTTCCTGATCGCGACAGCGTACACCTCGGCCACCAGCCTGCTGGATCGCATCGCGTCGACGGACGTCATGCGCGCGGCATCCGGGGATGCCTGGTCCGGAAAGATCGCCTGGGAGGTGGCCTCCTTCCTCGTCACGCTGGTCCTGCTGCACGTCGTTTTTGCCTGCGTGACCTGGCTGCTGGCGTGCGCGACAGCCATATTCTCACCGACGGCACGGGCCAAGTTTGGACGAATCGTGGTCGGCTGGTTCTGCGTGCTTGCCGGAATCGCGATCGTCTACAACGCCCTGTGGTATCCGCGCACGCTGATCGGGGCCTACTACCATGACGCAGTCGCGGCCCCTGCGGGACCGTGGCCGATCGGGCAGGTCGCCTACTATGCCGGTTTCGGCCTCTGCCTGCTGGTACTGGGTCGCGCGGCCCTGCTGCTTTACGTTCGGTCCGGCAGGACAGCGCGACGTCGGTCGCTCTGGGCGGCTTCCGCGGCGGCGCTGCTGGCGGCAATCACGCTGTTGTGGCCAGCGGACCGGTCAGGGGTCGCGGCCGCGTCCACGGCCGGTCGGCCCAACATCATCATTCTCGGCATCGATTCGCTGCGACTGGAGCAGATGCGACGTTTCGGCGGCAGCGGGGTCACGCCGAACCTGGATCGTTTCCTGGCGAAGGCGGATATCTTCTCCGACGCGACGACGCCCAGCGGCGCGGACATTCTCGTCCTGGGTCGCAATACTGTCCGGACGTTCGCCGACCGTGACGGGAGCACGATTCAACCTGGCCGAGCGCTCGACTGTGAGTGCCAACCCCACGATCGGGGATGTCCTGAGGAAGGCCGGATACCGCACGATCTATTCGACCGACGAAGTCCGATTCGCGAATTTCGACGAGACCTACGGATTCGACCAGGTCGTTACTCCACGCATCGGAGCCTCCGATTTCATCATCGGGACCTACAACGAGCTGCCGTTGCCCTCGATGGTCGTCAATACCCGGCTCGGCAAGTGGTTGTTCCCGTTTTCGTACGCCAATCGCGGTGCCGCGACGATGTTCGAGCCGGAGACATTCGTCGAACGCCTCGATCGCGAAGTCTCGTTCGACGGGCCGACGCTTTTCATCTCGCACCTGACTGCCGCGCACTGGCCGTACTACACGGCCGGCACGCCATTCGGCGTTTCCACGCCAGCCTATGAGGAAGACCGGCCCCTGTACCGGATCGGATTGCAGACTGCGGACCAGATGTTTGGTGAATTGGTGAGACGTCCTCGAGAAAAAGGGTGCATTGCGGAATGCGCTGGTCATCGTGCTTTCCGATCACGGCGAAGCTCTGGGCCTGCGCTCGGATTCATTTTTTTCCGACGATACATTCCTGGTCGAGGGGATGAAGGCGCCGATCAAGATGGAGATCAACGGGCATGGCCAGAGCGTATTGTCCAAGTCGCAGTACCAGGTATTGCTGGGATTCCGGAGCTTTCGGCCCGACGCAGGGGCTTCGGCAGTGACGGCGGCGAGTTTCGCTATCCGGTGACAGTAGAGGACATCTCTCCAACCATCCTCGACTTCCTGGGCATCGGTGGCGACCCGCTGCACGCGAACGGTCAGTCGCTGCTCCCGCTGTTGGAGTCGGGCCACGATGGGATCGATTCCGATCCCGACCCGGTTCGCTACACAGAAACGGATCTGAGGGTGCTACCTGCGCCCGGTGGTGGGGTCGATGAGGCGGGTACGGCCCGGCAGAACTCCATGTTCTTCGTGGTGGACCCCGAGACCACGCGGCTGCACATTCGGACCGACTATGCTCCTCTGGCGCTCGCGTACAAGGAGCGCGCGGCCTTCACCAGGGATCAATTGCTCGCGGCAATTCCGGCGGGCCCCTACGCGCACCAGTATCTGTACTTCGACTTCCCGAAGAAGCATGGTCGACTGCTATTGGAGCGGCCGCTCGACGATGAGCCGACGGCACAGCGACTCTGGGATGCGATGCAGGAACACTACAAGGGCGAGCTGCACACCGCTGTCGTTACTTCGCGGGAGGACTGGCCCCGGATCGACGCGGATTGGGAGAACTTCCTCGAGGACCGACGCCGGAGGCAGTCTGCCAATATCGCAAGCCCGAGCGAGCACTGAGAGTCTGTTCACAATCTGCCTCGCTCGATATGACGTAATCTGGCGCATGCCAATGAAGCGGAAAGGTGATTTCCATTTCTGGTGACCCTGGTCAGTCAGGAACATTCCGGCAGCAGACAAGGTAATTCGACCGGTGATCAAGTCAGACAAAGCCATACCCCTGTTCGTGCCATTGCTGGCTGCGTACCCGGTATTGTTTCTTGCCGCAGGCAATCCTGGGCAGGTCACGTTGGGGACTGCGGCGGCAGTTACGGCCATTTCGGTTCTGGCTGCAGTGTCCGCCTATGCGCTACTGCGCCTGATGGCCAGTTCGAGTTTGACCGCCGGGTACGGGGTGACGCTTCTGATAGTGATGTTCTTCATGTACGGGCAGGTCAGCGGCTGGATAGATTCGCTGGTGATTTCGCTGCGCCTTGGAGACGAGGCCACGCCGAACGTTCTGGACCTTGTTCCCGGCGCTCGACTCTGGCTTGCATTCGTCTGGGGTGGCATGGCGCTGGCCGGGGCGTGGCTCATTGCCCGGTCGAAGTCGCTGGGAGGGCCGGGACTCGCCAAGGGACTGAACTTTGCGGCCGTCACACTACTACTCGTGGCCTTGTCCGCACCTGCGGTGGGAATGTTCAAGGCTGGGCAAGGCGCGCGACTCGCTGCCGGTTCAAGTGCGAGCGGCGACAAGCCCACGGGCCCAGCCTCGCGGCCCGACGTCTACTTCATCGTGTTGGACGGATACGCGCGACAGGATGTTCTTGAGCGCTACTACGGGTTTGACAACCAGCCGTTCCTCGATCAGTTGCGCGCCCGCGGCTTCGGTATTTCGGAGCAGAGTTCGTCGAACTACAACTGGACGTTCCTCTCGATTGCGTCGACTCTGAACCTCGGCTACCCGCATGAATTCCTCGCAGGCCACCTCGGCCCGAAGAACGTTGACCGTACGCTGGCATACGACAGCATTCGCAACAGCCTGACGGCGCGTTTCTTGAGGGAACGCGGCTACAAGCTGGTACACCTTAGGTCCACGTGGGGTGCAACGTCGGTCAATCCCTACGCGGACAGGGAGGTTCGCTGTGAGCATGGGGTTTATTCAAGCGAGTTCGTGCGGGCTGTTGCCGAGGCAAGCTGGCTGGGAGCGTTTCACTCGAAGGCGGGCGTAGATCTCGCGCGCTGCCATCTGGCGAACTTCGACGCGCTGTCCGGGATGGGCGCAGATCCGGGGCCGAAATTCGTGCTCGCACACTTCCTGCTGCCGCATCACCCGTATCTGTTTGATCGCGACGGTAACGTACTGCGCAACGCTGTGATTTCAAATCAATTCGAGTTCCAGAAGCAACTCTGGGAAGACCGTGCAAGCTACGTTTCCCAGCTGGAGTTCATCAATCACAAGATCGTCGACGCCATAGACCAGATCCTTGCGCAGTCGGCACAACCGCCAATCATTGTGCTTGAGTCCGATCATGGCCCGGGCCTGACCAAGGGTCTTGCCGGAAATGAGCACCTTGCGGTCCGGTTCGCAAACCTCGGCGCATATCATCTGCCAGGTGCGCCGGAGGACCTGATGCCGGCGACTGGAACGGCCGTAAATCAATTTCGTAGGATCCTCGGCTATTACTTCGACGCGGATCTGCCGCCGCTTCCGGACCGACATTTTGTGTCACCGTACGCTTGGCCATTCGCGGTCCAGGAAGTACCCCACGAACTATTGAGCAATCAGTGGTCCAGGATGCGGGAGCTGGACTACGCAGAAGATTCCAAGCAGCTTGTAGCGGCACACAGCAAGGAGAACACTGATGCCAAACCCGTCCGTTGAGAAATTGAACCGGGCCCGTGCCGCCCTCGTGGCCGTGCTCGCCGCGTTTTCGGTCACGCCCGCGATGGCCTACATTGACCCGGGTACTGGAAGCATGCTCCTGCAGATGGGCCTGGCAGCCGTCGCAGGCATGCTGTTTTATTTTCGCCAGTTCCGCATGGCGGCGTCCGACTGGTTCCGGCGAGTAGTACTCCGCCAGCGAGCCGAACAACCTGCGGTCCCGGCGGAATCGTCGCAGTCCGAGTCGACTGGCTGAACTGCACCAGGAACCAGGCCATGTTGGGAACGTTTCGCGATCCGTCAGGGTCGTTGTTCGATGTGGACGGCAGGATCCTGCGTCTGGTTCACGCGTCGGAATCAGATGCCTTTGCTGCGCTGCTGTGCAGCGACGTGGTTGGTGCCTTGGTCCGGGACGGGGCGTTGATCGCTACCCGACGCCTGGATCCGAGCGACGTGCCTGCGCAATTGGGCTTCCTGCAGGGCGCGTGGTTCGAGCATGATCGGGTCGGCTTTGTATCGCAGCCTGCGGAGTGGTCAGCGGCGATGCTTGCGCAAGCGGCCCTCCATACGCTTGACGTCAACGAAAAACTGCTGCGGCACGGATGGGTGCTCAAGGACGCGACGCCGTCGAACATCCTGTTCGAGGGAACGAGGGCAGTCCTGGTAGATGTCCCGTCGATCGAACCGCTGCTGGCCGGCAGAGACCTTTGGGTTGCGCGTCACCAGTTCGAAACCACATTCCTACTGCCGCTGATGGCGAATCTGGACGCCGGATGCCCGATCCAATGGTCGCTCGCAGATCCGGCTCGCGGGCTGCCGCACGAGCAACTTGCGGCGATGTTCGGGCCAAGACGCTGGTTGCGCGCCGCAAGAGTTCGCGACGTCGCGATCCCGGCCGCGCTTGGCCGGATCCAGCAGGGTGCCGTACCTGACGAAGCGCGGGTGGTCCGGTCGGCGAACGCATCTGGCGGCAATCTTGAAAAGACCCGGTACATTCTGACCCGGTCCTTGGCCGGTCTGCGCCGCGCCGTCGAAAGACTCGCCGACCACATCGAGCGCAGACACTCGAACTGGAGCGGCTACGCGGTAAGTCGACTCCACTATTCCGATCCGGACCTCAATGCTAAGCGCGAATTTGTCGCGGAGGTTCTGAGGCGCGCTGGCGCTGACTGGGTGCTGGACGTCGGTGCCAATACCGGCGAATTCAGTGAGATGGCGGCTGGGAGTGGCAAGGTTGTCGCCGTCGATCTCGACGAAGTCTCAGTCAGTGCAATTCACTCCCGGGCGAGGGCCGGCAACAAGCCAATCCAGCCCCTGGTGGTGGACCTGTCGCAACCAACACCGGCAACCGGCTGGCGCAACGCTGAGCGAAAGTCATTCCTGGATCGCGCCAAAGGCCGATTCAATCTCGTATTGATGCTTGCGGTTGGGCATCACCTGAGGGTCAGTGCGGGCATACCGCTTACACAGATCATCGAGACGGGGCTGCAGTTGGGACAGGGGTCGTTGCTGTTCGAGTTTGTTCCAACCGGCGATCCGATGTTTCGCACGATCGCGCGCGGGCGGGAGGCAATCTACACGGACAACACGGCTGGGAACTGCGAGGAGATTCTTGCTTCGTCAGCTCGGATCGAGATGAAAAAGGAATTGCCAAACGGCCGCATCCTGTACTGGGCACGCAACCACAGCCAGGCGTGAGGTGCCGCTTCGGGATTTCTTGCGGGTGTTCGGGCGAAGGCGGCCGCTGAGGCTAGGCCGCACTTGCAGCTTCGGCCGGCGCGGCGCGACTGAAGTGCCTGTAGACGATGATCGAGCAGGCGAACGAAATTAGTGTCATGAGAAGGCTCGGCGCCAGCGAGCGCGCAGCGTCGGCAGCCGAACCGAACTGGAATCCGAAATACCCTGCGACTACCGCTGAGTAGATTGAGTAGGCGAGTTTCGCTACGAAGCCGCTGGTCAGCAAATACACAAGATACCGTGACCAGGGGCGCAGCATCGCGGTGCCGTAGCAGGCGACTATCGTCAGCGTGCCTGCAACGCCGAGCACCCAGGATCTTTCAATCAGGCCAATGAGGAATGCGTAGACACAGTAGATGACCATCAGCGCCACAGTGAGCAGCATTCCGGGCGGAGTAATTAGCTTAATCATGCGTCATCCTAGCTAGAATCAGCCGAGATCGGCCCTCGAGAGTGTTACTCAATCCCCAATTTCTTCACCCGATACCTCAACTGCCTGAACGTCATCCCCAGCAGTTCCGCGGCCTTGGTCTTGTTGTAACGAGTCTGCTCCAGCGCCTTCACGATCGCCTCGCGTTCGATGTGGGCGAGCTGCCCCTCGAGCCCATCCGACTGCATCTCGTCGTCGATGTCAGCGAGGTCGACATTCCCCGCGCCCTGCCGCAGCTGGATGTCGCCGGGCTCTATCTGCGCGCCGATGCACAGCGTCACCGCCCGCTCGAGGATGTTCTCCAGCTCGCGGACGTTGCCGGGATACGAGTACGAAAGGAGCTTCTCGATCGCCTCGTCGCTGATCGCGGGGCGAGGCACGCCGATCTCCCGGGCCACGCGGTCGAGCAGGACGTCCGCGAGCCGTGGCACATCGTCCAGCCGCTCGCGCAGCGACGGCACGTGCAACTCGATCACGTTGATGCGGTAATAGAGGTCCTCGCGGAACTTGCCGGCCTTGACCAGTTCCTCGAGCCGCCGGTGGGTCGCGGACAGGATCCGGACGTCGGTGGGCACCTCGCGGGTGTCGCCGACCGGGCGCACGGCCTTCTCCTGTATCACGCGCAGCAGCTTCACCTGCATGTGCAGCGGCAGGTCGGCCACCTCGTCCAGGAACAGCGTGCCGCCCTCGGCGCTGCGGATCAGGCCTTCCTTGTCGGCGACCGCGCCGGTGAAGCTGCCCTTGCGGTGACCGAACAACTCGCTCTCCATCAACTCGGTCGGGATTGCGCCGCAGTTCACCGGCACGAACGGCCCGTCGTTGCGCGGTCCGGATTCGTGGATCAGCCTCGCGACCAGCTCCTTGCCGGTGCCGGAGTCGCCCGAGACGTGCACCGGGGCCTGGGAGCGCGCCACCCGGGCAATCATTTCGCGCAACTGCTGCATGGGCTTCGAGGTCCCGTGCAGCTTCATCGCCGAGTATCGGCCGGTCTCCTCGACGTTTTCGGCCAGCCTGAGCGTGGCGGTGACCAGCCTGCGCAATGCGGCCAGGTCCAGCGGCTTTGAGATGAAGTCGAAGGCCCCGAGTTTCAGCGCTCGAACCGCCGCCTCGACATTGCCGTGGGCGGTGATGACGGCCACCGGCACGCCCGGGCGGTGCTCCTGTATCCATTCGACGAGGTCGAGACCGTCGCCGTCGGGCAGGCGCATGTCGGTCAGCACCAGGTCGTAGCGCTCGCCGCCCAGCTGCCGTACGGCCGTGTTGTAGTCGGCCGCCGTCTCGACGGCGATGTCCATGCGGCCGAGCGTGATGGAAAGCAGTTCCCGGATGTCGGGTTCGTCGTCGACGACGAGGGCGCGGGGTGGACGCATCGGTGGGCGGGTCTGACGGGATGTGATCGTATCTGGTGCCCGACTATACCGGAGACGGGGCCGCTACTCCTCGCGCGCGCTTCACGAAACGCACCGGCCTGCCGGCTGGCTCAGCCCGGCTCGGTCGCGAGGCGCAGGTTGGTGGTGTCCACCAGGTCTCGCCGCGGTTACCTGGTCCTCGTCATGGCGCGCGGGGAGTTCTTCCAGCGTTCGACGATAGAACTCGCTCCTCGAAATGCCCATGCGTGCAGCCAGGCGTTCGGCAGAGTGGAGCACCGGGTCTGGAAGGGAGATGGCAGTCTTCATGACCATAGTATTACCGGGGTAATACCGGAGCCTCCGCAAGACGCGCAGCGCTGAATCGACACTGTAGGCCCAGATTTGCCTGCGTGCTGGCGGCGCCCGCCCTTCAACGCCGGCCGAATCGTCGAACGCCGGCCTTGCGGGCGGCCTTCGCCAAGCCCGAATCGAGGGTCGCCAGCGGCAGGCCGGTTCGTAGCGCGAGTTCGAGGTACGAGGCGTCGTAGGCTGACAGGCGGTAGCGGCGCGCAAGATGCAGGGTATCGCTCAACGCATGGGCAGAAGTCGACGCGTCCGTCCGAATCGGCAGGTTGACCAGCATTTCGAGGAACGCCTCGCTCTGTGCCTCGTTGACGATTGACCTGGCCTCGGCACGAGCGAGCACGTTGGCAACTTCGAGGTTCCACGTCGCAGGCACCTTGGCGTTTGCCGGCGGTTCGCGCATGGCGGTGAGGACCGCCGTCGCATACGCACGATCCGCCGGCTTGGCATCACCAAGCAACCAGGACATCGTCACGGACGCATCGATAACCACGGTCACGCGCGGCCTTCCTCGATCAGCGCGCGGACGTCGGTCGCGTTCGCCTTGACTGGATTGTCGCGCATGAACGCATTGAACCTGTCGATGGCGGCTCCAGCGTCCGGCGCGTACCCGGCCTGGCTCGGCACCAGGTCTGCGACCGCCTTGCCGCGGTTGGTGATCGTGAACCGCCTGCCCGACTTCACCTGCCTAAGGAGTTCGGGCAGCCGGGTCTTGGCGTCATACGCACCGATTTCAGTCTTTGCCACATGGGCCTCCATTTACAACTAGTCTATAGACTGGTCGTTTACACGGCAACGGCAGCGCTGCGGGTTGCAGGCCGGCCTCCTGAAGCATGCGGAACTGCGGGGCCGCCAGCAGGGGCTCCGGCCGGGCGGTCGCGCGCCTGTCCTGTCACTCCCAACGCTGCGGATCGGTGAAAATGATGCGGAAGATGCTGCCACCCCCGGGCCGCGTCTCGTAGGCCAGCACCGCGCCATTGGTCTGGCACAGCTCCCGCGAGATGAACAGCCCCAGCCCGGTGCCGCCCACCTTGTCGGTGAAGAACGGCTCGAAGATGCGCTCGGCATTCGTGGGATCGATGCCGATGCCGCGGTCGGCAACCTCGAGGAACGGTCGCCCGCTGGACGTGATTCGCCCGATGCGCAGCGAGACCGGATCTTCACGCCCGGGCGCCGCGTGCTTCAGCGCGTTATCGCACAGGTTCCACATCACCTGGTGCAGGTGCGTGGGGTCGAACTGCACCTCGATGCCTGGTGCCTCGTTCGACACGCTGAATGTGGAGGCAGCCACCTCGGAGGTCGCCGCGAACTCCTCCACGAACCCACGGAGCCACGCTTCGATCGCCATGCGCTCCTGGCGGGTGGTCTCGCGCCGCGACAGCTGCAGCACGCTCTCGATGATCTGGCTTACGCGCGTGGCGTTCTTCTCGATGATGTCGGTCAGGTGCCGATCGTCGGCGTCGAGCGCCGGCGATTCGCGCAGCAACTGGCCGGCGTGGCTCATGGCGCCGACAGGGTTGCGGATCTCGTGGGCGATGCTGGCGCTGAGCCGGCCGAGCGAGGCGAGCTTCGACTGCTGCACGCGCTCGGCCACTACGCTGGTGTCCTCCAGGAACACCAGCACCGGGCCGGGTCCGGTCTCGGACAGCGGCACGAAATGCGGCCGGATCACGGTGCCGCCGTCGGTCGAGACGACCTCGCCGGTGACGTCCCTGCGGTCAAACTCCTGGCGGCGCCAGACCATCAGCTGGTAGAGCAGGCGTGCGGAAACCTCGCCCAGCGGCGTGCCGCTCGCGACCGGACCCCCGGTCAGCAGCCGCGCCGCGGTCTCGTTGATCAGCCGCACGCGGTCCGACTCGTCGACCACCAGGATGCTCTCGCGCAGGTGCTGCACGATGAACTCATTCAGCTCGTTCAGGTTGGCGAGGTCGATGTCGCGCTGCCGTACCATCGCCTCGCTCTCGCGCAGCCGGTTGGCGAGCGGGATCGCGAGCAGCGTGATCGCGAAAAGGCTTGCACCGGTGAGGCCGGCGATCAGGAAATCCGCACCGTAGGTCAAGCCGGCGAGGCCAGTCACCACGGTCTGGAAAAGCAGCGCGATGGTGATCACCGAGGTCGCGAGCAGCGCCAGCCTGCGACTCACGATGGTCGCAGTCGCCCCGGCGGGCAGGATCAGCAGCATCCCGAGCCCGCTGGCGACGCCGCCGCTCGCCTGGACGAACAGCAGGATCGCGGTTGTGTCCACGGCGAGCTGGAACAGCGCCAGCCACTCGGCCGGGAGCCAGCGCTTCTGCAGCGGCTGGATCGAGACCAGGCCGAACGCGAAGTAGGCGGCGCAGATGCCGATGAACAGTCCCGGGCTGTGCGCGCCGACGCTGCGCTGAGGCGCATCGAAGAAGAACACCAGCAGCAGGACCATCGGCACCAGCAGCCGGAACACGTTCAGCAGGCCGAGCACCCGCCAGGCAAGGTCGGTGGCCTCGTCGGTCCGGGGGCGGGGGGTGGGGATATCGTGCATTCGCGGCAGTTTCTCGTCTCGCGACGTTTGCTTCAACTGATGGGAGCCGGTTCGGCCCGCCGGGGATGAGCCAACGGTACCGGCTTTGGCTGTCGCCGTGGTCGCCGGCCGGGCCACCGGTGGCTCTCTCGAGTCGCTGACAGCGGCCCTGAGAGGGTAGACTACGCGGCCTTGCCCACAGCTGGCCTCGACCATGAACCTCCACGAATACCAGTCCAAGCAGCTCTTCGTCCGCTACGGCATCCCGGTGCCGACCGGCTTCGTCGCCTCTACCCCCGAGGAGGCAGCGGACGCCGCGCGCCGGCTCGGGGGCGGCATCTGGGTGGTCAAGGCGCAGGTCCACGCCGGCGGCCGCGGCAAGGCCGGCGGCGTCAAGCTGGCAAAGTCGGTTCCCGACGTCGAGACCGCGGCGGCGGCCATGCTCGGCACGCGCCTTGCCACGAAGCAAACGGGTCCCGAGGGCCTGCCTGTCAACCAGGTCTATGTCGAGTCGGGCTCGAAGATCGAGCGTGAGCTGTACCTGAGCCTGCTGCTCAACCGTGACACGGGCCGCATCGCGTTCGTCGCGTCCGCGGCTGGCGGCATGGACATCGAGGAGGTCGCGGCCAAGACGCCTGAGAAGATCATCCGCGTCGAGATCCACCCGTCCGTCGGCCTGCTGGGATCGCACTGCCGCACGCTGGCTTTCGGG
This sequence comes from uncultured Gammaproteobacteria bacterium, assembly GCA_963736205.1. GTDB lineage: Bacteria > Pseudomonadota > Gammaproteobacteria > Steroidobacterales > Steroidobacteraceae > RPQJ01. The sequence continues at coordinate 91,953 of CAVTNX010000009.1, read as the reverse complement.
CTGGGGCTCAAGGGGCCGCAGGTCGCCGAATTCGAGGTAATCGCCCGGGGCCTCTACAAGCTCTACCTCGAGTGCGACGCGAGCCTGGTCGAGGTGAATCCGCTGATCGTCACCGGCGATGGCCGCGTGATGGCGCTCGATGCGAAGATCAACATCGAGGACAACGCGCTGTTCCGCCAGAAGGACCTTGTCGCCTGGCGCGACGAGTCGCAGGAAGACGAGATCGAGCGTGAAGCCGCGGAAGCGGACCTCAACTATGTCTCGCTCGACGGCGACATCGCCTGCATGGTGAACGGCGCCGGCCTCGCGATGGCGACCATGGACCTGATCAAGCTGCATGGCGGCGAGCCGGCCAACTTCCTCGACGTCGGCGGCGGCGCGACGCGCGAACGCGTCACGACCGCGTTCAAGCTGATCCTGGAGAATCCCAAGGTAAAGGCAATCCTGGTCAACATCTTCGGCGGCATCGTCCGCTGCGACATGATCGCCGAGGGCGTGATCGGTGCGGCTCGCGACCTGGGCCTGCACCTGCCGGTCGTGGTGCGCATCGAAGGCACCAACGCGGTGAAGGGGCGCAAGCTGCTCTCGGAGAGCGGCCTGGACCTGATCGCCGCCGCCGACCTTACCGACGCCGCGAAGAAAGTCGTGGCCGCGGCACGGGCGCACAAATGACCGGCGCGCGCGCTTCAGCCCTGCACAAGCTTCCGTCAATCACCTTGCGGATCTCCCCATGAGCATCCTCGTCAACAAGAACACCCGCGTCCTCTGCCAGGGCTTCACCGGCAAGCAGGGCACTTTCCACTCGCAGCAGTGCATCGACTACGGCACCAAGCTCGTGGGTGGCGTCACGCCGGGCCGCGGTGGCGAAAAGCACCTGGGGCTACCGGTGTTCAACACGGTGCGCGACGCGGTCGCGAAGACCGAGGCCAACGCCACGATGATCTACGTGCCCGCGGCGTTTGCTGCCGACGCGATCATCGAGGCGGCGGACGCCGGCATCGAACTGATCGTGTGCATCACCGAGGGTATCCCGGTGAACGACATGGTCAAGGTCAAGGCGGCGCTCAGGGATTCCGCGTCGCGGCTGGTCGGCCCGAACTGCCCGGGCGTGATCACGCCGGGCGAGTGCAAGATCGGCATCATGCCGGGCTTCGTCCACAAGAAGGGCAAGGTTGGCATCGTTTCTCGCTCCGGCACGCTCACGTATGAAGCGGTGTTCCAGACCACCAACATCGGCCTCGGCCAGAGCACCTGCGTCGGCATCGGCGGCGACCCGGTGCGCGGCATGAATTTCATCGAGGTGCTCGAGCTGTTCCAGAAGGATCCGGAGACCGAAGGCATCATCATGGTCGGCGAGATCGGCGGCAGCGACGAGGAGGCGGGTGCGGAGTACATCCGTCGCCGCGTCACCAAGCCCGTCGTCGCCTACATCGCCGGCGTCACGGCGCCGCCCGGCAAGCGCATGGGGCATGCGGGCGCGGTGATATCGGGTGGCAAGGGCACGGCGGCCGACAAGTTCGCGGCACTCGAGGCGGCGAACGTCACCACCGTGCGGTCCCCAGCCGACCTCGGAACCGCGATCGCAAAGCGGATGAAGGGCTCGCTGCCGAAGGCGGGGGCCGCGAGGCCAAAAGCCAAGGTAAAGACGAGGACCGCGGCGAAGGCGCCGGTGGCTGCGAAGGCCAAGGCGAAAGCTGCAGCCAAACCTAAAGCCAAGGCTGGGCCCAAGGCCAAGAAGAAGCTCAAGCCCAAGGCAAAGAGGGCAGTGAAAGCCAAGTCGACGTCAAGAGTGGCGAAGTCCGCGAAGCCCGGCAAGACTGCGGCAAGGAAGCCGGGCAGACCTGTCGCTCGCAAGAGTACCCGCAAGGCCCGTCGCTGATCCACGCGCCTTTTGGCGCGTTTGCACCGGATTTCCGACTGCCTCCGACTCGCGTGCACCGCGATCATCGGCTGTGGCGCTGCCGTCAAAGGTATGACGTGTTGCGTCATATGACGTATCGCGTTATAAAGCCGGAGGCGGTCTTTGATTCTGGCCTTCAGGAGCCGGGAGACGGCGCGGATCTGGTCGGGCGAGCGCAGTCGGCGCTTGCCGCCGTGGATCCAGCGTGCCGCGGTGCGAAAGTTGCGCTTGCTCGATCTGGCGTCGTCGCTGCGGGATCTTCAGCAGCCACCGGGGAACCGGCTGGAAGCCCTGTCCGGCGACAGGGCCGGCCAGTACAGTCTGCGGATCAACGACCAGTGGCGTGTTTGCTTTCGCTGGACAGATAGAGGGGCAACGGATGTCGAAATCGTCGACTACCACTCGTAAAGGCGGCAACCCAAACTGGCTGCACAATCCGCACGCGGGCGAAATGTTGCTGGAGGAATTCATGAAGCCGCTGGGGATGAGCCAGAACGCACTGGCCCGTGCGCTCAAGGTATCGCCCAGGCGCATCAACGAGATAGTGAACGGCAAGCGCGCGGTGTCGGCCGACACCGACTTGCGGCTCACCCGCTACTTCGGGCTGCACGAGGGTTTCTTTCTCGGCCTGCAGAATGCTTACGAACTGATGGAACAGAAGCGCAGGCTGGGTGACAAGCTTTTCGAGATCGCGCCACTCCACGGGAAGAAGTCGACCCGCCGCGCGGCCTAGCGCCTGGCGAGAATGTCCCCTACAGCTGCCGTGCGCTGAACGTGTCGCAGGCCTCTAGCGAACCTGCCTCGAGCCCCGTCCTGAACCATTTCACCCTCTGTGCCGAGCTGCCGTGCGTGAACGCGTCCGGCACGATGTAGCCTTGGGCCTGTTTCTGCAGGCGATCGTCGCCGATCGCGCTGGCCGCGTTCAGGCCTTCCTCGACGTCGCCGGTCTCGAGAAGCTGCCGCGACTGCGCGGCATTCTGCGCCCACACACCCGCATAGCAGTCGGCCTGCAGTTCGAGGCGCACCGACAGGGCGTTTGCGTCGACCTTGCCTGATCGCTGTTGCGCTTCGTGGACCTTGCCCGAGGTGCCGAGGAGGTTCTGCACGTGGTGGCCGACCTCGTGCGCAATCACGTAGGCCTGCGCGAAGTCGCCGGGTGCGCCGAATCGCGTCGTCAGGTCGTCGTAGAACGACATGTCGATGTAGACGTTCTGGTCGGCCGGGCAGTAGAACGGTCCCATCGCGGACTCGGCCGTGCCGCAGCCTGACTGGACCGCGCCGCTGAACAGCACCAGCGTCGGGGCCGCGTACTCGACGCCGTAGCGCGGCAGGACCTGGGTCCACGCGTCCTCGGTGTCGGCCAGCACCACTGCCGTCAATTCGCGCAGCTTCGCCTCCTGTGCGCTTTCCTGGTAGGGCTCGTCCGGCTGCTGCGCCGGGGCCTCGACCTGCTGTGTGGCCATGCCCAGGAACGGTCGCGGATCTACGCCCATCAGGCTCAGCGCGACGAGGAAAAGCACGCCGCCGATGCTGATGCCCACGCCGGTGCGCACGGGACGCATGCCGCGGCGATCTTCGATGTTGCGGCTCTGGCGGCGGCCGTCGGTGTCCATGCAGGGGAGCCTCGAAGCAGTTCCTGGCGAAGGTCACAGGTTACGCCACCGGCCTCACGGCGAGAAAGTGTCCGCGAATGTGTCCGATCAACCGCAGCGGACACCATCGGGCGGCGTGATTCAAACGTCCCACCCTTCGCAATCATCGAAGAATCATGTGTTTGTGCCGAGCGACCGAAACTGGCACGGGATGTGCAAAGTGACGGGATGGTGATACAGAAGTCGAAAACCATGGTTTCCGAGGCGCCGCTGTCCCGGATCCCGCAGCGCGAGCCGGCCGGCATGCGCGGCACGGATGCACAGGACCATGTTGTCGAGCGGGCGCGCGGTTGGCGCAGCGACCGTCGCACCTGGTGGGTCGCGGGCGCCATGCTGGTGTCGTTGCTCGGCGTCGGCGCATGGCTGATGCGCGGCTGGGCGTCCTCCGACGCCACCGTCGCGCGCGAGCGTGTGCGAATTGCCACCGTGACACGCGGCGAGTTCGTCAGTGACGTCGCCGCGCAGGCCACCGTCGTCGCGGCGGTGAGCCCGGTGCTGTATGCGCCGGCGCAGGGAACCGTGCTGCTCGCCGTGCAGGCCGGCGACAAGGTGAGCAAGGGTGATGTCGTCGCGACACTCGACAGCCCGGGACTCCGCAATGAGTACGAGCGCGAGCACGCGACGCTGCAAGGCATGACGATCGACCTGAAGCGCCAGGAGATCGACATCCGGCGCAGGATTCTCGAGAGCCAGCAGACCAGCGACATGGCGGGCGTGGCCATCCGTGCGGCTGAACGGGAGTTTGCCCGTGCCGAGCAGGCCTGGGGACAGCGCGTGATCAGCGAACGCGACTACCAGCGGGCTCGCGACGAACTCGACGAGGCGAAGCTCACGCACGACCATTCGCTGGAGACGTCGGCGCTCGAGAAAGAGGGGCTCAAGTTCGAGTTGCAGACCGGTCGCCTGCAGCGCGAGCGGCAGCAACTGCTGGTCGCGGACCTGGAGCGCCGCGTCGAGGCGCTGGCAGTACGCTCGCCCGTCGACGGAATGGTCGGAAGCGTCTCGGTCAGCGAGAAGGCGGCGGTCCCGCAGGACGCCGCGTTGCTCTCGGTCGTCGACCTGTCGGCGCTGGAAGTGGAATTCCGCGTGGCCGAGTCCTATGCAGGGGCGCTCGCCCTCGGGATGCCTGCCGAGATTGGCTATGGCGGGAAGTCGTATTCCGGCGAAGTCACGGCGGTCTCGCCGGAAGTTCGCCAGGGCGAGGTGACCGGGCGCGTCCGATTCAAGGGTGAGCCGCCCGCCGGGCTGCGCCAGAACCAGCGCGTATCGGTGCGCATCGTGATGGATCGCCGCGATGGCGTGCTGAAGGTCGAGCGTGGCGGCTTCTACGAAGCTGGCGCCGGCAAGGTCGCCTATGTCGTGCGCGGCGACACTGCCGAGCGCGTGCCGATCACGACCGGCGCGACCAGTGTCGGCGAGGTCGAGATCACCGATGGCCTGGACGAAGGCGCGCAGATCGTCGTCTCGGATACCGATGGATTCAAGGACGCAGCGCGCGTGCTGCTTGCCGATTGACGTCAACCTGTCCCGGGGGGAACCCAGATGCCCATGTTGGAAATGCGCCAAATCACCAAGGTCTACCGCACGGACCTGCTCGAGACGCACGCGCTGCGTGAATTCGGCCTCGAGGTCGAAGCCGGGGAGTTCGTGGCCGTCATGGGACCGTCCGGGTCGGGAAAGACCACGTTCCTGAACGTCGCCGGACTGCTCGAGAACTGCGACAGCGGCAGCTACCGCCTCGACGGAGAGGACGTCGGCACCCTGGGTGACGACCAGCGCTCCAGGGTGCGTAACCACAAGATCGGGTTCATTTTCCAGAGCTTCAACCTGATCCCGGACCTCGACGTCTTCGACAACGTCGACGTGCCGCTGCGCTATCGACGCATGCCCGCGGCCGAAAGGCGCGAACGAATCACGGCGGCGCTGGACCTCGTCGGGCTGTCGTCGCGCATCAAGCACCTGCCATCGCAGCTGTCCGGGGGCCAGCAACAGCGCGTCGCGATCGCCCGCGCGCTGGCCGGTGATCCGGCACTGCTGCTGGCCGACGAGCCCACCGGCAACCTCGACTCATTGATGGCACGCCAGGTGATGGACCTGCTCGAGCAGATCAATGGCATGGGCACGACCATCATCATGGTCACCCACGACCCGGAACTCGCCCGCCGCGCGCACCGCAGTGTCCAGGTGATCGACGGCCAGGTCACCGACTTCAAGCCGTATGAGGCCTCGGATGGCCAGCCTCGATTCGAAGCGACTGCCTACGCATGAGTGACGGAGACCAGGCCATGTTCGCCTACGACTTTCGGATCGCACTGCAAAGCCTGCGGCGGCACCCGGGGCTGTCCGTCCTGATGGTGCTGGCCATTGCGCTCGGCATCGCCGTGTGCACGGTGACCTTCACCGTGTATCACGCCATGTCCACGAACCCGATCCCGCACAAGAGCGAGCAGTTGTACGCCGTGACGCTCGACACCTGGAGCCCGGAGCGGCCGTATGACGACGACAAGCCCGACGAGCCGCCGCAGCTGCTCACGTATCGCGATGCCACCTACCTGCACGGGACCAATGTCGCGAAGCGCTCTGCGCTGATGTACAAGTCGGGCGCGCTGCTGGTGCCCGAACGCCAGGGGGTGAAGGCTTACCAGGCCGTGTTGCGCCTGACCTCGCGCGAATTCTTCGCAATGTTCGACCTGCCGTTCCAGTACGGGCAGGCTTGGGACGCCGCCGCGGACACCGGTCCCCGGCCGGTCGTGGTGCTGAGCCACGAAACCAACCAGAAGGTCTTCAGCGGCGAGAACAGCGTGGGTCGCATGGTGCGCCTGGGCGGCGCCGAGTACCGTGTGGTGGGCGTGCTGCGGCCGTGGATGCCGAGTCCGAAGTTCTACGACCTGAACAACGGCTCGTTCGACGACGCCGAGGATGTCTACATGCCGTTCGCGCTGGGGCCGCAGCTCGAGCTGCCGGTCTACGGCAACACCAACTGCTGGAAGGCGGAGTCAGGGGACAGCTACCAGGACTTCCTGAATTCCGAGTGCGTGTGGCTGCAGTTCTGGGCGGAACTGCCGACGCCGGCGGACCGCGACAGGTTCCAGGCCATGCTGGACAACTACGCGCGCGCGCAGAAGGCGACCGGCCGCATGCCGCGTCCGCTCAACAACCGGCTCTACGACGTCTCGCAATGGCTGGACCGCAACGAGGTCGTGAAGCGCGACAACCGCGTGCTGATCGGCATCGCGCTGCTGTTCCTCGGCGTCTGCCTGGTCAACGTGGTCGGGCTGCTGCTCGCCAAGTTCCTGAACGCGGCGTCGGTCACCGGGCTGCGTCGCGCACTTGGCGCCAGCCGACGCGACATCGTGCGCCAGCACATGACCGAGGTGATGCTGGTGGGCGTGGCCGGCGGCGTCCTCGGCCTGCTGCTGGCGCTGGGCGGGCTCGCCGGTATCCGTGCCATCTACGGTTCGGAATACGACCAGGCAGCCTACCAGCGGCTCACGGACATCGACCCGGGTGTGGTGGCCTTTGCGCTGTTGCTGTCGCTGGCGGCCGGTCTCATCGCGGGCTGGTATCCCTCGTGGCGCATCGGCCGCGTCGCACCGGCCGTCTACCTCAAGTCGCAATAGCCCCGGGGGAATGCAAATGGAAATCGGACCGATCCTGAGCGCACTGCGTCGCAGCCCCACGGGCGCCATCCTCGTCGCATTGCAGATCGCACTGGCCCTGGCCATCGCGGTCAACTCGCTGTTCATCGTCCTGCAGCGCGTGGAGCTGATCAACCGCGATCCCGGCCTCGACCTCGCCAACATCTTCGTCGTCAGCTGGGTGCCGAACGGCGAAAAATTCGGCGGCGAGGCGGCCATGCGCGAGGACCTGCAGATCCTGCGCTCACTGCCCGGCGTCGAAGCGGCGACGGTGATCAACGCCGTGCCGCTTTCGGGCGGTGGCTCGAGCACCGCTCTGTATACGGAACCAGGCGAGAAGGGCAGGCAAGGGGTCATAAATTACTTCTCCGTGGACGAGCACGGAGTCCGGACACTGGGTGTGACGATCGTGGAGGGCCGCGACCTCGACGCGGCCGTGGTGCGCAAGCCCGACCGGAACTCGTCTGATTTCCCGCCGGAGGCGCTGCTCACGCGCGACGCGGCCCGCGAGATGTTCCCGGACGGCAAGGCACTGGGCCAGACCATCTACACTTCGATCGGCCAGCCGGTTCGCATCGTCGGCATCATCGAGCGCATGCACGGGTCGTGGCCGACCTGGGACAAGGTCGGCAACGTCGCACTGCTGCCGGGCATCGCCGATGAGAACCAGGCTCGCTACCTGGTACGGGCGAAGCCCGGCCAGCGTGATGCGACGATGGCGGCGGCCGAACAGGCCCTCTCCAAGGTGGACAACGGCCGAGTGGTGCTGCGGGTGCGCTCGCTCGACTACATCGCGGCCTCGACCTACGCCGACGATCGCGCGATGGCGGTTTACCTGGCGGTGGTCGTGGCCCTGCTGGTCGGCATCGCTTCGCTCGGAATCTTCGGGCTGGCTTCATTCAACGTCGGCACTCGCACCAAGCAGATCGGGACACGCCGGGCCGTGGGGGCGCGGCGCATCGACGTGGTGCGCTACTTCCTGGTCGAGAACTGGCTGGTGACCACGACCGGCGTCCTCGCGGGATGCATCCTGGCACTGGTCCTCGGCTATTGGCTCAGCACGATGTTCGAACTGCCGCGCTTGCCGCTTTACTACCTGGTCGGTGGTGCTGCTGCGCTATGGGGCGTCGGCCTGGGCGCAGCGCTGCTGCCGGCGAGGCGCGCGGCACTGGTGTCCCCGGCGGTGGCCACGAGGACGGTATGATGTCGCAGCGCCCTCGGCCGGATGCTCCGGCCGACGCATCCCGCACGGGAGAATTGCCATAGCGTCGCTCGAACGGACCGACATGCATGGACGCACGCTGCTGGTCATCGACGACAGCGAGGCCGTGCGTACGGCGCTCGAGGTGCTGCTCGCCCTTGAAGGCGCGGAGGTCGTCTGCGCAGCGACGCCGGCGGCGGGGCTGGACCGCGTCGCCCAGGGCGGTATCGACCTCGTCATCCAGGACATGAATTTTTCCCGGGAGGCGACCTCTGGAGATGAGGGCATCGCGCTTTTCCGGTCGCTGAGGCGCCTGGCGCCCGATCTCCCGGTCGTCCTGCTGACGGCCTGGACGCACCTCGAGACCGCCGTGGAACTCGTCAAGGCGGGCGCAGCCGACTACCTCGCGAAGCCCTGGGACAACGCCCGGCTGGTGACCACCGTAAGCAACCTGCTGCAATTGCGAGCCGCACTGCTCGAGACACGGGAGCGCCGGCGCGAAATCGAACAGCTGCGTGCCGCGCTCGCGGAGCGTTTCGACCTGCGTGGCGTGGTCTACGCCAGCGCCGCGATGCATGCAGCGGTGCAGATGGCGACCCAGGTTGCGCGTTCGGACGTGCCGGTGCTGGTCACCGGGCCGAATGGAGCCGGAAAGGAAGTGATCGCCGAGATCATCCAGGCCAACTCGAGCGTGCGGGATGGCCCGTTTGTCCGCGTCAACGTCGGTGCGTTGCCGTCCGAGTTGCTGGAGAGCGAGCTCTTCGGCGCGGAGACGGGCGCGTTTACCGGTGCGAAGGCCCGCGCCGGGCGATTCGAGGCGGCGCACGGCGGCACGCTGTTCCTGGACGAGATCGGAAACCTCTCGCTCGGTGGCCAGGCCAAGCTGCTGCGCGTGCTGCAGACAGGGGAATTCGAGCGGCTCGGATCATCGCAGACGCGCCGTGTCTCGGTGCGCGTGCTCTCCGCGACCAACACGCCGCTGGACGAGGCGATCCGGCAGGGACAGTTCCGCGAGGACCTCTACTACCGGCTGAACGTCATCGAGATCCATGTTCCGCCGCTGTCGGAAAGGCGCGACGATGTCATTCCGCTCGCAATGCACTTCCTCGAGGACGGATACGAGTTCGCAGACGAGGCGACGCGGATGCTGGCGCGCCATTCGTGGCCCGGCAATGTCCGGGAACTGGCGAACTGCGTGCGCCGCGCTTGCCTGCTGGCGCCCGGGCGCATGATCCGCGCGGAGCACCTGGTGCTTCCACCGACGGCGGATTCCTCGACGCCGGAAGAACCCGATCGTGGTGAAATTGAACTCGCGCTCGAGCGTGCGGAGGGAGTCGTCGCGCGGGCTGCACGCGACCTGGGCTTGAGCCGGCAGTCGCTGTACCGCCGCATGGAGAAGCTCGGCATCGCCGCGGTCGATCCTGGCAGCTCATGAGGTTGCTCGGTCGCCGAGGACTCACGGCTGCGCTGGTGGCGCTCGGGGTCGTCACGGTCGCGGCCTGCCTGCTCGCGGACCTGCCGCCGGTGGCGCGGTTCAGCGCAGCCGCTGGCGCGGCAGTTGTCTACGGGCTGCTGGTGCGCCTGGTGCGAGGCGCGGTCGCCGGTCGCGACCGGATCATCGATGCCGTCGCCGACGGGGTGGCGGGGCTGCGCGATGGCGACTACAGCGTCAGCATCGCCGCGCCGCAGGATGACGCCCCGTTGCGGCGCCTGGTCGAGAACTACAACGGCATCGGGACCCGCCTGCGCGCCCAGCGGCAGGACCTGTACCAGCGCGAACTGCTGCTCGACACCGTCATCCAGGCCTCGCCGCTGGCGCTGGTGCTGACCAACAGCGCCGCCACCGTGCTGTATGCGAACCTCGCCGCGCGGCACCTGTTCGGGCGCGGCCAGAAGATCGAGGGCATGTCGTTCCAGGACCTGCTCGAGCGGATGCCGTCGGCGCTGCGCGCAGCCTACGCCGGCGACCGCGACACGCTGTTCACCGTGGAACTCGAAGGGGAGTCGCAGGTTTTCCACCTGTCGCAGCGGCGATTCCTGCTGAACGGGCAGCCGCATCGCTTGAGCCTGCTGAAGCAACTGACCCGTGAGGTCAATGCGCAGGAGGTTGCGGTCTGGAAGAAGGTGATCCGCGTCATCGCCCATGAGATCAACAATTCGGTCGCGCCGATTGCGTCGCTGGCGCAGTCCGGCCAGCGGCTGGCGGCCGAGCCCGATGAAGCGCGCCTGCGGCGGGTCTTCGGTGCCATCGAGGAGCGCATGTCGCACCTCTCGGGTTTCGTCGATGCCTATTCGAGGTTCGCGAAACTGCCGAAGCCACGACTCGCGGCGGTGGAGTGGGGCCGGTTCCTCGGTTCGCTGCAGGCGATGGTGCCGTTTGCGCGCGAGGGATCCTGGCCTGCGGGCGCAGGCCATTTCGACGAGTCGCAGCTGCAGCAGGTCCTGCTCAACCTGCTGAAAAATGCGGCGGATGCCGGGTCGCCGGCAGCAGAGGTCCGCGTGGCCGTGGGTCCGAGCCGGGATGGCTGGCTGGTGCAGGTCCTCGACCGCGGGACTGGCATGAGCGACGAGGTGCTTGCGAATGCCCTGGTGCCGTTCTATTCGACCAAGTCCGCCGGCACGGGCCTCGGCCTCACGCTGTGCCGCGAGATCGTCGAGGCGCACGGTGGCACGATCGATGTCGTCAACCGCGACGGCGGCGGCGTTGCTGTGCGGGTCTGGCTGCCGTAGGGGACAGTTCCCTGCGGCGGTCGAGGGGACAGTCCCCTGCGGCGGTCGAGGGGACAGTCCCCTGCGGGGACAGTCCCCGTTCCGTTACGGCCGCTCCGGATCCGCAGGGCCCTCGTCGACCCAGATGCCGTAGTTGCACTTCAGGACCTGGGATCCGCTGGCCACGAAGGTGCCGTGCGGGTAGCTGGTGCCGTTGAAAAAGCAGGCCGGCTCGCCGGGTACCTGCTGGCGCACCACGTCGGTGTCCTCGTCTTCTTCGTCGGCGACCGGTGAGTTCCGGAGTTCAGGGTCCTGCGCGCCCACCTGCGGAATCGAGGGGTGTAGCTTCATGGCATTGCTCCCGAAAATAGGTGCCAGGCACCGAATTATCGAATTACCTGCGGCTCGTCTCCATGCTCGCGGCTGACGGTCTGATTGTTCGCCCGAATCGTCGCCACGGGAATACGCAGAAGCGGTAGGGAGGGGACATTCCCCTATTTTCAAAAGGAGAATGTTCCTACCCACAAAAGTCGGTGCCTGGCACCGATTTCTCCATACAATCCCTGCCATGCACGACTGGAGCTTCGAATTCCTTCGCCGCCAGATCGTCGGCATCGACTCGGCGTTCGACACGCCGTTCGGTCGCCGGTTGATGGTGTACTGCGACTACACGGCCTCGGGCCGCTGCCTGGTGTTCGTCGAGCGCTACCTGCAGACGCTGCAGCGGGTCTATGCAAACACGCACACCGAGGACGACCTGACCGGCCGCAGCATGAGCCGGCTGCTGCACGAGGCGGAGGCCGCGATCAAGCGGTCGGTCAATGCGGGCCCACAGGGCCGGATCGTCGCCTGCGGCACCGGCGCGACCGGCGCGATCGACAAGCTGCAGCAGATCCTGGGCGTGTTCCTGCCGCCGGCGACCCGCAAGATGGTCGGCGACGAGCTGCGCGATTTCCTGGGCACCGAGCAGTACGAAGCCTTCCGCCGCCACCAGCAGTCGCATCAGCCGGTCGTGTTCGTCGGGCCTTACGAACACCACTCCAACGAAGTCACCTGGCGGCAGGGCCTCGCGACCGTCGTCGAGGTGAACCTCGCCGCCGACGGCAGCGTGGACCTCGTGCACCTGGAACAGCTGCTGCGCGAGCCCGAGTACCGCGGACGACTCAGGATCGGCTCGTTCTCGGCGGCCTCGAATGTAACCGGCATGCGCTCGCCGGTGCACGAGATCGCGCGGATGCTGCATGCCCACGACGCCCATGCCTGCTTCGACTTCGCGGCCAGCGCGCCGTACGTCGGCATCGACATGAACCCGCCAGCGACACCCGCCGACGGCGACCCGTCGATCGACGCAGTGTTCCTTTCACCGCACAAGTTCCTCGGCGGGCCTGGATCGAGCGGCGTGCTGGTGTTCAACGAGCGCATGTACCAGCGCGACCTGCCGCCCAGCGTCGGCGGAGGCGGCACGGTCGACTACGTGAGCCCCGTGGACCAGGACTTCATCCGCGACGTCGAGGAGCGAGAGAAGGCCGGCACGCCCGGCGTGCTGCAGACGCTGAAGGCCGCTCTCGCGATCGAGCTCAAGGCGCGCATCGGCGTGGACCGGATCGAAGCACGCGAATACGAACTGCTCGGTCGTGCGTTCGCGCGTTGGGCCGGCAACGAGCGGATCGAGATCCTCGGCAACCCCGATCCTTCACGCCGGATCGGCATAGTCTCGTTCAACCTGCGCGACGCCCGCGGCCGCTACCTGCACCCGAAGTTCGTGACCGTGCTGCTGAACGACCTGTTCGGCATCCAGTCGCGCGCGGGGTGTTCCTGCGCCGGCCCCTATGGCCACCGGCTGCTCGGCATCGACCAGGCGACCTCGGAGCTCTACCGCGACTGGGTGCGCAAGGGCTTCCAGGGCATCAAGCCCGGCTGGTGCCGTGTCGGGTTCCACTACTCGATGGACGACCTCGAAGCTGGATTCATCATGGACGCCGTGGAGTTCGTCGCGGCCGAGGGCCATCGCTTCCTGCCCCTGTATTCCTTCGATCCCGGCACCGGCATGTGGAGCCATCGCGAATACCAGGAAACGCATACGGCGTTCTCGCTGGACGCGGCGCTCGAGGCCCCTGGCTGCAACGAGACCGCGCTGCCGGCGGAGACGCGATCGAAGATCTACGCGGACTGTCTCTCCGAGGCCCGCTCCTGGGCCGAGCGGTTGGGCGAGCCCGACCAGGGCACGGCTGAAGACGAACTCGAGCGCTTCGGGGAGCTGCGCTTCTTCAACGTCTGCTAGGGGACTGTCCCCTTCAGGGGACTGTCCCCTTTCGAATTAGGGGAATGTCCCCTATTTAGCCCCGACCGCAGCAGTCCCGCGGCCGCGTACACGACCACCACCACCACCAGCCAGCGCAGCCAGTCGAGCGGCAGCGACTTGACGACGTAGGCGGCGAGCAGCACTGCCGGTATGCCGCCGATCGCGAGGCCGATCGCCGCGCGCGCGTCGTAGCGCCGCCTCGCGACGAAGCGCAGGCTGCCCGCCGGCATCAGGAACGCGCAGGAGCCCATCATGATCGGGAACGCGGCGATCGGGCTCATGCCGAGCAGGCTCACCAGGATCAGGCAGGGGCCGTAGAGCCCGATGCCGAGTGACATCAGTGCACCGAGCACGAAGTTGCCGACCAGGCCGATCCACAGCCGCGGGCCCGAAAGCGCGATCGCCTCGCCACCCCCCGGCACCAACTCGAAGATCGTCAGCAGGAACAGCGCCGCCGCGACCAGCAGCGCAATGCCCATGCCGAGCTGGACCGCGCGCCGCGGCAAGCCCGAGACCACTTGCGCGCCGACCAGGGCGCCCACGACCGCCGCCGCGATCATGCCGATCAGCGTCACCGGGTCCACGACGACGGCCGCGATGAAGATCAGCGCCTGCGCGATGGTCGGCAGCGCGTGGCCGACGTTCAGCGTGCCCGGGATGTCTTCGTCCGCCACGTGCGACGCGCAGCCGGTAGGCCGCGGTCGTGGTCGCGAAGGAGCCGACGCCGAGCGTGTCGAAGAAGTTCGCGACGAAGCCGAGCACCAGGTCGAATGCCCGCGGCTTGCGGGTTCCGGCGGGGGCGCCGCTCCGGCGCTCGAGCCACCACCACGCCAGCACGTGGGCGGCGCCGATCACGGCGACACCGACGAGGACTGCGGTGATCAGGCCGGCCGGAGACATGAGTCAGTGTTGGGCATCGGCGGGCATTCTGCGATGCCCGGCACTCATACCGCCAGCAGTTTGAAGCCGGGCAGCCTGAGCGCCCTGCGTTCGAAGGTGATGGTGTGCTCCTAGCGGGAGGAGAGGCTCGTGGCCTCCCTTCAGGCTGCTCGGAGAGGGCAACGGCGGGTGCTGACTTCGCGGTTTTGCTGAGGTTTGAGCGGCCGGGCGTCCTTGACGATCAGGCACCCCTCGGGTCTAATTCCCGCCCTTCCGATGCCCGGCCGACCGGCCGGGACTGCCTACCGTGGCCAGGTAGCTCAGTTGGTAGAGCAGCGGACTGAAAATCCGCGTGTCGATGGTTCGATTCCGTCCCTGGCCACCACTTCCAACTCATTGAATTAGCATGAGTTGTCGGGCATCACCGCCGACGGGCTTCGTTATCGTGCTCGAGTTGCTCACGTTTCTGCCCCGGAACATGGCGAATTCGTTGACCGTCAGGCGGCCGATGTCGGTAGTTCGAACAGGCCCCGGCAGTGCCGCTGCGCAACCGTCGTGACTCCAGGTCAGCGGGCGCGGGAGGAGCTGCGCCGCGTGCCGCTGCGCTGGCGTGAGTCCCGCGAGCGCGCGATGCACGCGATGGCCGTTGTCAGTAATCCCGTGAAGGCCTCCAGCTTTCGGCGATCTAGATCGACCGCGTTCCAGAAGAAGACGCGGTCCACGGTACTCGCGCCGGATCGTCGCCGATCAGACGCTCCACGAACGGATGCGACACCGGTGACGTAGGGAACCGTCTTGACCTCCTTCGATCTCGCGGACGCGCAGGTCCGTGGCGCGCGCGAAGCGCGTCCGGAAGCGAAACAGCGGGTCGTGATCGGTGCTAACGTATTTCGGTGGTGGCCCGGCGCAGTGACGGCGCGGTTGAACATTCGGCATACCGACAGGCCGTCGATTCGCAGCCACTTGCTCGATCCGCGAAACCGATGATGCGGCGGGTGAAGACGTCGATCGACCACCAGCGGGAACGCCAATACCACTGTGGAGGAGGATCGATTCGCAGCGGAAGAGGTCGACACTCCAGAGGCTATCCTTCGCTTGGGCGATGAAGGTCAGCCAGGACGGGCCGGTCGTGCCGGAGTCGCCCGGCCGGTAGTGTCTGGCGAGCACGCGCCGAACGACGTCCTTGTCGACCTCGACGCCGAAGGCCCGAGTGATCTGCTGGGCGATGCGCACGCAGCCAAAGTGCGGATTGCGACGCTTCAGCGCGACGATGGCGGCGATGAGTTCCGCGGACGGACCCTTTGGGCCGGGTTTGCGGCGAGGCGAAGGCGAAGAGGAGAAGAGCCGGCGGTACTTGCGCTCTACCAGGGCCCCGTGGAACTTGAGCAGGGTCGCCGGCCTGACCAGCGCGCCAAGCGTCGCCAGCCGGTGCGGGCGCACGAACAACGTCGTGAAGCCGAGGACAAAGCGATCGGCGGAAGTGAGATTGGGCGCCCGTTGCCGGGAGCGATGACTGATCAGCAACTGGTGCTTCAGCAGCAGGGACTCGGCGGCGACGGCACGGACGCCACCGGGGCGGAGGAGCTTCGCAAGGGTGACCACCAGGTGGATGACGAGGACGAGGATGTCTCGCACCGGGCGAACCGTACCATGGCCGCCGGTACGTGCAAGACTGCACGGCGCGTGCGGACTGCGTCACACTGCGAATTCGCCACCCACAGGTATCCAATACTCGACTATCGGGCGCTTTGGTCTATCCGCCGAGACGTGCCTGACGTCACCCCGATTTTTCGTAGCTATTTTGAACTGGAGTAAGGTGCTTTCGGGATCCTTGCATGGCAATGGCAGGAAGCGATGAAGAAGACCGAGTTGACCGGGCCAAAGATCCACATTGCATTGAACATTAGCTGATAAGGAAGTGCTCAATGCGTAAGCTGCTCATCGCCCTCGTGGTCGGAGTGATCGTTTGGCAGGCCTGGGGTGCATATCGGGCGCGCACCGTGGATGCGGAACAGCTCGACGACAGCGAATCGTCCGAGATCGCACAGCTGCTCGACCAGGAGGCCGCCTCGGACAAGCGCAGCCCGTATCAGTGCGACGGACGCGTGTACTGCTCGCAGATGACCTCCTGCGAGGAGGCGGAGTTCTTCCTCGCCAACTGCCCAGGCGTAAAGATGGATGGCGGTGGCGACGGCGTGCCCTGTGAGAAGCAGTGGTGCGGCGACAGGTAAGGTTGGACGCGCCGGCCGAACGCTGAGGCGCCGAGTAGTCGTCTGGGGGTTGTCGGCACCCCGGCCCACGCCGGCCGGTTTGACATCACGGCATCTTATGCGGACAGGGACAGGGGCAGGGGCAACAGGACCCCATGCGTCGAATTGCAAAGTATTCCAAAACAGGGATAATATGCCATGCGATCCACTCCGGGCCCGGATGAGAAGCCGCTTTTCTGGGTCAGCTCAAGCAAGCGCGACCTGCTCGCGATGCCGGAGCCGGTGGTGCGGGAACTGGGTACGGCGCTGGGTGTGGCGCAGTACGGAGACAAGCATCCGGCGGCCAAGCCCTGGAAGGGCGAGGGTCCGGGGGTGCTCGAGATTGTGAGCAACTTTGATGGTGATACTTTTCGAGCGGTGTACACGGTGCGTCTGCCGAAAGCGGTGTATGTCCTGCATTGCTTTCAGAAGAAGTCGCCCAGCGGGATTCGGACCGCGCGAACGGACGTGGATTTGATCACAGCGCGGCTCAAGCTGGCACGCGCGGACTACGAGGTGAGATATGGCAAGACGGACCAGTAAGCGCGGAGTCATCGAGGCGAGTTCCGGCAATGTGTTTGCTGATCTCGGGCTGCGTGATGCCGAGGAACTCGACACCAAGCTGCGCCTGACAGTCGAGATCAATCGACTACTGAAGACGCGTCGCCTGTCGCAGGTTCGCTCCGCGACGCTGCTCGGGATCAGTCAGCCGAAGGTGTCGGCGCTGAAGCACTACAAGCTGGACGGGTTTTCGGTCGAGCGGCTGATGGTGTTTCTGACCGCGTTGGGCCGTGATGTGGAAATCCGGATCAAGGCGCACCGTACCGCCAATACACCGGGCCGAATTCTGGTGGAGGCGGCCTGAGCGATTGGGCGTGCACCTTATTGTTTGATCCGGGGCGAGCGGACCCCGTTCGGCTGCCGGTTCGGAAGACGTTCGGTCGCGATGCCGGTAAGCCGTTGAGCCTGATCGGGCTTGCAAATCCTGGGTCAGGTTATCCAGGTTCCGGTTCGGCATGGAGTCGGTCGGGCGGGGCGGTTCGGTGCGTTGCATCCGACCTGCACAAGGCCGACAGCGGCCTCGACATGGACCATCAACGGAGGACACGGCAATGAGCTGCGACTGCGAGGGTAGTGGGTTGGGACGGAGAGGCTTTCTCAAGCTCGGTGTCGCCGGCGCCCTGGCGCTCGGGTTCGGCGCCCGGTCATCGCCGGCACGCGCAGCTGAGGGCGCGGCGACCGCACTCTCCCCGGAACAGGCGCTCACTGCCTTGAAGGCGGGCAACGAGCGCTACGTCAGCCATCCGGAATTGTGCTCCATCGACCTCGCGCAACAGCGAAGCGCCACCGCGGCGCATCAGGCGCCCTGGGCGACGATCATCGGATGTGCCGACAGCCGAGTTCCGCCCGAGCTCATATTCGGCGGCCATGGTGTCGGCGAACTGTTCGTCGCCAGGAATGCCGGCAACCTGGTCGACACCGCCACGCTCGGTACCGTGGAATATGGCGCGGCGGTGCTCGGCTCTCCGCTCATCGTCGTGCTGGCCCACACTGGCTGCGGCGCCGTAAAGGCAGCCTGTGACGTCGTCACCCGGAATGCGGCCTATCCCGGGGCAATCGGCAGCATGATCGAGCCGATCGTGCCGGCTGCACTTGCGGTGCGAGGTATGCCGGGCGACTTCGTGAACAACGCGGCGGAGGCGAGCGCCCGGAGGACCGCCGCACGACTTGCTGCATCCAGCACATTGATTGCGGAGCTGGTGGGCGCTGGGAAGGTGAAGATCGTCCCGGCGATCTATGACCTGCAGACGGGCGTGGTCACCGATCTCAGCTAAGGGTCACCGGGAAGGCGCGGGCGAGGCTGCCTGCGATGCCAGTAGACTCCGGACTTGCCAGCCAGCGAACGCAGGGTGTCGAGTTGGCGGGAGCGCGTGACAGATGCAATATTACCGGGCGGCCGTTCGCGCACGCGACGTAGCAGGACCAGTCGTCAACAGGAGCTGCACCATGAACCAGGCGTCAGGCATTCTCCGCAGGTCCCTCGTCGTGGCCGGCCTCGCGCTCGCAACCCTGGCCTCAGGCTGCGCATCGGCCCCGCCGCAAGCGGTCTCGATGCAAAGTCCGCAGGCGAATTTCGCCGCGTTCAGGACATTCGGCTGGGGTGCCGCGCCAGAGGCGCAGGGCGCCGACCGGCCGCTCTCCATCGTCGACAGCGACATTCGCGAGGCGATCGCGAGCGGGCTGCAGCGCAAAGGCTATGAGGCGGCGGCGGACGGGACGACGCCCGACATGGTCCTCCACTACGAGACCGGCAAGGCCGAGGTGACCAAGGGCAGTCCGATCAGCATCGGTATCGGTGTCGGCAGCTACGGCAGCAGCGGCGGCGTGGGCGTCGGCACCAGCAGTTCGGGCACTCGAAGCGTGATGGAAGGAATGCTGACCCTCAGCGTCGTCGACCCGGCACAGAACGTCGAGGTCTGGAACGGCCGCGTGTCCCGCGAGCTGGGCAACAACGGCACGCCCAATGCGGCGCTCATCCGGAGCGCGGTCGCCGACCTGCTTCGCGACTTCCCGGCGCGTGGCAGCCCGCCGCGGTAGCGCCCTGGCGTCGGCTCTGCCCGAATTAGGAGTCTATAGTCGTGTGGTCCAGCGAAGAAGGTTAATCTCCCGCAGTGCGGAGGTAGACCGAAGCCATCACCGCCGGATCGCAAGGAACTCTCATGCCCAGCTATACGCCGCCACTTCGCGATATGCAGTTCGTGCTGCACGAGCTGCTCGACGTCACGTCTCAGCTGAAAGAACTCCCCCAGCACGCTGACCTCGAGGTCGAAACGATCGACGCAGTGCTCGAGGAAGCAGGCAAGTTCTGCGCTGAGGTCATATTTCCGCTGAACCAGGTCGGCGATCGCGAGGGTTGCACGTATGCGGGGGACGGCGTCGTCACCACGCCGAGCGGATTCAAGGAAGCGTACCGGCAGT
Organism: uncultured Gammaproteobacteria bacterium; assembly: GCA_963736205.1. GTDB lineage: Bacteria > Pseudomonadota > Gammaproteobacteria > Steroidobacterales > Steroidobacteraceae > RPQJ01. The sequence goes on along the minus strand of CAVTNX010000009.1, from coordinate 72,444 downwards.
ACGTGGAGGGCGGATGGGCGGCGCTGGGTGGGTCTCCGGAATTCGGCGGCCAGGGGTTGCCGTACGTGGTCAGTTCCGCGATGTCGGAGATGATGAACTCGGCCAACCAGGCGTGGACGATGTACGGGGGTCTGTCGCACGGCGCCTACAACGCGCTGATGGCATATGGCACGCCGGAGCAGAAGGAGCTATACCTGCCCAAGCTCGTGTCGGGCGAGTGGACCGGCACGATGTGTCTCACCGAGGCGCATTGCGGTACTGATCTCGGCCTGCTGAAGACACGGGCGGAGCCACAGGCCGACGGCAGTTACACCATCACAGGAACGAAGATCTTCATCTCCGCCGGCGAGCACGACCTGGCGGAAAATATTCTGCACCTCGTGCTGGCGCGATTGCCGGACGCGCCAGGCGGCACCAAGGGCATTTCGCTGTTCATCGTGCCCAAGTACCTTCCGGCACCCGGCGGCGGAATCGGCGAGCGCAACGGCGTCAAGTGCGGCTCCATCGAGCACAAGATGGGCATCCACGGCAATGCGACCTGCGTGATCAATCTCGACCAGGCGACGGGATGGATGGTGGGCGCGCCGAACAAGGGCCTGAACGCGATGTTCGTGATGATGAATTCCGCGCGTCTCGGCGTCGGCATGCAGTCGTTGGGCCTGGCGGAAGTGGCGTACCAGAATTCCCTCGCATACGCGAAAGAACGGCTGCAGGGACGGTCGCTCACCGGGCCGAAAGCGGCCGGCCAACCCGCCGATCCGATCATCGTGCATCCCGACGTGCGCCGCATGCTGCTGACGCAGAAGGCGTACGTCGAGGCAGCGCGCGCTTTCTGCTACTGGGCAGGTCTCGCGATTGACCGCGAGCACAAGCACCCCGATCCGGCCGTTCGCAAGGACATGGCGGACCTGGTCGCCCTGCTCACGCCCGTGATCAAGGGCTTCATCACCGACAACGGCTACGAGTGCACGACGCTCGCGATGCAGGTGCTCGGCGGCCACGGCTACATCACGGAATGGGGTCTCGAACAGTACGTGCGCGATGCGCGCATCAACATGATCTATGAGGGCACGAACACGGTGCAGGCACTCGACCTGCTGGGCCGCAAGGTGCTGAGTGACATGGGTGCCAGGCTCATGAAGTTCGACAAGGTGGTCCAGGACGTCATCAAGGCCAATGCCGAGCGGCCAGCGATGAAGGATTTCACCGCGCCGCTCGCCGAGCTCGCTGCCGACGTCCGCAAGGTCACGATGGAGATCGGCCAGAAGGCGCTGCAGAACCCTGACGAAGTGGGTGCCGCAGCCGACCCGTACCTGCGCCTCGTCGGGCACCTCGTGTTCTCGTTCGCCTGGTGCTATTCGGCAGGTGTCGCGATGAGGCTGATGGCGAGCGACCCGGCCAAGGCCGCGGATCCCTTCTACAAGGCGAAGCTGGCGACGGCACGCTTCTACTTCGCGAAATTGCAGCCGGAGACAGCGGCGCTGCTCAGGAAGATCCGCGCGGGATCCGAACCGCTCATGGGGCTCGAAGCGGAACTTTTCTGAACCACTCGGGCGCCAGGGCTCGCCTGGTCCGGGTTTGAGCCGTGCCAACCGTCGACGGCTTGGTCGGCACCCCAGTTGGCAGATCAATGCTGGCGGATTCGTCCTCCGAGCAACTTCAGCCACCCGTGCCTGGCAAATATCCGATTCGGGCCGAACTTACCCCGTTGGAGGGCCTTCGCCGCTGGCACATATTCGATCCGGGCCGAACTTAGCCCGTCGGGAGCCTTCGCCGACCGGCGGCATGCATGACCGCGTGTTCTCGGCGGGAGCGTGTCGGATCGGCTAGGATCGCGCCAGACCCCCTGGACGAAGGAGGGCGACATGTTCGTCGGGCATTACGGACCGAGTTTTGCTATTCGCGCCGTGCGTCCGGAGATTCCGCTGTGGGTCCTGTTCGTTGCGGCGCAGCTGGTCGACATCGCGTGGGCCACGCTGGTGCTGGCCGGCATCGAGAAAGTACGAATCGTCCCAGGCATCACGGCCGCGAATCCGCTCGACCTGTATTACATGCCGTACACGCACAGTCTGGTCGCAACGGTCCTGTGGTCGGTCGCGGCGGCTGTTGTTTGCCGCCTGGTGTTTCGCTGGAAGGGCTGGAGCGCTGCCGCCTGGGTGGGTGCTGCCGTGCTGTCGCACTGGGTGCTGGACTTCCTGGTGCATCGCGCGGACCTGCCGCTCTACGACAACACGGCGAAAGTCGGCCTCGGCTTGTGGAATTACGTCGGGATCTCGCTCGCGCTCGAGGTGCTCGTGCTGCTGGTCGGCGTGTGGATGTACGTGGCGAGGACGAGAGGGCTCACTGCGGTCGGCCGCTATGGGCCGATGATTTTCGTGGTGCTGATGCTGGCGATCCAGATCGCTTCGCTGGTCGGGCCACTGCCGCCGTCGGCGGCCGTGGTAGCAGCGAGCGGCCTCGGCGCGTACCTGGTATTCGCGGCCATTGCCGGCTGGATCGATCGGCGGCGGACCGCCGTGGTCGACTCACCCGCCCGGGAGCCCGGCCGGGCGTGAGTCACGGGACAGCGTCGAGGGCTTCATCCGCCAGATCCTCTGGCTGGCGCGAGTACGTGCGCGGCATCTATTGGACGCAGATGCCAAGCTACGCGGACAGCAACGCGCTCGATGCGCGGGGCCGAAGGCGGGATCGGACGGCAGACCGCGGGAATGGGTTGAGTCAGGGGAATTCCGCGGCGGCCGTGTCGGATGCCCCTGACCATTGAGCCGGATCAGCGCCAGAACAGATTTCCCGAGCAATGAATTTCGCGCTGGGGGTTATTCCCAACTGACTCGCTTTCATGCACGCGTGAGCGAACGCCGGAAGATTCAGGCCCGTCGTCTGGTTGGCCAGGTAGCTGGTCGTCTGGGAAAAAGCCGCGGTTGCGTCTTTGCAATTGCCGGGGAAGTCGCGGAACGAAGCGTCTTCGCATGGCGTTTTCATCCTGGCGCACTCGCGCAGCATCCTGGTGGCCAGTCGGCAGTCATTTGCACGCAGCGGCGTGGCAGCGGCGGGAGTACTGGAAAGAGTCAACGGCTCGGTGGGACCAATCGTGGCGAACCGGTCCTTGCCGCGCTCGAGGCCTAGCGCGACATCGGTGTTGGCGTCGCGGAACGAGATACCGTCCCGGAGTTTATCCATGGAATCGGTCGGGAACCGGAAACCGTCCAGCTGTTCGATCCGGTACCGTCCGTTGTTGAACACGCGCAAGAAAGCGAGATCGAGGTATCCACAGGCCGTCGCGCCACACTGCGTTGCGACCAGCACGATGTCCTGGTCTCCCTGGTGCGTAATGGAGACAAGTGCCAGGTTGTCGTTCGACAGGTCGAGCGGTCGGCCAGACAGCACCAGGTGGCGGCCGAGTGTCGAGTCGGAGCGGTTCGCAATCCAGAGCGTGCCGGCGACGGTCTCGATGGCGGTCGTACCATCGGGAATCAGCGCATGAGGTTCGGTGGCCACGAATACGGGCAACGAGTCGTCGAATGGTTCGGGCTCGGGTTCCGGGGCCTGGGGAGGTGAGGCCTGCCCGGTCGAGGGCGCGTTCGCGCCGGGACTGTCGCGGGTGCTGCCGAGATCGCCGGACAAAATGACGGAAAGCCCCATCATCGCGACCACTGCAATTGCACCGACGACGAGGATCGTTGGGAATCGACCGCGGGTTGGCGGTGTGGCGGCGGAGATCTCCTCGAACTCCTGAGGTGTGATGCACGGAAGCGGAACGGTCGGGTCCCGGTCTGGAGTCAGGTCGTCATCGGACTCTGCCTCGATGTGGCCCATGACTCGGTTCGCGTTGGCGATCTCGTCTTTCAACGACTGAACGCGGAGTTTCAGGTACGCGGCCTGGGCGACTGCGTCGTAACCCGCCGAGTCGGCGACCGCCCTGGCCCAGAGACCTGGCTTGATGTCCCGGTTCGAGACCTCCTGCAACGCCATGGCATACAGGATTTCCTCGAGCTGGTGGCCGTCGGCGGCGGTCTCGTTGGTTCGGTCCAGGATACCCATTCTCAAGTCCCGGGCGTCTGCATCCGTGAATTATCAGGAATTTCGTGCTGGCGTAAATGTGACGGAGTCAACGTCATGGTGATCATGAGCCGCAGCCAGTGTATTGAACAAGGGTCGTGACTGGTGTCCTGACCATCACGTGCATGGCACGGCGCGCTGGCTCTCGTGAGCCTCATGGCCTCATTCCTGCGCGTCCACTGGCGCTGGTGAATCAGGCGGGCATACATTTCGAGCCGCTTTCCGCACGACTTCACGTTTCAGCTGACTGAGGCGGAAGCTGGGTCTCCAAGGTCAAGAATTGTGAACTTAGACGGAGTGGTTACGGGCGGGCCCGCGGGGTCAATCCACGGCTCGAGCGAATGTTCGATCGGCTGTATCGGAAGAAGCCGGCCCCGAATTGACGCACGGCTGGTCCGGCTTAAGATCCGCTTCGCGGGGGCACGGTCCCGGGTTATCAAGGGAGTTTCTGCAAAGTGAATATCACTCACGTCCTGGCGCTTTCGGTCACGGCGGTAGCCTCGGTGGTCGTCTTTTTGCTGATGCGGTACCCAGGGCTGCGCCGACCGCAGTTTCGCAGTGGACGGAGATTCTCGGCCGGAGTGTCGCTGGCGTGCGCGCTCGGAATATTTGTCGTGTACGCGGCGCTGACCTGGTGGCTGCAGGATTGAGTGTCCGGGGGCGGGCAGAAACCGATCCAGGGCGGAGTGCTGTCGGGACAGCCAGCAGCGGATGTCAGCGGTAATATGTTCGCGCCGCTCGATGCGCAAAAGGAACAGGCTCCACGAACATGAAGAAAGCCTTCGCTCTTATGACAGTGCTTGCTGCGCCGATATTGTCTCTCTGTAGCGCACCCTTCAGCGGCGGAATCTTCGGCTCCGCCGGCGACCGAAGCGGCCATTTCCGCGGACGCCGCGAAACTGCGGGAGCTCGTGGGGGAGCTCGACCGGAAGATGTTTGATGCCTACAACGCCCATGACGTCGATGGGCTCATGGCATGGTTCACCGAGGATCTGGAGTTCTATCACGACACGGGCGGGCTACTGGACTTCGAACAGGTGAAGAGTGGGTTCACCAACGTGTTCGCCAACAACAAGGACATCCGGCGCGATCTCGTCGAAGGAACCCTCGAGGTGTACCCGATCAAGGACTACGGGGCGATCGAGGTAGGTACGCACCGGTTCTGTCACACGGAGAACGGCAAAGCCGACTGCGGTACGTTTCAATTCATGCAGATCTGGCGACTCAAAGACGGTGTCTGGAAGGTGTCGCGTGAGGTCAGCTACGGGCACTAGCAACCGCGGACGTGCCTTGTCGCCATGCTGGGCTTGCCGTGCCATTTGTATCGATGTCGGGCACTCTCGGGGTTCTCGGATCGCAAGAGGGGGAGGAGTCATGTCGACAATCGCAAATATCGTCGTGGGTCTCGTCGCGCTGGTCCACGTGTACATCCTGGTGCTCGAGATGTTCCTGTGGGACAAACCGCCAGGACTGCGCGCATTCGGCCAGACGAAGGAAGCCGCAGTGGCATCCAAGGTGCTGGCGGCCAATCAGGGCCTCTACAACGGGTTCCTGGCGGCTGGGCTGTTCTGGGGCCTCAGCCTCGGTGCGAACGGGACGAGCGTGAAGATATTCTTTCTCGGCTGTGTACTGATCGCCGGCGTATACGGCGCGCTGACGGCGAGTCGAAAGATCCTCTTTGTCCAGGCGATTCCGGCAGCGATCGGGTTGGTACTCGTGCTCCTTGCGTGATCGAGCAGCTCCGGCGGATTCGACGAGCACCGAATCGGGGGCCGGGCGATAATGTGCATTCATCAAACCGAGGACCACCATCGATGAGCACCCGAAAAGTCTTGCTGGCTGTCGCCATTGGCTGGCTGGCTATCACCCTTCCGCTTCAGGCCACGCGCGCGGAAACGTCGACCCAGTCGGCCCAGCCGGTCAAGCAGGCCGATTTCCTGTTTGTGCAGAGCGCGAAGGGAATGAGTTTCGACACGGCGACCCAGAAGCTGACCCTGCACGACGTCAGCCCGATCACGCTGTTCTTCTCGGATCGCCCCGAACGCATTGCCGGCAACATGAAAACCACCGCGTTCGTGCCGTTCTGGAGCACTGGTACGGACAGCTTCCTCAAGGATCCCCCCAATGCCGATATTTCGATCCTGGAGGGAGACAACCTGAAGCAGGTCGTGGCAGTGCTGCAGGCGCCGACTCTTTCCGGGAACGACCTCACGTATACCGTCAAGGTCATCGATGGCGAGCTGCCAGCCAAGGGTTCGGACGTATCAGTGTTCATCGACGTCATCGGCATGCCGCTGACTCCCGTGTCGTACGCAGGTGTCGCCCGCCGCAGCTATCGACGCGCAGTGATCTATCACTGAGGTCCGGGTTAACGGTGCACGCGCACTCAGGCATGCTGACCAGGGGGTGACAGCCGGTGGCACGAATTCTCGGTATTTCCGGCAGCCTGCGGGCGGGTTCCTACAACTCGGCGCTGTTGCGAGCCGCACAAGCGCTTACGGCCGGTGAGGTGCAGCTCGAGATTGCTTCACTTCACGGGATTCCCCTCTACGACGCGGATCTCGAGCAGCGCGAGGGGCTGCCGTCCGCGGTCGAGGAACTCAAGGCGAAGGTCATGGCGAGCGACGGCGTAATTCTCGCCACGCCCGAGTACAACAACGGGATTCCGGGCGTGTTCAAGAACGGGATCGACTGGCTGTCGCGCCCGCCGGCGGACATTCCGAAGGTGTTCCGGGGACGTCCATTCGCGATCATCGGCGCGTCGCAGGGTGGATTCGGCACGATCCTCTCCCAGGACGCCTGGCTGTCGGTGCTCCGGACACTGGGCGTGCGCTTCTGGAGCGGCGGGAGACTCATGGTGTCGCGCGCCTCCAAGGTCTTCGACGCACAGGGCGAGATCACGGATCCCGCGATCAGCGAGCAGCTGCGTAAGTTCACGCTGGGTTTTGCGGCCTTTGCGTCGGAGAGTGCTGGGGGAGAGGGTTAGGGCGGACGAGACCGCGGGTTTTTCGACGGCTGAGCCGTCCCAAGATCCATTTGGCAGAAAGGACACCTGACGCGTAATTCCCCGGATTGCCCACGCAGCGGCGGAGAGCGACCGTGGGCGGTGTCAGTTCGTGCTGACGAGCGTCGAGGACATCTGCCATGCGTTACCTCGTGAGAAGCCAGAAGACCGTCGAGCAGGCGACGGCGGATCTCGAAGCGGCCGTCAAGGCGAATGGCTTCGGGGTGCTGCACCAGTACGATCTCAAGAAGACACTGGCCGGGAAGGGAGTCGATCTCCCGCACGAATGCCGGATTCTCGAGGTCTGCAATCCACACCAGGCAGCACGGGTGCTCAGTGCCGACATGGGCATGAACATCGCGCTGCCGTGCCGGATATCGGTCTACGAAGACGGCGGCCAGACCTGGATCGGCATGGCGAAACCGACCGCGCTGCTCGCGGGCCTCTCGGAGGCACCGGGGCTGCGCGAGGTGGCCGAGGAGGTCGAGACGGCCACGATCAGCATGATCGAGCAGGCGAAGTAGGCGGTTCCGGAGGATCCGATGCCAGTTGGTCTCGTGCAAGCCCTGGCGATCTCGGCCATCCCGGTGGGGGCCGCGGCGCTCGGGGCGGCGATCGCGACAGTGCGGCCGCCGGGTCGTGTCGTGCGGAGCAGCATCCAGCACTTCGCCGCGGGCGTGATCTTCTCCGTGGTGGCCGTCGAGCTGCTGCCAGAGGTGCGACGCGGGCACGATCCGTTCGAGGTAGGCTGGACTTTCGCGGCGGGCCTCGTGCTGATGCTCGTGATCGACGAGGTGGTCAAGCGCTTCAATCACAAGGGCGAGCACGCCGGCGAAGGGTCGCCGTCGCTTGGCCAGCTGGTGCCGATCGGCGTGGACCTGCTGATCGACGGGCTGCTGATCGGGATTGCGATGACCGCAGGCCTCAAGAAGGGGGTGCTGCTCACCGTGGCACTCACGCTCGAACTGTTCTCGCTCGGGCTCGCCATGGCGCTCAACTTCGGCGCGTCGCGGCCGATGGTGCGCGTGCTTGCGCCGACCGGTATCGCGTGCCTGATCATCGTCGGCGCCTTGATCGGAGAGACGCTGCTCGTCGACGCGTCGGTGCATACGCTGGCCGGGCTGCTGTCATTCGGATGCGCGGCGCTGCTGTTTCTGGTGACGGAAGAGTTGCTGATCGAGGCGCACGAGTCGGCCGACACGGCGGTGACGACGACTATGTTCTTCTTGGGGTTCCTGATCTTCCTGCTGCTCGGGATGATGGAGTAAGGCCGGGAGGCGCGGCGCCAGAGATACTGTGCCGACGATCAATAGCGCCAGTGCGCGTGGCAGTGCTGTGAACGTATCTGAACGTATTGACGAAATGCAGGCGTCGGTCCGAACATCCAGAGGCACTCGATGAGGACATCCTCAGGTGGCAGGTCCGTCCTTTTCAATTGACCCAGTGCAGCGTGCCGGCCGGTTGCCGGCGTACCGATTCAGGAGCAAGTCGTGACCGCGTACAAAGACCAGATTCAAGGCCGCATTAAGGAAGTAGAAGGCAAGATCAAGGAAGCTGCGGGTAAGCTCGTGGGCAACAAAAAGCTGGAGGCAAAAGGCAAGGCGGAGAAGACTCGCGGGAAGGCGCAGGCGAAGTTTGGCGACGTCAAGCAGAAACTGAAGGTGGTCAAGAAGAAGGCTGCTGCGAAGAAAGCCGCGAAAAAGAAGGTTGCGAAAAAGAAGGTCGCGAAAAAGAAGTAACGCTGCCCCTCGCACTCAGTCGAGCAGCATTAGGTCCCCGTCAACCAGCGCCGCCCTCGTTCTCCCACCGGGAGAGCGCAAGCGACCGAATATATGATTTGACCCGGATGTCAGGGGTCATATCGGTCATCGGCTTTCTCCGGGCTGACCCCCAAACCGTGCCGCTCCATGGTCGTCGCCGCGGCCGACACGGCGACGCAGTCCTTCACCTTCGCAGTCGCTTCAGATGCGACGCACGAAATAGACGATCAGAACAATAACGAGAATCGTGCCGAGTATGCCGCCGATATACATGTGAATCTCCTGTGGGTCTCCTGCGGTCTAATTTGAGCATGGCGAGCACCCGCGCGTCTGGGCGCCAGCGTACACAGACGCGGCGTCGGGACCCCTGCAACTGGCAGCCTGGTCGCGTCACTCGCCAACAACGAACCGTGTCTCGAAGGCGTTTCGGCGCGGTGAAGAAAGAGTGGCTCGCATACAGGCACGCACCGTCCGATCGACCTGTGTGCGAAACCGCACAGATCGCGCCTCTAAGTTCGGCGATCCTGCTGATGAGTGCTCGACCCCCCCGCTATGCCGGGTGCTCATTAGCGGCCCAGTGATACCCTCGTATCACTGGGCCCTTTCCTTTTCGCCGAAAGGATGAGTCCGGCGGTGACCGCCGGACCCACATAAGTACAGTACCTAAGCGTTCAACTTGCCCGTGTAGGGCTTCGTCCCATAGTAGGCATGGATGCTCTCCGCCCACGCGGCGTCTGCCATGTTGGGCCACTTGTCCTTGTCGAATCCCGGGGCGCTGGACAGTCGGGCCTTTTCGACGTCCAGTACGAAGCGCTTGTTCTCCGTGTCGAGCGTCAGCGCGCGCCAGGGCACCGCGAAGAGCTTTCCGCCCATGCCGAGAAACCCACCGAAGGACAACACGGCGTAGGCCACGTGGCCGCTGCGCATGTCCAGCATGATTTCCTTGATGTCGCCGAGGTCTTCGCCCTGACTGTTGACGACATCGCCGCCAATCAGGGTCTCGGCGCCCATCAGTTCCGGGCCAGGCCCGTGCCGCATGTCTGGCCCCGCCATGACGTTCGTCTTGTACATACCGTAGGTATCGCGTTCCACATAGTTCATGTTCATCTCCATTCGAGAGCGCAACGGGTGCGCGTCCGTGGCGTCTCGCCGGAAGGCGGACGCTACAAGGCCAATGTAGCCGGATGGGCGGTCGCGGTCTGTTCGGCAACACACGTCGCCGGAATGAGCGTGGGGGTGGTGGACGACGATCGGGTCGGTGGTTGCCCGGGTTGTCGGGCGCCCTGGTCGTGTCAGCCTGCGGCGCCTGAGAGCAGGTACGGCGACCGGTCCGCTCCAGGCCACGCCCGAGTACAAGAACGGGATTCCGGGCGTGTTCAAGAACGGGACCGAGGATCGATCGCGCGACTTCAACTCAAGGAATGCTGCGAACGAGCCAGACACCAAGCGGGAAGAGCACCGCGGTGGCGAGTCCGCAGAGACCCATGGCGAGGCCGGAGAACGCGCCCGCTTCGTCGCTCTCCTGAAAAGCCCGCGCGGTCCCGATGCCGTGCGCGGCGGTGCCGAGCGCGAAGCCGCGGACACCCTGGTCCGTGATGCGCAGCGCGTCGAGGACGTACTTCGCACCGACCGCGCCGATGATGCCGGTAGACACCACGAGCACGGCCGTCAGCGAGGGCAGGCCGCCGAGTCGCTCGACGATGCCCATGGCGATCGGGGTCGTGACTGACTTCGGCGCAATTGACAGCAGCGTGACATCGCTTGCGCCCAGGGCCCACGCAATGCCGACCGCCGATACGAGCGCGGTCACGGCGCCTGCCAGCAGTGCGCCGCAGATGGGCCAGAACGCGCGCTTCAGCTTGTCGAGTTGCGCATACAGAGGTACCGCCAGCGCTACCGTGGCCGGACCCAGCAGGAAGTGCACGAACTGCGCTCCGCCGAAATAGGTTTCGTACGGTGTCCCGGTCAAGCGAAGCACCGCGACCAGCGTCGCGACCGAGATCGCGACGGGATTCAGCAGCGGGTGGAACCCGGAACGACGGTAAATCCAGTAGGCCCCCTGGTAGACCAGCAGCGTGAGGGTGAGGAAGAGCAGGGGCCCGGCAGATAGATAGACCCAGATATCGGCGAGCGGCGCGCTCATGGCGCCCGACCCTTCAACTGCCGACCGAGCAACGAGCGCATGACCAGCGCCGTCACCGCAATGGTCAGCAGCGTGCTCGCCACCAGCGAGACCGAGATCGGTAGCCACTCGTTGGCGATCCGGTGCAGGTGCGCCATGACGCCGACGCCGGCCGGTACGAACAGCAGCGACAGGTGTCGAAGCAGGCCGCCCGATGTATCGCGGAGACCGTCGGTCGCGCCTCCTCGCAGGATGAGGGAGACGAACAGCAGCGCCATTCCAACCACCGGGCCCGGGACCGGGAGGTGAAGGGCAATGACGGCGATTTCGCCCACGAGCTGATAGACGAGCAGGACGGTCATGGCGGCGACCATTGATTTCTCCTTGTCGACGTCCGCGATTCTACCTTTGCGGGTTCGTCTGGCCAGCGATCGCCTTGCCACAAGGGACGTGGCGTAATATGAGGGGCCATCGAGGAGACTGACTTGCGGAATTCAATGCTCAGAATCGGGGACGACTTCCTGAATATCCGCGGATCGTTCAAGGTCGGCGGGCTGATCGAGATCGGCACCCAGTGCTCGCTGGTGCGGCGCGCCAATGGCAGGTTCGTGTTTCTCGATTCGTACACGCTGGGCAGCGCGGTGCAGCGCGACGTAGACGCACTGACCAGCGGCGGCAAGGACGTCGAGGCTATTCTCAACCTGCATCCGTTTCACACAGTGCACGTACGCGCGATGCACCAGCGCTATCCCAAGGCCAGGCTCTATGGCACGGCCCGGCACTTGTCGCTGTTTCCCGAGCTTCCATGGGAGAAGACGCGCACCGAGCAAACCCGGCTGCAAACGCTGTTCGAGGAGGACTTCGAGTTTTCGGTTCCCCGCGGCGTCGATTTCATTTCGGCCAACGACAAGGTGCATTTTTCCTCGGTGCTGGTGTTCCATCGCGCATCACGGACGATCCATGTCGATGACACGTTGATGTACGTCCGCCTGCCGTTGCCCATGCGGGTGCTGGGATTCCGGGACATCCTGTCCTTCCATCCCACGCTGCGCCAGGCGCTGGAAAAGTGGGGGGGTGCCGGCCAGGAATTCCGTGACTGGGCCGAGGAGCTCGCCGAAGGCTGGCGGGATGCCGAGAACCTGTGCGCGGCACATACCACCGCCCTGACTGCGGCGCAGAACAAGGGCGCGCCGATCCACGACCGTATTCTCGCGGCGCTGGACAAAGTCGCGGGAATACTGCGCTAGCGGAGCGGATTGCCAGTCTGCTAACACTGGCGCCGTTTCGTGGACGAGAGAGGCTGAAGGCATGATCGAATCCGTGTTCGACCTCCCGTTGGCGATCGCCGGCCCGGCAATCATCCTGTCGCTGTGCATATATTCAGTCATCGGGCTGCTCGTGGTCCGCCGGCACCTCCTGCCGCGCCTGCGTATCCAGGTCGAGGATTCGGAGTTCAGCGGGACCATGGTGCAGAGCGTGATGGTCTTCTACGGATTGGCCGTCGCCTTGATCGCGGTGGGCGTCTCCGAGACCTACTCCGACGTGTCAACGATCGTTTCCCGGGAGGCGTCTGAGCTCGGTGCGCTATACCGGGACGCGAGCAGCTATCCCGAACCGACTCGTCCTGTACTCCAGAAGGAGCTTCGTGACTATGCCCAATATGTGATCCACACGGCCTGGCCGGCGCAGCAGCGCGGGCAGGTGGCTCGGGGCGGCTCAGAGATGCTGGATCGCTTCCAGTTCACACTGACGACGTTCGAGCCGGCAACCGAGAGCCAGAAGCTCCTGCACGCGGAGGCGCTGCGGGCATACAACCAAATGGTCGAGGCTCGCAGCCTGCGGCTCGATGCCGTGGTCAACACGGGATTACCCGGCGTATTGTGGATCGTGGTGCTCGCGGGCGCGGGCATCAGCCTGACGGCCACGTTCTTCTTCAAGGTTGCGGATGTGCGTCTGCACGCAATCCTGGTGACGTTGCTCGCAGCTTTCATGGGCCTCGTGATCTTCATGACCTTCGCGTTCGACCGTCCCTTTCGCGGCGACCTCGGCCTGACCCCGGAACCGTATCAACTCGTGTACGACAAGGTGATGCAGGACAACCGGTAACGCGGGATAAAGAGACTGGCGGCAATGGCATTCCTCGGTTCGTATGCGATCCTGGCCGGAAAGGGAGGAAGCCTGGCGTTACACTGACAACTCCAATCAGCGCCCTCCGTAAAGTCATCGGCAAAGTGCATGCTCAATGTCGCCGCCATCTGCCTGGTCATCACGGCGCTGCTCGCCTACCTGAATCATCGTTTCATCGGGCTGCCGACGGTCATCGGCGTCATGGCGGCCGCGTTGGTGCTTTCGTTGTTGCTGGTCGGGCTGAATGCGCTGGGCGTGGCGGGGGAACTGCTGCAGTACGAGAAGTCGTTTCTCCGCTCAATCGACTTCTCGGACGTCCTGATGCAGGGAATGCTCTCCTTGCTGCTGTTTGCCGGGGCGCTGCACGTGGACCTGAGCGCGCTGAAGTCATTCCGCTGGCCGGTGGTTGCCCTGGCCGTGGTCGGCACGCTGCTGTCGACCTTCGTGGTCGGCTACGGCATGTGGGTCGTGCTTCCGCTGGTCGGCTTGCACTTGCCGCTGATCTACTGTCTGCTGTTCGGTGCGTTGATCTCGCCCACCGACCCGATCGCCGTGATGGGCATCCTCAAGTCCGCCGGAGCGCCCCGTGAACTTGAACTCGTGATCGCCGGAGAATCGCTGTTCAACGACGGCGTGGGAGTCGTGATCTTCTCGGTCCTGCTCGGCATGGTGATCAGCGGCGAGACACCGACGTTGAGCCAGGGCCTGGGGTTGCTGCTGCAGGAAGCGGGTGGCGGCCTGCTGTTCGGTTTCGTACTCGGCTACCTGACCTTTCGCTTGTTGAAGAGCGTGGACAACTACCAGGTCGAGGTGCTGTTGACGCTGGCGGCAGTCATGGGCGGATACGCGCTGGCGAGCAGGCTTCACGTGTCCGGGCCGCTTGCCATGGTGGTCGCCGGCCTGATGATCGGCAATCACGGTCGCGAGCTGGCGATGTCGGACACGACGCGCCGCTATCTCGACATGTTCTGGGAACTGCTCGACGAGATCCTGAACGCCGTTCTGTTCGTGCTGATCGGCATGGAGGTCCTGCTGGTGGTGTTCTCCGCCGGCGAACTGGTCGCCGCCGGCGTCGCGATCACGATCACGCTGCTTGCCCGCCTGCTGACCGTCGGGTTGCCCGTGCGCGTCCTGCGCAAGCCCTTCAACCTGCCACGCGGCTCCTGGAAAGTACTGACCTGGGGAGGCCTGCGCGGCGGTATCTCCGTGGCGCTGGCCCTGTCCCTGCCTTATGGGCCCGAAGGTGACACGGTCGTGGCGCTGACCTATTGCGTCGTGGTTTTCTCCATCCTCGTCCAGGGCGTTTCGATCGGATACATCACGCGCAAGGCCATGGCACGCCGGCGGGCAGTGGAGGTTCCTTCGCCGTGAAAGCACTTCTGTTCAAGTACTGGGATCGTATCCGCTCGGGCTTCTGGTTCGTTCCGGGGGTCATGACCGGTACGGCGGCTGCGCTCGCCTTTGCAACCGTTGCGCTGGACGAGTCGTCGACCGTGGCGGATTGGATGGTGGACCAGAGCTGGGCCTATACCGGCGGCGCGGAAGGCGCGAGCCTGGTGTTGAGCACGATTGCAGGCTCGATGATCACGATTGCCGGAGTCGTCTTCTCGATGACCCTGGTGGCGCTGTCGCTCGCATCGTCGCAGCTGGGGCCTCGCCTGCTGCGCAACTTCATGCGTGACACGAAGAACCAGGTGGTACTCGGCACGTTCGTTGCCACCTTCGTGTATTGCCTGCTCGTGCTGCGCACCATCCGACGTGCCGGAGTGGACGTGTTCGTCCCCCACCTGTCCGTGACCATTGGCGTTGTGCTCGCGATCGTCAGCCTGGGGGTCTTGATCTATTTCATCCACCACGTCTCCGTCTCGATCCAGGCCGACGAAGTCGTCGCGCGGGTCAACGCCGAGCTGATCGATGGGATCGACCGACTCTTCCCCGAAAGCATTCGGCATGGGGTGCCGCGTCCCGTGGACGTGCTCGCGGGCGCAGGGCTGCCCGCGGCTTTCGAGTTCGAGGCCCGGCCCGTTGGGTCGGATGATGACGGCTATCTCCAGTCGATCGACGTGCAGGCCCTGGTGGAACTGGCAAAAGACGAAGACGCGCTGATTCGGCTGGAGCGAAAGCCCGGGCAATACGTCGTCATGGGCCGCCCGCTGGTGACGGTATGGCCTGGGGACCGGGTAACCGATTCACTCGAGGAGCGGATCAACTCCGCCTTCATCCTTGGCCACCAGCGGACCGCCGCCCAGGACATCGAGTTCCCCATCCACCAGCTCGTCGAGATCGCGGTGCGGGCGCTCTCACCGGGCATCAATGACCCATTCACGGCGATCACCTGCATCGACCGCCTGGGATCGTCGCTGCATCGCCTGGCGCAGCGGGAAATGCCGTCACCTTTCCGCCGCGATGAGAAGGATCGGCTCAGGGTCGTCGTGCCAGCCGTTACTTTCACGGAGATCGTGAACGGGTCGTTCGGTCCGATCAGGCAATACGCACGGTCGAGCGCAGTCGTGACGATCCGCCTGCTGGAGACGATCTCAGTGGTCGCGCGGGCGGCACATCGACCGGATGACCGCGCCGCGCTGCTCCGCCAGGCCGAAATGATCGTCCGCGGCGCGCGCGAAGCCTTGCCGGAAGATGAAGATCGCGGCGAGGCTGAAGAGCGATACCGCGACGCCTGCCGCGCGATTGATTTCCCCGGGTACTGACGTCTAACAGTTGTAGTGCGGCCCGCTGACCCACCATTTTTCGCATTCACACGCGGGTGATGTGCGGCGGTTTGCCTCGCGCGGATTCAGAGCAACGGCTTCGCCGTCGCAGTTGCCGTGCCAGCAGGCATTGTCCAGGAGATGATTCATGATGTGGTCAAACCGTGCTGTCCGAGCTGCAATTTTTGCCGCGTGCCTGGTCGGCCTCGGGATAGCAGGTATCACCCCGGCGGCGGCAACTTCCGGTCTGGCTTCCGCTTTCAGTCAGCGTTACCCCGCTTCGACGACCTTTACTGCCGCGAGTTGCGCCAATACGTGCCACGGCGGATCGACCAGTAATTTCAACTCCTACGGGCGCGACCTGAGGTTGGTCACCGGCACCAGCGCTCAGCGCCTTGCCGCCATCGAGAACCTGGATTCCGACAAGGAAGGCAATTCCAACCTGGTCGAGATCACGAAGAACGCCCAGCCTGGCTGGTGCGTCGCGACGACCCCCGGCTGCGACAACAACGGGCGTACGCCGCCCGCTTCGGTAGCCGTGCTGGATCCGCCGTCGGCGTCGAACCAGCCGCCTGTCGCCAATGCCGGTGGCCCGTACTCGGCGGCGGTCGGCGCGCCCGTCACGCTCGACGGGTCGGCATCGAGGGACCCGGACGGTAGCATCGTTTCGTATGCCTGGAACTTCGGCAACGGCACCAGCGGGTCGGGCCGGACCCCGAGCGCTACGTACGCGACCGCAGGCACCTTCACGGTGACGCTGACGGTGACCGACAACGGCGGAGCAACCAACCAGGCCAGCACGACCGTCACCGTGACGACCAATACCCAACCGCCGGTCGCGAACGCAGGCGGCCCCTATACCGGCACGGTCAACGTGGCGATCAGCTTCAATGGTGCCGCCTCCCGCGACCCGGACGGAAGCGTAGTCAGCTACCTGTGGAATTTCGGCGACGGTACCACCGCATCCGGCGTCACGCCGATGCATACCTACTCGTCGGCCGGGTCGTACACAGTGAGGCTCACGGTCACGGACAACGACGGGCTCACCAACTCAGCGTCGACGACGGCCCAGGTGTCCGACGGTACCGGGCTGCAGCCGCCAGTCGCGAAGGCGGGAGGACCCTATAACGGCACGATAGCGACGCCGGTGGCGTTCGACGGCTCCGCTTCCTCGGACCCGGACGGCACGATCGTAAGCTACGATTGGACCTTCGGTGACGGCGGCACGGCGTCGGGTGCGAAGCCGACGCATGTTTACAGCGCCGCCGGCACGTACACGGTGACACTGACGGTAACTGACGATACGGGCCGCCAGGCAACCGCGACGACATCAGCGTCGATCCAGGCCGCCAACACCGGTGAAAATCTGTATGGAGCGAACTGCGCCGGCTGCCACGGGGACCCATGGGGCGGACCCGCAGTTGACCAGTCGCTGTCCGGGACAAAGCGCGTCGCGGGTGCCCGATCCTGCACGATCACCGGCGCAATTTTCGGAACGGACCTGTTCCCCCAGGGTGTGTCCGACATGGTGTCGTTCGGCAACCAGCAACTTACGACCACGCAAATCAGCGCCATTGCGGGCTACCTCGACTCCCGTACGCCAACCGGGGAACAGTTGTACGTCTCCACCTGCGCCGGCTGTCATGGTAACGATGGTCGCGGTGGCCGCAACGGTGGGAGCGTTCGCGGCGAGACCGCCGGGGACATCATGGACGCCATTCGGGAGAAGCGCGCCATGCAGTACCTCGATTGCCTGTCTTCCTCGGACATCCAGTTGACGGCGTCCTTCCTCAGCAGCGGCGCGTCGGGGGGCGGCGATGGCGACGGTGGTGGCGGTGGCGGCGGCAGCACCGGTGGCGCGACCCTGCTAGGACTGCTCGCGCTGGGCCTGTACGGTGGCTGGCGGCGGCGCCGAGCGCAAGTCGGCCGCCGTCAATGGCTCCATTCGGGAAGCATGAGTATCTGAACCGATAGCTCGCGCTCACTCCAGTGGCACGACCACGTGGTTCATGAGCGCCGGTGCGAGTACAGGCTCGGCGGCATCAATACGCCGGGCGTGCCGTACCCGTAAATATGCACAACGTCACGATTCTGCGCGCCCGCGAAGTGCGAGACTCGGTGCCCCAGTCCAACGAGAGTCATTCCATGCGCTCACTTCGTGTCCTTGCCGCCGTCACGTCGCTGCTGATGGTGACCGCACCTGCGGTGGCCTCATCCGACTACCTGCTGCAACTCGATCCGGTAAAGGGGGAGGGCGTGGCGAACCCCGCGCCGCAGACCATCGAGGTCGAGTCGTTTTCATGGGGTGCCAGCAATCCGGCGGTCGCTTCGGCGCGCGGCGGTGCCGGCAAGGTCAACATGCAGGACCTGTCGGTCACGTCGGCAGTGGCAACTCGCGACGCGGCCTCGGGCATGGCGACTGGCAAGCAAGCGGTGCCGGTCGCGGAAGCTGTCGCAGTCCCGGGTTCAGCGGCAGATGGGCCGAAGGTTGGCGATGTTGCCTCGTTTACGGTGATGGTTCGCGAGTCACCCACCAAGTCGTCAACGCGCAAAGGCGGTGGTTGCGGCAGCGGTACGCACTTCACGAACGCGGTCCTGGTTGTCCAGGGGAAGCGATACGAGCTTTCGGACGTGGTCATGACCTCGTGCACGGTCGGCGACGGCGCAATGAGGAAGGAATTCAAGGGTCACGTCACGCTGTTGAAGTAGGCGCTCGCCCAAAACGCGACGGCGCGGCCCAGGTTCAATCCTCCGGGTAGCCAATCCGAGGACGTCAAACTCCTCAGCGCGAACGCTGGAGGTGCGTCTCCCTCGTGCCGCGACAACCTGTGCAGAACCAAGGCGCGGAGTAAACTGACGTCCAAGCTGGATCGCATGAAGCGGGCCGGTCAGGGTTCCCTGGTCGAGGCATTCGATCCGGGGATATCGAGGAGCGGCATAGATGTCAGTGCAACACAAGCGTCTCGGTTCTCACGGCGCCCTGGTGAGCAACCTCTGCCTGGGGACCATGAACTTCGGCTGGGTCACCAGCGAAGAGGACAGCTTCAGGATCATGGATCGTGCCCTGGAACTGGGCATCAATCTCTTCGACACCGCCGACGTCTACGGTTGGTCGGTGGAGCACGGCACGACCGAGGAGATCATCGGCCGCTGGTTCGCGCAAGGCGGCGGCCGTCGCGATGCGGTGATTCTCGCCACCAAGGTCTATAACCCGGTGACGCGCAAAGGCAACCGACCCGAGCCCAATGCCGATGGCCGCAGCCTCTCGGCGGTCAAGATCAAGCGACATTGCGAAGGCAGCCTGCGACGCCTGCAGACCGACTGGATCGACCTCTACCAGATGCATCACGTCGATCGCTCCTGCCCATGGGACGAGACCTGGCAGGGCTTCGGCAGCCTGGTGCAGCAGGGAAAGATCGTCTACGCCGGGTCGAGCAACTTCGCCGGCTGGGACATTGCGACGGCCTGCCAGGAAGCATCCAGGCGCGGAATGACCGGCCTGGTGAGCGAGCAGAGTACCTATAGCCTCAACAACCGCATCGTCGAGCTGGAGGTCATTCCTGCCTGCCGCCATTATGGGCTGGGGCTGATCCCATGGAGCCCGCTGGCCGGCGGCCTGTTGGGCGGCGCGCTCGGCAAGGCGCAGGCTGGGCGGCGCATGAGCCCGGATTTCGTCAAGAAAGTGGAATCGAACCGCTCCAGGCTCGAGAAGTACGAGGCGCTCTGCAGCGAGTTGGGCGAGGAGCCTGGCGCGGTGGCGCTGGCCTGGCTTCTGCACAATCCGGCGGTGACCGCACCAATCATCGGCCCGCGCACGCTCGAGCAGCTCGAGAGCGCAGTGCGCGCCACGGAAATTGCACTGGCTGCCGACGTGCTGGAACGGTTGGACCAGATCTTTCCTGGGCCCGGTGGCGAGGCCCCCGAGGCCTATGCCTGGTAGTCCGAGGCGGATCGCGACGAGCTAATTCCCAGGCAGTGGCTTGTCGCGGCTGCGCGGTTCTCCGAGCAGGTCGCCGATCATCAGGCGCACGGCCGTCATCTGCGGGCCGGCCTTTACCGCGTAGGACGAACCTTCGTAGCCCCACCAGTCCCAGCAGCCCATCGGGTTGAGCGGTTTGTAGCTGGCCTTGACCTGCGGGAACAGCAGCACGATCGAATTTGCCGCGGCCGCCTCGAGGTAGCCGGATCCGGTGATGAATTCCTTGCCGATGGGCGTCGCACCCTGCTTGCAGCCGTGGAACACCACGTGCAGTCGGCACTGCGACTGGCCTCCGCCGCTGCACGACGCCGGCACGAAGATCCAGCCGCGGTCAGCCAGCGACGAGCTGCCGCTCGCCTGCGCGTAGGGGGCCTGGTCGAATTCCGACAGCTCGCCGGGTTGCGGGGCGCGGCCGTCCTGCAGCGTTCCGTACAGGTACCCGAGCAGCGCGGCCGCACCGTCGAGACCGCAGTTCCCGAGGAATGGCGGCTCACTCAATTCGCAGTCCCTGGCATCACTGCGCGCGGTCGGAAACGTGTGCCCGGCGTTCGCGTACTCGACCCGCGCGATGTTGTCCGGATTGACCAACGCCTGGTAGTACGACTCGACCGCGTCCGCGACCGGCTTGCTGACGTAAGGGTCCTTCGCGCCGTGAAAGATCCACACGCGATCCTGCGCGAGGCCAGCCACCGGATCGATGGTCCCCTCGACGGACCACTGCCTGGTCAGCGCCACGAATTCGCCGACCGGAATGTCCTCGTCGCCTTTCATGCAGCGGCCGAGCCCGTTGGTTACTGAGTCGGCAGCGCAGTAGTAGGGCGCCCCGGCGATCAGCGCAGCTCCCTGCACGAGGCTCGAGTGCGCGACATGGAACTGCGTTGCCATGCTTGCGCCGGAGGAAATGCCGGACACCGTTATCGTTGCAGGATCGATCGGGAGCGGCGCCAGCATGCCGACTTCGTCCGCCGGCGCGCCGCATGCTGCCAGCAGCGTCGTTGTGGCGACGATGGCAATCAGCCGCCGGTCCGCCGGGATGCCGGCCCGGCGCGCGTGGCGGGCCTGGTAACGCTGGACGCTCTCGGACTGGATCATCATGCCTTCCTCGATTTCGCGACGCGCCGCGCCGGTGGTGTACTGCGCTTGGCCGGAGAGCAAAGCGCCCGGAATCCAGCCGCGCAGAATGGGACGAGCCGGCGGTGGACTTCGTCGAGATCGCTCGAGCGGCACACGCCACCGGACAACCTGTCGATGCGGCCAGTTTCCGCGAACGTCAGCGTGAGCGCCCCCGACAGGAAGTGGTACGCCCAGTAGACATCGCGTTCATCGCTGCCGGGCAGCGCGAGGCGGATCGCCTGGATGAAGCGCTGCACCACGGGGTCGTAGTGCTTCGGCATGAGCACGCCACCGAACTCATGCGAATTGTTGATCTCGGCGACCAGGGCGAAGTAGCTCTTCCAGCCGGGCCCACCGCGCGCAGAGCGGTCGAGCAGAGGGTGCGTGAACGCGTCGATGATGGCTTCCAGGTTCGGAGGCCGCTGCCCGCGATTCGCAAGCAAGGCGTCCAGCAGCGCAAGTCGCTCCTCGTTCAGATCGGCAGCCCGCCTCGTGAACACCGCCTCGAGCAATCCGAGCTTGCTGCCGAAGTGGTAGTTGGCGAGCGCGACGTCGACGCCCGCGGCGCCGGTGATGTCGCGGACCGAGACTCCGTGGAATCCACGTTGAGCAAAGAGCTCTTCCGCGGCATCGAGGATTCGCTCGCGCCTCGGGCGAGTGCGTCGTGCACTTCCCTGGGACTTTGCCACTGCCACGCTGCGCTGGGGTCGGGTTGCCGCCATGTTCTTTTGCACCGCAGTAGAGAGCCGGACCTTGGCATTCGCAACGCAGCGATTCTGGCCAACTGGCGCTCCTTATGCAACGAGTGTTGAAATTCAATGACTGTTCAAGTAAGTTTCAGCGGTCGTTGAATCCAATAGCCCAAGTGGCATCGTCCGGGGGGACACATGAACAAGCTGATCGCGTATTCGGTGCGGTGCTGCCTGGCAGCATCCGCCGCGCTGCTCTCCACCACTCCCGCGCACTCGCAGCAGGCATCGCCCGTGATGGCGCAGCCTGCCGCCGGCTCGCTCGAGGAGGTGATCGTCACGGCGCGGCGGCGCGAGGAAAGCATGCAGGACGTGCCGATCGCGGTCTCCGCATTCACGGCCGATCGAGTTGCGAATGCTGCAGGCTGAGGATCTCACGGGCCTGCAGGGAACCGTGCCCAACCTGAATCTCGTCCAGGGTCGCGGCTCCGCCAACAGTGCGAACGTGTACATCCGCGGCATCGGCCAGCCGGACGCGCTGCAGACCTTCGATCCCGGCGTCGGCATCTACCTTGACGACGTCTATATCGCGCGCATCCAGGGTGCGCTGTTCAACCTGTACGACGTGCAGCGCGTCGAGGTGCTGCGTGGCCCGCAGGGCACGTTGTACGGAAAGAACACCATAGCGGGCGCGGTCAGGTTGATCTCGAAGACGCCGCCGGACGAGTTCAGCGGCACGACCGAGCTTGGGCTTCGGGAATTACGACTACTTCACCGCGAAAGCATACCTTGGCGGACCCGTTACCGACGATTTCGGGGCGAGTATCGCCGGCGTCTATGCCACCCGGGACGGCATCACCACCGATCCTGCGACGGGTCGCGACTACAACGACATCGATACGCTGGCGGGTCGCGCCATTCTTGCGTGGGACGTGACCGACGACCTGAACATCAAGCTGGCCGCCGACTACACGCGCACGCGCAATGCGCTGAATCTCGGATATCCGGAAGCAGCGCTGACGCAGGTCGACCTGGGAACCGGTGGGGTCACGGTGCTGCAACCCGCCCCGACCAGGCCCTGGAAGTTCAAGGTCGCGACATCCTTCACCGGCAATGAAGGGCAGAAGACCGACAACTGGGGCACGGCGCTGACGATCGGCTGGCAGCTGAGCGATGCGTGGCTGCTCAAGTCGATCACGGCGTACCGCAGCCTTCAGCCCGACAACTACGTCGACATCGACGCCAGCGTCTACGAGCTTGGCGACGTGTTCGTCGGAGTCGACCAGGACCAGACCTCGCAGGAGTTCCAGTTCCTGTACCAGGACGATCGCCTGGAGGCGGTCATGGGCCTCTACTACTTTGGCGAGGACATCAAGTCCGACCAGACCGCCTGGGCGGACGATTTCCTGACCTTCTTCGGGACTCCCATCACCTTCACGCGCACCGTGGCCGACAAGCTGAGTACGGACAGCTATGCGGTGTTCGGACAGGCGACCTGGAAATTCAATGACCGTCTGTCCGGGACCGTCGGGCTGCGCTACACGGACGAGAGCAAGGACTACTTTCGAACGACGTCCACGTTCTATGGTGCCCCGCTGTCGGCCTTCAATGGAACGTTCGATTACAAGGACGATGACAGCTGGACCGCCTGGACGCCCACGTTCGCACTCGATTACAAGCTCACCAGCGACTCGCTGGTCTACGTGAGCGCGTCCGAGGGATTCAAGAGCGGTGGCTTCAACGGTCGCGCCAACACTCCGGGCGAGACCGGCATCGTACGATCCGGAATACGTCTGGACCTACGAACTCGGCTCCAAGAACACCTTCAGCGACGGACGGCTGCGCCTGAACGCCGACGTGTTCTACAGCGACTACACGGACTTCCAGGCGCGAGTATCCGAGGTCATTGACCCCGATTCGCCGGCATCCGACATTCAGCTTTCCCGTGCTGAATGCTGGCGCACTCGACATGTACGGAGCCGAACTGGAAGTAAACTGGATTCCGATCGACGCGCTCAATCTCCAGGCGCAGGTCGGGTACCTGCACTCCGAATACCGCAAGTTCAAGGCATCGACGGTGGTCGGTGGCGAGGTGGTCGTGATCGACCGGTCCAAGGACCACCCGCCGTTCGCCCCGGAGTGGACGATGCGCCTGGGCGCTGCGTACACGTTCGCGCTCGGCGACAAGGGTGACCTGACGATGTCTACGGACGTCATCTACCGCGACAAGCAATGGCTGTCGGTGGACAACCGCGACGTGCTGACCCAGGACGCCTATACGCTGTGGAATGCGCTGCTCAGCTGGGCATCGTCGTCGAACGCGTGGTATGCGTCGGCCGGTATCAAGAACATCACCGACGAGGTCTACAAGGTCGACGCGCAGGAGTTCTCGGCGGTCGGTAATATCCAGACCGCCTACTACGGCGACCCGCGTACCTACCAGGCGATCGTGGGATACCGATTCTGACCCCAGGCGCTCGGGCCCGGCCGGTTGCGCCGGCGGGCCCGGTCCTGGCCACGAGCGGTCGAAGTGCACATGAGCTGGTTTACGGCAGAGTCACCGCTTTTCCCCGAGATCATCGCGCTGCACGGCAAGTGGCTCGGCGCGAAACCCGCGGTCGTGGATGGCGATCGCGTGCTGTCCTGGCGTGAATTCGACCTCGGTACCAATCGCGTCGCGAACGGCCTGAACGCACTGGGCGTGCAGCGCGGCGATCGCGTCGTCGTGCTGATGCACAACAGCCTGGAGATGCTCGAGGCGATCTGGGGCATCCTCAAGGCGGGCGGCGTCGCCGTACCGCTGAACGTGTCGATAACCGATGCCGCCATCAAGGCGATGGCGCTGGACTCGTCGGCGGTCGCGGTCATCGCGTCGGACGAGTTGTGCGGTCGCGTCGATCGGCTGCGATCCGGGCTAGGAAACCTGCTGCCTGGAGGCTGCATCGCCTGCGATGCGCCCGGAGCCGACGCCGACTGGCGCGAATACCGGGCCTGGCGTGATTCGCAGGACACCGCTCCGCCGCAGGTGCAGGTCGGCGACGACGACGAATGCAACATCATCTACAGCTCCGGCACCACCGGGCTGCCGAAGGGCATCGTCCACTCGCACCGTCGGCGCCTCGACTGGGCGTACGACCTGGCGCTGGCGCTGCGCTATCACTGCGGCGCCCGGACACTGTGCTCGCTGGGACTCTACTCGAACATCAGCTGGGTCGGCTTCCTGTGCACGATGCTGGCGGGCGGCACGGTCGTAGTGATGCGCGCGTTCGAGCCGAGGAAGCTGCTCGAGATCGTGCAGCGCGAGCGCGTAACCCACGGCGCAATGGTGCCGCTGCAGTTCCAGCGAATCCTGGACCTCGACGATCTCGGTCGCTTCGACTTGAGCTCCCTGCAGAGCCTGATGTGCTGCGGCTCGCAACTGCCGGCGCAGCTGAAGGCGTCCGCGATAGAGCGCCTGGGATGCGAGCTGATCGAGCTCTACGGGCTGACCGAAGGCCTTATCACGACGCTGGCACCCGAGGACGTCTCGCTGAAGCTGGCCTCGGTGGGCAAGCCGCTGCCGGGCACGGACCTGCGCATCCTCGGGACCGATGACCGGGAGGTGCCGATCGGCGAGTCGGGCGAGATCGTCGGTCGGGGCCGGATAGTGATGACCGGCTATCACGCGAGGCCGGACGCGAACGAGGAAGCGACCTGGATCGACGAGAAGGGCCGCAAGTGGCTCAGGACCGGGGATATCGGGCACCTCGACGAGGATGGCTTCCTGTACATCGTCGATCGCAAGAAGGACCTGATCCTGTCCGGCGGACAGAACATCTATCCGGCTGACATCGAGGCCGTCATGCTGGAGAATCCCGACGTGGCAGAAGTCGCGGTCATCGGCGTTCCGAGCGAGCGCTGGGGAGAGACGCCGCTCGCGGTGGTCGTGGTGCGCCCGGAATGCTCGCTGGATGCAGCCGACCTGGTTGCATGGACCAATGAGCGCGTCGGGCGGCAGCAGCGCATCAGCGGCGTCGTCCTGCGCGACTCGCTGCCCCGAAACGCAAACGGCAAGATCCTGAAACGCGAGCTGCGTGCGGAATTGACTGGCGCTGCACAGACACCGAGCGGGTGATTCGTGAATGCAACCACCTGGCAGGACCGCTATTTCCAGTCGACCGACGGTCTCAGGCTCCACTACCGTGACTATCCAGCTGCGACCGGCCTGGCGCCGGTCCTCTGCCTGCCGGGTCTCACCCGGAACTGCCGCGACTTCGAGACCATTGCGCCGCGGATCCAGCGCTCGCGCCGTGTGCTGGGCGCCGACCTGAGGGGCCGCGGGCTCTCGCAGCACGACCCGAACTGGAACAATTACCACCCGGGCACCTATGTCGCCGACATCGCCGGCCTGCTTGCCGATGCGGGCGTGGAGAGGGTGATCGTGCTCGGCACATCGCTCGGTGGGATTATTGCGATGATCATGGCGGCGACGATGCCGCAGGTGCTGGCGGGCGTGATACTGAACGACGTCGGGCCGGAGATCGCCCCGGAGGGGCTCGAGCGCATTTCGTCGTATGTCGGCAAGGCGTCTCCGGTAGGCAGCTGGGCCGAGGCAGTCGCCCAGGCCCGCGCGACGTACGGGCTCGCGTGGCCGACGGCGACCGACGAGGACTGGCTCGTGTTCGCACGACGCGGCTATCGCGAGGTGGATGGAGTGCCGCGCCTGGACATGGACCCGATGATTGGTGAAGCGGTTCGCGCGGCACCCAGCGGTGCGGCACCGGACCTCTGGCCACTTTTCTCGGCGTTGCGGCCGATTCCGGTGCTGGCGTTGCGGGGCGCCATTTCGGACGTGCTGTCACAGGAGACGTTCGATCGGATGGCGCGCGAAAAGCCCGACCTCGAGAGAGTCAGCGTTGCTGGACGCGGACATCCGCCGATGCTCGACGAGCCGGAGAGCGTGGCGGCGATCGACGGGTTCCTGTCGGGCCGCGATTGAGTGCGCATGCACGCAAGCGATAAGGCGAGGCCATCTGCCGCGGCTGCGCAGTCCGCCAGCCCTCCGCCAGCTTTTCCCGAGTCGCCGCGCTACCGGCTGGTGGTGCTCGCGATGCTCGTGCTCGTGTACGCATTCAATTTCATCGACCGGCAGATCCTCGGCATACTCGCCGTGCCCATCAAGGCTGACCTCAGCCTCACCGACACGCAACTCGGGCTCATGGGCGGGTTCGCGTTCGCGCTCTTCTACACCGCGCTTGGCATCCCCGTCGCGATGCTCGCCGACCGCAGCAACCGCACCAGGATCCTCACCGTGGCCCTGGTGCTCTGGAGCACGATGACGGCGGTGTGCGGCTTCGCGCAGAACTTCTGGCAGCTGTTCCTCGCCCGGGTCGGGGTCGGCGTGGGCGAGGCGGGCGGCGTGGCGCCGTCCTACTCGCTGGTGACCGACTATTTCCCGCCGCACCAGCGTGCACGCGCACTTGGCGTGTACTCCTTTGGCATACCGATAGGCAGTGCGCTCGGCATCATATTCGGCGGCTTCATCGCGCACTGGATAGACTGGCGCACCGCCTTCATCGTCGTGGGCGTCGCGGGCGCGCTTATCGCGCCGGTGTTCAAGCTCGTGGTGCGCGAGCCGCCGCGCGGGCGTTACGATGGAGCGCGCGGCGCGGGCAGTTCGGCCAGCTTACGCGAGGTCATGCGAGTGCTGCTTGCGAAGCGCTCATTCTGGGGCATCTCGTTTGGTGCGGCCGCCTCCTCGATGATGGGCTACGGCGCGTTCTTCTGGCTGCCGTCGTTCTTCGTGCGCAGCCACGGCATGACGCTGGTCGACGCGTCGCTGTATTACGGCGCGATCCTGCTGATCGGTGGCATCGCCGGCATCTGGCTCGGCGGCTGGTTGGCGGACCGCTTCGGCGCCACACGCCGGCGGGTCTACGCGCTCGTCCCGGCGATTGCCTTCATCGCCACCTTGCCTTGTTACATCGGCGCGGTAACCACGAGTTCTCTCACGCTGTCGTTCGTGCTTTTCCTGGTGCCCACGGCACTCGGACTCGTGTGGCTCGGGCCGGTACTGTCGGCCATCCAGCACATCGTCCCGCCCGGCATGCGCGCTACGGCGTCCGCGATCTTCCTGTTCGTGAATAACCTGATCGGCATCGGGCTCGGGTCGGTTGCTCTCGGCATGCTGTCCGACGCGCTGTCCGTGCGCTACGGGGCCGACTCGCTGCGCTACGCGATCCTCGCCGGCACGGTGCTCTACCTGGTCGCAGCGGCGCTGTTCCTGGTCTCGGCGAAGCGCCTCGAACGGGACTGGGAGTAGCGCGGGGGTCCAGGGTCGCCCGGCTTTGCGTTCGGCTCCATGGCCGGTTGCTTTGCAGTCTCCGCCAGCAGGTCCTTCGGCTGCCTGGCGTCGGATACGCCCAGGCTGCCGGCCGGGTTAGACTCCAGGCGCTCCTGCTACTCGAAGACGGGGGACGTCGATCAGTCTCCAATGGCTTTCGGGGAGTCC
This sequence comes from uncultured Gammaproteobacteria bacterium, assembly GCA_963736205.1. Classification (GTDB taxonomy): domain Bacteria; phylum Pseudomonadota; class Gammaproteobacteria; order Steroidobacterales; family Steroidobacteraceae; genus RPQJ01. The sequence goes on along the minus strand of CAVTNX010000009.1, from coordinate 44,393 downwards.
GCGTGCGCGACCCAAGGTATGACGTCCTGTTCGAGAAGGTGAAGATCGGCCCGGTCACGGCGCCGAACAGGTTCTACCAGGTTCCGCATTGCTCGGGGCTCGGCTACCGCTATCCGCAGGCGGAAGCACGCATGCGGGGCGTCAAGGCCGAGGGAGGCTGGGGGGTCGTCTCTACACAGGAGGCCGAGATCCACCCGTCCTCTGATCTCACGCCGGCCAATGAAGCCCGTATCTGGGATGACAACGACATCCCGGCCCTGCGCCTGGTCGCCGACGCGGTGCACGAACACGGCAGCCTGGCGGCGATCCAGCTGGTCCACAACGGGCTGCACGCGGCCAATCGCTATACACGCGAGGTCCCGCTCGCCCCGACCGGTGCATCGGTCGACTCGGGTGAACCGGTGCAGGCCCGCGCGATGGACAAGGCCGACATCGCCGAATTCCGGCGCTGGCATGTCGACGCCGCCCGCAGGGCCAGCGAGGCCGGCTTCGACATCATCTATGTCTACGCCGGCCATGAACTGACGCTGCTGCATCACTTTCTGCTGGCCCGGCACAACCATCGCACTGACGAATACGGCGGGTCGCTGGAGAACCGTCTGCGGCTTTTCCGGGAGGTCATAGCGGACACCAAAGACGCAGTCGGGCAGACCTGCGCGATTGCCGTCCGCCTTGCGGTGGACGAGTTGATGGGGCCTGCCGGGATGACACACGATGGCGAAGCCCGCGACATCATCGAAGCCCTTGCCGAGGAGCCCGATCTCTGGGACGTCAACCTGTCCCGATGGTCGAATGACAGCCAGACCTCCCGGTTTTCAGACGAAGGCTTCCAGGAGAAATACACCGGCTTCGTCAAGTCGGTTACCACGAAACCCGTGGTGGGCGTCGGGCGCTACACCTCGCCCGACAGCATGGTCCGGGTGATCCGGCAAGGCATCATGGATTTCATCGGTGCGGCTCGCCCATCGATCGCCGACCCGTTCCTGCCGAAGAAGATCGAGCAGGGGCGGATAGAAGACATCCGCGAATGCATCGGTTGCAACATCTGCACGGCAAGCGACGAGACCTACTCTCCGATCCGCTGCACCCAGAATCCAACCATGGGGGAGGAATGGCGGCGTGGCTGGCACCCGGAGATCATCCCGGGACTCGACGCTCCAGAATCCTGCCTGATCGTCGGTGGCGGCCCGGCGGGGCTGGAGGCCGCGCGCGCACTGGGTCAGCGCGGCGCCGACGTGACCCTTGTCGATGCCAGCAATCGCTGGGGTGGACGGGTTACCGATGAATGCAGTCTTCCCGGCCTCGCCGTCTGGGGCCGGGTGCGCGACTGGCGTGTGTGGCAACTTCAACGGATGGCGAACGCGCAGATGTACCTGGAGAGTGCTCTGACGGCAGAGGACATCCTCGAATACGGCCTGCCGCATGTCGCAATCGCCACGGGATCAAGCTGGCGGCGCGACGGTGTCGGCCGGGTGCATCGATTGCCGCTGGATTTCCTGGATGCGTCCCGGGTGCTGACGCCCGACGACCTGATGAAGAAGGGTGCCGCGGCAATCTCGAGTGACGGACCGGTGGTGATCTTCGACGACGACCGCAACTACATGGGAAGCGTGCTGGCGGAGCTGGCCGCGATCGCGGGGCACGAAACGATCTTCGTAACCCCTGCGCCGATCGTGGCACCCTGGACCGAACACACGCTGGAACAATCGCGCATCCAGAAACACCTGATCGAACGAGGGGTCAGGATCCTTCCGCTGCACGAACTCGCCGGGATGGATGTCGGCCAGCTGCGTCTCGCTTGCGTCTACTCCGGGCGGCAGCAGGTCATCGATTGCGGCACGCTGGTCCTGGTGACTTCGCGAGTGCCGAACGACGGGCTCTGGATTGAATTGACTCGGCGGCACGACAATTGGGCTGATGCGGGCATCAAGTCGGTGACCCGGATCGGTGATTGCCTCGCGCCAGGCCTGATCGTAAGCGCCAATCGCTCGGGACATCAGTATGCGCGGGAGATGGGCGCCGCGGGCCTCGAGGCGCCACTGCGAGAAGATTTCAATACGGCTGTGTCAATCGCCCGGCATTGACCAGGGTTGTCGCAAGCTTCCCAGTGCTTCACGGCCGACGTCATGCCGGTTCGGTGACTGATCGCGCGAGCGCCGTCAGATCACCAGAATGACATGCCCATGCCCGCTCCATAGAACAGCACGACAAATCCGCCTACCTCGGCCGCGACCAGTGACCACATGGCGATGTCGATCACGATGCGCGGAAGCGTCGCGGAGCCGAGTCGGAACGGCGCGCGCATCTGGTTGTCGGTATCCTTCAGTACCGCATGCACGAAGTAGGTGGTGATCGCGAATCCGAAGTAGCCCTCCAGCGCGATGACGGCCGCGAGTTCGACGTTGCCGCCGAGCACGCTGAGTTCGGCGAACTTCCAGACGACCAGGCTCGCAAAGGCGTACATCAGCGAGGCGCGATGCACGATGTCGACGTAGGGATGTGCCTGTCCCGTTGGCGAGTTCATGATCGCCCGGTACTTCCAGATGCCGGTCAGCAGACCGATCAGGAAGTAGACGCCGGTGCCCAGTAGCGCAATGCGTTCAGCAGCATCCATGGGAGGTTCCGTGTAATGAGATTGCGACGAAACGTGGCGGGATCATGCCATTGCTGTCCTGATCCTGGCCAGTCAGGGGAACAGGATGACGACCGGATACTCAGCCAGTGACAGTTGCAAAATGTGCCCTGCGGTGTAACGTCCGATCCATGCGCCGGGTGCGCTGCGCGGACGACCGATGCTGATCTCTGGGCAAGGCCGCATTCTGTTCTGGGAAGGTGCAAGCATGTGGGTGCTGTCGGCCGGACCGGCGGTGGGCGACCAGGGATTCAAGGGCACATTCCACTCCCATCACGCGGTGCAGATCACTTTCGCGCTCGACGGATGGTTCAGGCTGGAGACGGCGGACCATTGCGAGGAGGCGGCTGCAAGCGCAGTGGCGCCGGATACCCGTCACATGATTTCGGCGCACGGCACGGTCGCTCATCTGTACGTTGAACCTGAGAGTCGCTTTGGTCGTGCTGCAATTCGGCGCCTGTTCGCCACGCGGCGCCTGGCACCTGTCGACATAGACCTGTTTGGAGGCCTTCCGGGGGAACTGACCGCAGCATTCCGTGATCCGGCGACGGATGATTCCAGGTTCGTGGCCATCGGACGCGCCATGATTGAGAAGCTGGCCGGCGACGTTGGAGATGCCGTCCCGGATGCGCGTGTCAGCAGGGTGATCTCCTGGCTTGCCTCTCAGTCGGCAGTGCCCGTTCGCCTCGCGGACGCTGCCGCCGTGGCCGGCCTGTCGCCGGATCGTTTGCGCCATGTCTTTGTAAGGCATACGGGCCTGCCTTTCCGCACCTACGTACTTTGGCTGCGGCTGCTCAATGCCGTGGAAGCGTTTTCGCACGGTGCGACGCTCACTAGCGCGGCGCATCAGGCCGGCTTTTCCGATTCGGCTCACTTCAGCCGAACTTTCCGCCGCACATTTGGAATCACGGCGGCGGAGCTGCGAATCACGTAGCCGTTTCGTTCAAGACACCGCGACGCACCCTGAATACATTGCGTTTGCCCGATGAGGGAGAACCGGGGAGGCGGCGGCTATGACTCATCTATGCAGGTGCGATCCGTGCAGATGCAATGATCACGGCGCTGGACACTCTGATCGTGCTGACGACACGGCGAGTGAATTCCAGGCCGGGCGCTTGCGGCATCCTGGCTTCTGGTTCTGGAAGCGAGCCAGGCGCCGGCCTGACCGGAGCTGTCGTCGCAAGGCGGACATGCCCGAGCCTCCGCTCGGAGCTCATCTGGTCACTCCAAGGCGGGGCTATACGCACCACGGAATCTACGCCGGCAACGGCGAGGTGCTCCACTACGCCGGTCTGTCACGATCCATCCGCAGCGGTCCCGTTGAACAGGTGCGCCTCGCCGAGTTCGCGAATGGCAGGTCGGTGCTGGTGGAGTGCCGCAGCGAGAGAGCGCTTGATGGGCAGGAGGTCGTGGCTCGCGCGCGTTCCAGGCTGGGGGAGAATCGCTATCGCCTGCTGACGAACAACTGTGAACACTTCTCGGAGTGGTCCCGCTTCGGAGTCAGTCGAAGTTCGCAGGTCGATCGCTGGATCGGTCGCCCGGCCTCTGTCCTGCGCAACCTGGCGTCGCCAGCCAGTTGGGTCGCCTGGGCATCCCTGTCAAGCCGACGGGCGGAGCGCGCAACGACCTGACTGGCAGGGACTGGTACGGCGGAGCAGACTTCAATCCGGGCTGTTTTCGAAGTCGTTCAAGCGGCGTGGTCCACGCCGGTCGTGGAAAGAGACGTTCCTACTGACGCGAAAAGGGTAGCCATGCCATATCTGGTCGGGGCCGCGCTGTCGCTGGCCGTGGTGTTGTTCGGGTCGTATGCCGGGTTCGATCGGGACCGAGCGTTTTATCCGACCTTGGTGGTCGTGATCGCGTCGTACTACGTACTGTTCGCGGCGATGGGCGGATCGCACCAGACGATGCTGCTGGAGTCAATCGCCATGGCGGCTTTTGCGATTACAGCGGTGGCGGGCTTCAGGTCGAGCATCTGGATTGCAGTCGGAGCGCTGGCCGGCCACGGTGTCTTCGACGCATTTCATGGCGAATTGATCGAGAATCCGGGAGTGCCCGACTGGTGGCCGGCATTCTGCCTCGCATTTGATCTCGGGGCCGCGGTCTGCCTCGCCTGGCTCATCGTCCGCAGGAGAGGCGGCAGCACACGTCGCGCCGGCGCTGCGGGAACTTGAGTATTGCCGGGCGGCCGACGGCCGCGAGTCGTTCTGGACGCATCGAGGGTCAGATGGACAGAAAACGCGTGGGCATCGTCTTGTTCGAGGACATCGAAGTCCTCGACTTCTGCGGGCCTTTCGAGGTGTTCTCGACGACCCGTTTGCACGAGGACAACCGCCGCGAGGAAGTCTCGCCCTTCGAGGTCCTGCTGGTCGCGGAATCCCCGGGCCCGGTCACGACCACGGGCGGCATGATGGTGTTGCCGCACCACACGTTCGAGACCTGCCCGCGACTCGATGTCATCGTGTGCCCGGGCGGGTGGGGCACGCGACGGGAATTGAAGAACCCGGTCATGCTGGACTGGTTGCGGGCCCGTGCCGCGGAGGCGGAGACCGTGACGTCGGTCTGCACCGGGGCGATGCTGCTGGGTCACGCCGGCCTGCTGGACGGCCTGCACGCCACCACGCACTGGCGGTCGCTGGACTGGATGCGCGATTCCTTTCCGCGGGTTGCGGTCGAGTACGACAAGCATTTCGTTGAAGACGGCCGCGTGTTCACCTCCGCCGGGATTTCGGCCGGTATCGACATGGCGCTCAAGGTGGTCGAGCGGTACTTCGGCGAAGGCGTCGCCAGGGCGACCGCGCGGCACATGGAATATCCGTATCCGGACAGCGACGATCGCCGAATCCAGGTGTGAGACCGGCGCCTTGCCAGGCGATGCGGATTGAACCCATTATTTCGAACGGCCCCGGGAAATCCCGGGCGATCTCGGGACAGTCATGAAAATGCAGCGATTCGCAGGGTGGACGCTTGCCGTCCTGGTCGCGCTCGTCGCGCTCGGGTGGTGGTTGTCTCGCGCCGCACGTCCCGACGCGTTCTACGACGCTCCGGATGCGATCCCGGCCGAGCCGGGCGTGCTGCTGCGCCAGGAACCCTACCAGCAATACGTGCCCGGCAATGCCCGTGGCTGGAAGATCCTGTACACGACCACGCGATCGGACGGTTCGCCGGCACTGGACAGCGCGATCGTCCTCGCACCGAAGACCCCCGCCACGGAGCCGCGGCCGGTGCTGGTGTGGACGCACGGCACCTCCGGCATCGTCGCAGGGTGCGGACCTTCGATGCTCGACCTCGACCCGGCGCGATACCTGCCGGTGTGGAGCATGGCGCCGGCGCAGGGCTGGATCTTCGTGGCGCCCGACTACCCTGGCCTGGGCACGGCCGGGCATCACGAGTACCTGGTCGGCGCGGGCGAGGCGCGCTCTGCGCTGGATGCCGTGCGTGCGGCGCGACGCATCGACGGCCTCCGGGCGAGCGATCGTACCGTGGTGTGGGGGCACTCACAGGGCGGTCACGCCTCGCTCTGGACGGGCATCGTCGCGCCGACCTATGCGCCGGACGTGCCGCTTGCCGGTGTCGGCGCCATCGCGCCTGCGACGGACCTGCCGGCGATCATCGAGGACATTCACCGGTCGGTGACGGGGCGTATCCTGACCTCTTACGTGCTGCAGGCGTACGCGGACACGTATCCCGACGTGGTCTTCGACGACTACGTGCGGCCCGTCGCGGCGCCGATCGCGCGCGACATGGCCAGCCGCTGTGCAACGCCGGCGGCAGCGTTGTTCTCGGCGCTCGAGGCATTGTCCATCGGCGGGTCCATCTTCCGCGTGCCCCCGACCTCGGGTGCGCTGGGTGTGCGCCTGGCGCAGAACATTCCCGACGGGCGGCTGGCCATGCCGCTGATGATCGCCCAGGGTACAGCCGACGACGTCATTGCGGAACCCATCCAGGCGGAATTCGTCAGGCGGCGTTGTGCGGCAGGGCAGTCGATGACCTACGCTGCGCTATGCCGGCCGCGATCACATGGGTGTTGCGGCACCCGGTTCACCGCTCGACCAGGACCTGCTGCGCTGGACGCGCGATCGATTCGACGGTGTGCCCGCGCCGGCGGGCTGCGAGGTGATCGAACGCTGAGGTGGCGGACGGCTGCGGCCCTTCGCCCATCGGCCAGACGAGCTGTGCCGAATCTCTTCGCGAGACGGCTCGCGCCCATCGGTTGATCGCGGACGGCGGACCACGTCAGCCGCGGCCGACGGTCTTCTCGTACAGTCCGGGGAAGCGACCTTGCGGGTCGTAGTCGCGCTTCAGCGCCTCGTACGCCCGCCGGTCGTAGTTGGCCCAGAATGCCTGTTCGTCGAAGGTGCTCTGCGAATACAGGCTCTTCTTGCCGCCATGCCGCGCCACCAGCTGCTCGACGATCGCGTTGTAATGACCCTCCTGCTCGCGGCTGCGCACGGTGTCCCAGAACCCGAAATTGACGTATGGCGTGTCCGTCCGCAGCCGGTAAAGGGGATGGCGGTCGCTCATGACCCTGAACGGACAGATCCACACGGGCGTGATGCCGACCTCGGCGTGCAGCTGCGCGAGGAAGCTGCTGGCGGCAGCGAGCGGGATGTCGACATCCTGGATCACCGATTCCTCGCGCGGCCGGAGGTGCTGCAGCGCCTTGAGCGGGTAGCGTTGGCCGGCGCGCATGATCTTCTGGTACGTGACGCTCGAGAGGAGTCGTGGTCCTGCCAGCAGGCGGATGGGTGCGAGGTGTGCGCCCACGTTCCTGCTGCACCAGAACCAGTCGGTGTCCCAGCGCCACAGGTAGTGCCGGGTCGAGAGGTAGTCGTCCGCGCGTATGCGAAGACTCTGCCAGTACTGCTGCATCCAGGTGTAATTTCCCGCCTGCGCGCCGCCGGGAAGCTGCTCGACCATCGTCGCGCGGGTCAGCACGAAATCGTCGGTGCCGAAAAAGACCCCATCCAGGTAATCACAGCTCGGGCTTGCGCACTCGGCGGCGACCGCCTCGAAGTACCGCTGCGAATCCGAGAACCGTTCGTGGCGCAGGTGCACGAAAGGCGTGACCGGGATCAGCCTTACGGTCAGCCGCGTGGCGTAGCCGAGACTGCCATAGGAGTTCGGGAATCCGAAAAACAGGTCGGCGTGCTCCGCGGGCGAGCAGCGCAGCACGCCTCCGTCGGCCACCACTACGTCGAACCCGTCGACGGTCTCGTGGACCAGGCCGAAGCGGAACGCGCTCGACTCGATGCCGACCCCGGTGGTCGCGCCGCCGACAGTGATGCTCTTCAGTTCGGGAACGACCGCCGGCGCGAGACCCAGCGGCAGGGTCGCGTCGACGAGATCGGCGTAGGTCGTCATGCCCTCGACGTCCGCCGTGCGCGCCACGCGGTCGATCGCGATTACGTGGTTGAGCGTGGTTCCGTCCAGCAGCACCCGGTTGGCGCGTTGGCGGGGACGGAAGAGGTTGCTGGTGCGCTTGCGCAGGCGCACCGGGCCGGTCGAAGAGCGCAGGACCTCCGCGAGCCTCTCGACGCGCCTGCGATGTTCGTCAAGCGTCGTGAACTGCATCGTTTACCGGACAGGCTCGTAGCGCGGAACGTCGCCCCGGCTCAGCACAAGCTGCCAGAGGTTCAGGACACGGGCGCGAAAACCGCCGGCGGTGGAGTTCAGGTAGTACCGCCACATCCGGTAGAAGCGTTCGTCAAACCGAGGGTCCGTTCGCAGCGCGGGCCATGCCGCGCGGAAGTTCGCATCCCACGCCAGCAGCGTGCGGTCGTAGTCCGGCCCGAAATTGTGCCAGTCCTCGAGGACGAGCAGCCCCTCCTTGGCGGTGGCGATCTGGCGCTCTGACGGGATGACGCCGCCCGGGAAGATGTACTTGTCGATCCACCGGTCAGTCGTCGCCTGGCTGACGTTGCCGCCGATCGTGTGCACCAGGGCGAGGCCACCCGGGGCGAGCCGCGCACTCGCGATCTCGAAAAACTGTCGATAGTTCTTCGGTCCAACGTGCTCCATGAGGCCAATGCTGACGACACGATCGTACGCCGCGGGATCCGATGCGGCCTCGCGGTAGTCCTGTAGCCGGAACTCGACCGGCAGGCCGTCGCACCGGGCGCGGGCGAACTCGACCTGTTCGTGGCTGATGTTGTAGCTGACCACTCGGCAACCATGGTCTCGCGCGAGATGGCGGGCGAGTTCCCCGAAGCCCCCGCCGAGCTCGAGCACGGTCATGCCCGGCTGCAGGTGGAGTTTCCTCGCAATCAGGTCGAGCTTGAGGCGCTGCGCCTCGTCGAGCGACAGCTCGGCGCCGTCGGTGCCGTAGTAGGCGCAGGTGTATTGCATCGTCGGGCCGAGCATCGCGACATACAGGTCGTTCGAGAGGTCGTAGTGCCGACGCGCGACTCGTCTCGAAAGTGCTCGTGCCTGCAGGTTGCCGATCCTGGCGAGCACGACCTGAGCCAGGGTGGAGGCGATCACGAGCCTCTTGTCGAGTCTTGCCCCGTGGACTCGTGCGAAGAACTCGTCGAGGTGCTCGGCGTCCCACCAGCCATCCATGTAGGACTCGCCGGCGCCCAGGGTTCCATGCGCGAGCACGCGCGCATAGAACCGTTCGTCGTGCACGTGGATATCCCAGGGATCGCCGCCATCGATTTCGATGTCGGCGGCCCGCAGCAAGTCGGCCAGTTTGTCCTTCGCTGCCATCAGCGTCGTCCGGCTCCACATCGCAGGAGCTCTATTCTACGGCGTCGTGTCGCCGGCCGCGCCCCTGCAGGTTGCTCACCCGCCCTTGGCGATGGGGTAGCCGTGGTCGATCCAGTCCGTGCCCAGGTTGTCCGTAATGCACAGGGCCTTTACCTGCTTGAAGCCCAGCGCATGGAGCGCATCGTAGGCCGCAGCGATATTCGGGCAATCGCTCCAGGGGCAGCAACCGCAATAGATGACGATCGCGGTATCTTTAGGCAGCTTCGCAACCCGATTGCGCAGCAGCTGTAGGCCAGACTCCTCACTGGCCGGGCCGACGAATTCGGATCCGGGAATATGAGCCTGCGCGTAGAGGATGCGGAAGCCGACGTGCAGGACCAGCGGTTTTGGCCTGGACGGGTTCTTGAGATCCGCCGCGAGGTCGGCAGGCTGTATCAGGGCGGCCGACGGGATCGATGCGGCCGGTTTGTGCTGGGCCAGTGCAGGTCCCGGCTGTGCCAGAAGAATGAACGCCAGGGTGACCGGAAGTAAGGCTTTCAGTACGTCGTGCTTCATGGCGATGGTTCCGTGATTTGGATGGATAGGTCCTGGTTGTGGTCCGGGGATCCAGGGTCAACGGTGACTCGCGGTGCTGGCGGTGGAACGTTTCCGGCGGAAGGTCCACGCGACGCAGCAGTTACCGCGCCAGTCCCAGCCGCTGCCCGTCACCAGCGCCGATGCCGCCGATGCCATGGACGCACGCTGGTTCGATGCTAACGTCCCTGCCGGCGCAATGCCATGCATTCCACGCAGGCATTGCTCTTTCCGGCTGAAAAATCCGCCGCGAACCCGGGAAGGCCCGGATTCAAATTGAAAGTACGCTTCGGGCATACTTTGTCTCATGCCCTTGGTCAAAACACCCCGGCGCGCTGCAGCAGCCTGCGCCTGCGCACTGACGCTCCTGGCGACGCCTGCGACAGCGGCGGCGCTCGATGCTGCTGCGCCCGTCGCAGTCGGTCGTTCCCTGCCGGACGTGACGATGGCCGGATTGAACGGTCCGTCTCGATCGATTTCCAGCTACCGCGGCCGCCCGTTGATCATCAACGTGTGGGCCAGCTGGTGCGGACCCTGTCGGGCCGAGGCCGCTTCGCTCGAACGGCTGGCGTGGAGCGAGGCCGGAAGTCGATACGTCGTGATCGGCATTTCGATCGACGACGACCGCGACGCAGCCTTGAGGTGGCTCAGGCACTCGAACGCTACGGTCAGTCATTACATCGACTACAGGCTGACACTGGAGCGCATGCTCGGCGCCTCCACCGTCCCGCTAACGGTGCTCGTCGACGCGCGCGGTCGCGTCGTCGCGAGGTTCAGCGGCGCCCGGGAATGGGACAGTGTCGAGTCCATCGGGACGATAGAGCGTACGTTCGCCGCCGCGGGGAAGGCCCGGCCCAGCTCTGCGCCTGAGTAGCGCCAGGCCCGCGTCGACTCCCGGTCCCGCGCCGCGGGAAATGCCTGTGTATTTAGGTACATATAGCTGCCAAGCGGTGCTCCCATACCGCCGAGACTGGCATAGATTCCAGTATTGAGATCCGTGCCATCGGCACGCGGCATCGCAGCGAGAGTCCATGCGGATTGATCGCTACATCCACGACGAACGCCTCACCTGGGGCGCCGGTTTCGTGCTGCTGCTGGTCACGGCCGCGCACACCGCGGGCATCGCGGGCCTGCTCACCGCGCGTCCCCCGGACACCTCCAGTGATGCGCCTCCGCTTTTCCAGGTCAGTCTCGAGCGGTTGCCGCCGCCGCCACTGCCGCGCGAAGAGCAGGCCGAGCCGGTCGGCGGGGTCCAGGACAAGGTGGAGAAGGTGCCGCGCAAGACCCGGCCCGTCCCGATCCTCGTGAATACGCCGACCACGAACCCCGTTCCGCCCGACACGCAGGTGAAGAAATATGCGATCGGCGACGAACTGCTCGAAGGCGAGCCGGGACCGCCGAGCCCGCCCGGAGCGGAAGTCGATGGCATCGGCGACCAGGCGAGTGACGAGCCGATCGTCCTGTCGAAGGTCGCGCTCCGGCACATGAAGCCGCCGATCTATCCACCACGCTGCCTGCGATCGGGTGCCGAGGGCGTGGTGAAGATCCGCGTGCTCGTGGGCGAGGACGGCTCGCCCCAGGAAGTCACGCTGGCGAAGTCCAGCGGTGACTCCGCCCTCGATGAAGCAGCTTTGACGGCAGTGCGCGACTGGATCTTCGAGCCTGCGATGCGCAATGGCCTGCCGGTTCGCTCGTGGGCCGTCGTGCCGATCGAATTCAAGATAATTGACTGAAGGGGACTCCCCATGCATGCCACCGAAGCCCTGACGACGATGAGTTTCGCCAACTTCCTGCGCGAGACGGACGCCATCGGGCTGTTCGTATTCGGCCTGCTGGTGTTCATGTCGGTCGTATCCTGGTACTTCATGATCATCAAGTTCATACGGGTCGCACGCATTCGGACCCGCTCGAACCAGGTCGTGTCATCGTTCTGGAAGACCGGGCCCGAACAGGCCATCTCCTTCCTCGAGCAGCAGCCCGACTGGGAGCCGTTCTCGAAGATCGCGCTCGATGCGGAATTCGCCATGCAGCACCACGACCAGCTCACCGAGGACCGGCTCGCCGGAACGCTGCACCGCGCGGAATTCCTCGACCGCGCGCTGCGCAGCGCAATCAATCGAGAGATGGAGCGCCTGGAGACGGGACTGACGTTCCTCGCAACCGTCGGCAGCACGGCGCCGTTCGTGGGACTCTTCGGCACGGTGTGGGGGATCTTCCACGCGCTGGTGCGCATCGGCGCGACCGGGGAAACCTCGCTCGACCAGGTCGCCGGCCCGGTCGGCGAAGCCCTGATCATGACGGCGCTCGGCCTCGCGGTCGCGGTGCCGGCGGTGCTGGGCTACAACCTGCTCGTACGCAACAACCGCGTGATCATCGCCAGCTTCCACGCCTTTGCGGAGGACATGCTGGCGTACCTGACCACCGGCGCGCGGGTTCCGTCGTCGATGGATCACCACCGAACACACGCCAAGAAAGCAGCCTGATCACGGACGGAGGGTGCCATGTCATTCAGCGGACTCGGCGGCAGCGGCCAGCCACACTCGACACCGATGGCCGAGATCAACACCACCCCGCTGGTGGACGTCATGCTGGTGCTGCTGATCATCTTCATGATCACGGCGCCACTGCTCGCTCACAAGATCAAGATCGACCTGCCGCAGGCCTCGACCGTGTTGCTCGAGGAGAAGCCGGACACGATCGTGATATCGCTGCTGCCGGACGGCTCGATGTACCTGAACGACGTGCCCATCGAACGCAAGGAGATGGTGGAACGACTGGCGTCGGAAGCGCAGCGCAAGCCGCAGCCGGAGTTGCACCTGCACGTGGACCGGACGACCCAGTTCCAGGTGCTCGCCAGCATCATGGCGGACGCGCAGAACGCCGGCATGGTGAAGGTCGGCCTCGCCACGGAACCGCTGAAAGGCCGGCCGACGCCCGGTGGATCGTAGGACCGCTGGTTTTCGAGCGCTTCGAGAACCGTCAGTTCTCTGTTCCCGATGCTCCCACGTGTCGGGTCGATGAGACCGGCAGGACGGCCAGTGCCTCCGTTTCGCAGAGGAGGTCGGGCCGGCAGATCCGTGCCGCGACCAGCGCATGCGGGAAGCCCTTGAAACCGGCGTCGTGGAGCTTCCGGCGCAGTCGGTCCGCGTCCGCGGGATGCTTCACATATGTAATTGCGTAAACGACGTCGCCGAAGCCGGCGTCCTGTCCATTGAGCAGGGCCGCGATGTTCACCAGCATCCGGTCCGCCTGGGCGTCGAAGTCACCGATGTTCGCCGTCCTGCCATGCTCGTCGATGCTTGCGGTCCCGGAGACGTGGAGCGCGATCTTGTTTGACTCAACCACTTTCATTCCGCGGACGAAGTCGGCGCCATACTGGACTGCCTCGTTGAGCGTGGGGGAGGTCATCACCGTCCGCACAGGCGGCCGGTTCGCCTTCATGGCGTAGATGCCCAGGCAGAGATCATGTGCATTGGACACCGGCGCGCCGCCGATGCCGGTGCTCGCCGGGACCGGATCGATGCCTCGCGTCTTGAAGAACTCGCGCCGCGCACGATTCAGGTCAGCGTAGTCGCGGTCCATCTCGCGCAGGTGGATCCAGGTGCGCACGACGTCGCCGAATCCCATTCCCGCTTGCTGCAGCAGATCTTCGGCAAGCCCGAACATGCCGAGCGTCTGTTCGTAGGCATTTTCGCCGGGCCCGCAGAGACCACCCGAATGGAACCGGACCTCCTCGCCAATGTGGATTCGCAGGCCGAGCGCACGAGCGCACTCGGCACAGCCACAGTCGGGCCTGGCATCGATCGTTTCGAACCGCGCCGGCGACTCGCTCGGCAGGACCGCCTGCACCGAGACCTCCAGGCAGGCGCGCTCGTTCAGCGGGGGTTGCTCGATCGCGGTCGTGGCGGTCCCGCGCGCTATCCCGCCGCGCGCGTCGAGGACACGCCGGCGCGCCTCGCGTACCGGCTCAATGTCTGCCCGCAGCTTGCGCAGGAAGACCGTCTCGGTGACGACTGACGCGAAGTTGCCACCCGCCGCTTCGAGAATGCCGAGGATCGCGCGATAGATTGCCTCGGCCTGCTGGCTCGCGTCGGGAATCTCACCGGTGGGCTGGCAGTGAAGGAAGAGTTCCGAGGCATCGGAACCTTCGACCCGACGGAGTACGATCGAACAGCCGTGCGTCTCGATCGTCTCGGCAAGTGAACTGGTTCCCGTAACCCTGGTCCGGCTGCGATGGGTGACCGTGTGGCGGTCCCGCTTCGTCAGACCTTCCGCAGCGTCGCGCGGCCCGTGCCTACTTCTTATGGCCACCCTTCTTGCACCCGTCGGTGGGCAGGAGCCCGTACGGGACCGGGGGCTGGATGGAGGAGTAGAACGTGAAGCCATTCGGCTTGTTCTTCTCGAAGCAGTTTCCGGTCCCCGGCTCGAAAGGCGGGGTCTGCAGGTAGAGGATGTCCACGCCCGGCAGGCCAAGCGGCGGAGGGCTCGCTCCGTTGCCGCTCAGCTTGTTCAGCGCGACGAGGTTATTGTCCGCGGACGGAGAATAGAACACGCCATCGATGACGGGCGGGTCGTTCTCGCAGTTGCGGCTTGGGTCGCCCAGGCCCGTAGCCGTACACCAGCCGAGCACCGCGATACCGGCGAAGTTGTTGCCCGAGACGTTGTTCTTCGCGATGACATTGTCGGAGACGCCCAGCAGGATGATCCCGACGCCCGCCGGCAGGCCGGCCTGGAAGCTTCCGTCAGGCGCGGGGTTCGGCAGGTTGTTGTTGTAGACGTTGTTATGCTCGATCACCCAGTTGGCCATGACCGGCAGCGGCTTGTTCCCGGCCGCGTTCGGGTGGAACAGGCCGAATCCCACGGTGTTGTCGTGCACGTCGTTGTGCATCGCCAGCACGTTGTTGGAGACCGAGATCTCGAAGCCGATCGGGCTGCCGTAGAGATCGTTGCCGATGACGCGAACATTCTCGGAGGCCGCCACCCACAGCGAGGTATCGAGCGAGCCGTAGGAGACGTTGTTCAACACCAGCCCGTTGGCCGAGATGGTCGGGTAGATGCCATTGTTGAGATTACGCACGGACGCATTGCCGGCGATCGTGAAGCCGTCGACGAAACGCGTCTGGATTCCGTTGCTCGGAAAGTCTTCCACGGAAAAGCCGCGAATGTAGAAGCCGTGCAGCTCGGCAGGACAGTCGCCAACCCCGACCTCCGGTCCGCAGCCCGCAGGAGCTGCATAGACTCCCACCTGCTGGGTTCCGTAGTGCAGCAGGCGAACCTTGCCAGCTTCGCCCCGGCCCTTCTTGACCTTGCCGATCAGGCGCAGGTTGTCGGTGGTGATTTGCAGGCCGTACTTGGCGTTCGAGACCTCCTGGTAGGTTCCGGGATCCACGAGGATGGTGTCGCCCGGCGAGGCTGCATTGATAGCGGCCTGGATCGACTCGCCCGGATGGACGCGGTGAACGGTCGCGTTGGCGGCGGCGGAGGTCGCGAGCATGGCGACTCCAAGCAACGTGCAGAAGTGACGCAGATTCATTTTTCATCTTCCCCGGGCCCGTGGCTGGCCCATTTTTATTGACTCGGGCTCGCCATACTGCATAGCGAAGCCGAGGTCTCCCCACGTGCCGATTCTTGCCGCGTGGGCCTGGCCTGTCAATTTCCGTGCTTATGGTAAATCGCCGTGCTGCGCGGCGGGCCGTCGTTCAGCCCATCTGATGCTGCGCGCCCCGTTTGACGGAGCCTCGAGAGGTCACCCACAATCGTCCGAGAACAAAGGCAGGAGGGTCACGAGGGACCGCCCGCCCGCCACCCACCCTCTTCGCGAGCAACGGACTTTCCAAGTCATGGACCCACGATTCCCAGGTCGAGCATGCACAAGCACCCGAGGGCTGTCCTCGCGCGCCGGGATCTGTCTCCTGCTCGCCGCGGTGCTGGCCCTCGGCGCATGCGGAAAGGGGTCTGGACCATCACCGCTCGCGTTCCCGAGCGAGCCCGCCGGTGCCCTGGAGATCAAGTATCCCCTTGACGAGACCCTTTTTCCGCCCGAGATCGTTGCGCCGACCTTCGTCTGGAGCGACGCAACCGGCGGTGTCGCGCAGTGGAGGGTCCTGCTGCGATTCGACGGCGATGATGATGTGTTGCGGTTCGCGACCTCCGAGCCCAGTTGGCGCCCATCGGAGACGGACTGGGCCGAGATCAAGCGGCGCAGCGTGGAGCGTGATGCCGAGGTGGCGATCGTCGGCGTCGGCCCGGGCGAGGAGGCCGTCTCGTCCGCGAGCGTCCGTATCCGGACGTCCACAGACCCGGTCGGCGACTCGATCTTCTATCGCGAGGTTCCGCTCCCGTTCATCGCGGCCGTCCAGGATCCTTCGCGCATCCGCTGGCGTTTCGGGTCGATCGACTCCAGGGACAGGCCTCCCGTCGTCCTCGAGGACCTGCCGGTCTGCGGGAACTGCCACTCGTTCTCGGGCGACGGCAGCGTGCTGGGCCTCGACGTGGATTACGGCAACGACAAGGGTGCCTACGCGATCCTGCCGGTCTCCAGGGAGATGGTGCTGAACGACGAGAAGATCATCACCTGGAGCGATTTCAAGAGAGGTGACGGCGAGGCCACCTTCGGCCTGCTCTCCCAGGTTTCACCCGACGGCCGCCATGTCGTCAGCACGGTCAAGGACCGCGCGGTGTTCGTGGCGACCCCCGACATCTGGTTCTCGCAGCTGTTTTTCCCCATCAAGGGAATTCTCGTCGTCTACGACACCGAGAAGGGCACCTACGCGGCGTTGCCGGGCGCCGACGATCCCGAGTATGTCCAGAGCAACCCGACCTGGAGCCGCGACGGAAAGTGGATCGTGTTCGCCCGGTCGAAGGCCTATCGGAAGCCCTCGATCGAGGGCGCCACGAGCGTGCTGCTGAGCGAGAAGGACGTCCCCGAGTTCCTCGAGAACAAGCAGCCGTTCAAGTACGACCTGTACCGCGTTCCATTCAACGACGGCCGTGGAGGGAAGGCCGAGCCGATCGAGGGCGCCTCGCACAACGGCAAGAGCAATTACTTCGCGAAGTTCTCGCCCGACGGCAAGTGGATCATCTTCTGCAAGGCCGAAAACTACATGCTGCTGATGCCGGACAGCGAGCTGTACATCATCCCGGCAGAAGGTGGCGAAGCCCGGCGTCTGCGCGCGAACACGCCGCGCATGAATTCCTGGCACAGCTGGTCGTCGAACGGTCGCTGGCTGGTCTTCTCTTCGAAGGCCAACACCGCCTACACCCAGCTATTCCTCACCCACATCGACGAGCACGGCGAATCCACGCCGCCCGTGGTGCTCGAGCGCTTCACCGGCAGCGACCGTGCCGCGAACATCCCGGAGTTCGTCCCGCTGCCGGCCGAGTCGATGGTAAAGATCAAGGAGCAGTTCCTCGACGCCTACTCGTTCCTTCGCGCCGGCATGGCCAATGAACGAACCGGAAACTACCCCGGCGCGGTCCGTGCCTACCAGCGAGGACTCGCCGTCGCGCCCGACAACGTGGAGCTCTTGAATGCCATGGGATTCGCGTTGTTCCAGCAGGGCAAGAGCGAGGAGGCGGTGGTCGCGCTGGAAAAGGCGCTCGCGATAGATCCGAAGCACTGGAAGGCGCACAACAACCTGGCACTCGCCTCCATCGACCTCGGCGAGCTCGAGGTCGCCGAAGCGCACTACAGGGAGTCGCTCGCGATCAAGCCGCAGCCCGAGATCTACAACGATCTCGGATTCGTGCTCGAACGCGAGGGAATGTCGGAGGAGGCGACCGAGGCGTATCGCAAGGCGCTGGAACTGGACCCCGGGTCGGCTTCGGCGAACTACAACCTGGGAGCATCCCTGGCGCGGGACGGTGAGTTCGCCAGGGCCGAGAGCCACCTCCGCACCGCGATCGCTGCGGACCCGAAGAATTCGGCCGCGCACCAGGCGCTGGCCCAGGTGCTCGAGCGCCTCGGGCGCACGGACGAAGCGCGCAAAGAGATGGAGATGGCGAAGGGACTGGTTCGGAGCCCGGCAGCGGCGCAGTAGGCGATCAGGCCCGGCGATCGGCTCGCGCGACGCCCAGTGGGGGCGATCGCACCGATGCCGGTTCAGTCCGGCAGGGCCTTCGCGAGGCCTGCCCGCGTCAGCTGCACGACGACCGGTGACAGTGCAAGCAGCGCGACCAGGTTCGGGATCGCCATCAGCGCGTTGAGCGTGTCGGCAATGGTCCACACGAGGTCGAGGTGCGTGACGGCGCCGACGAACACCATCAGCGTCCACACGATACGGTACGGCATGATCGTCCATTCGCCGACCAGGTACTGCCAGCAGCGCTCACCGTAGTACGCCCAGCCGAAGATCGTCGTCAGTGCAAAGACACCCAGCGCGACCGTGACGAATTCGCCACCGATGCCCGGCATTGCCGACTGGAACGCGGTCTGCGTGAGCGCGGGACCGGTCTGGCCAGTCTGCCAGGCCCCGGATACCACGATCGCGAGGCCCGTCATCGAGCAGACCACGATGGTGTCGAGGAACGTTCCCATCATGCCGATGAGGCCGCTGCGCACCGGATCATCGCTCATGCCCGCCGCCTGCGCGATGCCGGCCGTGCCGAGCCCGGCTTCATTCGAGAAAATGCCGCGCGCCACGCCATAGCGGATCCCGGCCATCATTGCCGCGCCGGCGAAGCCACCGACCGCCGCCGTGCTCGTGAAGGCCGATGCAAGGATCAGCTCAAAGGCCTGCGGGATCGAGCGCCAGTGATAGACCAGCACGATCATTGCCGCGGCTATGTAACCGGTCGCCATGAAAGGGACGAGCCAGTTTGCGACCGATGCGATGCGCTTGATGCCGCCCAGGATGACCGCGCCCGTGATGACGGTCAGTACCACGCCGGTCACGAGCGGCGTAATGCCGAACGAGCCCTGCATCGCGGCTGCGATGCTGTTCGACTGCACCATGTTGCCGATCCCGAACCCGGCCAGGCCGCCGAACAGTGCAAATGTCGCACCGAGCCAGGCCCAGCGCGGCCCGAGACCGTTGCGGATCGCGTACATCGGGCCGCCGACGAAACGACCCTTCTTGTCGCGCTCACGGTAGTGCACTGCGAGCAGCACTTCGGCGTACTTGGTGGCCATGCCGACCAGCGCCGTCATCCACATCCAGAAGATCGCTCCCGGGCCGCCGAGCGCAACCGCGGTGGCCACGCCCGCGATGTTGCCGACGCCGATGGTCCCGGCCAGGCAGGTCATCAGCGCGGAATAGGGGCTGACTTCACCGTGGGCCTCGTCACCGCCACGTCCCCCCCAGACCAGGCGCAAACCGGCGCCGATCTTGCGCACCGGCATGCCACCGAGACGTACCTGGAGGTAGAGCCCCGTACCGAGGATCAGCACCAGCATCGCCGGGCCCCAGACGAACGAATTGGCGGCGTTGATCCAGTCGGTGAATGTCGTCATGAACCCCCCTTGTCATGTCCCCGTGTTCTGCGCCGGGGACCGGGGCGGCAGCTTAGTCCAGATCCTCCCTTCCGTCGAAATCGGATCCCGTCATCGGCGGCAAGGCCCCGGGACCGCGTTCCTCCTGCCGGCGGTTCAGTCGCGGACCCTCATGCGACCTTCTTTGCGGGCGAAAGGTGCGACTGGTCGAGGAACTTGTCGAAGAAGATCGCGGACTCCTGAACGCCGGCGGCCCTGAGCCCGCCGATGCAACTGTCGATCATGCCCGGCGGGCCGCACAGGTAGGCCTGCCGGGCACCGAGCGATTCGCCGAGGACATCGGCCAGGTGATCGACGATCAGTCCGCGCCGCCCCTGCCACGCGCTGTCGGCCGGCTCACTGGCGAGCACCGGCACGAAGTCGAAGCGGACCGGCCATTCACGGCGCAGCGCCTCGATCGCATCCAGCATGTACAGGTCGGCCCGGGTGCGTGCACCGAACACGAGCGTGACTTCGCGCGGGCGCCTCAGTGACTGCAGCGCACCCTGCAGCAGCGACAGCACTGGCGCGAGGCCGCTGCCACCGGCAATGCAGAGCATCGGTGCCGACGACTCGCGCAGCACGAACTCGCCGAAGGGAGCATGCGCGTTCAACGCATCGCCGACCTTCGCGTCGCCGAACAGCCACTCCGTGAAACGGCCCCCCGGGACCTTCCGGATGAAGAACTCGGCGTGCCGGGACGTTCCATTGGCATCCGGGACGTTGGCAAATGAATAGCTGCGGGTCACGCCCGCCGCGCTGCCTTCCGTCGCCGCCAGTTCGCAGTACTGGCCCGGCGCAAAGGCCAGCGCGTGCTCGAGCTCCAGCGTGACGTGCACGATGTCGTGGGTCAGCGGCACCATGTGGGTGATGCGCGCGGCGCTTTGGCGCGTCTCCACCAGTGTGCTGGCTTCCCGCAGCTGGACCTCGACTTCGATGTCGCCCTGCGGGATGCTCTGGCAGGCCAGCACGTAGTTGTCGCGCAGTTCCTCGGCCGACAGGATGTAGCTCTTGTCGGTCAGCTCCTTGACCTTGCCCTTGACCAGGCGGCACTTGCACGCACCGCAGCCCCCCGCACGGCAGTCGTGCGGGAAGGCGATGCCCTGGTTCAGTGCCGCCTGCAGCAGCGTTTCCTTCGAGCCCACGCGCAGCTCGACGTTCGCGGGTGCGATCCGTGCAGCGTGTGAGCTCGGCTTCTTGCCGAACAGGCTGGACAACATGCTGGTTCTCCGTGGCGGCTTCTTCGCCGGACTCAGGCCGCGAGCGGCCTGGCAAGGTTCAGGCCAGGCATCCCTGACTTCAGGCTCGCCGCACGGGCCAGCTCACGCTCGGCCGGCGTCGCGTGCTTCTCGTCCCACTCGTTGAGCGCCGGCGTCATCACGCGCTTGAACAGCGGCGGGACGAGTGTCACCGGCATCATCGTCAGGTATCCGCCCGGCAGGTTGGGCGCCTCGGGCATCGCGTCGAGCGTCCAGTAGGCCGCATCGGCCTCGGCGTGGTGGTGCGAGTGGCGCGCCAGGCTGTAGAGCACGTTGGTGCTCATCCAGTGGTTGGAGTTCCACGAGTGGCGGGGCTGCACCGGCTTGCCGGGCTCGCGCACCAGGCCGTAGTGGGCGAAGTAGTTCTGGATCTCGAGCAGCTCCTTGCCGATGAAGGCGATCACCACCCAGGCCGCGAGCCCGGTGAAGCCTGCCAGCGCAAATGCCGCGATCGCAGGCACGAGGTTCTGCAGGTTGCCGCGCATGAAGGGACTGGCCAGCGGGTTCCACACCGACTTGCCGAACTTGGCCAGGCGGGCCTTCTCCATCTGGTAGGCGTGGACATACGAATGAATCGTCGAGCGCCAGGCGAACGCATAGAAGCCCTCGCCGCGACGTGCCGTGGCCGGGTCGTCGGGGGTCGCGACGCGAGCGTGGTGGCCATAGACGTGCTCGATGGCAAACGAGGTGTCGGCCGTGAGCGTGAGCGCCCAGCGTCCCAGCATCACGTCGAACGGGCGCGAGGTGCGGTGCGTCAGTTCGTGGCCGGCGACGGTGCCGCCCAGTGTGTTGAGCATGCCAAGGGAGAACAGGCCGCCGAACCATTGCAGCCAGTGCGACGTCGCTTCGCGGCCGGCAAACAAGTCGATTCCGGCATGGGCGCGGACCCACTCACCGATGTGCGCGACATCGCCGCTGCCCAGCATCCAGAGCAGGGTGCCGTTCAGCACGACCAGCAGCGGGAGGACGGAATAGACGGGGAGATTGAAGAGAGGGCTTTCGGAGTCGATGGCGGCCCTCACGTCCCTGGGCAACAGCCAGTCGCCCAGCATGAAGACGACGAACAGGCCGGCGGTCGGCGCCCAGAGCCACCAGCCGCCAGCGGCGATGGCGAGAATCGACAGGACAATGGCGAGCGGCATCAGCCAGCCCTTCAGAAGTTTGATCAGCATGATTTCTCCGGCAATCTGGTAGAGGTTCCAGGCAAGCGCCAGGCGACTGAGTCCAGTGCACATGGCTAACCATGGCGTGCATGTTAGGGACGCGGCCGCGGGGCGTGAATATCACTTCATGACGCTAAACTAGTCATTTAGTGACATACTGTGCAGATGAGCCATCCGGCCGACTCGCTGCCCTGCCCGAGTACCTATTCACGCCTGCTGGTGCAACGCTGGCCTACGGCGACGGGGCGACTGCTTGAAGGGACGGGGCTTTCACCTGAAATGCTGGTTCACCATGGCGTGATCACGGTGTCCCAGCAATTGCAGGTGCTGCGCAACGCTCGCGTGCTGGCCGGCCGGGAAGACTGGGCGCTCGACTTCGGACGGCAGCTCAACATCAACAGCCACGGTCCGCTGGGCTTTGCCTCGATCAGCGCACCGACACTCGGCGCGGGCATCGAGACCCTCGGGGCATTCGCGCGTATTCGCGCGCCTTACCTGGGCTTCAGCGCCATCGAGCGGGATCGCCAGCTGATCCTGAGTTTCGACACGACGAGTTATCCGCTAGGCGACCTCGGGGTTCCACTCGTCGAGATCCTCCAGCAAATCGGTTTGTCCTACCTCCGTGCCGTACTGGGCGAGGGAAATTCGGATGCGACACTGTGTTTCGCCGTTGCCGCACGCGGATACGCCAGCCGATACCGTGGGGTCTTTCGGAACCGTTGCGAGTTTTCCGCCGGCTTCAATGGCGTCGCCGTGCCTGCAGCACTGAAGGCGCTGCCCTGCCCGCTGCACGACGAGAGGATCTACCGTTCATCCCTTTCCCGCTGCCGGGAGGCCCTCGCGGGCGTGCTGGCCGAGGGCGACGTGGTCGCGCGGACGACCCATTGGCTCGCGGCGCACTTCGAGCACATCGCGACGAACCGCAAATTCACCAGCCTGCCGCGGCTGGAACAACTGGCGGAAGCCTGGGGCGTCACGCCGCGCACCGTGATTCGGCGGCTGGCCGAGAGGGGCGCTCGCTTCGGTGAGCTGCGCTCCGCTCAACAACTCGAGATGGCGCGCCGCATGCTCGATGACGCGAGCTACACCGTCAGCGAGATCGGTTACCTGCTCGGCTATGGCGATCCGGCGAATTTCGGGCGCGCGTTCAAGCGCCTTGCCGGGCAGTCACCAGGCGAGTACCGGCGGCGTGCACGCTGAATCGAAGGCGACTGGGACGGGCTAGGCCTCGAAACTGTCGCGAGCCGGACGATTCGGATCGTAGTCCTCATCCTCGAGTTCAAACTCGGCCGACGGAGGCAACTTCGCAATGATGTTCACGAGCATTCTCACGTGCTCGGCCTCTTCTTCCCGCAATTCCTCGAACAGCGCCTTGACCTCCGGCTGATCCACGTGGTCGAGGGCTTCGTCGTAGAACGCGAAAGCCTTCTGTTCGGAGTACAGGGCGAGCTGATACGCCTTGAGTGCAGACATGTTCCAGCGCACGTCGCCGCTCGAGGGAGCCTCCACGTCGAAGATGTCGTCGATCGTGACCTTCGGCGGCGTGTCGCCGAACAGTTCGAGCCGGCGCGCGGCGATCTCCTCGCAGTGCTTGTTCTCGTTGACGACCATCGACTGGAATACGCCACCGGCATCGTCTCCGCCGCGGCTGCCCAGTGTCTCGGCGAATTCCGTGTATCGCTTCACCGCTTCGACCTCGATCAGGGCGGCGAGGTCGAGGGCATCCATCAGGGAGATCCTGGAGAGGTCGATTCTGGTGGACATGGAGGTTCCCTCTTCACTAACACGTGGCCGGTCGAGTGGGCGCGAGTATGTCGACTGGATTGTAAGTTCGACCGACCGCCGTTGGTAAGGCCATGCTTCCGACACGCCAAAGGCCGGGTCAAAACTACCTATTGCCTTTCGCGGGTTATGCCGTCGGTCGTGGGAGTGGCTCCGCCGCCAGTCGCTTGCGCAACTCGCGAAGCTTGGCCTTCACCCGGTCCGCGTTCCCGGTTCCCATGCGGACCAGGATTTTCTGCCCCGCCGATAGCGACCTGAGCGCGGGATCCGCATATTCATACAGCACCCAGGGCCGAGCGACCTCGACGGACGGATCCTGCGGCGGAAGCACGAGTTCGATCGTGTCGCCCGGGTCGGGTGTCGCCAGCAGGTTGTCGATCACGTCGATCACGCGGTCATTGAAGTACTGCTGCGGGTAGCCAAGGTCTTCGTAGGCCTGCTGGAACAGCGGGTAGAACCGGACATACAGCGCGACCAGCTTCCCGGTGTCGACCGACGCCGCCAGGCTGACGAACGGGGTGTAGCGCTGGAAATTCTCGGCTGAGAGATACGTGCGATCGGCCTCCTGCCGGACCGTGAAGCGCCCCGGTGTCGGCTGCACCGGCCACAGGCGGGCGGACGTCCGGGCGCGCGCCAGGTTGTCCACCGTTGCGACGATCTTGCGGATGTAGTCGCCCGGGTTGACCAGGCCAAGAACCGCCTCTGCGCCAAGCAGGTCAGCGGCCGCGCCCTCGATCGACGCGTCGCTCGCGTCCAGCGGCGGGATTTCCTCGCCTGCGTGGTCTTCTGCCGCTGCGTCCTGCCCGATGTCCTCGATCGGATGCCGGATCGCGGCCGCGGAAGACGCGTCGGGCAGGGTCGAAGCTTCGGGCGGAAGCTGCACCGGCTCCCGTGATCGAGTCAGGTACAAATACAGTCCGGCTCCGACGACGACGCAGGACGACGAGCGCCGGCCACCAGCGAATGCTCCTGGTCATGGGCTCACGGGACCTCTTCTCCGCAATCACGACAGGTCGCAGCGATCCAGGTTCATTGCATTGCTCCAGGCCGCCGCTGCCTGGCTTCGGGAGCTGCCCGTAAACGGGCACTTTGCTTCGCTTGACATGGCTCTCTCCTGGGATCGCCGCAATCCGGGTTGCAGTCAGTGTGGACTTGGACCGCGGAACGATCCAATTGGTTCTGGCGATGGGTTTTGCGGTCCCGGCGATGGGTTGAATCGCCCGCACCAGGCGCCGCCAAAGGATTTCAGCCGGCGAGCGCGCGATTCACCAGTCGCCATGCGCCCCACGATCGGTCCTGCCGATCTCGTGCTGTGACTCCGGCGGTGCGCCCAGCGGCTGAGCGCCGGGAGGCCTCACGACGAGTCGACGCACGCTCGCCTGCTGGTCCACGATCAGGGAATCGAGGCGCTCGCGCACGACCTGGTCGGACACGGTCGGACGACTCCGCCATCTCAGGTGATCGATCCACGTCGGGCTCTCGAAGCGTTCGACCCAGTGCTCGGGCGTGTCGATGTCCTGGCTGATCGACCACGCGCGTGCGCCATCGCGGCGCCGGATCCGGCCGACTTCATTGATCACGGCCACGAACTCGACCGCGTGCTCGGGGAGCACCCGGTACTCGATGACGACGACGATCGGGCCGGATGCCGGATGAATGTGTACGCTCGGCGGCGCGCGACCGGTCCGGACACGCGGATCCAGCGAGCCGAGGCGCTCCACATCGATCGGCAGCCAGCGCGCGACCAGCAGCGACAGCAGCGACGCGACCCCGGCCACGGTCAGCGATTCGCGTACGCCGGCCACGTTTGCGAACTGTCCCCACCACCAGCTGCCAAGGGCGATGCTGGCGAACGCGATGGTCTGGTAGGTCGCCAGCATCCGCCCCGTCACCCAGCGTGGCGAGGAGAGTTGCACGGCGATGTTGAAATTCGCGAACCCCTGGGTCCACACCGCACCCGCCAGCACGTGCGCGAAAAAGGTGAGCGCCGCCCAGCGACTCTGGCCGATCGCGACCATCGCGACGCAGGCGAGCGCGGACAGGATGCGCTGCAGGGCGTCGCTGGACACGCGGCCGCGCAGCGTGGCGCTGGAGAGCGCGCCCAGCATCGCGCCGACGCCAAAGCCGCCGAGCAGGATGCCGTAGGTGGCGGCTCCTCCGCCGAGCAGGTCACGGGCGACGATGGGCATCAGCGCCATCACGGCAGCGATCGGTATCGTGTAGAGCACGCAGCGCAGCAGTATGGCGATCAGGTGCGGTGAGAGGCTCACGTAGCGCACGCCGGCTGCGATTGCAGTGGCGAGCGGCTCCGGCGGCAACTCGCTGCGAACCCTTGCGGGTCGCCACCAGGCCAGTGTCGCGATGATCCCGAGGTACGACACGGCGTTGAGGATGAACGCTGCCGCTGCACCGACTGCCGCCACGATCACGCCGCCGATCGCCGGCCCGATGCTGCGCGCGAGATTGAAGCCGACCGCATTGGCCATCACTGCAGGTGCGATCTGTGTCCGCGGCACCTGGTCCCCGATCGATGCCTGCCAGGCAGGCGCAAATACGGCGCCGCCGCAGCCGATCAGGAATGTCAGCCCGAGCAGGGTCGATGGCGTGATGCCGCCGGCCAGCATCGCGATTGCCAGTGCCGCCGATGCCAGCAGCGACAGCATCTGCCCGACCAGCATGATCGACCGGCGGTCGCGCGTGTCTGCCAGTGCACCGGCCACCAGCGACAGGAAGAAGAAGGGCAGGGCATTCGCCGTCTGGACCAGCGCGACCTGGTCGGCGGAGGGCGCGATCGTGGCCATCAGCCACGAGGCGCCGACCGTCTGGATCATGCTGCCGAACGACGATGCGAGCGAGGCCCACCAGAAAAGCGCAAACGCGCGATGTTCGAACGGGGCCAGCGTCGCGCTGCGCCAGCTTTCGAAGCGGGACGGACTGCGCTCGGCCTCGGCGGTCATGCATCAATCCTGCGTGATCGATCAATGCTCACGGGGTGCCGGGGCGATCGCCTCGAGGTACCGGATGATATTCGAGCGCGCGACCTCTTCGTAACGCTGCCGGAAGAATTCAGTGGTAAACACCGAATCGCGTTGCAGCAGGCCGTTGAGAAACCTCGACTGCTGGACCGCGTACTGCGCGTCGGTCAGGTGCGGTCGCTCGGCGCGCACTGCAAGGCTGTCCGCCAGGAATGGTTCCCACGGCAATCCAAAGCTCGAGAGATCGATGTCGACCATGTAGCTTTCGTCTTCCCGCCGAGGGAGCTGTCCGGCCTGCGTCACCAGCACCAGGCGTTCTACGTCATCCTCGATCGCCGGGGTCATCACCGGCGAGGCGAGTTCGCGGAACAGCGCCGCACTCCTGGCCTCGTTGTCCCTCGCCAGCGGGTTATACACGCTGTCGTGGAACCATATCGCCAGCTCGAGCGCGCTCGAGTCGGGCAGCAGCCCGGTCACCAGCCGGGCCTGTCCCAGGCAGTGCTCGACGTGGTCGAGGTTGTGGTAGTGCCTGCCTGGCTCGGCGTATCGATCGAGCAGGACCTGGCAGACATGCTCGGCGTGGGCCGGCTCGTCGTCGGCAACGCCCAGCCACAGGGCCATGAACTCGCTCTTCAACCGGTCATTCATGACCTGGTCCCGGGAGTCGGATGGCCAGCCGGGAAGCTGCGCACGGGCATTCGGCTGGTCATGCCAGTCCCAGTTGCCTGAGGCCCGCGGTGCGAAGCTCCGCGGCGGCCTCGTCCCTGGAAATCATCCGGAGCAGGTTCGCCCATGCAGCGCCTGGGCGCGCGATGTCGAGCGGGCATCGAGTGACCAGCGCGCGCGCTTCATCGATTCGCCCGAGCTGGGCCAGCGCATTCACGGCGTGCAGCCACGCCAGCGTGAGACTGGGGCTGAAGTTCACCGCGTCGCGCGCGGCTGCCAGTGCGCCTTCGAAGTCGCCGC
Source organism: uncultured Gammaproteobacteria bacterium (assembly GCA_963736205.1). GTDB lineage: Bacteria > Pseudomonadota > Gammaproteobacteria > Steroidobacterales > Steroidobacteraceae > RPQJ01. Next base: position 16,866 of record CAVTNX010000009.1, on the reverse strand, counting down.
CGCAGGACAGCGCCACCGCTCGATGCAGGAACCAGAATGGCCGTCCCGGGTGCTTGCGTGCGCCTGCCAGCATCCTGTCCAGTACTGCCTTGATCTCGGCGAGGTGCGCTGGCGAAGTCGAAGGGGCAAGTACCCAGCCCAGGTAGCCGTAGGTGCCTTCGTCGTACAGGTTGAGCTCGAGCGCCCGTCTGAGCACGCGCTCACCCTGCTCGTGCTCGCCGCAGATCGCGTACACATGCCCGGCGTATTTCAGCACCACCGGGTCGTCAGAGCAGAGCACCAGGGCTCGTTCGACTTCCCTGAGCGCCTCGTTGCGCGCGAGATCGAGGTCGCCGGCATAGCCGTTGACGATTTCCTCGGCGATCGCGGAAGCGAGCAGCGCGTGGGCGTGACCGTTTCCGGGGGCAAGGGCGAGCGCACGTTGCGCCTCCAGCTTCGCGGCGACGATTGCGTTGCTGCTGCTCTGTAGCAGCGTCTGTCGGCCGGCCTCGACCACGCACCAGCTGTCGCCGCGAGCGGCACCGTCCTGCGCGGACGCACGGCGCAGTCGCAGGAATTCGCCACTCAAGGCCCGGGCAATGTCCGCCGCGGCCGCCTCAGGCTCCAGTACCCCCGGGCCGTCCGGCGTCACGGTCATGCTCCACGTCTGCCGGCCGGTCTCGCCCTCGATGAGTTCGACGCCGAGCACCGTCTCGCTGCCGGTGCCCGAAATGCTGCCCGTGACGACGAAGTCGGCGCGCAGCGCGCGGGCAATGGCGCGAATCTCCAGCGACTGCAGGCCGGCGTCAAAACTGGCCCGGCGCGACAGGGTATCCAGCGCCGGGAAATGGCCCAGCGCCGAGATGAGCTTGTTCGGGACGATCGAACAGGCGGGCCGCGCCGATCCGGCCGAATCGAGGTCGTCGAAGGGCAGTACCGCGACCACCGCCTTGCGCTCACTCATCGATTCCCGTGACTGGATGCCGCGCATGCCGAGCGTGCTGATGGTGGCTCGAATGCCCTCCGCAAGTTCCTCGAGCCCCGGGTGGTCCGGAGTGCCTGTCCAGTCCACCAGCGAGGCGGCGTGGACACGATTGAAGGGCAGGGGAATCGACAGCCTGGTATCCAGGGCCACCGGGACCAGCCGATTGGCCTCGAACCCGGCCATCGCTTCGCTCAGCACCCAGTTGGAGGTGACGGATGTTCGCGACCAGACCACGACCACGCAGTCGGCTGCAGCCAGCTCCTTCTCGATGCGCCGGTCGAACGCTTCGCCCACGTCCAGCTGGCGGTCCCACCAGACCTCCCAGCCCTGGGCGCGGAGGAAATCCACGAGGGGCGCGATCAGCCGGCGATCGTCCGAGGCGTAGCTTACAAAGAGCTTGGCAGATCTGGACTCGGCGGTTACCAAATCACGGCCTTCGATCCGGCTGGAGGGAGCCAAGTGTAGTGAATCCCGCCTGCTGGCGTCAGTGGTCATCCGACGCTGGTCAACCGGACTTCAGGGTCGTCTGCGCCCATCCGGGGACGCCACAGCCGCCCAGGCAGGGCAGGCTCAATGCGCCACGGCGTGTGCTAGTGTCCGCAACTCGCCCGGCCAGCTGAGGGTGGTTCGGCGGACGTACAAATCGAACGATGCGGGGCCCCCCAGCATGAAGACAGCAGGCATTCCGCGCGATGCGCGCATCGTGATCGTTGGTGCGGGTGCCGCCGGACTGTGCACCGCCTGGTACCTGAAACTGGCTGGTTTCAGGCACGTGCAGGTGCTGGAGCGGTCGCCGCGGCTCGGCGGCAAGTGCCGGTCGCTGACCGTGGACGGCCAGTCCTTCGACCTGGGCGCCAACTACATTACTTCCGCCTACACGCGGGTGCGTGAGCTTGCGGCGCATGTCGGCGCCGGCATGTACACCGAGAAGGCCGGGCACACGATCAACGTGAAGACCGGCGAAATGCGCTCGATCCTGGCCGAGGTATTGAGCCGCATGTCGCTTTTCACTCTGGCCTGGCAGTCGCTGCGCTTCCTGTTCATTCGCTGGCGCATACGCGGCCTGCTGTCGCCGGCAAAGCCGGGCTTCAGCCACGTGCGGGACTGTCCGGAACTCAAGGGAAGCTTTGCCGACTGGCTGCGCCGACATCGGCTGGATGGACTGGGCGAGATGTTCGAGATCCCGCTGACGCTGATGGGCTACGGCGACCTCGATGACATTGCCGCCGCGTACGCGTTGACCTACATGAGTCCAAAAACGTTCCTGAACCTGGGGATGTTCGCGGCCAACGTGCCGTTGCGCCGCTGGCCGAAGCGATTCACGCAGGGTTACGGCCGCATGTTCGAGCGCCTGGCGGCTGAAGTCGACGTGCTCACCGGGGTGAAGATCGAAAAAATCACCCGCAACGGGCAGATACGCGTCGAGTATCGGCTGCTGGAGCAGCAGCTCGAGCAGGACACCACTGTCCGCGAGACGGCGACCTTCGACTACCTGGTCCTCGCCTGCCCGCAACTGCCGGAGGTACTGGAGTTCCTCCATCTGAGTGACAAGGAAAGGAAGCTGTTCGGGCAGGTCGTGGCCAACCCGTTCTACGTCACGACCTACATGGCACCGGGCACGGAGCGCGTCGCTGCCGTCACGTTCTCGCTGCCGGAACCCGCGCTGGGTGAGCCCCACGTCGTGACGCGCCAGTATCCGGAGAGCAACTTCATCTCGATCTATTCGCGCGGTGACCGCGAGGAAAAGATCGGCAGGACGGAAATCGAGGCCAAAAACCGCAGGTTCCTGGGCGAAATCGCGGCGCGCGATCCGGACGCGGAGCCGTTGAACAGCGACGACTGGGCCTATTTCCCTCACGTACCATGCGCGGCGGTCGATGCGGGCTTCTACAGCGAGCTGGAAGCGATGCAGGGCGAGAACCGCACGTTCTATTGCGGTGGCCTGCTGGCCTTCGAGCTGGTCGAGTGCATCGCGGAATATTCGCACCACCTGGTGCAGGCCCATTTTGCAGCGAGGACCTGATCGTGACCGGAAAACAAGAACAACCGCGAGTCGCCATCATCGGCGCCGGCCCGGCCGGCATGAGTGCCGCGTGGTTCCTGAAGCAGAACGGCTATCGCGACGTGCGCGTATTCGAGAAGATCGAACGGGTCGGCGGAAAGTGCCTGAGCTTCGATTACGAGGGGCGGCAGTTCGACATGGCGGCGCACGAGATGCTGGCCGGCTACGGCGACGTGATGGACATCGCCACCGCGCTCAAGGTGCCGACCACGGGCTACCAGGACGTGCTGGTGTACGACCGCGGCAGCCGGCGCTACATGGACATGCTGACCGCCACCCAGTCCGGCGGTTACGGGAAGCTCCAGGTGGTGTGGGCGTCGCTGCGCTACACGTGGATGCTGCTCACGCGGTTCAGGAAGTTCTCCCAGCCCGGGTCGGGTTTCGCAAATGCGCCGCCCGAGCTGCTGCAGCCGCTCGCGAGCTGGCTGAAACAGCGGCGCCTGGAGGCCCTGCAGGAAACCATACTGTTCGTGATGAAGGTGCAGGGCTTCGGCCGACTCGATGAGATTCCGGCAGCCTACTTCGTCAAGTTCCAGGGGCTGCGCAACTGGCTGTCCAACGTGCTGCACGTGGCCGGTATCGTCCAGTACTGGCCGCGCGTGTTCAAGCACGGCTTCCAGTCGCTGTGGGACGCGGTTGCCAGGGAGGTCGACGTCCAGCTCAATGCCGGGATCCGCGCCATTCGTCGCAAGCAGGCTGCGGACGGCAACGTCATCGAGGTTGAAATAGAGTTCGCCGGCGAGCGGCCGTCCGAGAAGTTCGACCAGTTGATCCTGGCCTGCCCGCTGGACATCACGACCCTTTCAGGGCTGGGCCTGGACCTCAGCACGCAGGAAACCCGGCTGCTCGAGAAGGTCTGCTACGTCGAGTTCGTCACGACGGCCTGCCGCGTGGAAGGGGTTCCTGCCGGGGTCGTCGGCACCATTCCACTGCCGCCGATGCTGGACTATACCGGCTACATCAAGATCTACGACGACAGCGACATGACGATCTTCTTCAACCTGTCGCCGTCGGAAGGCTACGACAAGGGCGAGATCGTGGAACGGATCAGGGCCCAGGTTGCAAAGCTGCCTGACTACAAGGGCAAGCCTGCGCGCCTGGTCGAAAAACACGGCCAGCACGGCTGGCGCTATTTCCCCCACGTGAGCCTGGCCGACTTCAGTGCGGGTTTTTATGACCAGCTGGAGTCGTTGCAGGGATTCCAGCAGACTTTCTACGACAGCTCGCTGCTGGGATTCGAGACTGTGGGCAACACGGTCGCCTATTCCCGGGGCCTGGTGGACCGTTACTTTCCGCCACTCGATCAGTGATGGATGCCGCCGCCGTTGTAGGGGTAGCCGTTCATGCCGCGCATCGACTCGAGTTCGCCGACGTGCCAGTACGCGTGCGCGGAGATGAACAGCCAGGCGTCGCCGCGAGTCTTGACGTCGCTCGGGAAGATGCCCGGCTTGATGCAGCGGTTGAGGTGAAACAGGTCGAACTTGAGGGCAGTGAACAGCCGCTGGCGGGTTTTCTCGAACGCTGCGGTCACGCCGGCCCGGCCGACTCCCTTGGTCGGGTCCACGGGCCCGCTGTTATCGGCCCAGTACATGTCCTGCCATTCCTTCGAGGTCTCGTAGGGGTCGCCGTTGAGATGATGCAGGAACCAGTCCTCGACTGCGGCATAGTGGCCGAACACCCAATCGAAGGACCGTCCGAGGCCCGGCAGCGGCTTGAACCAGTCGTCGTCGTGGACATCTTTCACCATTCCAAGAATGATGCTCTTGCCCGTGAAGAGCAGCTTGTACGCGTCTATCTGCAGCATTCCTCATGACCCCCACTGACCGGATTTCGATTGCCGGCGAGGCTACCCTATCGATTCGCCGAATGCGACTGGGCTTGCCTGCTGTCGTTCGGCCTGCTGCTCGAGCGCATTCGCGAACGCCGAACCGCTCGAACTGCGCGACGAGCAGGGTCCCGGTTATCGGCCGACGTTCGAATACCTGGTCGACGACAGTGGCGAAGCGACGCTCGATGAAATCCAGCAACTGCCCGACGACGCGTTCCGCCGCAGCGGCCCGCGCGGCATCGCGCTCGGTTTCATCAAGGGCGCGGTGTGGCTGCGTTTCGACGTGCTGCAATCGCAGCGTCAAGGACAACGCCTGGCTGCTGCAGGTCACCGACCCGTTGCTGGACGACGTGCAGGTGTACCAGGAAATTGCCGGCGGACAGTGGCGGGAGTCCCTGCTCGGCGACCACCACTCGCTGTCGCCGGATGTGGTGGATGCGCTCACGCCGGTGTTGCGGGTCGCGCCGGCACCGGATCGCGTGACGACCTACTACCTGCGCATCCAGAGCCAGAGCAGCATGCTGGTGGACCTGCGGCTGCTGACCGCCCAGCAGTTCTACAAGGCGAGCATGGCCAGCTTCCTGGGCTACGGCGCCATGTTCGGGATCATGGTGGCGATGTGCCTGTACAACCTGTTCCTGTTCGTTTCGCTGCGCGACACGAACTACCTGCTGTATGTCATTTCGATAACCGCCACGGGCCTGTTCCTGGCCAGCCTCAGCGGGCACGCGCCGCGCTGGTTGTGGCCCGACTACCGGCCATGGTCGGAGGAGATCTTCCAGGTCATCGTTGCAGTGACGCTGGTCGCGGGGCTCGCGTTCTGCACCCGCTTCCTGCAGGCGAGACAGTACGCGCCCGGACTGCACAACACGATCGTCGTGCTGATGATCCTGGCAGTGCTGACGGTGCCACTGTCCGCTCTGACCGGATTCCAGTTTTCGATTCACCTGACCGGCGCGGTGTCGGCCGCCGCCGGGACCGCGGGCCTCGTCACCGCCGTGGTGTGCCTGCTGCGCGGGCAGCGCTCGGCGCGCTATTACCTGGTCGCGTGGGCAGGCTACTGCATCGGGACAGTGTTTACCGCTGCGCGCCAGCATGGCTTCGTGGACAACAGCTTCGTCGCGGTGCACGGCATGGAAATGGGAGCGGTGCTGGAAACAGTTTTGATCTCCTTTGCATTGTCGGATCGCTACAACGACATGAAGCAGGCCAAGGAGCGGGCTCAGCACGAGGTGGCGGAAAGCCTGCGGCGCATGGACAGGCTAAAGGACGAGTTCCTGGCCAACACCTCGCACGAGTTGCGTACCCCGTTGCAGGGCATCATCGGGCTGGCCGAGTCGATGCTGGACGGGGCAGCGGGCAGGATCAGCGAAGCAGCCGCCAGCAACCTGTCGATGATCGTCAACAGCGGGCAGCGCCTGGCGTCGCTGGTCAACGACATCCTGGATTTCTCCAAGATGAGGACCCACGAACTGGTCCTGCACAAGAAGGCGGTAGACCTCCGCGTTGCAGTGGAGGTCGTCATGCGGCTGAGTGCGCCGCTGGCCGAGGTGAAGTCGCTCGAGCTCGTCAACGAGGTCGACGACAGCGTGCCCAGCGTGCTGGCCGACGAGGACAGGCTGCAGCAGATCCTGCACAACCTGATCGGCAACGCGGTCAAGTTCACCGACTCGGGCTCGGTGCGCGTGAGGGCAATCGACGAGGGCGGACGGGTCAGGGTGCAGGTGATCGACACCGGTCCCGGCATAGCCGAAGAGGACCGTGAACGCATCTTCGAGTCGTTCGAGCAGGTCGAGGAGTCGGCCACCCGCGTTCACGGCGGTACCGGGCTCGGTCTTGCCGTGACGCGCAACCTCGTGCAATTGCATGGCGGCGGCATCGATCTCGAGTCACGGGTCGGGCAGGGTTCGATTTTCAGCTTCTCGCTGCAGTCCGCCACGGCGAGCGAAGGGGAGGAAGCGCATCCGGTCCTGAAGGAGGAAGCGGAGGCCGCATGGCAGGCCGTGCGCGGGCCGGCACGCGCTCCGCTGCTTGGGCGTGCGCTGTCGGTCGAGGCGTCGGTAGCGCCGCAGGTCGACGATGATGGCAGCCCTGCGAGCGGCGACGACCGCATCCGGATCCTGGTGGTCGACGACGAGCCTGTGAACCAGCAGGTGATGCTGAATCACCTGTCGCTGCAGCACTATGACGTGCTGCAGGCCGAGAACGGCATGCGCGCGCTCGAGCTGCTGGCCGGCGGCGAGAAAGTCGACCTGGTGCTGCTGGATGTCATGATGCCGAAGCTGTCGGGCTTCGAGGTCTGCCGGGAGATCCGCAGGACGCACCTGCCGACGCAGCTGCCGGTGGTGATGGTCACGGCCCGCACCCAGATGGCGGACCTGAAACAGGGGCTGCAGGTCGGCGCCAACGACTACATCACCAAGCCGGTCGCCAAGGGCGAATTGCTCGCGCGCATCAAGACCCATCTCAACCTGGTGCGCATTAATTCCGCCTATTCGCACTACGTGCCGCACGAGTTCCTGCGCTACCTGAAGCGCGACAGCATCATCGACGTACAGCTCGGCGACAACGTCGAGATGGAAGCGGCAGTGCTCATATCCGACATTCGCGACTTCACGACCCTGTCGGAGCACATGACTCCGGATGAGAACTTCACGTTCATCAACAGCTACCTTGCCATTGCAGGACCGCCGATCCGAAGGAACGGTGGGTTCATCGATCGATACACTGGCGACAGCGTGATGGCGGTGTTCGCGGGCGGTGCCGACGATGCGCTGCGCGCCGCGCGCGATACGATGGCGAGCCTCGCGCAGTTCAACCATGAGCGCGAACACAATGGGCGGCTGCCGATACGCATCGGCATCGGCATGCACCTCGGGCGCCTGCGACTCGGCATCGTCGGCGAATTGCAGCGGCGCCAGGGCGACATCTTTGCCGACGCGGTCAACGTAGCCTCGCGCATCGAAGGCATGACGAAGACCTTCGGCAGCGCCGTGATCGTGAGCGAGGCCTTCCTCAAGAACCTGTCCGACGCGGAGCGCGCGCTGCCCAGCCGCCGTGCGCTGGGCCGCGTTGTCGTCAAGGGCCGCAACGAGGCCGTCGTGCTGCACGAAGCCTTCGAGTTCGATGCGCCGGACCTCGTCGCCCACAAGCTCGACACGCGCGCCGCATTCGAGCTGGCGCAACAGCACTACGAGGCCCGGCTGTACTCGGAGGCCATCGCATTGCTGGGCCAGGTTCTCCGGGCGCACGAGGGCGATGCCGCGGCCCGTTACCTGCTCTCCCAGGCAACGGCTCGCCTGCGTGAGGATGTACTGGTCGGCTAGCCGTTGTCGCCGTGAATTGGCGGCCTCCTGCAAAAGTACTATTTACCTGGATGGGACTTGCGGTACGCTTCATTTGTAATAAAAACTGATGCGTACGGGAGCCCAATGACCATTACCGACAGAAACACGCAGTCATGGCACTGGATGGCCTTGCTGACGCTGGCCGGCTTGGCCAATGCGGCCAATGTGTCCGCGCAGCAGGCAGCCGCTACGAAAGACCAGCCGGCGCCGGTGTCGGCTGCCTCCGGGGCGTCACCCGGTCAAGACACTGCCGCCGTGGAGGGTGGTTCATCAAAAGAAGCGCCCGCGGCGGGTGGCGCGTCCACGTCCGAGGCAAGCGGCGCCTACTGGCTGGGCGAGACCATCACGGTGGTCGGTGAGCGTCCCCGGATCGCCGATGAGGTGGCAACCGTCGACACGGTGACCGCCGAGGACATCGCCCGGCGCGGCGTGCGTACGCTCGACCAGGCCATTGCGCTGCTGCCGGGCATGTACGTGCGCTACGGCGCGGACGGCGTCCCAAGGATCGACGTTCGCGGCCTGCGCACCCGGAACATCATCCTGCTGCAGGACGGCGTTCCGCTGAACTCCGGCTTCGACGGGCAGTTCGACCCTGCGCTGATCCCGGCCGAGAACATCGCCGAGATCAAGGTGACGCGTGGGGGTAGTTCGGTGCTTTATGGCCCGGGCGGCAACGCCGGCGTGATCGAGATCATCACCAAGTCGGCGGGTGATGCGGTGCGCGCGAACGTCGCCGGCGAGTACGAGTGGTCCAAGGCCTACGAGGTTCGCGGTTCTGTCAGCGGGCAGCTTGGCGGGGCGGGATTGTCGCTGTGGGGGTCGTCCTTCGATCGTGACTACTTCGAACTGTCCGGCGATTTCCCGAACAATGACCTGCAGCCGGGAGACGAACGCGTCAACAGCGATCGCAGGCAGAACGCGGTACAGGCCAACATGATGTTCAGCGAAGGTGGCCCGGATATCGGCTTGAGCCTGTCGTACCGCAATGCCGAGTACGGCAAGCCGCCGACCGTGTTGGACAACAGTGATTCGATATATGCCAATCGAGCGAGGTACGAGCGCGTCGAACTCGACTCGTTCTCCGCGCAGGCAGCGGCGGAAATCGGCGCGGGCGAGTCCGGCTCCGTCAAGCCGACCGTGTATTTCAATCGCGATGCGGAGGACACGAACGGCTACGACGACGCGGGCTACGACAGCCAGGTCGCGAGCGGCTCGTTCCGCGAGAACGCCACGACCGAGGTGTTCGGCGCGAGCGTGCTGGCCTCCAGGCGCTTCGCCAATGAATTGCTGCTGTCCGCCTCGTTGAGCGGCCGGCACGAGAGCTGGAACTCCAGCGGATTCTCGGTCACGACCACGACCGGCGGCGGCGGCGGCGGCGGCGGCGGTGGCGGCGGTGGTGGTGGTGGCGGCGGCGGTGGTGGTGGTGGGGCGGCGGCACGACCACGGTCGTCACGCCAGTCGACCAGGATGAGTCCGTCAATCTCTATTCACTGGACGTGGAAGGCGAGTACCGGGCGACACCAGCGCTGGGCTTGGTCGCGGGACTCGGCTACAGCGAGCAGACGCGGGATTCCGGGCAAGGACGACGGCGGGATCTCCTACCTGCTTGGTGCCGACTACAAGCTCGGCGAAGCGACGACCGTACGTGGAAATGCTTCCCGCAAGCAGCGCTACCCGACGCTGCGCGACCTCTACTCGGTCGATCGCGGCAATCCGGATCTCTCCGCCGAGACGACCTACAGCTACGACCTCGCCTTGCGGCACGACTTCAACCCGACCGGGCTGTCCGTCGAGGCGACACTGTTCCGTATCGACGCCAACGACTTCATAGAGCGCGCCCCGAACGGGATCACGGAGAACTTCCAGAAGTACCGGTTCAAGGGCGTCGAGTTCACTGCGAGTTACAGGGCCGCCGAGCGGCTGGACCTGGACTTGAGCTATACGTACATGGAGTCCGAAAACAAGTCCAGCGACGCCGACATCGAGACGCTGCAGAACCGGCCCGAGCAGAAATTCACGCTGCGCATCGACTACGAGCTGACGCCGACGATCCGGCTCGGCGGCGACTACCGGTATTTCGCCGACAGCTACACGCTATCGCGCACGTCGCCAACCACGGCCCTGGAACTTGGCGATTACGGAGTGCTGAACCTGGACGCGTCGATCGAGCTGATGCAGCGGCGCATGCGCGCGTTCGCGCGAATCCTCAATGCGCTCGACGAAGACTACGCGGAATCCTACGGGTTCCCGCAGCCAGGGCGCGCCTACGTGCTGGGCGCGGAGTTCCGGCTCTAGGGAACGCTGTCGGCCAGCGGCGCCTGGTGGCGGAGTTGGCCGGGGGCGATGAAGGCGATTACTTGCCCAGGCGGCTTTGCGTCGCCCGCCACACCAGCACCGCGGCCAGTGCCCCGAGGAACCCGAACAGCAGGTGGGTGATGATCGGGTAGACCGGCCCGGCGCGCAGCGAGCCGAACTGCATTCCGAACGCCTGGTTCGCAAATACGCGAACTGCCGGCTTTGCTGCATAGGCCAGTGCCGCGAGCACAGGAAGGAACAACAGCGCCCTGCCGAAACGCGGCGAGAGCCGATAACCGAGGTCCAGCACCAGCCCCGGCAGCACGTAGAACAGCGGCATCAGCACCCCGTGGCTGGCACCAAGGAACGGCGCGGCGACCGCGGCACTGGCCCCGACCAGCGTTGCGGACCAGGGATTCGTGCAGCTGAGGCGTGCCAGCACCAGCAGCGCCATGGCCTCGAGCCCATGATGACCGGGCAGCTGCAGCGACCAGTTGAAACTGCGCTCCAGGGCGACGATCAACACACCCAGCGAGGCGAGGAACAGCGCCCGGCCTGCCGTCAGCGGCCCGACCAGGTCAATAACGCCGAATAGCTTCCTTGCAGAGGATTCTCCAGCCGCCATTTTCGTGCCCATCCTCGTTTTTCTCCGTAAGCAGCACCGCTTTGCCGTGCAGCAGCACGGGACGCGGCCATGGATCGACGAGCACCGCCGCACCCTCGGGAAGCGGCTGGCCGTCGGTCGATTCCACAGAGTCTATGCCAGTCGTGGCGACCAGTGCACCGGCTGTCATTGTGCCGGTCAGCTCGCGCACGCCTTCGAGCCAGATGAATCGCCCATCGTGCCCACCGCGTCGCAGGCCGACGGCCGACAGAGCGCCGATCACGCCCCCCTGGTCCCCGGTGACGCCCTCGAGGTGGGCGCCGTGGCGCGCGGCGAGGTCGCGGGCTTCAGCCTGCGTGCGGATCGTGTCTTTTGCGCTGCGTCCGAACGCGACCAGCTCGTCGGCGACGGCATCGAAGGCTGCCAGGCACAGGCCCGCGTCCGAGCCTTCAGCGCTTTCCTGCGCCAGGTAGGCGCGACAGAAGTCGCGCACATCGTCCAGGCGCGCCTTGTCGATGTCCACGTCGAGGCAGGCGGAGCTGTTGTGGGACGTGTAGGGAATCGAGGAGTGCACGAACAGCTGGTGCCGCGTGATGCCGCGTGCCCGGCCGAGCCCGGCCTCGGCGAGACGCGCGCCGAGCTGGCGGGCGCGAAAGCCGGTTCCCCGGCTCTCAAGGTTGTCGGTGTCGTCGATGCCGATCAGGCAGCGCATGTGCTTCGATCCCCGGCGGAAAGCCGCCGCGTTGATCATCGGAGGTTACACGCAGGGGGGGCATGCATCCAACCCGGCAATTCGGATCCAACCGGCGTGGCGTATCAGGGCGGGCCAGGCCGGGGCCCGTTTGCAGGACCGTGTTTGCCAAAAGCCAGGGGGCGCTTGCGCGCCCCCTGTCACCCCCCAATTGTACTTCGTCCGTCAGGTCGGAGCCTCGGCCGACCGTCCCGGCGGCGTCTCGTGCCTGGCTTCCCCATGGCCTTGCTGTACTTCGTCCAGCCATACGCCGTGGTGCTGGCGCGCCCAGCCCTCGTCCACCTCGCCAGTGACCATGCCCTCGAACGCGCCTTCGCTGCCAAGCGTGCCGAGATAAATGTGCAGGCAGACGAAAGCGGTCAGGATCAGCGCGCTGACGCTGTGCACGATGTTAGCGTTCTGCATCGCGGCCCGATCGAAGCCGAGGTTCGGGAACAGCAGCCAGAAACCTGACACGACCAGCGTCGTGCCTGCCAATACCAGTGTCCAGTAATAGGCTTTCTCGCCGGCGTTTGCGAAGCCCGCCGGAGGATGGCTATTGCCGAGATAGCCGCCTGCCTTCTTTATCCATTCGAGGTCGTAGGCGGCCGGGATGTTGTGGTGGAACCACTTGAGCAGCATGACGATCAGCCCGGCGGCAAAGGCCAGCGCCAGGTAGTCGTGGACCGGCTTCGCGATACCGGCCCAGGCCGCGAAGCCTTCCTTGCCGAGTATCGGAATCAACACCGCGCGTCCCCACAGCAGGCTCAAGCCGGTGATCGCCAGGATGATGAACAGTATCGCCGTATACCAGTGCAGCACGCGATCCGACACGGCCCAGCGCAGCACCTTGCGCCCAGTGCGGTGCTCGAGCTTGAAGCCGCCGTGAATCAGGTGATACGCAAGCAGCGCGGCGAGGATGCCCAGCACCAGGATGGCTCCGACGATCATCACCGGGCCGTTGCGCAGCTCGCGCCAGGTCTCGCCGCGGCTCTGTATCAGGATGTTGGCTTCCGGGCCCGTGACGGCCGTGTAGCCGGGGTCGGATTCGCGCACTCCCCGCCAGTACTCCGAGCGGGGGTTCTTGCCGCTGGCATCCGTCTGCGCGCTCGTTTCCTGTGCCTGTACCGCTGCTGTCCACACGTATGCGGTCAGCGGCAGCAGCATGGCGCCGGCGGCGATCAGCACGATGCTCCAGAGCATCGCCTTCATACGCCCGGTCCGGTGGTTAATCCCGCTTCGAGACTGGTTCATTCGTCGTCTCCCGATCCTGCAGCCCGGCCCGTCAACGATCCGACTGGCCCGTCCGGCAACGCTCCTGCAACTCTGACTGCAGCTGTGGCGTGAACTGCATCGCATAGGCGGCGCCCTTGTAGACGCCGGGCTCGTAGACGGTCACGCCCTTGCCACGACCGCAGCCCGTCGCGAGCATGGCGATCACCGCCAGCGAGCCCAGGACCCGTGTCAATTGCCATTTTTTCATCGCACGATTCTCCAGAGGAGCAGGTCGAATCCCTGCGTCACACTTCATCCTGGTACGCGGTCAACCAGCCCCAGCTCTGCGGCCGCCCGTCGCGCTTCGAGACGCGCTCCAGGTAGATGTCGGACACGACGTCGGCGTCGCCCGCGAGCAGCGCCTTGGTCGCGCACATTTCCGCGCACAACGGCAGCTTGCCCTCGGCAACACGGTTGGCGCCGTACTTCTCGTACTGTTCCTCGGGGCTGCCGTCGCCGGGCCCGCCGGAGCAGAACGTGCACTTGTCCATCTTGCCGCGCACGCCGAAGGCCTCTTTCTGCGGGTACTGCGGCGCGCCGAACGGGCACGCATAGAAGCAGTAGCCGCAGCCGATGCAGAGGTCCTTGTCGTGCAGCACGACGCCGTCCGCGGTCGTGATGAAGCAGTCCACCGGGCACACCGCCGCGCACGGCGCATCCGTGCAGTGCATGCAGGCGACCGAGATCGAGTGCTCGCCGGGCACGCCGTCGTCGAGCGTGACCACCCGGCGGCGGTTCACGCCCCACGGAACGTCGTTCTCGTTCTTGCACGCCGTCACGCAGCCGTTGCATTCGATGCAGCGCTCGGAGTCACACAGGAATTTCATTCGAGCCATGTTCGGGTCTCTCCTAGGCTGGCGTGATCTGGCAGAGCGACGCCTTGGTTTCCTGCATCGCAGTCACCGAGTCGTAGCCGTAGGTGAACGCCGTGTTGGCGGCTTCGCCCCGCACATAGGGGGCCGTTCCTTCCGGGTACTTCGCAAGCAGGTCAGTGCCCTCGTACCAGCCGCCGAAGTGGTAGGGCGTGAACACCACGCCCCTGCCGACGCGCGGTGTGACCATCGCCATGATCCTGATGCGGCCGCCCTCGGGCCCTTCGAGCCATATCCACTGGCCGTCCTTGATGCCGCGGTCGTTCGCATCGCCCGGGTTGATCTCGGCGAACATGTGCTGCTGCAGTTCCGCGAGCCACTTGTTCGAGCGAGTCTCTGCGCCGCCGCCCTCGTACTCGACCAGGCGGCCGCTGGTGTGGATCAGCGGATAGTCGCCGGAATAGTCCTTGGCCTGGATCGACATGTAGCGCGTGGGCAGGCGCCAGAAGCGCTTGCGGTCCTCGTACGTCGGGTACTGCGCCACCAGGTCGTGGCGCGGCGTGTACAGCGGTTCGCGGTGGATCGGCACCGGATCCGGGAACGTCCAGACGACGCAGCGTGCCTTTCCGTTGCCGTAGGGCGCGCAGCCGTGCTTGATCGCGACGCGCTGGATGCCGCCCGAGAGGTCGGTCTTCCAGTTCTTGCCCTCGGCGGCGGTCTTTTCGTCGGCGGTCAGGTCGTCCCACCATCCGAGTTGCTTGAGAAGGTCGGCCGTGAACTCCGGGTAGCCGTCCTGGATCTCTGAGCCCTTGCTCCACGAGTCCTCGGCCAGCAGGTTCTTGCCCTGGTACTCGACGCCGAAATTGGCGCGGAACGGCATGCCGCCCTCGGCCACGGTCTTGCTGGTGTCGTACAGGTTCGGCGAGCCCGGGTGCTTCAATTCCGGCGTGCCCCAGCACGGCCACGGCAGGCCGTAGTAGTCGCCGTCGCAGGGGCCGCCCTCGGCCTTCAGCGTCGTGGTGTTGAACGTGTGCTTGTTCTCCAGGTGGAGCTTCAATCGCTCCGGGCTCTGCCCGGTGTAGCCGATCGTCCACATGCCGCGGTTGATCTCGCGCAGGATGTCCTCGATCAGCGGCTCCTCGCCGTTTACCTGTATGTGCTTGGTCAACTGCTCCGCGAATCCGAGCTTTTTCGCGAACTTGTACATGATGACGTGGTCGGGCAGCGACTCGAACAGCGGGTCGATGATCTTCTCGCGCCACTGCATCGAGCGGTTCGACGCCGTCACCGAGCCATAGGTCTCGAACTGCGTGGCCGCCGGCAGCAGGTAGATGCCATCCTGCCGGTCGGGCAGCACGGCGGAGTGCGTCGGGTACGGGTCCACGATGACCAGCATCTCGAGCGCTTCCATGGCCTTCTTCATCTCGGGGCCGCGGGTCTGGCTGTTGGGCGCGTGGCCCCACATGAACATGGCCTTGATCGGGGCCTTCTGCGCCATGTTCTCGGCTGGCTCCATCACGCCGTCGATCCAGCGCGACACCGTGATACCGCGCAGGAACATCGAGGGCGTCATGTCCTTGCCCTCTTCATAGCTCGCCTGGTCGAAGCGGGCCTTCACCCACTCGAAGTCGAGGTCCCAGACCTTGCACCAGTGCTTCCAGGCGCCCTCGGCGAGCCCGTAATATCCCGGCAGCGAATCCGCCAGCACGCCAAAGTCCGTAGCGCCCTGCACGTTGTCGTGGCCGCGGAAGATGTTCGCGCCGCCGCCGGCCATGCCGATGTTTCCCAGCGCCAGTTGCAGGATGCAGTAGGCGCGGGTGTTGTTGTTGCCGATCGTGTGTTGCGTGCCGCCCATGCACCAGACGAGGGTGCCAGGCCGGTTCTCGGCCATGGTCTGCGCCGCGCGCTTGACCTCATCGGGCGGGATGCCGGTGACGTTCTCGACCACGTCGGGCGGCCACTTCGCGACTTCCGCGCGGACCTCGTCCATGCCGAAGACGCGCTGGCTGATGTATTCCTTGTCTTCCCAGCCATTGCCGAAGATGTGCCAGAGCATGCCCCAGATCAGAGGCACGTCGGTGCCGGAGCGGATGCGCATGTACTGGTCGGCGTGCGCTGCGGTGCGCGTGAAGCGCGGGTCGACGACGATAAGCTTCGCGCCATTCTCCTTGCCGCGCAGGATGTGCTGCATCGCGACCGGGTGCGCCTCGGCGGCATTGCTGCCGATGAAGAACATCGACTTGGACAGGTGCATGTCGTTGTAGGAGTTGGTCATCGCGCCGTAGCCCCAGGTGTTGGCTACGCCTGCCACCGTGTCCTCTGGGTCTTGTGCAATCGCTTGAAGCGTTTTAGCCAAGTCCTGGTTCGATCGTAACGGAGCAGAAAGCTTCACCAACGCCAACTCGCCTTTGCCGTCGGTGCGTTTGTTTTCTGGCAAGATAATTTGGCGAGGCACTGTAAGCATCGGGTGTAGACCTATTTGTGACAGTCAACATCATAATTCGCTTATTTTTTTCTAAATGGAATTACATTCTCTGGCAATTTAATTTTTTCGATATACGTCTTTGCTAGAACATCCCAACCGTTATCAAATAGGTCGCTTTGTATTAAACTGCGTGCTGTTAAAACACCTTGCCCGCCCTTTATATTCCAGCGCATTCCTGCACATTTCATTCGTTGAGTCACACCTGAACCGATAGGATAATTGGACTTTAATGCTTGAGCATACTCAGACACCCAGACCTCTAGGATTTTAAATTGACCCTACTTTGAAAATCATGATCAAATTTGTACGAGGAAACCGGGTTTCCGTTGCGTTGAGTTCAACGCAAAGTTTTTCAATCACCTTATCAGACATGACATTTGCCAAATGATGAAGACGGACGGTTAAGATCTGCTTTTTCAGATCAGGCAGCAAATCCGCTTCGGTTTGATAGAGGGCGCTAAGTA
>CAVTNX010000008.1:0-18369 GCA_963736205.1 uncultured Gammaproteobacteria bacterium | reverse complement strand
GCATGGCCAGACCGGGGAAGTGAACGCCGTGGCAGAAGTGGATTCCATGCCCGGCTACGAGGCGTCGCTCTCATCACTGCTCGCCGGTGTCGCGCAACCGCTGCGCGACCTCGTGGTGACCGGCCTCACGATGGACAGCCGGCAGGCGGCGGCGGGCTGCGCTTTCCTGGCCTGCCAGGGTCGAGGCGGGCACGGCATCTCGCACGCCGCGTCGGCTGTCGAGCGCGGCGCCGTGGCCGTGCTGTTCGAGCCGGTGCCGGGGCTCGAGCTGCCGGTGCTGCCCGCGCACGTGGCGGTCCATGCGATTCCCGGGCTCGGGCGCCGGGTCGGCGAGATCGCGGATCGATTCTTCCGGCAGCCGTCGTCGGATCTCGAGGTCGCGGGCATTACCGGCACCAACGGCAAGACGACCACCGCCTACCTGCTCGCGCAGGCTGCGGAGGCGGTCGGACGCAAGGGCGCCTACCTCGGCACCATCGGTTTCGGCCGCCCCGGCGCACTTGCCGCTGCGGGACTCACCACGCCCGACTGCGTGACCGTGCACCGGCTGCTCGCCGAGGCCAGGGATTCAGGAGCGAAGACCCTGGCGCTCGAGGTGTCGTCGCACGCGCTGGACCAGGGCCGCGTCGATGCCGTGCGTTTCGACGCCGCGGTGTTCACCAACCTGACGCGTGACCACCTCGACTATCACGGCACGCTCGACGCCTACTTCGAGGCAAAGCAGCGCATCTTCCGCGCGACCGGCCTGCGCCGTGCGATCGTGAATGTTCGCGACGAATTCGGCCGGCGGCTGGCCGATGCGCTCGACCCCGCGGTGGAGCCGGTGTTCTTCTCGACTTCGAACGACGTATGGGCGCCGCACGGCGCGGCGTGGATCCGCCTGCCGGAGCTGCGCGCCACCCCGGCGGGGCTCACCCTGCACATCGAGAGCAGCTGGGGCGCAGGCACGCTGCGTTCGCCGCTGGTCGGCGAATTCAATGCCGAGAACCTGATGGCCGTGCTCGGGGTGCTGCTCGGCTGGAAGATCCCGCTGCAGCGCGCGCTTGCCGCGCTCGCGACCTGCGTGTCGCCGCCGGGGCGCATGGAGGCTTTTGGCGGCGGTGCGCAACCGCTTGCGCTGGTCGACTACGCCCACACGCCGGATGCGCTCGGCAAGCTGCTCGAAGCGGCACGCGCGCACACGCGAGGCCGCGTGCATTGCGTGTTCGGTTGCGGTGGCGACCGCGATCCCGGCAAGCGCCCGATGATGGGGGCGATCGCCGAGCACGGTGCGGACGTGGTGATCGTCACCGACGACAACCCCCGCAGCGAGGATTCCCGCGCGATCATCGAGCAGATCCTGGGCGGCATGCGTGATCGAAGCGCGGTGCAGGTCATTCCCGACCGGGCCGAGGCCATCCACCACGCGCTCGCGGACGCGGATGCGGGCGACGTCGTCGTGATCGCGGGCAAGGGTCACGAGGCAAACCAGCTCGTCGGCAGCGAAGTGCGCCCGTTCAGCGACCAGCAGGTCGTCAAGGACGCGCTCGGGAGCGAAGCATGATCCGGGACCTCGCCGAACTCGCCCGCGTGACCGGCGGCAGGCTGGAGGGCGCCAACGTCACGTTCGATGCCGTGTCCACCGACAGCCGCACCATCGGCACCGGCGCGCTGTTCGTCGCTCTCGTCGGCGAGAAGTTCGATGGCCATGAATACGTCGGCCAGGCTGCGGAGCGCGGCTGCAGTGCTGCGCTGGTCAGTCGCCCGGTCGAGGCGCCCGTGCCGCAGGTAGTGGTGAGCGACACGCTTGCCGCGCTCACCGCATTCGCGCGGGCGTGGCGCGGCGACTACCGGGGCACCGTGGTGGGCATCACCGGCAGCAACGGCAAGACCACGGTCAAGGAAATGACCGGTGCGATCCTCGGCGCGCGCGGTCCCTGCCTGGTCACGCAGGGCAACCTGAACAATCACATCGGCGTGCCGCTCACGCTCGCCCGGCTGCGGCCTGAGCACCTGCATGCGGTGATCGAGATGGGCGCGAACCACCGCGGCGAGATAGCGCACCTCGCGGCAATCGCCCGACCCGACGTGGGGCTGGTGGTCAACGCGGGACCCGCCCACCTCGAGGGATTCGGCGGCATGGACGGTGTCGCGCGCGGCAAGGGCGAGATGTTCGAGGCGCTGGGATCCAGCGGCACGGCGGTGATCAACGCCGACGATCGATTTGCCGGGTTCTGGCGCGGGCTCGCAAGGGCCGCCGGGCGGGTGGTGACCTTCGGCATGGACAAGGACGCTGACTTCGTTGCATCCAGCGTGGTCGAGCAGGCTACGGAACGGGGATTCATCACCGAATTCGACCTGAAGTGCCCGCTGGGCAGCCGGCGCCTGTCGATCGCTCTTTCGGGCAGTCACAACGTGATGAACGCACTCGCCGCTGCGGCCGCTGCCTCGGCCGCGGGTGCCGGCCTCGATGCGATCGCCGACGGCCTGGCCTCGATGCTTCCGGTTGCGGGGCGCCTGAGGATGCGAGCCGCGCTGAACGGCGCGCGACTCATCGACGATTCCTACAATGCCAACCCGGGCTCGGTGCGCGCCGGACTGGAGTCACTTGCGAGGCTGCCGGGCGAACACTGGCTGGTGCTCGGCGAAATGCGCGAACTCGGCGCCGACTCCGACCGGCTGCATGCGGAAATGGGCGCGCTCGCGCGGCAGAGCGGCGTGAGCCGGATGCTCGCGATCGGTGACGAGTCGAGGCACGCGGTCGAGGCGTTCGGCGTCGGCGGCCAGTGGTTCGCCTCCGTCGACGACCTGGTCGCGGTCGCGCGCTCGGACCTCGGCAAGGACGTGACGCTGCTGGTGAAGGGATCGAGGTCGAATCGCCTCGAGCGCGTAGCCGATGCGCTTGCTGCCGACGGCGGCAGTGCGGGCGAGGGAGGCCACTAGCATGCTGCGCCATGTCGCCGAGTGGCTCACCCAGTATTACTCGGGCTTCAACGTATTCAGCTACCTGACGCTGCGGGCGATCCTCGCGGCGCTGACCGCGCTGACGATCTCGTTCGTGGTCGGCCCGGGGATGATCCGCAAGCTGGCCGAGCGGCAGGTCGGCCAGCGCGTGCGTTCCGACGGCCCGCAGAGCCACCTGTCGAAGGCCGGTACGCCGACGATGGGCGGTGCGCTGATACTGGTGGCAATCGTCGCCGGCACCCTGCTGTGGGCCGACCTCGCCAACCGGTTCGTGTGGATCACGCTCGCGGTGACCGTCGCGTTCGGGTTGATTGGATTCTGGGACGATTACCTGAAGCTCGTGGTCGGCGATTCGCGCGGGCTGATCGCGCGCTACAAGTACTTCTGGCAGTCGGTGGCGGGCCTGGGCGCGGCGTTCGCGCTCTACCTCACCGCCCAGGCGCCGGCTGAAACCACGCTGATCATGCCGTTCGTCAAGCATTTCGTGCTGCCGCTCGGGCCCTTGTTCGTCGTGCTGTCCTACTTCGTGATCGTGGGCTCGAGCAATGCGGTGAACCTGACCGACGGGCTCGACGGGCTCGCGATCATGCCCGCGGTGCTGGTCGCCGGCGCGCTCGGCGTGTTCGCCTACGCCTCCGGCAACGTCGTGTTCGCCAACTACCTGGCGATCCCCTACGTCGCCGGCGCGGGCGAGGTGCTGGTGATCTGCTCGTCGATCTTCGGGGCGGGCCTCGGGTTCCTCTGGTTCAACACCTACCCGGCCCAGGTGTTCATGGGCGACATCGGCGCCCTGGCGCTCGGTGCTGCGCTCGGCGTGATCGCGGTGATCGTGCGCCAGGAAATCGTGCTGTTCATCATGGGCGGCGTGTTCGTGATGGAGACCGTCTCCGTCATCCTGCAGGTGGGCTCCTTCAAGCTGCGCGGCAAGCGCATCTTCCGCATGGCGCCCATCCACCATCACTATGAACTCAAGGGCTGGGCCGAGCCGAAGGTGATCGTGCGCTTCTGGATCATCACCGTGATCCTCGTGCTGATCGGGCTGGCGACGCTGAAGCTGCGATGAAAGCCCACCCGAACAACGTCGTGGCGCTCGAACCCGGGACACGGGCGCTGGTGCTCGGCCTCGGCCGCACCGGGCTCTCGGCCGTGCGCTACCTGCATCGCAAGGGCCTCACGGTCCGCGTCGCCGACACGCGTTCCGAGCCGCCCGGGATCGAGGCGCTGCGCCGCGAACTGGCCGGGATCGAACTGCACAGCGGGCCGTTCGAGCTGGCGCTGCTCGACGACGTGTCGCAGGTCGTGATCTCGCCCGGGCTTTCGCTGCGTGAGCCCGTCGCGGTCGAAGCGGCGTTGCGAGGACTGCCGGTCGTCGGCGACATCGAGCTCTTCGCGCGCGAGGCCGCCGCGCCGGTGGCCGCGGTCACCGGCACCAATGGCAAGAGCACGGTGACCGCGCTGATGGCGATGCTTGCGACCGCGGCCGGGCAGGCGGCGATTGCCGGTGCCAACCTGGGCGAGCCCGCCCTCGACCTGCTGCAGCATGCGACGCCGGACCTGTACGTGCTCGAGCTGTCGAGCTTCCAGCTGGAAACGACGCACTCGCTGCGCACCGTGGCGGCCACGGTGCTGAATGTCTCGCCGGACCACATGGATCGCTACGAAACGCTCGCCGACTATGCGGCGGCCAAGGCGCGGATCTTCGACGGCTGCGAGACGGCTGTCGTGAATGCCGACGACCCGCTGGTCCGCGACATGCCGCGCGCGGGCCAGCGCGTGCTTTCGTTCAGCCTCGAGGATGCCGGCGCGGACTACTGCCTCGACGGGGGCGCCGAGCCCTGGCTCGCCTGCCGCGGCGAGCCGCTGCTGCCCGTCTCCGCGATGCGGCTCACGGGCCGGCACAACGTCGCCAACGCGCTTGCCGCGCTCGCGATGAGCGAGGCGCTCGGCCTGCCGCGCGCGCCGGTGCTCGAGGCGCTGGCCGAATTCGGCGGGCTCGCGCACAGGGCGCAGTGGGTCGCGGACGTGGCCGGCATCCGTTTCGTCAATGATTCGAAGGGCACCAATGTCGGCGCCACGGTCGCCGCGGTCTCGGGCACGGACGGCACGATCGTGCTGATCGCAGGGGGCGACGGCAAGGGACAGGATTTCGGTGCGCTGCGCGAAGCGTTTCGCGGCAAGGTGCGACACGCGGTGCTGATCGGCCGCGACGCCATGAGGCTTGCTGCAGCGCTCGAGGGTGTCTGCAGCACCGAGATCGTGGCGGACATGCCGACGGCCGTCCGCGCCGCGCGCGCCGCCGCGCAGCCGGGCGACACCGTGCTGCTCTCGCCGGCCTGCGCCAGCCTCGACATGTTCCGCGACTACGCGCACCGCGGCGATGAATTTGCCGCCTCGGTCAGGAGCCTGGCCGCATGACCGCCACCGCCATGTCCTACGCGCGCTCCAGCGGGCAGCCGCGGCGATTCATGTTCGACACCTGGGTGGTCGGCACCGTCGCCGCGCTGCTGCTGATCGGGCTGATCATGGTTGCATCGGCGTCGATCGGCGTCTCCGACCATGAGTCGGGCAACCCGTTCTTCTACTTCGAGCGGCAGCTGGTCTACGTGCTGATGGGCCTGGTCGCCGCATTCATCGCGATGGCGATCCCGACCGGCGTCTGGGAAAAGCACTCGAAAGTGCTGCTGGTGAGTGGATTCGCGCTGCTGGTGCTGGTGCTCCTGCCGGGCATCGGCCACGAGGTGAACGGCAGCCGTCGCTGGGCGCGCCTGGGATTCATGAACTTCCAGGTATCGGAGCTCGCACGCGTGATGCTGCTCACCTACCTGTCGAGCTACGCGGTGCGGCGCTCGGAAGACCTCAGCTCGAGCTTCCAGGGTTTCATGAAGCCGGTTGCGGTGCTGGGCGCGGCTGCGATGCTGCTGCTGCTCGAGCCCGACTTCGGCGCGGCGACGGTCCTGATGGCCACCGGGCTCGCGATCCTGTTCCTCGCGGGCGTGCGCCTGCACCACCTGCTGGTGCCGGTCGTCGGCAGCGTCGCCGCGATGGCCGTGCTGGCGGTGACTTCGCCCTACCGGCTGCGCCGCCTGGTTGCGTTCCGCAACCCCTGGGAAGACCCGTTCGACAGCGGATTCCAGCTCGTGCAGTCGCTGATCGCGATCGGTCGCGGGGAGTGGTTCGGCGTCGGGCTCGGCTCGAGCGTGCAGAAGCTGTTCTACCTGCCGGAGGCACACACCGACTTCGTGTTTGCCGTCCTCGCCGAGGAATTCGGCTTCGTCGGCGTGTGCGTCGTGATCGGCCTGTTCGCGGTGCTGGTCAGCCGGGCGCTTGCGATCTCGCGCCGGGCCGCCGACGCCGGGCTGCAGTTCCAGTCCTACCTTGCCGCCTCGATCGGCATCTGGCTCGGCCTGCAGGCCTTCGTGAACATCGGCGTCAACATGGGCCTGTTGCCGACCAAGGGCCTGACGCTTCCGCTGCTGTCATACGGCGGCAGCAGCATGCTGGTCACGCTCGGCGTGCTCGGGCTGCTGCTGCGGATTAACCACGAGACGCAGGCGGCCGATCGGCCCGCGGCGGCGTCGCGCGAGGTGCGTCGCGCATGACACGTCCCACGGCAATGATCATGGCGGGCGGCACCGGCGGGCACGTCTTCCCGGCGCTCGCGACGGCGCGCGTGCTGCGCGAGCGCGGCTACGACCTGGTGTGGCTCGGCACCCACCGCGGAATCGAGGCGCGCCTGGTGCCGGCCGCGGGCATTCCGGTCGAGTGGCTGAGCGTGAGCGGCCTGCGCGGCAAGGGTATCGGCACGCTGCTCGCCGCGCCGTTCCGGCTGGCGACGGCGCTCTTCCAGGCGCTCCGCGCCGTGCGGCGCCACCGGCCCAGCGTCGTGCTCGGCGCGGGCGGCTTCGTTTCCGGGCCGGGCGGCGTGGCCGCCTGGCTCACCCGCACGCCGCTGGTCGTGCATGAGCAGAACGCCGTCGCGGGCTTGACCAATCGCCTGCTTGCACGCATAGCCGATCGCGTGCTGGAAGGCTTCCCTGGAAGCTTCGGCGATGGCGTGAAGGCCGAGCGGGTGGGCAACCCGGTGCGTCGCGAGATCGCGAACGTACCGCCGCCGGAGCGCCGCTACGCGGGGCGCGAGGGCCCGGTGCGCCTGCTGGTGTTCGGCGGCAGCCAGGGCTCGTCGCGGCTCAACACCGTCGTGCCCGCGGCGATTTCCGAACTGCCCGACTGGCTGCGTCCGGAAGTACTGCACCAGACGGGCGCGCAGGGTGCCGAGGAGACGGCCGCGGCCTACCGCGCGCGCGGCATCGCCGCGGACGTGCGCGCCTTCATCGACGACATGGCGAGCGCCTACGGCTGGGCCGACCTCGCCGTGTGCCGCTCGGGCGCACTGACCATCGCCGAGCTCGCGGCCGCGGGCGTGCCGGCGGTCCTCGTGCCGTTCCCGTCGGCCGTGGATGACCACCAGACCCGCAACGCACAGTACGTGGTCCGCGTTGGCGCGGCAGTGCTGCAGTCCGAGTCGGGACTGACCCCGGTGTCGCTGGCGGCGAAGCTGCGCGAGTTGCTGGAGGCCGGCCGGCCGCGGCTCGAGCGCATGGCGCGTGCTGCGCGCGCCGCGGCCATCACCGACGCAGACGTGCGACTTGCCGATGCCTGCGTCGCGGCGGCAGGAGGCGCGGCATGAAGGACCGGATGCGGCGCATTCACACCATCCACTTCGTCGGCATCGGCGGCAGCGGCATGTGCGGCATCGCCGAGGTGCTGGTCAACCTGGGCTACTCGGTGCAGGGCTCCGACATCAAGGCCGGTGATGCGACGCGACGCCTCGAGAAGCTCGGCGCGCGGGTGATGATCGGTCACGACGCCGGCAACATCGCGGGCGCCGACGTCGTGGTCGTCTCCAGCGCGGTCAACGAGGAGAACCCCGAGGTCGCGCAGGCGCTCGCGCAGCGCATCCCGGTGGTCAAGCGCGCGGAGATGCTCGGCGAACTGATGCGCTTCCGCTACTCGATCGCGGTGGCCGGCACGCATGGCAAGACCACCACCACGAGCCTGGTGGCGAGCGTGCTGGCAGAGGGCGGCGAGGACCCGACCTTCGTCATCGGCGGACGCCTGAAGAGCTCGGCTTCGAACGCGCGGCTGGGTGCGGGTCGCTATCTCGTCGCAGAGGCAGACGAGAGCGACGCGTCGTTCATGCACCTGCAGCCGATGATCGCGATCGTCACCAACGTCGATGCGGATCACCTTGGCACGCACGGCGGGGACTTCAGCCGTCTCAAGTCGAGTTTCGTCGAGTTCCTGCACAACCTGCCGTTCTATGGCCTCGCCATCGTCTGCGTCGACGACGCCGAGGCGTCGAGCCTGGTGCCGCTCGTCGCCCGTCCGTACCTTACCTACGGGTTCGACGAGCCGGCGGACGTGCGCGCGGTCAACGTGACGCGCCGCGGCGGACAGTCCGTGTTCGACGTACTGCGCCCCGGGCGCGATCCGCTGCCGATTTCGCTCAACCTGCCGGGCCGCCACAACGTGCTCAATGCGCTCGCCGCGATCTGTGTCGCGACCGAGCTCGAAATCGACGACGGCGCGATCCAGCGCGCGCTCACCGGCTTCCAGGGCATCGAGCGACGACTGCAGTGGCTCGGCGACGTCGACGTCCCGGCCGGGCGAGTCACGCTCGTGGACGACTACGGCCACCACCCGACCGAGATTGCGGCGACCATGGAAGCCGTCCGGCAGGGCTGGCCGGACCGCCGGGTGGTGCTGGTCTTCGAGCCCCACCGCTACACGCGCACGCGCGACCTGCTCGATGACTTTGCGCAGGTGCTGTCGGGGGCCGATGCGCTGCTGGTGGCCGAGGTCTACGCCGCCGGCGAGCCGCCGATCGCAGGCGCCGACGGCAAGGCCTTGTGCCGCGCGATCCGCTCCCGCGGCCGCGTCGAGCCGGTGCTGCTCAAGTCGCTCGACGAGCTGCCGCAGGCGCTGGCCGACGTCGCGCGCGACGGCGACGTCGTGCTGACCATGGGCGCCGGCAGCATCGGCGCGGCCTCGCACGAACTGCCCGGCGCGCTCGCCCGCATGGTCGCGGATGGGGGGCGCACATGACGCCGTCGCCAGTCCGCATCCGGGATCCGCGCGACTTCGGACGCGTCGCCGTGCTGATGGGCGGCACGTCATCGGAGCGCGAGGTGTCGCTGGATTCGGGCCGCAACGTGCTCGAGGCGCTCGTCGGCCGGGGCGTCGACGCGGTGGCGGTGGACGGCATCCCGGCGCTCGTCGCGGCACTGACGGGATCGGTGGGCCAGCGCTTCGACCGCGTGTTCAACATCCTGCACGGCAACCGCGGCGGCGGGGAAGACGGCGTGCTGCAGGGCCTGCTGGAGGCGCTGGGCGTCCCGTACACGGGCTCCGGCGTGCTCGGCTCCGCGCTGTCGATGGACAAGATCCGCACCAAGCAGGTGTGGCAGTCGCTCGGGCTTCCGACCCCGGGCTACGTGAGCCTCGAGCGCGGCGACGATGTCGCGGACGCTGCGCACGCGCTCGGCCTGCCGGTAATCGTCAAGCCCGCATGCGAGGGATCGAGCGTCGGAATCAGCCGCTGCTTCCGGGATGCCGATCTCGCCGCGGCCGTCGAACTCGCGGCCCGCTACGAGGGCCCGATGCTGGTGGAGAAGTTGATCGAGGGCGATGAGTACACCGTCGCGGTGCTGGGAACCGACGCGCTGCCCTCGATCCGCATCGTGCCGGCGGGTGAGTACTACGACTACCACGCGAAATACGTGGCCGAAGACACCCAGTACCTCTGTCCGGGTGCAACCCGGGAGGTCGAGCAGCAATTCGGCCAGCTTGCCCTGGCGGCTTTCCTGGCGGTGGACTGCAGCGGCTGGGGTCGCGTCGACTTCATGCGCGACCGCGCGGGTCGCTCGTGGCTGCTCGAGGTGAACACCGCGCCCGGCATGACCAGCCACTCACTGGTGCCGAAGGCCGCGCGCATCGTTGGCATCGAATTCGACGAACTCGTGTGGCGGGTTCTCGAGACCAGCCTCGCGCGACCGACGCCGGGGGCCGCGTGATGCTGGCGTTCTGGAAAAAGCGCAATCGCCGGCAGGCGCGCAGCGGGACAGCGACTCCCGCGCCGGTCGTGAACTGGCGCGTGGTTGGAGTCGCGGCCGGCGTGGTGGCGGGCTTTGCCGTGGCCGCGCTGCTGCTGATGCTGGCGCTCGACCGCCCGGTGCGCCGCGTGCTCGTCGACGGCGCTTTCCAGCGGGTGTCGCCGCCCGAAATCGAGAGTGCCGTGGTCGATGTAGTGCACGGCGGCCTCGCGTCCGTGGACCTCGACCAGGTCCGCGACAGCATCGAGCGCATCGAGTGGGTGGACCGGGCCGTGGTGCGTCGCCACTGGCCGGATGCCATCCGGGTCAACGTCACCGAGCAGGTGGCGGCAGCGCGCTGGAACGCGGCGGGACTGCTGAATGCGCGCGGCGAACTCTTCATCCGCAACGCGCGCTACGTGCCGCCCGAGTTGCCGCTGCTGCAGGGTCCCGACGGCAGCGAGCGCAGCGTGGCCCGGCTGTACCTCGAGGCGCAGGGTCGACTGCTCGAGGCTGGACTGCGCCTGACCGGCGTGCAGCTCGATGAGCGCGGCGCGTGGCAGCTCGAGCTGGCCAACGGCGTCGCAGTGAAGCTCGGGCGGCAGTCCGTCGACGCGCGCCTCGAGCGATTCATCCGGCTCGCGAGCCCGCTGGTCGCAAAGCGGCTTGCCGAGATCAACTACGTGGACATGCGCTACACAAATGGATTCAGCGTCGGCTGGAACTCACGTTCCGCCCTCGCGGTCGCTCCGCAGGAGGTCGCGACACCCGATGGCTAAAAAGACTGAACGCAACATGATCGTCGGGCTCGATATCGGCACCTCGAAGGTCGTGGCGATCGTGGGCGAGCTGGGCCTGGACGGAACGATCGAAGTGGTGGGCCTCGGCTCGCACCCCTCGCGCGGCCTGAAGAAGGGCGTGGTGGTCAACATCGACTCGACCGTGCAGTCGATCCGGCGCGCGGTGGAAGAGGCCGAGCTGATGGCCGGCTGCGAGATCCACTCCGTGATCGCCGGCATCGCCGGCAGCCACGTGCGCTCGCTGAACTCGCACGGCATCGTCGCGATCCGCGACAAGGAAGTGATGCAGGGAGACGTCGACCGCGTGATCGACGCCGCCCGGGCGGTGGCGATCCCGGCCGACCAGAAGATCCTGCACATCCTTCCCCAGGAATTCATCATCGACTCGCAGGAGGGCATACGCGAGCCGGTCGGGATGTCCGGCGTGCGCCTCGAGGCGAAGGTGCACATCGTCACCGGCGCCGACAGCGCCGCGCAGAACATCGTCAAGTGCGTGCAGCGCTGCGGTCTCGAGGTCGAGGACGTGGTGCTCGAGCAGCTGGCCTCCAGCTACGCCGTGCTTGCCGACGACGAAAAGGAGCTCGGCGTCTGCCTGGTGGACATCGGCGGCGGCACGACCGACATCGCGGTGTTCTCCGGTGGAGCGATCCGGCACACGGCGGTGATCCCCATTGCCGGCGACCAGGTCACCAACGACATCGCGGTCAGCCTGCGCACGCCGACGCACCACGCCGAGGAACTGAAGGTCCGCTACGCCTGTGCCCTGTCGCAGCTCGCGAACCCGGACGAGACGATCGAAGTGCCGAGCGTCGGCGACAGGCCGGCGCGCCGCCTCGCGCGCCAGACGCTCGCCGAGGTCGTGGAGCCGCGCTACGAGGAACTGTTCGCGCTGGTGCACGAGGAGCTGCGGCGGTCCGGCTTCGACGAGTTGATCGCTGCCGGCGTCGTGCTGACGGGTGGCAGCGCAAAGATGGAGGGCGTCATCGACCTGGCCGAGGAAGTCTTCCACGCCCCGGTGCGGCTCGGGCTGCCGCAGGGCGTGAGCGGGCTCGTGGACGTCGTACGCAACCCGATTCATTCGACCGGCGTCGGGCTGCTGCTGTTCGGGCGTGAGAACCACATGCGACACAGCAGGAAGGTGCCGGTCGGCAAGGGAATGCGCAGCGTCCTCGAGCGGATGGAGGACTGGTTCAAGGGGAATTTCTGACGGGCGCAGGAAGGCGGGACGGAGAAAGCGTGGTGAGGAGCGGGCGGAGAGTATTGATTTCATGGCGGAAGCCGGCGGCGCAGTCGGCTTCCACGAAGCACTGATCACTGGTCATTAGTCACTTCATTATCGGAGCAGCAAAAAATGTTCGTACTTGCAGACACGGAAAACCAGGGGGCCATCATCAAGGTCATCGGCGTTGGCGGCGGCGGCGGCAACGCGGTGACCCACATGGTCAGTTCGGGAATCGAAGGCGTGGACTTCATCTGCATCAACACCGATTCCCAGGCCCTGAAACACTCGAAGGTGAAGATGAGCCTGCAGATCGGTTCGAACATCACCAAGGGACTGGGCGCGGGCGCCGATCCGGAAGTCGGGCGCCAGGCGGCGCTGGAGGATCGCGACCGCATCGTCGAAATGGTCGACGGCTCGGACATGATCTTCATCACCGCCGGCATGGGCGGCGGCACCGGCACGGGCGCCGCGCCGATCGTGGCGCAGGTCGCGAAGGAACTCGGCATCCTCACGGTCGCCGTCGTCACCAAGCCGTTCGAGATGGAAGGCAACAAGCGGCTGTCGCTGGCCGACCAGGGCATCGCCGAACTCGGCAAGTACGTGGACTCGCTGATCACGATTCCCAACCAGAAGCTGCTCACCGTGCTCGGTGGCGACACCACGCTGCTCGACGCGTTCAAGTCCGCCAACGAAGTGCTGCAGGGTGCGGTGCAGGGCATCGCCGAGCTGATCACCCGGCCGGGCCTGATCAACGTCGACTTTGCCGACGTGAAGACGGTGATGGCCGAGACCGGCATGGCGATGATGGGTTCGGGACGGGCGACCGGCGAGAACCGGGCGCGCGAGGCGGCCGAAGCCGCGATCTCGAGCCCGCTGCTCGAGGACGTGAACCTGTCGGGCGCGCACGGCCTGCTGATCAACGTGACGGCCGGCATGGACCTGCGCACCAGCGAGTTCCACGTGGTCGGCGACGCGATCAAGCAGTACGCTTCCGAGGATGCGACCGTGGTCGTCGGCTACGTCATCGACCCGGAAATGACCGACGAGATCCGCGTCACCGTGGTCGCGACCGGCATCGGCCGGCCGGCAGCGGTCCGCGGGCTTCCGGCGCGCGAACAGCCGAAGGTCGAGGTGGTTGCAGGCGGTCGCGCGAATCGTCGCCCGGCAGAGAGCTACTCCGACTACGAGACGCCCGCCAACCTGCGGCGGCGCCAGCGTGCGGTCGGCGACGATCTTCGTGCGGACGCGAGCGGCGAGACGTACCTGGACATCCCGGCGTTCCTGCGGCGCCAGGCGGACTGAGGAAGGCTGCGCGACCCCGCCGCGAAATCGGCGGGGCGGCAGGTCGGTCTGGCGGGCGGCAATCGTCCGCCGGCAGTCATTGGGGTGGGCGCGAGGGGCGACGAGAATGTCATTTGGAATCAAGATCTTATGTTGCTACATCGGTCCTGTGATATTCTTTCGCGCTAACAATTCAAGGGGACGCGCACCAGGCGCGGCTACGACCCCGGCATGCTGAAACAGAGAACGCTGAAGAACTCGATCCGTGCGACCGGTGTCGGCCTGCACACGGGCAAGAAGGTGCTGATGGTGCTGCGGCCGGCCCCGGCCAACCACGGCATCTGGTTCCGTCGCACCGACCTCGACGTGCCGGTGGACATTCCCGCACGCGCCGAAAGCGTCGGCGAAACGACGCTCGGCACGACGATCGTGAAGGATGGCGTCAAGGTCTCGACCATCGAGCACCTGCTCTCGGCGCTGGCCGGCCTCGGCATCGACAACGCGATCATCGAGCTATCCGCCGGCGAAGTACCGATCATGGACGGCAGCGCGGGTCCCTTCGTGTTCCTGCTGCAGTCGGCGGGCATCGAGGAACAGAATGCGCCGAAGAAGTTCGTGCGCATCCTGAAGAGCGTCAAGGTCGAAGACGGCGAGAAGTGGGCCCGATTCGATCCTTATGACGGTTTCAAGGTTAACTTCGAAATCGAGTTCGACCACCCGGTCTTCAAGCGCCGCTCGCAGGTCGCGGCGATGGATTTTTCGACCACCACGTTCCTGCGCGAGGTGAGTCGCGCGCGGACCTTCGGGTTCATGCGCGACCTCGAGTACATGCGCTCCCACAACCTGGCGCTGGGCGGCAACCTCGACAACGCCATCGTCCTCGACGACTACCGGATCCTGAACGAGGACGGCCTGCGCTACGAGGACGAGTTCGTGAAGCACAAGGTGCTCGACGCGATCGGCGACCTGTACCTGCTCGGCCACAGCCTGATCGGCGAGTTCAGCGGCTACAAGTCGGGCCACGGGCTGAACAACCTGCTGCTGCGCACGCTGATTGCGGACAGCGCCGCCTGGGAAGACGTGACGTTCGAAACGCTGCAGGATGCGCCGATTTCGTACGTGGCGGCCGCGGCGGCGACCGCCTGACGCTCCACTACGCCGTCTTCTTCTCGCGTCCCCGCACGCGCACCCTGACCTTCCCGGCCACCGGCTCGCCGAGCGAGGCAAGCTGTTCCTTCATGCGTGGTCCGGCGTAGCGTACGCGAGCCGCCCAGGCAGCCGAATCGACGATGACGACCAGGTCGTCGTCGCGCCGGACGGCCGAGACCACGTGGGCCCCGAGTCCGCCGGGCAGTTCGCGCTGCACCATGGTCGTCAGCGAATCGGCCGCGGCCGCGCGCTTCGCGAGCTGCTCGAGCCCGAGGTTCGAGCCGCCAAACAGGGGTTTCAACGTATTCGCCATGCGGAATGCACTGTATACAAAAAGCTAACTATCGATTGCCAGCCGAAGACGATTCCTTCATAGTGTGCGGCCTCTCGACTGGGCGGGTCTACCTTCCGGTCGCCAACGACAAAGACGTCGGCGGCGGGTCGGTGCGTTCGTTGTCGGGTATCTGGTTCGAATCGCCGAGCAGCGTTGCCCGTCAGCACGGGCGCCGAGTGCTCTGACATCGGCAGCCACGGGGTTCCTTGCCGCGATGAAATTCAAAGTCGTCTCGAGCCGCACCGGAAAAGTGCGGCAGCTTGACCTGTCGCGCCCCAGGGTGCTCGCACTGGTCGCAGGCATAGCGCTGCTGTCCGTTTCGCTGCTGTTCGGGGCAGGTGTCTCCATTGGCTTGTTCGTCGGCGCGCCGACGGAGAGCGAGCAGCTCGCAGGCACGCTCGAGCAGCAGCGCATGGACATCGAGGCAGCCCGTGGCCGGCTGCAGGGCAACGTCGATGCACTTGCCTCGCGCGTCGGCATGATGAATGCGCACCTGATCCGGCTCGACGCGCTCGGTCGCCGTATCACGGACCTGGCCAATCTCGACCGCGGCGAGTTCAACTTCGACGAGCCGCCGCCGGCCGGCGGTCCCGAGGGCCGCGAACTGCCATCGGGTTCGGCGCAGGTGCCGGAGCTGGCGATGGTGCTCGATGCGCTCGAGAGCCAGCTCGCCGACCGCGAGCGCCAACTGACCGTGCTCGAGAGCCTGATGTCCACGCGACAGCTCGGCGAACGCATCCTGCCCGGCGGCCTGCCGGTGATCGGCGGCTGGATATCGTCGCATTTCGGTTTCCGTTCCGATCCGATCAACGGGCACACGGCGTTTCACAGCGGTGTCGACGTGGCGGCGGAACCGGGCAGCAACGTAATCGCCACCGGTCCCGGGGTCGTGTCGTTCGCGGGCTTCAGGACCGGTTACGGCAACGTGGTGGAAATTACGCACCCGACCGGTTATGTCACGCTGTACGGCCACAATGCCCGCAACCTGGTCCACCAGGGCGATACCGTCGACAAGGGCCAGGCGATCGCGATCATCGGCAGCACGGGGCGTTCGACCGGCACGCACGTGCATTTCGAGGTCGAGCGCAACGGTCGACCGGTCAACCCGACGCCGTACCTGGGGAACTGATTCCCGCGGCGAGTCGACGCCCCGAGGGCGGCAGGCCGCTTGTGGCGGCCGGTTTTGCCCTCACTATCCGGTAAATGCCGGCTGCATTGATGTAAAATTCCCGGCTTTCCCCGCAGTTTTCTTCCTGGAGCCCCAGTGGCCAATTGGCTCGCCCGAATCTTTGGTAGCCGCAACCAGCGGCTCATCAGCCAGTACAACGGCATCGTCCGCAAGATAAACGCCCTGGAGCCGTCGATCCAGGCCCTCTCGGACGCCGAGCTTGCCGACAAGACCCGCCAGTTCCGCGAACAGCTGGCCGCGGGCAAGGCGCTCGACGACCTGATTCCCGAGGCCTTCGCGGTGGTTCGCGAGGCATCACAGCGCACGCTCGGCCTGCGGCACTTCGACGTGCAGCTGATCGGCGGCATGGTGCTGCACGCCGGCAAGATCGCCGAGATGCGCACCGGCGAGGGCAAGACGCTGGTCGCGACGCTCGCCGCCTACCTGAACGCGCTGCCGGGCACCGGCACCCACATCGTCACGGTCAACGAATACCTCGCGAGCCGCGACGCCGAGTGGATGGGCCCCATCTACCGCTTCCTCGGGCTCACCGTGGGGGTGGTCAAGGCCGGCCAGTCCGCCGACGAAAAGCGCGCGGCCTACGCGTCCGACATCACCTACAGCACCAACAACGAGCTCGGCTTCGACTACCTGCGCGACAACCTCGCGTTCCGGCTCGAGGACCGCATGCAGCGCTCGCTCTCGTTCGCCATCGTGGACGAGGTCGACTCCATCCTGATCGACGAGGCGCGCACGCCGCTGATCATTTCCGGCCCGGCCGAGGAAAGCACCGAGCTCTATACGCGCATCAACGAACTCGTTCCGCGCCTGAAGACGCAGGAGTCCGAGGAGGGCGAGGGCGACTACTGGGCGGACGAGAAGGGCAAGCAGGTCCACCTGTCGGACGAAGGCCACGAGCACGTCGAGCAGCTGTTCCTGAAGGCCGGCCTGCTGCAGGAAGGCCAGAGCCTCTACGACCCGTCCAACATCCGCCTGATGCACCACCTGAACGCGGCGCTCAGGGCGCACGCGCTGTACCGCCGCGACGTCGAGTACATCGTCAGGAACGGCGAGGTGATCATCGTCGACGAGTTCACCGGCCGCACCATGCCGGGACGGCGCTGGTCGGACGGCCTGCACCAGGCGATCGAGGCCAAGGAACGCGTGAACGTGCGCGAGGAAAACCAGACGGTCGCCTCGATCACGTTCCAGAACTACTTCCGCATGTACGCCAAGCTCGCCGGCATGACCGGCACCGCGGACACCGAGGCGTTCGAGTTCCAGGAGATCTACGGGCTCGAAGTGGCCGTGATCCCGACGCACCGGCCGATGGTCCGCGACGACGCGCCGGACCTCGTCTACCTGACACAGAAGGACAAGTTCGAGGCGATCATCGAGGACATCCGCGAGTGCTCGAAGCGCCGCCAGCCTGCGCTGGTCGGCACGACCTCGGTCGAGACGTCGGAGCTGTTGTCCGGCGAGCTGACC
Organism: uncultured Gammaproteobacteria bacterium; assembly: GCA_963736205.1. GTDB lineage: Bacteria > Pseudomonadota > Gammaproteobacteria > Steroidobacterales > Steroidobacteraceae > RPQJ01. The sequence goes on along the minus strand of CAVTNX010000008.1, from coordinate 893 downwards.
AAGCAGGGCATCGCGCACGAGGTGCTGAACGCCAAGCAGCACGAGCGCGAGGCGCACATCGTCGCGCAGGCCGGCCGCCCGGGCGTGGTGACGATCGCGACCAACATGGCGGGCCGCGGCACCGACATCGTGCTCGGCGGCAACCTCAAGGTCGAGCTCGCGCAGCTCGAGAATCCCGACGAGGCGACCGTCGAGCGCGTGCGCGCCGAATGGCAGAAGCGCCACGAGGAAGTGGTCGCGGCCGGCGGCCTGCACATCGTGGGCACCGAGCGCCACGAATCGCGCCGCATCGACAACCAGTTGCGCGGCCGCTCGGGCCGCCAGGGCGACCCGGGCTCGAGCCGCTTCTACCTGTCGCTCGAAGACAACCTGATGCGCATCTTCGGCGATCCCGATCGCACCAAGCGCTGGCTCACCACCGCGGGCATGAAGGAAGGCGAGGTGATCGAGAGCCGCATGCTCTCGCGCCAGATCGAGCGCGCCCAGCGCAAGGTCGAGGCGTACAACTTCGACCTGCGCAAGAACCTGCTCGAGTACGACGACGTCGCCAACGACCAGCGCAGGGTGATCTACCAGCAGCGCACCGAGATGATGGCGGCTGAGAGCATCTCCGATGCGATCACCGGCATCCGCGAAGAGGTCGTCAACGGCATCGTCGACCAGTACGTTCCGCGCGAGAGCGTCGAGGACACCTGGAACCTCGACGGGCTCGCCGAGGCGATCGCCCGCGAGTTCCTGGTCGAGGTGCAGCCGAAGGCCTGGCTCGAGGCCGACCACGAGATCGCCGAGGCGGGGCTGCGCGAGCGCATCGTCCAGGCCGTCGAGGCGTCGTACCAGCAGAAGGTCGAGCAGGTGGGCAAGCCGGTGATGGTGCACCTCGAGAAGGCCGTGAT
>CAVTNX010000007.1:0-17870 GCA_963736205.1 uncultured Gammaproteobacteria bacterium | reverse complement strand
AAGATCGACGGTAATTTCATCCGCAATCTCGCCTCCGACAACGTCAACCAGGCGATGGTTACCGCGATGATCAAGCTGGCGCGCTCGCTCAATTTCCAGGTCGTGGCCGAGCAGGTCGAGGACATGAGTGCGCTCGACTGCGCGCGCCGCATGGGCGTGGATTTCGTGCAGGGCTACCAGGTCGGCAGGCCGCAGCCTCTCGCGCTGGCTGGCTGAGCCACAACGGGCGTCGCACTGCCGGTCCTGCGAGGCAGTGCTTCCGGCCAGGCCACTCCAGGCGCAGGGCGTGAGTGCATCGACGATCTCCGCTATCGTATCGCCATGATCACGCTTGCCAGCATCCACTCCTACCCGGTGAAGTCGTGCCGGGGCATCCAGCACCAGTCTGCATTGCTGACGAGCGCCGGCCTTGAGCACGACCGCGAGTGGATGTTCGTCTCGGGCGACGGGCGATTCATCACGCAACGCGATGAGCCGCGGCTCGCGCAGGTGGAAGTGTCGCTGCTCGACGGCGCGCTTGGACTGTCGGCTGCGAGCACGGGCGGGGTCGAGGTGCCTTTCGACATCGATGGGCCGCGCTCAAGTGTCGCGGTGTGGGGCGACCGCTGCGTGGGCGTGGATCAGGGCGACGCGGCGGCTGCCTGGATCGGCGCGCTGCTCGGTCGCGAGGCGCGGCTGTTGCGTTTCGATCCGGCTCGTCCCGGCGCAGCAATTCCGCGTGGACCGGCGAAATCGAAGCGATCAGCCTGCTCCGACGGATTTCCGCTGCTGGTCGTGTCGCGCGCGTCGCTGGATGACTGAATTCAAGGCTGCCGGTCGCCGTGCCGATGGAGCGGTTTCGTCCAACCTGGTACTCGACCGGCTGCCACCGTACGGCGAGGATGACCTGCACCGAGATCGAGTGCGGGGACGTGAGGATCAGGATCGTCGAGCCGTGCACGCGTTGCGTGGTCACGACGACACGACCAGCGCTCCGGCGAGCGCATGGGCGACGAACCGCTCAGGACGCTGAAGACCTATCGCTGGAACGCGGCATTGCGCGGCGTCGCCTTCGGGCAGAACGCGATCGTGGTCGCCGGCGCTGGCCAGACGATCAGCGGCAGGGAGTGATAAGTGGACGCATCACTTCAGGCGCAGGTCCTCGATCAGCGTAGCGCCGTGCATGGCGTCCACCTCGTGCTCCGCGTCCCGCCACGGTTCGGCCAGTGCCTCGTCGTCCCATTGTCGCATCGCCGGCAGCGCCAGCAGTTCGCGTGCGTACCCGGCCGCGGCTTCCGTTAGCGAGAGTCCGTAGGTGCGCACGCGGAACGCGACCGGCGCATAGAAGGCGTCCACCGCCGTGAACGTGCTGCCGGCGAGGAACGGTCCGCCGAACCGGCCCAGTCCCTCGGACCACAGTTCGTCAATGCGGTCGAGATCCCGCTGCAGCGACGGCACGATCGTGTCCAGCCGGATGCGCAGTCCGCAGTTCATCGAGCAGCTCTGGCGCAGCGCCCCGAAGCCGGAGTGCATTTCCGCGGCCGCGCAGCGCGCCCACGCGCGTGCGCCGGCATCCGTCGGCCAGGTCCCTGCGTGTCGTTCCGCCAGGTATTCGACGATGCCCATCGAATCCCAGGCCACCGTCTCGCCGTCGACCAGGCACGGGACCTTGCCGGTGGGCGAGAACGCGCGGAATTTCGACCAGCTGGTGCCCGGGTCGAACGGCACCACGTGCTCGGTAAACGGAATTGCGAGGGAGCGCATCAGTACCCAGGGGCGCAGCGACCATGACGAGTAGTTCTTGTTGCCTATGTAGAGTTGGTACATACCTGCTCCGGGAAAAGGAAAGCCGGCCCCTTGTCCGGGAAGCCGGGCCGTGCGCTCAATAATGCGGCGGCATCTCGACCGCGCCGGGATCCGGGGTTCGGCTCTCCAGATCCTCGACCTGTCGGTGCAGGTTCCGGTTGAGTTCGAGCGCCGTGTCGATTTCCCGCTGCTGCCGGTAGACGACGTCGCTCAGTTCCTGCAGCGCGCGCTCCAGGTGAGCAAGCTTGAACTCGATCGCCTCGACGCGTTGCGCGTCGGTCATCCCACTCCTCCCACAGCGCTCACAATAACGGCGCTGCCATGAATGCGAAGCCTTCCTTCAGCCGCTCGCCGAGCGTGCGGTCCCGCAACTGCTCGACCGCGACAGGCACCGACTGCGCCTCGTAGCTGCGCTGCAGTTTCAGCAACTGCCCGGTGAAGTCATGGTCGTAGATCGCCAGCATCAGCTCGAAGTTCAGCGACAGGCTGCGTATGTCGAGGTTGGCCGTGCCGAACAGCGACAGCTCGCCGTCCACGGTGATGCTCTTGGTGTGGAGCAGGCCCCCGGTGTAGCGTCGGATGCGCACGCCCGCGTTCGTCAGTTCCTCGAAGAACCAGCGACTCGCGTACTCCACCAGCCACGAGTCGTTTCGGTCCGGTACGATCAGCGTGACCTCGCAACCGCGCAGCGCGGCGTTCTCCAGCGCGAGCGCGAGCGCCGAATCCGCGACGAAGTAAGGCGTGGTGAGTACGATGCTGTGCCGGGCGCTGCCGATGGCCTGGGTGATGAGTCGCAGATTCGCCGTCTCGTCGGTGCCCGGCCCGGACATCACGACCTGAGCCACCTGCTGCCCGCGTGCCGCTGCCCAGGCTTTACGGTAATCCTCGACCAGGATCGACGGTATCTCGCCGGTCTGCATGCCCCAGTCGAACAGGAACACGGCACGCAGCGCGCCGACGATCGGGCCCTCGGCCCGTGCCATCGCATCCACCCATTCGCCGACGCCGGCGCCCTGCTTGAAGTAGCGAGGGTCCACGAGGTTCATGCTGCCGGTATAGGCGATGCGTCCATCGACGACCACGACCTTGCGGTGCAGTCGCAGATCGATACGCCGGAACGGGATGCGCCAGGGGCTGACACCGAGCGCTATCTGCAGGTCGATACCGTGCGAGCGCATACGGCTCGGCCCCGCCGATTTGAGGAACTCCTTGCTGCCGAGCGCGTCGAGCAGCAATCGCACCTTCACGCCACGCGCGACGGCCCTTGCGAGCGCCTGTTCGACTTCATCGGCCGTACCGCCGGCATTCCAGATGTAGAACTCCATCTCGATGGCGACGACTGCGCGGTCCACGTCTGCGATGATTTCGCGCAGGATCGTCTCGGCACCGGCGAGCAGGCGGAACGACGAGCGCGCCATCAACGGCATGCCGGTCGAGCGAAACGCGAGTCGCGCGAGGCCGTCCCAGGGTGTGGGGAGTGACTCGGGATCCGAGCGCTCGTCGCGCGTCAGGGTGTTCACCGCCGCAGGCAGGCCGGTATAGAAGGCACGCGCGAAATCGGCGCGGCGCTTGCCGATAGGGCGCTCGCCGATCAGCAGGTAGGCAACGGCTCCCACGCCGGGCAACACAGCGGTCAGCAGCAGCCAGGCAAAAGAACTGCCTGGTGCGTGCCGGCTCAGCATCACGCGCACGCCGACCGCTGCCACGACGGCGACGTGCAGCGAGATCAGCGCTATGGCTTCGATGTGCTGGGTTGCCATCGTTACGATTCCTGCGCCAGCCGATAGCTGGTCGGCAGCGGTTTGAGCAATGTGCAGATGTCGCGCATGCGCGGTTCCCGTGGTGCCGGCGGTCAGAGTTTGTACGTTGACAGCAGCAGGCTCGTCTCGGTGCTGGCGATTCCGTCCACCTGGCGGATCCGACCGAGCACGCGATCGAAAGCCTCGAGGCTGTCGGCGCGAAGTTCCGCCACGATATCCCAACGACCGTTGGTCGTGTGCAGCGCCTCTACCGCGGGATCGCCGCGCAGCGTACGCAGCACCGACTCAGCGCGGTTTCCCTCGACTGCGATGCTCATCAGGGCTGCAATGCGGTGTTCGTCTACCTGTGGTTTCAGCCTGACCGTGTAGCCGGCGATCGTTCCATCCCGCTCCAGCTTTGCGATCCGGTTCTGCACTGTGCCGCGCGCGACGTGCAGCGCCTTCGCGATCGACGCCACCGTCGCTCGTGCGTCGGCGCGGAGCAGGGCGATCAGTTGGCGGTCCAGGTCATCCATGCGGGTTGGCGGTAAACTGCCGGAACGGCAATGAAAGCACACAAAGTGTTCAAAATACAGTCCATTATGGCTGCTTTGCTGGCTTCCTGCTGGCTCTTGGAGCCGCGAGAATAGATCACTGCTGGCACTGCCCGCCATGGCAGGCACGGGAGTTTCAAATGATCGACTACATTGGAGTCAGCGACCTGGAGCGCCTGGTGCGTTCGGTCGGCACTGGGCCCTTCATCGAGCGGCTCGCGTCAGAGATCGAGTCGGACTTCCGGCGCTGGGACGAATTCGAGAAGACGCCGCGCTCCGCCAGCCACTCGCCGGTGGGCGTGATCGAGCTGATGCCGATCACCGATGGCCGGCTCTACACGTTCAAGTACGTGAATGGGCACCCGAAGAACACCGCCGAGGGTCTGCTTACCGTCACGGCATTCGGCGTGCTCGCCGACGTGCACACCGGATATCCGCTGCTGCTCTCGGAACTGACGGTGACGACGGCGCTGCGCACCGCCGCGATGTCGGTGCTCGCCGCGCGCTGGATGGCACGCAGCGACAGCAGCGTCATGGCGCTGATCGGCAACGGCGCACAGGCCGAATTCCAGGCGATCGGCTTCCACAGGATGCTCGGCATCCGCATGCTCCGAGTCTACGACGTCGACCCGATGGCGACTGCCAAGCTTCGAGCGCAACCTGCGCTCGATATCCGAGGTTGCCGGCATCGAGATCGTGCGTTGCGACTCTGCGGCCGAAGCCTGCAAGGGCGCGGACATCGTCACGACCGTGACGGCCGACAAGAAGAACGCGGTGATCCTCACGCCGGACATGATCGAGCCGGGCATGCACCTGAACGCCGTGGGCGGCGACTGCCCGGGTAAGACGGAGCTGCATCGGGACATCCTGCTCGCGCCCGACGCGCGCGTGGTGGTCGAGTTCGAGCCGCAGTCGCGCATCGAGGGCGAGCTGCAGCAGTTGCCGGCCGACTTCCGGGTGGCAGAATTTGCCGATGTAGTGCGGGGCTCGGCGCCGGGGCGTGGCGGCCCGGACGAGGTCACGATCTTCGACTCCGTCGGCTTCGCGCTCGAGGACTACTCGGCGCTGCGGTTCCTGCACTCGCTGCTGGCTGCGGAGCGCACCCGAGGACGGCAGATCGACCTGCTGCCGGAACTCGACGACCCGAAGGATCTCTTCGGTGGCACGATCGGGGCTACCGCTGCCGTACGCATACGCCGCGCGGGCTGAGGACCACAGATGGCCATCGTCTCCATGATCGGCGCACCGACGGACATCGGCGCCAGCACGCGCGGGACGTCCATGGGTCCGGAGGCCCTGCGAGTCGCAGGCCTGCGCGACACGCTGCAGGGGCAGGGGCTCGAGGTCCGAGACTGCGGCAACCTGCGTGGCCCGCACAATCCCTGCCTGCCCCCGGTGGACGGGTATCGCCACCTTGCTGAGGTGACCGAGTGGAACCAGTTGGTGCACGACGCGGTGCACGGCGAACTGCAGGCGGGACACCTGCCGATCCTGCTCGGCGGCGACCACAGCCTGGCGATCGGATCCATATCGGCAGTTTCCCGCCATTGCCGGGCGAGCGGCAAACGGCTGCGCGTGCTGTGGCTGGACGCGCACGCCGACTTCAACACCCACCTGCTGACACCGAGCGGCAACGTGCACGGCATGCCGGTCGCCTGCCTGTGCGGCTACGGCCCTGCCGAGCTCATCGGGATGGCCGGCGCCGTACCTGCATTGGAACCCGGGGCAATCCGGCAGATCGGCATACGGAGCGTGGACCAGGGTGAGAAACGATTCGTGCATGAGGTCGGGCTCGAGGTGTTCGACATGCGCTACATCGACGAGATGGGCATGCGTCATACCCTCGAGCAGTCGCTGCTGGGCCTCGATGGCGATACGCACCTGCACGTCAGCTTCGACGTGGACTTCCTCGATCCGGACGTCGCACCCGGGGTGCTCACCACTGTGCCCGGCGGGCCGTCCTACCGGGAAGCCCAGCTGTGTATGGAGATGATCGCTGACACCGGCCTGCTGGCCTCGCTGGACGTGATGGAACTGAACCCGGCCCTGGACGTGCGCAACCGCACGGCGCAGGTGGCCGTGGACCTGGTCGCCTCGCTGTTCGGCAAGAGCACCTTGATGCGCCGCTGAGGCCAGGCCTGCGGGGCGAACACGGTTCACAGTGCATCAATCCCGGATTCACCTGGCCCCGGTTCTGCGGCATCATGCGCCGCCTTGAACCACCGTCCGCCGGCGTCCGGCGCCCTGCTCGAGCGCAAGCTCTCCTGGAGTACGCAATGAAGACCCAGCCCCTCAACGCCTGTGCCATGGCCGTTGCCGTAGCGCTCGCCATTGCGCCAGCGGCGGCGCGCGCTGAAACCTCGGACGACTGGCAGTTCAACGCCACGATCTACGGCTGGTTGCCCAGCATCAACATGGACCTGTCGTTTCCGACCGGTGGCGACTCCGGCACCGAAATCACGGGCAGCGACATTCTGAACGCACTGAACTTCACGTTCATGGGCGCCTTCGGTGCGCAGAAAGGCAAGTGGGGCCTGTGGACCGACGTCATCTACCTGGACCTCGGTTCTTCGACCAAGCAGACCCGCGACCTCACGGTCGGGGGCGAGCCACTGCCAACCTCGATCACGGGCAAGGCCGACCTCACCATCACCGGCTGGCTGTGGACCACGGTTGGAACCTATCGGGTCGTGGACCACCCGACCTACCAGATGGACGTGCTCGCGGGCGCGCGAATGCTGGAACTGGGCACGGACCTGAAGTGGAGCCTGGCCGGCGACCTCGGCGATCCACCGCTGATCGACGCGTCGGGGAAGAGCAACGTCTCCCAGACCAACTGGGACGGTATCGTCGGCGTCCGGGGCCGGGCCGAGTTCGGTGACGACCACAAGTGGTTCGTGCCCTACTACCTCGACATTGGTGCTGGCGACAGCGATTTCACCTGGCAGGCCATCGTGGGCGCGGGCTACTCGTTCGAATGGGGCGATGTGCTGGCCGTGTGGCGCTACCTTGATTACGACCTGTCTAACAGCGCTCCGATCCAGAACGTCGACATGAGCGGTCCTGCGATCGGCGTCACGTTCCACTTCTGATCAGGCACTGGCAGGGGCTGTCGAGCGCGATCGACGGCCCGGCTGTGTAACCCCGGCGGCGCGCAATATTTCTTCCGGAACCACCATAGACCGCTACAGCGCGCCCCGGTGGCTGGGCGAGCGGTCGGTGCGTCGTTTCCACGTGATGGCCAAGCCGGCCGGCTCGGCCTGCAACCTCGACTGCAGCTACTGTTTCTACCTGTCCAAGCAGGGCCTGCCAGGCGGACCGGGCGGCGGGCACATGCACGACGAGGTGCTGGAGCGCTTCGTCGCTGACTACATCGCGAGCGTGACCGCCGACGAGGTCGTGTTCTCCTGGCAGGGCGGCGAACCGACGCTGATGGGACTCGAGTTCTTCGAGAAAGTCGTGGCGCTGCAGAAGAAGCACGCGAAACCCGGCCAGCGCATCGAGAATGACCTGCAGACCAACGGCACGCTGCTGGACGAAGACTGGGCACGCTTCCTGAAGGAACATGGATTCCTGGTAGGCCTCAGCATCGACGGCCCGAAGGACATCCACGATCACTACCGGATCACCAAGAAGGGTGAGCCGACATTCGACCGGGTCTACGACGCCGCGGCGACGCTGAGGCGCCATGGCGTTCGATATAACACGCTCACCTGCGTGCACCGCTACAACGCATCCAAGCCGCTCGATGTCTATCGCTTCCTGCGCCGCGAGCTCGACTCGACCTACCTGCAGTTCATCCCGATCGTCGAGCCCCGCGAGTTCGAGGGCACAGCGCCGCAGCGCTGGGACCTCGAACTAATCGTGGCGGTCGGCGATCCTCGCACCAGCCCCGATCACGCGGACTCCATCGTCACGCCGTGGTCCGTGGATTCCGAGGAGTACGGTTACTTCCTGTCGAAGGTCTGGGACGAATGGCTGGCACGGGACTACGGAAAGGTGCTGGTGAACTTCTGCGAAACACTGGTCGTTCAGCACATGGGTCTGCCGTCGCAGATCTGCGTGCACAGTGAATTCTGCGGCAAGGGCGTGGCGCTGGAGCACGATGGCAGCGCGTACGCCTGCGACCACTACGTCTATCCAGAGTACAGGCTCGGCAACATCGGCGAACGTTCACTCAGTGACATGGTCTTCTCGCCCGAGCAGGTGCGCTTCGGCTATGCGAAGTCAGAGAGCCTGCCTGCGTACTGCAGGCAATGTGAATTCCTTCGGATTGCTGGGGCGAGTGCCCGAAGAATCGGTTCCTGAAAACGCCGGACGGCGAGCCGGGATTGAACTATCTCTGTGCCGGCCTCAAGCGCTTCTTTGCGCACGCGACGCCGGCGGCCACGAAGCTGGCCCGCAAGCTCGAACAAGCTGCCTTAGCTGGTACGCCGGGCGACCACCTGCACCACGGAGCTCGGCCCTGCGTGCCCCGCACCCTCGTGGATCACGCGCTCGCGTTCTACCGCGTGCACGAACTCGAGTCCGGCCAGTTCCTCGCGCAGGCCAGCCAGCCTGGGCAGCAGGTCCACGTCCTTCGGGCCACCGGTTCCGTGGGCCAGTTGCGCGGGCGTGTACGCCTCCAGCAGGAACACGCCCCCGATCTTCAGGCCTGCGACGACCTGTCGGTGAACCGCGGCGCGCAGCGTGCTCGGCAGGTGGCACCAGACGGACACTATCCCGTCCCAGCAATCGGCTTCGATCCTGTAGCTGGTGAGGTCGGCGACCAGGGTCTCCAGGTGCACGCCCTTCGCCGTTGCCAGTTGCACGGCCTTGCCGAGCCCGACGGGAGACTGGTCCACGGCAAGCGGGCGAAAGCCCTGCTGCGCAAGGAAGACCGAGTTGCGTCCCTCGCCCTCGGCCAGGCACAGCACCTCGCCGCCGCGGCTGATTTCCGCGCAATGCTCACGCAGGAAATCGTTCGGCTCGGTGCCATAGAAGTAGTCAGCCGTGCCGTACCGGTCGTCCCAGGAAATCTTCATGACGCTTTCCTCGCGGCGGTCCGCAAAACTACCCTGTCCGCGTGAGCAAAAGAAAGGGGCGGCATGGCCGCCCCCTTCGAATCGTCTCCGCGGGCTTGTGCCCGTGGAACAGCGGTCACTCGCTGGTCTTGTTCTCGCGTTGAGCGGTTTCCAGTTTCTTGATGTCGTCGGGTGACAGCTGCGGACGGTCGACTTTGATCGTCAGCTTGTCGAGCTTGGCGGTCAACGGGAACGGCGGCAGGTAGTCAGCGTCGTTCACGCCGGTGAGCGTGTCGGAGCCGATGTCGAAGCTTTCATCCCATTGCAGGATCATCGGCAGCGTGTGATCCATCGCGACGGTCTGCACCGCCTTGCCGTCAACCTTCAGCGTACCCGTTCCCGGCCGGCCGAGGCCGCTCATGTTGTTGAAGGCGAGGGTGCCGACACCGAGGCCGTCGTACTTGAAGTCGAATTCAAGGCTGTGCTTGCCGGGCGAGAGGGCCTCCTGACCTTCCCACTTGATGCGCTTCAGGTCGACCATGTTCCACAGGAACACGGGCTTGCCCTTCAGCAGGTAGAAGCCGTAGCCGGCGAAACGCCCGCCCGAGGTCAGGATCATGCCCTCGGCGCCACCCTGCGGGACGTCAATGTCGGCGGTGATCGTATAGGAGGCATTCAGCAGCGCTGGCGAGTCGCCCTGCGGCAAACCGACCATCGGTCGCGTGTAGACGAACTCGGTGCGCCCGGCCGTGATGTTCGGCCGCGGGGCGACGATGCGCGCCGCCACCGATGCGTCGAGCGGGAGGACCTGGTACTTCTTCGCCTCGGCGAGGAACTTTGCGCGCATCTCCACCACCTTCTGCGGGTGTTTCGCGGCGATGTCATCCTCCTGGTTCCAGCTCTTGCTCAGGTCGTACAACTGGAATACCTGGTTGTTGAGCGGGTCGGGGTTCGCTGCGCCGAAGGCCTGCCAGGGCGCGCGGTTCACCTTGGTGCTTAGCAGCCAGCCGTCCTCGTACAGCGCCCACTGGCCCATCATCTCGAAGTACTGGGTCTTGTGGCGCGACGGCGCCTTGGCATTGGCTGCGTCGAAGGTGTAGGCGAAGCTGGTGCCCTCGATTGGCGCCTGCAGGACGCCGTCCACCATTTCTGGTGCGCTGATGCCGGCGGCTTCAAGGATGGTCGGCACGACGTCGATCACGTGGATGAACTGCTGACGCAGCGCGCCCTTGTCCTTGATCCGCGCCGGCCACGATACGACCATGTTCTGGTTGATGCCGCCGAGCCTGGACGCGTTCTGCTTGAACCAGTCGAACGGCGTGTCGAAGGCCCAGGACCAGCCGGCCGACATGTGGTTGTAGGTCTGCTCTGTGCCCCAGACGTCGTAGAATTTCATCTGCACGTCGACCGGGATCTCGTTCAGGCCATTGAAGAATGCGACTTCGTTGGGCGTGCCCAGCGGTCCACCCTCGGCGCTGGTGCCGTTGTCGCCGTTGATGTAGATGACCAACGTGTTGTCGAGCTTGCCGGCATCCTCGAATGCCTGGATCACGCGGCCGATTTCGTAATCGCTGTAGGCCGCGTAAGCGGCGAACACATCTACCTGCCGGATAAACAGCTTCTTCGCCTCGGGCGTCAGCTCGTCCCAGGGCTTGAGGACATCCTTTGGCCATGGCGTCAGCTTCGAATCCCTGGGGACCACGCCGAGCCTCTTCTGGTTCTCGAAGATGCGTTCGCGCAGCTTTTCGTAGCCGTCGTCGAACAGGTGCATCGCGCTGATTTTGTCGACCCACTCCTTGGTGGGGTGGTGCGGCGCGTGCGTGGCGCCGGGCGCGTACTTGATGAAGATGGGCTTGGACGGATCGGTCTGGTGGATACGTGAGATGTAGTCGATCGCGTCGTCCGCCATGCCCGTGACCAGGTTCCAGCCCGGCTTGCCGAGGAACGGATAGATCTGCGTGGTGTTGCGGAACAGGTTCGGCTGCCACTGGTTGGCGTCGCCGCCGACGAAGCCGTAGAAATATTCGAAGCCCATGCCGGTCGGCCACTGGTCGAAGGGTCCGACCTGGCTGGCCGCGAAAGCGGGCGTGTTGTGGTCCTTGCCGAACCAGGCCGTCGAATAGCCGTTTTCGAGCAGGATGCGGCCGATGGTCGCCTTGTCCTTGCCGATGATGCTGTTGTAGCCCGGGAAGCCCGTCGACTGTTCAGAGATCACGCCGAAACCGGCCGAGTGGTGGTTGCGACCGGTGATCAGCGCGGCGCGCGTCGGGGAGCACAGCGCGGTGGAGAACACCCGGTTGTAACGCAGGCCTTCACGCGCGATGCGGTCCATCGTCGGCGTCGGGATCACACCGCCGAAGGTGCTCGGTACGCCGAAGCCGGCATCATCGGTGATGATAAGGAGCACGTTCGGCGCACCCTGCGGGGGTACGACGCGGGGCGCCCACCAGGCTTTCGACTGCAGCGCGTCATCCTTGATCACGCCGCCGAATTTCGGGTCCGGCGCAGGCAGCTGCCGGCCGGTGATGGATGTGGTTGCGCTGGGCGAGCCGAGCGTGCCGGTTACCTGCTGCGCGAGTACCGCGGCCGGAATACCGCCAGCGACGGCAGATGCGGCAATGAGAAGGGAAGTCCTGAGTCGGGACATGGCGTGGCTCCTGAACTTGACGGGAAAGTAGCCGCTGGGTGAACAGTTGGGCCTTACGGAGGGTATCGCATCGTCAATTGCGGTGTCGATCCTTGCGATTGTGGTCAGCCACGCTGCGCCCGCCGCGCAACAGGAACGCGCACACGGCGAGCGCCACGGCCAGCGCGACCACCTCGCCGGTGAGGCCGCCGAGCCGCGGATCCATCGCCTTGGGCGCGATGCCGGCCGCGACGAGGCCGGCGACCGCCACGCCGGCGAGGCCTTCGCCGGCGACCAGCCCGGAGGCGGCCAGGATGCCCGGATCGCTCATGCCGGTCGGAACCGGACCGCGGTTGCGTTCCACCAGCGCGCGCACGCAGCCGCCCACGTACAGCGGAGCCATGGTGGCGAGCGGCAGGTAGACGCCGATCGCGAAAGCGAGACCTGACACGCCGCAGAGCATCGCGCCGATCGAAAGGCCTGCGCCGGTGAGCACCAGGTCCCAGGGCAGCGCGCCCGACAGCACGCCCTCGATGATGGTCTTCATCAGCGTGGCCTGCGGTGCCGGAATCTCGCGCGAACCAAATTCGTAGGCGTTCCCCAGCAGCATGACCGTCGCGGCCACCGCCCAGCAGGCGAACGCGGCGCCGATCAGTTGTCCCAGCTGCTGCGTTGCAGGTGTGGCGCCGACCAGCCAGCCGGTCTTCAGGTCCTGCGAGATGTCGCCGGCCTTGCTCGCGGCGATTGCGACGATCGTGCCCACCGTCAGCACGCCCGCGCGCGCGCCCGCGTCGATCCAGCCAGCCGCCGCGAATATTGACGCGGTGCCGAGCAGCGTCACCAGCGTGATGCCCGACGTCGGCTGGGATGAAACGCCGACGATACCGACGATGCGGGCGGCCACCGTGACGAATAGCACACCAAAGAACCCGACACCCGCCGCGAGCACGGCGCGTTGGATCGCGCTCATGTCTCCACCGAAGACGCCCGGTACCAGGCCGGCCGCCAGCACGACGACGGCAATTCCGCCGAGTACGAAAGAGCCCGGCAGGTCCCGGTCGGTACGGTCCCCGGGGCCATCGCCGGCACCCGGCGAGCCGCGCATGCCTCGTGCCACGGCCATGAATGCGCCTGCCATCGTCGGCAGGCCGCGCAGCACGGTGAGGATGCCCGCAGTAGCGACTGCGCCGGCGCCGATGTAGCGCACATAGCGTGACCAGATCTGGCCCGCGTCCATGTCCGCAATCAGCAGCGTGGTCTCGGGTGGGAGCGGCATCGTCATCGTGGCACCGAGCCATGCGATCAACGGCGTAATTACGACAGCGGAGATGACCGCGCCGGCGACGCAGACGGCCGACTGGCGGTAGCCGAGGATGTATCCGACCCCCAGCAGTGCAGGCGCCACCTCGAGCGCCAGTTCGGCCTTCGGCAGCACCGGCAGGGCCATGTGCAGCTCGCCGGGAATCAGGTAGGCCAGCGAGATCAGCAGCTTGACCGCAGCGCCCAGCGCCATGCCGCGGAAAATCCACACGCTGCCGCTCGCGGCTCCGGAGGATTCCGAGACCGTTGCTCGAAGTACCTCGGCACACGCCGTGCCCTCCGGATACGGCAGCTCGTTGTGTGCCTTCACGATCAGCAGGCGGCGCAGCGGGATCATCGCCGACAGGCCCAGCAGGCCGCCGAGGAACGCGAGTGCTACGACCTGCGTATAGGGCGGGATCGCGCCCCACAGGAAAAGGGCCGGGATCGTGAATATGGTGCCGGTCGCGAGCGAGGTCGAGGCCGAGGCGACGGTCTGCGAGAGATTGGCTTCGAGGATCGTGCCCCTGGTGCGCAGCATGCGGAAGGCAGCCACCGTCATCACCGCGGCCGGGATCGACGCGGAGACGGTCATGCCGACACGCAGGCCGAGGTAGGCATTGGCGGCACCGAACACGATGCCGAGCACGATGCCGACGGCCACGGCTTTCAGCGTGAATTCTGCGACCGTGTCGTCCTGCTGCATCGGCGCGATGATGGCCGAGCAGTCTGCCATGCGCAATTGATGTCGGTTCGCCGTCCCGGCTCCGCTCGGTTCGCTGTCCTGGCTTCTCCGGACTCGCGAAAAGCCGACATCTCGTCCGGAGAAGCCAGGACGCCGAACCGCGTGGTTGCAGTTGCCGGCGCCAGTGATCAGCCGTAGGGACGGGCGTGTCGAGTCATCCAGGCGAGCATGTCGGGTTTCGCGAGCGTGGATGACTGAGCGGGACTGTCCCACTTCAATTGCTGCGATGTTGGTAACTACGCTCCCCGGCCCGCGAACGCACTCCGGCGTCGGTATGCCACGATGCGCGGCTGTCGGTGAGCTGCGCAGACTGCGGACTGGGGTGGTGTATCCAATGCTGTGGTCAAGGGCTCCGCGTCTCGCATTGGCAGTCGTCGCTGCGGCGTCGGGCCTTGGTGTGGCCGGTGGACCGGTGGTCGCTGCCGAACAGACGCCGACGGAATCGAGCGTAGCCTCAATTCCTGCCCCGCCGACCATCACCGCCCGCTACCGCGACGGAACCCTGCTGCTTCGTCCCGGGGGCGACTCGAAACGAGACGTGCTGGTGGCGACCTGGCCGGTTGACGACGTCGCCGAGGACGGCCATGGCTACCGCGAGGCTCGCCTCGAACTTCTTGACGACGATGAGCGCAAAAAGACCACGCGGGCCCCCGCGCGAGATCTCCCGATACGCGATCGCGCGGAATGGAATGATGTCGTCAGGCAGGTGATGACCGAGCTGGCGCCGGCCGGCAAGAACGATGCGGCGCTCACGCTGGTGCAGGGCGAGGAAATTGTCTTCTACCTGATGCCTGATGGGGACCTGAGCGTCTTCCGGCACCAGTACAAGCCTGCGGAGCGTCACGTGACCCACGTCGTGAGCGAGGCGGAATTTTCGTCACACGCAGACGCGCTGCTTCGCGAACGCTATCCGGGCCAGGACCGGCTGCTCTTTCAGGCGGGAAACGAAGACGACGACCTGTCGTTCGTGCTGTTCGATTTCGAACATCGGCTGTCAGTGCTGATCGCCGCGCCGCCCGCTCAGCACGGCGGAAGCCTGGCGAACCTGATGCGTACGCTGGTCCGCGTACCCGACACGCTGATACTGAGAGGGCAGGCGCTGGGCGTGCTGATGCGACCGGTCAGCTCCGCGGCACGCCTCGCCTGGTTTGCGACGCAGACCGCCGCGACGCTCGCGCCTCCGGTACACGTCGCTGGTGGCCCGCCCCCGGAGGTGACTTCGCGGCCCGGCATGGATCTCGACGCATGGGAGCGTGAACTCGATGACATGGACCTCCCGCGTCGTTACCCGGGCACCATCGTGCCGCTGATCGACGGCGAGACATTTTTCACCAGCCTGGTCCAGGCGCTGCAGGATGCTCGCAAGTCCGTGTCGATACGGCTCTTCATCTTCGACAACGACGATTACGCGGTGGGCATGGCGGACCTGCTGAAGCGCCGTTCCTCCGACCTTCGCGTTCGGGTCCTGATAGACAGCCTCGGCACGCTGGGCGCCGGGCAGGGCGCGCCGGAGGGCGCGGCCTCGAGACAGCCATTCTCGATTGCCCACTACCTGCGTGCCGATTCGAACGTGAAAGTGCGCGAGTCGCCGAACACCTGGCTGATGGCCGACCACACCAAGACACTGATCTTCGACGAGCGTCTCGCGTATCTCGGTGGCATGAACATCGGCCACGAGTACAGGCATCAGTGGCACGACATGATGGTCGGGCTCACCGGCCCGATCGTCATGCGGCTGCAGAGGGACTTCGACCTCGCATGGGCGTACGCGGGGCTGGGCGGTGACCTTGCCTATCTGCGCGCTCTTGGGGACCGGGGCGGGGCCGTGGTTGCGTCGCCCGGATCGAACTACGTGGAAATCAGGCCGCTGTATACGCGAACGTTCGATCCCCAGGTGTTGCGCGCCCAACTCGCTGCCATGCGCATGGCTCGGCGTGAGATCTGGGTCGAGCAGCCATACGTGTCGGACGACGCACTGGTAAACGCACTCATGGCAGCGCGGGCGCGAGGCGTGGACGTACGGATCATCCTGCCGTCTAGCGGCGACTCGAGATTCATGAACAGCGCGAACCTGCTGGCAGCGCGCGCGCTGATGAAGAGTGGCGTGCGGGTCTATATTTACCCCGGCATGACGCACGTCAAGGCTGCGCTCTACGACGGCTGGGCCTGCCTGGGTTCAGCCAATTTCGACAAGCTGAGCCTGCGCGTGAACCGTGAGACCAACGTCGCGACCTCGGACCCGGTGTTTGCCGGGCGGCTGCGCCAGGAACTGTTCGAAGCGGATTTCGCGCGCGCGCGCGAGCTGGTCGACGTGCCGTCGACGGGTTGGGGCACCTACATCTCAGCGTACGTTGCGGGGCAACTGTAGCGGCCGGCTCGCGCACGCCTCGAGCGTCGTGGTGCAAGACCGGCTCGCCGTCCCGGCTTCTCCGGACTCGCGAAAAACCGACATCTCGTCCGGAGAAGCCGGGACGCCGAGCTGCATGGTTCCACTCGCCGGCGCATGCAGTGAGCCGTACTGTCGGGCGGGCCAGGCTATCCAGTGACACCTGAGCCCGCGCCAGCGTTGCCGGGCCAGTGTCAGGATCCATCCGGACGAGATGTCGGTTTGTCGCGAGTCCGGATGGATCCTGACACTGGTCCGGCGTAGCGATCAGTGGAACACCACCATCGACGACGGCAGGCTCTGGTAGGCCTCGGCCTCGTCGCCGTCGGCATCAAGGTGGGAAAGTTGATAAAACCATCAATGGTAGCAACGGCACCATGAATGAAATTGTCGTCATCACCATCATCAACAACGTTGTCATTTCGTAAGTTGGTTCCTCGCAACAAGACATTGTTGATACTTGTGGTGGTGGTTGCGTTCTCTCTTTTCTCATGGACCAAACTACACTTGACGCGTCTTCCTGACCCTGATTTATAGGGCAATTCCTCCTCGGGCACCATTCCATGTTGGACCGCATAGTCAAACGCCAATTCGTACGTGGCTCCTTCGCATCCTCCCCGCTCCTCCACAATGCAATGGATTGTCGACGCACGAGACCAATTCTTGGGGACTCAGTGTGAACAATTGGCCCGTGCGCAAGGCAATGTGAGATTCCAACACGGCGGCACTGGCAAAGGCCCAACAAGAACCACAAAATCCTTGTTGTTTCACGTCGGTAATAATTGGGGGGTTTTGATGGGTGCGCCAATCGACTTGTGCCGGCAATTCCGAGACGGGGACGACCTCGTGTTCGAGCCATTATAATAATTCGCTTCTCTATCGCTCGAAAGACAATGGATCACAATTATATGAAAAAATAAAACCAGAAAAAATCTTTTATTTTTCACGGAGATAATTAAAAATAGTACTCTGTATCATAATTCAAAAGATGATTACATAAATTTTGACGTGTGGATCTTCTTTAAATCCTGAATTCTCATTAGTTTATGACTTTTCATTCGAATAAGAATAGATAACGCATAGCTATAAAAAGAATTCTATGATATGCTGAATGTTCCCCGAATTATGTTTCCTCTAAAATTGTGGGAGATTCGTTTCAAAGGGTAGCTAATTTATTTTTTTGAGATGGTGATAAAATTCAAATAACCAGATTCTAATGATTAAAAAGTGAATGAATTCCTAGCTTCTTATGCTGTGTGAAAAGAATGGAATGATTAGTAAAATACACCCAGCAGGATCAACTAGCTTCCTAATCAATGCATAACGACACATTGTCCTATACTTGGTCCCAAAATAAAAGGAAAAATATCTTAATACAGAAAGTTGAAATTTATGTTCAACGACACTTTGCCTTGTTTCTAAATTTGTTGTAAGACGTCTAATAAGATAACACATACGGTTGGCTCATTTTACCCCTGCGGAGTAACATATTAATGTAAAGATAAAATTGATAAATACTTTTGACGCTTGTAGTACAAGCTGGGTGTGGGTTGATGATTACGGAAACTTGCAGGCGCATGTGAGGTCTGTGTGACCTTTTTCTTCTTTTTAGTATGGCGCACATATCCAGATTTTTTTGTATCTATCAATTTTAGCTTCAAGGAATGATTGAATCATATTAGGAAATTGCAATTTTAAGCTGAATTCTAGAGTCTTCAACCCCATTATTTTGG
>CAVTNX010000006.1:0-65342 GCA_963736205.1 uncultured Gammaproteobacteria bacterium | reverse complement strand
GCCTGTCCGACAGCACCGGGGGCTGGCACCTCGCCTATGCCCCCGAGCTTCACCTTGGCCCCGACGTCCTCGTCCCCGACCTCGCCGGCTGGCGCCGCGCGCGCATGCCGGCCCTCCCCGACACCGCCGCCATCCTTCTCGCCCCCGACTGGGTCTGCGAGTATCCTCTCCCCCGGAACCCGCCGCTTCGACCTGACCGAGAAGCGCGACCTCTACCGCGCCAACGCCGTCCTCTGGCTCGTCGATCCCGACGCCAGCACCTCGAGGCCTTCACCCTCACCACCAGCGCCTGGACCCTCGCGGCGGCGTTCCAGGACGGCAACGACGTCCGCGCCGCGCCGTTCGAGGCGCTGGCGTTTCCGCTGGGGGCGCTGTGGCCAGAGTAAAACTCCGCCTTTGCATCGGCTGCATCAACAGGCGGTTCTGGCGGAGAGGCCTCCCAAGTACACGACTACGGCTTTCCTCCATCTGCTTCCCCGCCGACTCGCAGATGCGGATCCGCACACACAACTGTGTATAGGACCAAGGCGTACGCTTTGAAGGCGTCTATCTTATCAATTACATCCACTAAGCTTAAATCCGAAGCGTCATCATTGTGGTGCACTACTCTGTTTCTTTTGTCAATTGTAGCGGAAATGATGTCTTTAAAGACCTTCGAACTCGTACTCTCCCTGAAGTTTCACCCCAATTCTCTCGAATGCTTTTATTGTTTTTATGGTAGTTTCCAGATATCAGAATCTGACAGGTCGGCCTTGGCCGTTCTAATTTCGAACGTCCCGAACTGAAATTCCTTTGCCTTCTCCATCCCTGAAACCTGCCATGCCACTAGATTGTGTGGCAAATTTGAGATTCTAACACGCTCTTGGATAACAACTCAAGTAGGCGTACGCTCAGGTCTTGAATGAACGCTTCCAAAATTGAACATGCGCTAACCAGATACGACTTCGTAAACACGTTTAAATACTTTTCAAACAATGGATCGGCCGAACTCCAATATCACCTGTTGCTGCGACTCTACAGCCACCGCTCTTAGGTCGTCAAACTGATCGTTAAACCGCTTTATGATCGCCGGGCTTAGCACTTATTGCCACCTGAAGCCTGTCCTTCCACGCACGGTTTCTCTGATTTATTGACGATTTTCTTTGCAGTCCGCCTCTAGTTAAGCGAATGAACTCATTGGATTTGCATAGCTGAACAAAAGCCTCCCTTATACGCTCTCTACTATCCTTCAAGATTTCTTGATCTATCGATCCAAGGTGTTCATCAATAGATAGCCCGCCAGCAGATCGAGGTCCGCCGCCGACGGCTCGTCGAGCACGCGCAACACCAGCGCACAGGCATCGTCGGCCACCGCAACCTCGACCTGCGGCACGCGCGCAGCGATCGAAAGCTTCGCCACCAGCGCAGCGAGAGGATCCATCAGCGCACCGGCTGGCGACACCAGCACCCGGCACTCATGAAGGTCGGCGACATAAGGAGCGCTGCGCTCGCGGAAACCGACCAGGACCCGGCCCTTCTTCGCCACCAGCTTCACGCCCAGCCGTGCTCGCCGGCGATACGCCCACACCGGTCCGGTGAGAGGTTCCAGTACCCGGCCGGGCTTCACATCGCCCAGCCGCGCCAGGTTCTCCATGAGCTGTGCCTGCTTGAACGCGAGCTGGGCCGCCGGCGCGAGGTGCTGCAGCGCGCAGCCGCCGCAGAGCCCGAAGTGCGGGCACTCGGCCGGCACCCGGTCGGCGCTTGCGCGCAGGACCTGCTCGAGCAGCGCCTCGTCAAAGCGCCGATGTCGGCCCACTCGACGCATGACGACGCGCTCTCCGGGCAGCGCGTCCGCGACGAACACCGCCTTGCCGTCGACCCGGGCAACGCCTTTCGCCTCGTGAGAGAGATCGACGATGTCCGCCTCTTCCGGTGCCACGCTCAGGCGCTTCATGCGGGCGGGCGGCTCATGTGGGCAAGCCTCTCATGCCGTATCGTCGGGCCAGGCCGCCAGGAACTCCGTCAGGTGCGGCTTGCCTGCGCCGGCCAGCCAGCTGCGCACGATGCCGCATTCGCGGTCGTGCTCCTCGGGCGTCAGCCGGCCGCGCATCAGCTCGAAGCGCAGGTAGATGAGGTAGGTGTTGATGACATCCGTCTCGCAGTAGTTACGGATGTCCTCGGTTCGGCCCTCGATGTGTGCGTCCCAGACGCCCTCGCCGGACATGCCGAGCTTGCCTGGCAAGCCGATCAGCTGCGCCATCCGGTCGAGGCCGACGCGGCCACGGCCCTGGTAGGCAGAAAGCACGTCCATCAGGTCGATGTGGCGCCAGTGGAAGCGGCCGAGGTAGTTGTTCCAGCGAAAGGACTGGTCCTCGTCGCCGGTCTCCCAGTAGCGGTGCGCCTGCACTCGATGGCGCATGGCCCGGTAGTTCAGCACCGGAAGGTCGAAACCGCTGCCGTTCCAGCTTACCAGCGTGGGACTGTAGCGCGCGATGCCGTCGAAGAACCGGCCCACCAGCTCGCCTTCCGATGACGACACCTCGCCCAGGCTCCATGCCTTGAAGCCGTCGCGGGTGCGCATCGCGACCGAGATCGCGACGATGCGCTGCTGCTCCAGCGACAGGAACTCCGAGCCCGTCTGCTCGCGCTGCCGGGTCTGCATTACATAGCCGACCTGCTTGTCTGACAGGCCGTCGAGCCCGAAAAGGCGGCGGCCGAACTCGACGTCCGGAACCGTCTCGATGTCGAACGCGAACACGTTGCTGATGGTCACGGGGTCCCCCTGCGCATGAGTACGGCCACGGCGACCACGAGGCCCGCCTCATCGGTCAGCGTGACATGTCCTTCTCCCGCACCAAGCTCGTCTCGAACCTTGAGGCCGCGCTCGGACCAGATCACCTCGGGCCTGCCCCAGGCGTTGGGCGCGATGCCGACGTCGCGGATCCACACGCCGTGCGCGAACCCGGTGCCCAGTGCCTTGACAATGGACTCCTTGGCGGCAAATCGCATGGCCAGGAATCGCACCGGCCGCTTGTAGCTGCGAAACGCGCGCTCCTCCTCAGGCATCAGCAAGCGCTGCACGAAACGCTCGCCGTGGCGCGCGTAGGTGGCCTCGATTCGATCGAGTCGGACAACGTCAGTGCCGATGCCGAAGATCAAGGGACTGCTCAGGCCGAGACCCTGAGACCACGGCGGGCAGCGTCCATCAGCGCCCGCATGTCGCGCACCGCGGGACCGATGCCGTCCACGATTGCGCGCGCGACGATGGAATGGCCGATGTTCAGCTCCACGATCTCCGGGATCGCGGCAACTGGCTGTACGTTGTGGTAATGAAGCCCGTGGCCGGCATGGACCGTGAGCCCGATGCGCGAGCCGAAGCGTGCGGCTTCCGTAATCCGCATCAGCTCCATGGCCTGGCGCTCGCCGGTGGCCTCGGCGTAGGCGCCTGTGTGCAGTTCGACTACCGGTGCGCCGCACTCCAGTGCCGCCTCGAGCTGCTCGGGCTCCGGGTCTATGAACAGCGACACGCGGATTCCGGCGTCGTCGAGTCCCGCGCAGCAGTCCTTCAGCCGGTCGACCTGCCCGGCGACGTCCAGCCCGCCCTCGGTCGTGAGTTCCTCGCGCCGCTCCGGGACCAGGCAACAATCCTGCGGGCGGACTTCGCGCGCGAAGCGCAGCATCGCCTCGGTGGCGGCCATCTCGAGGTTCATGCGCGTCTGCAGCGCCTCGCGCATGCGTGTCACGTCGCTGTCCTGGATGTGACGACGGTCTTCGCGCAGGTGCAGCGTAATGCTGTCGGCACCCGACTGCTCCGCGAGCAGCGCCGCGAACAGCGGGTCCGGGTAACTCGCGCGGCGCACCTGTCGCAGGGTCGCCACGTGGTCGATGTTGACGCCGAGCCGGAGCGGATGGGTAAGCACGTTTCAACCCCCCTGTGCGCCGCCATGGGCGCGCATAGCGATCATCACTTCGCGGGTGCGCAGCGGCCGTCCGTCGAGGCACTGGTCGAGCGCCGCCTTCAGCAGCCGCCTGGCGTCGCCCAGGCTGCGCTCGTCGCGCAGCTCGTCTCTTGCCAGGGACAGCAGCGACGCGCCGGAAAACACCAGGATTCCCTCGGCAACGCCTTCGACGAGCTCCGGCCCGCCGTCGATCCGGTAGCGGTAGCAGCGGGCCGACTCGATCGGCAGTCCGGCCGCGGCTTCGGTCTCCAGGCACAGGCCCCAGCCCAGTTCCTCGAGCAGCCGCTTCTCGAACAGGCGCAGTGCGCGCGCCGGCCGCTCGCCGGCATCGGCGAGACGGACAAGCAACGCCGCATACGCGTCGTAAAGCGCCGGGTGAGGATCGTGGCGCGGCAGCAGCTTCACCAGGAGTTCGTTGGCATAGAATGCGCTCATCAGTCGGTCGCCTTCGATCGGCGAGGCGGCACGCACCCGCTCCGCTCCGGTGAGCTGGCCGGCCTCGCCGCGCGCAGTCCACGAGACGAGCAGTTCGGCGAACGGCTGCAGCGCCGCAGGCAGCGATGATCCACCGCGCCGCGCAGCGCGCGCGAACACCGAGACGCGCCCGTGCTCGCGGGTCAGCAGCTCAAGGATCCTGCTCGAGTCGCGCCATGGGTAGTGGTGCAGCAGGAAGGCGGGCTCGAGCTGCACTCGCCTGGTCGTGCCGCTCACGACTCGAGCCCGAACTTGCGCAGCGCCGCCTCGTCGTCGGACCAGCCTTCGCGCACCTTGACCCAGAGTTCGAGATGCACCGGGCGACCGAAGTGATGCTTGAGGTCCAGGCGCGCCGCGCGTCCGATTTCCTTCAGCAGTTCACCGCCCTTGCCGATCACGATCGCCTTCTGGCCGGTGCGTTCGACCCAGATCGCCGCCTGTACGATCAGCTTGCCGGGCTCGTCCTCGGCCTGGCCGATGCCCTCGATCTCGACCACCAGCCCGTAGGGGACCTCCTCCTGCAAGCGGCGCGTCAGCTTCTCGCGGATGATCTCGGCCGCCATGAAGCTGTCGCTCGAGTCGGTCACCTGGTCGTCCGGGAACAGCAGTGGAGACTCCGGGAAGTATCCGGCGATCAGTTCCGGCAGCGCATCGATGTTCTTGCGCTTCAGCGCAGAGAGCGGCACGACTTGCGCGAAATCCGCCTTCGACGAGATCTCGGCGATGAACGGCAGCAGGCGTGAGCGCGGCTGCGCGCGATCCACCTTGTTGATCAGCAGCAGGATCGGACGTCCCGCAGCACGCAGTTCTCCGAGCACGCGCTCGTCTTCCTCGGTCCAACGCAGCGCCTCGATCACGAACAGGTTCACGTCCGAGTCGGCCAGCGACGAAAGCGCCGTGCGGTTCATGTAGCGATTGATCGCACGGGGCTGCTTGGCGTGGATACCCGGCAGGTCGACGAACACGATCTGCATGCCGGGACGATTCAGGATGCCGTGGATGCGCGTCCTCGTGGTCTGAGGCCTCGCGGTAACGATGCTGACCTTCTGGCCAAGCAATGCGTTCAGCAGAGTGGATTTGCCGACGTTGGGCCGTCCCGCCAGTGCCGCAAACCCGCAGCGGGCAACGGTGACGCCGCTGGTTGCGCCGCGATCCTCGCCCGGTTTCCCTGCCTGATCATTGCCCGTCATCGATCCAGCCCTCTTTCGGACAACTGTCCAAGCACCCGCTCGGCGGCGGCCTGCTCGGCACGACGACGGCTCGTCCCCTCACCCCGCTCGCGCAAGCCGAGTTCCTCCACTTCACAGCTGGCGACAAACCAGTGCTCATGCGGTTCACCGCCCACCTCCTCGACAGCGTACACCGGCAACCGTCGTCCGCGGCCCTGCAGAAGCTCCTGCAGTCGCGTCTTCGGGTCCCTGAGGTCGCGCGCCTCGGGCAATTGCGCCAGCCGGCCGGCGAACAGGCGCTCGATCACCGAGCTCGCCGCGTCGAACCCCCCGTCAAGGTAGACCGCGCCGAACAATGCCTCGAGCGCGTCGGCCAGGATCGAGCTGCGCCGGAATCCACCGGTCTTCAGTTCACCACTGCCGAGCCGCAGCTGCTCGCCGAGCCCGAGCGAGGACGCGGCCTCGGCCAGCGATTGGCCACTGACCAGCGAGGCCCGGTAGCGGCTGAGGTCACCCTCGTCCGCCTCCGGGTAGCTGCGATAGACCAGGACTGCGACGGCGAAATTCAGCACCGAGTCGCCCAGGAATTCCAGGCGCTCGTAATTGGCACGCCCGGCGCTGCGGTGCGTGAGCGCCGCATCGAGCAGTGCCGGGTCGCCGAAGCGGTACCCGAGCCGCGCCTCGGACCATTCGCCAGACGTCAGCAATCCGGCCTACTGCTGGATCGTGACCAGCTTGTCGAACTTGGTGAGCAGATAGACGTTCGCGACCAGCGGACTCTCGACGGCGTAGTCGGCCTCGATCTCGTAGCCGTCGCTGACCCTGCGGATATCGACTTCCTTCCAGCCGATGCTCTCGATGTCCTCGACGTCCCAGCGTCGCTCGAGCGCATTGCGGATCAGCTGCACGCTGGTGCTGTCCGCGGACACTTCGTCGCGCACCTGCTCGAGTGCCCGTGCAACCTTGGTGTACTCCAGGTAGACAGGAACCAGCCGGATACCGGCGTAAACGGCCATGCCGAGAATTGCCAGGATGACGACCATGCCGAGGAAGGTCGCGCCGCGCTGATGACGTCTCATGTTTCAGACTCCAGTGGTGTCAATGTACCGCGTCGCCGATGCGGTTCCAGATAGGTGCGTGAGGCAGCCGCCAGTTGAGCCAGATGCGGACCGCCTTGCCGACGACGTTGTCCGCCGGCACGTAACCGACCTCCGGGAAGCGGCTGTCACGGCTGTTGTCGCGATTGTCGCCCATGAAGAAGTAATGCCCCTCGGGCACGACGTCGTCGAAATCGACCGAAGGCCGCTCTGCGATGAAAAGGACCTGGTGGTCCGCCTGGCCGAGTCGCTCATCTGCAATCTGCGACAGCGGCGTGCTGTTGAACGGTGGGTACATGCCATCGAAGCGTAACGGGCTGCAGTTCCCCGTTCACGTACACCCGCTTGTCGCGGACCACGATATGGTCGCCCGGCAGCCCGACCAGTCGCTTGATGTAGTTCACCGACGGATCGGATGGCAGGCGGAAGACGACCACATCGCCGCGCTCGGGCTGCCCGAGCGGCACGATCTCGCGATTTACGACCGGCAGCCGCAGGCCGTAGGTGAACTTGTTGACGAAGATGAAATCGCCGTCGAGCAGCGTCGGCATCATCGAATCGGATGGAATGCGGAACGGCTCGAACAGGAACGAGCGGATGACGAGCACGATCAGGATGATGGGGAAGAACGAGCGGGCGTACTCGACCAGCACCGGCTCGCCCGGCAGCGTTCCGGCCTCGGCGCGCCTGAGCCGCCGCGGACGGAACACCCACGAGTCCACCGCCCACACGAGACCCGTCACGAGCGCGGCAACCACCAGCCAGAACGAGAAATCGAGTACCAAGCATCACCTCATGCGAATCGCGGCAGTATTCTGTATTTCCCGGGGCGCATCAATGCCTTGCACCCGGAACCGAAACACGGGCGCCGGAAAACAGGCGCCAGGCAACTGTTTTTCTCACTCCTTGCGCCCGACCTGCAGGACCGCCAGGAAGGCCTCCTGGGGAATCTCCACCTGTGCCGAGCTGCTTCATGCGCTTCTTGCCTTCCTTCTGCTTCTCGAGCAGCTTGCGCTTGCGGGAGATGTCGCCACCGTAGCACTTGGCCAGCACGTTCTTGCGCAGCGCCTTGACCGTCGAGCGCGCGATCACGTGCGCGCCGATCGCGGCCTGGATCGCCACCTCGAACATCTGCCGGGGGATCAGTTCCTGCATCTTGTCCACCAGTTCGCGGCCGCGCTGGTAGGCCGTGTCCCGGTGGCTGATGATGGACAGCGCATCGATCTTGTCGTCGTTGATCAGTATGTCGAGCCTCACCAGCGGCGCGGCCTGGAAGCGCTCGAATTCGTAGTCGAACGAGGCGTAGCCGCGGCTGCAGCTCTTCAGGCGGTCGAAGAAATCCAGCACCACCTCGGCCAGCGGCAGCTCCCACTGCATCGACACCTGGTTGCCCAGGTAAAGCAGCTTCTTCTGCACACCGCGCTTCTCGAGGCAGAGTTTCATCACCGGCCCGACGTAATCCGGCGGCAGCAGGATGTTGGCGACGATGATCGGCTCGCGCAGTTCCTGGATCCGGTCGACCGGCGGCAGCTTCGCGGGGTTGTCCACGTTGACGACCTGGCCCTCGCGAGTGAGCACCTCGTAGACCACGGTCGGCGCGCTGGTCACCAGCGACAGTTCGTATTCGCGCTCCAGGCGCTCCTGCACGATGTCCATGTGCAGCAGGCCGAGGAATCCGCAGCGGAAGCCGAAGCCGAGCGCCGTGGAAACCTCCGGCTCGTAGTGCAGCGCCGAGTCATTGAGCTTGAGCTTCTGCAGCGCGTCGCGGAACGCCTCGTAGTCATCGGAGCTGACCGGGAACAGGCCCGCGAACACGCGCGGCTTGATGGCCTTGAAGCCAGGCAGCGGCGCGTCGCAGGGCCGCGAGTCGATCGTGATGGTGTCGCCGACCGGCGCGCCGTCGATTTCCTTGATGCCGGCGACGACGAACCCGACCTCGCCGGTGTAGAGCGCGTCCGCAACCAGCGACTTGGGCGTGAAACGCCCGAGCTTGTCCACCTGGTGTGCGCGGCCCGTGGTCCAGACCCGGATCTTCTGGCCGGTCTTCAGCGCGCCGTTCATCACGCGCACCAGCGACACCACGCCCACGTAGCTGTCGTACCAGGAGTCGATGATCAGTGCCTGCAGCGGCGCCTCGGGATCGCCCGTGCGGAGGCGGGACGCGCCGCACCAGTTCCTCGAGCAGCTCGGTCACGTTCTCCCCGGTCTTGGCACTCACCCGCACCGCGTCCTCGGCCTCGATGCCGATGATCTCCTCGATCTCCTTGATCACCTTGGCCGGGTCGGCCGACGGCAGGTCGATCTTGTTCAGTACCGGCACCACCTCGAGCCCCTGCTCGATGGCCGTGTAGCAGTTGGCGACGCTCTGCGCCTCTACGCCCTGCGCGGCATCCACCACCAGCAGCGCGCCCTCGCAGGCCGCGAGCGAGCGCGAGACCTCGTAGGAAAAATCCACGTGGCCCGGCGTGTCGATCATGTTCAGCTGGTAGGTCTCGCCGTCGCGCGCCTTGTAGCGCAGCGAGACGCTCTGCGCCTTGATCGTGATGCCGCGCTCGCGCTCCAGCGCCATGGAGTCGAGCACCTGGGCCTGCATCTCGCGGTCCTGCAGGCCGCCGCAGGTCTGGATGAAGCGGTCCGCCAGCGTCGACTTGCCGTGGTCGATGTGCGCGATGATCGAGAAATTGCGGATTTTGTTCATCGGTTCGGGCATCCCGGCGGGATGCCGGAACAAAGCGGGCGATTATACCTGCAGCGCGCTTCGCACCCGCGGAGACTCGTAACGGCCCTCGCAGACCACCCTTCCAGACAGCGTGAGCACCGGCACTCGAAGGCCGAATTCAACGGCCAGCGCCGGATCGCCATCCACGTCGACGACGTGTGATCGCTGGCTGACCAGGCGCCAGGTCCTGCTCCAGCTCGACCAGGAAAATGTCGCAGAGGTGGCAACCCTCGCGCACGTAGAGCACGAACTGCCCGGTTTCGCCCCCGACGCCGACCGTCACGACCCGGGCTACGGCTTGCATCTGGTCAATGTGGCTGGAGTGCCGTGGTGCCCGGGGCCGCGTCGGCGGCGTCATCAAACGGCGCACCGGACTGGGGCGAATCCGGCTGGACTGATCGGGCCACGTCGCGAACGGTCTCCAGCGGCACTTCGCCGACGGCGGTGACTACCCTTCCATGCACGACCGTCGAGAACGCATTCGCAGACCCGACACTCGACGACTCGGGAGGCGTCGGGCCAGCGGGCCGGGGCGGCTCGATGAACACCGAGATTGACGCGAATCCGTCGGAGAAAATCAGGTGCTGCACCGGGAACGCCACCCCGGGCACGACCTGCATGCGGCTGTTCACGAGGCGAAACCCGGGCGGCAGCCGGGTCGGTCGCCATGCGACAGTCGCGGGCGGAGCCATCTGCGGCCGGCGCGCATTGCGCACCCACTTGAAGCCGGACGCGTCGATCGACGGCTCGGTTGCCCTCGCGTCAATGTGACGCGGCATGTCGATCTGCGTGAAATTGATCACCTCGACCGGGCGGCCTCCACGGTCCAGGACCATGGTGCGCAACGGCATCGCGGTATCCTCGTCGAGCCAGAGGCGATAACCGTAGCGCAGCCCGTCGCGGGGCATGATGTCCAGCACCTGGACATTGCGCCCGAGAAGCTTGTGGCCGTCGCGGACCTGGAGGACGTACATGGCATCGAGCTCCGGACCCGGATCCGGCAGCGAGTCGAGCAGCAGGCCGCCGTCCGTGCGCTGCTCAACCAGCACCACGCGGCGGTCCGGAAGATAGACGTGCACCTCCTCTGCGGTGCGCACGATCTCACGCCCGTTGCCGTCCAGTGACACCAGGCGTTCGGTGCTCGTACCGCCCTTGCCCACCCGGTGCACGATGCGCATCGTCTCCGACTGGCGACGCGTCGCGTGGGTGAATACGCCGGTGTAATTTCGCGATGACAGCGCCTCGGTCATGCGCTCGAGCCACTGGTGCGCATCGTCACCCGCCGCCCGCACAGGCAGCGCGAGCAGGCCCGACGTAACCAGCAGGAGAGCGAGGCCGGCGTGCCGCACTCAGGGCGCCTCGAGCGTCTCGAAAGCCACGCGCGTGAGCCCAGGATCGGATGCAAGCACGCTCGACCAGGCGGTGCGGCGGCCGATGGGGTTGGAGAACTGGCCGTGTGCGACCAGGTAGCTCGCCAGGCGCTGGCTGTGCGCGGGGGTCGGGCTCGAAGCCTGCCCAATCGCCGGAAGCGCGGCGAAGCTGTCCCGGACTCGCTCCAGAGAACCCTGCGCGATCTGCCCTGCCTGCTGGTATCCGCGCCCGACCAGGAGCACTGCGGCGATCGCGGCACTTGCGGCAATCCCGGTCGCAAAGGCCGGCCGGTTGTACCACTGGCGCCTGGCCGGAGCCTCGGCGTGGACGTCCGGTGTCGCTGCAGCGACCTCGCCTATCGCGGCACTCACCCTGGCCGAAAACCCGCGACTCGCCAGCGGGCTGCCAGGCGAGCGCACCGCCTCGCCAGTCAGCACGTAGCGGCTGAATACACCGCGCAACTGTGCGTCGCGCTCGAGCCTGCGGACCAGCAGGCCCACCTCGTCTTCAGGAAGCTCGCCGTCGATGAGGGCCGAGATCTGTTCGCGTATTTGGTCTGTCATGTTCTTTAACTCAATCAACCAGGGGCGCGAGAATGCGGTCAATCGCTTCCCGGGCCCGGAAAATCCTCGAACGCACCGTGCCGACCGGGCAATCCATTGCTGTCGCGATCTCCTCGTAGCTCAGGCCCTCGACCTCGCGCAGCACGATGGCCGTGCGCAGGTCCTCCGGCAGGTCGCCGATGGCCCGATTCACCGTTTCGTGAATCTCGTCGGACAACGCGTTCGCCTCGGGCGTGTCCACGTGGCGCATGCGCGACTCGACCGCGGCCTGCTCGCCCTCGCTCAGGCCCGCTTCGTACTGCAACGGACGCCGTTGCCGGGAGGCAAGCGTGTTCCTGGCAGTGTTCACGGCTATACGGTAGAGCCATGTGTAAAAGGCGCTGTCGCCTCGAAACGAGCCCAGCGCCCGGTAGGCCTTTACGAACGCCTCCTGGGCCACGTCCTCTGCCTCGGTCCGATCACGCAACAGCCGCGCCACGAGCTTTACGACCTTGTGCTGGTACCTGAGCACGAGCAGGTCGAACGCCCCGCGCTCGCCCCGTTGTGCCCGCCTGACGAGTTCGAGATCGCTCTGCTCGACGCCGGATGTGGGCCGGGCATCGTCGTCCCGAGTCTCGTGCGACTGAGTAGACCCGTCTGAGGGGGGAAAGTTCGCCATTTGCTGGTAGCGGCGCCCCAGGAAACCGGGTGCCGTCATGCGGCATCCCTGGGGCCGGCTGCCAGGAGCCGGACGGAAAGCTCGCGCAACTGTCCCGCCGGCACGTCCCACGGCGTGAGCCAGGCTCGGCGGACACGTCGACCCGCCCGCCAGCGCAGCGCGACCGAGCGCCCCAGCAGCCTTGTGCCGCGCAGCACCTCAGAGGGGAGCTCGCTGCCATCGTCGAACAGCGTGAGCCAGCGACCGTCAGGCGCGACCGCGAGGCCTGCCACGCCGGCCGCGCGGTTGCGCCGGTACCACAGCCAGGCGGCGAGCAGGCCCAGCACGGCCGCCCCGAGCCACGGCTGGGGTTCCGGGTAGCGCGATGCCACCACCTCGATCGCCAGTGCGCAGCAGACCGCCAGGCCTGCGGCCACGCGATCGGCGACCAGCCAGGGCTTGAGTTCAATCCTCAACACGTCGGATCCGTGCGATGACATGGTGCAGGGAAACGTCCTCCGGGACCGCACGCCCCAGAAGATAACCGAAGATCTCGGGGTCCTGCAGGTCGAGAATGCGCCCGAATGCCGCGCGATCGCGCGGCGCCGCCTCGAGGTAATCCTGCTCGAGGTAGCGGGTGAGCAGTACGTCGAGTTCCCGCATGCCGCGGCGGCACCGCCAGCGGAGCCGTGAAAACTCCTCGGCCTGGGCGGGTGCCACGGTGCCAGCCCCGGGCTCAGTACTGTCGCTCGACAATGAACTTCTTGATCTCGGCGATCGCACGGGCCGGATTGAGGTCCTTCGGGCAGGCCTCCGCGCAGTTCATGATCGTGTGGCAGCGATACAGGCGGAAAGGATCCTCGAGTTCGTCCAGCCGCTCGCCGGTGGCCTCATCGCGGGTGTCGATGATCCAGCGGTAGGCCGCGAGCAGCGCGGCCGGGCCCAGGTAGCGGTCGCTGTTCCACCAGTATGACGGGCAGCTGGTCGAGCAGCATGCGCAGAGGATGCAGGCCGACGGGCGGTCGATCTTTTCCTGGTCTTCCTTCGATTGCAGCCGCTCGCTGTCCGGAGGCGGCGGAGTGCGCGTCTGCAGCCAGGGCTTGACCGAGGCGTACTGCGCGTAGAAGTTGGTCAGGTCCGGCACCAGGTCCTTGATGACCGGCATGTGCGGCAGCGGGTAGATCCTGACGTCGCCGCTGATCTCGCTGCTCGCCTTGGTGCACGCGAGCGTGTTGACGCCGTCGATGTTCATTGCGCAGGACCCGCAGATCCCCTCGCGACAGGAGCGACGGAAGGTGAGCGTCGGGTCCACCTCGTTCTTGATCTTGATCAGCGCGTCGAGGACCATCGGGCCGCACGAGCCCATGTCCACCTGGTACGAATCGAGGCGGGGGTTCTCGCCGGAGTCCGGGTCGAATCGGTAGATACGAAACGTCCGGACATCCTGCGCTCCCGGCGGCGCAGGATGGTTCCTGCCGTTGCGGACGCGCGAATTCTCGGGAAGCTTGAATTGGGCCATGGCTGGGCGACTCTAGTAAACCCGCGCCTTCGGCGGGACGGCCTCGACGTCGGTGGTGAGCGTATTCAGGTGCACCGGGCGGTAGTCGATCCGCACCGACCCCGCGGCATCCACCCACGCGAGCGTGTGTTTCAGCCATTCGCGGTCGTCGCGATCCTTGAAGTCCTCGCGCGCGTGCGCCCCGCGGCTTTCCTTGCGGTTTTCCGCCGAATGCATGGTGGCGACGGCCTGGCCAAGCAGGTTGTCGAGTTCGAGCGTCTCGATCAGGTCGGTGTTCCAGACCAGCGAGCGATCGCTCACCTGCACGTCGCGGAACGACTCGAATACCGCGCCAAGCTTCGAAACCCCCTCCGCCAGCGTCTCGCCGCTGCGGAACACGGCCGCGTGGTTCTGCATCACGCGCTGCATGTCGAGGCGGATCTGCGCGGTGCGGCGCTTGCCCTTCGCGTTGCGGAAGCAATCGAGCCGGCTGACGGCCAGCTCGCCGGCATCTTTCGCCAGCGGCTTGTGGGACGTGCCCGGCTTGACCGTGCGTGCGCATTGATGCGCCGCCTCGCGCCCGAAAATCACGATGTCGAGCAGTGAATTGGAACCGAGCCGGTTGGCTCCGTGCACCGATACGCAGGCCGCCTCGCCGATCGCCATCAGCCCCGGCACCACCGCATCCGGGTTGCCCGCCTTCGGTGCGACGACCTCGCCGTGCACGTTGCAGGGAATTCCGCCCATGTTGTAGTGCACCGTGGGCAGCACCGGTATCGGGTCCCTGGTGACGTCTACGCCGGCGAATATGCGCGCGGTCTCGGCGATCCCGGGCAGGCGTTCCTGGATTACCTCGGCTCCAAGATGCTCCAGGTGCAGGTGGATGTGGTCCTTTTCAGGACCCACGCCACGTCCTTCCCGGATCTCGATTGTCATCGAGCGACTGACGACATCGCGCGAGGCGAGGTCCTTGGCATTCGGCGCGTAGCGCTCCATGAAGCGCTCGCCTGCGGAATTGGTCAGATAGCCCCCCTCGCCGCGCGAGCCCTCGGTGATCAGGCAACCGGCACCATAGATGCCGGTGGGGTGAAACTGCACGAATTCCATGTCCTGCAGCGGCAGGCCGGCGCGCAGCACCATGCCGCCACCGTCGCCGGTGCAGGTGTGCGCGGAGGTGCAGGAGAAGAACGCGCGCCCGTAGCCACCGGTCGCGAGGATGACCTTGTGCGCCCGGAAGCGATGCAGCGTGCCGCTCGACATGTCCAGCGCGACCACGCCGCGACACTCGCCGTCCTCCATGATCAGGTCGATCGCGAAGTACTCGACGAAGAAGCGCGCCTGGTGCTTCAGCGACTGCTGGTACAGCGTGTGCAGCATGGCGTGGCCCGTGCGGTCAGCCGCCGCGCAGGTGCGCTGCGCGACGCCCTTGCCGTAGTGGGTCGTCATGCCGCCGAAGGGGCGCTGGTAGATCTTGCCGTCCTCGGTGCGCGAGAACGGCAGGCCATAGTGCTCGAGCTCGAGGATCGCCGCCGGCGCTTCCTTGCACATGAACTCGATGGCGTCCTGGTCGCCGAGCCAGTCCGAGCCCTTGATGGTGTCGTAGAAATGGAACCGCCAGTCGTCCTCGCCCATGTTACCGAGCGCGGCGCTGATGCCGCCCTGCGCGGCAACGGTGTGGCTGCGCGTCGGAAAGACCTTGGTGATGCAGGCGGTGGAAAGTCCCGCCTCCGCGAGCCCGAAAGTGGCGCGCAGCCCCGCGCCGCCGGCGCCGACCACGACGACGTCGTAAGTGTGGTCAGTGAACGCGTACTCGCTCATGCGGCGACTCCAAGGGCGATGCGCAGCACGGCGAGCACGCCCAGCACGGCGGCCGCGACCAGCGCGAACTTGACTGCAACCAGGACCGCGGCACGCAGGCCGCTCGCGGAAACGTAGTCCTCGACGATAACCTGCAGCCCCAGTGCGGCATGCCAGGCGACGACGACGACCAGCAGCACCATCAGCGTCGAACTGGCCGGCGAACTCAGCCACTCGGAAACATGTTCGTACGTGGCGCCACCGAGGCAGGCGAGAGACAGCACGAACCACAAGCCGAGCAGCACCAGGGCCAGGCCCGTCACGCGCTGCGAGTACCAGTGCGCCGACCCGCCCTTGGCCGAACCGAAACCGAGCACGCGACGGAGCGGGCTGCTGAGGCTCATGCGCCACCCCCGAGCGAATGACGCAGCGCGAACCAGCCAATCACGGCCAGCACCAGCGTCCCGGCCCACACCGCGCGGGCGCTGCGCCGGGCCGTCGCCAGTTCGAAGCCCCGGCCCGTATCGAAGAACAGGTGCCGCACGCCGTTCAGGAGGTGGTAGCAGAAGGCCAGCAGCACGCCACCCAGCGCGGCCTGGCCCGGCAGGGAACCGAGGCAGGCGGTCGCGCGTGCATAGCGCTCGGGGCCGCCGGCGGCGGCGGCAAGCCAGTACACCAGCACCAGGAAGCCAACGCTCAGCATCACACCCGTGATCCGGTGCAGGATCGACGTCGTGTTGGTGTACTGCCAACGGTACTGCATGAACGGGGACAAGGGCCGCTCGCGCTGGGCCATGCTCGCTTACCTCCTGGACCGGCCGCTAGAAATCGATGCAGCGCCCGGCTTTTTCCCAGTCCCCGAAACGCGTCGGCTCGGGGCCGTCACGGCCGCCGATCTCGCGCGGCGGCACTGTCTCCGGTGTCCCGGTGACAGGCTGGGGTGGCTGGGGTTCGGGTCGTTTTTCTTGCGGTGCAATCTTTGACACA
The DNA here is from genome assembly GCA_963736205.1 of uncultured Gammaproteobacteria bacterium. Taxonomy (GTDB): domain Bacteria; phylum Pseudomonadota; class Gammaproteobacteria; order Steroidobacterales; family Steroidobacteraceae; genus RPQJ01. Next base: position 49,092 of record CAVTNX010000006.1, on the reverse strand, counting down.
GCCACGAAGTCTGCCAGATCCATCATGCATTCACCATCTTGAAAACAAAGACAAAATTGCCTTCAGGATCAACGCCCCGGGAGCCCATCCACCGATGGCTTGCGATACCGGTCCCGCGCAGGCAAATAAGCGGGCCCGCGGTCGCCGGGACCGGGTGCGGCCCCCGTAGAATGCACCACCAGCCCCATGGCCAGGATTCCTGATACAACCATGCCGACCCCCCTGCCTTTCCTCGGCGTATTGACCGTGGCCGGACCCGACGCGCTCGGGTTCCTGCAGGGCCAGCTCAGCAGCGACGTGCGCCTGCTCGCGGACGGTCGCACGCAGCTCGCAGCCCTCAATACGCCCCAGGGCCGAGTGGTTGCCCTGCCCCGGCTGCGGCTGGTCGACGGGACCGTTTACGCGCTGCTCCCGACCGGGTTGCTCGAACCGGTGCACGCCCTGCTGAGTCGGTTCGTGCTGCGCTCCAAGGTACAGCTGCGGATCGCGAACGACCTGCAGGTGGCCTGGACCACGGACGATGTCGAATCGGATGGCGCCGGGCCGGAGCAGCGGCTCGCGACGCCTGCGAATTTGCCTGTCCACGAGCGGCCCGGAACGCAGTCAATCGTCTTCGACTACGCGCCCGGGCGCCGCGTGCTCGCGATGGCCGCGACTGCGTCGCTGGCGGCGTCCGTTCGCGCCTCGACCCCGGTCGACGACGCTGCAGTGCCGATCGGTGTACGCGACAGCGCGCTCGATGCATGGAACGCGCTCGACATCGGCGACGGGTTGCCGCAGGTGTTCGCCGCAAGCTCTGGAGCTTTCGTGCCGCAGATGCTGAACCTCGACCTGCTCGACGCGATCAGCTTCACCAAGGGCTGCTATACGGGACAGGAAATAGTCGCGCGGACCCAGCACCTCGGCCGCATCAAGCGCAGGCTGTTGGGCTACCGGATGGCAGCCGGTGACGCGCCTGCGACGCTTTCGGGCCTGTACCTCGACGGGACCAAGGTGGCCGAGGTGCTGGTGGCGGCCGCGCTGGACGACAGCGTCCGCCTGCTGGCCGTTACGAGTCTCGACGCGCGAGGACGGTCGTTGCAGACCGGGGACGGCCGGTCGGCAGAGCCCGTCGAACTGCCCTACGCCGTCACGCCGGGCCAAGCCGACTGACCAGGGCACGCACGTGCCTTCACCCGCTGCGGTCGCGCGCCACCGGCCCGGTCACCAGGCCCATCAGCGGCGGCTGGCGTTGCGTAGCACCAGTACGTTGCCCGCCACCGCCACGGCCATGCCTGCCCAGGTAAGCAACTGCCAGCGGAAGCCCTCGAACACGGCCGACACCGCCAGCGCGATGACCGGCACCATCACGCCCACGTAGCCCGCGCGCGCGGCACCGATGCGCCCGATCAGGGTGAGGAAACCGGCGAACGCCAGGATGGAGCCAAACACGGCGAGGTACAGCAGCGACAGCACGTAGGCGTGCGTCGCCGAAAATGCAAACGAATTCCCGGCGACGATGTTCAGCGATGCCGCGAACCCCGCGCCATAGAGCATGCCGAACGCCATGTTCTGCCAGATCGGGATGCCCGCGTCGTGATTGCGGTGCGCAACCACGCTGCCGAGCGAAGACAGCAGCACCGACAGGGCCGTGAGGACGATCCCCGCCGTCGGGGGTGCCGCGATACCGGCTTGGGTAATTTCCGGCGCGAACACCAGCGCGATGCCTGAGATTCCCAGCAGCGAACCGACCGCGAGCTGCGCGGTCATCGGCGTGCGGAGGAACAGCCGCAACCCCAGCATGCCGAGCAACGGGCTCGCCGAGTAGCCGACCGCAACCAGGCCCGATGCGAGATGCTGCTCGGCGAAATACACCAGCACGTAGCTCGCGCCGAACATCAGCAGGCCCTGCAGCGCGATCCAGGCCTGGTCGCGCCGCGAGAATCGCAGCGACAGACCCCTGGCCAGGCAATACGCGAACAGCAGCAGCGATGCGAGCAGGAAGCGGTACGCGACGCTCGCCTCCGGCGCGACGACACCGAGCTGGAACTTGATGGCAAGCCAGGTCGAACCCCAGATCGCGACGCAGGCGGCGAACAGCTGCAGGTTGCCCAAGGGCGTCGACGACGGAGCCGTTATTCGGGGCGCATGTGCGGGAATAGCAGCACGTCGCGAATCGACGGCTGGTTGGTGAACAGCATGACCATGCGGTCCACGCCAATGCCGAGCCCGGCCGTGGGCGGCAGGCCGTATTCGAGCGCACGCACGTAGTCGGCGTCGTAGAACATCGCCTCCTCGTCACCCGAGCTCTTGCGCGCGACCTGCTCGCGAAAGCGCGCGGCCTGGTCATCAGGGTCGTTCAGCTCCGAAAATCCGTTTGCCAGCTCGCGACCGCCGACGAAGAACTCGAAGCGGTCGGTGATGAACGGGTCGTCGTCGTTGCGGCGCGCGAGCGGCGAGACCTCGGCAGGATATGCATACACGAACGTCGGTTGCCGCAGCTGGTGCTCGCCCGTCTTGTCGAATATCTCGACCTGCAGCTTCCCCGGGCCGTCGGCCGCGTCCACGGCGATGCCGAGCCTCCCGCAGACCTCGCGCAGGTAGTCGAAATCGCGGATGCGCGAGCGATCGAAGCCCTGCACGTGCTCGACGACAAGGTCCTCGATCGTGACACGGCGGAATGCTGTGCCGAACTCGAACGTCTCGCCCTGGTATTCCACCTGCCGGGAACCAACGATCGTGTCCGCCAGGCCCTGGAAGATGCGCTCCACCATGTCCATCAGGTCGTGGTAGTCGGCGTAGGCCTGGTACAGCTCGAGCATCGTGAACTCGGGATTGTGCTGCGTCGACAATCCCTCGTTGCGGAAATTCCGGTTCAGCTCGTAGACCCGCTCGAAGCCGCCGACGACCAGGCGCTTCAGGTAGAGCTCGGGCGCGATGCGCAGGTACATGTCAACGTCGAGCGCGTTGTGGTGGGTCACGAACGGCCGGGCCACGGCGCCGCCCGGGATGACCTGCATCATCGGCGTCTCCACCTCCATGAAGTCCAGCGCCTCGAGGAAGCTGCGCAGGAACTGCACGATGCGATTGCGCGCGACGAACACCTCGCGCGCATCGTCGTTGACTATCAGGTCGACGTAGCGCTGCCGGTAGCGCTGCTCGACGTCGGAGAGTCCATGCCATTTGTCGGGCAGCGGGCGCAGCGACTTGACCAGCAGCCGCAGGCGCTCGACGCGTACCGAGAGTTCGCCGGTGCGCGTCTTGAACAGCGTGCCCTCGGCACCGACCACGTCGCCGACGTCCCAGCCCTTGAACTCCTCGTAGGTCTCGCCGAGCGCGTCGCGCTGCAGGAACACCTGCATCAACCCGGTGCGGTCCTTCAGCTTGGCGAAGCTCGCCTTGCCCATCACGCGCTTGAACATCATCCGTCCGGCGATGGTCACGACGGTCGGGTTGGCCTCGAACCACTCGGGCGGATGGGCGTCGTAGCCGACGTGCAGTTCCTCGGAGGTGGCGTCGCGGCGGAAGTCGTTGGGAAACGCATTGCCCCGCTCGCGCAGCCGCGCCAGCTTGGCGCGCCTCTCGGCGATCAGGTGGTTGACCTCGACCTCGGCTTTTTCGTCAGTCATTCCAGCAATCCCTCGACGCTTTCACCGCGCCTTGTAACCACGTGCCACCATCAGAGCCCCTGCTTCAGGCTAGCCTCGAGGAACGGATCGAGGTCCCCGTCGAGCACCGCGCCCGTGTTGCCGATCTCGACGCCGGTGCGGAGATCCTTGATGCGCGACTGGTCCAGCACGTACGAACGGATCTGGTTGCCCCAGCTCACGTCCGACTTCGAGTCCTCGAGCACCTTGGCGGCCGCATTGCGCTTGTTGACCTCGAGCTCATAGAGCTTCGCCTTCAGCATCTTCATCGCGGTGGCGCGGTTCTTGTGCTGGCTTCGCTCACTCTGGCATGCCACGACGATGCCGCTCGGCATGTGCCGTATGCGGACCGCCGACTCGGTCTTGTTGACGTGCTGGCCGCCCGCGCCGCTGGAACGATACACGTCCATCTCGAGGTCGGCCGGATTGATGTCGATGGCGATGTCGTCGTCCACCTCGGGGGAGACGAACACCGACGCAAACGAGGTGTGGCGACGGGCATTCGAGTCGAATGGCGACTTGCGCACCAGGCGATGCACGCCGGTCTCGGTGCGCAGCCACCCGTAGGCGTATTCCCCTTCGATCAGCATCGAGCAGCTCTTGATGCCCGCGACTTCGCCGTCGCCCTGGTCGGTGACCTCGACCTTGAATCCCTGCTTGTCCGCCCAGCGCAGGTACATCCTCATCAGCATCTGCGCCCAGTCCTGGGCCTCGGTACCGCCGGCGCCGGCCTGGATGTCCAGGAAGCAGTTGTGCGCGTCCATCTCGCCAGGGAACATTCTGCGGAACTCGAGCCGCTCGATTTCGCGCTCGATGCGCGCGGCATCCTGCTCGACGGCTCTCACGGTCCCTTCGTCGTCCTCCGCCTCGGCGAGCTCGAGCAGCTCGGTCGCCTCGGCCAGCCCCTTGTGCATCTTGTCGAGCGTGCCGACCACTGCCTCGAGCGCAGTGCGCTCGCGGCCGAGTTCCTGGGCTCGCTCCGGCTTGTTCCAGATCGCCGGGTCCTCGAGCTCGCGCAGGACCTCGGTCAGTCGTTCGCTGCGACCCTCGTAGTCAAAGATACCCCCTGAGCGCACGAGAGCGCTGCGCGAGGTCTTCAAGTGAGCGGCGGATCGGATTCGTTTCCATCTGGGAACCGGATAGTGGGAAAACGTGACGAACTGGCAAGCTTATCACGGCAATGGTCGCAGCCATTCCGACACCAGCTGCAGGCGGCGCGTGCCAGCGTACTCGTTGATCGAGGGGCGGTAGACCAGCTCGACCTCCTGCTGAAGCCGCGGCGTCGGGGCGGAGGCGTCGTCCAGGTACCGGAATGCGATGGCGTCGGCAATCTCGCCGGACGCGGCCTTGAGGCGCAGCTTCAGGTGCCTTTCGCCGACGATCCGCGTATCCAGCACTCCGAAGCACCCATCGAATGCCGGCTCGGGAAAGCCCGAGCCCCAGGGCCCGCCATCGCGCAGCGCCAGTGCCGTATCGAGGTTGAACTCGCCGGGCAGCAGGGGTCCGTCGCTGTGAAGGTCGCCGCCGAGCGTGTGCGAGTCGATGCGCCGCTCCACCTCCTCGGCAAAAGCGCGCTCGAAATCGCCCAGCACGGACTCGCGCAGGGTCATGCCGGCCGCCATTGCGTGCCCGCCAAACTTCTCGAGCATGCCGGGATTGCGTGTCGCGACCGCGTCGAGCACGTCGCGCACATGGACGCCAGGCACGGAGCGCGCGGAGCCCTTGATCCAGCCCGCGTCTCCGGGCGCAAACGCTATCACCGGCCGATGAGCGCGCTCCTTGATCCGTGACGCGACCAGGCCGATCACTCCCTGGTGCCAGCCCGCGTCGAACAGGCACAAGCCGGCAGGCATGTTCCCTTCGAGCCCTGCAACCAGGGCCTCGACCTGGGCGAGCGCCTCCACCTGCATGCGGCCCTCGAGTTCCCTGCGATCGCTGTTGAGTTGCGACAGCCGGCCAGCGAGCTCCCGTGCCTCGGCCTCGCTGGCCGTCAGGAGGCACTCGATGCCGAGTGACATGTCCTCGAGACGACCGGCCGCGTTCAGGCGTGGCCCGGCCTGGAAGCCCAGGTCCTGTGCAAACACGCCCTCCACGGAACGCCCCGCGGCTTCCAGCAGCGCCCGCAATCCCGGCGCGCAGCGACCGGCGCGAATGCGACGCAGTCCCTGCGCGACGAGGATCCGGTTGTTCACGTCCAGCGGAACCACGTCGGCCACCGTGCCGAGCGCCACCAGGTCGAGCAGGTCCGCGGGGTTTGCATCGGCGTCCGCAGCTACCATGCCTGCCTCGCGCATCCGTCGGGTCAGGGCCGCCATCACGTAGAAAGCGACACCCACCCCGGCCAGCGACTTCGATGCGAAGCGCTCACCGGGCAGGTTGGGATTCACGATGGCCGCGGCTTCCGGAAGCGCGCGGCCCGGCAGGTGGTGGTCCGTGACCAGGACCTGGATCCCGGAGCGATTCGCCTCGGCCACGCCCTCCAGCGATGAAATGCCGTTGTCGACCGTTACGATCAGCGACGGCCGTGATTGCGCGGCGACACGCACGATTTCCGGCGTCAGCCCGTAGCCGAACTTGAAGCGATCCGGCACCAGGAAGCCCGGATCGGCGAACCCGAGGCGACGCAACTGCCGCACCACCACGGCGGTACTGGTCGCGCCATCGGCGTCGAAGTCGCCGATCACCAGCACGCGGCCGCCGCCGCGATGGCAGTCGAGCAGCAGGTCCGCGGCAGCGTCCACACCGCCAAGCGTGCCGACCGGCAGCAGGCGCTCGAGGCCGAGATCGAGATCCTCCGCCGCCTCGACGCCGCGCGCCGCATAGACGCGACGCAGTGCGGGGTGCAGGCCTGCAGTGGCGCCGGGCAGGCGCTGCTCGTCGATCGCACGTCGCAGGATGCGGCGGCTCATGCAGTCACCCGGGGGAGTGGCTTCGCGCGGCGCCAGAACTTGAACCTTGCACTGCGCTCCACGGCATACGCGCGATCATCGCCCGGAAGCAGGTCCACGCCGCTGACGATCCCTGAGCGCAGCGCAGACAGTGCGGGCGCAAAGCAGTCTCGCTCGACCCGCGCGAGCGCGTCCATCAGGCCATTCCCGGACGGGCTGTCGTCCGGCGGGCGTGCAGCTGCGACCAGCGCCTGGCCTCCTCGCGTATCGATGCCGGTCGCAAGCGCGTCCAGTGGCTCGCTCTGCAGGCCGTTCAGGCGCCAGATTCCCGACAACCATGCATCGTCCGTGTACAGCATCGGCAGGCTCACCTCGTCGGTCTCCTCCAGGCGGCCAAACCCCCAGAGCCACAGTGTGTTGATCGCCGGTCGCCCGTCGCCTGCGCGATCCTGGTTGACTGGATGCTCGTGCAGCAGCATCTGGATCTCGTTCATCAGCGCGCGAATCCGGCTACCGTCGCGTCCGACGGGCATCAGGTCCCGGATACTGCGCCCCACGGCGAGTTCCGGCTCGGCGGTGTCGCATTCGATCGACTCGTCGCATTCCAGCAGCCAGTCGGCAGATGTCGCCTGCGAATGCAGCCTGAATCCGCGCCCCTCGAAATGCTGGTTGACGTGCCCGAGCAGCGCGCGCGATTCCTCGGCACTGATGCCCAGGTCCCCGGGGGCGAGACGCAGGTGCTCGATGGCGGTTGCGAGGTGTACCGGCCTCGCGCAGGCCCAGGTGCCTGCCGGTGCCGTGCCGGTGCTGTTTGCGCGCATCGCGGGACCGGCAGGACATCGACGCAGCAGGCCTGTACCTGCCGCGACTGGTGCCAGCAGCCACTCCCGCCACGGCATGCCCGGCGACTGGATTCGGCCGTCCACGTGCCAGCAGCCATTCCGCGGCAGGCAAGCGCAGGCAGGCGCGGCCCTCGGCGGCGGCGCCGAGCGCTGGCTCGAGCCACGGCAGCACGACCCGCAGACGATTCTGCCCGCGCTCGATCACGTTCAAACCTCCCGGAACTGCAATACCGCGGCGGTGACCTGCCGGGTCCTGTTCCGGTATGTTAACGCCATGAAGATCAGTCTCGACCAGCCGACAACAATAAACGTGGTGCGCGGATACGGCCCGGGCTTGATCCGGATCGGCGACCGCAGCCTTGGTCGCAGCGTCATCGTCACCCCGACGACGCTGATCGAGGACTGGCGGCCAACCGGCATTACCGAACTGCTGGCCGAGGACCTCGAGCCGCTGCTGCGCCTGCGCCCGGAAGTGCTGCTGATCGGCTCGGGCCTTCGCCAGGTGTTTCCGGAGCGTGCGACGATGGCAGCGCTCTATTCCACCGGCCTCGGATTCGAGGTCATGGACACGGGTGCCGCCTGCCGGACCTACAACGTGCTTGCCGCCGAAGGCCGCGATGTCGCGGCCGCGCTGATCGTCGAACCCGCATACTAGTCGACGCCGGCTACTCGACGCCTGCTACGCCGCCGTCATCACCAGGATCGCGCGGAAGTCGTTGACGTTGGTCCTCGTCGGACCGGTTACGACGCCATCACCCAGCGCCCCGAAGAAGGAATGCGCGTCGTTGGCATCGAGGAACGCCGTGGGCTCCAGTCCGAGCCGTGCGGCGCGCTCCAGCGTGCCAGGCCCCCACACGGCGCCCGCGATCGGTTCCGTGCCGTCCACGCCGTCGGTGTCGCAGGCGATTGCGTAAATGTTCGCGGACGGACCGAGCGCGATGCCGAACGACAGCAGGAACTCGACGTTGCGGCCGCCGCGGCCGCCACCGCGCACCGTGACCGTCGTCTCCCCGCCGGACAACAACAGGCACGGAGCTCGCGCAGGCCCCGCACCGCGCGCCACCGCGAGTGCGATCGCCGCCATTTCGCGACCGACTGTCCGCGCCTCGCCTTCGAGCCGGTCGGACAGGATCAGCGGTGTCACGCCCTGCTCCCGGGCGGTCTCGGCGGCGGCGTCGAGCGACTGCTGCGGCGTGGCCACCAATTGGTACTCAGCGCGCGCGAGTCGCGGGTCGCCCGGCTTTACCGATTCCCAGCGGCCCGCCGAAAGAGACTCCCGCACATGCAATGGCGCCACGATTTCGCGGCGACCCAGGATCGCCAGCGCGTCCGCACAGTTCGTCGGATCGGCCACGGTCGGACCGGAGGCGATGTCGACCGGGTCGTCGCCGGGCACGTCCGAGATGGCCAGCGTCACGAGTCGGGCAGGACTGCAGGCGACGCCGAGCCTGCCGCCCTTGATTCCCGAGAGATGCCGGCGCACGCAGTTGATCTCGGAGATCGTCGCGCCGGAACGCAGCAGCTCGCGGGTGATCGCCTGCTTCTCGCTCGATGCCAGGCCGCGGGCCGGCAACGACATCAATGCCGAACCGCCACCCGACAGCAGGCAGATGACCAGGTCGTCGGGGCCCAGGCCGGCAACACGCCGCAACATCTCCCGCGCCGCGCGCTCGCCTGCCTCACTGGGCACGGGGTGCGCGGCTTCGAGCACCTCGATACGCGGGCAGGCGAGGCCATGCCCGGTCGCAGTCACGACGACACCGGTGAGCCCGCCCTGCCAGTGCTGGTCCAGCGCGAGAGCCATCGCAGCGGCAGCCTTGCCGGCGCCGATCGCGACGGTGCGGCCGCGTGGCGCGCATGGCAGGAATCCGGGCAGGCGCTTTTCAGGCTGCGCGGCCTCGAGCGCCGCATCGAACGCGGCTCGCAGCAGTGACTTCGGCGTCATCCCACCGGCCGGGTCATCGCGGTCGATGCCTCAGCCCAGTCCCTGCAGCAGTGGCACGAAGGTCACCGACCCGAGCACCTCGCGCTCGAAGTTGTCGCCACGCCGCGTCACGCGAATCAGCTGCTGCTCGCGGTCCGGGCCGACCGGCATGATCAGCCTGCCTCCGTTGCCAAGCTGGTTCTGCAGCGCCGCAGGCACCGCCATCGCCGCGGCCGCGACGATGATGCCGTCGTAGGGTGCGTAAGGGGGCCAGCCCTCGAAACCGTCGCCGTGGCGCATGAACACGTTGGTGATCTTCAGATCACGCATCGCGCGGCGCGCGCGCAGCTGCAGCGCCGCAATGCGCTCCACGCTGTACAGCGTCGCGACCAGCGGCGCCAGCACGGCGGTCTGGTAGCCGCAACCGGTGCCGACTTCCAGCACCTTGCGTGGGGCACCGCCCTCGATCAGGGCCTCGGTCATGCGCGCGACGATGTAGGGTTGCGATATCGTCTGCCCGTGCCCGATCGGCAGTGCCGTGTCCTCGTAGGCGCGGCTGGAGAGCGCCTCGTCCATGAATACGTGCCGTGGCACGGCTCGTATGCGCTCGAGCACGTTCGGATCGGCGATTCCCTGTTCGCGCAGCCGCGTTACCAGCCGGTCGCGGGTGCGAGCCGAGGTCATGCCGATGCCGGTCATGCGGGGACCGTTCACGTGGCCCCAGCCGTCACGGCGCGCGCCCAGCGAGCCACTCGCCGACCTCGGCCAGTGCCGAATGACGCGTCAGGTCCACCTGCAGCGGCGTGACCGAGACGAATCCGCGGGCAATCGCATCGAAGTCGGTGCCCTCGCCCGCGTCCGCACCCTCTCCGGCCGGACCGACCCAGTACACCGCGCGGCCACGTGGATCGGCCGACTTGACGACCGGTTCCGACTTGTGGCGCTGGCCGAGCCGCGTCACCTGGAATCCGCGCAATTGCTCGTAGGGCAGGTCCGGGACATTCACGTTGAGGATCATCGCGCTGTCGAGCGGACTGCGCTGCAGCCTCATGACCAGCTCGCACGCGACCCTGGCGGCGGTGTCGAAGTGCCGGCCCTGGCGTACGACGAGTGAAACGGCCATGGTCGGCAGGCCGAGGAACCGGCCCTCGACGGCCGCGGCCACGGTGCCTGAGTAGAGCACGTCGTCGCCGAGGTTGGCGCCGTCATTGATGCCGGAGACCACCATGTCGTGGTCGAAGTCGAACAGGCCCGAGACCGCCAGGTGCACGCAGTCGGTGGGCGTCCCGTTGACGTAGTACATGCCGTCCCCGAACGGGAACACCCGCACCGGCACGTCGAGCGTCAGTGAATTGCTGGCGCCGCTGCGATTGCGGTCGGGCGCGACCACCGTGACCTCCGCCAGCGGGCGCAGCACGTCGGCCAGGCGCTGCAGACCCTCGGCGCGATAGCCGTCGTCGTTGCTGACTAGGATTCTCAAGCTGGGAAACCGCTGGGAAGTCGCGGCACTATACTGGAATCATCCCGGCCGCCGGTAGCGGCGATCCGGCGCACTGTCACCTCTCGAGGACACACATGAGCGATTCGCTGCGCGACCAGTTGCTGAAAGCGGGGCTGGTCACGAAAAAGGAGGCGGCCCGGTCCGAGCGCGCGAAACAACCTTTCCGCGGTGGCAAGGGCCGCAGTCCGCCGGCGGGGACCAGCAGCAAGGCCGCCGACGATGCGGCACGCGCGGCGAAGGCTGCGCGGGACCGGGAACTCAATCGGCAGCAGCAGGCGAAGATCGAGGCCCGGGCGCGACGCGCGCAGTTGCGCCAGATCATCGACCAGCACCGGATACCCAGCCCCGAGACCGACGATTACTATAATTTCGTGGACGGCGGAAAGATCCGTCGCATCGCCGTGGACGCCAACCTGCGTGCGCGGCTGGTCGCCGGCACCGTGGTCATCGCGCGCTGCGACGGCCGCTACGACATGATCCCTGCGGAGGCAGCGGCACTGGTCCGCGAACGCGATGCCGGCGCGGTGATTGCGCTCGACCAGCCCGATGCGGCGTCGACGCCCGAGGACGATCCCTACCGCGACTTCACGGTGCCCGACGACCTCATCTGGTAAGCGCCGGGGCAATGGTTTCGCGACGGGCGCCCCACGGCCCGGGGCGTCACGCTGCGCCGTTCTCGCCCGTGTCCCACGCTCCCTGCAGGACCTCGTGCAGCACCGAGGTCGCGAAGGTCCCGCGCGGCAACTCGAACGACAGGCATACGGAATCGTCTTCGAATCGCCATTGGAGAGATCGCACCGGCAGGCGCAGGCTGCGGCGTTCCTGGTCCATGCCATGCGCCTCGAGCAGTTCGCGAAGGGCCGGCTCCGTCGCCACGATGGATTCCTCGACGGCCAGCGCTTCGCCACCGGCCTCGAGCGGTCCCCGCCCCCACAGCGGACCGCTGGGATGCAGGTCCATCGCGTCGCATCGTTCCACCAGCGCCGCGTCGATCTCGTCTGCGCGAAAGAAGCTGCGCCTGCCGTCCAGGATCACGGCCTCCCCGGCCAGCAGGCGGTCCCAGTCGCCGCGACGAACGCGCTCCGCAAGCACCAGGTTGAAGATCTCGCTGCGCGCGGTCGACAGGGCGAACCCACGCCGCGCCCTGTCGCGCGGCGCCGTGCCTCCGGCAGCCCAGTCGCGCGCGATCGCGAGGTTTGCCTGGCCGCGGCCATATCGCTGCGGCCCGAAATAGTTCGGGACACCGGCGGAACCGACCAGCGCGAGCCGCGATTCGATCGCCGCTCGGTCACCCGAGGCGTCCCGCAGCCGGATCGTGAAGCGGTTGGCGCGGTGCGACCCGGGCCTGAGCTTGCGGCCGTGACGTTGCGCCGCGAGCACCCGGTAACCCTCTCCCGAGAAAGCCAGGCACCCGTCCAGCGGAACCGAAGCCGGCCAGGGCAATGAAAAGCTCTGCCGCGCGACGGCGCGCCGGTCCTTCTGCCCGCTCACGCCGACGTCGCGCGACGCAATGCCGGCCGCGCGCGCAAGCTCGGCCGCGACCCAGCCGGTGTTTGCATCGCGCTTCTCCACCAGCAGCAGCACGTGGCTGCCGCTGCCGTCCGCATCGAAGCCCAGCACCTCCTCGACGAAGAAGTCCTCGGGCTCGACCCGGAACCGTCCCGCCAGGGGCGGTGCGCCGTGTGCGTACGGAAGCTCCACGATTTCAGCGGCCGCGCTTCGAACCGTCGGCGCGTGCCAGCAGCACGATCGCCTGGGCCGCGAGGCCCTCGGAGCGGCCGAGCGACCCGAGACCTTCGTGCGTGGTCGCCTTGACGTTGATTCGCTGCTCGTCGCAAGCCAGGTCGTTCGCGATGTGTGCGCGCATCTGTGCCCGGTGGGCACCGAGACGCGGTGCCTCGGCGATCACGGTGACGTCCGCATTCACCAGTCGCCAGTGATGCGCTGCGAGCAACGTCGCGCAATGACGCAGGAACTGCCTGCTGTCCGCGCCGCGCCAGCGCGGGTCATCGTCGGGGAAGTGCTGGCCGATGTCACCGAGCCCCATGGCACCGAGCAGCGCGTCGCACAGCGCATGCAGCAGCACGTCGCCATCCGAATGCGCCACGACCCCTCGCTCGTGCGGTATCCGGACTCCGCCCAGCGCGACGTGGTCGCCGGGCCCGAATGCGTGCACGTCATAGCCGATGCCCACCCTCATGTTCGCCTCCCGGCCCGCAGGATCGCCTCCGCAAGCACGCGGTCGGCGGGCGTCGTCAGCTTGATGTTGTCGCTTCTTCCCGGCACCAGTCGCGGCCGGAGTCCCAGCGCCTCGACTGCCGAGGCCTCATCGGTAACCACGCGCTCGCGTTCCACGCACAGCGCGAGCGCGCGGCGCAGCAGGCCGTAACGGAAGATCTGCGGCGTGAGCGCGCGCCACAGGGCCGCGCGGTCCGCCGTGCGCACGCTGCGGCCCCTGCCATCAGCCACCTTGAGCGTGTCCGGGACCGGTATCGCGAGCAATCCGCCCACCGGGTCGCGCCGGGTTGCCGCAATCAGCTTGTCCAGGTCTTCGCGCCTGAGGCATGGCCGCGCCGCGTCGTGGACGATCACCCAGTCATCGTCGTGCGCCCGCGCTGCCAGCGAAAGCAGGGCATTCGACACCGAGGCCTCGCGACGATCGCCGCCGACACAGGTGCTGACGCGCGGACTGCGCGATTCAGCAAGGCGCTTCCAGCGGCGGTCTCGCGGCGCGAGTGCCACCACCACTCCATCCACCGCCGGCGATGCGAGCAGCGCGGCCAACGACCAGGACAAGGCCGGCCGGCCGAGCAGCGGCGTGTATTGCTTCGGCGTGGAACCACCGAACCGCTCGCCGCGCCCGGCCGCCACGACGACGGCCCAGCGGCGCGCGGGCCGGCTCATTGCTGCTCGGCCTGCGCGGTCCGACGCTGCTCGGCCGGAGGCTGCTCCGCGACCGGGGTCGGCGGGACGACCTGGAAGAAGGTCTCGTTCGACCCGATCATGCCGAGGTCGGTCCTGGCGCGCTCTTCAATTGCCGCGCGGCCTTCCTTCAAGTCGCGGACCTCGGCCGCCAGCGTGCGGTTGCGTTCGCGCAGCTTGGCGTTCTCCTCGACCTGGCTGGCGATCGCCTTCTCGGTGCGCCACACGTCGCGCATGCCGGTGGGCGAGACCCAGAGCCGGTACTGCAGCGCGAGCACGGCCGCAAACAGGAAGCCGGCAACGATGCGGATGATCATGGGCGCGGGAGGTTACCAGAAACCATGGGCAGGTGTTCTCGCTGCGATCAGGCGCCGCCGGTCGGCAACGGAACCGGAAACGCCTTGCGGCCCGCATAGCTTGCATCCGTGCCGAGTTCGGCCTCGATGCGCAGCAGCTGGTTGTACTTGGCGATGCGGTCCGACCTGCACAGCGAACCGGTCTTGATCTGGGTCGCCGTGGTTGCGACCGCGATGTCGGCAATCGTGCTGTCCTCGGTCTCGCCGGAGCGATGCGATATCACGGACGTGTAGCCTGCGGTCGTTGCCATGTCGATCGCGGCCAGCGTCTCGGTGAGCGTGCCGATCTGGTTCGGCTTGATCAGGATGGAGTTGGCGATGCCGCGGGCGATGCCCTCGCGCAGGATCTTCGTGTTGGTGACGAACAGGTCGTCGCCGACGATCTGCACCTTGCGGCCGAGCTTCTGCGTCAGGATCGACCAGCCGTCCCAGTCCTGCTCTGCCATGCCGTCCTCGATCGTGATGATCGGGAAACGATCCACCAGGCCCGCGAGATAGTCGACGAACTGCGCCGAGGTGAACTTCCGACCCTCGGACGCGAGGTCATAGACGCCGTCGTGGTAGAACTCGGATGCGGCTGCATCGAGACCGAGGAACACGTCGCGCCCGGCAGCGTACCCGGCGCGTCCCACCGCCTCGAGGATGGTCTCGAGCGCAGCCTCGTTCGAGGGCAGGTCGGGAGCGAAGCCGCCCTCGTCGCCCACCGCGGTGGCCAGGCCTCGCTCGTGCAGCACCTTCTTCAGCGTGTGGAAGATCTCGGCACCGCAGCGAAGAGCCTCGCTGAAGCTGGGCGCGCCCACCGGCAGCACCATGAATTCCTGGATGTCCACGCTGTTGTCCGCGTGCGCGCCGCCATTGATGATGTTCATCATCGGCACCGGCATGACCTTCGGCCCCGGCCCGCCGACCAGCCGGTAGAGACCCTGTCCCGAGGAGCGTGCGACCGCATGCGCGGCGGCCAGCGACACGGCCAGGATCGCGTTCGCGCCCAGGCGCGACCTGGTCTCGGTGCCGTCGAGCTCGATCATGCGCGCGTCGAGCCCTTCCTGGTCGCGCGCGTCGCGGCCGAGCAGCGCCGAGCGGATCTCGCCATTCGCGTTCGCCACGGCGTTCAGCACGCCCTTGCCGCCGTAGCGCGCCTTGTCGCCGTCGCGGAGTTCCACGGCCTCGCGGCTTCCGGTCGACGCACCAGACGGCACGGCCGCGCGACCGACCGCGCCGCCCTCGAGGTGCACGTCCGCTTCTACCGTGGGATTACCGCGCGAATCGACGATTTCGCGCGCCCTGATGTCGATGATCTTCGTCATAGGCTCGATTCCTCGTACGGCCGCGACTTCACCGCGGCATCAATTTCCTTGAGCATCGTGAGCAGCGACCGCATCCGGTCGAGCGGCCACGCATTGGGCCCGTCGGAGAGCGCCTTCTCCGGCTCGGGATGGGTTTCCATGAAGAGTCCCGACACGCCCGCGGCGACCGCGGCACGCGCGAGCACCGGCACGAACTCGCGCTGTCCGCCGGAGGCGCTGCCCTGCCCGCCCGGCAACTGCACCGAATGAGTGGCATCGAAAACCACCGGCGCGCCGGTCGCGCGCATCACCGCCAGGCCCCGCATGTCGGACACGAGGTTGTTGTAGCCGAAGCTGAAGCCGCGCTCGCAGACCATCACCTGCTGGTTGCCGGTCGAGCGGGCCTTGTCCACCACGTTGGACATTTCCCAGGGAGACAGGAACTGTCCCTTCTTGATGTTCACCGGCTTGCCGGCCGCCGCAACGCCGAGGATGAAGTTGGTCTGGCGACACAGGAAGGCGGGTGTCTGCAGCACGTCGACCACCGAGGCGACCTCGGCAAGCGGCGTGTCCTCGTGAACGTCGGTCAGCACCGGCAGCCCCAGCTCCTGCTTCACCTTCGCGAGGATCCTGAGGCCCGCGTCGAGTCCCGGGCCGCGATAGCTCGACTTCGACGAGCGGTTGGCCTTGTCGAATGACGCCTTGAATATGTAGGGGATCGCCAGTTCGCGCGTCATCTCGCGCATGCGGCCGGCAACCTCGAGCACCAGCGCCTCGCTTTCGATGACGCAGGGGCCGGCAATCAGGAAGAACGGCCGGTCGGGGCCGACCTCGTGCCCGCAGAGCTTCATGCGCCTGCCGCCGCCGGAAGCTGGGCAGCCCGGTAGTCCCTCGCGGCGCGAATGAAACCGGTGAACAGCGGATGACCATCGCGCGGCGTGGAGCGGAATTCGGGGTGGTACTGGCTCGCAATGAAGAACGGGTGTTGCGGAAGCTCGACGATCTCGACCAGCCCGTCGCACGAGAACCCGGAGAACCGCAGGCCCGCATTCATCATTCGCTGCAGGTAGTTGTTGTTGAATTCATAGCGGTGGCGATGCCGCTCGCGGATCGTGTCCGCGCCATACACCGAGTGCGCCAGGGATCCATGCGAAATCCGCACCTCCTGCGCGCCGAGACGCATCGTACCGCCGAGATTCGACTGTTCGCTGCGCTCCTCGACCGTGCCTTTCTGGTCCTGCCATTCGGTTATCAGCGCGATCACCGGATGCGGCGACCCGCGGTTGAACTCGGTACTGTGCGCGCCCTCGAGCCCCGCGACGTCCCGTGCGTACTCGATGATCGCGAGCTGCATGCCAAGGCAGATGCCGAGATACGGCACCCGGTGCTCGCGCGCGTAGCGCACTGCCTGGATCTTGCCCTCGATGCCTCGCTCGCCAAATCCGCCCGGCACCAGCACCGCGTCCATTTCCTCGAGGCAAACCGTGCCGTGCTTCTCGATGTCGGTCGCCTCGACGAAGTGCAGCTTGACGCGCGTGCGCGTGCGCAGCCCCGCGTGCGTCAGCGCCTCCGTCAGCGAGAGGTAGGCGTCCTTCAGGTTCACGTACTTGCCGACCATGGCCACGTTCACGGTCATGTCCGGGCTGCCCTTGGCGGCCACCACCTGCTGCCATTCCTTGAGGTCGGCCGGGGGCGCCTCGATGCGCAGCTTCTCGCAGACGATCGCGTCCAGCGACTGCTCGTGCAGCAGCAACGGGATCTTGTAGATGTCGTCGGCGTCCACCGCCGAGAACACCGCGCGGTCCTCGACGTTGGTGAACAGCGCGATCTTGCGACGTTGCTCGTTCGGCAGCGGGTCCTGGCAGCGGCACAGCAGGACGTCGGGCTGGATGCCGATGGAGCGCAGTTCCTTCACCGAGTGCTGCGTCGGCTTGGTCTTGATCTCACCGGACGTGGCGATGTACGGGATCAGCGTCAGGTGCATGTAGAGCACGTTGTCGTGGCCCATTTCCACGCCCAGCTGGCGGATCGCCTCGAGGAACGGCAGCGACTCGATGTCGCCCACCGTGCCGCCGATCTCCACCATGCACAGGTCCGCGTCGCCCGCGCCCATCCGGATGCAGTGCTTTATCTCGTCGGTGATGTGCGGGATCACCTGCACCGTCGCGCCGAGGTAATCGCCGCGGCGCTCCTTGGCAATGACGCGCTCGTAGATGCGCCCGGTGGTGAAGTTGCTGTTGCGACCGGTCGTGGTGCGCACGAAGCGTTCGTAATGGCCGAGGTCGAGGTCCGTCTCGGTGCCGTCGTCGGTGACGAACACCTCGCCGTGCTGGAACGGGCTCATCGTGCCCGGGTCCACGTTGATGTACGGGTCGAGTTTGACCATGGCGACCTTGAGGCCCCTGGCCTCGAGGATCGCGCCCAGGGAAGCGGCCGCGATGCCCTTGCCCAGCGAGGAAACCACACCGCCGGTCACGCAGACGAATTTAGTCATAGGGATCACCGTCGCAGGAGAAGCACGACGGGAGAGCAGTCTATCGGAATGACCCACTCCCGGCCACCGAAAGCGGCACTCTCGCGCCGCTCAGTCACCAGGGCGCAAGCCGATGGCGCCGGGCTTGACTTCCGCTGCTTCAGCCTCGGTAAATCGCGGCCGGCCGTGCCAGGCCACGGCCAGCGAGGGCTCGCCGGGCCGCGCCGCGTAAGGGGCGGCACAGGCGAGGTCGCCGACCGCCACGATCTGCCCGCCGGCGCGAAGAATCGGCAGCTGGCCACGGCGCCATGGCAGGACTCCACGCTCCTGCAACCACTTGCGCAGCGGCCGGCCATGCGTCGCGCCGACCGGCACGAACTCATCGCCCTCGGCGCGCGTCGTAACCTCCAACGCCGGTGGCAACCGCGCCTGGTCCAGGCCTGTGCCCGTTGCCGGCACGAGTTCCAGCGTCCCGAGCGCACCGAGGTCGAACCGGGAATCCTGCGGCCACTGACCTTCCTTCAGCCGGGCGGCACACGACGCCTCGGCCTCGGCATACAGGCGATTCCGGTAGCGATACAGCCGCACGCCGGGCCAGTTCGTGCAGGGCACCCGGTCGGCAGCGGCTGCTGCCATGTCGCGCATGGCCGCGGCCAGGGTCGCGACCGCCGGCACCGGCAGGCCCTGCGAGCGCAACCAGGCGCGCAGCACCCACCGCTGGCGGGTGGCCGGGAGAATTTCCAGCCGCTTCAACGACAACGCACGGCCATCGGCCGCAAGCGCGAGGTCGGCGCGCGCGATCGCGGCCTCCATCTCCAGCATCTCCGCGGCGTGCACCGCGACGCGTCCTGCGGTCCGCGCAGCCGCGGGCCAGCGACGGCGCAGGGCCGGCAGCACCTCGAGTCGCAGGTAGTTCCGGTCAAACCGCGGGTCGAGATTTGACGGATCGCTGAGCCACTGGAGCCCCGATTCCCGCGCCCATGCATTGAGTTCCTCACGCGTGTAGCCGAGCAGCGGGCGCGCGTGCCAGCCGCCGGCGAATCGCCCGACCGCCTGCATTCCCGCCACCGCGCGCACCCCTCCACCCCGCAACCATTGCAACAGGATGGACTCGAGCTGGTCGTCCGCGTGGTGCGCCGTGAGCAGGACCTCGCCCGGCGCGAGCCGCCCCGCGAGCAGGGCGTACCGTGCAGCCCTCGCCGCCGCCTCCGGACTCTCTCCGTGCCGCGGTCGCGCGTCCACGCTCGCGGACTCGAACGGAACCTGCAGCGCAGCCGCCTGCGCGGCACAATGCGTCGACCAGTGCGCGGAGTCCGCGTGCAACCCGTGATCGACGTGGATCGCGCGCAGCGGCGTCGGGCGGCTCGCGTCGCGGCCGGCGGCAAGCGCGGCGAGCAGCACCGTAGAATCCAGGCCCCCGCTCAGCGCAACCAGCAGACCCGATACCGGTCGGCCGATGCTCGCGACGCATTCCTCGAGCGCGACCGACAGCCTCCGGGGCGAAAAGGCCACCGCTTCAGGCCGCGGTGAACGCGCCCTGTGCCCGCAGCCGCGCGTACCTGCGCTCGACGAGCTCGTCTTCGGGCCACGCGGCAACTTCGCCCAGGTGCCGCACCAGGGCTTCCTTGAGTGAATCCGCCATCGCCTGCGGGTCGCGATGCGCGCCACCGTGCGGCTCCTTCAGCACCTCATCCACCAGGCCGAGCCTCATAAGTCGCTCTGCGGTGATCCCCATGGCCTCGGCTGCCAGTTCCTTCTTGTCGGCGCTCTTCCACAGGATCGACGCGCAGCCTTCCGGCGAGATGACCGAATACACGCTGTACTGGAGCATCACCAGGCGGTCGCAGACGCCGATGGCGAGCGCCCCGCCCGATCCGCCTTCGCCGATCACGGCCGTGATCACCGGGACCCGCAGCCGGGCCATCTCGAACAGGTTGCGGGCGATCGCCTCGCTCTGGTTGCGCTCTTCGGACCCCACGCCCGGGTAGGCACCCGGCGTGTCCACCAGCGTCACCACCGGCAGCCTGAAGCGCTCCGCCAGCCTCATCAGCCGCAGCGCCTTGCGGTAGCCCTCCGGCTTCGGCATCCCGTAGTTGCGGCGCACGCGCTCCTTGGTATCGCGACCTTTCTGGTGGCCGATCAGCAGCACCGGGCGACCCGCCAGCCGCGCCAGTCCGCCGATGATCGCCTGGTCGTCCGCATACATGCGGTCGCCGTGCAGTTCCTGGAAGCCCTCGAAGATCGCGGCCGCATAGTCGAGCGTGTACGGGCGCTGGGGATGGCGGGCGAGTTGCGCGACCTGCCATGGAGACAGGTTGGCGAAAATGCTGGTCGTGAGCGCCCTGCTCTTGGCGCTGAGCCGGGCGATCTCCTCGCCGACATTGACCTCCGCGTCCGAGGATACGAAGCGAAGTTCTTCGATCTTTGCCTCGAGCTCGGCGATGGGCTGCTCGAATTCCAGGAAGCTGAGTGCCATGGGGACAAAGGATGCCTTGGAAGGCCCCGCGAAGGAAAGGGCTCCGCGAAACCGGCCTATCCGCTGGTGCGCGGCGCGTACACGATCTCGACGCCGTCACGCCCGACGATCTGCCCGAGTCGCTCGACCAGTTCGCGGGACGGGCGCACCGTCCACTCATCGCCGAAGTTGACCAGTGCGGCGGCGTCGTTCCGCTGGAAACGGATCGAAACCGCGCAGCGCCCGCCGCGGCTGGGCTGCAGCGCACGCTCGATCTCCGTCACCAGCCTGCGGCCATCCTCGGCCCGCCCGCCGCGCGGCCAGCGCAGTACGACGCGGCGCGCGTACTGGTCCCGGGCCTGGTCGACGTCCAGTATCCGCTTCGCGGCGATGCGCCAGTCCTCGATGAAGTCGTCCCAGCGCAGGTTGCCGTCCACGACGAGTATCGCGTCCTTTGCGATGAGTGCACGGTACTGCTGGTAGACGTCCTCGAACAGCGTCACCTCGATCCGCCCGCTGCGGTCGTCGAGCACGAAGCTCGTGCGCCCGCCACGCTTGCGGATCTCGAGCACCAGGCCGGCAACCGTCACGGTTCGTCCGGGCCCGCGCCACCCGCCCTCGTTCGACCCGACCGGGCGGGCGCCGCCGACGTCCGCGATGCGCCCGCTGATGATGGGCTGCAATTCGCGCTCGTACTCGGTGATCGGATGACCGGTCAGGTACAGGCCCAGCGTTTCGCGCTCGCCCGCCAGCCTCACGGCCTCGCTCCAGTCGGGCAGCTTCTCGCGCGCGCCGCCCAGGTCGTGGAGCAGCGGCTGCACCGGCTCGGCGAGGCCGAACAGGTCGTCCTGCCCGGCGGCCTCGGCCCGTGCCGTCTGGTCGGCCGCCTTCATCGCGTCGGGCAACTGGTGCATCAGCGTCGCGCGGTTCTCGCCCAGCGCGTCGAGCGCTCCAGCGCGCACCAGCGCCTCGAGCACGCGGCGATTGACACGATTCAGGTCCAGCCTGCGGCACAGGTCGAGCAGGTCGCTGAAGCGGCCGCCGGCGGCCCGTTCCGCGAGCATGTTCTCGACCGCCGCCTGCCCGACGCCCTTGATCGCACCGAGGCCGTAGCGGATGGCCTTCGGGCCGGAGACCGTGAACATGTACTGCGACTCGTTGACGTCGGGCGGCTCGACCGCGAGCGCCATGCGGTTGCACTCGTCGATGATGGTGACGACCTTGTCGGTCTTGTCCATGTCGGACGACAGCACGGCGGCCATGAACGCCGCCGGGTAATGCGTCTTGAGCCAGGCGGTCTGGTACGAGAGCACGGCGTAGGCCGCCGAATGCGACTTGTTGAAGCCGTAACCCGCGAATTTCTCCATCAGGTCGAAGATGTGCGCCGCATTGTCCTCGGCCACGCCGCGGGCGACGGCGCCGTCGACGAATACCGAGCGCTGCTTGGCCATCTCCTCGGGCTTCTTCTTGCCCATCGCCCGGCGCAGCAGGTCGGCGCCGCCGAGCGTGTAGCCCGCCAGCACCTGCGGGATCTGCATGACCTGCTCCTGGTACAGGATCACGCCGTAGGTCGGCGCGAGCACTGATTTCAGGTCCGGGTGCAGGTAGTCGAGCGCACCGGCGACGCGCCCGTGCTTGCGATTGATGAAGTCCTCGACCATGCCAGACTGCAGCGGACCCGGACGGAAAAGCGCGACCAGCGCCACGATGTCGTCGAAACAGTCTGGCTGCAGGCGCCGGATCAGGTCCTTCATGCCGCGCGATTCCAGCTGGAACACGGCGGTCGTCTCGCAGCGCTTCAGCAGCGCGTACGTCGCCGGGTCTTCCATCGGCAGCGTCGTCATCTCGAGCGCGGGCTCGCCTGCCTCGGCGCGGGCCGCATTTATCGTCCGTACCGCCCAGTCGATGATCGTCAGCGTCCTCAAGCCGAGGAAATCGAACTTGACCAGGCCGGCGGCCTCGACGTCGTCCTTGTCGAACTGCGTAACCACCGTCGTGCCGCCGTCTTCGCGGTAGAGCGGCGCGAAATCGGTGAGCACCGACGGTGCGATCACCACGCCGCCGGCGTGGGTTCCCGCATTTCGCACCAGGCCCTCCAGCGAGCGCGCGAGGTCTATCAACTCGCGCACGTCGTCCTCCGCCTTGTAGCGCTTGCGGAGTTCGTCCTCCTTCTCCAGCGCGTCGTCCAGCGTGATGCCGAGTTCGAACGGGATCAGCTTCGCGATGCCGTCGGCAAGCCCGTAGCTCATCCCCAGCACGCGCGCGACGTCGCGCACCACTGCCTTCGCGGCCATGGTGCCGTAGGTGATGATCTGCGAGACGCGGTCGCGGCCATAGCGGTCGGCAACGTACTCGATGACCCGGTCGCGGCCCTCCATGCAGAAGTCCACGTCGAAGTCCGGCATGGACACCCGCTCGGGATTGAGGAACCGCTCGAACAGCAGGTCGTGCCGCAGCGGGTCGAGGTCGGTGATCCCGAGCACCCAGGCCACCAGCGAGCCCGCGCCGGAGCCGCGACCCGGACCGACCGGCACGCCATTCTCGCGGGCCCAGCGGATGAAGTCCGCGACGATCAGGAAGTAACCGGCGAAGCCCATCTGGCAGATGACGCCCAGTTCGGTCGCGAGCCGCGACTCGTAGTCGGCACGATCGATCGTGGCGCGATTGTCGGTGGGCTGCGTCATGGCGGGTGCCGCGAGCCGCGCCTCGAGCCCCTTGCGCGACTCTTCGCGCAGGAACTCCTCCGTGGTCTGCCCGGCGGGCACCGGGTACGCCGGCAGCGAAGCCTTGCCGAGCCGCATCTCGAGGTTGAGGCGCCTGGCGATTTCCACCGAGTTCTCGACCGCCTCGGGAATGTCGGAGAACAGCTTCGCCATCTCCTCGGGCGAACGCAGGTACTGCTCCTCGCTGTAGCGCCGCGGGCGCGACGGGTCCGCCAGCAACGTGCCATCGTGTATGCAGACGCGCGCCTCGTGCGACTCGAAATCGTCGCGGGCGAGGAACCTCACGTCGTTCGTTGCGACCACCGGCACGCCCTGCGCCACCGCGAGCGGCAGGCACCCGGCGATGTACTCCTCTTCGCCCGTGCGCCCGGTCCGCTGCAGTTCCAGGTAGAAGCGGTCACCGAACAGTGCCAGCCACGCGGCGAGCGCCGCGCGCGCATCTGCCTCGTGTCCTGCGAGCAGTGCCCGGCCGATGTCGCCGTCGCGGCCGCCGGACAAGGCCACGAGACCCGCCGTGCTGTCGGTGCTGAGCCAGGACCGGTGCAGCGTCGCACCATGCCGGCCCTGGCCTTCGAGGTAGGAACGCGTGACCAGTCGCGTCAGGTTGCGATAGCCGCGATCGTCCTGGCAGAGCAGCACCAGGCGGCTCGGCTCGGCACGCTCTCCTTCCTCCTGCACCAGCGCGTCGACTCCCACCAGCGGCTTCAGGCCGCGGGCCTGGGCCGCCGTGTAGAACTTCACCAGCGCGAACAGGTTGCCCTGGTCCGTGACCGCCACCGCGGGCATGCCCAGCCGCGCGCAGGCATCGACCAGGCCCTCGCGCAGCAGCTTGCCGTCCTTGTGCTCGCTCTTGACGCGCACGACCCCGTCCACGAGTGAATACTCGGTGTGCACGCGCAGGTGGACGAAACGTGCCATGGCGGGTCGCGTCAGCGGGGATGGCAGGATTGTACCGGGCCGAAGCTGCGACGGTGCACCGCCGATGGGCCGAGACGCCGTAATGCCTCGATATGTGCCGCGGTCGGGTAGCCCTTGTGCACCGCAAAGCCGTAGCCCGGGTATTCCCGGTCGAGCCTGCGCATCAGTTCGTCGCGAGCGACCTTGGCGATGATCGATGCCGCGCTGATGCTGGCGACGGTCGCGTCACCCTTGACCACGGACTCGCCGGTGCACTCGAAGCCGAGTCCGCGCAGGTCGGGACAGCGATTGCCATCCACGACCACGTGGGATGGCCTCAGGTGCAGCGCGACCAGCGCGCGCCGCATCGCCAGCATCGTCGCCTGCAGGATGTTGAGCGCATCGATTTCCGACGCGTCGGCCCAGCCCAGGGCCCAGCTCAGGCTCCTCGCGCGGATCACCTGCGCGAGCACCTCGCGCCGGGCGGGCGGCATCGCCTTGGAGTCCGCCAGGCCGTCGATTGACCGCGCCGGGTCGAGGATCACGGCGCCGGCGACCACGGGGCCCGCCAGCGGACCGCGGCCCGCTTCGTCCACGCCTGCGCTCAACCCGGGCACGCGCCAATCGAATCCCGCCTGGCGCGGATGCCGGCGCTCATTCATGCCGGTGTTCGTCGTCCGGCGACGAGTTCGAGAATCGCCTCGGCCGCCCGGGCGCTGGCTTCGCGACGCAATGCCCGGTGGATGTCAGTGAATGCCTCGGTGAGCTCACGCAGGTCCGGGCGCTCGAGTTGCTGCAATACCGCCGGCCCAAGTACCTCGGGGCGGACCTGTCCCTGGTAGAACTCCGGCACCAGTGCACGGCCGCCGAGCAGGTTCGGCTGCGAGAAGTACTCGGTCTTGACGAGCTTGAGGCCGCGCAGCAGCCAGTTCGTGAGCGGCGCAACCCGGTAGGCGACCACCATCGGCCGCTTGACCAGTGTCGCCTCCAGCGTGGCCGTGCCCGAGGCGAGGAGCACCGCATCGCTCGCCGCCATGCAGGCCTGCGCCTGGCCATCGACGACGCGGACATCGACACCCGGAGCGTGCAGCGCGAGGCTCTCGCTGAAGGACGTCCGCGCCGCATCGCCGGCCATCGCCGCCACGAACCGAAGATCCGGCCGGCGCGCGGCCAGCCAGGCAATGGTCGCTGCGAAGGACGGTCCGAGGCGGCTTACTTCCGCACGGCGGCTGCCGGGCAGCACCGCCACCACCGCCGCGCCGTCACCGAGCCCGAGTGCCGCGCGCGCTGCGTCCCGGTCGCTTGCCATCGGAATCCGATCGGCGAGCGGATGGCCGACGAACTCGGCGCGCACGCCGTGCGCGCGATAGAAATCCGCCTCGAACGGCAGCAGGCAGAGGACCAGGTCCACGGCATTGCCTATCGTGCGCACCCTGCCCTGCCTCCAGGCCCACACCTGCGGGCTCACGTACTGGACCGTCGGCACGCCGCGTGACTTCAGCGCCTTCGCCACCCGCAAGTTGAACTCCGGGGAATCAATGCCGACGTAGGCATCCGGAGCAGCCGCGACCAGGCGCGCAATGAGTTCACGTCGCAGTCTCAGCAGGCGCGGCAGGTGGCGCACGATTTCGGCGAGCCCCATGACGGCGAGTTCGTCGGAGTGGTGCCAGGCCTCGCAGCCAGCGGCGGCCATGCGCGGCCCGGCAATGCCGAAAAAGCGCGAGCCCGGTGCGCGGCTGGCAAGGGCCTCCACCAGCGGTCCACCGAGGTTGTCTCCGGAGGCTTCGCCGGCGACGAGCCCGAACGATCCCGCCTGTACCGCCGCATTCACGAGCTGGCGACCGCGATCAGCGGACGATGCCGCGCGTGGCCTGCGGCAGGAAGTCTGCCAGCGCGCGCAGCTCCGGCTGGTCGCTGGCCAGTGCCGTGAGGCGCTCCGATGCCTCGGTAAGCTTGAGCCCGGAGCGGTACAGCAGCCGGAATGCCTCGCGGATGTTACGGATCTGCCCGGGCCCGAACCCGCGCCGCTTGAGGCCCTCTGAATTGACGCTGTGCGCGCCGGCCGGCTGGCCCACCGCCATTACGTAGGGCGGCACGTCGAGCGTCACGGCAGCGTTGTTCGCAATGAAGGCGTGCGTGCCCACCTGGACGAACTGGTGGACACCCGAGAATCCGCCCAGGATGACCCAGTCCGCAATTCGCACATGGCCGGCAAGCGACGCGTGGTTCGCAAGCACGCAGTGACTGCCGACGACGCAGTCATGCGCGACGTGGGAGCAGGCCATGAACAGGTTGTCGCTGCCGATCCGCGTGATGCCCTCGTCCTGCACGGTGCCGCGGTGGATCGTGGCGCATTCGCGGATCATGTTGCGGTCGCCGATCTCCAGCCGTGTCGCCTCGCCGCGATACTTCATGTCCTGCGGATCGGCGCCGACCGACGCGAACTGGAAGATGTGGTTCCCTTCGCCGATGCTCGTCGATCCCTCGATGACGACGTGCGGCCCCACGATGGTGCCGCGACCGATGCTCACGCCCGGGCCGATCACGGCATAGGCGCCGACCGAGACGTCCGGCGCGAGCTGGGCTTCGGGCGCGATCACTGCCGTCGGGTGAATCGAAGCTGTCATTTGCAGGTCCCGCTCGCAGCCGCCGGCGCTCAGCCCGAGTGGACCAGCATTTCGGCGCTGGCAACCGCGGCGCCGTCCACGGTGGCCATGGTGGAGTATTTCCAGATCGTGCGGACTCTGCGCTCGAATGTCGCCGTGAGCTTGACCTGGTCGCCGGGAACGACCGGGCGCCGGAACCGCGCCTTGTCGATTCCCGCGAAGAAGAACTGGACCGTCTCGTCCGGATAAACGCCGGCGGTGACGAAGGTGAGGATGCCGGCCGCCTGGGCCATCGCCTCGAGGATCAGCACCCCGGGCATCACCGGGCGTCCGGGAAAGTGCCCGACGAAGAACTCCTCGTTCATCGTGACGTTCTTCAGCGCGACGATCCGCTCGCCGGACACGCACTCCAGGACGCGGTCAACCAGCAGAAAGGGGTAGCGATGCGGCAGTCGCCGCATCACCTCGTCGATGTCGAATCCGCCTGCCTCACTCATGCTCATCCTCCCCGCTGTCCGCTCCATTGGCGCCCTCGAGGCGCCGCACGCGGCGCGCGAGATCCTCGAGCTTGTTGAACCGCAGGGCATTGCGGTGAAAGTGCCGCGCCTCGTCGGCCCACAGCGAACTCGAGTACACGCCGGGCTTGCCGATCGACTTGAATACCGTCGTGCGGCCAGTCAGCGCCACATCGTCGCAGATCTCGAGGTGGCCCGCGATGCCGACCATTCCGCCGAGCATGCAGCGCTTCCCGATCGTCGTGCTGCCGGAGATCCCGACGCAGGCGGCGATCACGGTATGGGCGCCGATCCGCACGTTGTGCGCGACCTGCACCAGGTTGTCGATCTTGACGCCGTCCTCGACGACGGTGCTGCCGATCGCTGCGCGGTCGATGGTGGAATTGCTGCCGACCTCGACGTCATTGCCGATGACCACGGTGCCGACCTGCGGCACCTTGACGTAACCGCCGACGTCGGGCGCGTGGCCGAACCCGTCCGCGCCGATCACGCAGCCCGGCTGCAGGATGCAGCGTTCGCCGATGCACACGCCCGCGCACAGCGTGACCCGTGAGACGAGCTGCGAATCGTCGCCGATCTCGACGTCCTCGAGCACGATCGAGCCCGGCCCGATGCTCACGCGCCGGCCCACGCGCGCACCGCGCGCGACGAATGCTCCCGGGCCGATCCAGGCCGAAGGGTCCACTTCCGCGCCCGGCTCGACGACGGCGCTCGGATGGCGCCCGCCCAGCACGGGCGACGCCGGGTACAGGGCCTGTGCGATCCTGGCGTAGGTGGCATAGGGATTCTTCGCCACCAGCACACTGCCGGGACACTCGGCCGCGGACTCCGCGTCGATGACGACGGCAGTCGCACGGGTATGCGCGAGGTGGCGCCTGTAGCGCGGATTGGCGAGGAACGAAATCGAGCCGGGGCCAGCGTCCTGCAGCGACGCCACGCGATCTACGAGTGCGTCTGGATCGCCGCGCAGCTCGCAGCCGAAGCGGACAGCCAGGTCGGCGAGCCGCGCTGGCATGTCCAGGCCCCCTGCAGCCGGCTCAGGGCTTGGCCGGGGCGCCCTTGCGCGCCTGCAGCGCCGCGAGCACCTGGTTCGTGATGTCCACCGACGGGCTGGCATAGAGCGCATCGGCGACGACCACGTCGAGCCCCGCCGTCTTCGCATAGGCCTGGACTTCCTGCAGCACGCTGCGCTGCAGTTGGCCGAGCGCCTCGTTGCGGCGCACGTTCAGGTCTTCCATGAATTCGTTCTGCTTGCGGGCGAGTTCCCGCTGCCCGTCGCGAATCGTCTTCTCGGCGTTCGCGCGCTCGTTGGCGGCCATCACGGCGCCGTCCTTCTGCAGCTTCTCTTCCTTGGCCTTGAGGTCCTTCTGCACGCTTTCGAGTTCGCGGCGGCGTCCGGCGAACTCGTTCTCGAGGGCCTGTGAGGCGGCCTGGGCCTGCGGCGACTCCTGCAGGAGGCGCGTCACATTGACCACCCCCACCTTGGTCTCCGCCATTGCCGCCCCGAAGGGCGAGGCGCTCGCGGCGAGCGTTACCAGGGCAAGGGTCGTTGTCTTGATGCTCATGGAGCGGTGATCCTCAGAATGCCTGTCCGATGGAGAACTGGAAACCTTCGGTTTCGTCTTTGTACTGCGTGGCGCTGCCCTTCTGGGCATTGAGTGCGATTGCGTAGCTGAACCGGAATACGCCCATGGGAGCCAGCCACTGCACGGCTACCCCGGTCGAATAGCGTAGTTTATCAAAACTGAAGTTGTAATCCACCGGCGTGACGTTGTCGGGGCCGTAGAACTGCACATTGTCGTTCGAAAAGGCATAGCCAGCGTCGAAAAACACGCTTGCCCGCGCCGAACCGCTGAACTTCTCCGGCATCGGCAGCAGCAGCTCCAGCTGGTTGGTGAGCTTGATGTTGCCGCCGTAGGGATTGCCGAAGGTGTCCTTCGGGCCGAGCGTACTCGCCCGGTAGCCGCGCACGCTCTCGGCGCCACCCGCGTAGAAATTACGGTACGGCGGAATCGCGGTCGTCGACCCGAGCGGCTCCGCGTAGCCTGCCTCGAAGTTGTTCATCAGCGTGAACCAGCGGGTCAGCGGCAGGAACTGCAGGTAGTCGTAGGTGATCGCATAGAACTCGACGTCACTGCCGGGGACCGTATACGAGAGATTCAAGATATGACGGGCGCCGCTGGTGGCGAAGATCGACCGGTTGCGCGAATCGTATCCCCAGCCGAGGGAAATCGGGAATGTGTCGAACTTGGTGCCGTAGTACGTGTACTCGATCGGCGGAATGCCGACGTTGGAGCTGCGCGTGTAGGGGTTGCCGTTGTTCTGCACCCACTGCAGCGACTGGGCCGCGCTCTGGTTCGGGTCCGTGAACAGGTCGGAGTGCTGCGCCGAGATGCCTGCGCGCACCGACTGGAACTCCGACAGCGGCCAGCCGTAGTCCAGCCCGATCGCGCCTGTGGTCGTGTCGAACTTGGACGATGAACTCGTGTACTGGCTGTAGTTGCGATAGCTGACGGCGACGGTGCGCGACACGCCGTCGACCGTCACGTACGGGTCGGTGTGCGTGATGCTGTACACCTGGCTGTACTGGCCGGCATTCAGTTCCGCCGCAATCCGGTTTCCGGTGCCGAGGAAGTTGCTGTGCACGAAACTGCCGTTCAGCATGATGGACTGCGACTGCGAGTACCCGATGCCGCCGCTGAACTGCCCGGGCAGGCCCTCCTTGACCTGGAACTCGACGTCCACGAGGTCCGGCGTGCCGGGAACCGGCGTGGTCTCGACTTCAACCTTCTCGATGAACGGCAAACGCTGCAGGCGCTGCTTGGAGCGCTCCACCGCAGCATTGGACAGGTAGCCGCCCTCCATCTGCCGCATCTCACGCCGCATCACGTCGTCGTTGATGCCGGTCGTGCCTTCGAAATTTATGTGCCGTACGTACGCGCGACTGCCCGGCTGCACCAGGAAGGTGATCGCGATTTCCTTGGTCTCGGGGTTTTCCTGCGGCACCGGGTCGATCTTGGCGAACGCATAACCGTCCTGGCCCAGCCGCAGCGCCATCAGCTCGGTGGTCGCGGTGATGTACTTGCGAGAGTAGATGTCCCCGCGGCGCACCTGCACCAGCGCCATCAGGTCCTGCTCGGGCACCACCAGGTCACCCGCGATCTTCACGTCGGAGACACGGTAGACGTCGCCCTCGCGCACGTTCAGCGTGATGAAGATGTCTTCCTTGTCCGGCGCGATGGCGACCTGCGAGGTTTCGACGTCGAAATCGGCATAGCCGCGGTCGAGGTAGTAGGACCTGAGGCTCTCGATGTCGCCCCCGATTTCCTCGCGCGAATACTTGTCGTCCTGGCGGTACCACGACAGCCAGTTCGGCGTGTTCAACTTGAACTGCTCGCGCAGCTCTTCCTCGCTGAAGGCCTCGTTGCCGACGATGTTGATCTGCTGGATCCGCGAGCGCTTTCCTTCCTTGATGTCGATCGCGATGCTCACCTGGTTGTTGGGCAGGTTGCTGACCTTCGTGTCTACCTTCACGCCGTACTTGCCGCGCGAGTAGTACTGGTCGGTCAGGAAGCGGTCCACCTCGTCGAGCGTGGACTGGTTGAATACCTTGCCCTTGGCGAGACCGACGTTGCGCAGCGACTTCTCGAGGTCCGGCGTCTTGATGTCCTTGTTGCCGGTGATGGTGAAGCTTTCGATCGAGGGCCGTTCCTTGACGACCACGATCAGCGTCCCGCCGTCCCGGCGCAGCTCGACGTCCCTGAAGAACCCGGTCGCGTAGAGCGCGCGCAGCGCCTCCTCTACGCGCTGCGCATCCATCCGGTCGCCGATGTTGACCGGCAGGTAGTTGAATACGGTGCCTTCGCTGATGCGCTGCAGCCCCACCACCTTGATCTCGCCGACCGTGAAGTCGCCCATGTTGTCCTGGGCGTACACGGCAGGTACGGCGAGCAGGGCCGGCAGCGCGGCCATGTATTTGAATCGCATGGCGGTCGGCTCAGCTGAACAAGCGGGAAATGTCGTTGTAGAAGGCGAAACTCATCAGGAGCAGCAGGAGTGCGATCCCGATCTGCTGGCCAACGGCCTGCACGCGCTCCGACAGCGGGCGGCCACTGGCCAGCTCGGCGAGCTGGTAGATGATCTGGCCGCCGTCGAGGATGGGAATGGGCAGCAGGTTCAGTACGAACAGGCTCACGCTTACGATTGCCAGGAAGGACAGGAAGGCAAGTATGCCCTGTCGCGCGGAAAAACCTGCGAATTCCGCGATGTTGATCGGGCCGCTCAGGTTCTTGGAGGACACGTCCCCGGTGGCGACGTTCCACAGCAGTCGCACGGTCAGTGCCGACATGTCCCAGGTCTTGCCAACCGCCTTGCCGACCGATGTGAACACGCCGTAGCGCTCACGGGTACGCATGTCCTCGGGGACCGGCGCAGGCGCTGCCGGCTGCACGCCGATCCTGCCGATGAGCTGCGCGCCGTCGCGCTCGGCCTGCACCTCGACCGGCAGCACGAGCCGCTCGCCCGCGCGCTCGACGGTGAGCTGCAGCGTCTTTCCGGCCGCCGGCCGCACCAGCTGCACCAGCGCGAGGAAGTCCGCGACCGGCACGCCGTCGGCCTCCACGATCAGGTCGCCGACCTGCAGGCCCGCGCGCCCGGCCGGGCTGCCCTCGACGATCGTCCCGACACGTGCCGGCACGTCCGGGTACCAGAATTCGAATCCGAGCCCGGGCAGCAGCGCGCCGGGCTCCGTCAGCGGCAAGGTGCTGCCCTCTATCGACAGTCGCGCCGTGCGAGTGCCTCCGTCCGGCGAGCGGACGTCCAGCTCGATCGGCCCACCCTCCATCAGTCTGTCGAGGATCGCGAGCATCACGGCCTCTCGACCACCGGTCGGGTGGCCGCCAACCGCCAGGACCTCGTCGTTTGCGACCAGGCCGGCGCGGGCCGCGATCGAATCCGGCGTCACTTCGCCAAGCACCGGCTTCAGCGCCGGCACGCCGGCCACGAACAGTACCCAGTAGGCGAGGACCGCAAACAGGAAGTTGGCGAACGGTCCGGCGAGCAGCACCAGGATTCGCTGCCAGACCGGCTTGCGGTTGTATGCCGAGGAGCGCTCCGCCTCGACCACTGGACCTTCACGCTCGTCGAGAAGCTTGACGTAACCGCCTAATGGAATTGCAGAAATAGCGAATTCTGTGCCCTTGGAATCGAGGCGCTTCCACAGCGGTCGACCGAAGCCTATCGAGAAACGGAGAACCCGGATTCCAACCCGGCGCGCCATCCAGAAATGACCGTACTCGTGCACGGCCACGAGGATGCCGATCGCAACCAGGAACGCCAGCAGATAACCCAGAATCGTCATGCCCTAGACCTCGCCTCCCCGACGAGCAGGGACTCAGCATAACCACGCGCCCAGCTGTCCGCCTCGAGCACGACATCCAATCCCGTCACCGGCTCGCAGCCATGCCGGTCGAGCACGGCCTCGACGACCGCGGGAATCCGGGAAAAACCCAGCGTCCCGGCCAGGAATGCCGCAACCGCCACCTCATTTGCGGCGTTCACGACCGCTGGACTCGTGCCGCCGGACTCGGCCGCCTCGCGGGCGAGCCTGAGCGCCGGGAACCGCCCGATGTCCGGCGCCTCGAAGTCGAGGCGCGCCGCGGCGACCAGGTCCAGCGATTCTACACCGGACGCGATTCTCTCCGGCCAGCCAAGCGCGTGTGCGATCGGCGTGCGCATGTCCGGATTGCCAAGCTGGGCCAGGATCGAGCCGTCCACGTACTCCACCAGAGAATGCACGATGCTCTGTGGATGTACGACCACTTCCACCTGCGCCGGTTCCATCCCGAACAGCAGGCAGGCCTCGATCAGTTCGAGGCCCTTGTTCATCAGCGTGGCCGAATCGACCGATATCTTGCGCCCCATCTTCCAGCGCGGGTGCGCACAGGCCTGCTCCGGCGTCACCCGCTCGAGCTCGGCGCGCGTGGTTCGCAGGAACGGGCCACCCGAGGCCGTCAGCAGCACGCGACGCACTCCGCGCAGTGCGCGACCGGTCTCGAGCCCGGCCGGCAGGCACTGGAAGATCGCGTTGTGCTCGCTGTCGATGGGGATCAGCGTTGCGCCGCCGCGGCGCGCGGCGTCCAGCAGCAGTTCGCCGCCGACCACCAGCGACTCCTTGTTCGCGAGCAGCACCCGCTTGCCGGCACGCGCCGCGGCAAGTGTCGACGGCAGGCCCGCGGCGCCGACGATGGCCGCCATCACTGCATCGACGTCGGTCGCCGCTGCCACCTCCGCAAGCGCGTCGGTACCGCAAGCCACTTCGGTCGCGAGTCCCGCGGCGCGCAGTCCGGACTCCAGCCTGCCGGCCGCGACCGGATCGGTCAGCACCGCGACACGCGGCCGGTGCGAGCGGCACTGCTCGAGCAGGCGCTCATGATTGGACGCGGCCGCAAGTGCCGTGACCTCGAAGTGACCGGGATGTCGCGCCAGCACGTCCAGCGTGCTCGCGCCGATGCTGCCGGTGCTGCCGAGGACCGCGACGCGCATCATGCCGCGACACCGATCAGATGCAGCGCGAGCAGGAACATCGGGCCAGCGGAGGTCAGGCCATCTACGCGATCGAGCACGCCACCGTGGCCGGGCAGCAGGCCGCCGCTGTCCTTGAGGCCGGCGCGGCGCTTGAACATGCTCTCGACCAGGTCGCCGACCACGGAAAGCAGCGCCACCGGCACGCATGCAGCAAGCCAGCCCGCCATCGGCTGGTCGAACACCATCGCACCGAATGCGGCAGCCAGCGTCGCGCCAGCCATCCCGGCCGCAAATCCTTCCCATGTCTTGCCCGGGCTCACGCGCGGCGCGAGCTTGTGCCTGCCGAGGCTGCGCCCGCCGAAATAACCGCCCACGTCGGCCGCCGCGATAAGCACGATCAGGAAGAAGAACAGCATCTGGCCGTGGGGCTCCAGCAGTGCCAGGCGCGCGAGCCCGATCGCCGCCGGCACCAGCACCGCGAAGCCAGCCACGGCCGCGGCCATTCGCCCGCCGCGCGTCGGCGCGAACAATACCCAGGCGAACGCCGTCAGCCACCACAGCGCGGTTGCGCGCAGGAATATCGCGAGCCCGGCAGCGTCCGCTGTGAACCGCCAGGCTGCCAGCACCGCAATCGCGATGCCTGCCATGTAGCCGAGCCGGGTCTGGTTGCTCTGGAATCCGGCGAAACCCGCCCACTCCCACGCGCCCGCAAGCACCACCACGGCGACTACTGCGACTGCTGCCACCGGCGGCAGCGCGAACAGCACCACGACCAGCGCGCCCGCGAGCAGCAGGGCGGTCGCGATGCGCTGCTTGAGCCCGCTAGACAACGACAACCTGCGACGCGGTAAGACCGAAGCGCCGTTGCCGCCCCGCGAAGTGATGGAACGCGCGCTCGAGCTCGGCGTCGTTGAAATCCGGCCACAGGCAGTCGCAGAAGTAGAGTTCGCTGTAGGCGAGGTTCCAGAGCAGGAAGTTGCTGATGCGCTGTTCGCCGCCCGTGCGGATGAACAGGTCCGGGTCCGGCGTATCGCCGAGCGCAAGTTCCCGGGCCAACGAGGCCTCGTCGATGGCCTCGGGCAGCAGCGTGCCGGCGGCAACCGCCGAGGCCAGCTTGCGTGTCGCACTGACGATGTCCCAGCGACCCCCATAGGACACGGCCACGTTCACGGTCATGCGGTCGTTGCCGGCCGTTCGTACCTCGGCGTCGACGACGCCGTCGCGCAGGCGCGGCTGCAGCTTGGACAGATCGCCGATGAACCTGAGCCTGATGCCGTTACCGGAGAGCTCGTCGACCTCACGCTCCATCGCCTCGACGAACAGTTGCATCAGCTTCGAGACCTCCTCGGCCGGCCTGCCCCAGTTCTCGCTCGAGAACGCGAACAGCGTGAGCGCCTCGACGCCGCGGCGGGCGCATCCCTCGACCGTCGCGCGCACCGCCTTTACGCCCGCGCGATGCCCGAGATGGCGCGGCAAGGCGCGTCTTGCAGCCCAGCGACCGTTGCCGTCCATTATGACGGCGACGTGGCGCGGCGTGCCAGGTTCGCGGGATTGGGTCTGCGCCACCGCTCAGACCTGCATCAGGTCTTTTTCCTTCTCCGCGACCACCTGGTCGACCTCCGCGACGTACTTGTCGGTGAGCTTCTGCACCTCGTCCTGCGCCTTGTGGTCCACGTCCTCGGAGATGAGCTTTTCCTTCAGCATCTCCTTGAGCTCCTGCATCACGTCGCGGCGCACGTTGCGGATGGCGATACGCGCGACCTCGCCCTCGTGGCGCACGACCCTGGTCAGTTCACGGCGGCGATCTTCTGTGAGCGCAGGCACGGGCACCCGGATCACGGTGCCCGCCGTGGCCGGATTGAGCCCCAGGTCGGACTTCATGATCGCCTTCTCGATCACCGGCACCATCTGCTTCTCCCACGGCACGACCGTGAGCGTGCGCGAGTCCTCGACCGCGACGTTTGCCACCTGCGTGAGCGGCACCTCGCTTCCGTAGTAGTCGACGCGCAGGTGCTCGAGCACGCTGGTGCTCGCCCGACCGGTGCGCAGCTTCTTCAGTTCGTTCCTGAGCGCGGCCACGCACTTCGCCATGCGGTCCGCGGCGTCCTTCTTGATGTCCTCGAGCATGGTCAGTCTCCAGCAACGGCGGCACAAGCCGCATCAGTTCGTGACGAGTGTTCCTACGTCTTCGCCGCAGGCGACGCGCACCAGCGCACCGGGCTCGTTCAAGTTGAACACGCGCAGCGGCAGGTTGTGGTCGCGGCACAGCACGATGGCCGTCGCGTCCATCACGTTCAGGCGCCCGTCGAGCACCCGGTCATAGGTGAGCCTGTCGAAGCGCTTCGCGGCCGGATTCCCGACCGGGTCGGCATCGTAGACCCCGTCAACCTTGGTCGCCTTGATCAGCAGGTCGGCGCCTATCTCGATGGCGCGCAGGCTGGCCGCGGTGTCGGTCGTGAAGAACGGATTGCCGGTGCCGGCCGCGAAGATCGTCACCCGCCCCTTCTCGAGGTGGCGGATCGCGCGGCGCCGGATGTAGTCCTCGCAGACCTCGTTGATGCGGATCGCCGACATCACTCTTGCGAATACCCCGAACGACTCGAGCGAGTCCTGCAGGGCGAGCGAGTTCATCACGGTGGCCAGCATGCCCATGTGGTCGCCGGTGACGCGGTCCATGCCGGCGCGCGCCAGGCCGGCGCCGCGGAACAGGTTCCCGCCGCCGATCACCACCGCGACCTGGACGCCACGCTCGCGCACGGCGACGATTTCCGAAGCCAGCCGCTTCAGGAACACGGCATCGATGCCGTAGTCGGCGCTGCCCATCAGGGCCTCGCCGGACAGCTTCACCAGGATGCGGCGGTGCACCGGTTGTCCGTCAATTGGTTCAGGCATCGTGTCTGTCACCTCCGACGGGGGGCCATTATAAGGAACCCCGCTCGCGCGGGGTTCCTGTTGATTTGCCGGGGCCGGTCGGGGTTCAAGCTCCCCGGACCTGTGCCATCACCTCGGCCGCGAAATCCTCCTGCTTCTTCTCGATGCCGGCGCCGACTTCGTAGCGCACGTACCGCAGGATCTTCGCATTGGCGCGCTTCAGCACGTCGCCCACGACCTGCTTGTCGTCCTTCACGAATGGCTGGCCCAGCAGCGTGATCTCGCCCAGGAACTTGCGCAGCTTGCCCTCTGAGGCCTTGACCAGCACCTCTTTCGGCTTGCCCTGCAGCTTGGGATCGGCGGCCGCCTGCGCGACGATGATTTCGCGCTCTTTCTCGACCTGCTCGGCCGGCACGTCTTCGGCCGACAGGTAGCGGGGGTTGATTGCGGCGACGTGCATGGCCAGGTCATGGCCGAGCGCCTCGTCGCCACCCTCGAGCACGACCACGGTGCCGATACGGCTGCCGTGGACGTAGGTGGCAAGCGGCGCACCAGAGGTCACCACTTCGAAGCGGCGCACGCTGATGTTCTCGCCGATGCGCGCGATCAGCGCGCGGCGGGTCTCCTCGACCGTCTGCCCGGAGGGCAGCCGGACCGCCAGCAGCCCATCGAGATCGGCCGGCTTTGCCTCAAGCGCGGCGTGGGCGACCGAGGCCGCAAAGGCCTGGAAGTCCTTCTCACGCGCGACGAAATCGGTCTCGGAGTTGACCTCGACCAGCGCGACCGCCTTGCCGTCCGCGGAGCGATCGATGGCGACCACGCCCTCGGCGGCGATGCGCCCGGCCTTCTTGTCCGCCTTGGCGAGGCCGGACTTGCGCATGGCCTCGGCGGCAACCTCGATGTCGCCGTCAGCCTCGACCAGCGCCTTCTTGCACTCCATCATCCCGGCGCCCGTGCGCTCGCGCAGCGCCTTCACCGATTCTGCCGTGACTGCCATGGTCATTCTCCACCGGCCGCCGGGGCCGCGGCTGCCTCGGCCGGAGCCTCTGCCGCGGCACCTTCGGCCGGAGCCGTGGGCGCGACCGGCGCGGCGGCCGGGCCCTTCTTGCGCGCGGCTTCGCGGCGCGCCATGAACGCCTCGGGGCTCTCCTCGGGATCCGCCTCCGCGAGTTCCGCGACCGCATCGTGCGCGGGCTCGCTGTCGGCCGCCGCCGGCTTGCGGCGAACCGGCGTCTTCTTGCGGGTCGGCGCGGCGCGACGCTTCGGGCCTGCCTTGGCGCGCGGCTTGCCTTCCTCGTCGAGTTCGACGAATTCATCCTCGCCCACCGTCACTTCCGGCAGCGTGGAACGGCCCTCGAGCACGGCGTCGGCGATGCCGCCCGCGTACAGCTCGATGGCGCGCATGGCGTCGTCGTTGCCGGGGATCACGTAGCTGATGCCTTCCGGTGAGCAGTTGGTGTCCACCACCGCGACCACCGGGATGCCGAGCTTGCGGGCCTCGTGGATTGCGATGTTCTCGTGGCCGACGTCGACGACGAACATCACGTCCGGCAGTCCCTCCATTTCCTTGATGCCGCCCAGGCTGCGCTCGAGCTTCTCGCGCTCGCGGCGCACCATCTGCGCTTCGCGCTTGCTGCGCTGGTCGAGCATGCCGCTCTCGGCGAGCTCGTCGATCTCGGCGAGCCGCTTGATCGACTGGCGGATGGTCTTGAAGTTGGTCAGCATTCCGCCGAGCCAGCGATGGCTCACCCAGGGCATGCCGCAGCGCGCAGCCTCGCGCGCAATCGCGTCGCGCGCGGAGCGCTTGGTGCCGACGAACAGCACTCGTCCGCCTTCGGCGACCACGTGCTTGACGAAGTCCGCCGCCTCGATGTAGAGGGGCAGCGTCTTCTCGAGATTGATGATGTGGATCCGGTTGCGCTCGCCGAAGATGAAGGGTTCCATCTTCGGGTTCCAGAAGCGGGTCTGGTGTCCGAAATGGACGCCCGCCTCAAGCATCTGCCGCATGGACATGCTGCTCATATCGAAAACTCCTTGTGGGGTTGAGCCTCCACGCACCCCATGTGGCAACCCGCGAGACCTCTCGGCCTGGCAGGCACCCAGCCACATGTGCCGGTACGTGTGCGGTTTTGGTTGTGAAAAAGGGCCGCGCTTTATACCATAAGTTTCCGTCTGTTCAAACACTTGCGCGCCCGGGGCCTTGCCCCCGGGCGCCGGATGCACCTCCCCGACATGCAACACTCCGAGAAGGCGACCAGCAACGGGCAACATGCCAGCGCCGCACGCGTTTCCGTCAAGACCGCTGCCGAGCAGGATGCGATGCGGCTCGCCGGGCGCCTGACTGCGGAGGTGCTCGACATGATAGGGCCCCACGTGGTCCCAGGTGTCTCGACCGGGGAACTCGACCGCATCTGCCACGACTACATCGTGGACGTGCAGAAGGCCGTGCCCGCGCCGCTCGACTACCGCGGCTTCCCGAAGTCCATCTGCACCTCCGTGAACCACGTCGTCTGCCACGGTATCCCAGGCGACAAGCGGCTCAAGCAGGGCGACATCGTCAACGTGGACGTCACGGTCATCAAGGACGGGTTCCACGGCGACTCGAGCCGCATGTTCTGCGTAGGACGCGTCCCACCGCACGTGCAGCGACTGGTGGACGTGACCTACGAGGCGATGTGGCGCGGCATTCGAACGGTGCGCGCAGGTTCACAGCTCGGGGACATCGGCGCAGCCATCCAGTCCTTCGTCGAGGCCAACCACTACTCCGTCGTGCGCGAGTACTGCGGCCACGGCATCGGCCGGGGCTTCCACGAGGACCCGCAGGTCGTGCACTACGGCACGGCAGGCACGGGCATGAGCTTCGTGCCGGGCATGACCTTCACGATCGAGCCGATGGTGAACGCCGGTCGTCGCGAGGTGCGCCTGCTGCCCGACGGCTGGACCGTCGTCACGCGGGACCACACGCTGTCGGCACAGTGGGAGCACACGATCCTGGTCACGGAGTCCGGCTTCGAGGTGCTGACGCTCGGCGCCGGCGAGCGGCCACCGGCTTGAGCGCGCCTTCCGAGCAGATCGAGGACTTCGAGGCTGCCGCCGGGCGAATCGCGCTGCCGGAGTGGCCGTTCCTCGCGACGCTGCCCGACGCGCTCAGTTCAGGTGACGACCGCACGGCGGCGTTCCGGCAGGCGCTCGAGGAAGGGGCGGCAAACCTCGAGCATCGCTTCCAGGACGACGAACCCGTCGAGGCACTGGTCCGGGACCGCGCCCGGATGGTGGACGTGGTGTTGCGTGCGGCCTGGGCCATGCACACCGGCCCCCGGGCGAAGGACGTGGACCTCGTGGCCGTCGGCGGCTTCGGCCGGGGCGAGCTGCATCCCTGCTCCGACATCGACGTGCTGATCCTGCTGCCCAAGTCGGGCGCCGAGGAAAGCCATGAGGGCATCGAGCAGTTCCTGACCTTCCTCTGGGACATCGGGCTCGAGGTCGGCCACAGTGTCCGCACCATCGATGACTGCCAGCACGAGAGCGCTGCGGACGTGAGCGTGGCCACGACGCTGATCGAGGCGCGCCTGCTGGCCGGGCCGGAGCACCTGTTCCAGGCGATGCGACGTGCGCTCGGGCAGGACAGCATCTGGTCATCGCGGGATTTCTTCGAGGCCAAGGTCACCGAGCAGCAGGCCCGCCACCATCGCCACCACGACACGGCCTACAACCTGGAGCCAAACGTAAAGACCAGCCCGGGCGGCCTGCGTGACATCCAGACCATCGGCTGGGTCGCAAAGCGCCATTTCGGCGCCGGCACCTTCGACGAGCTGGTCGAGCACGGATTCCTGACGGCTGGCGAGCTGCGCAAGCTCCGCACCGCACAGGCTTTCCTGTGGAAAGTGCGCTTCGCGCTGCACTCGCTTACCGGGCGGCGCGAGGACCGGCTGCTGTTCGACCACCAGGCACGCATCGCCCGGATGTTCGGCTACGAGGACGCGGCCTACACGCTCGCGGTCGAGCAGTTCATGCAGCGCTATTACCGCACTGTGATGGACGTGAGCCTGCTGAACGAGATGCTGCTGCAGCTGTTCCGCGAGGCCATCCTCGCCGATCCGGCGCCGGTGGTACCGCTGGACTCGCGCTTCCAGATGCGCGGCGACTACCTCGAGGTGACCTCGGACGACGTCTTCGCCCGGCAGCCATCGGCGATCCTCGAGCTGTTCCGGCTGATGCAGGACCACCCTCGCCTGCGCGGCGTGCGCGCCGCGACCATCCGCTCGCTCGGCCGGCACCTTTGGCTGATCGACGAGGAGTTCCGCCAGCACCCGCGCAATCATCGCCTGTTCCTCGACCTGCTGCGCGCACCGGCCGGCGTCACGCACGAGCTGCGGCGCATGAACCTCTACGGCGTGCTCGGGCGCTACATACCGGCCTTCGGCCGCATCGTCGGCCGCATGCAGTACGACCTGTTCCACGCCTACACCGTGGACGCACACACGCTGTTCGTGGTCCGCAACCTGCGACGGCTGATGCTGCCGCAGTTCGAGAAGGAACTCCCCGACCTGTCGCGCCTGATGCAGTCGCTGCCGCGGCCCGAGATCGTGCTGCTGGCGGCGCTGTTCCACGACATCGCCAAGGGGCGCGGCGGCGACCATTCCGAACTCGGCGCCGTGGACGCGGAGGCCTTCTGCCTGGAGCAGGGCCTTTCGCGCTATGACGCGCGGGTGGTCGCCTGGCTGGTGCGGAACCACCTCGTGTTCTCGGTCACGGCCCAGAAAAAGGACATCTCGGACCCCAGCGTGATCCGCGACTTCGCGCAGCTGGTCGGCGACCGCAAGCACCTCGACTACCTGTATGTCCTCACGGTAGCCGACGTGCGCGGCACCAATCCGAAGCTGTGGAATTCCTGGCGCTCCTCGCTGTTCCACGACTTCTACGAACGCACCAAGCGCGCGCTGCGTCGCGGGCTGGAGGCGCCGGTGGACAAGGACGAGCTCGTCGCCGAAACCCGCGCCGCGGCCCGGGAGCTGATTGCCCGCGACGGCGGCGACCCGGAACGCGCCGAACTCGACTGGTCGAAGCTCGGCGACGAGTATTTCCTCAAGCACACGCCGGCGGAGATTGCCTGGCACTCGAAGCTGATTGCCAACCGTGCACCGGGCGACACCTCGCCGCTGGTCGCCGTGCGCGATGCGCCGGAGCGCGGCGGCAACGCGGTGCTGACTTTCATGCCGCACACGCAGCAGAATTTCGCACGCACCACCGCCCTGCTGGACCAGATGGGACTCAACATCCTCGATGCGCGCATCACGCCGCTCGAAGGCGGCCTGAGTCTCGACACCTACCTCGTGCTCGAGGACACGGGCGCGCCGATCACGGACCGCCATCGTGCGCACGAGATCGAGCGCCAGCTGTGGCGCGCGCTGCAGGGGCCTGACGGCGCCTTGCCCGAAGTCACCCGGCGTGCGCCCCGCCAGGTCCGCATGTTCTCCACGCCGACGCAGATCACGTTCGCCGACGACCCGGAGAGGCAACGCACGATCATCGAGCTGATAGCGGGCGATCGCCCCGGGCTGCTCTCCGAAGTCGGCAAGGTACTGCTCGCCGAGCGCGTGGACGTCGTGACGGCGCGCATCACGACCATCGGCGAGCGTGCCGAGGACGTGTTCTACGTCGCCGACGAAAACGGCCAGCCGCTGGTCGAGGAAGCGCGCCTGCGCCTCGAGGAACAACTGCACCTCGCGCTCGACCTGCCGAACGCGGCCAGGATGGGAACCGCATGACCACGCATGCACGGCTCGCGGCCACGATCGACGCGGCTTTCGAGGAGCGGAGCAGGTTCTCGCCGGCAAACGCTCCCGCCGAGGTCACCGCCGCCGTCGAAGCCGCCATCGACCTGCTCGACCGCGGCGAGGCGCGCGTGGCCGAGAAGATCGATGGTGAATGGTTCGTCCACCAATGGCTGAAGAAGGCCGTGCTGCTTTCGTTCAGGCTGAACGACAACCGGGTCATCGATGCCGGTT
This sequence comes from uncultured Gammaproteobacteria bacterium, assembly GCA_963736205.1. Taxonomy (GTDB): domain Bacteria; phylum Pseudomonadota; class Gammaproteobacteria; order Steroidobacterales; family Steroidobacteraceae; genus RPQJ01. The sequence goes on along the minus strand of CAVTNX010000006.1, from coordinate 6,674 downwards.
ACACGCACTTCTACGACAAGGTCGCGCTGAAGCACGCCGGACACGATGCCGAGCGCTTCCGTTCCGAGGGCGTTCGCGTTGTGCCGCCCGCGGTCGTGCGTCGCGGCGCATACGTGGCGCGGAATACCGTGCTGATGCCGAGCTACGTCAACATCGGCGCCCACGTCGGCGAGGGCACGATGGTCGATACCTGGGCAACGGTCGGCTCCTGCGCACAGATCGGTCGCAACGTCCACCTGTCGGGCGGCGTGGGCATCGGCGGCGTACTCGAGCCGTTGCAGGCCAACCCGACCATCATCGAGGACAACTGCTTCATCGGCGCGCGATCCGAAGTGGTTGAAGGCGTCATCGTCGAGGAAGGCGCGGTGCTCTCGATGGGCGTGTACGTCGGCCAGAGCACCCGGATCTACGACCGGGAAACCGACTCGGTCAGTCACGGTCGGGTCCCGGCCGGTGCCGTGGTCGTGCCCGGCTCGCTACCGGCGTCCAGCGGGAAATACTCGCTCTACTGCGCAGTGATCGTGAAGCGCGTCGACGCGCAGACCAGGGCCAAGGTCGGAATCAACGAACTGCTGCGGCTGGCGGACAATCCCTAGCCGGCCGCCGGCTTGGCCGGTTTGCCGCCATCGAGCATGTAGAGCACCTGCTCCGCGACATTCTTCGCGTGATCGCCGACGCGCTCCAGTCCCTTCAGCGCGAACATCGTGTCGATGGTGGGCTTCAGGAACTGGTGGTCCTGCATCACGTAGGACATCAGCTGCCGCAGCGCCGTGGCGTACTCACGATCGAGTTCCCTGTCCCGCGCCAGCACTTCCCGCGCAAGCCCGGCATCGCTCTCGTCGAGCGCACGCACGGCGTTGCGCAGCATGCCCATCGAGAGATCCGCCATGTGCCGCAGGTAACGCGCGACTGCTACCACCGGGTCTCCAGCCGACGCCGCCCCGAGCTGCAGTGCGAAACGCGCAATCTTCTTCGACTCGTCACCGACACGCTCGAGCTCGAGGCCGATACGCGCCACGGCCCGCGCCATGCGCAGGTCGTTCGCAACCGGCTGCTGCAGGGCGATGTAGGTCAGGCTGTCGTGGTCGAGCCGGTCGTCGTAGTCGTTCACCAGCGGCTCGCGCGACAGCACGAGTTCGGCCAGGTGCGCATCGCGCTCGAGCAGCGACTTCACCGCGGCACCCACCTGGTCGATGACCAGGCCGCCCATCTCCACCGCCTGCATGCGCAGCGCGATAAGTGCCTGTTCCACCGTCTTCGACGTGTGTCCCTCGACCGGGTCGCCGCCGCCGGCAGGAACGCCGCCCGCAGCCTCCTGCACCTTCAGCAGTCGTTCCCCGGAAGCTGCCTCGATCTGCTCGTCGACCTGCATGATCGTTCCGTCAGCCGTAACGGCCGGTGATGTAGTCCTCGGTGGCCTTCTTCGCCGGGTTGGTGAAGATCTTCGACGTCACGCCGACCTCGACCAGCTCGCCCAGGTACATGAAGGCGGTGAAGTCGGAGACGCGTGCGGCCTGCTGCATGTTGTGCGTGACGATCAGCACCGTGACCCGCTGGCGCAGCTCGGTGATCAGCTCCTCGATCTTGGCCGTGGCGATCGGATCGAGCGCCGAGGTGGGCTCGTCGAACAGCAGTATTTCCGGCTCGGTTGCCAGCGCGCGCGCGATGCACAGCCGCTGCATCTGGCCGCCGGACAGCGCCAGCGCCGAGTCGTCGAGCCGGTCCTTTACCTCGTCCCAGATCGCCGCGCCGCGCAGCGCCTTCTCGACCCGTTCGCCGAGGTCGGTGCGGTTGCGCACGCCGCGCAGACGCAGCCCGTAGGCCACGTTCTCGAAGACGGTCTTCGGGAACGGATTCGGCTTCTGGAACACCATGCCGATGCGCATGCGCACCTCGATCGGGTCCGTCTCCGGGCCGACCAGGTTCACGTTGTCCGGGCGCAGCGTGATCGCGCCCGAGTACCTGGTGTCCGGCTGCAGATCGTGCATGCGGTTGAAGCAGCGCAGGAACGTGCTCTTGCCACAACCCGACGGCCCGATCAGCGCGGTGACCTGGTTCTCCGGTATCGAGATGTTGATGTCCTTGAGCGCCTGGTTGGTGCCGTACCAGAAATCGAGCTTCTCGGCCGACGCCTTCGGCGGGTTCGCGCGGAGCGGCTTGCGGTCTTCCATCGTGATGGAAACCGAAGGAGTCCCGGGCTGCCGGGTATCTGTGTCGCCTTGCATTGATGCGGCCTCGTTGGGGCGTGATACGGCGTGCGTGGCTGCGGTCGCGTCCATGTCGCTCACCAGTTGATCTTCTTGCGGAATCGGTAGCGGATCACGATCGCGACCGTGTTCATCAGCAGCGTCATGCCGAGAAGTACGGCGCCCGCCGCCGCCGCGTTTGACTGGAACGCCTGGTCGGGCCGCGAGACCCAGTTGAACATCTGGATCGGCATCGCCGTGAATTCGCTCTTCAGCCATTCGAAACTGAGGAACGGGAACGTGTCGGTGACCGGCGAAGGCGGCAGGAAGGCGATGAACGCCAGCGCGCCGATGGTGATGATCGGCGCCGTCTCGCCGATCGCCCTCGACAGGCCGAGGATGAGGCCGGTGAGGATGCCACCCGTCGAATACGGCAGCACGTGGTCCTTGGTGACTTCCCAGCGCGTCGCGCCGAGCCCGTAGGCAGCCTCGCGGATGGCCTTGGGTACCGCGCGCAGCGACTCCCGCGTCGCGACGATCACGATCGGCAGGATAAGCAGCGCAAGCGTAAGTCCAGCCGTCAGGATGCTCTGGCCGAGCCCGAACTGGTATACGAAAAGTCCCAGCGCGAGCAGGCCGTAGACGATCGAGGGCACGCCGGCCAGGTTGGTAACGTTGATCTCGATGATGCCGGTGAACCAGTTCTTCGGCGCGTATTCCTCGAGGTATATCGCTGCGGCGACGCCGACCGGCAGCGAGACCAGCGCCGTGACGACCATGATCAACGCAGTGCCCACGGCGGGCGAGAGGATGCCGGCATTCTCGGCCTTGCGCGACGGGAAGTTCGCGAAGAACTTCCAGCCGAACCGCTGCGCGCCGTCGTTCACCAGGTCCAGGAACAGGTAAGCAAGGATGCCGAGACACCCGATCATGATCAGCAGTCCGACGATCACGAACAGCTTGTCGACCTGCTTGCGCCAGCCAAGCCCGCGGCGCATCTCGTCGAGCGTCATCTGTGCAGTGGCGGCCATCAGTACGCCTCGCGGAACCTGCGGGTGAGGAAGAAACCCAGCACGTTGAACACCAGCGTCATCAGCATCAGCACCAGCCCCGCGGCGAAGATGCTCTGGTAGCCGATGCCACCGTGCGGCAGGTCACCGAGACTCACCTGCACGATGTAGGCGGTGATGGTCTGCGAGGGCTCGGTCGGATTGAACGAAAGGTTGGGCTGCATGCCCGCGGCGATCGCAACCACCATGGTCTCGCCGATCGCGCGCGAGATTCCAAGGATGTAGGCCGCCGCAATACCCGAAAATGCGCCCGGCACCACTACTCCCAGCGCGGTCTGGTACTTCGTCGCACCCATCGCGTAGGAACCCTCGCGCATGTAACGCGGCACGGCCCGCATCGCGTCCTCGCTGAGCGAGGCAACGTACGGCACGATCATCACGCCGATCACCAGCCCCGGACTCAGCATGTTGAAGCCCGGCAGTTCGGGCATCAGTTTCTGAAGCAGCGGCGTCACGATCAGCAGCGCGAAATAGCCGTAGACCACGGTCGGCACCGCACCCAGCAATTCGAGGATCGGTTTCACGGTCTCGCGCAGCCTGTGCGGAGCGAATTCGGACAGGTAGATGGCGATGATGGTGCCGAGCGGGATCGCGACCGCGAGCGCGACACCGGTCACCGTCAGCGTCCCCGCCACCAGCGGCATGATGCCGTAGTGAGAATCGTCGAACAGCGGCGTCCACTGGCTGTCCGTCAGGAACTCACGGAGCGTCACGTGCTCGAAGAACGCGGCCGATTCCTTCAGCAGGATGAACACGATGGCCACGGTCGTGAATACCGCCACCAGTCCCGCGAGCATCAGCACGAACTCGACGATCCGGTCGCGGAGTCTTGCGGTAAGCAAGCAAGGTGAACGCGTTCTTTGGATTCAGCGCCTGCGAACGGCCCATGATGGAACCACCCTTCCCGCTCTTGTTCATGCCCTGGCGGGCGAAAGTCTAGCGGCATCGAGCGATGCGCGCGACCTCGACTTCTGGAATTGCGGGGAGGGCCGTTGCCGGCACCTCCCCGCTTCGAATTACCCCGCCAGCTGCGGACGACTACTGTTTGCGCTCCATCGTCAGCAGCTGCTCGATCGTGAGGCCCACCTTCGGCACGCCGCCGAACACCGTACCGGTCTTGCGCTCGTCGAAGTGCTGCAGGACCGTCGTGTAGGCCGACGCGGGCAGCGGCACGTAGCCGACTTCCGACACGTACTGCGCGCCCTGCGTCAGGCAGAACTTGATGAATTCCTGTACCTCGGGACGCGACGCGGCGGAGACCTTCACGTACATGAACAGCGGACGCGACAGCGGCTGGTAGGTGCCATTGACGACGTTCTCCGCGCTCGCCTCCACGGGGCCCTTGCCGCCGTCGATCGGCACGGCGCGCAGCTTGTCCTTGTGCGCGGCGTAGTAGGCGAAGCCGAAGTAGCCGAGACCGCCCTTGCTGTTCTCGACGCCCTGCACCAGCGTGTTGTCGTCCTCGCTGGCCGTGTAATCGGCGCGGCTCGACTTCGCCTTGCCGTTCACCGCCTCGGTGAAGTAATCGAAGGTGCCCGAGTCAGTGCCCGGCCCGAACAACGAGAGCTTCTCGGACGGGAAACCGGAACGCACCTGGTTCCAGTTGTTGACGCGGCCCTGGGCACCGACCTCCCAGATTTTCTTGAGTTCCGCGACCGTCATCGACTTGACCCAGGTGTTGGCCGGGTTGATCACGACGGTCAGTGCGTCGAACGCGATCGGCAGCTCCATGTAGGTGATGCCGGCCTTGCGGCAGGCTTCCATTTCATCGGCCAGGATCGGCCGCGAGGCATTCGAGATATCCGTCTCGCCGCGGCAGAACTTCTTGAAGCCGCCGCCGGAACCCGCGATGCCGACCGTCACGTGGACCTTGCCGCGCTTGGAGATCTGGAATTCCTCGGCCAGCGCCTCGGAGATCGGGAACACGGTGCTGGAGCCATCGATCTTGATCGAGGCGACCTGGGCCTCGGCCCGCCCGGGGGCGCCGACCGCAATGACGCCGACGAACAACGCCGGGACCGCAAATTTCTGCCACAACTTCATGGAGTTAACCCTCTGCAACGTTGGGGTGCTGTAAAGTCCGTACCAACCAATGCGCGCAGTGTGAAGCGGGCTTGTGACAGGAGTATTACAGGCGGACCCGCCGGCTTCCGGCTTGTGCCGTCGCGCCCGCTCCGATATACACCGCGTGCCGCGCCCGGTACGCGCAAGACCGCGTGCAAAATCCCCAACCGTTACAGATCCATGTCACCCACGCTCGAAATCACCTCCGACCTCCTGCGCCGCCCCTCCATCAGCCCCGATGACCACGGCTGCCTCGACTTGATCGCGGCCCGGCTCGGTCCGCTCGGGTTCCACATCGAGCGACTGGACTTCGGGCCGGTGGCGAACCTCTGGGCGAGGCTTGGCAAGGGCAAACCGGTCCTTTGCTTCGCAGGCCACACGGACGTCGTGCCCACCGGGCCTCGCGAGGAGTGGCACACCGATCCGTTCGAACCGGTGGTACGGGAAGGTGTCCTCTACGGGCGCGGCGCCGCCGACATGAAAAGCGGTCTCGCGGCGATGGTTACCGCGACCGAGCGATTCGTGGCAAGCCATTCGCGGCATGCCGGCAGCCTCGCGTTCCTGCTGACCAGCGACGAGGAAGGTGCGGCAGTCGACGGCACTCGCCGTGTCATGGACCTGCTCGAGGCCAGGGGCGAGAAGATCGATTTTTGCGTCGTCGGCGAGCCCACCAGCCACGAGCGGCTCGGCGACACGATCAAGATCGGCCGCCGCGGGTCGCTGTCGGGGCGGCTGACCGTGCACGGCGTGCAGGGCCATATCGCTTATCCCCACCTTGCAGACAATCCGGTGCACGGCTTTGCGCCCGCCCTTGCGGAACTGGTGGCCAGGCACTGGGACGAGGGCAACGAGTATTTCCAGCCGACGTCGTTCCAGGTCTCGAATCTTTCGGCTGGCACCGGTGCGCCGAACGTCATTCCCGGTGAGATGAAGGTTCGCTTCAACCTGCGGTTCTCGACCGAACAGACCGTCGAGTCGCTGCAGCTTGCCGTACACGAAATCCTCGACCGCCATCGCGTGAACTACACTCTTGAGTGGTTCGTCTCGGGCCTGCCGTTCTTCACGCAACCGGGCCTGCTGACCGACGCGGTGTCGGCGGCCGTAAGCGATGTCACCGGGGTCCAGCCCGAATTCTCGACCACCGGTGGAACATCCGACGGGCGTTTCATTGCGCCGACCGGTGCACAGGTGGTGGAAATCGGAGTCGCGAACGCGACGATCCACAAGGTGAACGAGTGTGTCCGCGTCGCGGACCTCGATGCGCTGTCACTCATCTACCAGCGCGTCATGGAGCGGGTACTCGGAAAGGCCGGCGAACACCTTGATCATCGAGACATGATCGGCAATCACTTCT
>CAVTNX010000005.1:0-110232 GCA_963736205.1 uncultured Gammaproteobacteria bacterium | reverse complement strand
CACCATTTGCTTGTTATTACATTTAACTGTACCTGTTCTCCAATATTTACTGTCGGCTTATCTGAAACGGCATCCAGTATTGGTAAGTTATTTACAATTAAGTCCAAAATTACTGTGGAGTCACAACCTAAAGCACTTTGTAATACAACAGTATATACACCTGTTTCTGTAAAGGTTTCATTGCCTACAGTATAACTATTGCCATTGCATATGGTCCGTTCAATGTTTGTAGTCCTGATATTGATTACGGTAAGGTTCAAATTAACAATGGAATCACAGCTTGAACTGCTCTGTAAAACAACAGAATACTGACCATTTATTTTGAAGATCTGATTGCCAATGGTAACGGAATCTCCTTCACAGATGGTGTTGGATAATGCAGTCACTATTTCCGGGTCAACAGTCAGATTTAAAAGGATAATAGAATCACATCCAACAGATGTATTCAGTGTATTTAAATAAATTCCGGTTTCAGTATAGATGGAGTCTCCGACGGTAACATTTTCTCCGGCACAAACTCTTAAATTAAGATTGGTCACTACAGGTTCTATAACCGTTAAATCCAGCAAGACCGTAGAATCACAATTAGCAGAAGTTGGTAAGACAACGGTGTAATTGCCTGTTTCTGTAAATGTCTGATTGCCTATGGTTACCGAGTCTCCTCTGCAGATGGTGTTACTTATTGTCGTTGTTGCTTTTGGATTTACAATTAAATCTAAACTGACAATAGAATCACAGGATTGTGAATTTTGTAAAATAACGGTATAAGTTCCTGATGTATTGAAAGATTGATTTCCGATGGTTACGCTGTCACCTTCACAAATAACTTCAAACTGGCTGGAACGTGAAATTGGATTAACGGTAAGATCTAAAATTACTGTAGAATCACAATACGTAATGTTCGTAAAACAACAGTATAAATACCGGTAGTTGAAAAAGAAAGGTTGCCGACTGATATGCTTTCACCCTGACAAATGGTTTCGGAGAGTTGAGTTGTTTGGGTAGGTTTTATTCGCAAGTCTAAAATGACGGTACTGTCACATCCAAATGAAGATTGCAGAATTATGGTATAAATACCCTGTACTTTAAAGACTTGATTGCCTATTACAACATAGTTACCGTCACAAAGTGTGGTGACAAATGTATTTATGCTGGTATCCAGAACAGTCAGGTTCAGGTTGACAACGGAATCACATCCAGTTGAGGTTGAAAGTAAAACTGCAAAGGTCCCTTCCGTTTTAAATACTTTTGTTCCAATAACCACCGAATCTCCCAGGCAAATTACCTGAGACAGATTGGTGGATTTAGCTGGATTCACAAATAAATTTAACGTAACTGTTGAATCACAATTCTGAGAAGTCTGCAATGAAATAACAAATGTACCTGCAGTATAGAAAGTTTGATTTCCAACCTGCACACTGTCACCTTCGCAAATGGTATCTCTTAACAACGTAGTTTTTACAGGATTTACAGTTAAATCTAAATTTACGGTTGAGTCGCAGTTAAGAGAAGTTCTTAAAACAACGGTGAAATTGCCCGAAGTACTGAACACTTGATTGCCAATCGTTACACTGCTGCCCTGACAAATTACTCTCGTAAGATTCGTGATTTTAGTGGGATTTACATTAAGAGTTAACACTACAAAACTTGAACTTCACAATCTAGTGCTGTACTGAAGGTGTCTCTGTAAATGCCTGCCTGAGTTATAGTTTGTCCGTTAAAGACAATACTTTGTCCCTGACAAATAGTTTGTGTTTGATTAGTTATTATAGCAGAATTTAGGGTAACTGTTAATACAATAAAACTGTCACAACCTAAGGAAGTAGAGAGCGTATCTCTGTATATTCCTGCCGTCATCGTCTGACCATTAAATACAATTGATGAACCCGGACAAATTTGCTGAGATATCGGAGTTGTTTTTACAGGATTCAAGGTTATAGTTAACACGATAAAACTATCACAGCCCGCCGATGTGGTAAGTGTATCTCTGAATGTACCGGCTTGAGTAATGGTTTGTCCGTTGAAGACAATACTTTGTCCGTTACATAGCGGTGGTTTAGGCTGAGTTGTTTTAACCGGATTTACTGTAAGATTAATCGTAACGGTAGAGTCACAGCCATTCGCCGCTTGACAAACTTTCGTGAAAGTACCTGTTGAGTTATAAGTTTGTCCGCAAACTGACAAAGATTGCCGCAAATAGACTGAGTAATAGTTCTGGTAATTGCCGGTCTCACCGTTAAGTTGATTGTAACTGTAGAGTCACAACCATTCGCCGCCTGACAAACTTTTGTGAAAGTGCCTGTTGAGTTATACGTTTGTCCGCAGACCGTTATAGACTGCCCTGCACAAACGGATTGAGTGATGGTGCCGGTAATCGCCGGCCTCACCGTTAAGTTGATTGTAACAGTAGAGTCACAACCATTCGCCGCCTGACACACTTTCGTGAAAGTACCTGTTGAATTATACGTTTGTCCGCACACCGAAACAGATTGTCCTGCGCAAACAGTCTGAGTGAGCGTGCCGGTAATCGCCGGTCTCACGGTTAAGTTGATCGTAACGGTAGAGTCACAACCATTCGCCGCCTGACAAACTTTTGTGAAAGTACCTGTTGAGTTATACGTTTGTCCGCACACCGAAACAGATTGTCCTGCACAAACAGTCTGAGTGAGCGTGCCGGTAATCGCCGGACTCACGGTTAAGTTGATTGTAATGGTAGAGTCACAGCCATTCGCCGCCTGACACACTTTCGTGAAAGTACCTGTTGAATTATACGATTGCCCGCACACCGAAACAGATTGTCCTGCACAAACAGTTTGAGTGAGCGTGCCGGTAATCGCCGGTCTCACGGTTAAATTAATCGTAACGGTAGAGTCACAGCCATTCGCCGCCTGACAAACTTTCGTGAAAGTACCTGTTGAATTATACGTTTGTCCGCACACCGAAACAGATTGTCCTGCGCAAACAGTCTGAGTGACGGTGCTGGTAATTGCCGGTCTGACTGTTAAATTAAGCGTAACAGTAGAGTCACATCCTTTTGAAGAAGTACAGACTTTTGTAAATGTTCCGCTTGAGTTATATGCTTGTCCGCAAACACTAAAAGATTGTCCCGCACAAATAGTTTGGTTTACTGTAGTGAATTTTTTAGGGTTTACAGTTAGCGTAAAGTTCTCCGTTTGAGTTAAACAACCATTAGGTTGCGTAACGACTACAGAATATACTGTCGTGACAGTTGGATTTACATTTATTGTTGTACCGTTAGTCGGACCTGTTATAGTCTTCCAGGAGGCGATGCTGTCCAGCTGTAAGTAGATCCTGTAATAGCACCATTGACTGATATTGTCGCTGTCCCACCCTCACATATTTGATTTGCTGAAGCAGATGTCGAAAAGGATAGTACTTGAACACCCGTATTAGCAGTTACAGTATAATCACAAATATTACCGGCAAACCCATCTATCATTACGTAATACCTTGTGCCTATAGTCAGACCGGTTGCTGTCAACGTAAAAGCACCGTTTCCTGTATTTTGACTTACACAATTAGATTTCGATGTAAACGTACTGCAATTGGTGGTACTGAAAACTTCAGCCTGAATACCTGAACCTGCAACAGCACAGTTAAAAGAATTTACGCTAAGTGATGCTGTTGTAGCTGAGGCAACGAATGTCAGCCAGGAGTTATTTTCTATTGATCCGCAGAATTGACCGTTACCCACTGCATTATCAATCTGGCCATTATCCCGGGTGTACCAGCCGCTGGTATTCCCGCAATATCCGTTTAAATCACAAATTTGGGGAGCAGCACCGCAGGCATCACTAGCAGGAAGATTGCTTCCGCAATTTTGGGGAGCACAACCAATGATAGCATCCCAGCCGCATCCTACAATCGAACCATCAGAAATGAACTGAAAGGTAAGACAGGTACCGCTGGAGGTAAAAAATAATGCACCGGAAGTAAAGATATCACTGCTGCCGTTAATGGTTCCGATTAAAGGGGATGCCGTTGATGTACCGTCATATACCCGAAGGTAATCAACTGGATTCTAAATCCCAGTCAATAAAACTTACCCTTATGGGCACACCGGCAGTGCCTGAACAAAAGGTGACGGTATTGTTCGTGTTGTTCGTATAACCATTACCTCCGTTGCAATCATAAATGGCACCTCTTGCCGTAAAGGTCCCTTTGCAGGTATTAATCGTTCGTCCATTTACAGTATTTAATGGATAATTCTGTCCAAAGGAATTTAAAAAGAGATAGAAAATAAAATGGCTAAATGTAAAAATTTATTTTTCATAGGTATCTTATTATTTATTCAATTCATCTAATTTTTTTGCAACTCATTTCTGGAATCAATTCCACCTGTACTTTGCAATCAGTTCCGTAAGGCACCACATTAGAAATGTCTTCTTTGCGGAAAGCTTCAATCTTAGCTACATCGATATCGGTTGAGCTGAGAGCCGGACAGTTATCCGCATTTAATACCTTGTAGGAGGCAGTGTATATAAAATATACCTGACTTCTTTTCAGGCAACATATGGTTTATTCAGTATATCATAATAATGTTTGAGAACCGGGATCAAAGTTAGCCCACCTATGCTAACAGCAGTATTTTTAAGATTTGAAGTGATCAGTTCTTTTGAAGCGGCTGGGGAAATGAGATCTTGTGCAAAGATTTCTATGAATGAATTAAATAAAATAAAGAGTGTAAATATTTTTTTCATATTTGATTGGTTTAGATTTTAAAGTAAAAAAAAAGATTTAAAAGAACTAACTTAATAAATTCCATAAGGCTGAAATTTAATTAAAACGATAAATAGGTTTTTAAAAATCCAGATTAGTTCTTCTCTAATAAAAGCGTTTTCGGGGAGTAAATGTAATTGATTTAGTCATGAAATATACATTTGGTGAAAATTAATTTTACCTTAATAAGGTCAGGTTTCCTTTAAGGGAAATATCCTCACCCTGCTGGCATTCTCCGCTTAAGAAATACCCGTAGACTTCAGCCTGTGCAGGCTGTCCTTTATAGTTTCCGTCCCAGCCTTCTGTTATGGAATTTGTCTCAAAGACTTTATGTCCCCACCTGTCAAAAATTTCCAGATGCATAGTTTTCAGGATGGTCGTTCTGACATAAAATCTGTCATTTACCTCATCACCATTCGGAGAAAATGCATTCGGAACATAAATATTTTCTTTGGTACAAGGAAGGAAGTCAAGATCAACAAATACAGAGTCAACAGAAACGCACTGATTGGATGGGTTTGACACGGTAACGGTAAACCAGGTCGGAGCAGTTATGAATGCTGTCGGATTTTGAATGGATGAATTGCTGACCAATTCGACTGGTGACCAGTTATAGGTTAAGGTTTCCGATGTAATGACATTTAATTGTATCTGTTCGTCAGGTAAAGCACTGGGTTTGTCGGCAACAGCATCTATAACCGGTAAAGGATTGACCAGCAAGGAAAGATAAACCGTACTGTCACAACCATTAGAAGCAGTAAGTTCAATCGTATAATCTCCTGCTTCAGAATAGGTCTGATTAGCCACGGTAATTGTTTGTCCCTGACAAATCTCCTTTCGTATTTCTGTAGATTTGCTTTCTAAAACAGTAAGGGATAAATATACCAGACTGTCACAGCCGGCAGATGATGTAAATAAAACTATATAGTTGCCTTCATTTTTAAAAACCTGAGAGCCTACCTGAACACTGTCTCCTTCACAAATGGTGCGGGTTACATTTTCCCTGACCGTATCTAACACCGATACGGTCAGATTTATGATACTGTCACAGCCACCGGCAGCCGGCAGGTTAATTACATAAATTCCTTCCTGATTAAAAGTCTGATTTCCTGCAGTATATTCCTGTCCCAAACAAATGGTGGTATTAATATTCTGAATAATGGTGTCAGTTTCAACCAGATGCAGATTTACAGTACTGTCACAACCTGCTGAAGAACGAAGTAAAACGGTATAATCTCCTGACTGTCGAAAAGTTCTGATTGCCTATGGTAATAACGGTTCCTGTACAAACCGTATAATCCAGCATGGTTGTTTTAGAAGGATGGACAAGCAGAAGATGAAGATTTACGATACTGTCACAGGCCAGGGAGCTTTGTAGTGTTACAGTAAAGCTTCCGGTAGTACGGAATGTTTGATTACCTATGTTTACCGAGTTACCTTCACAAATGGTTCTGGAAATAGCAGTGGTTTTTATTGGGTTGACTATCAGAATAAGGGAGACAATACTGTCACAGTTTTGTGAACTTTGAAGTGTAATGGTATAGTTTCCTGCTGTTGGCAATATCTGATTGCCTATCGTTACAGATTGTCCCTGACAGATGGTGTTGGTTATTGAAGAAGATTTTACAGGATTGACGATTAAAGATAAATTGATTATGGAATCACAGCCCTGAGCTCCTTGAACAGTTACACTGTAATTGCCGGTCGTACTGAAAGTCTGATTGCCAATGGTTACGGATTGTCCGTCACAGATAGTTCTGTTAATAGTAACGGTTTTTACAGGTAAAACCGTGAGATTTAAATTTACTACAGAATCACAGCCTGCAACTGAACGAATCGTATCAGAATAATTTCCGGTTTGAGTATAGGTGTGGGAACCTACAGTAATGCTTTGTCCATCACAAATGGTTCTGTTTATATTATTTAAAATCCTGTCGGTTACAGTGAGATTTAATGTGACTATAGAATCACATCCGGCGGATGTTTGAAGCGTAACATTAAAGGTGCCGGTTGTAGAAAATGTTTGGTTTCCTATTGTAACCGATTGGCCCTGACAAATAGAACGGATTACGGTACTTTTCTCAGACCAACAGTTACAGTTATCGTTGTTGAGTCTATCGGATTGCAATTGTCCGGATTTTTAAAGGATAAACCGTACGGTATAGTTGCCCCCAACGGTATAGGTATGAGACGGAAATTCGTCGTTGATGTAGTTCCGTCACCAAAATCCCAGAAATATTCAGTACCCGGCTGGGTGGAAGTATAGCTGAAGTTTACGGCCAGGGGAGCACACCCGTTTGGTGGCGTGGCTGTTGCACTGATAATTTGCAATCCGTTTAAATCAAACCTGAATTTAAATCCTGCCATGTTGCAGTTGGATGAATTATTATCAGGACCGGCAACGCCACTTGTAACAGGGAAAGAATTTGTTCCTCCGCAGTTTTGCACAAACAGCTTCATAGACTATTCCGTTTTTATCAAAGCCTGGTCCGCCGTCTACGTGGTCACCGACACCGCCGTTTTCACCAAAATAGGAAGCATATTTAAGGCTGGTGGCATTGGTATTTAAATTGAACAGATAAAAATCACTTCCGTCAGTAGTGCTTTTAAAAGCATCGGAAGTAACAGCCATCCCAAAGATATTGCCTCGGTTATTTACATTGCCGCCCCATCCTACAGCATAGATATTTCCGCAAATGTCAACCAGTAAGGCCGTTGGTGTAATATTAATTTCATTGCTGTTTACACTTCCAAAAACGGTGGAAAATGCGGTGGCATTTAAGTCATTATTTAATTTATGAATAAACTGAGCAGCGCCTGTATTGGAATAAACACCGGCACTTACCGGGTAATTGCCCAGGGTTTGTCCGAAAAAATAACATTATCATTAATGTCTGCATCCATGATATAAGCCTGGTCATATCCTGAAGTGCCAAGATAGGTAGATGCAATGATACTGGTCCCGTTATTGTTGAATTTAGCTGCAAATCCGTCGGCAGAGCCGCCTCTGTATGTTGTATTTAATCCATTTGTTCTGCCCGGAATATTCGAGCTTGTAGTTCCTCCGCATATAAAAACATTATTATTTCTGTCTAAAGCCATACTGTAGGAAGCATCTGTTCCGGTTCCGCCAAAATAGGAAGCCCAGTTTAATACAGATAAATCAGAATTAAATTTTGCCAGTAAACCGTCTGAGGCACCGCCTCCAAAGGTCTGTTGTGCGTGACCGGCAGTGTTCGGTATATTGGATGAGGAGGTGGTAGTGGTTACATAAATATTTCCGGAATTATCTATTGCCACATCACTCCTGGATCGTTGCCATAATTATAGGCTGTAGAGGAACTGACATTTATTCCGTCATTTCCGGAACCGCCTAAAAATGTAGAACCAATTAATGCGGAACCGGCAGCTATTCACCAGTAATCGCAATAACTGCCCGAAAAGGAAAACTGATGTCATATGCTGTAACAGAACTGCCTCCGTTAAATGTTTGATCATAAGCATTTGCAGATGTCGGAAAATCAGCAGATCCTGTGGTCAGGATTACTATTAATTCATTGTCTGGTGTGCATATCAAGCTCGCCAGTAATTCATTGGAACTGCCGCCAAGGTAGGTGGAATATAATTTAGTGGTTCCGGTAGCGTTAAATTTCGTAAGGGCAATATCCGATGGTTCAAAACCGGAACCTCCTCCAAAAGTGGTCTGAAAGGCACCTGTTGTAGTTGGATAGGATGCTCCTAAAGCGATACCGCCTAAAAACATGTTCCCATTGTTGTCATGTGTGGCTGAAGAACCCCAGTTGTCAGAAAAACTGCCGGAATAAGAGGAAAAAACTAGGTCGGGTCAATGATTAAATCGGCAGATGGATCATATCCGTCAGGCAGTTCAAAGGTCAGGGTGGTATTTTGGAGCTGATAATTACAGACCACCTCTTTTTGAACACCGTTTATTATTTGATAGGCATATGGTTTGTATTCATAAATGGTATTTATGGAAGTGGTAAGTTTCAGTTTGCCGTCTTTTTCAATAGACATGGCATCCACCCCGTCGTAGCGGAATCTTAAATCTGTTACCTTTCCATTTTTATGAATGATATAATCCGTTTTTAATGAAGTGGCTTCACTATAAAGTTTGAAATCTATATCCGGATAGATATTTTTATAATTGACAGTTCTGTAACTTCCTACATTCGATTGCCATTTACCGGGCTCATTTCCGATAAAAAAATTTGAATAATAAGGCTGTTTTTCTTCTTCAGTGACCTTTACATCGGGATTGGCATTTAGCCAGTTTATCTTGTAGACATGACCTTTGATCACCGGTTGTATATTGTCGGATGGATGGTGGGCATTGTTTTCAATAAATTTAAAAGTGAGGCGTTTTTTTCTAAAAACACCCATCCGCCATGTAAATCCGCTTTAAATAAAACCGGAGTTTCCCACTGTCCATTGTTTTTCACATAATCAACTCTTTCCGAAATTTTACCGTTGCCAAAAGCGAATAAGCCTGCAGCAGTAAATAAAATCAAAAATATTTTTTTCATACAGTGCCTGTTTACAAGAATTAATTTCAGTTTTTAAAATAAATATATAAGGATTTAATGAATCAGCCAATTGCAAAAACGAAGACTTCAGAATGTGAATATAATAGATTTAAAGATTGAATAATAGAAATATACATCTAATCTTTTATCAAGAACAGGGCTTTATTACTTCAATAAAGTGACGTTGCCTTTTAAGCTGACTTTTTCACCCTGCAGGCATTCACCCGAGAGTTGGTATCCGTAGGTTTCTTCAGGTAGCAGCTGTCCTTTATAAGTGCCGTCCCATCCAGTACTCAGGCTGTCTGTTTCAAAAACCTGATGACCCCAGCGGTCATAAATTTCAAGATGTAATCTTTTTAATACTGAAGATCGAACTCGATAAATACATCATTTATGCCGTCTCCGTTAGGTGTAAAGGCATTCGGTATGAATATGGAAGAAGCAATGCAATCATATGGAAGCACCTGTACACTAACGGTATCCTGATTGCTGCATTCCTTATTATTGGTCACTATTGCAGTAAATAATGTGGTTTGCTGTGGAGATGGGCGGATTCGACCACGGCCACCCTCGTGCAGGGCGAATCAGTTCTGCGCGACGTGGATGTGTCGCGGGGCGAAGTGCTCGTCTTCCAGGTACCCTGGTTACCGGAGGGTGAGGCGTACCTGGTCTCGAGGCGGAATGCGCCGCCGCTCTGCTTCAGCCCGAAACGTTGGCGGCGCAACCTGCGCGCAGCCTGCGATGACGTCGAGTACGTGGCGCACATCGGGCCGTATGTCGGCGCCCGGGCCATCGTGCCGCTGTGCCAGAACCTGGAGTACTCCGCACTCACCGGCGGCACGGCCGACAGCCCGAGCTATGGCCTGCTCGCATTCCAGATGGTGAAGGACAGGAAGCTCCGCCAGGGCGAGAAGCGAACCTACGAGTATCTTGCCGTCTGGAGCGAAGTCGGGGCAGGCCACAACACCTTCATCGACGAGGTGATGGAGAAGATGGGGTTACGCGGCCGTACCGCCTACACGGTCACGATCGCGAGCTGCGCGTTTGCCTCCGCCGCCTTGCGCTTGTCCACCTGGCTGTCCGGGGCCGCCATCGCCGGCATGGCCAGCAACAGCGCCGTGAACGCGGCGGTCTTGGCAATGTGCCGGATTCGATTCATGGGTGTGACACCGAGACGGGTACCAGGTTGCGTTCGCCCAGCCGCACAGTGGTGCGGTCGTTGACCCGGCCGACGAGCTGGCCGCAGGCGGCGTCGATGTCGTCGCCACGGGTGCGCCGGATCGTGGCGATCACGCCGCCCTTGATCAACAGGTCGCGGAAACGCTCGATCGCGGCATCGGTGGAACGCCGGTAGCGCGTCCTCGGGAACGGGTTGAAGGGGATGAGGTTGACCTTGGCCGGACGACCGCGCAGCAGGCCCGCCAGCTGCCGGGCGTGCTCGGGCCGGTCGTTGACCCCGTCGAGCATCACGTATTCGAAGGTCACGTTGCGGGCGTTCTGCTTCTCGACATAGTGCCAGCAGGCCTCGAGCAGGCTCGCGATCGGGTGCCGGCGGTTGATCGGCATGAGCTCGCTGCGCAGTTCGTCGTTTGGCGCGTGCAGCGACACTGCGAGCGCGACGTTGGTCTCTTCCGCGATGCGCATCATCTGCGGCACCAGGCCGGACGTGCTGATCGTCACGCGGCGACGCGACAGGTCGAGACCGAGGTCGTCCATCATCAGCTCGGCCGCCGGCACCACGTTGCGGTAGTTCATCAGCGGCTCGCCCATGCCCATGAACACCACGTTGGTGATCACGCGATCGCCGTCCGGCGAGTAACCGAGTTCGCGATTTGCGAGCCACACCTGCCCGACGATCTCGGCCGTCGACAGGTTGCGGTTGAATCCCTGCTGGCCGGTCGAGCAGAAGCCGCAGTCCATCGTGCAGCCGATCTGGCTGGAGATGCACAGCGTGCCGCGGCCGGGCTCGGGAATGAACACCATCTCGATCGCCTGCCCGCTCTCCAGCCGCAGCAACCACTTGCGCGTGCCGTCGGCCGAAGCCTGCGAAACGATCACCTCGGGCGCGCGAATCTCGGCGATGGCGGCCAGGCGGCTGCGGAAATCCCGGCCGAGGTCGGTCATCTGCTCGAAGTCGCCGGTGGCACGCCGGTAGATCCACTTCATCAGCTGGCGTGCGCGGAACGGCTTCTCACCCATCCCCTGGACGAACTCCTCCATGCCGGCCCGCGTGAGGCCGAGCAGGTTGGTGACGGGTGTGGTGGCTTCGTTCATGCTCGATATGGACCGGGTCGCCGTATCCGGGGTTCCCGCTCAGCGCGGGCAGAGTTCCGTTTCGGCGAAGAAATAGCCGATTTCCCGGGCTGCGTTCTCCAGGCTGTCGGAGCCGTGCACCACGTTCTGCTCGATGCTGGTGGCGAGATCGGCGCGGATCGTGCCCGGCGCGGCCTTCTTCGGGTCGGTGGCACCCATGATGTCGCGGTTCTTCGCCACGGCGTCCTCGCCCTCGAGCACCTGCACGACGACCGGACCCGAGGTCATGTAGGAGACCAGGTCGCGGAAGAACGGGCGCTCGCGATGCACAGCGTAGAAGCCCTCCGCCTCGGCCTGGGTGAGCCGCCTCATGCGAGCTGCGACGATGCGCAGGCCCGCCTGCTCAAAGCGGCGGTAGACCTCGCCAATGACGTTCTTTTCCACTCCATCGGGCTTGACGATGGACAGCGTGCGTTCGACGGCCATGCGATTCCTCTCGACGGGGCAACTGCCCCTGCTGTGTTGGTAGGGCGCCCCGGCACGTGGAACCCGCGTAGACGGGGTTCCCAGGGTGGGGGCGGCACTCGTGATTCGAACCGCGAAGTATACCTTCGCACTGGTCAGCGGGCCAATAAATTCAGCCGTGACGGGCAGTTAGACGTTGAAGCTCTCGCCGCAGCCACACTCGCCACGGACGTTTGGGTTGCGGAACTTGAACGCCTCGTTCAAGCCCTGCTTTACGAAGTCGATCTCTGTTCCGTCCAGGTAGCGGAGGCTGTCGGAATCCACGATCACCTTGACGCCCTGGTCTTCGAACACGGCATCGCCGGCCGCCACTTCTTCGGCATAGCTGACCACGTAGGCGAACCCGGAGCATCCGGTCTTCTTGATGCCCAGGCGCAGGCCGATACCACGGCCGCGGCCCAGAATGAAGCTTCGGACTCGTTCAGCCGCGGCAGGTGTCAGGGAAACAGGCATGTGTGCACGTAGTATCGTGGGGTTGTCCGATTCTACACGGTAGACCCGGGTGCGACCGGCCAGTTCCGCGCCGCGTCGCGCACGGCATCCTGAACCGTGAGCAGGCGCCCGAACTTGGCCGCCGGCACCTCGAGCGCCTCGGCCGCCTCGCGCCAGTCCCAGGCGGCCAACTCGTCGCGTGTCACGCCACGCATGCGGTCGGTGACCCAGGAAGCGGCGGCCACCAGGTGCGGGCAGCCGAAGGCGCGAAACCGACCCTGCGTGACCCGCCCCTGCTCGACGGCGAAAGCGAGCTCGACCCGCGCGCCCTGGTCCGCATTCCCGGCCGTACCGCTCGCGACCTGCACCCCTCGCGGCAGCGGCCCGGTACCGGGAAGTTCCCGCATGCGGCGCCGAACCTCCTCTCCATAGCGCGGGTCGCCGCGGTGGGCGTTGCTCACCGCAGCGCCACCGGCGCGATCGACCGCAGCCGCGCAACCTCCACGGCGATCCTCGAGGCCGCGTACCGAACGTCCTCGCGGGTCGTGAACCGCCCGAGGCTCAAGCGCAGCGTGCTCTGGGCAAGGCGATCGCTGCGGCCGAGGGCCCGCAGCACGTAGGACGGTTCCGCGTGTGCCGACGCGCAGGCCGAGCCCGAGGCTATCGCGAGGTCGGCCAGCGCGTGCAGCAGGCTCTCGCCCTCGACCCCGTCCACGGTCACGCTGAGAATCCCGGGCACCCTCTGCGTCGGGTGGCCATTGAGTTCCACGTTGGGCAACGCCGCGATCGATTCGTACAGCGAAAGCCTCAGGGCCGAGATCCTCTCCGCATCTGCCTGCATCTCGTCGGACGCGATCGCAAACGCCCGGCCCATGCCGGCGACCTGGTGAGTCGGGATCGTGCCCGAGCGCAAGCCGCGTTCCTGGCCGCCCCCGAACAGCATCGGTACCAGGCCCAGTCGCGGCTCGCGTCGCAGCACCAGCGCGCCGACACCCTTCGGCCCGTGGACCTTGTGGGCAGTGAGCGCGAGCAGGTCGATGCAGTCGCGCTCGACGTCGATCGGCAGCTTGCCCGCTCCCTGCGCGGCGTCGACATGCAGCAGCACGCCCCGCGACCGGCACAGGCGGCCGACCGCGCCCACGTCCTGCACGACGCCGATCTCGTTCTGCACGTGCATCAGCGACACGAGGATCGTCCCGGGCTTGAGTGCCGCCTCGACCTGCGAGGCTTGCACGATTCCGTCCGGCCCGGGCTTCAGGTAGGTGACTTCGAAGCCCTCCCGCTCGAGCTGGCGGCAGCAGTCGAGCACGGCCGGGTGCTCCGTCCGGGACGTCACCAGGTGACGACCCTTCGCACGATGAAACCTGGCAGCGCCGAACAGCGCGAGGTTGTCCGCTTCCGTGGCGCCGGATGTCCAGATGACCTGCTCCGGCGCCGCGCCGACCACGCGGGCCACTTCGGCCCGTGCCTGCTCGACCCGGGCGCGCGCGCGCCGGCCCGGCTCGTGGCCCACCGACGAGGGGTTCGCAAAGTCGCCCGACGGTCCGCAGCACTCGAGCATCGTCTCGACCACTCGCGGGTCCACCGGCGTGGTGGCCGCATTGTCCAGGTACACGACCGTCACCGCCGCTGCTCCGTCCGCGGCGGATGAGGATCGCCGGCGCGCCGCCGCCGGCCCTGCACCGAGGTGAGGATACCGCGCAGGATGTTGACCTCGTTCTGGTCCATCACCGCGCGGTTGAACAAGCGCCGGATGCGCGCCATCAGGTGCCCTTCGCCATTGCGATCGCGGAAGTCCACTTCCTCCATGACCTGGCCGAGTTGCGCGTAGAAATGCTCCATCTCGGCGGCACTGGCGAGCGGCACGCCGTACTCCGCCGCAGCGGCGCCCTCGTCGCGCATCGCGAGCAGCAGTTCGTAAGCGACCACCTGCACGGCCATGGCCACGTTCAGCGAGGTGTACGACGAGCCGGTCGGGATCGACAGCAGCAGCTGGCAGCGCTCGATGTCGTCGTTCAGGAGCCCGGTGCGCTCGGCGCCAAACAGCACGGCGACCTTGCCGTCGCGGGACGCAGCCGCGGCCTCGCGCGCCGCCGCTCGTGGCTCGACCACGCGCCACGGCAAGTGCCTGGACCTGGCGGTCGTGCCGATGATCAGGCCGCAATCGGCGACGGCGCTCGCGACGTCGTCGTATACGCGGGCATTGTCGAGCACGTCGTCGGCGCCTGCTGCCATGACGGTTGCCTCGGTCGCCGGGAACCGCGCGGGCGCCACGAGCCGCAGGCTGCCGAACCCCATGGTCTTCATCGCACGGGCCGCGGAACCGATGTTCCCGGGGTGCGATATGCCGACGAGTACGATGCTGATGGACATGCTCTGCTATTCTAGCCGCCCGCATGCAACCGTTACTCAACATCGCCGTCCGCGCCGCACGCCGCGCCGGTGACCTCATCGTGCGCAACGTGGACCGCGTTCCGTCGCTGGAGGTGCGCGCCAAGAGCCGCAACGATTTCGTCAGCGAGATCGACCAGTTGGCCGAGCGGGACATCATCGAGACGATCCGCCGCTCGCACCCGGACCACGGCTTCCTCGGCGAGGAAGGCGGCCGCAGTGGCGGCGACGAGTTCGTCTGGATCATCGACCCGCTCGACGGCACGACCAATTTCCTGCACGGCTTCCCCACCTTCGCGGTGTCGCTCGCCTGCGAATACCGGGGCCGGCTCGAGCATGCCGTGGTCTACGACCCGATGCGCCAGGAACTCTTTACCGCTTCGCGCGGCGACGGCGCGCAGCGCGACGGCCGTCGGATACGGGTCAGCAAGCAGGTTGGGCTCGAAGGCGCGCTGATCGGCACCGGGTTCCCCTACCGGGCCAATGTGCAGTGGATCGACGACTACCTGCTGATGCTGAAAGCCGTGATGCAGCAGACCGCGGGCATCCGGCGGCCCGGCGCGGCCTCGCTCGACCTCGCCTACGTCGCGGCCGGGCGCATCGACGGATTCTGGGAAATCGGCCTGAATTCCTGGGACACCGCGGCCGGCACGTTGCTGATCACCGAAGCCGGTGGTCACATCGGCACGCTGACAGGCGGCGAGTATCGCCAGGGCGGCAACGTCATCGCGGGCGCTCCCAAGGTCTACGAAGCCCTGGTCGAGTGCCTCAAGCCCTTCGTGCCGGAACCGCTGCGCGAGGGCTGAGCCCGGCACGTTCGCGCGTGGCCGCGGGGTGCGGTACATTCCGCCCGCGCAGCGCGAGGCGCGACGGAAAGCAATGAACGGCAGCGGGGGATTCGATGGCACACAGCCTGTTCTCGACCAAGCCCATCACCGAACTCCACGAGGCGGGTTCAGCCGACGAACTCAACCGGGTCCTGGACGCCAGGGCGCTGGTCCTGCTGGGCATCGGCGCCATCATCGGCACCGGCATCTTCGTGCTCACCGGCACCGCCGCCGCCAACCACGCCGGGCCGGCGCTGGTGCTGTCGTTCGTCATCGCGGGCATCGGCTGCGCTTTCGCGGGCCTGTGCTACGCCGAGTTCGCGGCGATGATCCCGGTCTCGGGCAGTGCGTATTCATATTCCTACGCGACGCTCGGGGAGTTCGTCGCATGGTTCGTGGGCTGGAACCTGATCCTCGAATACCTGTTCGCCGGCGCCACAATCGCGGTCGGATGGTCCGGCTACGTGGTCAGCCTGATGGACCAGATCGGCCTGCACATGCCTGACGTGCTCACCAACGCCCCGTTCACCAAGGGTGAGGGACACTGGGAACTGGTGCGCACCGGCGCGCTGGTCAACCTGCCGGCGGTGCTGATCGTCTGCGTGATCACGGCACTCAGCTACATCGGCATCCAGCAATCGTCGCGTTTCAATGGCGTGGTGGTCGCGATCAAGGTCACGGTCATCGTGCTGTTCATCGGCTTCGGCGCCTGGTACGTGCAGGGCGCGAACTGGGATCCGTTCATCCCGCCAAATGAAGGGCCGGGCCGCTATGGCATATCCGGCGTAGTAACCGCGGCGGGCATCATTTTCTTCGCCTACATCGGCTTCGACGCGGTCTCGACCGCGGCGCAGGAGACCCGCAATCCGCAGCGCAACATGCCGATCGGCATCCTCGTGAGCCTCGCGATCTGCACCGTGCTCTACATCGGCGTCGCTGCGGTCCTGACCGGCATGGTTCCCTACCAGGAGCTGAACACGCCGGCACCGGTCGCAATGGCGCTGGACCGATACCCGGGACTCAGCTGGCTGGCCGGCTGGGTGAAGATGGGCGCCATCGCGGGCATGACCTCGACGATGCTGGTGATGCTGCTCGGGCAGCCGCGCATCTTCTACTCGATGGCCAAGGACGGCCTGCTGCCGCCGGTTTTCGGCAGGGTGCACCCGAAATTCAAGTCGCCGTCGTTCTCTACCCTGCTGACCGGCGCCCTGGCCGCGGCAATCGCCGGCGCGCTTCCGGTGACGATCCTCGGCGAGCTGGTTTCCATCGGCACGCTGCTGGCATTCATCGTGGTCTGCATCGGCGTGCTGGTGCTGCGTCACACGCGGCCCGACCTCAAGCGGCCGTTCCGGGTCAGGTTGCCGTGGCTGGTGTGCACGCTCGGTGCGCTGATCTGCGCCTACATGATGATCTCGCTGCCGAAGGACACCTGGATGCGGCTGCTCGTGTGGACCTTCTTCGGCATGCTGATCTACGCCTTCTACGGCTGGAAGCACAGCGCGCTCGGGCGACCCCGAAAGGACCAATCCCGCGCCCGCTAGCCCCGGCCGCCTTTTTCGGCAGCGATGCGGTCGCGTCGCGTTGCCCAGAGCGACGCGACGCTGCCCGCGGCCAGCGTCGCGACGATGATGCCGAGCGACACCAGGTTCGGCACGTGATACAGGTCCATCAGCAGCATCTTCACGCCGACGAAGGCCAGCACCAGTACCAGGCTGTATTTCAGGTACCTGAACAGGGACATCAGCCCCGCGACCGCGAAATACAGTGAGCGCAGGCCCAGGATAGCGAAGGCGTTCGACGTGAATACCAGGAACGGGTCGCGCGTGACGGCCAGGATCGCCGGGATCGAGTCCACCGCGAACACGATGTCGGTCAGTTCCACCATGACCAGCGCCACGAAGAGCGGTGTCGCATGGAGTGTTCCCGAGCGGCGCACGAAGAAACGCGCGCGATCCAGCTCCTCGGTCACGGGCACGAAGCGCCGCACCAGCCGCGCGGGCAGGCTCGCCCCGAAGTCGCGTACTTCCTCGTCCTCGCGCAGCATCCGGAGCGCAGACACCAGCAGCGTCGCGCCGAACACGTAGAACATCCAGTCGAAATGCTGCAGCAGCTCCGTGCCGGCCATGATCATCATGCCGCGCAACACGATCGCGCCGATGATGCCCCAGAACAGCACTCGATACTGGTAGAGCGGCGGGATCTTCAAGTACGCGAAGATCAGCGCCATGACGAATATGTTGTCGACCGAAAGCGACCACTCGAGCAGGTAGCCCGTGACGTACTGCAGGACGGCATCCTTGCCGTTCAATGCATCACCCGCCGGCACGAACCCGTACCAGCGGTACTCGTACAGGCCGTAGATCACGAAGGCGTAGGAAAAGGCGACGCCGATCCAGACGGCGGTCCAGAACAGCGCCTGGCGCACCGATAGTTCGGCCGCCTCGCGGTGCAGGACGCTGAGATCCAGGAACAGCAGCCCCAGGAACAGCGTGATGAACCCGATCCAGATCAGCTCAACCAACGTCCCGCCCCCCCTGGATCGCCTTGCATCTGAGCCGCAGGCCGCCTCAAGGCATGTCGTCGATGGCGTCCTTGTCGCGCTGTGCCGGCATCAGGTCGAGCGCGGTCAGCTTGAAATCCAGTGCCAGAGCGCTGGCAATGTAGATCGACGAGTAGGTGCCGACCAGGATGCCGATGGTGAGCGCCACCGAGAACCCGCGCAGTATCTCGCCGCCGAAGAACAGCAACGCGAGCACGGTCAGCAGCGTGATGAAGCTGGTCATGATGGTGCGCGACAGGGTCTCGTTGATCGCAGTGTTGATTACCTGCTCGGGCGTGCCCTTGCGCATCGACAGGAAGCGTTCGCGCAGGCGGTCGAAGACCACCACCGTGTCGTTCAGCGAGTACCCGATCACCGCGAGGATCGCCGCGAGCGACGGCAGGTCGAAGGTCAGGCCGGAGACCGAGAACACGCCCAGGATCACGATCGGGTCGTGCAGTGCGGCCAGGATCGCGCCCACGGCAAGCTTCCACTGGAAGCGGAAGGCCACGTACGCGAGGATCAGCACGAAGGTGAACAGGATCGCGAGCGCACCCTTCTCGGCGAGTTCCTGGCCCACCTGCGGCCCCACTACCTCGGTGCGCCTCAACTCCACGCCGGGCGTGCTGCCCTGAATGGCCGCGAGCACGTTCTGACCGACGAGGTTGACGTCCTGGTTGTCCCGCGGCAGCAGTCGCACGAGCACGTCACGCGCGGTGCCGAAGCTCTGCACCGCCGAGTCGCCGAATCCCGCGCGGTCGAGGTCGCCCCTGACCTTCTCGAGGTCCGCTGCCTGCGGGAAGGTGAATTCCATCACCACGCCGCCGGTGAAATCGATGCCGAAATTCAGGCCCTGGACCGCCAGCGACAGCAGCGAACCCAGGATCAGCACCGCCGAGACCGCATACCAGCGCTTGCGCATGGCCATGAACGGGTAGCGGGTCGTCTTGTGGAACAGTTCCATTGCCTGGTCCTCAGATCGGGAGCGAGTCCAGCTTGCGCCGGCGCCCCCATATCAGGTGGATGAGCGACCGGCTGCCGACCAGCGCGGTGAACATCGAGGTGATGATGCCGAGCGACAGCACCACGGCGAAGCCGCGGACCGGGCCGGTGCCGAAGGTGAACAGCACGACGCCCGCGATGAACGTGGTGACGTTCGCGTCGGCAATCGACGAGAACGCCTTCTCGAAACCGGCGTTGATGGCCGCGATCGGACTGACGCCATTGCGCAGCTCTTCCCGGATGCGCTCGAAGATCAGGATGTTCGCGTCCACGGCCATGCCGACCGTGAGCACGATGCCCGCGATGCCGGGCAGCGACAGCGACGCCTGCAGCATCGACAGCAGCGCGGCCAGCAGCACCACGTTGGCCAGCAGGACCGCGTCCGCCACCAGGCCAAAGGCCTTGTAGTACGCGGCCATGAAGACGAACACCGCGAGCAGCCCGATGGCGAGCGCGCGCATGCCGCGGTTGATGTTGTCCTGGCCCAGGCTCGGGCCGACCGTGCGCTGCTCCACGATGTAGAGCGGCGCCGCGAGCGAACCCGCGCGCAGCAGCAGCGCAAGCTCACGGGCCTCGCCGGCCAGCAGGCCCGTGATCTGGAAGTTGCTGCTGAACACGCCGCGGATGGTCGCGACGCTGATGACCTTCTCTTCCGTGCATTCGGCGCCGGTGCGCGCGCCGTTGCAGGGCTCGCCTTCCGCGACCCGCTTCTTCTCGATGAACACCACCGCCATCGGGCGCCCGAGGTTCTCGCGCGTCGTGCGGAGCATCTCCGAAGCGCCGCGCGCATCGAGCTTGACGTACACGGCGGGCTGGCCTTCGCTGAAGCCCGAGCTGGCGTCGGCCAGCTGCTCGCCCGAAACGATCATGTCGCGCTTCAGCAGCACCGGCTGGCCCTCGCGGGTCTTGTAGAGCTTCGAACCGAGCGGCGCTCGCTTGGTGCGCTCGGCATCGGCCGCCGAGTTCTGGTCGTCCACCAGCCGGAACTCGAGCGTCGCGGTGGCGCCGAGCACGCGCAGCGCCTCGTTCGGATCCTGCACGCCGGGCAGCTGCACGACGATGCGGTCCAGCCCCTGGCGCGCCACGATGGGTTCCGTCACGCCGAGCTCGTCCACGCGGTTGCGCAGCGTGGTGATGTTCTGCTGGATCGCGAAGTCCTGGCGCTGCTTGATGTTCTCGGGACGCACCGTCACGCTCACCGTGCCGCCGTCGCCCAGCGTATCGGTCTCGATCATCAGGTTCGGATCGCGCTTGCGCAGCAGCGATGCGACTCGCGACACGTCCGCGCCGGAGCGCAGCATGATCTGCACCGTGTCCGTGCCGTTGCTCTGCATGCCGCTGAACGGGATGCGCTCGTCACGCAGCATGGTGCGATAGTCTCGCTCCATGCTGGCGAGCAGCTGTGTCACGGCGCCCTTCACGTCCACCTCGTACATGAAGTAGACGCCGCCACGCAGGTCGAGGCCGAGGCTCATCGGCTTGAGTCCCAGCGCCCGCATCCACCCCGGGGTGCGCGGAACCTGCGACAGCGCGACCAGGTAATCACCCGGGGCAGCCTCGCGAATCGCGTCCCGGGCCTTGAGCTGCTGCTCAACCGACCCGAAACGCAGCACCAGTCGGTCGCCCTCGACGTAGGCGGTGTCGGCGGCCAGGCCCCTGGTCGCGAGGATCGACGACACCGCGGCCTGCGCCTGCTCGGTGAACGCCGAACGGTCGTTGCGCGACAACTGCAGGGCCGGCGCCTCGCCGAACACGTTCGGCAGCGCGAGTACCAGGGCCACCAGCATTACGATGGTGACCAGCCAGATCTTCCAGGCCGGATAACTGTGCATGGTCGCCCCTCGGGCTCAGACGCTTTTCAGGGTGCCCTTGGGCAGGATGCTGGTGACGGTGTGGCGCTGGACCTTGACCCGCACGCCTTCGGCCACCTCGACGGTCAGGAACTGGTCGCCCACTTCGGTGATCCGGCCAAGCATGCCGCCACTCGTCACGACCTCGTCTCCGACGGCGAGGGCCGCAACCATCGCCTTGTGCTCCTTCGCGCGCTTGGTCTGCGGGCGGATCAGCAGGAAGTAGAACACGACGAAAATCAGGACCAGGGGCAGCAGCGACGTGAATGCATTCGGCTGTGCGCCGCCGGCGGCCTGCGCATACGCGCTGGGAATCAACCAATCCATCAGAGGAACTCCTGTGGCGGGCCCGGGATGGGGCCATCAAAAAGGCTGCGGATTATACCCGAGGGCCGTCGCGGCTGCCGCCGGGCGAACTGCGACCCTCCGGGCTCGCAAGGAAAGCGGCGGCAAATCGCCCGAAATCACCCTCCCCGATCGCGTCCCGGATCCGGGCCATCAGCCCGAGGTAGTACGCGAGGTTATGTATCGTGTTGAGTCTCGCACCGAGGATCTCGTTGCATCGATCGAGGTGCCGCAGGTAGGCGCGGGAATAGTTCCGGCAGGTGTAGCAATCGCAGCGCGGGTCCAGCGGCCCGGTGTCGTCCTGGTGCGCAGCGTTGCGGATCTTTACCACACCCTGGCTGGTGAACAAATGCCCATTGCGCGCATTTCGCGTCGGCATGACGCAGTCGAACATGTCCACACCGCGCGCGACAGCCTCGACGATGTCGGCCGGAGTCCCCACACCCATCAGGTATCGCGGCCGATCGGTGGGTAGCCGGGGCGCCAGGGCTTCGAGCACCGCATTGCGCTCCTCGGGCGGTTCGCCGACCGCAAGGCCTCCCACCGCGTAGCCGTCGAAGCCGATCCCGCGCAGGGTCTCCAGCGACTCGAGCCGCAGCGGCAGGTGCGTCCCGCCCTGCACGATGCCGAAAAGCGCGTTCGGGTTGCCCAGCTCGTCGAATGCCATCCGGCTGCGGCGCGCCCAGCGCATCGACAACTCCATGGACGCCCGCGCGTCGCTCTCGGTGGCCGGATACGGCGGGCACTCATCGAACGCCATGACGACATCCGAATCGAGCGCCGCCTGTACGCTCATCGACACCTCCGGACTCAGGAACACGGGGTCGCCATTGACCGGCGAGCGAAACCGGACCCCGTCCTCGCCCAGCTTGCGCAGGTCGGTCAGGCTGAATACCTGGAAGCCGCCGGAGTCGGTGAGGATCGGGCCCGTCCAGTGCATGAACCCGTGCAGGCCGCCGTGCCTGCGTATCACCTCGGTACCCGGGCGCAACATCAGGTGGAACGTGTTCCCGAGCACGATCTCGGCGCCGAGCCCCGTCAGTTCCTCCGGCGTCATCGCCTTCACGGTGCCGTAGGTCCCCACAGGCATGAATACCGGCGTCTCGACAGTGCCACGACGCAACCGAAGCCGACCGCGCCGTGCCTGGCCTGCCACCGAAAGCAATTCGAAAGTCCCGCTCACGACCGCCCGCCAAGGACTGCGGATTCTGGCTCGACGAACATCGCGTCGCCGTAGCTGAAGAACCGGTAGCGCGCAGCCACCGCGTGCCTGTATGCCTCCAGCACCTGCGCGCGACCCGCCAGGGCGCACACCAGCATCAGCAGCGTCGACTCCGGCAGGTGGAAGTTCGTGACCAGGGCGTCCACCACCCGGAACTGGAACCCTGGCGTAATGAACAACCGCGTGTCGCCCGTAAACGGCGCGAGCGCTCCACCCGCGGCAGCGCTTTCCAGCGCGCGCACCGCCGTCGTGCCGACCGCCACGACGCGGCCGCCGCGAGCCCGGCAGGCAGCGACTTCCGCGCAGGTGCCGGCGGGAACGACGACACGCTCCGCGTGCATCTGGTGCCGGGCGAGCTCGTCAACCCGCACCGGCTGGAATGTCCCGGCACCGACGTGCAGCGTGACGTTCGCGCTGGCGATTCCCGCCTGCGTGCACGCCTCGAGCAGGGGCAGGTCAAAATGCAGCCCGGCCGTCGGCGCGGCAACCGCGCCCGGCTCGCGCGCGTAAACCGTCTGGTAGCGCTCGCGGTCGATTTCCTCCGCCGGACGGCGCAGGTACGGCGGCAGTGGCATTTCGCCCAGGCGATCGAATACTGCGCCCGGATCCTGGTCGAATTCGAGCACCCAGAAATCATCGGCCCGACCTTCGACCCGCGCAGCCCCGCCTCCGTCGAGACGGATCCTGGACCCAGGCGCCGGCGACTTGCCCGCGCGCATCTGTACCAGCGCACGGACGTGGTCGAGCACGCGCTCGAGCAGGATCTCGACGCGGCCGCCGCTGTCCTTGTGCCCATAGAGGCGCGCCGGCACCACGCGCGTGTCGTTGAACACCATCAGGTCGCCGGAGCGCAACAGGACCGGAAGGTCGCCGAACTGCCGGTCCGAGATGGCGCCGGTCCGGCCGTCGAGGTGCAGCAGGCGGCTATCGCTGCGACGCGCGACCGGGTGCCGCGCGATCAGCTCGTCCGGCAGCTCGTATTGGAAGTCTGCGCGCAGCATGGGGCGCGCATGCTAGCAGAGGGCCGGCCGCAGCCGGCCCTCGCTGCTCATACAGGGGTCAGGTGGGGTCGGCCTTGTCCGCTGGCGGCATGGGCATGGCCGGTGCCGGGGGACGGCCCGGCGCCGGGGGGGCCGCGTGGCCGCGACCGTGCATCGCGCCTCGAGGTGGCATGGTCACATCGAGCTCCATGCGCTTGCGATCGCGCAGGATGCCGAGCTTCACCTTGTCGCCGGGTTCATAGGACTGCAGGATGCGGAACGCCTGGCCCGGGCTCTCCGGCGCCCGCCCGCCGATCGCCACCAGGACGTCCCCGTCCGCGAGCCCGAGTGCCGGCGCGGCCGGGGCACGGACCACCAGCAGCCCGCTGTCGGCACCAAAATACTTGCCGAGCCCGGGTGTGATCGTCACCAGCTCGAGTGGGCCGAATCCCGGCTCCTGGAGCATGAAGCGGTGGAAACCAGGCAGAGCCATCCCGTCAGGCATTTCGATCTCCATCTCCTCCATTTCGCGATCGCCCATCATGTTCGAGAACATCGGCCCTGCCGCTGTCGCCTTGACGCTGGCGGTCGCGCGCTTGCCATCGCGCAGGTACTGGACCTTCACCTCCTGGCCCGGCTTCACGTCGCTCATGTAAGCGACCAGCTGCGAGGCTGGGCTTCGATCGTCGGACCGCTTGAGCGACTGGCCATCCAAGGCAACGATGACGTCCCCGGCCCGCAGCCCCGCGGCCTCTGCCGGGCCGCCCGGACTCACGCCGAAGACCTCGACGCCGTCGCTGCGTTGACCGGTGCGACCGATATTGACACCGAGCATCGCCCCACGCGGCTCGCCATGGATCATCTTGACGATCTTGATCGGCTGGTCGCCGTAGAGCTCGCCGGTGAGTCGCGCGACCTCCTGCGCCGCGGAATCGAGCTCGGCGCGCGCGTCCGCGAGCTGCTTTTCGAGTGCAGCCCGGTTGGCTTCGGGTGCCTGCTGGTCGGCCGGAGCAGCCGCGGCGGCAATTCCGCCGACCGCAAGCAGCCCGACAGCCACGCTACCGGCCAATTTGCTGCCAATGTGCATCCTGGGAATCATTACTGTATCTCCTGGCTGATTGACTAGAGAGCAACCCGCTGCGCCTCGACGTAACGCAGGCTCACCAACGAATGCATGACCTCCACGCGGGCGCGCCACAGCTGCTCGGCGTCTTCCGCGGTCGTTCCCGCGGCATCCGCCAGCGACAGCTGCTGGTCGATCCACTGCACCCGCGCCTGCAGCGCCTCGATCGGTATCGAGGTTTCGGCGCGCTCGGTGGCCGGACGCGACGGCAGCGCTGCCAGTGCACGCTCGAGGTCGAGCGAACGATCGACCAGCGACGCGACTTCCGCGTCCCTGGCGGGCTGCAGGGCCACCACGGCAGCCGGGCCACTGGCCGGACCACTGCCGCTGCCACTGCTACAGCGTTGCGAACAGCGCGAGCGAGGCAACGGACGCCGCCGCGACCACACGCACGGCGATCGTGCGGCGCCGTGCGGAGCGCTCTCGTGCCGCAATCCGCGCGACCACGAACTGCCAGGCTCCCGGATTCGGCTCGACTTGTGGCAGCGCGGCGAGGTTGTGGCGAAGCTCGCGCATCTGCTGCACGGCCGCAGCGCAGTCGCGGCAGGACTGGACGTGCGTGCGCACGGTCGCGTCCACCGGGTCGCCGTCGCGGACGCTCAGGAGCTGGTCGATACGGGCATGCATGATGCTTCGACTCCGTCTGGTTCGAGCAGGCCGCGCAGGCGCTCGTGCGCGCGGGCCAGCTGCGACTTTGAAAAACTCGCCGATCCCCCGAACAGGGCGCCGATCTCCGCGTGCGTGTATCCCTCGACGTCGTGAAGCCACACGACCGCACGCGCGACGGGTGCAAGCTGCGCCATGGCCCGCTCGAGGTCGAGAAGGGTCGCTCCGTCGGAGGCTTGCGTGCAGGGCCCTGGCTCGGGTTCGCCCGCACCGCCCGACTCGATCCAGGCCATGCTGCGGTGCAAGGGCGAGCGCAGGTGCATCAGGCATCGGTTGACCGTGATCGCGCGGACCCATCCGGCGAAGGAGCCGCGTCCATCAAACTGCCCGAGCTTGGCAAGGATCTCGACGAAGACGTCCTGCGCCAGGTCCTCGGCCAGCGCACGCCGGGGCACCAGGCGGCGGGCAAGCGTGCGGACCGGCACCTCGAATGCACGGAAGATCGCCTCGCAAGCCGGCATTTCGCCCCGTTGCGCCTGCTCGACGGTTCCTGCTGGCAGCGCGCTGTCAGAAAATGACGACATTCACATCGTTAGATGCGTGAGCGCGCAAAAAGGTCGCAGAAATTCCGGCCGCAGGTATCGCGCGGCCGGGACGGGGCCAGGGGCGGGCTTCAGCCCCTTGGCCTGGCGCCGGCGCTCGCGGCAGCGACCCTCGCACCCTGGGCCGTGCCACAGGTGAGCGTGGGGGCTTCCTTGAGCCACTTCTGGTCGGGGTAGTAGGCGAACAGCAGCGCCCCGCCCTTCAGTGTGTCGATCATCACCCGCGCGACTTCCTTGCGCACCGCCGGGCAACCCCAGCTGCGGCCGAGCCTGCCCAGTCGCTCCGCGAATGCTTCGCTCACGTAGGGTGCGCCGTGCATCACGATGGCACGGGACAATGCGTTGTCGTTGAAACCGGCGTCCAGGCCGCGCAGCCGCAGCGAGTAGCCATTGCTGCCGGTGTAGGTCTCGGTGGCCTGGAACAGGCCAAGACTCGACATCTTGCTGCCTTCGACGTTCGAGAATCTCGCCGCCAGTTGCTCGCCGGTATTGCGC
Organism: uncultured Gammaproteobacteria bacterium; assembly: GCA_963736205.1. GTDB lineage: Bacteria > Pseudomonadota > Gammaproteobacteria > Steroidobacterales > Steroidobacteraceae > RPQJ01. The sequence goes on along the minus strand of CAVTNX010000005.1, from coordinate 83,756 downwards.
CCGTGCGCAACGAGTTCCTGGAAAAGCAGCCGACCGCGATCGACGTCGAACACCCAGAGGCGCGGCGTCGTCGAGGGCAGCGAGTAGTCGATTACGGCGAGACGGTGGAAACCGTCGAGCATGCCCTGCTTGCGGGCGCAATCGGCGGCACGCGCGGCGAGCGTCAGGACTTCAGGGTTCGCCGATGGCGCCGCGGCAACGAGTTCCGCGACCAGGCTGTCCCCGGCCCGGGCGGGACCCGCGAGGAGTGTAAGCAGCATGAAAGCTGCCCCGAAACGTCGTCGCATGCGAGCACTCTCCGTGCATTTAGCGCGTGCCGCCCGCAGGCGACGTGGTTGGGCCCTCAGACCGCCCCCGCCGAAATTGGTTCCCGGACATCCCCGTGTCGGCGACGACCGCGATTTGACATCACTTTCGCCAGTCACTGCAAGTAACTGACTCACAAAGTCTTTGTCGAGTCCGCCCGGCGATCGGGTAAGCTTCGCGCTCCGCGCCGGGATGGCGGAACTGGTAGACGCACCGGACTCAAAATCCGGCGGTGGAGACATCGTGAGGGTTCGATTCCCTCTCCCGGCACCAGGCAAGACATGGTGATCGGCGGTTCGTGAACATCGAGGAACGACGGGGCCGCACCATGAAATTCTGCTCAAGCTGCGGCCAGCCCGTCACGCAACTGGTGCCCGAAGGCGATCATCTGCATCGCTACGTATGCACTGCGTGCGGCACGGTGCACTACCAGAACCCGAAGATCGTCGCGGGCTGCGTCCCGGAACACGGGGGCCGAATCCTGCTCTGCCGCCGGGCCATCGAGCCACGACTGGGTTACTGGACGATTCCCGCGGGCTTCATGGAAATGGGTGAAACGACGCTCGAAGCGGCACGGCGCGAAGCCGCCGAGGAGGCGCTCGCCGATGTCGAGATCGGCTCGCTGCTGGCGGTCGTCCACGTGCTCCACGCCGACCAGGTGCACGTGATGTTTCGCGCGCGCCTTCCGCAGCCGGAATTTGGCGTGGGCGAGGAAAGCCTCGAGGTCATGCTGTGCGACGAGGCGGACATTCCCTGGAAGGACATTGCGTTCCGCAGCGTCGAATTCGCACTGCGCCGCTACCTGGCCGACCGTCGCCTCGGCGTCGAGGCACACCACTTTGAAACGATCGACCTGCGACCTCGCCCGTCCGGATAGGAAGGTGCGTTTTGCAGCAAGTCCATGCTTTGGCACAATACGCGCCCCCCGGCCGCCGACTGGCGCAACCGGAACCTGAATCTGGAGCCTGCCGATGACCTTCGTCGTCACCGAGAACTGTATCAAGTGCAAGTACACGGACTGCGTGGAAGTCTGCCCGGTGGACTGCTTCCACGTCGGCCCGAACATGCTGGTGATCGACCCCGACGAGTGCATCGACTGCACGCTCTGCGAGCCGGAATGCCCCGCCGAGGCGATCTTCTCGGAGGAGGAGCTACCCGACGGGCAGCAGGCTTTCAAGGAGCTGAACGCCGAGCTGTCCAGGATATGGCCGGTCATCACGGAGAAGCAGGAAGCGCCGGCCGACGCAAGGGAATGGGACGGCCGAACTGACAAGCTGCCGCTGCTCGAGCGCTGAGCCGCGCCCCGGCGCGCGGCGCGAGTAGATCAGCGGCCGGCGGAACCCGATCCCTGCTCGGACTCCTGGACCAGTGCCACCAGCTGTCCCGGCGTCAGGAAACCGCCGATGTATTCGCCGGACTGCGTGTAGATGGCCGGCGTGCCCTCGAGCCCGAAGTCCTCGCCCATCTCGAATCCGGCCTTGATCATCGCGTCGCCGCAATCCTTCGACTTGACCTCTTCGCCGCGCTTCGCGCGCGTGAGCGCATCCTTGCGATCCGACGCACACCACACCGATTCAGCCTTGCGCCAGGACTCGGTGCCCGGCCCGGTTCGCGGAAACGGCACATAGCGGACCCGGACGCCAGCCTTGTTCAACTCGGCGATCTGGCTATGGAACTTGCGGCAGTAGCCGCAATCGACGTCCGTGAACACCGTGACGGTCATCTTCGGGTTTGCCGGCGCAAAGACGATCATCTGGTCTTCACGCGCTGCCAGGAGAGCCTTCGCCCGGGCATCGTTGCGGCGCTTCGCCGTCAGGTTCGACTCGGTCGCGAGGTCGTAGATGCTGCCGCTGACGAGGTACTTGCCGTCGGCGCTCACGTAGGCGATCAGGCCGCCCATCGTGACTTCATACAGCCCGGGAATGGGTGACGCGGCGACGTCGGCAGGGCTCGCGCCCGGCAGCTTCGCAACCACGCGGGCACGCACATCGGCAGGGACGGCCGAGGAAGCAGGCAGCGTCGTTGCCGCCGCCTTGGCCGGCTTCTGTGCCGGTGCCGCAGCCATGGCGCCTGCGGCGATGAAAGCCGAGAAACCCAGTACGAGACTCTTGATGCGCATGCTGATGATCCGTAGGAAGACGCAACCCGTGTCACCCTCGGACAGCGGGCGCGGCGTGGGGTTCCACCGCAAAGGCGCGGGAGTCTATCAGAGCACCCGGCTCGCCGGGTCGCGGGAGCCGGTCAGCCCCGCGGATGGTGCTGCGAATGCAGGTCTTTCAGGCGTTCCCTGGCGACGTGCGTATAGATCTGCGTCGTCGAGAGGTCGCTGTGGCCGAGCAGCATCTGCACGACGCGCAGGTCGGCCCCGTGATTCAGCAGGTGCGTGGCAAACGCGTGGCGCAGCGTATGTGGCGAGAGTTCCTTCTCGACGCCCGCCTTGCGTGCATAGCGCTTGATGATGTGCCAGAACGCCTGGCGGGTCATTCGATCGCCGCGGCGGGTCGGGAAAAGGTAGTCCGTCTGCCGCTCCAGCAGGATCTCGACGCGTGGACCCTGCAGGAACTGCTGGATCCACTGCACGGCTTCCTCGCCCAGCGGGATCAGTCGTTCGCGGTCGCCCTTGCCGACGATGCGCGCGACGCCCTGGTTCAGGTTGACCTGCATGATCTTCAGGTTTACCAGTTCGGACACGCGCAGGCCGGTGGCGTAGAGCACCTCGAGCATCGTCCGGTCGCGGTGGCCCAGCGGGTCGCCCACGGCAGGAGCGGCCAACAGGGCCTCGACTTCCTCCTCCGTGAGCGACCGTGGCAGGGAACGCCCGACCTTCGGCATCGCGATCTGCGCCGTCGGGTCCTCGCGAAGCGAACCTTCGCGCAACATGTAGCGGTAGAAGCGGCGGAAACTCGACAGCTGCCGGGCCGTCGAGCGTGGCCGGGCGCCCGCCTGCGCGCGCGCGGCCATGAATTCGAGCAGGTCACCACGCTTCGCGGAGGTGAGTTCCGTTTCGTGGATCTCCAGCCAGCGGTCGAGTGCGGTCAGGTCGGCGCGATATGCCGCCAGCGTGTTGGGCGCGAGGCCGCGCTCCATCCAGACCGCGTCCAGGAACCGGTCGATCGGACCAGGCCCCTGCGCGGCGCTGCCACCGCGTCGGTCGCGTGCGATGACGCTGGTCTTGACTGCTGTACTCATGGGACCTCGGAACCTTTCGTGGCGCGAAGTATGCGAGGCGTCGTCAGCCCTCCGTAGTGACACCCCTCACAGATTGGACCCCACCGTTAACATAACAAGAACCAGTTCACAGAATGTCGGCGGGTGTGCAGACTGCCCTCCCTGCCCGAGGATTCGCCGAATGCTCCGCCTTGCCGGCCGGGTGCTGCAGACCCTCTACGGTGTGTGCGCCCTGGCGATTTTCTGCCTGCTGCTGGCGCTGGCTGCCCTGCTGGCGCTTGTCGTGCCGCGGCTCGCCTGGCGTCGCGGCCTGACCCGGCTGCTGGCACGCGCGGCGCTGGCGCTGTTCGGGCTTCGCGTTACCGTCTCCGGGATGACCAACCTGCCCGGCGATTCCTGCGTCGTGGTTGCAAACCACTCGAGCTACCTCGACGGGGTACTGCTGCAGGCACTGCTGCCACCGCGATTCTCGTTCGTGGTGAAGCACGAGGCATCGACCCTGCCGCTCGCCGGACTGCTGATGCGCCGCATCGGCGTCGAGTTCGTCGACCGCCACAGCCACGGCGGACGGCAGCGAGGCGCGCGGCGGGTCATCGAAATGGCCCAGCAGGGTCACTCGCTGGTGTTCTTCCCCGAAGGCACCTTCGACGAGATCGTCGGCCTCAAGCGGTTCCACTCCGGAGCGTTCACCGCCGCGATCAGGGGCGGCCTGCCGGTCGTGCCGGTCGTCATGCGCGGAGCGCGGCGGGCAATGCCCAGCCACGCGATCATCCCGCGGCCGGGGCGCATCGAATTCGAGATTCTCGAGCCGCTGCCGGTTACGGGAGCGGGCGTTACCGCCGACGGCCTGCGCGACGAGGCCCGGCGGCGCATGGTCGAGCGGCTCGATGAGCCGGACCTCATGGCGGAGTCTCCCAGGCGTCGCGACGAGGCGTGAAACCCCGGGGAATCGCGCCTACATGCTGCGCCGGTATCGCCCGCCGACCTCGTAGAGCGCATGCGAGATCGAGCCCAGCGACGCGACCTTGACGGTCTCCACCAGTTCGGCGAAGACGTTGCCGCCTTCCGCGGCCGCCTTCTGCAGGCGCGCGAGCGCAGCGGGCCGCGCGGCCTCGTTGCGCGCGAGGAAGTCGCGCACCGAACTGACCTGGTCGGCCTTCTCCTGGTCCGTCGAGCGGATCAGCTCCGCGCCGAGGATCTCCTCGTTGCCGTCCCCGGCACCGAGGAAAGTGTTGACGCCCACCACCGGCAGGCGGCCGTCGTGCTTCATCGTCTCGTAGTACAGGCTCTCTTCCTGGATGCGGCTGCGCTGGTACATGGTCTCCATCGCGCCGAGCACCCCGCCCCGCTCCGAGATGTTGTCGAACTCGCGATAGACGGCCTCCTCGACCACGTCGGTGAGGTCCTCGATGGCGAATGATCCCTGCCACGGGTTCTGCGTCTTGTTGAGTCCGAGTTCCTTGTTGATGATCAGCTGGATCGCAACCGCGCGGCGCACCGATTCCTCGGTGGGCGTGGTGATCGCCTCGTCGTACGCGTTGGTGTGCAGGCTGTTGCAGTTGTCGAACAGCGCGTAGAGCGCCTGCAGCGTGGTGCGGATGTCGTTGAACTGGATTTCGCGCGCGTGCAGGCTCCGGCCCGAGGTCTGGATGTGGTACTTGAGCATCTGCGAGCGCGGCCCGCCGCCATAGAGGTCGCGCATCGCACGCGCCCAGATGCGCCGCGCGACGCGCCCGATCACCGCGTACTCCGGGTCCATGCCGTTGGAAAAGAAGAACGACAGGTTCGGCGCGAAATCGTCGATGTCCATGCCGCGCGCAAGGTAGTACTCGACGATCGTGAATCCGTTGGCCAGCGTGAACGCCAGCTGCGAGATCGGATTCGCGCCCGCCTCGGCGATGTGGTAGCCGGAAATCGACACCGAGTAGAAATTTCGGACGCCGTTTTCCGCGAAGAACTGCTGGACGTCCCCCATCATCCGGAGCGCGAACTCGGTGGAGAAGATGCAGGTGTTCTGCGCCTGGTCCTCCTTGAGGATGTCGGCCTGCACGGTGCCGCGCACCAGTGACAGGGCCTCGGCGCGAATCTTCCGGTAGGTCTCCCGATCCAGCAGCTGGTCGCCAGTGACGCCGAGCATGCCCGAGCCCGGAACCGTCATGTCCCGGAGGCAGGTCGCCCCGGTACACGGGCCGCTCGCGGCCGCGGAAGATCTCCGCGATGCGCCGCTCCGCGTCGTCCCAGCGGCCCGACTCGCGCAGGTGCCGTTCCACTCGCTGGTCCACCGCGGTGTTCATGTACATCGCGAGGATCATCGGCGCCGGGCCATTGATCGTCATCGACACCGACGTGGTGGGCGCGCAGAGGTCGAAGCCCGAGTAGAGCTTCTTCATGTCGTCGAGCGTGGCGATCGACACACCCGAGTTGCCGATGCGACCGTAGATGTCCGGACGCTCGTCGGGGTCCTCGCCGTAGAGCGTGGTCGAGTCGAACGCGGTGGAAAGTCTTGCCGCGCCGTGACCGGCAGCCAGGTAATGGAAGCGGCGGTTGGTGCGCTCCGGCCCGCCCTCCCCGGCGAACATCCTGGTCGGGTCCTCCTCCTCGCGCCGGTACGGGTACACGCCGGCCGTGTACGGGAAGTGCCCCGGCAGGTGCTCCCTGAGAAGGAACGCGAGCAGGTCGCCCCAGTCCCGGTATTTCGGTACCGCGAGCTTCGGCACCCGGGTATGGCTCAACGTGTCGGTGTAATTGTCGCCACGGACCTCGCGGCCGCGCACCACGTACGAATACCCGGGGTCCGTGGCTCCCTTCGCCAGCGCGGGCCACTTTCGCAGCAGGTCCACGGCCTCGGCCCCGAGCGCATCGAGCGCGTCGTTGTAGGCCGCGCGCAGGCGTGCCAGCGAGGCGTCGGCCGGCGCGTCGATCGCAGCCTCCGGATAGCGATCGAGCGGCGCCGGCAGCAGCGGGTCTTCGAGCGCCCGCAGAGCCTCGTGCAGGCTGTTGGCCCGGCCCGCGGCCTGCGCCCGGTGCTCTGCGTCGGTGGCCGCCCGCCTGCCGTTGGCTGCGATCTCCGCCAGGTAGCGCGTGCGGCCGGCCGGTACCAGCGCGTGCCGCTCGACGAGTTCGACGGGGCCCGGATCTGCCACGTTCCAGCGTTCGATGTCGCCCGTCTTCGCAGCGATGCTGGCGCATAGCGCCGCGAACAGCCGGTTGACGCCCGGGTCGTTGAAGCGGCTCGCGATGGTCGCGTACACCGGCACGTCGGCGTCGGGAACCTGGAACGCCACGTGATTGCGCCGCCACTGCTTGCGCACGTCGCGGAGCGCATCCTCCGCCCCGCGCTTCTCGTACTTGTTCAGCGCGATGAGCTCGGCGAAATCGAGCATGTCGATCTTCTCGAGCTGGCTGGCCGCACCGTACTCGCTGGTCATCACGTACATCGGCACGTCCACCAGGTCCACGATCTCCGAATCGCTCTGCCCGATGCCGGCCGTTTCGACCACGACCAGGTCGAAATTCGCATAGCGCAGCAGGTTCAGCACGTCGGCGAGCACGGCGCTGGTGGCGAGATTCTGCCGGCGCGTCGCGAGCGAGCGCATGAAGACCTGCGGCGAGGCGAGTGAGTTCATCCGGATGCGGTCACCGAGCAGCGCGCCGCCGCTGCGTCGCCGCGTCGGATCCATCGCCACCACGGCAATGTTGAAGCCGGGAAAGTGGCGCACGAAGCGCATCAGCAACTCGTCGGTCAGGCTCGACTTGCCGGCGCCACCCGTGCCCGTGATGCCGATCACGGGCGCGCGGTGCCCGGCGCGGTCCACGGCCTTGCGCAGCGTCTCGCGAACGCCCGGAATTTCCTCGTCGGACTCGAGCGCCGAAATCGTCCTGGCAATCTGCTGGTGGTCGCGCGGGCCGAGCGGCCCGAACTGGAACGGCTGCCGCGGCTGGTGCCGCACGCGGCCGATTACGTCGTCGATCATGCCTTCGAGGCCGAGCTTGCGACCGTCTTCGGCTGAATAAATTCGCTCGACCCCGTACTGCTGCAGTTCCTCGACCTCGTGTGGCGCAATCGTGCCGCCGCCCCCGACGATCACGCGAATGTGACCGGCATCGTGCTCGCGCAGCATGTCCACCATGTAGCGGAAGTACTCGTTGTGGCCGCCCTGGTAGGAACTGACGGCGATGCCGTCGGCGTCCTCCTGGATCGCCGCGCGGACGATGTCGGCAACGCTGCGGTTGTGACCGAGATGCACGACCTCGGCACCGTGCGCCTGGAGAAGGCGCCGGATGATGTTGATCGCGGCATCGTGCCCGTCGAACAGCGACGCGGCGCTCACGAAACGCAGCGGCGCCGCCTCGTCCCGCTCGCCGGGCTGCGGTCGCGCCGTGCCGGTCGACGTTCCTGCGTTCATGCCTGTGTCCCGTTCATTGCGCAATTGACCCAAGGTCCGTCCCTACAGTGAATCACATATTACCCGTGCTGCTGCCGACGCTTTCACCGTGTTCTCCGGCCACTGCACCTCACCACGGGCGACCGACACGTGGTGCCTCGATGCGGAGAGCCGTATTGCGCCGCAAAATCCGCTCGGCTTACACTCGAGCGTTGCGGACGGGTTGCACCCCTGCCGCGAGCAGCCGGCGCACCGGCAACCAGCCACAGAACAACCGAGGGCTACTCAATGAGCGAACAGGTCGTGATTCTCGCTGCGCGGCGCACACCGGTCGGGTCTTTCCAGGGGTGCCTCGCGCCCTTGAGCGCCGCACAGCTCGGCGCTGTCGCAGCGAGAGCCGCAGTCGCGGACTCGGGCGTCCGGCCTGACCAGCTCGGCGAAGTGATCCTCGGCTGTGTGCTTCCGGCCGGCCAGGGCCAGGCGCCCGCGCGACAGGCGGCCGTCGGCGCGGGCGTGTCGCTCGACGTTCCGGCGACCACCGTTAACAAGATGTGCGGCTCCGGCATGCAGTCCGTGATGTTCGGCGTCGACCGGATCCGCGCCGGCAGTGTTTCCTCCGCGCTCACCGGCGGCATCGAGTCGATGACCAATGCCCCCTATTTGCTGCTGAAAGCACGCGGCGGCTACAGGATGGGCCACGGTGAAATCTTCGATCACATGTTCTACGACGGACTGCAGAGTCCCTGGGACGGCAAGGCCATGGGCTGCTTCGCGGACGCCACCGCCGAGAAATACGGCTTCAAGCGCGAGGACCAGGACGCGTTCGCCGCGGAGTCGGTGCGCCGGGCACAACGCGCAGTGCGTGATGGTGACTTCGCGGCCGAGATTGCACCGGTCACCGTCAAGAATCGCAAGGGCGAACAGGTCATAGCACAGGACGAGACGCCCTTCGCGCTCGACATCGACAAGATCCCGAACCTGAAGCCGGCATTCTCGAAAACCGGCACCGTGACTGCGGCATCCTCGTCGTCGATCTCGGACGGTGCGGCGGCAATCGTCATCGCGAGCGCCGAGTGGGCCACGTCGCTGGGACTCACGCCGCTGGCGCGCATCGTCGCATCGGCCAGCCACGCGCAGGCTCCCGAATGGTTCACGACCGCACCGGGGCCGGCGATACAGAAGGCACTCGACCTGGCGGGATGGAAGGCTTCCGACGTGGATCTGTTCGAGATCAACGAGGCATTCGCCTGCGTAACCATGGCGGCAATGCACGATCTGAAGCTGGACCACGCCCGTGTCAACGTCAATGGCGGTGCCTGCGCACTCGGGCACCCGATAGGCGCGACGGGTGCGCGCCTGATCACGACGCTGGTGCATGCGCTCAGGAAGCGCGGCCTGCGCCGCGGCGTGGCATCGCAGTGCATCGGTGGCGGCGAGGCCACGGCCATCGCCATCGAGATCGCAGGCTGAGGCAAGGGCCCGCGGCCGTAATCAACGTCAACAGGAAACCAGGCATGCAGCTAACAGACAAGGTCGTCGTCGTCACTGGCGGCGCCCGCGGCATCGGGCGGGCAATTGCCTCTGCGTTCGCCGACCGCGGCGCGCGGGTCGCGCTCGTCGACCTGAACCCGGCCGAGCTCGAGACCGCGAAATCCGACTTCGCGCGAGCCGGCGTGGACGTCCGGACCTACGTGGCCAATGTGGCGCGCGAGGAGCAGGTGGTCGAGGCGCTCGACAACGTGGTCGCGGACCTCGGGCGGCTCGACGTGATGGTCAACAACGCGGGCATCATCAAGGACGGCCTGCTGATAAAAGCGAAGGATGGCGCCGTGACCGGCAAGATGGGCCTCGAGCAGTGGCAGGCAGTCATCGACGTCAACCTGACGGGCGTCTTCCTCTGCGGACGCGAAGCCGCAGAGCGCATGGTCAGGCTCGGGCATGGCGGGCTGATCATCAACATCTCGAGCATCTCGAAGTGCGGCAACGCCGGCCAGACCAACTACTCAGCCGCCAAGGCCGGCGTCACTGCCATGGCCGTGGTCTGGGCGAAGGAACTCGCCCGCTACGGCATCCGTGCCGCCGCGATCGCACCCGGCTTCACCCGCACCGACCTGCTCTCCGGCATGCCCCAGGAGATGCTCGACAAGGTCACGGCGCCGGTGCCCCTCAAGCGCCTCGCCCTGCCCGAGGAGATTGGGCACACGGCCGTGTTCATCGCCGAGAACGACTACTTCACGGGGCGGTCCATCGACGTCGATGGCGGCCTGCGCCTCTGATCGAACGCCCAACGGAGGCCGCGAAGATGCAGATGAAGGACGTGCGTGCAATCGTCACCGGGGGCGCTTCGGGTCTCGGGCTGTCGGTCGTGGAGAGCGTTATCGCCGCTGGCGGCCAGGCAGTGCTCCTGGACGTCAATGAAGCAGCCGGCGCGGATGCCGCGCAGCGCCTGGGAGCGAGAGCGCGGTTCCAGCAGGTTGACGTCACGTCGGAAGACGCCGTCGACGAGGCCGTGCAGCAGGCCGTCGATGCCATGGGCGGGCTCAACCTGGCAGTCAACTGCGCAGGCGTCGGCTGGCCGAAGCGGATGGTGGGCAAGGACGGGCCGATGCCCGGTGAGTTCTTTCGCAAAGTCGTCGAGATCAACCTCGTCGGCACGCTGCTGGTCTGCAAGGCTGCCGCGGCCGCGATGCAGAAGAATGACCCGAACCCGGGCGGCGAGCGCGGTGCGATCGTGATGACGGCTTCGGTTGCAGCCTTCGACGGGCAGGTCGGCCAGGTGGCCTACTCGGCCTCCAAGGGCGGGATCGTGGGGATGACGCTGCCGATGGCCCGCGAGCTGGCCGCATTCGGAATACGTGTCGTCACGATTGCCCCGGGGCTGTTCCTCACGCCGATGATGGCGGCGCTGCCCAGCGAAGCGCAGGAGTCGCTCGGCAGGCAGGTGCCGTTTCCGCCTCGGCTCGGCCACCCCGGGGAGTTCGCGTCGCTGGTCCGCCAGGTGGTCGAGAATCCGATGCTGAATGGCGAGACAATCCGGCTCGACGGCGCCATACGGATGGCGCCGCGCTGAACCGGGCGCTAGATTGAGGCGCCGGTTCCCGGAAACCGGGTCCGCACCGGACCGCACACAAACGACCCGCAGGTACCCGAAGTGACCGAATCCACAACGATCGAAGTCGAGCGCGACGTGATGGAGTATGACGTCGTGGTAGTCGGCGCTGGCCCGGCCGGACTCGCCTGCGCGATACGGCTGAAGCAACTCAAGCCGGACCTCAACATCTGCGTACTGGAGAAGGCGGCGACTGTCGGCGCGCACATACTCTCCGGCGCCGTGATCGAACCGGGCCCGCTCGACACGCTGCTGCCGGAATGGCGCGAAGAGGCCGGGGGAATACGGGTACCGGCGGGGCGGGACGAATTCAGCCTGCTGACCGCCAGCAAGCGTTTCCGGCTGCCGACGCCGCCGCAAATGAACAATCACGGCAACTTCATCGTCTCGCTTGGCAACCTGGTCGCGTACCTAGGCGGCAAGGCCGAGGCGCTTGGCTGCGACGTGTTCGCGGGCTTCGCCGCGGCAGCGCCGCTCTTCGACAGCGACGGTGCAGTCACCGGCGTGCGCATCGGGGACATGGGCATCGACAAGGACGGCCAACCCGGGCCGAATTTCGCGCCCGGACCCGAGATCCGCGCAAAGACCACGATCATGGCCGAGGGTTGCCGCGGCAGCGTGTCCAAGATCCTGATCCGGCGCTTCGGCCTCGACCAGGGAAAGTCGCCCCAGACGTACGGGCTTGGCTTCAAGGAACTCTGGCAGCTGCCAGCGGGTCGCGTCGAACCCGGCCTGATCCAGCACACGGTCGGCTGGCCGATGGACACCGCGACATATGGCGGCAGCTTCATGTACCACCTCGACCAGGACCGCCTTTATGTCGGCTTCGTCGTGGGACTCGACTATGCCGATCCGCGCTTCCAGCCGTTCGAGGCGTTCCAGCAGTTCAAGAATCACCCGAGCCTGAAGCCGCTGTTCGAGGGCGGCGAGATCCTGGCCTATGGGGCGCGCACCATCGTGGAGGGCGGCTGGCAGTCCATGCCGACGCTCGAGATGCCCGGCGCCGTCCTGGTCGGCGACGCCGGCGGAACGCTGAACGTCCCGAAGATCAAGGGTGTGCACCAGGCCGTCCGCTCGGCCATGCTCGCCGCGGAGCACCTGGTGGAGACCGGCGGCGCAGCGGGCTTCGACGCGCGCTGGCGCGCGTCGCCGGGCAGCGCGGAGCTGCGCAAGGTGCGCAACATCCGGCCGGGCTTCCGCCGCGGCATGTGGGCAGGCATGGCCAATGGCGCGCTCGAGACAATCACCGCCGGGCACTCGCCCTGGACGCTGCAGAACCACGCGGACCATTCGGCACTGAAGCGCCTCGATGAAATGACTTCACCGGACCGCGGCTGGATCGATCGCGAATTGAAGCCACGAGACCGCGTGAGCGCCGTGTTTTTCGCCGGCAACGCGCACGAGGAGTCGCAGCCCGCGCACCTGAAGGTCGCGGACCTGTCGATCTGTGCCACGCGCTGCGCCCAGGAATACGGCAATCCATGCCAGTACTTCTGCCCGGCCGACGTCTACGAGATGGTCGACGACGGCGCAGGAGGGAAAAAACTACAGATCAACGCAGCGAACTGCGTGCACTGCAAGGCCTGCGACATCAAGGATCCTTACGAGATCATCACCTGGACCACGCCGGAAGGCGGTTCGGGACCGAACTACGAGAGCATGTAGGGACCGACGCGTGGCGCAGCCGATCTGGACGCCTTCGCCGCAGCGGGTCGCTGATTCCAACCTGACGCGCTTTGCGACGCTGGCGCGCACCCGATATGGCGCACCCTCCGGCGACTACAACACGCTCTGGCAATGGTCGGTCGACGAGCGCGAGTCGTTCTGGTCCGCGCTGGTTGATTTCGCGGGCGTGATCCGTACACCAGGCGCGAGCCCGGTGCTCGCGAATCGCGACAGCATGCCGGGCGCGAAATGGTTTGCCGACATGCGGCTCAATTTCGCCGAGAACCTGCTGGTGCGCGACGACGAGCATGCGGCTCTCGTGTTCACCAATGAGCGCGGCAACCGGCGCGAATTGAGCTACCGGCAGTTGCGCATGGACGTCGCCCGCGTGGCGGCAGGACTCCGCGACCTCGGAATTGCGCCAGGCGATCGCGTGGCGGGATTCATGCCTAACCTGCCCGAGACGGTGGTTGCCATGCTCGCCACCACCAGTATCGGGGCGGTCTGGACCTCCTGCTCGCCCGACTTTGGCCTGAACGGTGTGCTCGACCGCTTCGGACAGGTCGAACCGAGGGTGCTTTTCACGGCAGACGGCTATTTCTACGGCGGCAAGACGCTCGACTCGCTCGCGGCAATCAAGGGCGTGCTCGAACGCCTGCCGTCGGTGGAACGCGTCGTCGTCGTGCCCTACGTGGACCCCGACCCGGACGTCGGCCGTCTGCCGAATGCGGTGAACTACCGCGCCTTCGGCCGCGCCGGCGCCGCGCTCGAGTTCAGGCGCGGGCCGTTCGATGCCCCGCTTTACGTCATGTACTCGTCGGGCACCACCGGCACGCCGAAGTGCATCGTTCACGGGGTCGGCGGCACGCTGCTGCAGCATCGCAAGGAACACCTGCTGCACGCCGACCTGAAGCCCGACGATCGCCTGTTCTACTTCACGACCTGCGGCTGGATGATGTGGAACTGGCTGGTGTCCGGGCTTGCCGGCGGCAGCACGCAGGTACTCTACGAGGGGTCGCCATTCACGCCAGACCGCGACGTGCTGTGGCGCATGGCCGAGCGCGAACGTGTCACGCACTTCGGCACGAGCCCCAAGTACCTCGCTGCACTGGAGAAGGACGGCGGTGCCCCGGCCACATCCTTCGACCTCGCCGCGCTCAGGACCGTGCTGTCCACCGGCTCGCCGCTGGCGCCGGAGCAGTTCGACTTCGTCCACGCCCGGATAAAGCGCGATGTGCAGGTGGCGTCCATCTCCGGCGGTACCGACATCATCTCGTGCTTCTGCCTGGGCAATCCCTGGCTGCCCGTCTATCGCGGCGAGATACAGTGTCGCGGCCTCGGCATGAAAACCGAGGTCTTCGACGACGCGGGCCACGCAGTCGTGGGCCAGCAGGGCGAACTCGTCTGCAGCGCGCCGTTCCCCTCGATGCCCATCGGCTTCTGGAACGACGATGACGGCAGCCGGTATCGCGCTGCGTACTTCGAGCGATTCCCGAACACCTGGTGCCACGGCGACTATGCGCTGCTCACCGCGACGGGGGGCGTCGTCATCCTTGGCCGCTCCGACGCCGTGCTGAATCCGGGCGGCGTACGCATCGGGACGGCCGAGATCTACCGGCAGGTGGAAAAGCTCGACGAGGTGCTGGAGAGCGTTGCGGTCGGGCAGGACTGGCAGGGTGACGTGCGGGTGGTGCTGTTCGTCCGGATTCGTGACGGACTTCGCCTGGATGCCGGGCTCGAGAAGCGCATCCGGGACACGATCCGCGCAAACACGACGCCGCGCCACGTACCCGCAAAAATCATTGTGGTGCCGGACATCCCCCGGACCATCAGCGGCAAGATCGTCGAGCTTGCGGTGCGTAACGTCATTCACGGCCGCGCGGTAAAGAACGCCGACGCACTGATGAACCCGGGCGCACTCGAGCACTTCCGCGACCGCCCGGAACTCGCTACCTGACCCGACCGCGTCCGTGAGCGACCCCACCGACCTGCTGCAGGCCTACCGCGACTCGATCGCCGCGCACGGCTATCGCGCCGACGACTCGCAGCTGCTTGCGATGCGGCGCCTTGACGAACTGGGCAGGCGTTTGAGGCAGAGCGCGCCGCGGCAGCGCGGCTGGCTGGATCGCCTGCTGCGCCGCGGACGAAATGCGACGCGCGAGGCACCTCGCGGCCTGTACCTGTGGGGCGACGTCGGGCGCGGCAAGACGTTCCTGATGGATGTGTTTCACCAGTGCGTCGGGGTCCCGTCGCGCCGCGAGCACTTCCACCGATTCATGAAGGACCTGCACGCGCAGCTACGCGCGCTGCAGTCGGTAGAGGATCCGCTGCGCAGCGTGGCCGCCACCATTGCGGGCGGCGCGCGCGTGCTCTGCCTCGATGAACTCTTCGTGAGCGACATTGCCGATGCGATGATCCTCTCCGGCCTGTTCTGCGCACTGGACGAAAACGGCGTGGTGCTGGTCTTCACCTCCAACGTGCCGCCGGACGGCCTGTACCGCGACGGACTGCAGCGGGCGCGCTTCCTGCCGGCGATCGCGCTGATCGAGCGCCGCTGCGAAGTGGTGAACGTGGATGCCGGTACGGACTACCGCCTGCGCCAACTGGAGAAGGCACCGCTCTATTTCGATTCGCGAGCCGCCGGCGTGGAAGATGAACTGGCGCAACGATTCTCGGCGATCGCAGGCACGCAGGGCTGCATCGGGGGCGAGCTCGAAGTCGAGGGCCGGACCATATCCGTGCGCCGCCAGAGCCCGGACGTCGCCTGGTTCGACTTCGCGGCCCTGTGCGAGGGGCCCAGGGGCACGGCCGACTACGTAGAAATCGCACGCGACTTCCACACCATCCTGGTCTCCGGCGTGCCGGTGTTCGACGTCACTCTCGAGAACGAGGCCCGGCGCTTCATTGCGCTGGTGGACGAACTCTACGACCGGGCGGCCAAGCTCGTGCTGTCCGCGGCAGCCACGCCCGACGCGTTGTACCGGGGCGAGCGCCTGCATTTCGAATTCGAGCGCACGCGCAGCCGACTGGCCGAAATGCAGTCGCACGAGTACCTGGCCCGACCCCACCGGCCCTAGCGCGCTGGCGTGCCGACGGTTCAAATCGTTACAATCGTAAGCATCTCCGGGCCCGGATATCCGCGTGTCGCGCCAGCCGCCTGATCGGATCGAACTCGAACGGTTCCTGCCGTACCGACTGTCGGTGCTGACCAATGTCGTCAGCGGCTCGATCGCAGCGGCCTACCAGCGGCGGTTTGGCCTCGGCATACCTGAGTGGCGCGTGATTGCGGTGCTTGCGCGACACCCGGGACTGTCGGCCGCCGAGGTCGCGGCATTCACACGCATGGACGCGGTTGCCGTGAGCCGCGCCGTGACACGACTCGTCCGGGCGGGGCGGCTTCGCCGCTCCGTTGCGCGCGACGACCGCCGTCGCTCCGTGCTGCGTCTCTCGCCGGCAGGCCGGGCGGTGTATCGCAGGATCGCCCCGCTCGCGCTTGGTTACGAACGTGAGCTGCTCGGCTGCCTGGACGCGAAACAGGTTGCGGAGCTCGATTCCATCATCGGGAAGCTGACTGCGCGGGCGCATTCCCTCGCCGCGCCGCAGCACGGGGACAGCCCGTGACGTCGCCGCCCATGGGCCCGTCATGCGGTGACCTATAATCGGCACATAGCCGCCAAGCAGCACCCAAGGACAAGCAACCATGTCAGGCAGCATTCCGGCCGTTCGCAAGCACCTGATCGATGCCATTGCGGCCCAGCTGAGACCGGCCCCGGCGCGGGGCATGGTGCAGCCGGCGCAATTCGTGCGCGACTGCTACCGGGGCGTGGACGAGGATGATCTCGGGGTCCGCCGGCCTGCCGACCTCGCGGCCGCCGCCATGGGGCTGCTCGCGTTCGGGTCCAGGAGGCGCGCGAACCAGCCACTGGTGCGAGTGTTCAACCCCGAGCAGTCGCAGCACGGCTGGACTTCGCCGAACACCGTCGTCGAGGTCGTCACCGACGACATGCCGTTCCTGGTCGATTCGCTCGCGATGGTGCTGGCAGACTGCGGCCTCGCGCTTCACGTCATGGTGCACCCCGTGCTGCACGTGATGCGCGACCGCGCCGGACGCCTGAAGCGCTGCGCCACCGACGAGTCGGCCGGCACGCTCGTGGAGTCGTGGCAGCACGTCGAGGTCGATGCGGTCACCGACACGGCACGGCTCGAGGAAGTACGCACCCGCATCGTCGCGATGCTGTCCGACGTCAGGTTCGCCGTACAGGACTGGCGCGAAATGTCCGGCCGCGCCAGGTCGCTCGCCGCCAGCATTGCCGCCGGCCTGCCGGGCGTCGGGCGAGCTGAATGCAACGAGGCGAGCGCGTTCCTCGCGTGGCTCGCGGACGATCACTTCACGTTCCTCGGTTACCGCGAGTACAAGCTGGTGCGCGGCGCCCGCCAGGACCGGCTCGAACCGGTTGCCTCGACCGGACTGGGCCTGCTGCGCGCCGGCAAGGGCCGGCCCCGTCCGAAGCCCTCCGTGCTGAAAGGCGAGGTACGCCGGCGCGCGCGCGAACCTGCCGCACTGGTGGTGACCAAGGCCAACTCGATCTCCACCGTGCACCGGGCGACCTACCTCGACTACATCGGCGTCAAGATCATCGACGCGCGCGGCAACGTGACCGGCGAGCAGCGATTCCTCGGCCTGTTCACGTCCTCGACCTATAGCGCGAATCCGCGCGACATCCCGCTGCTGCGCCTCAAGATCCAGCGCATCGTCGACCAGATCGGCGCGGCGCCGGGTGGCCACGACAGCAAGGCGCTGTTCCACGTGCTCGAGAGCTACCCGCGCGACGAGCTGTTCCAGGCGAGCGTTCCGGAGCTGGTGCGCAACGCGCGCGGTATCGTCAATATCTACGAGCGCCGCCGCGTCCGCCTGTTCATGAGACGCGATCCATACGGGCGCTTCTACAGCGTGCTGCTGTTCGTGCCGCGCGATCGATACAACACGCAGGCAAGACTTCGTATCGAGGAGATCCTGCTCCAGGAACTGGCCGGGATGTCGCACGAGACGCAGGTGCAGATCTCGGAGTCCGCGCTGGCGCGCCTGTACGTACTCGTCCGCACCGACCCCGCGCACGAGGCTGCCGTGGACGGGGAACGCATCGAGCGCCGCGTCGCCGAGGCGATCCGTACCTGGGAAGACCGACTGCGCGAAGAACTCGCGGCGCGACTGCCCGGCGAACGCGCGGAGGCCTACGCGACTGCGTTTCCGGCGGCCTACCAGGAAGACGTTTCCGCCCGCGACGCGGTCGACGACATTCGCGAGCTGATGTCGCTTCCCGAGTCGGGTACCGCGCTCGGCCTGGAACTGCGCCCGGGAGACCTGGCGCGCAAGGCACTGCACCTGCGGTTCTACCGGCGCGGCGAGCCGGTGGCGATGTCTGACCTGGTCCCGCTGCTCGAGAATTTCGACCTGCGGATCCTGAACGAACGCCCGTATCGCATAGGGCCGGGACACGACCTCTGGGTGCAGGTGCTCGAGGTGACGCATGCCGGCGGACGCACGCTCGACCCCGCGCAGGCGGGACCGCGCTTCGAAGACGCGTTCTTCGCGGTCTGGAACGGCGTGGCCGAGAGCGACGGCGTCAACCGCCTGGTGCTTGCGGCGGACCTCCACTGGCGCCAGGCCGTCGTGCTGCGTGCCGTGTGTCGTTACCTGTTGCAGACGGGGCTGCCATTCAGCCAGGGTTACATGGAGTCGGTGCTCGAGCGCCATCCGGGAGTCGCCTCGCGCCTTGCCAGGACCTTCGAGGCACGCTTCGACCCCGACCTCAAGGAGTCGACGCGCAACTCCAGGCTGCGCTCGCTGGCCCGTGAGATCGATGAAGCGCTCGACCAGGTCACCAGGCCCGACGACGACCGGATCCTGCGCGCATTCCGCGCGGTGATCGCCGCGACGCTGCGCACCAATCACTACCAGGTCGGCGGCAACGGCGAGCCGAAGCCATACCTGTCATTGAAGTTCGATCCCCGCACCCTTCCCGAGTTGCCCAAGCCGCGCCCCATGTTCGAGATCTGGGTGTATTCACCCCGGGTCGAGGGCGTGCACCTGCGCATGGGCAAGGTCGCGCGAGGCGGGCTGCGCTGGTCAGACCGGCGCGAGGATTTCCGCACCGAGATTCTTGGGCTGATGAAGGCACAGAACGTCAAGAACACGCTGATCGTGCCGGTCGGTGCCAAGGGTGGATTCTTCCCGAAGCTGATGCCGGTCGGTGCCACGCGGGAGGAAGTCCAGCGAGAAGGCACCGAGTGCTACCGGATGTTCATCCGGGCACTGCTCGACCTGACCGACAACGTCCAGGGCGGCGAGATCGTTCCGCCGGTTCGCACCGTGCGCTACGACCCGGACGACCCGTACCTGGTAGTGGCTGCCGACAAGGGAACCGCGACCTTCTCCGACACCGCGAACGCGCTCGCGGCCGAGTACGGTTTCTGGCTCGGCGACGCCTTCGCCTCCGGCGGCTCGGCCGGCTACGACCACAAGGTGATGGGCATCACGGCCAAGGGTGGCTGGGAATGCGTCAAGCGCCACTTCCGCGAGATGGGCGTCGACATCCAGTCCGAGGACTTCACCGTGGCGGGAATCGGCGACATGGCGGGCGACGTGTTCGGCAACGGCATGCTGCTGTCCCGCCACATCCGCCTGGTCGCGGCGTTCAATCACCAGCACGTTTTCATCGACCCGTCCCCGGACGCCGAGGCGAGCTACCGGGAGCGTGAGCGGCTCTTCAGGTTGCCGCGTTCGTCGTGGAGCGACTACAACCCACGCGCCATCTCCGCAGGCGGCGGCGTGTATCCTCGCGACGCGAAGGACATCCCGCTCACCGCGCAGGTGCGCGCGCTGCTCGGCATCGAGGCCGCCAAGGCCACGCCGACGCAGGTCATCCAGGCAATCCTGAAGCTGCCGGTCGACCTGCTCTGGAATGGCGGCATCGGAACCTACGTGAAGGCATCCTGGGAAGCCAACTCGGCCATCGGCGATCGCAACAACGACGCACTGCGCGTGGACGGCCGCGACCTGCGCTGCAAGGTGGTCGGCGAAGGGGGCAATCTCGGCCTTTCGCAGCTCGGCCGCATCGAGTACGCACTCGCCGGCGGACGGATCAACACTGACTTCGTCGACAACTCGGGCGGCGTGGACTGCTCCGACCACGAGGTGAACATAAAGATCATGCTCGACGCCGTCCGCCGGCATACCAGCCTGACGACGGCAGCGCGCAACCGCCTGCTTGTCGAGATGACCGACGATGTCGGCGAGCTGGTGCTGCGGGACAACTACCTGCAGGGACAGGCGATCAGCATCCTGGAGGCTAACTCGGCGGAGCGCCTCGGCGAGCACGCGCATTTCATCCGCTCGCTGGAGCTCGACGGCGTGCTCGATCGCGCGCTGGAGTTCCTGCCGAACGCCGAGGACCTGGAGGAGCGCAGCCGCACGGGCCAGGGCCTCACGCGGCCGGAGCTAGCGATGCTGCTCTCCTATGCAAAGATTGCGCTCAACCAGCAGCTGATCAGCTCCGACGTGCCCGAGGACCCGTACCTCAGCCAGGAGCTGGGCCGGTACTTCCCGGATCGCCTCGCGAAACGATACGGGGCGCTGCTCGGCGAGCATCGACTGAAGCGGGAAATCATCGCGACCGCCACGACCAACAGCATCGTGAACCGCATGGGACCGACCTTCGTCTCCCGCACGCGACAGGACTGCGGCGTGGGAGCGGCATCGGTCGCGCGTGCCTACACTATCGCCCGCGAAATCTTCGACGTTCGAGACATCTGGCGCGCCATCGAGACACTCGACAACCGCGTCGCGGCCAGCGTCCAGTACGACATGCTGCAGGACACCGTCGCATTGCTGCGCCAGGCGACTTACTGGCTGCTGCAGCGTCACCGCGGGGCGCTCAGCATCGACACCCAGGTCGGGCGACTGCGGCCGGGGATTCGCGAGTTGACCGCCGCGCAGCCACAGTGGCTGCACGGCCTCGAGCGACAGGCTTTCGATACGCGTGCCTCCGAACTGACCGACGCCGGCGTGCCGCCCCCGCTTGCGCGCCAGGTCTCGGCCTGCTCCGCGTTGCAGTGCGCGCCCGACATCGTCGAAATCGCCACCGCGCGCAGGCTTTCGGTCGAAGCAGCCGCCGGTGCCTACTTCGGATCCGGTGCGGAGTTCGGGCTCGACTGGCTTCGCGATCGCATCGAGCAGCTCGACATCGCGGGCCACTGGCAGGCCGTGGCACGTGGCAGCCTGCGCGAATCGCTGTTCGAGAACCAGCGGGCGCTGACGCTGCAGGTGCTCGATGGGCCGCGCGAGCGGGATCCGGCGCGAGCCATCGAGCGCTGGAAGAAGAAGCACGAGGCCCAGGCCGCGCATGCGCGCGGCGTCGTCAACGACATCCGGAGCCAGCCCACTGCGGCGGACTTCGCATCGCTTGCCGTCGCGCTGCAATCAGTGCGCCGCCTCGTCATCGCCGCGGAAGGAAGGACCAGATGAAAACCGGAAAGCTAGTACTGCTTCGCCACGGGCAGAGCACGTGGAACCTGCAGAACCTCTTCACCGGCTGGGTCGACGTGGACCTCTCCGACCAGGGCACGCTCGAGGCGCAGGAGGCCGCACGACTGCTCCGCGACGAGGGCATCGCTTTCGACCTCGCGTTCACCTCGGTGCTCAAGCGCGCCATCCGCACGCTGTGGATCACGCTCGACGGCATGGACCTGATGTGGCTGCCCGTCGAGCGCAGCTGGCGCCTGAACGAGCGTCACTATGGCGCACTGCAGGGGCTCGACAAGGCCCAGACCGTCGAGAAACACGGGGCCGAGCAGGTGAAGATCTGGCGCCGCAGCTACGACATTCCGCCACCGGCGTTGCCGCTCGACGACCCGCAGCACCCGCGTTTCGAACGGCGCTATGCCGGCGTGCCGGTTGCGGAACTGCCGTCGGCCGAGTCGCTGAAGGACACGCTGGCGAGAGTGCTGCCCTACTGGAATTCGCGCCTGGCGCCCGAGCTCATCGCGGGTCGCAACCTGCTGGTGGTCGCGCACGGCAACAGCATCCGCGCAATGGTCAAGATGCTGGACGGCATTTCCGACCAGGACATCGTCGGGCTGAACATTCCGACCGGCGTTCCGCTGCTGTACGAACTCGACGCGCAATTGAAGCCGCTATCGAGCCGTTACCTGGGGGACGCAGAAGCCGTCAAGGCGCGCGCCGACGCCGTGGCCCGCCAGGCCGACGCGCGGAAATAGAATAGGGGTAGAACAGGGGACATTCTCCTTTTTCGGAGCAGCGGTCCGCGGGACAGATGCTTGGCATCGAGTATCAACTCTCGAAAAAGGAGAATGTCCCCCTGTTCAGCATCAAGCAGCGCCGCAGAGTCGGCGTCGCGTGTCGTCAAACTCGGCGCGCATGCGCGCAACCAGCTCCGCCGTGGGCAGTACCTCCCGGATGTTGCCGACGCCCTGCCCGGCGCTCCAGATGTCGCGCCAGGCTTTCTTTTCCGAGCCACCACCCGAGCCGAAGTTCATTTTCGACTTGTCGGCCTCCGGAAGGTTCGCCGGGTCGAAGCCCAGCGCAGCCACGCTGCGCGCCAGGTAGTTGCCCTTCACGCCTGTGAACAGCGACGTGTACACGACCTCGTCCGACGACGAGTCCACGATCATCTGCTTGTAGTCGCCCGGCACCTGCGCCTCGATGGTCGCGAGAAACCGCGTGCCCAGGTAGGCCATGTCGGCGCCGAGCGCCAGTGCCGCGAACACATCGCCTCCGCTGCTCATCGCACCCGAAAGCACGATCGCGCCGTCGAAGAACTGCCGGATCTCCCGCACCAGCGCGAAGGGGCTCGCCATGCCCGCATGGCCGCCCGCACCCGCACAGACCGCGATGATGCCGTCCACGCCCTGCTCGGCGGCCTTGCGAGCATGGCGAACGCTGATCACGTCATGGAACACGAGCCCGCCGTACGAGTGCACCGCCTCGACGATCTCCCGAGGCGGACGCAGGCTCGTGATGATCAGCGGCACCTCGTGACGCACGCAGGCTTCCATGTCGTGAGCGAGGCGATCGTTGCTGGCGTGCGCGATCTGGTTCACCGCGAAGGGCGCCACCTTCACCCCGGGATTCGCCGCCGCGTACGCCCCGAGTTCGTCGCGGATCCGCACAAGCCAGCCGTCGAGCGCTGCAGCCGGCCGCGCGTTCAGCGCCGGGAACGAGCCGATGATGCCAGCCTTGCACTGCTCGATGACGAGCTCGGGCGTCGAGGCGATGAACATCGGCGAGCCGATGACCGGCAGGCTCAGGCGATCACGAAATGCTGCCGGAATCGGCATGTGTTACTCCCAAGCGGTGCCGCCCCAAGCGAGGTCGCTCACGCGGCCCGCGACTCCCCGCCACCTGCCGCGTGGAAAGGCTCGTTCCGGCTTGCGCGTTCACGAAGCCACTTCGACGGCTTGAACCGCTTGCCGTAACGCTTCGCGAGCCGATCGCATTCGGCGACGAATTCACGGATGCCCATGGTGTCGATGTACGACAGCGTGTCCGCCTGTCCAGGCCGGGAATCCCCAGCCGAGGATCGAGCCCAGGTCCGCCTCGGCCGCAGTCGTGACCACGCCCTCCTCCATGCAGCGCGCGGCCTCCAGCGCCTGGATGCACAGGATCCGCTTCTCGACTTCCTCCACCTCCGGCTGCATCGGCGCGCTCGGGAACACCTCGGCGAGTCCCGGCCAGAGGTGCTTCTTCGCGTCCTTCGGATAGTCGTAGAAACCGGCACCGAAGCGCTTGCCCGGGCGGTTGAGTTCCTCGACGAATTTCCGCACGGTCTCGTAGGTCACCGGCTTCTGGAACCTGCGGCCGAGGTCCTGCTCGGTCTGCCGCATGATCTTCCAGCTCAGGTCGATCGTGACCTCGTCCGCGACCGCGAGCGGACCGACCGGCATGCCGGCCATCTTCGCGCCGTTCTCGACCAGCGCCGGGACCACGCCTTCCTGCAGCATCGCGATTCCTTCGGTCACGAAGGTGCCGAAGCAGCGGCTGGTGTAGAAGCCGCGGCTGTCGTTGACGACGATCGGCGTCTTGCGCAGCTGCGCGACGTAGTCGAGCGCCCGGGCCAGCGTCTCCTCGGAGGTCTTCTTGCCGACGATCACCTCGACCAGCGGCATCTTCTCCACCGGCGAGAAGAAATGGATGCCGATGAACTGCGCCGGGCGCTTCGACGCCTGGGCCAGCCCGGTGATCGGCAGTGTCGAGGTGTTGCTGGCGAACACCGAGCCCTTGGGCATCACGGCCTCGGCCTTGCGGGTCACGTCGGCCTTGATGTCGCGATTCTCGAACACGGCCTCGATCACGAGGTCGCAGGCCGCCAGGTCGTCGTAGCTCGACCGTCGGCTTGATGCGTGCCAGCACCGCGTCGCGCATCCGCCTGGGTCTTCTTTCCCCGACCCACCTCCCTGGCCAGCAACTGCTTCGAGTACGCCTTGCCCTTCTCGGCCAGTTCCAGCGTGCTGTCGAGCAGCACGACGTCCATGCCCGCGAGCGCCGAGACGTGCGCGACTCCCGCACCCATCATGCCGGCGCCCAGGATACCCAGCCTGCGAACCTGCGACTTCGGCGGCCCGGCCGGGCGGCGGGCCAGCTTGTCGGCGAGGCCCTTGTTGATGAACATCGTTCGCATCAGGTTGCGGGCGACCGGGCCCGAGAGCAGCTGCCCGAAGTACTTCGACTCGGCTGCCAGCGCCGCGTCGATCGGCAGCAGCGTGCCTTCGTAGACGCAGGAGAGGATCGCTGCCGGCGCCGGATAATTCCGCATCGTCATCTTCGCGGCCAGCGCCGTGCCGACCATGAAGGCCTGTGCCGCCGCCGGCGACGCCATGCCGGCACCGCCGGGCACACGGAAGCCCTTCTTGTCCCAGGGCTGGACACCCTCGCCGCCGTTCAGGATCCACTTGCGGGCGCGCTCGATCAACTCTGCAGCCGGTGCAAGCTCGTTGACCAGGCCTTTCTTCAGCGCATCCTGCGGGCCGAGGGTCCGGCCTTCGCTGATCAGCCTGAGCGCCTCGGTGACGCCGATCAGCCGCGGCGTCCGCTGCGTGCCGCCGGCGCCGGGCAGCAGGCCGATCTTCACCTCGGGAAAGCCGACGCCGGCCTTCGAATCGTCAGACATTACGCGGTAGTGGCAGGCGAGCGCGACCTCGAACCCGCCGCCGAGTGCGACGCCATTGACCGCCGCGGCTATCGGCTTGCCGCAGGTCTCGAGCCGACGAAGCATCCGGTTCAGCTCGCCACTCATCATCGCGGCCTCCACCGCGGTGAGCCCCCGCTGGAATGCCGCGGCCATGTCCTTGATGTCGGCGCCGGCCATGAAGCTCGACTTCGCAGAACCGATCACGGCGCCGCGCACCGCCGGGTCGGCTGCGAGCTTCTCCACGCATTCGGCCAGGTCCTTGCGGAATCCCGGGGTGATCACGTTCATCGGCCTGTCGGCCACGTCGATCAGCAGGGTTGCGATGCCGTCGCCGTCGACGGAATAACGGATGTTCTGTGTCATGTTGTTGGTCCCGTGTACCTAGGTGCAGCGCGCGTCAGACGCGCTCGATGATCGTGGCCGTGCCCATGCCCGCCCCGATGCAGAGCGTCACGAGCGCGGTCGATAGGTCGCGTCGTTCGAGCTCGTCGAGTGCGATGTTGAGCACGATGGCACCCGTGGCGCCCAGCGGGTGCCCGAGCGCGATGGCGCCGCCGTTCACGTTCACCTTGTCGGGCGTCAAGTCCATGTCGCGCTGGTAGCGGAGAACGACCGCCGCGAACGCCTCGTTGATCTCCCAGAGGTCGAT
The DNA here is from genome assembly GCA_963736205.1 of uncultured Gammaproteobacteria bacterium. Classification (GTDB taxonomy): domain Bacteria; phylum Pseudomonadota; class Gammaproteobacteria; order Steroidobacterales; family Steroidobacteraceae; genus RPQJ01. Next base: position 58,268 of record CAVTNX010000005.1, on the reverse strand, counting down.
ATCGGAAGCCTTCATGCGGCAGCGTTTCAGCACTCGGCGGCTCGCGCCGGCCGGTCCGGTGAGCATGATCGTCGGGTCGCTGCCGATCGACGCAAACCCGACGATCCGGGCGCGCGGCTTGACGCCGAGTTTCTTCGCGGCGCGCTTGCTGCCGACCAGCATGGCCGCGGCGCCGTCGACGATGCCGCTCGAGTTGCCCGCCGTGTGCACGTGGTGGATCGTCTCGACCTGCGGATAGCGCTGCATCGCGACCGCGTCGAAGCCGCCCTCCTCGCCCATCGTCGCGAAGGCGGGCTTCAGCTTGGCGAGGTCGGCCATCGACGTGCCGGGCCGCAGGTATTCGTCCTTCGCGAGTGCGACCTCCCCGATCACGTCCCTGACCGGGAAGATCGAGCGGTCGAAGTAGCCCGCCTGCTGCGCATGCGCCGCGCGGCGCTGGCTCTCCACGGCGTAGGCGTCGAGCTCATCGCGCGTGAACCCCTCCAGCGTCGCGATCAGGTCGGCGCTCACGCCCTGTGGAACGAAATACTGCTGCCAGGCGACGCGCGGGTCGATGGCCCAGGCGCCGCCGTCGGAACCCATCGGCACACGCGACATCGACTCGACGCCGCCGCCGATGGCGAGTTCGGAGCTGCCGGACATGACTTGCGCGGCCGCGGTGTTCACCGACTCGAGGCCGGAGGCGCAGAACCGGTTCAACTGCTTGCCCGGCACGCTTTCGTCGTAACCCGCGACCAGTGCGGCCACACGGGCGATGTCGGCACCCTGCTCGCCGATCGGCGTCACGCAGCCGAGGGTCACGTCGTCCACCAGCCGGGTGTCGAGGCCGGTGCGGTCCCGGAGTTCAGCCAGCGTCTGGGCCGCGAGCTGGACGGGAGTAATCGAATGCAGCGAGCCGTCTGGCCGGCCGCGGCCACGCGGCGTGCGCACGGCCTCGAGGATGAATGCGTCGGTCATTTGCGAGTGTCCCGTTTGCGATGTTGCGTCGCAATACTACACCAGCACGGCCGCCCATCGTCCGCCCGGAACCCCTGCTGGCACGCCCGCACCCGGACCCGCGTGCCAGGCCCTGGCGAGGACCACCGGACGCAGTCCCAGCGCCTTCGCGGTCAGTACCTTGGCTTGCGCTTCTCGACGAACGCCCGCACACCTTCGATGCCGTTCGGATGCAGCCCCTGGGCGGCGATGGCCCGCCCCTCCGCGGCCATCTGCGCCTCGATGCCGGGGTCGGACTGCTCCATCAGGCGCTTCACCGCGCCATAGGATTCTGTCGGACCATCCGCGAGCCGAGCGGCCAGCGCCAGTGCCTGCGCCTGCACCTCCGCGTCCTCGACGACCTGGTTGACGAGGCCCCAGGCCAGCGCCTCCTCGGCCCCCAGCACGCGGTTGGTCAGGAAAAGCTCCAGCGCGCGGCGGCGACCGACGATTCGCGGCAGCAGGAACGAAGTACCGCAGTCCGGTGCCAAGCCGATGCCGGTGTAGGCCAGCGTGAACCTGCTGCCCTTGCCCGCGATCGCGAGATCCGCAGCGCACGCGAGTCCGACGGCGCCGCCGGCCGCCGTCCCGTTCACCGCGGCGATCAGCGGCGCGCGCATGCGCGTGAACGCGCTGATGGCGGCGTGGATATAGGTGGTCAGCTCATTCAGGTACGCGCCAACTGCGTTGCCTTGCGTCGCCATGCCGCGCACGTCGCCACCGAAGCAGAAGTTCCTGCCGGCCCCCGTGAGTACAACGGCACGGACACCGCGGTCGGCTTCGCAACGCAGCGCCGCGTCGAGCAGGGCGCGCCCCATCTCCATATCCAGCACGTTGCCAGCGTCGGGACGATTCAGCGTCAGCGTCGCGACGCCATCGATGACCTGGACCAGGACGGCAGTGCTCATGCGACCTCCGTGCGAGACTCCCCGCCTCGCGATGCTAGGTGAAGTGGATCGACTCCCGCGGCTCCAGTCACTCGTCGGGCGCGACCTGCAGCGGCAGGCCGTCCAGCGCGTCGGTGAATTCCACCTGGCAGCTCAGCCGCGAGCGCGCCGCGTCGTAGTGTTGCAACTCGACGAGGAGTTCCTTTTCGTCGCTCTGTGGCGAGGGCAGGCGCGACATCCACTCCGGCTCGATGAATATGTGGCAGGTCGCGCAGGAACAAAGGCCGCCGCATATGGCAGTCACACCGTAGTCGAACTCGCGGAGCGTCTCCATGAGCTTGAGGCCTTCCCGACCCTCGACCTCGTGCAGATGCCCGTCACGATCCGTCACCATCATCTTCGCCATTGTCCGACCTCGTAGCCCATGCGATCAGGGATTATTGCAGCGCAACAGCCTTCGCGCACCTGCAATTCGACCTGGAGGCCCTGGTCAGAGGTCGCAGGTGGCAAGCCGGCCAGCCAGCGCCGTCGCGCGTGCGGCACATTCGTAGCCGGCCGCCGGATTGCGCGCGGCCCAGACCAGGTACCAGAGCCACTGCACGCTGTCGAACACCGTGCAGGCCGCCTCCAGCATCGCCGCCTCCATCCCCGCGCCACGACCATAGGCGTCGAGCAATGCGGCGCGTTCGGATGCCGTGTATTCGTGCTGGCAGGCAAGACTCGCGAGGTCGAACAACGGATCACCGACGCCACCGTATTCCCAGTCGACGATCCAGAGACGGTTCCCGTCGTCGACCAGGTTCAGGTGGTGCAGGTCGTTGTGGCATGGAACGATTCGCGGGCGCCGTGAGGCCAGCAGCTCGATGGCCGATACGGCATTACCGAGAATCTCCTCTTCCCGGGCCCGCGCTGCGTGGATCAGTCCTTCGACCCCGGCATCCGCACCGGGCCTCGAGGCCGGCACCGGGCCGGTCGCGCGCAACTGTGCCTCGAGGCTGCGCAACCGTGCCGCGAAATCCACGATGCCGACCTCCATCGGGGGCACCAGGCGGTGCAGCACCCGCAGTCGTTCCGCGACACGCTCGATGTTGCGGGCCTCGTGTGCATCCTCGCGCCGCCACGTTTCACCCGGGATGAAATGCGTCACCAGCAGTCCGTTCGCCGGCTCGCAGGCAATGAGCGGCGGCGCCAATCCCGCCGGGGTCACGAGACGCAGAAGCGCGCACTCGCTCCAGCGATCGACGCCGAGCGTCGCGGACTCCGGGCCACCGAGACGCACGAACCAGTTGCGCCCGCCATGCCCGGCCTTCCAGGCGTAGTTACTGAGCCCACCGCGCACCGGCTCCAGTGACGCCTCCGCAAGCGCCAGTGTCGCATCCCGTGCACGCAGTGCCGCACGCACGGCGATCTCCGGCCCACCCGGCGCCGAATCCGCCTTCACCGTGCGGGCCCGTTCATCGCGCGCCCGGGACCGGCTCGACACCAACGTCCCGAGCAGGCTTCACGAGACACCTGCGCCACTGCAGGTAGCCGCGCACGGCCAGCACGATATAGAGCAGAAACAGCCCCGCCGTGGCATGGAATCCCTGGCTGAAATAGAGCGCTGCCGCGACCAGGTCGAACACGATCCAGTAGAGCCAGTTCTCGAGAACCTTGCGGGCCATCATCCAGGTCGCGATGACGCTTCCCCAGGCGACGAACGAGTCCGCGTAGCGAACGAATGGGTTCTCGTCGCCTGCGAGCAGGTACACGTTTGCCACCGTGGCAAGGATCACGAGTGCCGCTGCCGCCAGGTGCCGGCCGAGCGGCCAGGCGCTCACGCTCAACCCGCCCGGCTGGCCGTGGCTCGCCCGCCAGGAGATCCAGCCATATACGGACATCGCGACGTAGAAGCCCTGCAAAGCAGCCTGCATCGTCAGGCCTGCGCGCGCGAACAGCAGCAGGTAGATGGCCCCGCTCGCTCCCGCTGCGGGCCAGCACCAGAGGCTCTGCCGTGTCGCCAGCAGCACGTATGAGAGCGCGAGCGCCACTGCCACCCATTCGACCAGGCTGGATCCCACGTCGGTCGCGTCAGTACTGCTTCAGGGCTTCGCGCTCGGCCGCCGTCGGCTCGCCGCCCAGCACCTTCATCACGAACACCGCGCGGCCGCCGCTCGCGAAAGACGCGCGCGTCTCGGCCTCCAGTGCCGCGAATACCCGCTCGTGCTCGCCCGCGACCTGCGTGCTCATCGCGTTGGTCGCCACCTGCAGGCCATCGTGGCGGTTCAGCCGCGCGATGAAGTCCCGGATCGGCGGAACGTAGTCTGCGTCGAGTGGATACAGGCTGATGTCCACGGCAATGCGCATGTCGATGTCCTCGCTTCGTTTTCCGGCATGGGGAGTCTAGTGCAGTGACCAGGTGAACGTGACGCCGGCCAGTTGCGGATCGCCGCGCTGTATGTAGAGCTTGTCGGCATAGTCGGGCGGCTCGAGGCCGAAGTAGAAGCCACGCACTGCGTATTTTTCATCGAACACGTTTCGCGCCCAGGCGTGCACCGTCCAGTGATCCGCCACGTAGCCGGCCTTCAGGTTCACCAGCGCGTAGGGCTTCGACTGCTGGTCATTGCTGGTGTCGAAGTAAAACGACGCGCAACCCGTGACGTCGGCGCGCGCCATCCAGCCCCGATCGCGGCCCCACTCGGCAGAAAACGAATACTGGTACGGGGGTGCGCTGGCCTGCTCCCGTCCGTCGAGGTTCCTGTCGCCGTACTGGTAGTCGAGGTATTCGCTGCCGAGCAGCCCGAGCGTGGCGCCCAGCAGCAGCGACGGTTGCGCGCGCCACGCGAGCGTGGCCTCGAGGCCGTAGTTGCGGCCCTTCGCGGCATTGCTGGTATAGAAGACGTAGGAAAGCGGATCGCCGGGGTCCACCTGGTAGGACGAGGACACCTGTTCCTCGATGCGCCACATGTAAAACACGGCCAGGTCGGCCGACACGGTGCTGGACGGGTCGCGCAGGTGCAGCCCGGTCTCGAGGTTCCACAGGTACTCGGGATCGTACTCGAGCAGATCCTCCGGGATGAACTCGCCGATGTTGAAGCCGCCCGCCTTGTAGCCGCGGGCCAGCGTCGCGTACCAGGTGCTGTCGGAGCCCATGTCACCGGCGAGCGACAGGTGACCACCGACCATCGTGTCGACCGGCGAAAACCTGGCGCCGTCGCTGTCACGGTAATCGGCGGAGTGCGTCTCCACCCGCAGTCCGGCCGACAGGGTCATGCTCTCCCGAATGCGCCATTCGGTCTCGCCATAGGCCGCGAGATTGGTCGCGTGGTAGACGCTCTTCAGCGGCGGACGCGTGAGTTCCGACTCGAAATAGTCGCGCTGCAGGTTGTCCTCATCGAGGCGCAGCGCGTAGACCCCGGCCAGCCAGCCGAATCCGCCCGAGCGCGCATCGGCCCGGCTCGTGAGCCGCAGGTCTTCGCCGAGCGTGCCGCGCTGCCGGTCGTAATGCGAGAAATAGTCGTACGGGGCATAGACACCCCAGTACGGGTCGTTCGCCCAGTCGCCGTCGAAACTGTAGACGATGTCAGAGTTCGCGTAGGTGCTGGTGCTCACGAGCGTGACGGGCCCGAGGTCGCCGGTCACGCGCAGCATCGCACCTTCCGAGCGCTGCTCGTCGCGACCCGGCTGGTTCGACAGCGTGCGAAAGCTGTTGTCGAGTGAAAACGCGTCGAAACCATTGTGGATCGCCGCATACAGCGCCGCCGCATCGACACGCCAGCCATCCGCTACCCCGAGCGTCAACTTGCCACGCAGCGTGGTCTCGTCACGGTCGTTGGTGTCGTCGCGGTTGAGGTAGGCGTTGTGGCGGAACCCATCGCTCACCGTGCGCTGGGCAGCGACCCGCCACGCCGAGTCGCTGGCCCTGCCCCAGGACCCGAGCGCGCCGCCCGCCACCACTCCGCCGCCGATCAATCCGTCGCCTCCGGCCGTCACCTCCGTAGAGAACTCCGGATCCATGCCTGGATCCCTGGTCCGGACGCTGATCAGGCCCGCAAGCGCGTTGGCGCCGTAGCGGGTGCCTTGCGGGCCACGCAGTACCTCGACCTGCTGCACGTCGAACGTCGTCGCCGGCACCCCGACTCCGCTGAAGTCGATGTCGTCGATCAGGAACCCGACCGACGGATTCGGCGCGCCCTGGTACTGCTCCAGCTCGCCGATGCCGCGCAACTGGTAGTAACGAGGTCGCGAGGTGGCGCCCGGACCAGTTGAGATTCGGCACCAGTCCCACCAGGTCGGCAAGATGCTGCAGGCCCGCCGCCTGCACCTGCGAGGAGTCAAGCACCGTGGCGCTTGCCGGCAGTTCGCTCGACGAGGCAGGCCGCAGCGAAGCAGTAACCACGATCTCCTCGAGCGGTGGAGTGTCGTCGCCCGCAGCAGCCGCGAGGGGCAGTGCCACCGCGAAGCCGCACGCGAGCGCGCCCAGGCGGCCGCGCAGGCGCGCGCAACACCCTGATTCTGCGAAACAAGCGGGACGACTGCCGGGCACTTCACCTGCTCCCTACGCCGGCATTACCCGGATCAGGTTCAACGGGTTCGCCGGTCGGCGGCATGGCCGCACCCGGCATCTCAGGCCCATCCAGGCCACCCCAAGGCAGGCGCGAGTATAGCGGCAGGCATGGCACGCGGCCACGGCTGGTGTTGACGGCGGCCACGGCGTGCGCACTAATGGGATTCCCCAGGACCGGAACCCGCCAGAAGATGCCCAAGCGCACGTGCCGCCTGTTTCACGTCGACGCCTTCACCCGCGAGCATTTCTGCGGCAACCCGGCGGTCGTGGTGCTCGACGCGGAAATACTGACCGACGAGGAACTGCGGCGCGTCGCCCGCGAGATCGGCGGCCAGGAAGTGACATTCGTGCTGGCTTCCGAGGCGCCCGACCATGACGTCGAACTGCGCTTCTTCTCGCCGCGACGTGAGGATACGTTCGTGGGTCACGCCACGGTGGCAGCACACTACGCCCGCGCCATTGCAAACGGCGTACCGAAAGGCGTGGTGCGACAGAAATCAGGCAGCAGCATCTACGAGGTCGAGGTGACCGGCCGTGGCCAGGCGCTGCGTGTGTCGATACACCAGGGACCGGCGACCTTCGGGCCGATCGTCCCGGAGGACCGACGCGCCCCGGTACTCGACGCGCTCGGGATCAGCTCATCGAGCCTCCATCCCAACTGCCCGATGCAGGTGATGAGCAAGGCGAATTCACGCCTGCTGATCGGCCTGAAGTCGCCCGAGGTCCTGGCCTCGCTGAAGCCGGACATGGACGCGCTCGTTCACCTGACTCCGCACGTTGGCGCTGACGGCTTCTTCATTTTTGCGATCACGCCGGGCAGCGAACCGCTCACCACCGAATCGCGCATGTTCTGTCCGGTCATCGGAATCCAGGAGGACCCGGTGAGCGGCAACGCGCACGGAATGCTGGGCGTCTACCTGCTGCAGCAGGGATTGCTGGCGGCGGAGGACGGCACGGCACGGTTCACCGGTCACCAGGGCCGGTTCGTCGACCGGCCCGGGACCGTGGACGTCGAGGTAACCGCGGCAGCCGGCAAACGTGCCACCGGCGTGCGTGTGACCGGAGACGCGGTGATCGTGTTCCAGGCGGAACTGACGCTCTAGCCATACACCGGTGTCCGATTCCGCGTACCACAGGATCATCCCGCTGGCCGACCTCAAGCCTGGCCGCACTCACCCCGCCGTCATAGGCGGGCAGGAAGTCCTGCTGTGCAACACCGGCGACGGCGTGCACGCCGTGTCGGGCCTTTGCACGCACGCCGTCTCGCGGCTTGACGAGGGCCGCCTGCGCGGACACCGCCTGACCTGCCTGCTGCACGGCGCAAGCTTCGACGTGCGCAGCGGCAAGGTGATGGGCGGTCCGGCCTGCGAGCCGCTGCGCAGTTACCCGACGCGCGTCGAGCACGGGTATATCGAGGTGCAGGCGTAGCCTGCAGCCTCTACCGATGACCGGGACCCATTTGCCGGATTCGCGCGACACGAAGCCGGCCGGCCGCAGCGGGGGCATTTGCCGAACCGGGCTTGCCGTCGCGCTGTGCATTCCGCTGGTTTCTGCGGCCGCGTCGTCCGCGTCTGGCGCGGCGAGTGAAGCTGCGACCTCGCAGCAAGGCATGCCCGCTTCGCCAGCCATCTGCGGCAACGGCCCGCTCGAGATCCTGCTCACGAACGACGACGGCTACCAGGCCCCGGGCATACGCGCGCTCTACGACGCACTCCGAAGCGCCGGTCACCATGTACGGCTCGCCGCACCCGCGAGCAATGCAAGCGGCAGCAGCATGAGCTTTACGTGGAACACCGTGAACATCGTGCGCGACCCCGCCGACGCGAACATCGCTGGGATCGACGCGACGCCGGCAACTGCGGTAGTGCTGGCTGCAACCGCGCTCTATCCACCGGGCAGGCGGCCGGACCTGGTCGTGTCGGGAATCAACGATGGGCAGAACACCGGCTCATTGCTGGCGATGTCTGGCACGGTAGGTGCGGCGCTTGCCGGCACGATGTTGCTCGATCCGCCGATCCCGGGCTTTGCGGTCAACGCCGAACGTCCCGCAACGAAGGACGCACGGGCGGCGCTGCCGGCCAACCGGCTCGAGCGCATTGCCAGCCACCTGGCGCAGCTGATCGGGAGTGCGCGCGGGTGGTTCTGCGAGGATGCGATGCTCACGCGCCCGACGACAGTACTTAACGTGAACTACCCTGCTCGTCCGATGAGCGCGACCCGCGGTGTCGCCGTTGCCCGCCAGGGACGCACGACCGACCTGCACCTGGAGTTCGAATCGATCGACAGCGGCGCCTATGCATCACGAATACGACTGCAATCAACGACAGACGACTACCCGGATTCCGACGTTAACCTGCTCGCCGCGGGCTACGTTACGGTGACACCCATTTCGGCAGCACTCGGCGCCCCCTCGATGCCGCCCGAGGACCTGAAGCGAAAGCTGGACTCGACGGAATTCAAGTAGGCCTTCAGTGCCTGCCGATCAAGACCGACGTCGGGCAGCGTCGGCTAGGCGTCTGCAGGTAGCTCCCCGGAAGCGACCAGTCCCGCGCGCATCGCCGCGACGAATGGCTCGACCGTCCTGGCGAACACTTCGTCCAGCGGCGTTCCCCAGAACCCCGGAATCAACGTCTTGTTCCAGTTGCCGAACAGGGACATGCCCGCCGGCGACGCCTGTGGCTCCGAAGATGGTCACGGTTTTCCTGCTCACGGTGTTCCGTTCACTCCTTCTTGTCCTCGCCACCGCTCCACGCGATGAACATCCAGCGACCGTTTTCCTTGATCAGCACGTCCGTATAGTGACCAGTGATCGTCTCGCGTTCCTTCTAGTAGTTTTCACTGGCGACCATGTAGTGGTGCTGGACGACGGCGACGTTGCCGGTGATCGTCGCAGAAATCGGAAAAAGCTCGTACTGGAGGGTGGTACTGCTATCCGAGTCATACTTGCTCCAGTGCTTGAGCGATGCCTTGTCGCGCGGCATTGGCGAACCCGTCCCCCAGTACTTCATGTTCGGGTGGACCATCGTGTCGATCCAGCTCAGGTCCTTCGACTCTGACATCTGCCACTGCTGCTGCTCGAAGTTCCAGATCTCCTGCTGCTCCGCAGTCCACTCCGCGGCGTATGCGGAACCTGCAACGGCGCAGAGCGCCAGTGCCGATACGGCCGTCTTCATCATGCGACTGAACATTTAGCATCTCCCCTGATTGGCTTTTTGAGTAATGCACCTGGTGCCCGTTGCACCGATGCAGCCCACAGGGTGCCCCACTATCGTCCGGCTATTCCGACCATCGCCAGGAATCGCCGTCGCGCAGCGCCCGGCCCTCGTCCTCGAGCTTCAGGACGTGGGCCAGCAGCGAATACCTCGCAACCGGGTGCATCAACGCGGGCACGTCCGCGTAGACAACCGGCAACAGCACGTCGAGCGTGGCCGCCCCGAGGTCGCGCATTGCGTCGATTACCTTCTGCTCGCGCAGCAACCGGTGCGCGATTACGCGGTCGATCTCGGCAACAGCGTCGCGTATCACCGCGCCGTGACCCGGCGCAAGTGCACGAACCGGTAGCTCACGAAGCCTGCGCAGCGAATCGAGATACTGCCGCATCGAGCCGTCCGGCGGCAGGATCACCACGGTTGATCCGCTCATCAGGTGATCGCCGGTAAACAACAACCCGCCGGCCTCGAGCAACAGGCAGACGTGGTTCGATGCGTGTCCCGGCGTGTGCAGCGCGGTCAGCGCGAAGTCATCGCCTTCGATGCGCTCGCCGTCCTTCAGCACACGTCCTGGCAGGTAGGTCTCGTCCTGGTAGTCGTCGACGTCCGGCGCCGGCATGCCGAGCACGACCGCTCCGGTACGCGCGGCGAGCACGGCTGCGCCGGGTGAATGGTCGGTGTGCGAGTGCGTGCAGACGATGCGCTCGACCGCTCCTCCGGCAAGCTCGAGGATTCGCTCGAGGTGCACTGGATCCGTCGGGCCGGGATCGATCACCAATCGACGCTGTTCGCCCAAGACGTAGGTGTTGGTGCCGGGCCCGGTCAACGGGCCGGGATTCGGCGCGACGATGCGCCATACCTCGCGCGCGATGCGCTTGACCTCGCCCGTCTCCGCGGGCGCCAGCAGATCCGGTGTAGTGCTGTGCAACGATCGACGACCGCGTCAGGGCTTGCTGACCGGTCGGCCAGATGCCGCCCAGGCCTTGATGCCACCGTCCAGGTGCGCGACGTTCGTGTACCCCATGTTCTGCAGCGTGTCGGCCGACAGTGCCGATCGGCCGCCCGTGGCGCAGTAGATCAGCACACGCTGGTGGGGATCGAGTTCCTTGCGATGGGCCGGGTGCGTCGGGTCGGCCGCGACCTCGAGCAAGCCGCGGGATGCGTGGATCGCGCCAGGAATCATGCCCGCCTCCCACTCCGCCTGTTCGCGTACGTCCAGGAGCGTCACCGAACCCTTCGCGAGTTCCTCGGCGACCTCCTCCACGGTGAGGTTCTGTACCCGTTGCCTCGCTTCCTGGATCATCTGCGCCGCAGTCTTTGCCGCCATGACGACTCCTGTTGTTTATGCCAACGAACGTGAAGGATAGCGACGGACATGCGGTACGGTCGTCTGGAAACTGGCGCGGCCGGAGGGATTCGAACCCCCGACCCTCAGGTTCGAAGCCTGATGCTCTATCCAACTGAGCTACGGCCGCGCGGGAGGAGACGGATTCTAGCGCAGTCGGCGGCCGGCAGGCGGCGCCGAACGCCGCGCCCTACTTCATCGTCGGCATCACGAACTGCGCGCCCTCACGCTGCGACGTCGGCCACCGCGAAGTCACGGTCTTGAGCCGGGTGTAGAAACGCACGCCGTCGGGCCCGTGCACGTGCAGCGGTCCGAACAGCGAGCGCTTCCAGCCGCCGAACGAATGGAACGCCATCGGCACCGGGATCGGCACGTTCACGCCGACCATTCCCGCCTGCACGGCCTGCGTGAACGCCCGCGCCGCCTCGCCGCTGGCGGTGAAGATCGCGGTGCCGTTGCCGAATTCATGCGAGTTCACCAGGCTCGTCGCGGCATCGAGATCCGGCACGCGTACGACGCATAGCACCGGGCCGAAAATCTCCTCGCGATAAATCCGCATCTCGGGCCGCACGCGATCGAACAGGCACGGCCCGATGAAATACCCCTGCTCGTGGCCCGCGACCCTGCATCCGCGTCCATCCACGATGAGCTCGGCGCCCTCCTCCACGCCCAGGTCCACGTACCCCCGCACCCGCTCCAGGTGCTCGCGCGTGACAAGCGGGCCCATGTCGGCGCCGAGGTCGGTGCCCGTCGCCACCTTGAGCCCGGAGACCTGGCGCCGCAGTTCCTGGACCAGCCGGTCGCCCGCATCGCCGACCGCGACCGCCACCGAGATCGCCATGCATCGCTCACCCGCGGAACCGTAGGCCGCACCCATCAGCGCGCTCGCGGCATTGGCCGTGTCCGCATCCGGCATCACGACCATGTGGTTCTTGGCGCCGCCGAGGGCCTGCACCCGCTTTCCGTTCGCCGACGCGGTCCGGTAGATGTACTCGGCAACCGGGGTCGAGCCAACGAAGCTCACCGCAGCCACGCGCGGGTCGGCGAGCAGCGTGTCGACGGCCTCCCGGTCGCCGTTCACGACGTTGAACACGCCATCGGGCAGGCCGGCTTCCGTAAGCAGTTCCGCGACGCGCACCGGCACGCTCGGGTCCTTTTCAGACGGTTTCAGGACGAATGTGTTCCCGCAGGCAATCGCCACCGGGAACATCCACATCGGCACCATGGCGGGGAAATTGAACGGCGTGATGCCTGCGCACACGCCTACCGGCTGGCGGATGGACCAGCTGTCGATGTTGGTGCCGACGTTTTCGGTGAAATCGCTTTTCAGCAGCTGCGGGATGCCGCAGGCGAATTCCACGACTTCCAGTCCGCGCACCAGTTCGCCGCGCGCATCCGACAACACCTTGCCGTGCTCGGAGGTGAGCAGCGCGGCGAGTTCGTCCAGGTGCGCTTCGAGCAGCGCCTTGAACCGGAACATCACCCGCGCGCGCTGCAGCGGCGGCGTGGCGGACCAGCCCGGCAAAGCGGCGTCGGCCGCTGCTATCGCTGCGCGGGTTTCATCCGCGCTCGCGAATGCCACCTGCCCGCGCGCCTGGCCGGTGGCTGGATTGAACACCGTCCCTTCGCGTCCGGACACGCCGGCGACGCGTCGGCCGCCGACAAAATGGCCCAGCGAGAATGGTGCCGCTGCCCGATCGGCAGCAGGAATCGAGGTACTCATCTTGAATCCTCTGCGGAAACGCCTCGGGGCTCGTGCCCCGGAGCCGCCATTGGACACCAATAGCCCCCTGCCTCGCCAGTCGCGGACGCAGCGGCGGCTAGTCGAACACGCGGTCCCCGGGCAACAGCGTGTCCGCGGGCAGATGCGGCTGGTCGGCGATCTCCCGGTACACCGGCGTGAAGTCCGGCGCCGTCTCGCGGAAGAGCTGGCCGAAGTCCTCGATGACGAAATACGTCTGCTGGAACGTGTCGATCTTGTAACGTGTCCGCATCACGCGCCGCAGGTCGAAGCCTATGCGCCGCGGATCCGGACTCGAGACTGCATGTTCGACCTCGCCGGGCGACGAGAGAACGCCTGCGCCGTAGATGCGCAGCCCCTCGTCGGTGCGCACCAGGCCGAATTCCACGGTGTACCAGTAGAGACGCGCCAGGTACTCGAGTGCGTGCAAGCCGTCCGCCTTGAGTCCACCGCGGCCGTAGGCCTGCATGTAGTCGGCGAACACGGAATCGAATAACAACGGCACGTGGCCGAAGAAGTCATGGAAGATGTCGGGCTCGACGATGTAGTCGAACTCGTCCTCGTTGCGCAACCATACGGTCACTGGAAAACGGCGCTCCGCCAGGTGTCCGAAGAATACCTGCTCTGGCAGCAGGCCCGGCACTCCTACGACCTGCCAGCCGCTCGCCTGCGCGAGTCGCTCGTTGACCTCGGCAAACCGCGGGATGCCGGCGTCGTAGCCCAGTGTTTCGATCACTCGCAGAAACTCGGGGCAGGCGCGGCCCGGCACCAGCCGCATCTGTCGTGCGTACAGGCGCCGCCAGCGATCCTGGTCGCCTTCCCCGTATGACGTGTAGTCCTGGTCGACCGTGTAGTCGGGGCGCATGCGGCTGTAGTCGCCACGCACCGCATGGGTGCTCGCCCCGTAGGTCACGACCGGGTCATGGCCCTTCATGCGCGTTTCTCCCGCCTCGAAGTGCCAAGCATAGCCCGACCGGGAGCCCGGGTGGACATGGCCGGGCAGCCGCGGCGCCCGGATCCGGGGGACGTGTCCGGCGCACGGCGGGTGTCTGCTATAGTTTTGCCATCCAGAATTCATGGCAGCCGACGCCCGCCCGGCAGCGGTTCCCGGAGGAGTAACGATGAAGCGCCTGATCCAAGCCTCTCTTGCGGCCGTCCTGCTCGCGTCGGCCGTTACGGTCCATGCGGCCTGCGTATACCCGCAGGCGCCGAATTCGATCCCCAACGGGGCGACTTCGACCAAGGAACAGATGCTGGAGGCGCAGGGGTCGATCAAGCAGTATTCGAGCGCCGTGCAGGACACTTACCTGCCTTGCCTCGACACCGAACTGGCGGAGCAGGTTGCTGCGCTCGACCCTGCCGACCCGCAGCGCGCACAGAAGGAAGCCGCGCTCAAGTCCATGCAGGTCAAGAAGCACAACGCGGCAATCGACGAGCTGACCGCGCTGGCCGCCCGATGGAGCGAGGAAATCAAGGCCTACAACGCAGCGAACAAGAAGTAGGCAGGCGGGAAGCTCCCAGTGGAAGTTGATTCGGACGAACACACCGTAGTCGCGCTGCCCGGCCGCGACGCCGTGCGCGACACGCTCGGCCGACCCATGCGTGACCTGCGCATCTCGGTCATGGACCGGTGCAATTTCCGTTGCCCGTACTGCATGCCGCGCGAGACCTTCCACGACCGCTACCGCTTCCTCCGCTCGTCCGAGCGCCTCGACTTCCGTGAAATCACCCGCGTGGCACGCATCGCCACCCAGCTCGGCGTGCGCAAGGTCCGCATCACCGGCGGCGAACCGCTGCTGCGGCCGGGCATCGCGGACCTGGTCGCGGAACTCTCGACCCTCGATGGAGTCGAGGACATCGCGCTGACCACGAACGGCGTGCTGCTCGCCCAGCATGCGGCCGAACTCAAGGGCAACGGCCTGCATCGGGTCACGGTGAGCCTCGACTCACTCGATCCGGCGGTCTTCGCATCGATGAGTGGCGGGTTCGGTGGCCTCGAACAGGTGCTCGAGGGCATCGAGGCGGCGCTTGCCGCCGGACTCGACCCGGTCAAGGTCAATACGGTCGTGAAGCGCGGCGTGAACGACCACACCGTTCTTGACCTGCTCGAGCGATTCCGCGGCACGCGGATCATCGTGCGCATGATCGAGTACATGGACGTCGGCAACCGTAATGACTGGCACGCCACCGAAGTCGTGAGCTCAGCCGAACTGCTGCGCCGGATCAATGAGCGCTGGCCGGTGACGGCACTGCCGGGCCGGCGTGGCCAGGTCGCGGAGCGCTTCCGTTACGTCGACGGCGCCGGAGAACTGGGCTTCATTTCGTCGGTGTCGGCACCCTTCTGCGGCGGCTGCAGCCGTGCACGCCTGTCGTCGGAGGGCTCACTGTACATGTGCCTGTTCGCGGCGAACGGGCTCGACCTGCGCGCACCGCTGCGGGCCGGCGCCACTGACGAGGAACTCCTCGAGATGATGCGCGGCGCCTGGACGCGGCGTTCGGACCGATACAGCGAGATCCGCGACGCGGAGCGTGCTGCGGCGCATCCGCTGCACAAGATCGAGATGCATTACATCGGCGGGTAGGAAATGTTCAGCCACGTTGACGAGAACGACCAGCCCGCCATGGTGGATGTGAGCAGCAAGGCTGTTACCAAGCGCACCGCGGTCGCCGAGGCGAGGGTCCGGTTTCCCGGTTCGGTGGCCGACGCGCTGCGCGAGGCTGGATTCTCGACCAGCAAGGGGCCCGTTTTCCAGACCGCGATCATCGCCGGCGTCATGGCCGCCAAGCGCACCCACGAACTGATTCCATTCTGCCACCCGCTCGGCATCGAGAACTGCCGCATCGAGATCGACATGCCGGACGGCGACGAAGCAGTGATCCGTTGCACGGTGACCGTGCACCATCGCACCGGCGTCGAGATGGAAGCGCTCACTGGCGCATCGATCGCCGCGCTGACCGTTTACGACATGTGCAAGGCGCTCTCGCACGAGATCGTGATCGGACCGCTGCGGCTGGCAGAGAAGCACGGCGGGCGCCGTGACGTGTCGCAGCCGTGAGCGGCCTGGCTCCACTTGGCCGACCGGTACCCGCGAACCACTCGGGCTGCCGTCATCAGCGCGGTTCCCCGGCATGACGCTCACGGTGCACGTGCAGTACTTTGCCGCCCTGCGCGAGCAGGCTGGTCGCGGCAGCGAGACACTCTCGACGGGATCGGGCAATGCCGCCGAGTTGTACGAGGAACTGCGCGGGCTGCGCGGACTGTCGCTGCCGCCCTCCATGCTCAAGGTCGCGGTGAACGAGGAATTCGCGGCATGGGACCGTCCGCTCGTGGACGGGGACCGCGTAGTCTTCATACCTCCGGTTGCGGGCGGCTGATGCGTCCGTTCTCGTTCAGCCAGGCTCCGCTCGAGCCCGGCAGCTGCCGCGACGCGCTGGCAGACCCAACCTGCGGCGGCTATGCGAGCTTCGAGGGCTGGGTGCGCGACCACAACGAGGGGCATCGCGTCCGGCACCTGGAATATGAAGCGTTCGAGGCCCTGGCCGTCAAGGAAGGCGAGCGCATCGTCGCTGCGGCGATCGAACGCTACGGCGTGCATCGCGCCGCCTGCATCCACCGGGTCGGTGACCTGGCCATCGGCGACCTGGCAGTGTGGGTCGGGGTGAGTGCGGCGCACCGCGACGAAGCCTTCGCGGCATGCCGCTACATCATCGACGAAGTGAAGCACCGGCTGCCTATCTGGAAGAAAGAGCACTACGAAAACGGCGACTCCGGCTGGGTGAATTGCGAGCGCTGCGCGGAGGCCCCTGGCCACGAGGCGATGCACGCGCACGGCGAACAGCACGACCGCTTCACGCACGATTACTCGCGCCAGGTCACGCTGCCCGAAGTCGGCGCGGCCGGCCAGGCGAAACTCCGCGCGGCCTCCGTGCTGGTGGTGGGCGCGGGCGGGCTCGGCGTGCCGGTGCTGCAGTACCTCGCCGCGGCCGGCGTCGGCAGCATCTCCGTGATGGACGGCGACGTGGTCGAGTCGAGCAACCTGCACCGGCAGCCCTTGTACGAAGTCGCGGACATCGGCCGACGCAAGGCCGTGGTGGCGGCCGAACGCGTCGCACGCATGAACCACGAGATTTCCTGCCAGGCCATTGCCGAGCGCGCGGAACAAGGCAACCTGGGCAAGCTCGTCGAAAGCCACGATCTCGTGATCGAGTGCACCGACAACCTGCGCACCAAGTTCCTGGTCAATGACGCCGTGGTGCGCGCGGGAAAGCCGGCGGTATTCGCCAGCGTCTACCAGTACGAAGGCCAGCTGCAGGCATGGCTGCCCACGCCCGACTGGCCCTGCCTGCGCTGCCTGTGGCCCGAGGCGCCACGCGACGGACTGGTCGGGAACTGCGCCGAAGCCGGCGTGCTCGGGCCGGTACCGGGCACCATCGGCACGATGCAGGCGATGCTCGCGCTGCGGATCCTGCTCGAAATGGAGCCGGCGCCGGTGCGTGGCCTGGTGGTGGTCGACCTGCTCAGCTTCGCGACCAGCCACATCAAGGCGGCACGCGACCCGGCCTGCAACCATCTCACGCCCGGCCAGCATGCGGATGCCGGGCTGGCGCAACTCGAGGTCGAATTCGCCAGCCTCGATGAAGCACGTGGGGCCGGGTTCGAACTGGTCGACGTGCGTGAAGCCTGGGAACTGGCCGAGGACCCGCCGGGCCTGGACACCGGCCTGCACCTGCCATTGAGCGAACTGCTTTCCGGCCGGATCAGCTTTCCCGCGCAGGGACGTCACCTGGTGCTGTGCGCGCACGGCGTGCGAAGCCTGTCGCTCACGGAGCAACTCAGGGAGCAGGGTCGCACGGAGGTCTACTCGATGCGCGGCGGGATCGCGGCGCTGTTACGCTGAATCGCGCGAGCCGTCGCAACCCTCCAGCGTCAGGGCCTGGTCTGCCCTGAGCCGCGCACCACGTACTTGTAGCTCGTGAGCTGGTCTACGCCGACCGGGCCGCGCGCGTGGAACCGGTCGGTCGAGATGCCGATCTCCGCACCCATGCCGAATTCGCCGCCGTCCGCGAACTGCGTCGACGCGTTGTGCAGCACGATTGCGCTGTCCACCTGCGAGAGGAACTTCTCGGCTGCGACCGCATCTTCGGTAACGATCGACTCCGTGTGCGCGGACCCGTATCGGGCGATGTGCCGGATCGCCTCGTCCACGCCTTCCACCACCCGCGCCGCGATCACCGCGTCGAGATACTCGGTGTACCAGTCATCCTCGACTGCCGGCCTGACCCGCGGGTCGACCGCCTGCACGCGCGAGTCACCGCGCACCTCGCAGCCGGCATCGAGCAGGTCCTTCACGACAGGACCCAGGTGCGTCGCGGCGCAGCCCTCGTCGAGCAGCAGTGTCTCGGCAGCACCGCAGATGCCGGTGCGACGGAGCTTTGCGTTCACGACTATCGCTCGCGCCATGCGCAGGTCGGCCGCACGGTCGACGTACACGTGGCAATTGCCCTCGAGGTGCCCGATCACCGGCACCCTCGCCTCCTGCTGTACGCGTGCGATCAGGCTCTTGCCGCCTCGTGGCACGATCACGTCGATCCAGTCGGTCATGGCAGCGAGCATGTAGCCGACAGCCGCCCGGTCGGTGGTCGGGACCAGCTGGATAGAGGCTGCCGGAAGGCCCGCCTCGGCCAGTCCCTCGAGCAGGCAGGCGTGGATCGCGGTGCTCGAATGATGACTCTCGCTGCCACCGCGCAGGATCGCGGCGTTGCCCGACTTCAGGCACAGGACGCCGGCATCGCTGGTCACGTTGGGGCGGCTCTCGTAGATGATGCCGATGACGCCGAGCGGCACCCGGACACGCTGGATGCGCAGCCCGTTCGGGCGGACCCGCTCCTCCATGATCGTTCCGATGGGATCGGCGAGCGAAGCAACCTGCTCGACGGCCGCGGCCATTGCCTCGACGCGCGCCGGGTCAAGCTGCAATCGGTCGAGCATTGCGCCTCCGAGCCCGGCGGCTCGCGCGGACTCCATGTCGATTGCGTTCGCGGCGAGTATCTCCGCGGAGCGGCGGCGCAGCGCGTGCGCGGCCGCCAGCAGTGCGGCGTCCTTCTGCTCGCGCTTTGCCAGCGCCAGCACCGCGGCCGCCTCGAGTGCCGCGCGGCCGATGCCGTCCATCATGGTGGAAAGGTCCGCGGTGGTCATACCAGCACCAGGTCGTCTCGATGGATGATCTCGTCACGTCCCCGGTAGCCGAGCAGCGCCTCGAGCTCGCCGCTGCGGCGGCCGCACAGCAGTTCCGCGTCTGCATACGAATAGGCGGCCAGGCCTCGCGCGATTTCGCGCCCGTCCGGATCGCGCACCACCACTGTGTCGCCGCGATCGAATCGCCCGCTGACACGCACCACTCCGGCCGGCAGCAGGCTCTTTCCCTGGCGCAGCGCCTGTGCGGCGCCTGCGTCCACGACCAGCTCGCCCGCGGGCTTCAGCGTTCCGGCAATCCACTGCTTGCGGGCCGCGACCGGCGAGCCTTCGGCGAGGAACCAGGTGCAACGCTCTCCCGACTCGATGCGCCGCAGCGGGTGCGACTCGCGGCCCGCGGCGACGCACATGTGGCAACCCGCCGCGACCGCGATCTTCGCCGCCTGCACCTTGGTGGTCATGCCGCCGGAGCCCACGTCCGACGCCGAGCCTCCGGCCATGGCCTCGACCGCGGGCGTGATGCGCGTCACCTCCTCGATGAACCGCGCGCCAGGCGTACGCGTCGGGTCGGCACTGTAGAGTCCGTCGACGTCGGACAGCAGCACCAGGCAATCGGCGCTCGCCATCTGCGCGACGCGCGCCGCGAGCCGGTCGTTGTCGCCGTAGCGGATCTCGGCCGTCGCCACCGTGTCGTTCTCGTTGATGACGGGTACCGCGCCGAGCTTCAGCAGGGTCGTGAGCGTGTTGCGCGCGTTCAGGTACCGGCGGCGCTGCTCGGTGTCGCCGAGCGTGAGCAGCACCTGCGCAACTGCACAGCCGTGAGGCTCGAGAACTTCCTTCCAGGCGTGCGCGAGCCGGATCTGTCCCACGGCCGCGGCTGCCTGGCTCTGCTCCAGCTCGAGCTTGCCGGCGGGCAGGCCGAGCTGGCGACGTCCCAGCGCAATCGCGCCGGACGACACGAGCACGACCTCCTGGCCTCGCTTGCGGAGGCTCGCGACATCCTCGGCCAGCGTCTCGAGCCAGCCACGGTTCACACGGCCGGTCGCCTGTTCGACCAGCAGCGCCGAGCCGATCTTCACCACCACCCGGCGGGCCGCGGCGAGGCGCGAGTGGCCGGCCACGACCGCCTGGGTCATGAGAAGCTGAAGTGTTCGGCAGGCAGGTCCATCAGCCCGGCTGCCCCGGCCCGCGCCGCCGAGGCATGCGCGTCCACCCGCGGCAGCAAGCGATCGAAGTAGAAGCGTGCCGTGGCGAGCTTCGCCTTGTAGAAATCCGGATCGTCCACGCCGGCTGCAAGCCGCTTGGCAGCCTCACCGGCGGAAGCGAGCCAGCACCAGCCCAGGCACACGTAGCCGGAAAACTGCAGGTAGTCCGTCGCTGCCGCACCCGCCTCGTCCGGGTTCTTCATTGCGGCCATGCCGAGCTCGAGCGTCAGCTTGTCCCACTGCTCGAGGCGCCGGCCGAGCTCGGCCGACAGCTCGGCGACTTCCTGCACGTCCTTGAACTCCGCAATCGTCTCGCGGATGCGGCCGACCATCATCTGCTGGCTCTTGCCGCGTGTGCCGAAGACCTTGCGGCCCAGAAGGTCCAGCGCCTGGATGCCGTTCGTGCCCTCGTAGATCGGCGTGATGCGGGCGTCACGCATCAGCTGCTCGACGCCGGTCTCGCGGATGAAGCCGGCTCCGCCATGGACCTGAACCGCGAGGCTGGTCACCTCGACGGCCACGTCGGTCAGGAACGCCTTCACGATCGGAGTGAGGAACGCGACCAGGTGATCCGAGCGCTTGCGCGCCTCGGGATCGGGGTTCATGTGCGACCCGTCGATCTCGCGCCCGGTCAGGAATGCCAGCACACGCCCGCCTTCGACGAACGCTTTTTGCGTAAGCAACATGCGCCGCACGTCCGGGTGGGCGATGATCGGGTCGGCGGGCTTGTCCGGCTGCTTGGGGCCGGTCAGCGAGCGGCCCTGCAGCCGATCGATGGCATAGGCCAGCGAAGCCTGCCAGGCGAGTTCCGAGAGCCCCTGCCCCTGCAGGCCGACCCCGAGCCGCGCGTGGTTCATCATGGTGAACATGCACGAGAGGCCTTCGTTTTCCTTGCCGACCAGCCAGCCCACCGACTCTTTGAAGTGCAACACACAGGTGGGTGACGCGTGGATACCCATCTTCTGCTCGATCGAGCCGCAACTCACGCCGTTTGCAGGGCCCGCGTTGCCGTCGGCGTCCGGCAGGAACTTCGGGACCACGAACAGGCTGATGCCCTTGGTGCCCGGGGGGCCGTCCGGAGTCCGGGCCAGCACCAGGTGCACGATGTTGCTGGTGAGGTCGTGCTCGCCGGCGGTGATGTAGATCTTGGTCCCGGTGATCGCAAACGTGCCGTCGCCGCGCGGCACGGCCTTGGTGCGCAGCAGGCCGAGGTCGGTGCCTGAATTTGCCTCGGTAAGGCACATGGTGCCGGACCACTCGCCAGACACCATCTTGGGCAGGTAGCGCCGCTTGAGTTCGTCGCTGCCGTGGGCCGCGAGGGTCAGGCCGGCGCTCTCGGTGAGGCCCGAGTACATCTTCCAGGCCATGTTGCCGGAACACTGCATTTCGCCGAACGCGAGCGCAAAACCGGCAGGCAGGCCTTGCCCGCCCCATTCCGGGTCGGCCGTCATCGTGATCCAGCCGTCCTGGCAGTAGCGGTCGTACGCCTCCTTGAACCCGGGCGGCGTGAATACCTTGCCGTCCTCGAACCTGAGGCCGTGCTCGTCCCCGACCCGGTTGGTTGGGGCGAGGACGGTTTCCGCAAACTTCGCGCCTTCCTCGAGGATTCCTTCGAGCAATTCCTGGTTCAACTCTTCCCGGCCAAAGCCACGGTAGTGGTCTTCGATATGCAGGAGTTCCTGGACGACGAAACGGATATCACGGAGGGGTGCGCGGTACGTGTACACGATCTGGGCTTCCTTCTGGCTGTCTGCCGTCCGATTTTACGCGATGCAACATGATTCGGGCGTACGGTGAGTTCCGGTTGCCTGCGGTCGTGACGGGACCGTATAGTTCATCGCGCGCCACGACCAAGAAAGAAGCGGGAATTTCGCCGAGGATGCCACTGTGAGCCGTGATTACGACCCGGTTGTCGGTCAATGGTACGACGACCTCGATTCCGAGGAGATCTTCAAGGTCCTGGACCTGGACCCGGACGAAGAAATTGTCCGAATTCAGTGGCTTGACCGCGAAATCGAGGAAATCGACCTCGACGTCTGGAACGAAATGGACCTCGAACTGGCCGAGGCGCCTGAAGGCTGGGTGGACGACGACGTGGGCGACTCCGACGACGAGGACGACCTCGACGACGACGAGGACGAAGAGGACGAGGACGACTGGGACGACGAAGAGGACGAGGACGACGAGGACTACGACGACGACGACGACGAGTATCGTGACCGCGAGTGAACGATACGCCGGCCTCCGTCGACAGCTCCCTGCCTGCGGATTACCCGGCTGAACTCGAACGCGCCTGGCGGACACCCGACGGCGCGTCGGTCACGCTTCGAGCCCTGCGCCCCGACGATCTCGACCGGGAACTTGCCTTCATCGCGGGGCTCTCCGGGGAAACGCTGCACCTGCGCCTGCAATATGCATCCCGTGGCGTGACTCGCGAAGATGCAGCGCGACTGCTTCAAATGGACTACCGGGACACGCTCGCAGTGGGCGCCCTGGTATCAGCCCCGGGGGGCGACCAGATCGTCGGCGTCAGCCGCTACGCCCGCAGTCCAGGCAGCGACAGCGCCGAATGCGCCATCGTCGTGGCCGACGACTGGCAGGGTCGCGGCATCGGCGGCGAACTGATGCGAAGCCTGGCGGCCGCCGCCCGGTCAAGGGGCATCCGGACGCTGGTGGGCACCAGCCTCGGCGAGAACCGGCGTATCCGCGACTGGGCCCAGCGCTTTGGCTTCGGCGCGCAGACCGAGCCCGATTCGGGCGGACTGGTCACCGTCACGCTGGATCTCGCGTCGCTTCCTCCGGTGTCCTGAGGCCGCGCAGCGCCATGCCCCACTTCACGTAGGCCGGCACCAGCCCCGCGACTCGTCGGCGTGCCTGCGCTTTCAGCTTTTTCTCCAGCGCCTTCAGCTCATCATCCAGCCGGCGAACCAGCCGATGGCCCAGCATCGCGTCGTTTGCCTTGAGCCATTTGCGGGCTGCGACCGCGTCAAGGTATTCGCCCAGGCTGTCCTGGGCGGATCGCAGGCGGTCGACCACCCGTCCGGCGCGCCCGGGCTGCAGGCTCGAGACCGATTCCAGCGCGTATCGGCAGCGCTTGAGGATGAGGCGCAGGCGATGAAGCTGAGCGGGGCTGCCCGGTCCGGCGGCGAGCCTGTTGCCTGCCTCCCGCCAGGGCTGGTCGACCAGTTCCATCAGCTCGGGCAGTTCGACGGCGGATCGCAGGCGCAACGCCGCCAGCGTCCGCCGGTCAGCAAGAATTCCGGCCGACTCGGCCCAGTCCTCGTTGCCCAGCAACTCGCGCATCGCACGCCTCGACTTCGCGCAGTCCCGACGCAGCGCTGACCGGAGACACCGGGTGTCCGCGGCCGCGAACCTGGGCACGCGCTGGGCGACCGCCAGCAGCAGGTCACGCCTGACGTCGGCGTCGCGAGGCCCCGACAGCCCGCGCGCGAAGTCCCTGAGCCCGCGCCGCAGCCGCTGCGCCCTGCGCTGGTCGAACAGCGGGCGATAGGTGGCCAGCAACGCTCGCAACCTCCGGGCCGCAACACGGGCATCGTGCACGTCTCCGGGCCGCGCGGCGCGGAGCTTCGCGATGGCGGCCTGAAGCCGGTCCTGTTGTTCGACCAGCGACTGCCAGACCAGCCGGCTGCCCTCGCCACCCGGCACGCAATCCGTAACCTCGACCGGTACCGCGCGTCGCATGGGAACGAGCCTACCGCAGGCCGGGTCATGCGGAGTACTACACCGCGACATTGACAGGGACGTCCGCCGGCATCCGGCCCAGGCGCCGGGCGGTCTTTGCGTAGAATCCAGCAATGACCAACAGTTCCACGGCAGTCGTGTGGTTCCGCAGGGACCTGCGCATGGCCGACAACCCGGCACTGTCTGCCGCCTGCGAACGCGCGGACCGCGTGGTGCCGCTCTACGTGCACGCGCCAGACGAGGAAGGCGATTGGCCACCAGGCGCGGCCAGCCGCTGGTGGCTGCACCGAAGCCTCGCACGGCTGTCCGCGGACCTGCTCGGTCGCGGCGCCGAACTGCACCTGCGGCGCGGCCCGTCGCTCGAGGCATTGCTCGCGGTGGTGCGTGCGACCGGCGCGGACTGCGTGTACTGGAATCGCCTCTACGAACCGGCGCTTGCGGAGAGGGATGCGCAGGTCGAGTCGATGCTGCGAGCCGCAGGCATCGAAGTCGAGAGCTGCAACGCGGCGATGCTGGTCGAACCGGCCAGCGTGACGACGCGCGACGGGCGTCCCTACCGTGTATTCACCCCCTACTGGCGCGCCTGCCTGCCGCGGCTCGACGAGCAGCCGCGCATCCTGCCGCCGCCCCGGCGAATCGCCGGCGCGGAACTCCCCGCGCCGGGACCGACACTGGACGCGCTGGGGCTCGCCCCGGCGATCCGCTGGGATACAGGACTCGATGCAGCATGGACCCCGGGCGAGGCCGGGGCGCTCACTCGGCTCGAGGCCTTCTGTGACGCGATCCTCGGCGGTTACGCGGACTCGCGCGAGCGGCCCGACCTGGACGGCACGTCCCGGCTGTCGCCACACCTGCACTTCGGCGAAATCGGGCCTCGGCAATGCCTCGCGGCGGCGCGCAATGCGCTGGCGGGACGAGCCGACCGGCAGGCAGGCTTCGACGCATTCGTGCGCGGAACTCGGCTGGCGCGAATTCGCCCACCATGTGCTGCACCACCATCCGCACACGACCGAAGCGCCGCTGGATACACGTTTCGCCGGATTTGCGTGGGACCCGGACCCGCAACTGCTCGCGGCCTGGCAGCGCGGCAGGACGGGTTTTCCGATCGTGGATGCCGGCATGCGGCAACTCTGGACCACGGGATGGATGCACAACCGCGTCCGCATGATCGTGGCGTCGCTGCTGACCAAGAACCTGCGACAGCACTGGCAGGAAGGTGCGCGGTGGTTCTGGGACACGCTGGTGGACGCGGACCTGGCGAGCAACACGCTCGGCTGGCAATGGGTGGCCGGCTGCGGCGCCGATGCCGCCCCGTATTTCCGCATATTCAATCCGCTGGTCCAGGCCGCACGCCACGACCCGGACGGCGCCTATGTCCGACGCTGGCTGCCCACGCAGGATTCCTCGCGTCCGATGCCGGTCGTGGACCTGCGAGCGAGCCGGGCCGCCGCGCTCGCGGCATATTCGGGACTCGGTCGCTAGGCGACCCTCGACTCTGGCATCCTGCTAACGGCATTCACCTATTACAGCCGCGGCGACCGTGCCGTGAAAATCGACCAGACACTGATCATTCGGAGCGACCCATGAGCGAAGCCGGTATTTTCGAGGGCTTGAGCACTTCCAGGCTGGCTGTCGAGCTGGACGACGAGGAGCGACGAACGCTGGCCCGCGCCATGACGCTGCGCGACCTGAAGCAAGGCGAGGTACTGGTCCAGGAGGGCTCGGCAGACGATCACCTCTACGTCGTCGTGAGCGGCGTACTCGGCGTCGTGAAGGGCGTCGGCAGCGAAAACGAGGTCACGCTGAATGCAATCCGGCCTGGCGCCGTGGTCGGCGAGCTGTCCTTCCTGGACGGTTCGACCCGCTATGCATCGCTGGTGGCGCTCAGCGACTCGCGGGTACTCGGCCTCACGCGCGACGCACTCGAAGGGCTGCTCACTTCGCACCCGAAGGTCGTCTACCACGTGATGCGCGCGATCGTGCGCGTGGTGCACGAAGTCCAGCGCCGCATGTCGATGCAGACGGCCGAGCTGACGAACTACCTCTACAAGACTCACGGGCGGTACTGAGCCGGTACCGCGGTCGAGACCCTGCCGGAGCCGGGACAACAGACATGCTGATCCGTGCCTGCATCGCGAAGATCCACCGCGCAACGGTGACCGAGGCCGACCTGGACTACGTCGGCTCGATCACCATCGACGAGGCGCTGCTCGAGCAGAGCGGAATACGGCCCTACCAGTACGTCAACATCACCAACGTATCGAATGGCGTGTTCTGGCAGACCTACGTGATGGCCGGCGAGCGCGGGCGCGGCGACATCTGCCTGAACGGACCGCCGGCACGTCACTTCCAGCGGGGCGACAAGGTCATCATCCTGGCCGAAGGTTACTTCGAGCCCGCGGAACTCGACGGCTTCGAGCCGGTAGTGGTGATCGTCGAGGACGACCGCAACCTCTCGACCCGCATACTGAAACACGGCGCCGTAGACAACCCGCGCGTACCCAACACGCGTCGGTAGAAGCCCCGAGACCTACGCGACAACCCGCCGATATCATGCGCGGGTCACTGGCCCGAGCACCAAGCAAAATGTCCGCGACCCGATTCGGCGCCATCGCCGTGCTGCTGCTGTTGATCGCCCCGTTCGCGGGAGCGGCCCCTGCCGACCCGGCATCCGACGGGTTCTGGTACGGCGCTTCGGCGGACAGCGCGCCAACGATTCGCCTGTACTACTTTTTCTCCCCGACCTGCCCGCATTGCCAGGCCGCGAAGCCGTTCCTGGACCAACTCGCTGCCCGCAGGCCCTGGCTCGAGATCAACCGGTACGTCGTCAAGGACAACCCGGAAAACGCGCGCTTCTACTTCAATACCGCCCGGTCCCTGGGCGTCGAGGCGCTGTCGGTGCCGGGTTTCGTCTTCTGCCGGCAGGTGGTCATTGGCTACGACAGCGCAGAGACGACCGGCGCCGCGCTCGAGCGCGCCATCGACGCCTGTCATGCCGAGCGAGCCGCACAGCCGGATGCAGCCGCATTTCCCGCGGGCACAGGATCCGGGGCCGCGGGCCCCTCCCCCGGTTCGGGTGCAGCCGGCCAGGCGGCTGCGATGCAGGTCAAGCCAGCGACGACGATCCGCCTGCCGGTCATAGGCACGGTGGATACACAGGCACTGTCGCTGCCGCTGCTCACCGTGGTGCTGGCGGGCGTGGACGCATTCAATCCCTGCGCCTTCTTCGTGCTGCTGTTCCTGCTGAGCCTGCTGGTGCATGCAAAGAGCCGCGCCCGCATGATGATCGTGGGCGGAACATTCGTGCTGTTCTCGGGCGTGGTCTACTTCATATTCATGGCGGCGTGGCTGAACGTGTTCCTGATCGCCGGCGAACTGCGCGTAATCACGATCATTGCCGGGCTCATTGCGCTGACCGTCGCCGCGCTGAACATCAAGGATTATTTCTGGTTCAAGGAAGGCCCGAGCCTGTCCATACCCGACGCCGCCAAGCCCGGCCTGTTCAAGCGCATGCGCGAGGTCGTCACGACCGGCAACATGGGCCCGATGCTGGCGAGCACCGTGCTGCTGGCAATCGTCGCGAATTCCTACGAGCTGCTGTGCACGGCGGGATTCCCGATGGTCTATACGCGGACGCTGACGCTCGCGAAACTGGAGTCGTGGCAGTACTACGCATGGCTCGCGGCCTACAACGTGATCTACGTGCTGCCGCTGCTGGCCATCGTCATCGTGTTCACGCGGACCATGGGCGCCCGCAAGCTCTCCGAGTCGGAAGGCCGGATACTGAAGCTGGTTTCTGGATTCATGATGCTCGGCTTCGGCCTGGTATTGCTGCTGGCACCCAACCTGCTCACCAATACGCTGGCGTCGATCCTGGTGCTGGCGCTGGCCGTGGCAGCGTCGGTGCTGGTCGCCAGGGTCGCGGCGCCACGAACGGCTTGACGCCCATGGCCGGGCCCGGCGAAGGTGGTGCCCATGCCGAACGACCGCACCGCAAGCCTGGACGCCGCCGTCGAGCGTATTGGCCGTGCACTCGGCCCGACCGGCTGCATCACAGAACCTGCGAGGATTGCACCGTACCTCGTTGATTTCCGTGGTCTTTATCATGGCGAAACACCCCTGGTGGCCAGGCCAAGCTCGACGGCCGAAGTCTCCGAAGTGCTCGCGATCTGCCACGAGCTCGGTGTCGGCGTCGTGCCCCATGGCGGCAATACCAGCTACTGCGGCGGCGCCACGCCGGGCGCCGGCGGCGACGAGGTCGTGCTGTCGCTGGCGCGCATGAATCGTATTCGCGCGCTGGACGCATCGAATTTCACGATCACTGCAGAGGCGGGCTGCATCCTCGCCGACGTCAAGGCTGCAGCAGAGACCGCCGAGCGGTTCTTCCCGCTGTCGCTGGGATCCGAGGGTAGCTGCCAGGTGGGCGGCAACCTCGCGACAAACGCCGGGGGCCTGAACGCATTGCGCTACGGTGTCGCGCGCGACCTTGCACTTGGACTGGAGGTCGTGCTGCCGGACGGCCGCGTGCTCGACGGGCTGACCAGCCTGCGCAAGGACAATACGGGCTATGACCTGCGCGACCTGTTCATCGGCGCAGAGGGCACGCTCGGCGTGATCACCGCGGCCAGCCTGAAGCTCTTTCCCGCGCTGCGCAGCATCGAGACAGCGTTCATTGCAGTGGCCGGGCCGGCTGCGGCCGTGCAACTGCTCGAGCGCCTGCGGGGCGCGAGCGGCGAGGCCGTCTCGACGTTCGAGTACCTGCCCAGGATTGCCGTCGAGCTGACTGCGCGGCACGTGCCCGGCGTGAGCGACCCGCTCGGACGCCCTTACGACTGCTACGTACTGTGCGAATTGTCCTCGTCGCGTGAGGTTGCCGGCCTGCGACCGGTACTGGAGAGCTGCCTCGAGCTAGCCCTGTCCGACGGCCTGGTCCTCGACGCCGCGATCGCGGAATCTCTCGCGCAACGCGCCGCGATGTGGAAGCTGCGTGAGTCGGTCCCCGAGGCACAGCGTGCCGAGGGCGCCAGCATCAAGCACGACGTGTCGGTCCCGGTCGCGTCGCTGCCCACGTTCATGGAAGAGGCAACGGCCGCGGTTCTCGCGATCATCCCGATGGCGCGCATGGTCACCTATGGACACGTGGGCGACGGCAACCTGCACTTCAACGTGAGCGAGCCCGCGGGCGGCGACCGGGCCGCATTCATGTCGCGGGAAGCGGACATCCAGTCCACGGTGCATGAAATCGTGCGGCGATATCGCGGCAGCATCAGCGCAGAGCACGGGATCGGGCAACTCAAGCGTGCGCAACTCGCCAGGTACAAGGACCCTGTTGCGCTGGACCTGATGCGCACTATCAAGCGCGGCCTGGACCCCAGGGGCATCATGAACCCCGGGAAGCTGCTGCCCGGCGACTGAGCCCGGCCCGATCGGCGATCGCGTGCCGCGGTCCGCAACGTCGAATCGATCGCGGCGCCCGCGACGGCAGATGTTCCTTGCCCCCGGCCACCTCGACTCGTTAGATTGGCGGCCCGGACGACACTAACGAACTTACAAACAGGGAGACGTGCGATGCCCATGTCGAAAAAACTGGCGGCGGAATTCATCGGGACTTTCTGGCTGGTGCTGGGCGGCTGCGGGAGCGCGGTATACGCCGCGGCATTTCCAGAACTGGGAATTGGATTCGCAGGCGTTGCACTGGCGTTCGGCCTGACGGTGCTCACGATGGCATTCGCCATCGGCCACATCTCGGGTTGCCACCTGAACCCGGCCGTCACGCTCGGCCTGTGGGCGGGTGGCCGCCATCCGATCGGTGAGGTGCTGCCGTACGTGGTCGCGCAGGTGCTGGGCGGAATCGCCGGCGCGGCCGTGGTCTACATGATCGCCACGGGCAACCCTGCCTTCGACGTCGCCGGCGGCATGGCATCGAATGGTTATGGTGCGCACTCGCCGGGCGGCTATTCGGCGGCCGCCGGCTTCCTCACCGAAGTCGTGATGACGATGATGTTCCTGGTCATCATCCTGGGCTCGACCAAGAAAGATGCGCCGACCGGGTTCGCGCCGATCCCCATTGGCCTGGGGCTTACGCTGATCCACCTGATCAGCATCCCGGTGACCAACACTTCGGTCAATCCTGCGCGCAGCACCGGGCCGGCGCTGTTCGTCGGCGGCTGGGCAGTCGACCAGTTGTGGATGTTCTGGGTCGCGCCGCTGCTCGGCGCACTGATCGCCGGTTACCTGTACCGCTGGCTGGACAGCAGCAAGTGATCTGACCAGTCGCCCTGGCGACCGGGCACGAGCTGCGGACGCAGGGCGAACCGATCCATGGCGAAGTTTTTCAGGTTGAAGTCGGTGCGCTGGATCGCGGTCCTGGTCGCGATCCTCGGCCTCTACGCCCTGCTCGGCTTCCAGCTGGCGCCGCGCATCGTGCGCGACCAGGCCATCTCGTTCGTGAAGAACGAGTACGGCCGTGACCTCGCGATCGGACTGGTCAAGGTCAACCCCTTCCGACTGCAACTCGAGGTCCACGACCTCGAGTTGCCGGATGCTGATGGCAGTCCCATGCTCGGCTTCCGCAGGTTGTTCGTCGATTTCGAGGCCTCGTCGCTCTGGCACCGCGCCTATGTCTTCAAGGATCTCGACCTGGAGGCGCCAGATCTGCGCGCCGTCGTCAGGCCCGACGGTAGCTTCAATTTCAGCGACCTCGCGCCGAAGGAGCCGGCCGAGCCTGAGCCGCAGCCGTCCGGGCTGCCTGCGGTGTGGCTGCAGTCGCTCGTGGTGTCCGAAGGATCGCTCGAGTATTCGGACCTCGCCCGTTCAAAGCCGCTCGAGCGCAGCTTCACACCGGTGACGTTCTCGCTGAAGGACTTCCGTACCACGCCCGAGGGTGGTGGCTTCGCGTTTGCCGCGACCAGCGAATCCGGCGAGGGCTTCGAGTGGAAGGGACGATTCGGCGTGACGCCGACGCTGTCGTCGCAGGGTGAGTTCACGATCCACGGCCTCAAGGCCCCGAACATCGGCGAATTCCTCGAAGACGCACTGCCGTTCACGCTTACGTCCGGCTTGATCGACCTCGGCGGCAGCTACGACGTCGCGATGGGCGACGGGCTGGAGGCGAAAATCTCCCTGCCGCAGATCAACGTGAACGACCTGGGACTGCGTGCCCGGGGTGCCGATGCCAACTGGGTCGAAATGCCGGGCATTGCGGTGACCGACACGACCGTGGCCCTGCCAGAGCGAACGGTCGCGATCGGCGGCATCACGGTCACTGGCATGCAGGTCCAGGCCTGGATGGCGCCGGACGGGACCGTGAACCTCACGCAGCTGTTTGCGCCCGCGGCTGCAGGTCCACCCGTCAGCACACCGGACTCGAAAGCACCGCCGGCCGTCGAGCGGGCCAGCGCTGCAACCGAACCACCGCCATGGACAGTCAACGTGGCGACCACCCAGCTTGCAAAGGCCGTCATCAATTTGGACGATCGGCGCAGCGACCCCGCCAAGCACTTCATCGTGTCCCCGCTCGACGTAACCGTGAGCGGCGCGAGCACCGACCTCGCGAAGCCGGTGGCCGTCCGCGTCGCGGCTGTCATCGACGACGTCGCGCCGTTCAAGGCCGAAGGAACCGTCACGCCGGAACCGCTCGCGGCCGAACTCGACATCGCGCTGACCGGGGCGCGCATGTTCATCCTGCAACCCTACGTTCTGCCGGTCGCCGACCTCACCATCAAGGACGGCACGCTGACGGTCGAAGGCAAGGTGCGTCTCGACCCGCCGGATGCACCTGGCCCCGAGCTGCGTTTCGACGGCAATGTCACGATCGACAGGTTCGCGTCGATCGACAACACGCTCAAGCAGGATTTCGTCAATTTCCAGCGGGTCGAGCTGCGCAAGCTCAGTTACGCGATGGGACCGGACTCGGCGAGCATCGACCAGGTGCTGGTGCAGAAGCCCTTCGTGCGATTCGTCATCAGTCCGGAGCGCGTGATCAATATTTCGGCGGTTCTGGACCCCGAGGGGACACGCGCCGCCCTCGAAGCTCGGCGTGCAGAGGCTGCCGCGGATGCCGCGCTTACGGCGGCCCAGCGTCGCGAGCGCGATCGTGCGCGCGAGGCAGCGCAGGAACAGGCGGACAAGGAGCAAGAGGCGCGTGGCGCTGCGTCGCCGCATACGCTTGCGCCGCTGCCCGAAGAGACGATGCCGGTGCGTATCCGACAGGTCCGCATCGACGGCGGCACGATGGATTTCGCCGATAATTTCATAAAGCCCAACTTCGCCGCGCACATCGAGCGGCTGTCCGGCACGATGACGGGGCTGTCGAGCGATCCGGCGTCGCATGCGCAGCTCGACTTCAAGGGCCAGCTCGACGAATTCTCGCCCGTGACCATCGCAGGCGAAGTGCAGCCCTTTTCCTACGAGCGCTACACCAGCGTCGACCTCAAGTTCGAGAACATCTCGCTGCCGATCTTCAACCCCTATTCGGGCCAGATCGCGGGCTACAGCATCGCGAAGGGCAAGCTCACGACCGACCTGCATTACCTGATCGAGAACCGCAAGCTCGACGCGAAGCATCACATCGTCATCGACCAGCTTGAGTGGGGTGAAGCGACGGCCGCCAAGGGTGAGGCCACGCTGCCGGTGAAGTTCGCAACCGTGCTGCTGCGCGACAAGGACGGCGTCATCGACCTCGACATCCCGGTGACCGGCACGCTCGACGACCCGAGTTTCCGCATCGGCCCGATCGTCTGGCAGATAATCAAGAACCTGATCGTCAAGGCGGTCACGGCGCCCTTTTCACTGCTCGGCGCGTTGTTCTCCGGCGCCGAGGAAGCGCAGCATGTCGAATTCCCGCCCGGCAGCGCCGTGCTGGACCCGGCGACCGTCGAGCACCTCGGCGCGCTGTCGAAGAGCATGGTCGAGAAGCCGGGACTGAAGGTAGACGTGCCCATCGGTTCGCTGCCGGAGACTCGACGGTCCCGCCCTGCTCGACCTCGCCTATGAATCCGCGCTGGCGACTGCCACCGACGAGGCCTTGCCCGCGCCGCGCAAGGAAGGCGCAACGCCGCCCGCCGTTCGACGAGCTTTCCGCGAAGAACCAGATCGCGGTGCTCGACGGCACTGGTCACGCAAGCTGACCGGAGCCGAGCCGGTGGTCCCGGAGCCGGCACAGCCGCCCGAGGGGACCTCACGCGAAGACGCGAAAGCGATGCAGCAGGCCGCGGCTGTCGCGTACCTGCAGCAGCAGGCCAGGTCCCACCTGTCGGTCGACGAATCGGAATACAGCCGTCTCGGGCAGCAGCGCGCCTCCGCCGTGGAGCAGGCGCTGCTCGAGGACAGCGGGCTCGAATCCTCGCGCGTGTTCACGGTGCGGGACGGCAAAGTGTCGGCCCAGGACGGCAAGGTCCAGCTGGAGCTGGAACTCAAGTAGCACTAGCCCCGGGTTCTCATCAGGCCTTCCTGCGCCGTGCTCGCAACCAGCCGGCCGTCGCGATCGAAGATGCGACCGAAGGCGAGTCCCCGCGAACCCGAACTGCTCGGGCTGATCGAGCGCGTACAGCAGCCATTCGTCGACCCGGACCGGGCGATGGAACCACATCGCATGGTCGATGCTCGCGAGCATGACCTCCGAGGCCCGGTAGGCGAGCCCATGCGGCAGCGTCGCGGTCTCGAGCAGGTGGTAGTCGGACATGTAGGCGAGCAGGCACTGCTGCAGGACCGGATCGTCCGGGCAGCGGTCAACGAGCCGGAACCACAGGTTCCTCACGCCGGGGCGCGGCTCACCGGCCTCGATGGCCTCGACTGAACGGAATTCAAATGGCCGCTCCAGCGACCAGAAGCGCCGCCGCTCGGCGGGCATGCTCTCGAGGTGCTTGCGAACTTCCGCGGTCAGGTCCGGCAACTGCTCGGGCGGCGTGACCTCGGGCATCGGGACCTGGTGGTCCGGACCATCCTGGACGACCTGGAACGACGCGGCCATGTTGAAGATCGGCTGTCCGTGCTGGATCGCCACCACGCGCCGGTTCGAGAAGCTCCCGCCGTCACGGCTGCGGTCCACCTCGTAGATGATCGGCGCGTTGAAGTCTCCGCGGCGCAGGAAATAGGCGTGCAGCGAGTGGACCGTGCGCTGTTCGACCGTACCGCAGGCGGCCGCCAGGGCCTGCCCGAGTACCTGCCCGCCGAAGACCTGAGGGCTGCCGATGTCCCGGCTCTCGCCGCGGAACAGGTTCATCTCGAGCCGCTCGAGCTGCAGCAGCTTGATGAGGTCGATGAGCTGCTGGTTCATCCGCGCCGCGCCAACAGCCGCTACTCGGTCACGCCGAGCCGCCGCTGCATGATCGGGCTCGTGGTGGTGTACTGGAGATGCACTTTCTTCGCGGGATTCAACTGCTCCGCGATCGCGAACGCTGCCAGCGCGGCCTCGTGGAATCCGCTCAGGATCAGTTTCTTCTTGCCCGGGTAGGTGTTGATGTCGCCGATCGCATAGATGCCGGGCACGCTGGTCTGGAACTTCGCCGTGTCCACCTTGAGAGCCTTCTTCTCGAGCTCGATACCCCAGTTGGCAACCGGACCGAGCCTGGGATGCAGGCCGAAGAACGCGAGCACGTGGTCGGCCTCGAAATCCACGACCGAACCGTCCGGGCGCTTGACCGTGACACCGGTGAGCCGGCCATCCAGGGTTTGCAGGCCTGCCGCAATGCCCTCGACATAGGTCATGCGGTCCTGGGCCACGAGTTCGCGCATGCGGGCGACCGACGCGGGCGCCGCCCGGAATTCGGGCCGCCGATGCACGTGTACGATGCTGCGGGCCTTGCCCGTGAGGTCGACCACCCAGTCGAGCGCCGAGTCTCCGCCGCCGAAGATCACCAGGCGCTTGCCGTGGAAATCGCCCGCGTGCCGCACGCGGTAATGGACCTGCCGGCCCTCGAACGCATCCGCGCCTTCGATGCCGAGCCGCCGGGGCTGGAACGAGCCCAGTCCCGCAGCGATGACCACCGCCTTCGTCGCGAAGCGGGTCCCGGCCGACGTCTCGAGCAGGAATCCCGCCTCGCCCTGCTGCTCGAGGCCCACCACTTCCTGCCCGTAATGGAACTCGGCACCGAACGGCTTGATCTGCTCGAGCAGGCGGTCGACGAGTTCCTGCGCACCACACACCGGCAGCGCCGGGATGTCGTAGATGGGCTTGTCCGGGTAGAGTTCCGCGCACTGGCCGCCCGGGTGCCCGAGGGTATCCACGACGTGGGCCTTGATGCCGAGCAACCCTAGCTCGAACACCTGGAAGAGCCCGGCCGGGCCCGCGCCGACGATGACGACGTCGGTGGCGATGGGTTCGCCGGGCGCACCCGTGGGCAGTCCAGGATCGCTATTGGTCACGGGAATTCTCCGTTCGGGGGCGGTAAAAGGGGTAATTCTAGCGGATCAGGGGCCCCAGCCACCGGTTGGCCGGAGTCGGGCTGCGTGGGTCCCGCATCCCGCGGCGGAAAACCCTGCCCTACCACCGAGGCGCTGCCGCGACTATCCTTGCGGCAGCCAGCCGCGCCGTACACCCCGGCCCGACGCTTGACCGATGTCAATGCGCCGGACTGGCGGAATGCGGCAAGCTGAAGACACGCACAGCGACCAGGGACACAGATGCACTCGCACCAGATCAGGTTCGACGCCGACCTCATCCGACGCTACGACCGGTCGGGGCCACGCTATACGTCGTACCCGACGGCCGTGCAGTTTTCCGACAGTTTCGGCCTTGCTGAATACCAGGCTGCGGCGATCGCCAGCAACCAGGACCCGATCCCGCGCCCGCTGTCGCTCTATGTCCACATCCCGTTCTGCTCCAGCCCCTGCTTCTATTGCGGCTGCACGAAGATCATCACGCGCAACCACGAGAAGGCCGAGGCCTACCTGTACCGCCTGCATCGCGAGATCGAGCTGCAGGGACAGCTCTACGACCGTGACCGTGAGGTCGAGCAACTGCACTTCGGCGGCGGCACGCCGACTTTCCTCACCTCGCTGGAGATCGAGCGGCTGGTCGAGAAGCTGGGCAGCCACTTCAAGTTGTCGCAGGACCCGGGGCGCGAGTACTCGATCGAGCTCGACCCGCGCACGATAACGCGCGACACGCTGCGCGACCTTGCGCGAATCGGCTTCAACCGCTGCAGCCTCGGCATCCAGGACTTCGATCCGCTGGTGCAGGAGGCCGTCAACCGCATCCAGTCGGTGCCGGACACGCTGCGACTGATCCGGGATGCCCGCGAATTCGGCTTCGGCTCGGTGAGCGTCGACCTGATCTACGGTCTGCCGAAGCAGAACCTGGAAGGCTTCGCGAAGACCATCGACACCGTGCTGTCGGCCAAGCCCGACCGCTTCGCCGTGTACGCGTACGCCCACCTGCCGCAGATGTTCAAGGCGCAGCGCCAGCTGAACGCCGAGTTCCTGCCCACGCCCGGAGATGCGCCTCGCGCTGCTCGGGCTCACGATCGAGAAGCTGTCGAACGCGGGCTACGTCTACATCGGCATGGACCACTTCGCGCTGCCGCAGGACGAGCTGGTGCTCGCGCAGGAAGCGGGCACGATGTACCGCAATTTCCAGGGCTACTCGACGCGCGGCTACTGCGACCTGGTGGGGCTCGGCGTGAGCTCGATCGGCAAGGTCGGCGACAACTACATCCAGAACCAGAAGACGCTGCCGGAATACTACGGCGCACTCGACCGCGGCGTGCTGCCGGTGCACCGCGGCTACACGATGACGCGCGACGACATCATCCGTCGCGACGTGATCCAGCAGATCATGTGCTACGGCGTGCTCGACTACGACGCGACCGGCGCGCGCCATGGCATCGACTTCCGGACCTACTTCGCCAGCGAGATCGCTGCGCTGGCGCCGATGGTCGCCGACGGCCTGGCCGAGTTCGCCGATCCCGGGCTCAGGGTACTGCCGGCCGGGCGCCTGCTGCTCCGGCACCTCGCGATGGCCTTCGACGCCTACCTGCCAGCCGCACAGGCGTCGCAGCAGCGATTCTCCAAGGCGATCTAAACCCCCTCCTGCTTGATCTCCGTCAAGGCGCACTTGCCGCGCCGCATCCACCATTGCGCCCATTCCGCGGCGCAATCGCGGGTTGTCATTGGAGATCAACGTGAACGATACGAACCGACTGTGGAAAGTGCTCGCGACGCTGCTCGTGGTGTCGTTCGGCATCCTGCTCTACTTCGGCCGCGAGATTTACCTCGCAGCTCCGCCGATGCCGTCTGCGGTCGTGGCGACGACCGGCCAGACGATCTACTCGCGTGACGACATCGAGACCGGCCGCCAGGTCTGGCAGTCGATCGGCGGCCAGCAGCTGGGCTCTGTCTGGGGTCACGGCAGCTACGTAGCACCCGACTGGTCGGCCGACTGGCTGCACCGCGAGGCGACGGCGATCCTCGATGCATGGGCCTTGCGCGAGACCGGCAAGCCGTTCGCCGAGCTGGACCCTCCGCAGCAGTCCTCACTGCGTACGAGGCTGGCCGCCGAGATGCGCGGCAACACTTACGATCCGGCCACCGGCGTGATCACGGTCTCCGCGGACCGGGCAGCGGCAATTGCGGCCGTCGCGGGCCACTACACCCGGCTGTTCAGCGACGACGCCAGCCTCGCCACCCTGCGCTCGCAGTACGCGATCCGGGAAAACCCAATTCCCGACTCGGCGCATCGCCAGGCGATGACCGGCGTTCTTCTTCTGGACAGCATGGTCGACGGTGACCAATCGCCCCAACCAGGACATCAGCTACACCAGCAACTGGCCGTCCGAACCGCTGGTGGGCAACGTCCCGACGACGCCGACCTACCTGTGGACCTTCATCAGCATCCTCGGCCTGCTGGCCGGCGTGGGCGCGCTCACCTGGTACTACGTCGCGACGCACGGCAAGGAGCCCGCGCCCGAGATCCCCGACAGCGATCCGCTCGGCAGCCTGAAGCCGACGCCGTCGATGAAGGCCACCGCCAAGTATTTCTGGGTGGTGACGGCGCTGTTCCTGGTGCAGGTCATACTCGGCGGCATCACCGCGCACTACGCGGTCGAAGGCCAGGGATTCTACGGATTCCAGCTCGCCAACTGGCTGCCCTACACGGTCACGCGCAGCTGGCACCTGCAGATCGCGGTGCTGTGGATCGCCACCGCGTGGCTGGCCACGGGCCTCTACATCGCGCCGGCGATCTCCGGCCACGAACCGAAGTTCCAGCGACTCGGCGTCAATTTCCTGTTCACCTGCCTGCTGGTGATCGTGATCGGCGGGCTTCGCCGGCCAGTGGTTCGCGGTGATGCAGAAGATGGGCCTCGGCGCCAATTTCTGGTTCGGCCACCAGGGATGGGAGTACGTCGACCTGGGCCGCTTCTGGCAGGCATTCCTGTTCATCGGCCTGATGCTCTGGCTGCTGCTGGTCGGCCGCGCGCTGTGGCCCGCGCTCAAGGCGCGCGACGACAGCCGCTCGATCACGCTGCTGGTGTTCCTGTCGACGGTGGCCATCGGACTCTTCTATGGCGCCGGCCTGATGTGGGGCCGCAACACCCACCTGTCGATGGTCGAGTACTGGCGCTGGTGGGTGGTGCACCTCTGGGTCGAGGGATTCTTCGAGGTGTTCGCCACGGCGGTCATCGCCTTCCTGTTCACGAAACTCGGACTGGTGCGCGTGAAGACGGCGACCAACGCCGTGCTGTTCGCCACGGTCGTGTTCCTGACCGGCGGCGTGCTCGGCACGTTCCACCACCTCTACTGGACGCGGGACGCCGACCGGCGTGCTCGCGGTGGGTTCGGTGTTCTCCGCACTCGAGGTCGTGCCGCTGGTGCTGGTCGGCTTCGAGGCCTACGAGAACTACAAGCACAGCTACGCCAAGCCCTGGGTCGCCGCCTATCGATGGCCGATCCTGTTCTTCGTCGCCGTCGCATTCTGGAACCTGGTCGGCGCGGGCCTGTTCGGGTTCCTGATCAACCCGCCGCTCGCGCTCTACTACATGCAGGGACTCAACACGACGCCGCTGCACGGCCACACCGCGCTGTTCGGCGTGTACGGGATGCTCGGCATCGGCCTGATGCTGTTCTGCCTGCGCGGTCTCGGCAATCTCGCGCAATGGGACGAGCGGTTGCTCAAGTGGTCGTTCTGGTCGCTGAACCTCGGCCTCGCGGCGATGGCGCTGTTCTCGTTGCTGCCCTACGGCCTGATGCAGGTCTACGCGGCCGTGTCGGAGGGCTTCTGGTACGCTCGCTCGGCGGAGTTCCTGCAGCAACCGCTGATGCAGACACTGGTCTGGCTGCGCATGCCGGGCGACGTGCTGTTCAGCGTCGGAGTGCTGCTGCTGGTGGTGTTCGTCGCCAAGCTGTGGCTCGGCCGCGGCCAGCGGCAGGAAGCCGTGGCCATGTCGTCCACGCAGCCGGCCACCCGCACGGCAAACTAGGCTCGACTGCACGGGGCGGGCCCTGGCGGGCCCGCCCCATTTTCATTTTCAGGAAGCAGGATGAATCGCTGGAAGACACTGACGCTCGCACCGCACCGCCTGCACTTCTTCGGCGGCATGGCGAGCCTGCTGCTCGCAAGCGGCTGGTGGGCCGTGCACCTGGTCGCGCGCTACACCGGCACGCCCATCTGGGCCCTCGACCTGCAGGTAGCGCCAATCTGGGCACACGGCTTCCTGATGCTGTTCGTGGTCCTGCCGAGCTTCATGTTCGGCTTCCTGTTCACGACGTTTCCGCGCTGGATGAACGGACCGGCGGTCCCACGGACCTTCTACGTACCGGCCTCCGTGCTGCTCTTGAGTGCGACGCTCGCCTGGCTCGCCGGTACGCATTTCGGGCTGGCACTGCAACTGCTGGCGGTCGCGCTGGCCGCGGCGGGTCTCCTGACCGGGTTGGTCGCGCTGCTGCGCGTGCTGGTCGATTCGCAGCAGCTCGTGTCGCACGCGGTGGTCGCGAGCATCGCGATCGCGGTCGGTACCGTGTCGGTCGCAGGGTTCGGCTACGGGCTGGCCGAGGCGAACGACTTTGCGTTGCATTTCGCGGTACGCGCGGCACTGTGGGGTTTCCTGTTGCCGGTGTTCTTCGCGGTCTGCCACCGCATGATCCCGTTTTTCTCCCAGAATGCGATTCCCGGCTACGTGGCGTGGCGGCCGCTCTGGATGCTGATCGCCGTCGTGGCGCTCGCCTACACGCGACTGCTGCTTGGAACCGCCGGGACGTTCGACTGGCTGCCTGTTGCCGACGTGGCACTGGTCTTGCTCACGGCTACCTGCGCGATCCGCTGGACATCGTTCGGCGCCCGTGGCAACCCGCTGCTGTGGACGCTCTATGCGGGCGTTGCCTGGCTGCCGGTGGCCATGGTCCTGCAGGCGACGCGCGACGCGGGCTTCGTGCTCACGGGAACATGGCTGCTCGGGCGCGCGCCCATCCATGCACTCGGCATCGGCTTCTTCGGCAGCATGCTGGTGGCCATGGTCACCCGCGTGACGATGGGCCATTCGGGGCGACCGCTGGCCATGAACCGCACGACGCTGGCCTGCTTCGTGGGCGTTCAGGCGGCGGCAGTCATGCGCGTGTTCAGCGAAGTCGTGGCCGCG
This sequence comes from uncultured Gammaproteobacteria bacterium, assembly GCA_963736205.1. Lineage (GTDB taxonomy): Bacteria > Pseudomonadota > Gammaproteobacteria > Steroidobacterales > Steroidobacteraceae > RPQJ01. Next base: position 17,894 of record CAVTNX010000005.1, on the reverse strand, counting down.
CCCGATGCCGTCCGAAATCTTCTTCTCGGCAGCATGTTCGCGTGGCTGGCCGCATTCGGAACCTGGTCGGCGCTGAACCTCGGGATCTACCTGTCACCTCGCTCCGATGGCAAGTCCGGATGACGGACTACTATTTCGCGCTGCGCCAGGTGCACATCACCTGCGCAATCCTGACGATCACGCTGTTCACGTTTCGCGGCCTGCTGATGGTCGCGGGTTCGCAGCTGCACCGGACCATGATCCTGCGCGTCGTGCCGGTCGCCGTGGATATCGTGCTGCTGACCACGGCGCTGATGCTCACGACCGTCATCCGGCAATATCCGTTCGCGACCGGCTGGCTGACGATGAAGGTGGTGTTGCTGGTCGCCTATGTCGTGCTCGGCAGCATCGCGCTCAGGCCGGGCCGACCCAGGGGCGTGCGGATGGCCGCGCTCATCGCTGCACTGGCAACTGTCGCATTCCTCGTGACCGTCGCGAGGACACACTCGCCGCTCGGCGTCTTCTCGTGACCCGTCCGGGCTGCTACCGTGCAGCCCATGTTCACGGGACCACAGCAGATTGCCGGCATCCGCGGCCACCACCTGTTCGCCGGCCTCTCGCCGCCGCAGATGCAACGGATGATCGCCACCAGCCACGTCGAAGAATACGAATCCGGCCAGCTTCTGTTCGACCGCGGGCAGCCTGCGCAGCACTTCTACATCGTGCTTTCGGGTCAGGTGAACCTGGTCCTGTACTCGAAGTCGGGCGAGGAAAAGATCGTGGACATCCTGGCCGACGGCCAGAGCTTTGCGGAGGCGGTAATGTTCATGGAGGGCTCCGTCTACCCGGTTTCGGCGGTCGCCGCGGCGAGGTCGCAGGTCGCGCGCTTCGCTAATCGCGAGTACGTCGCGATCCTGCGCGAGAGCCCGGACACCTGCCTGCGCATGCTCGGCCACCTGAGCCAGCGACTTCACATGCGCATCAGGGAAATCGAGTACCTGACGCTGGAGAGCGCCACCCACCGACTCGTCAGGCTGATCGAGGGCCGCCTGCCGCCGGGCCAGGACGGACCCACCGAGTTGACGCTTGCCGAATCACGCCAGGAACTCGCCTCGCGCCTGTCGATGAAGCCCGAGACGCTGTCCAGGATCCTGAGGCACCTGTCGGACGGCGGCACGATCGTCGTCAAGGGCCGTACCCTGCAGGTCCCCGACCGGGCCAGGCTGCTCGCAGTACTCGACAAGCCGGTATAGCCCCCCTTTCCAGATCCCGTAGTTGACTGAGATCAAGGCGGATACCGCGACTCCCGCCTAAGGTGACTCCCCGGGGTGGGCGCAGGCTGCTGCGCCCGCCACGGCCCTGCAGAAAATGGGAGTCACCATGACGTCGAAGCTGAATATCCGCATTCGGAACGCACTGTCGCTCGGTGCCATGGGCACCCTCGCCCTCGCCGCGACAGCCTTTGCCCAGCAGCCCGCGACGAGTGCCACCGCACCACAGGTGCACGAGGCCGAAGTCGCCGGCGCGTCCGCCGGCGCCGCCCGGATCGCCGAAGGCAAGAAGGTGTTCGACACCGTCTGCATGGCCTGCCACCAGGCCGATGGCAAGGGCCTGCCGGGCGCATTTCCGCCACTTGCCGGCTCGGACTACCTGCTCGGCGATACGGACCGCGCAATTGGCGTCGTGGTGAACGGCCTGCAGGGCGAAGTGGTCGTCAACGGCGCGAAGTTCAACTCGGTGATGCCTGCCATGGTGCAGCTCTCGGACCAGGAAATAGCCGACGCGCTCACATTCGCGATGAACTCCTGGGGCAACGCCGGCGGCACGGTCTCCGTCTCGCAGGTCGCGGCAGTGCGCGCCAAGGCGGCTGCGACGCCCAAGCAGGCTGATTCGCCGACACAGCACCCGACCACGGTCGCGGAACTGAAGTACCAGGGAGCACCCTCCCCGGCCGGCGCCGAGGGCGCGCAGATCCTGATGACGCCCGGCGCACCGACGATGTCGGAAGCCGAGTTCAAGGAAGCGCAGCAGATCTATTTCCAGCGCTGCGCCGGCTGCCACGGCGTCCTGCGGAAGGGCGCGACCGGTAAGCCGCTGACGCCGGACATCACCCAGAAGAAGGGAACCGAATACCTCAAGGTCTTCATCAACCAGGGCTCGCCGGCCGGCATGCCGAGCTGGGGCAAGTCCGGCGAACTGACACCCGCGCAGGTCGACCTGATGGCGCGCTACGTACAGAACGAGCCGCCTCAGCCGCCCGAGTTCGGCATGAAGGAAATCCAGGCCACCTGGAACGTCATCGTCCCGGTATCGGAGCGGCCCAGGACCAAGCAGAATAATTTCAACATCGACAACATCTTCGTCGTGACGCTGCGCGACAGCGGCGAGATCGCCCTGATCGACGGCGACACCAAGAAGATCATCACCGTCATCAAGACTGGCTATGCGGTGCACATCTCGCGGATGTCGACTTCCGGTCGCTACGTCTACACCATCGGCCGCGACGGAAAGATCGACCTGGTCGACCTCTTCATGGAAATCCCGGACAGGGTGGCCGAGATCAAGGTCGGGCTGGAGGCGCGCTCGGTCGAGACGTCGAAGTACAAGGGTTACGAGGACAAGTACGCGATCGCGGGATCCTACTGGCCACCGCAGTACACGATCATGGACGGTGCGACGCTCGAACCGCTGAAGATCGTCTCGACCCGTGGCATGACCGTGGACACCCAGGAGTACCACCCCGAGCCGCGCGTGGCCGCAATCGTGGCCTCGCATGAGCACCCGGAGTTCATCGTCAACGTGAAGGAAACCGGCCAGGTCCTGCTGGTCAACTACGAGGACATCAACAACCTCCAGACCACGACCATCGGTGCGGCCCGCTTCCTGCACGACGGCGGCTGGGACGTGACCAAGCGCTATTTCCTCACCGCGGCGAACCAGTCCAACAAGGTCGCGGTGATCGACTCCAAGGAGCAGAAGCTGACAGCGCTCATCGACGTGGACAAGATCCCGCACCCGGGACGCGGCGCGAACTTCACCGACGCGCAGTACGGGCCGGTGTGGGTCACGAGCGCGCTCGGCAACGAGAAAGTCACGTTGATCGGCACCGACCCGGTGGCCCACGAGGACAACGCCTGGAAGGTCGTTCGTGTGCTGAAAGGCCAGGGTGGCGGCTCACTGTTCGTGAAGTCGAATCCGAAGTCCACCCACCTCTACGTGGACTCGCCGCTCAATCCCGACCCGAAGATCGCCCAGAGCGTGGCGGTCTTCGACACGAGCAACCTCGACGCCGGCTACCAGGTACTGCCGATCGCCGAATGGGCGAACCTTGGCGAGGGTCCGAAGCGCGTCGTACAGCCGGAATTCAACAAGGCCGGCGACGAAGTCTGGTTCTCGGTCTGGAATGGCAAGGATCAGCGCTCGGCCATCGTCGTCGTCGACGACAAGACCCTGAAGCTCAAGGCCGTCATCGACGACCCACGCATCGTGACGCCCACCGGAAAGTTCAACGTGCACAACACGATGGACGACGTCTACTGACCTGCCTCCCTGTGTGAGCCTGGAACGGGCTCCATCCAGGCCCCGCCCTTGCAGGGCGGGGCCCTTTTTGTTCTCGGGTATTACTGCCTGACCGAGCGATATCCTGCCGATCCAGCGACCTGGCCCTACAATTGGCCTAAGGTCGGTATTCGGCCACAAGCGGACAAGTCTCGCCCCTCAGGGTGTCCCCATTGCCTCCCGCCAGCGCATCGCATCGTGAATCCGATGCCGAGCGCTCGGATGGTGGAAGAAGATCACCTCCTCCAGGCGGCCCGGATCGGGTTTGCGGTAGTCCGAGAGTTTCAGCATCACCTCGGCAAAGCCATGCGGATCGCGGGCCAGATTCAGGCCGAAGCGGTCAGCCTCAATCTCCTGGATACGGATGATGCTGTTGAATGCCGGCGTGACCGCGAGCATGAAAACTGAGAACACCGCGGCCAGCAGCGGCAAGCCAGCCACATCGGCCACCGCCTGCGTGCTCCAGCGATGCCCATAGCGCGCAAACAGCCGGCGCATTGCCCAATGGCAAAACAGGAGTCCGAACAGGATCAGCAGACCGAACTGCATCAGCATTTTGGGCGCGTGGTTGAGCACGTAGTGGCCCAACTCATGGGCCATCACGGCACGGATCTCGGGCAGCGAGGTGCGATTGAGGAGGTTGTCGTTGAGCCGCACCGCCGCTGTGCTGCCCAGGCCGCTCACGTTCGCGCTGATGCGCTTGGTCTGGCGCGACGCGTCGAAGGCATAAACCTCGTCAGCCGGCACACCGTTGGACTGCGCCATGGTCAGTACAGCGCTGCGCACCGGGCCGTGCTCCAGCGGCTTGTAGGTGTTGAACAGCGGATCGATCAGGACTGGGCTGACGAGCAACATGAACGCCAACAACGCGGAGCAGGCGGCCGCTCCCCAGAGCCACCAGCGCTCGCCGGCACGGCGGAAGACGGCATAGAGCAGCGCGACCGCCACCATCGTGCCGGCAACCTCGACGCCGAGGGTCAAGACCCACTCGCCCCACCAGTCCAAGGCGGTCTGCTGCGACATGCCGTAGCCGTGCTCGCGCCAGTAGCTTCGGTAGAAGTTCAGGGGCAGCAGCAGCAGCCCGGTGGCCAGGCCGTAGACGCCCCCATACAAGCCATCGCTCAGCAGGGCGTGGCGTGCGACGCGCTGCGCCCAATCGCGCACTCGGGCCGAGCGGCCGCCGTGCAACATCAGCGCGGCGATGGCCAGGCCGAGCAGGAACTCCCAAAGCTGCAGCCAGTAACCGCCCTCGTCGTAATCGTTGGAGCGCATCACCGCTTCTTTGGGTAGGCGGTCTAGGTAAGCCTGCGTGGCCAGCTTGGCATCGCGCGGCAACGCCGCCCGCCAGGCATCGTCGACCGGTGCGATGTGCAGCGGCGGGCGCACGCTCGCTTCGCCGGCGTGCGTGTGACTCTGAGCAAGCTCGGCCGAGTGCACGGGCGCGCCAAGGCACAGACAGCACAACAGCAATAACGGGCCGATGTGGCGCATCAGCGCCAGCAGAAGAGTTGGAGTGCTCATAGGTGGCATCTGGGCAGCAAAGCACGCATCTTCCTGAACGGATGCGGTGGCGACAAGCCGCATGCGACGAAACGGCCAACGACCGGGGTCAACTGTAGAAACGAAGACGATGCAGGCATGAGGTTCGTGTCTCGGAGGCCGACGGATGGCGACGGGGGCGCCTCAGCCGTCAGCCGCAAGGCTGACCTGGCCCTGGCTGCGGGCGCGCGAGCAGGATCTGCCCGAACTGCCGCCGCAGGTCGGTTTCATCGCGCTCGCACCGCGCAACAATTGATGCGCCTGACGTCTGGGTGGTTGTCAGTTGGCGTGGCACCACTTGGCCCTGGGCGCCAGCACGTGCTCAGCCTTGTGGACCGCAACCCCCCTGACGAGATCCGGACGTCGCTTCATGGCCTGCGCCAGTGGCCACGAACGTCCGCTTCATGGAAGCGAAGCCCAACGAGCACGGTCCAAGCGTCGGCCCGCTTTAGAGAAACCTGACGGGCGGGTTTGGTTCGTCATCGGCCGGTCGGCGAGAACTGCGAGATTGGATAGGCGTTTCCGCGGAAACGCCTCACACCCGCTAAGGGCAGACGACCCGTGTTGCTGCCGTCTTGCGATTCAACGCGATCTCGAGTGCCTGCTGCAAAGTCGCTCTCAGTAGCGCCAGTGCAACGCAACCGACAAATTGCGTCCCGGTCGCGTGTAGTACGGAATCAGCGGATCGCCCACGGGGCGTCCGCGCACGTCGGCCCACTCGATGTAGTCCTGGTTGGTCAGGTTGAACAACCCCACATCAAGCGTAAGGCCATGCCCGAGATTCGCCTGTCCCAGCAGGTCGAGCGTCACGTAGGAACCCGTCCGGTACAGGTCCACGCGACTGCGATCCACTTCGCGCTTCGCGGCCACCGCCGTGGTGATGAGTTCGCCGCGCCACGCGCCCGAGGCCGACTCATAGGCCAGCGAGACCAGCGCGCTGCCGGGATCGACTGAATTGAGCGGCTGGTTTCGCTCGAGGTCCTGGCCCTTCGACCAGGCGGTTGACAGGCGCGCCGTCCAGCCGGAAAGCGCGGCAGCCCACTCGCCCGCGTTCGCGGTCGCCGAAACCTCGGTTCCATAGATGCGCGCGCGTGCGATGTTCTGCGACTGGAAGATGATCACCTTCGTCTCCGGGTCAGCCCCGAGGTTCACCTTCGACTCGATGAAATCATCGTAGTCAGTGTAGTAAGCGCTGGCCGTGAACCGGAGCGCAGTGCTCTCGTAACGCAGTCCGATCTCGTATCCGTTGCTCTGCTCGGGCTTCAGGTCCGGGTTTGGGATGGCGCGGATGTTGAGCAGCGGCAGGTCAAGGCCGATGTTGACGTCCTCGGGAGGCGGCGCGCGGAACCCGTTCGAATACTGGAAAAATGCCGAGAATGAGTCGCCAAGGCGGCGCGTGAGCCCAAGCTTCGGCGAGATCGAGGTGTCGTTCAGGCCGACCACTGGCGTATTCGGATTATCCGCTCGGTACAGGCTGTCCGGCTTCGGCGAAAGATCGTAGTAATCGACCCGCAGCGCCGGGATCACGGACCACCGGCCGTCGCCGAACCGGATCTCGTCCTGCGCGAATGCGCCGGCCTGGATCACGTCGGAGTTGGGGAAATCACGCAGCGGATAGGTCTCGCCAAGGATGGTCTTGGTCGTGGCGCCGGTCACCAGGTCGGTCTGCGTGCCGTTTCGCATCTCCTCGAGCCGCGTGCCCGACAGCTCCACGCCGTATACGACGTCGTGGGCAAGGCTGCTGCGCTCGAAGTCCTTGACGGCGTTGAATTCCGCGCCGAGAACCCGCTCCTGGAAGCGGAACCGGCGATCCAGTTGCAATGGCGGTGAGCGCGGCGGAACCGCCCTGCGCTCTTCGTGGGTGTCCTGCCGCGTGTCGGTACCTTGCCAGTACAGGATCCAGTTTGCCGAGTCGTACGCTCCGGTCGGTGCCCAACGCCTGCGCGATGCTGGTCCGGAACCGCTGACCCGAATCGTCGCCGCTGAGCACGACCGTGTTGGCGAAGCGACTGCCCGCCAGCAGTTCCCAGGCATTGACGTCCGTCGTCTGGCGCAGTCGACCACCTTCCGCGGTCACGGTCGAGCGCTCCGCCCGGCATGGAATCGAACTGCACCGTCGCCAGCATGGAATCCGCGTCGTAGTCGCGCGGGTCGGGCGACACGCTGGCTGCCGTATCCGCCTCGCTGCCCTGCCGGTGCACGTATCCGAGCAGCATGTCAGCCGACCCAATTCGCCCCGCACCGATCGCGACTGCGTGCCAGCCGTCGTCGCTGCTGTCGTAGCCCGCCTCGCTGCGCACCCCGGTGGTGGCGTCGCCGGCCAGCAGCGAATCGGGCGTCAAGGTGCTCATTGCGACGACGCCCCCGATCGCATCGCTGCCGTACAGCGACGAGGCCGGGCCGCGGAGGATCTCCACGCGCCTGCACGAACGCGAGGTCGGGAAAGGCGCGCCCGGAGTCGGAATAGCTGCCGATCGCGAACCCGGGCGCGGACGGTATCCCGTCCACCTCGACCGACACGCGATTGCCGGTCATGCCGCGAATCGTGAAGGTATCGAGCCCGAAACGGAACGGATCGCTGCGCACGCTGAGGCCAGGCTCGTACCGCACCATCTGCTTGACGTCACCGGCAAGGGTGCGCTGCAGGTCGCTGTCGGAAATGACCGTTACGGTCGCGGCAACCCTGCTGACGGGCACCATGCGACGGGCGTAAACGGTCACTTCCTCCAGTTCGGCCGGCCCGTCGCCGATCGGACCAGGTGCGGCGGACGCAGTGCCATGCACTGCGCCTGAGAGCGCAATGGCGATCGGGATCGTGAGGCGATTCAACTGCTTGTTCGGAGCTTCAGGATTCAAATGGACTCGCTCGGTGCTGGCGCAGTGTTCGATGCGATTGCTGCCGCCATGCACAGATTGAGGCCCCGTACACCGTGACACCATGATCCAGGTCAAAGCCGCGTACGTTCTGGACCAATAGCAAGTGGTTCTAAGCCGACGACAGGCGCTCCACCCTGCGGGACAATGAACCCGTTACCACTCGCGCAGGCCCTTCATGAAACTCGAAACCATCGCCGTCCACGGCGGCTACTCGCCCGACCCCACCACCAGGGCCGCCGCGGTCCCGATCTACCAGACCACGTCCTACGCGTTCGACGACACCCAGCACGGCGCGGACCTGTTCGACCTCAAGGTCGCCGGAAACATCTATACGCGGATCATGAACCCGACCACGGACGTCCTCGAGAAGCGCGTCGCGGCGCTCGAGGGTGGCGTGGGCGCTCTCGCGCTCGCCTCTGGCCAGGCGGCGATCACGTATTCGATCCAGACCATCGTCGAGGCCGGTCAGAACTTCATCAGCTCCTCGGCGCTCTACGGCGGCACCTACAACCTGTTTGCGCACACGCTTCCGCAATACGGAATCGGCGTGAAGTTCGGGGACCACCGCGATCCCGGTTCATTCGAGAAGCTCATCGATGAGAGGACACGCGCGATCTTCTGCGAGTCGGTCGGCAACCCGGCCGGCAACGTCACGGATTTCGAGGTCCTGGCCGAGGTCGCTCATCGCCACGGCATTCCGCTCATCGTGGACAACACGGTTCCGACACCCTACCTGTGCCGCCCCTTCGAGCACGGCGCAGACATCGTCGTGCATTCGCTGACCAAGTACCTCGGCGGACACGGCACCAGCATCGGCGGCGCGATCGTGGACTCCGGCCGCTTCCCGTGGGCCTCGCACGCGGACAAGTTTCCGCGCCTGAACACGCCCGATGTCTCCTACCACGGGGTCGTGTACACGGAAGCCTTCGGTCCGGCGGCCTACATCGGCCGCGCGCGCGTGGTGCCGCTCAGGAACATGGGCGCGGCGATCTCGCCATTCAACAGCTTCCTGATACTGCAGGGCATCGAGACCCTCGCCGTACGCATGGACCGCATCTGCCAGAATGCGCTCACGGTCGCCAGGTACCTGCAGAAGCACCCGAAGGTACGCTGGGTGAACTACGCGGGACTGCCCGATCACGCCGGCCATGCGCTTGCGAAGAAATACATGGGTGGTCACGCATCGGGCATCCTGACGTTCGGCATAGAGGGTGGCCTCGCGGCCGGCGCAAGGTTCCAGGACGCGCTGAAGCTGTTCGTACGGCTGGTGAACATCGGCGACGCAAAATCCCTGGCCTGCCACCCTGCCAGCACCACGCACCGGCAACTCAATGCAGCAGAACTCGAGAAGTCGGGCGTCAGCGAGGACATGGTGCGACTCTCGGTCGGCATCGAACACGTGGACGACCTGATCGAGGACCTCGCCCAGGCACTCGCATCTGCCTGACGCAATTGCGAATCAGTTGCAGGCCGGCGGGTCGCGATTGATTCGGGTGCCCCTGGACGTCTAACTCCACAACGGAGTTTCGACAGCCGAGGGGACCTGATGAATTCAAATGCCGCCCTGCGATTGCCATCGCTGATCTTCCTGTTCCTCGCAGCACTGTTGCTCGGCGGATGCGGAGGTAGCGGCGGATCCGGATCCGGGGGTGATTCTGGCGGGTCCGACAGCGGCGGCGGCACCGGTGGCGGCGGCGGCACCGGTGGTGGTGGCGGCGGCGGCACCGGCGGCACCGGACAGTCCAGCTACAGGATCCTGGCGACCAACAACCTCGGCATGCACTGCGTGGACGCCGACTTCTCGGTGTTCTCGATCCTGCCGCCCTTCAACGTGGTGAATGCCCAGGTGGTTCGCATCGACGGCACCGGCAAGCCCTCGCTGCTCAACGACTTGAACGTGATACTGCGCTATTCCGCGATCGCCGATTCCAATGGCTCGATCAACAGCCGAAGCAGCGACAAGACGAACTTCTGGCAATACGTCGCGCGGACCTACGGCGCGAATCTCCCGCCGGGCCAGGGACTGACGGGGCTGTACATGCCCGCCGAAGCGCCCGGGCCTGAACAGACCTCCTTCGCATGGAAGGCGACCGACGCTCTGTTCGAGGCGGAAGGAATCCCGGTCTTCCCGGTGGACGACGCCGGCAACATCAATCGATACCCGCTGATGCGACTGACGGCGACCGACAAGGCGAGCGGCCAGGCTCTCTCGACACTGGACGTGGTCCTGCCGGTTTCCGAGGAAACGACGTGCTCGGACTGCCACGCCACCGGCGGCACCGCAACCCGCGCCGCGGGAATCACCTGGTCCGCAGCCGGCGACCTCGAGGTGCAGTCGCGCGAAAACATCCTGCTGCTGCACGACAGCCGCATGGGAACCACGCTGATGGCGTCGAAGCCGGTGCTCTGTGCAGGCTGCCACTACAGCGCCGCGCTTGACCTCGGCGGCACGGGCCCAGCCGGCGCGCAGCTCGGCAAGCCGACGATGTCCGCGGCCATGCACGCGTACCACAGCAGTCGCATGTTGAACGCAGCGGGCGTGCCATTTGACGACCGCTGGGTCGCGCAGGGTGGCACGCCGCCCGCGCCGCAGAACCAGTCCTGTTACCTGTGCCATCCCGGCAAGTCCACGCAGTGCCTGCGCGGCGCGATGACCGCCAGTGTCACCTGCCAGAACTGTCACGGCGGCATGAGCGCAGTCGGTGGAACAACTTCGCTGGCCGCGGGTGGCAGCATCGACGGCCACAACGACGGCCATCCGCGCCGCCCATGGATTGACCTGCCGCGTTGCCAGTCCTGCCACACCGGGGACGCGGCAAATCACCTCACGCTTGCGGACGCGTCACAGATGTCGCCAGACGGCATCCGCGCCCTGCTCGCATTCAATTCATCGGATGCAGCCGCCTCACCACGCCTCGCGTCGGGTTCGCGTTTCGCGGAAAACACCGGGAAGCTCTATCGATTCAGCGCGGGGCACGGCGGAGTCGCCTGCCAGGGCTGCCACAACAGCACGCATGCAATCTGGCCCAACCCGGACGACGCGCACAACGACAACGTGGCCGCACGGCAGGTGCAGGGACACTCAGGCACGATCACCGAATGCACGGCTTGCCACGGTGCCGGTACGCTGGCGTTGTCACTGAACGGGCCGCACGGGATGCACGTCGTCGGCGATCCACGCTGGCGCACCGGCCACGAAGGCCTTGCGAAGCGGGACCGCCAGGCCTGTGCTGCATGCCACGGCAGCAACTTCCGCGGCACGCCACTGTCGCGAACCGCGGCAAGGCGCACCTGGGGCTCACGCAGCGTCCCGATGGGAGTGCAGGTTGGCTGCTACGACTGCCACAACGGTCCAAGCGGCGACTGATGAAGCCTGTGCCGACGAACCCCGGCGGGCTGCGCGAGGTTGCGCAGCTGCGGACCCGCAGCGAATTACCGGCGCCTTGCGTCGGCCCGCGCAGGGATGCAGCCGGGGTCCGGCCGGATGGTCCAGAGCAGCCACTGGCCAAGCAGCGCAAATGCGAATACGACGGCGCAGGCGAGCGCTGCCGAACTCAGGTAGTCGAGCGGCGCAGCATGGTCGCGTGGGTGGCCGACGACCAGCATGAGGAATGGCGTCAGCAACAGGGCCCTCAGCCAGCGACGATCTTGCCCGACGACCAGCATGAGGAGGGAGACGACGACGAGCAACACCACCTGGGCTGCCAGGTTGGTCGCAAACTCGAACACCGCCACCATCGCCAGCGTGGTGCACAGCGCCCCGGCCAGGTACAGGATCGATCGGAGCACGGATTTCTCGATCGCTGGCTGGCCAACGGCGGCGACCGCAAGTGGAATCCACCAGCCATGCTCAACGCCGAAAGCCTTGGCCGCCAGCCAGGCGATCGTTACCAGCACCGCCAGGAGCGCCGCGAAGCTGAGTGCCGTCTGCCCGCGCACCGCGCGGGTGTCCAATTCGACGTTGCGCAACAACGTGAGTGCGAGCAGCAGGCCGTACGCGCAACCCGCCAGCATCACCAGCATTGGCTGCAGCACGGCTGACGGCGAAGCCGGCTCGGCGGAGCCGATGAGCGTGGCCGCGAGCACGGCCAGAATCCCGCGCTGAAACCCCTGCGAACTCGCCGCGCCGACGAGTCCCGCCGCGGCAAGGATCAGCGCCACGACGCCACCGGTGGATTGAGCGGTAATTGCCGCCGCGGCATATATGACCGGCAGCAGCAGCGCGAACCCCGCCACCGGTCGCGCCAGCAGGCTCATCTGCATCGCAAGGACCGCGCCGAGCACAAACCAGTGCGCAGCGGCAGAATTACCCGTCGCGTATAGCGCCGCCGCCGGAACCAGCAGCAGCGCGAGCATCCCTGACGCCTTGCCTATCATTTTTTTTCTCGCTCGCCCCCAGCGGCTGCAAGAACCAGGCCACGGCAGTGATGTCCATACAAATCAATGTATTGCACCAATTCGGAGCATGGGTGCATCACGATATGTAAAAAGCACCGACGCGACCCGCTTCAACGGACTGGGTCGGTGATTGTGCGCTCCTGGATCGGTCGGCCCAGGTCGAACATGAGCTGCCAGTCACCCTGGCTGGTGCCTGCCAGGCTCATCGTGACCGGGCCGAGCGGCGTGCGTCCGCTCAGCAGCAGCGCACCGGAATACAGGGTCCCGGCACCCGGGTAGTCGAACTGGTCGTCCATCGCGCCCGCCGTCAGCGTGGCGCCGACGTACAGGGCCTGGCCGAACAGGTCGCTGATCTCGGCGATGCGCTTCAGGTAGGTCGTCGAGACCGTCCAGTAACCCTGGCCACGCAGTTCGCCTATCGCGAAGCCCGGGAAGCTGACCGGTCCGCCGAGCTGGAACAGGTCGTATGGCGGCAGGCTCGAGCCGAGCGACGATCCGCCGGCGGCGCGCAATTGCGCAACACTCGTGCCGACCGGCACCGCGTAGGCGACCATGCCTTCCAGCCGCTGGTAGTCCGAGGCAGCACCGAGCCAATCCACGCTCTGGAAATAATCCACGCGCGTAAGCAGGCCCGAGCGCGCCAGGTAGGCGCTGTCACGGTTGTCGTACGTGTAACGCAGCGATGTCCCGCCGTAGCCCTCCCAATCGACCTGCTCCAGCGTTGGTGAGGCAATTTCGCGCTTCACCGACTCACCGCCACTGCGCAATCCGGCGCGCAGCTCGGCGTTGGTGCCGAAAACCCGGCCGGCGTCGAGGAAACCCCATGCCGAGTTGAACGCATAGTCGGCAACCGCATCGCCGTCGTCGTAGATACCCTGGATGGTGCGCTGCGCCGTGACCCCTGGCTCGATGAACCACTTGTGGGCCCGGTCCAGCGGTTGGTAGACGGAGAAATCCAGCCCGGTTGTCTGGCCAAGGCTGGCCGAACCACGCAGTTCGCCGCCCCTGGAGTTGATCCAGGTGCGCAGGTAGTCGCCACCCACCGTGAACGCGGCATTCGTGTCCGTACCCATGTAGAGACCGATGTCGAAGCGAATCTCATTCGGACCGGCCTGGCGCTCGGCGACAACGACGTCCAGGCTCGCGGCTTCCGGCGGTCCGGACAGCGTGTAGCGGACGGTATCGAAGTCGCCCAGCGCATAGACGTCGTTGACATGGTTCGCGATCGACTTGCGCGTGACGCTCTCGCCCACCCCGAGCCGCAACGTCTCCCGCACGTACTCCGGATTCACGCGCGCCACGCCGTCGATTCGCACGCTCGCGAGCGTCACCGTGCCCGGCTCGCCGCGCGTCACGGCCGCCCGCCATGCGTCGTACTCCTCCGCTGGCAGCGAATAGCGCTGCAGCGCGTTGCGGTGCTCGAGTGTCGCGGCCCGACCAAGCGGAATCGCAGCCGACACCTGTTCAAACGACGAAACGCCGATCTCACCCATGGGAACCGCGATCAACACGTCGCCCGGCCCGAGTGAGTCGATCTGCTGTTGCTCGTTCGCGCTTATCATGATCTCGAGCGTGCGCGCCGCCATGGTGAGCGGGGACTGCAGTTCCGCCAGCGTCGGCGCGGGCGTCGGGACGATTACCGCGATCACCACGTCGGCACAGGCCTCACGCGCCACGTCCACCGGGAGGTTGCGCGTCAGGCCGCCGTCACCCAGCAGGCGCTGGTCGATCTGCACCGGCGCGAACACACCCGGCACCGACATGCTGGCTCGCATCGCGCGCGCCAGGTTGCCCCGGTCGAGGACCGCCATCTCACCCTTCTGCATGTCGGTTGCAACCGCACGGAACGGGATCGGGAGGCGGTTGAAGTCAGTGGTGCCCTGGTTGCGCGAGACGAGCAATTCGATCGTCTGGTCGATGTTCTGCGAACCGATCAGCGCCGCAGGAGGCGTGAGGCGATTGTCACGGAACCCGAATTCCAGGTTGTTGCTGTAGGTCACGCCGGACAGCTTGCGATGCATGGGCTCCTTGGTGCGCCGTCCCTCGAACGCGATGGCGTTCTTCCATGAAATCAGCCGTATGGCCTGTTCTATATCGACCGCACTCATGCCGGCAGCAAACGTGCCGCCCACCAGTGCGCCCATGCTGGTTCCCACCACGCAGTCGATCGGGATGTGCATCTCGTCGAGCGCCCGCAGCACGCCCACGTGCGCCGCGCCCTTGGCGCCGCCGCCGCCCAATACCAGTCCTATCCGCGGCCGTGGCCCTGCAGCGCCGGTCATTCCCTGGCCCGCCGGCACCGGCGCGCTCGCGGGCGAAGCGGCAAGCGGGAACCCGTTCGCACTGCCTTCGGTGACGGCCGGCATGCGGTCGACCGCGGCGCTCGCCGCCGCAGCGTACGCCGGCACAAACGCCGCAATCGCAAGCGCCAATGCAGAAGAGCAGGCGTGGTGCAAACCGCACCGGATTCCGGCGGCGCGAACAGGTGTCGGCCCGCCATGCACTCGAGTCCATCTCATTTCTTGCCTCCAGCGCGCCGGGTCGGCCTGCGCCGGGTCGCATCGTAAACCTATCGCGTGCGCACGGCGCGCGAGCGCCGCCCGAGCAGCGCGAGCGCCTCGACGTGGTGGGTGTTCGGGAAGAAGTCGTATGGCCGTATTCCCGAAACTTCGTACCCGGCCGCCTCGAACGCGGCGAGATCCCGTGCAAGCGTGCCGGCGCTGCAGGACAGGTAGGCAACCCTGTCGGGGCGCAGTTCCGTCGGCAAGCGCGCCGACGACCTCGAGCTCGAGGCCGGAACGCGGAGGATTGACGTAGGCGACGCGCCCTGCCCCGCCCCCGGCGCCACGCCGGTTCCACCACTCCCGGACCTGCGGCAGTCGCTGGGCACAGGTGCCGCGCAGTACTTGCGCGAGCGGGGCGTTTTTCGCCGCGAACGACACGGCCTCCCCGGAAAGCTCCACGCCCAGGGCGACGCTGCCGGCCTCGGTCCATGTCCTCAGTGTCGCGCCAAGCCCGCAGTAGAGATCGAGCACGGCAACACCGGGGCCGGGCGCGACATGCGTCGCCGCGTCGTTCATCGCGCGCGCGTGCAGCCCCGGCATGGCCTGCATGAAGGCCGTCGGGCCATGCAGGAATCCGCGCGAGTCGCGCGACTCGGCTCTGCCCTGGAGCAGTTGCCAGCCACTGCGGGCAAACAGGCGCCTGCCAGCCGCCGGGTGGCAGTGCAGCCACAGGCCATCGATGCCGATGCGTGCCACGGCCGACGCGACCGGCATGAGCAGTTGATGATCGACCCGGCGGGCCTTCACGATCAGCGTGGCCTGTGCACCTGCAACGTGGAGGTATGCGAGCGGAAGCTGGTCGCCGGTCGGCAGGCACTCGACCAGCAAGTGCACCAGGGCTCGCACGCGAGCGGTGTGCACCGGGCAGTCGTGGATGGCAATCAGCTCGTCGCGGCGCATGAGCCCGAAATGCCAGCCCTGCTCGCCCGACCAGCGCGCTGTCAGCGTGACACGATCGCGGTAGCCGAGGCGCTCGCTCGCGGCCGGCGCATCGATCGGTGCTGTCCGGTCGGACCAGGGCGCAAGCACACGCTCGAGGTAAGCGCTTTTCTGGGCGAGACTTTCTGCCGCGGCGAGTCGCCGGTGGCGACACCCGTGGCAGATTGGCTCGCAGCCGGCCGGTAGCGCCGTGGCCGGGATCATCCTGCCCGGCCCGGCGGCATATCTGCTGCCAAAGCCGGCTGGCGGCGCAGCAACTGGCCGGTACCCCGCCGGCCATCCGCTGGCCGGAAACCTCGCGGCGTCAGACCAGCGGCTGGCTCGCGAGCACGGCGTGTGCGATCGAGCCGAGCATCAACATCGCGGTGATTGCCAGGCCGGCGAGCACCCGGGCCAGGACACGCTCTGAATACTTGGTGGTGAACATCGCTGGATCCTCCAATTGAACTTGGGGCCAACGATATTCCAGGCGATTGATCAGATAAACAGTGTATTTTCAGAAAGTCTATTCATGAATGCCGAACAATCGTCGCGCCGGACCGGCACCGGCCGCCGCATGCCGGATGCCGGCACCGGATGATCGCGGGCGGACCGGGTCAGGGAGTCGGCACGACCTTGTAATACACGCCGTTCGCGCCGAAGGTGGGCTGGAACCACGTATTTCCACAAAGGTAGTAGGCCACACCCTGCACCTTCGGCTCGATGCAACCCGCCGGCAGCTTCGGGTACATCGCACCCATCGTGTAGGTCCCCGCCGCCGCCTGCGCGCTGCCCGCCGCGACGCCCGCGTTGTATGCGCTGGTCGGTCTCGGTGGTCGAATTCGCGGACTCGGCGGCCGTCGCCACTGTTGCACCGACCACGGCGCCCGCCACCGCTGCACCAGCTGCGTCCCAGCCGCCGCAGTTGTAGCAGTCGTCGCCGTAGTAGTTCACGGTGGCCGGCGGGTGGTAGCCGTAGTCGTAGTCGTGCGGGTAGTACGCGGTACCGTAGTAAGGCGTCGAGTGATACGCGCCGTCGCCGTACTTCGCCGTAGTGGTGCCGCCATACATGTTGGTGTGCTCGGCACCGTATCCGGCCTCGCCCTGCGTGTGGCCGCCGTACACGTTGGTGTGCTCGGTGCCGCCGCCCCAGGCATGCGCCGTGTTTCCGCCCCAGGCGTTGGTGTGCTCGGTGCCGCCCCAGCCATGGGACGTACTGCCGCCGAATCGGTTGGCGTGCGAATAGGCTCCGGCAGGCTGCGTCGCAGCCACCAGCACCAGCGCCGCGGTCAGTCCGGTCATCAGGATCTTCATGGCCATCTCCTTTACTGCTTCTTCGCGCCGGACGTGTCCGGACTGCGGTCACCTGACGGCACGGCCTGCGGACTGCCGAAAGCGATCGGTATCGCCTTCTTTGCCTTGTCCGGCGGCGTGAATGTCCCGGGCAGCACTGGCATGTCGATTCTCCAGTCGGACAAGTCCACCGAATGTCGCAACTGCAACGGGTCGCCCCGATAAACCGCCTGCAGCCGGCGTGGCAGGCGGTCGTCGACGCCGATCCAGGCCTGCACGAAAACGTGGTCGTCCGCGTACGCGATGATGTATGTCTTCGTATTGCCGACTGACACCGACTCCCCGACGTAGAAAGCGACTCGCAAGCCATCGGCGATGCCCTTGTAGGGATCCGCCACGAGCAGGTCCTCGAACGGAAAATATATCGCGGCCGTCTTGAAGGCCTGCGCGAGCATCGACGTCGATCGTCGCGGGTGCGCTCGCGGTGGCAACGTAGTTGTCGCCAGGGGAGTACGCCGTCATCGTCTTGCCGTCGTAGTAGAACTCGCTGCGCGGACCGTCCCCCGGGCTCAAGACGCGCAGCTTGTCCGGGCGATGCAGCGTGACCTCGGAGGTGGTGTAGTAGGCGAGCGCCGGTCCGAGCCGGCTGGGACTCTCCTCGCTGGCGACGGCCCTGAACGACAGCGTCTTCGCGGCGGCGAGCTTATCGCTGGCGCCCCGCAGGATGCCGAGCGCCCGTGGCTCGAGTTCAACGGCAGGGGCCAGCCC
>CAVTNX010000004.1:0-42199 GCA_963736205.1 uncultured Gammaproteobacteria bacterium | reverse complement strand
CGACATTTGGTCAGTGAAACTCATGTCGGCGATATCCATGTGAACTCTGCGGCTCTGGCGCCTCGCAGCGTAGTGGCCGGCCTGTCGATGCCAAATGATGTATTGGTCGTTGATTCTCCGAAAGGAATAGCCAAGATCATGATCTCTACTCATTGAATGGGACCTGCGCAACACCGGATGCATTCTGCCATTGGCTCCAACTTCAGGCACCGGTGCGCGCATCGCCATTGGCTCGCTTTCCCCCGTACACCGTCCGCTTTCGACTCCCGACGTCTGCCGAGCCCTTGCCACGCCATGCGGCACAATATATATTGATGCGCCATTTGGCATGAATAAAATGAACACCACTCCCGCCCGCCACGCCCGACCCGTCACCGCCTACGACCGGAACCGCGTCGATTCGGTAGCGCTCAAGGCGTTCTTCAATCTCGCAAGCGAATGGGGACTCACCCCGGCCGACCAGCTCACGCTGCTCGGCCAGCCCAGCCGTCGCACGTTCTACCGCTGGCGTGCCGGAGAAGTTGCCGGCCTTCCCGCCGACACGCTCGAGCGCATCAGCGTACTGCTTGGTATCTACAAGGCGATCGCGATCCGCTGCCGATCGCGGAGCGGGCGAATGCCTGGGTGAATCGCGACAACATCGCCTTCGGCGGCCGCTCGGCGCTGGACGTCATGCGACAGGGTCGCGTCGACGACCTTTACCAGGTGCGCCGTCACCTGGACGCCTGGCGTGGCGCGAAGCACCGCGTCCGTCGCCGGGACCTGAGCGGACGGCGGCAATACCGGATCATCCCGTCGCGATTCCCGCCGATCGAGATTCTTCGAATTGCTCGCAGACGCCGACGAACTGGAAATACTCTACGCCATCGAGGGCCTGACCAACGATCGGCTGCGCGCCGCGGCTGGCGACCTCTACCGCGTGCCAAAGGAAGACTGGGTCATCGGGCCCTGGGGCCACGGTGGTGATGGCGGCCTTCACGCACCTCAGTCGCCCGACGCGATTCAGCGACGGAACGCAGGGCGCCTATTACGCCGCGCTCGACGAGGACACGGCCGTCGCTGAGACGGTATTCCACACCGCACGCTTCCGCAGCCAGACCGCGAATCCCCGATCGAGGTCGAGCGCCGCTGCTACGTCGGCAAAGTGCTTCAGCCGCTGGACGACATCCGCGGTCGCGCCTGGACCGCGTTGCGCGACCCCGACATCAGCACCTACCCTTCCTGCCAGGCATTTGCTGCGGAGCGCCGCGCCGCTGGGTCGTGGGGATTGAACTACCTGAGCGCCCGACGCGATGGCGGCGAATGCATCGCCGCCTTCCTGGCGCTGTTCCACTGCCCGTCCAGGGCAAGCACTTCCGTTATCGCTGGGACGGCACCCGCATCGACAGTGTCATCGCCGTCGCCGAAGTCCGCACACTCTTGTAGCGCCGTCGCCTCGAAGGCGGACCCCCCATGGACGAACGTACCCGTTGGGCCGCGCCCGGCGTTTCGTGCGGCGAGGAACGGCCCCGGCCGCCGTCGGCGCCCATGGTTTCTGCGCTACGAACTTGCGGCCCGCGTATTCGTATCCCGGCGCGTCAGGGGTGACCTTCTCGAGCGGGTCCATCAACAGGTTGACGATTTATGGCACGCTCGGATACGACTTTTCGTCGAACCAGTCGCCGTTATGCTTCACCCCGATCATCATTTTCCAGGCGTCAACGCGGATCGCCATCAGGTCCGTCTCGTCGTAGTAGAAGAATTCGGCGTCGCGCCGACTTGTCAGGCTTGCCGGTCCAGTAGTCGAGGTTGTTGTAACCGTCGAGGTGCACCTTCTAGGTCGTGGCACCCAAGTGAGCAATAATGTTTTCAGCGCACAACAGTAGTCCCGTAAGGAAATTGCCATGCTCCGGATATCAGCCTGCGCCGGTCTGTCGGCCTGGCGCACCTAGACCGTGACACCATTGCGCGAAGGCCCGCGGCCTGCGGGCGCAGTGCGGCTCTGGCTCGCAACCCTGAACTCGGCCCGGGGCCCCAGGCAGTGCTATCGCAGCGAGGCGGCCTTTCGCCAGGAAACCTGGGCGGCCTGCGTGCTGATTCCGCTCGCGGCCTGGCTCGGCCGCACGGGCGCGTCGAACGATCGCTCCTCGCCGGCAGCGTGCTGTTCGTGATGATCGTCGAGCTGCTCAATACCGCCATCGAGGTCGTGGTCGATCGCATCGGCGCCGAGCGACACCCTCTGTCCGGATTCGCAAAGGACCTCGGGTCTAGCGCCGTGCTGCTGGCGTTGCTGCTTGCAGCCGTTACCTGGCTTCTGGTGCTCGCCGACCGGTTCGGCCTGGCGTGAAACGACGTCGAGAGAGCTGACGCGCCTCGCCTCGATCCTGTCAGGCCTGCTCCTGCAGCGCGGCTACCGTGAGGTCGTCACGCCTGCCAGCGAAGTACTTGTCCAGGAGACGCTCGAAAACCGACTCCTTGCCGGCCGCCTGCGCGAACAGCGTCAGGCTGGATCGCAGCTTCATGGCGTCGGTCGAGCCGAAGATGCCCGTGACCGACTCGCCGGAATCGAGTGCTTCGAGCGCTTCCGCACACTCACGCAGCCGTGCACCCAGCACGGGATGCGAGAGATAGGCTCGCGCCTCCGCGAGGCCGGTAATTCCGTAGCGTCTTGCCATCGCGCTGTACCCCAGTCCGTGCAGCTGCGGGAACACGAACCACATCCAGTGCGACTCCTTGCGGCCAGCGCGGATTTCGGCGACGGCACTCTCGTAGGTTTCCGATTGTGCTTCGACGAAGCGTTCGAGGTTGAATGGATCCGAGGCCGTCATGCCTCGACATGATACCGCGCGTACCGGAGACAGGTTCGTGCCTGGCCGATTCCCGCGTTTAACCCCGTAACGCGTGTCTCGCCGTTTACAGGGATACACACCCGCAAACGGAGACCGAGTCATGAGTCATTCCATCAACCGTCGGACGCTGCTGGCCGTTACAACGGCGACGCTGCTGGCCGCAGCGCTTGTCCCGCTCACCGCTTCGCACGCCGTCTCGTTGGCGCGCGTGGATGTCTATGACCGAAGCGCCGGCGAGTCGCTGCCCGTCTACCGCCAGCACGGCCGACGGTATGTCGTGGGCCGGCCCGGCAACGAGTACGCTGTCCGGATCCGCAACTGTTCCGACCGCCGACTGCTGGCGGTTGTGAGCGTGGATGGCGTCAACGCCGTGACCGGCGAGTCGGCCTCGCCCGACCAGTCGGGGTACGTGATCGAGCCGGGCGGTTACGTGAACATCCAGGGCTGGCGCAAGGACCTGAGCCGCACCGCAGCGTTCTACTTCTCGGATCCGGCTGATTCCTATGCTGCCCGTACCGGGCGGCCGAATGACCTCGGCGTGATCGGCGTGGCCCTGTTCCAGGAGCGCCCTGTCGAACAGCAGGCCTGGCTCAGCCGCGAAGACCGGTCACCGGCGCCGGGCGCGCGGGAACGGGACGAAGCTGGCAGCGCCGCGGAGGCCAAGGCCGGGCGTGCGGCCGGCAATACCGCGGCTGCACCGTCGATGCAGCAACCAACGCTCGGTACCGGGCACGGCCGCGGCGAAACTCGCCGGTCGAGCAGGTGGAGTTCGTCCGTGCCAGCTCGCGACCCGACGAGATGATCGCCATCCGCTACGAACGTCGCGAGACACTCGTAGCCATGGGGGGTGATTCCGGAACCGAGGTACAGCTTCCAGGGCCGCCAGCCCGACCCGTTTCCAGGCGTGACGGGCTTCGTGCCGGATCCTCGAGTGACTCGATTGCCGCATCCGTTGCGCAGGTCGATACTGCGCCACGGATGCGACCCCCGAACGCCGAGCAGGAACCTCCCAGCGATGAGGCATTGATGCGCGACTACGGTCGCGGCGATGCCCGCGCATTCGAGACGCTGTATGCGCGCCACAAGGCGGCTACCTACCGGTATTTCCTGCGTAACGCGGCGGGTGACGCCGCCACGGCAGCGGAACTGCATCAGGACCTGTGGCTCAAAGTGATCGGCGCACGCGATCGCTACGAACCACGGTCGAAGTTCTCGACCTGGCTGTACACGCTTGCGCGACACCGGATGGTCGATCACTGGCGCTCCCTCAATGGCGTCACGCTGGCCTCGCTGGAAGACGAGGCGACCGCAGCGCAGGCTGAGGACGTGATGTCGACATTGCGTGCCGCAAGCGACGATCCCCAGGATGCGGCCATCGACGCACAGACCCGGAGCAGGCTCGTCGCGGCGCTCGCAGGTGTGCCGAAGCTGCAGCGCGATGCGTTCCTGCTGCACATCGAGGGAGGTCTCTCGCTGGAGGAGATCGCGAGCCTTACGGCTGCAACCGGAGAGACCGTCAAGAGCCGCTTGCGCTATGCCTATCGCCGGCTGCGCGCGGCGCTGGAGGACCTGCAATGAGCAATCACGAGCATGGGGATCCGCAGGACGCGGGAGATGATGCAGCCTTGAAGCGGGCGTGGCACCAGGCCTCGAACGAGCTTCCGCCGCCGGAACTCGACGCTGCAATCATCGCGGCCGCCCGCAAGTCGGTGCAGGATCGCAAAAGCGCGGCAAAGACGGTCCGGGACGGCAAGCGCTCCCGGTCCTGGTTGATGCAATGGCAGCCGCTGGCAGCCGCGGCAACGGTGGCAGGACTGGCGTTCATTCTGCTGCAGGTGATGCCACGCGATCGCGAGGTGATCCCGTCGATCCGGATGGAGGAGTCCGCACCGGCGCCGGTCACGGCCCGGCCCGGCACCACGGAACTGCCCTCGACTGAACGAGCTGAGTCGGCGCCGAGTGCAGTCGAGGCAGCGGTGGCCGAGCAGAAAATGAACGGGAAACTGGCGGGCAGCCCGGACATCGATGTCCCGGCTCCTTCCGCCGGTACCGCGGCCGACCAGGGGGCGGCAGCGCCGGCGTCGGAGGAGAAGAGGCAGCGCGACGAAGCCACCATGAGCCCCGCGGACTGGGCTGCAAGAGTCGTGTCACTGTACGAATCGGGTGACGTCACTGGTGCGACGGATGCGCTGCGCGCGTTCCGTGCGGCGGAGCCGGACGCCGACTCATACCTGCCGGAAGCGCTTCGTGACTGGGCCCGGACAGTAAAATGAGGACGCCAGGTCGGCGCCCTCCACCGACCAGTTATCCGGGAATCTCTGGCTCGACGAGGTGTGCAAGTTGCGCGAGCGACTCCTGCCAGCCGAGATAGCACATCTCCAGGGGGATGGCTTCGGGTATGCCTTCCTGCACCACGCTGACCTCGGTGCCGCACGACACCTGCGTCAAGGCAATCGCGGTCTGCATTTTTCCGGGCAGGCCTGGGTCATCGAATACGTCCGTATAGCGAATCTTCGCCGAGGGCACTAGCTCGAGATATTCGCCGCCGAACGAATGGCCCTGGCCCGCCGAGAAGCTGGTGAATGTCATCTTGAAGGTCCCACCGACTCGGGCATCCATGTGGTGGACCTTGCAGGTAAAACCGTAGGGCGGAAGCCACTTGGCCATTGCGTCGGCATCCAGGAACGCTCGATAGACGCGCTCCGGGGGCGCACGGAGGACGCGGTGAAGCTGAACCGTGCCTTTCGGCATCGCAAATCACCTCTCGAGTCGTACCGAGGCGAGCCGGCCCAGGGCGGCCGGCCGAGAAATCAGGACGCGTGCACCCTCGGGCCGCCGCCCAGCAGCCTTGCGGGCAGCATCACGATCGCGCGCAGCAACGCGAACACTCCCTCGACTGCGATTCCGAGCAGCCGGAACGGCAGCAGCAAAAGCCAGACTACCGGCCAGGCGACCAACGCAACGATCGCGAGCGGCCAGCAGACCACGAGCAGCAGCAACCACAGGAGGAACTTGGTCATGCGAATAATCTAACATTGCGGGGATGTCGCGCGCACTCCGAATCCTGCTGATAGCTCTGGCCGCACTCGCGCTGCTCCAGTGGTGGCCCGCGCATCGCGAAGCCGTGCCGGATGTCGCGGGCACGGCGGGCAGCCAGGTGGACCTGTCGCCGCGTGGGGCGCCAGCCGCTCGGTACCCCGCCTTCCTGCCGGCCGAGGCAGTGGAAACACTCGAAGCCATCGAGCGCGGAGGCCCTTTCCCGTATCCGCGCGACGGAGACGTGTTCCAGAACCGCGAGCACAGGCTACCAGGGCGGCCCCAGGGCTATTACCGCGAGTACACTGTCCCGACCCCCGGCTCCGACGATCGCGGCGCAAGGCGTATCGTCGCCGGCGGCGATCCGCCTGAGGTTTTCTACTACACCGACGACCATTACCGGTCGTTCAAGGACGTGGAGGTCAATCGGTGAGCGACGAGTCGGTGAAGGCGAGCCATTTCGGTCCAGGTCCGGTGTACGTGGCGCCGCTCAGCGATGCAGCTGCTGCAGCCATCTGCGTGCTCGCCCGATCACGTGGCTTCGACTGCACGCGCGTTGACCTGTCGGGCTGCACTGAGAAAAGTGAGCTGCTTGCACGCATCGCGAAGGCGCTGGAATTTCCAGCCTGGTTTGGCAGCAACTGGGATGCACTGGCAGATTGCATCACCGACCTCGGTTGGCGGCCGGCCGTGGGCTACGTTCTGATCCTCGAGAACGGGGCCGAACTGCGGCGGGTCCAGCCCGAAGTATTCGATACGGCGCTCGCGATCCTCGCCGATGCAGCCGCGGCCTGGAAGGCGCGCGGTGCGACGTTCCGTACCTTCGTCAGTCTTACGTCCAAGACTGGTCATTGATCTCGAGTACGCCTGAATCGGGCTCTCAGGCGACCAACGCCCCTCGAAAGTATTAAAAATAACTGATCAAAAACAATGATCAGCAATAAATTACGATCTTATACTGAAGATCAATTTGATTTTATCGCGCAGCATCCGGTCACGAGTGGAGAAGCGCGAGCCGATCAACGCCTGGTCGCGCGACCTCGCCGCGCGGACTTCCGTACTTTGGATTTCGCCTTGCGCCTAGTGGCCCCTGCCTTCCCGCGCGCAACCGGCTTGCGGCCGACCGCCGTGGTCTTGCGGGCCGCGGCCTTGGTCTTGCGCGCAGCAACTTTCTTCTTCTTTGCCACCTTGCGCTTCTTCGCGGCTTTCGGTGCTGCCTGTCGCTCCCCGACCGCGCGAGCGTCCTGCGCCGCCTTTCTGAGAATGGTCATCGCGCGGGCCAGGTCGCCCGCGATGCGCTCGCGCGCCGCCTTCAGTACTTCCGCCTGCTCGCGCGCCAGGTCGCGAACGCTGCCGGTGTACGCGATGCGCTCGATCTGGGCGGCGGCGTCGGTCAGTCCGTCATTGACGATGTCGGCTTGAAGCTCGATCAGGCTCTGCACGGTCCCCTGCGAAATTGACGTCAGCTTGACGCCCGAGCGCGCGAGCGCGCGCACCTTTCCGTTGAGTGACCGGATGCGTGCGGCAGACTTGACTGCGGCCTGGCGAGCCGCCGCAAGCCGCGACGTCCGCAAATGCTCTGCGAGCTCCTCGAGCCCTTTTGTCTGTTCGTCCAGGAAGTCGTCTGTTCCGGCATGCATGGGCGCCACCTCCGATGGGTATGGCTGCGGAAACCAGCGGTTACGGCTCCCAACATACGCCGCTGTCAGCTCTGGTCAATCCTCCCGGCGAGGATCCGTCCGGGACAAACCGCCCATTTTCCCAATGGACCGTGAGCGACTATATTTCGGGTCCACCTGCGCTCGGCGCCTGATGAGGAGTCCTGGGTTCGCCGATGCACCCCGTCCAGCCCCCGAATCCGCCAACGCCCGAGGACGTCGCCGTCGTTGTCGGCGCGACGGGCGGACTAGGTGCGGCCCTGCTGGCTGGACTCGAGCGCGATCCGCGCTACGGCCGTCTCCTGGGCCTGTCGCGAAACCCTGCTTCGCCGACCGGCGGGCGGTTCGTACCCGGTTACATCGACGTCACGGACGAAGCCAGTATCGAGGCCGCGGCAGCACAGGCGAAAGCCCTTGGCGCCGTGCGGCTGGTGATCGTTGCCTCCGGAATGCTGCACGACAACGCGGCGCAGCCCGAGCGGACATGGGCAGAATTGCGACCGGAGGCGCTGATGAAGCTGTTCTCGGTCAACGCGATCGGCCCGGCGCTGGTGGCCCGGCACTTCCTGCCCCTGCTGCCGCGCACCGGTCGCTCGGTCTTCGCGTCGATCTCGGCCCGCGTCGGCAGCATCGAGGACAATCGGCTGGGTGGATGGCATTCGTATCGGGCGTCGAAGGCGGCACTGAACATGTTGCTGAAGACGTTTTCGATTGAACTCAAGCGCCGCGCCCCGTCAGCGATCTGTGTCGGCCTGCACCCCGGCACGGTCGACACTGCCTTGTCGAAGCCGTTCCAGGGCAGCGTGGCCCCGGGCAAGCTGTTCAGTCCGAACCAATCGGCGGCACACCTGCTGCGGGTGATCGACCAGTTGACCCCGGCCGACAGCGGCGGCGTATTCGCCTGGGACGGATCGCGAATTCCTGCATGAACCCAAGGCAAACCTAAGGAACAATCAATGCTCAAGCTCCATGGATTCCCGGTCAGCAACTACACCAACATGGTGGCCTTCGCGCTGCTCGAGAAAGGCGTGCCGTTCGAATACGTCCTTACGATGCCGGAGCAAGGCACCGAGTTCCTTGCAAGGAGTCCGCGCGGCAAGGTCCCGTTCCTCGAGACGCCGCAGGGCTACATCAACGAGACCAGCGTTATCCTCGATTACCTGGAGGACGCGGGGCAGGGTAAGCCGCTGCTCCCGCAGGACCCATACGAACGCGCGGTGGCACGTTCGCTGATGAAGGAAATCGAAATCTACATCGAGCTGCCGGCGCGCAGCTGTTTCGCCGAGGCCTTCTTCGGCGGCAAAGTGCCCGATGCGATCAAGGCGAAGGCACGCGAGGACCTGCTTGCGGGCTTCGCGACGCTGAAGCGTCACGGAAGATTCTCGCCATACGTTGCGGGCGACATGCTCACGATCGCCGACGTCATGTTTCTGTACAGCGTGGATCTCGCGGCCGGCGTCGCCAAACAGCTCTTCGGCCTCGACCTGCTCGGGGACATGCCCGCTGCGCAGGCGCTGCTGCTGCGACTCGTGGAGAGTCCTCACGCGAAGTCGATCGCGGCGACCCGGGATGCGGGCATGCCAGGATTCATCGCTGCGATGCGCGCCAGGTTCCAGGGCGCAGGCTAGACCGCGGCACTGCGCACGACAGGTTCGTTGCAGCAGACGACGCGCTGTCGCCGAAAGGGAGAAGTCTCGACATGACCGAGCCGGGATTCGTGCCGCTGGCCGACCGGGAGGAGTTGCCCCCCGAGGTCGTGCAACAGCGTGTCGACGCGTTCGAGGCGCACCTGCAGCGGCGTCGCACGGTGCGGCAGTTCTCGGATCGGCCCGTGCCGCGCTCCGTCATCGAGAAATGCCTGCTCGCGGCCGGGTCGGCGCCGAGCGGGGCACACCAGCAGCCCTGGCATTTCGTCGCGATCTCGGACCCAGCGCTCAAGTCGCGCATACGTACGGCGGCCGAGGCGGAGGAGCGAAGGTTCTACCAGGAGCGGGCGCCGCAGGAATGGCTGGACGCATTGCGCCCGCTCGGCACTGACGAGCACAAGCCGTATCTCGAGACGGCACCGTGGTTGATCGCGGTGTTCCTGCGACGATTCACGCGGCTGCCGGACGGGCGCAAGCTGAAGCATTACTACACAGATGAGTCGGTCGGCATCGCGACTGGGTTCCTGATCGCGGCGGTGCACGCAGCGGGCCTGGTCTCGCTGACGCACACGCCAAGCCCGATGGGATTCCTGACCGGGATTCTCGGGCGTCCCAAGGACATCGAACGGCCGTTCCTGCTGCTGGTGGTCGGCTATCCGGGCGACGACGCGCGCGTGCCGGACATCACCAGGAAGCCGCTGGCCGAGATCGCTACTTTCCGTACGGGTTGAGCGCGGAGGATTCGGTCGCCGTGGTGCCAGAGCCGGTCGCCTGACGACAGTCGGTTGCGATTACTGCCTGGAAAGCGGGGTCGGCAGCGACTTCAATGCACGGATGAATATCACGGCGTAGGTGAGATCGACGAGTGCGAGCGACGCCTGTCGAAGGTTCATTTCGGTGCCGAAGAAATAGTGACCGAACATGACGGCCACGACCCCGAGCTTGCCGATGATCCCAAGGATGATGATTCCCCGGTGCGCGACGGGGTCGCGGCTCACCATCCAGTATCCGTAGCCGAACAGCGCGATGGCCATCAATGCCATGTGCCCGAACGGGCCATTGTCCATCAGCGGCGTGAAGCCGAGGTACGCAGCGATGCCGGTCGCCGGCAGGAGCATGAGGCAGGCCAGCCAGTTGAAGAATGCGGCGGACTGGAACATGCGGCGTTGCGTGTCTGCTGTCATGAATTCCTCACTGGTCAGGCCTCCGCCTGTTGAACTAGACTCGATCAAAGCTTGGTCGGCCGAGCTGCGACAGCGTACCCGAGCAGCCGCCGAGGCTTCTACCATTCAGATCGTGAGTTCCCGGGAGAATACCGGACATGAGACGACCTTACTTCAATGTGCCAGGCGTGGCGCTGCTGATTTTTGCCGCAGGCCTGCCGGTCGGGCCCGCCGGCGCCTGGGAATCCGCGGCAATTCCTCCATCGCTGCTCACGCCGGACCGCGTCGAGACCAGCATAGGAGCACTCGAATTCAAGGACGGCGCGCCGAGTAATGAGACCGCTCGGAAAATCTACGACACGCTGGACTTTACGCGTGCGCTGAACGCCTACAACAACAGTTTCCGCGGCGCCTCGGCCTACGCGATAGGAAAGGGCTTCGCGAGTATCGGCGCCGATGACAACACCATCGTCATCTTCTCCACGCTGATGGACAGCAAGTCGCTGTTCCTGACGGCGAACGCCGACACGGTCTACTACCTGGGCGTCATCAACCTGGCCAAGGGGCCGATGGTGGTCGAACAGCCGCCCATGGGGCTGGGCACGATCAACGACATGTGGTTCAGCTGGATCATCGACGTCGGCTTTCCTGGCCCCGACCGCGGGGAGGGTGGCAAGTACCTGCTGGTGCCGCCGGGTTACGATGGCCCGCTGCCCGAGGGTGGGTTCTACGTCGCGCATTCGAAAACCAACCGCGTGCTGTATGCCGGCCGTGCGTACCTGGTCGACAACGATCCGAAGCCAGCAGTCGACAACATCAAGAAAAACCTCAAGCTCTACCTGTACACGCCGGGCGGCGTTGGTTCCAGCATCGCTACCGCGCTCGAGGGCAAGGTCAAGCTGAGCAAGAACCCGCCAGTCCCTGCGACGAAGTTTGTCGAAGGCAGCGGCAAGGCATTCAACACGATCCCGCCTGGCGATTATGGCTTCTTCGAGATGATCAACGAAAACGTGCAGCAGGAGCCGGCGACGAGCTACGACGTCGAGCTGGCCGGCCAGCTTGCCGCGATCGGTATCGTCAAGGGCAAGCCCTTCGCGCCGGATGCACGAATGAAGAAGATCCTGGCCGACGCGGCCGCGGTCGGCAATGCCGCCGGTCGCGTGTTGAACTGGCGCTACGCGATGGCGCACCCCGACTGGGCGTACTACCCGGGTTCGATGTGGGGCAGCATGTTGTGGGAGGGCGGCGCGTTCTTCGAGACGCCACCGCCGATATTCACCAGGGAAGGCATGTTCGAGCCGCTGCCGCCGACCGGCGCGCGCACGCTCGATTCGCGCATTGCTTTCTATTACGGCTACACGCTCGACTCGCCCGGAATGATCATGCGCATTCCAGGCGTCGGCTCGCAGTACCTGATGGGATTCGTGGACAAGGACCAGAACCCCTTCGACGGGGCCAGGACCTACAAGACCACGCTGCCCAAGGGCATTCCCGCGCGGGCGTTCTGGTCGTTCACCTTGTATGACAACCAGACCCGCTCGATGCTGGACACGCCGCAGCGCTATCCGCGCGCCGGAAGCCAGAGCTACCCGTCACCGGCCGCGGAAGCGGACGCTGACGGCTCGACGACCATCTACTTCAGCCCGACGCAGCCGGCTGGCGTGAAGCGCGGCAACTGGATCCAGACCGATCCGAGGAAAGGCTGGTTCACCATCCTTCGACTGTACAGCCCGCTCGAATCGTTCTTCGACAAGAGCTGGCGGCCGAGCGAGATCGAACCGGTGAAGTGATGCCTCGAGGGTCGCGCGATTAAGCTGGTCTCGGGCCCGATCGCGCGGCGCCTCTCAACCGGAGGCGAGTCGTGCCTCCGCGGCCGAAATCATGGCCTGGAAGCGCGGGTCTTCCCGCAGTGGATCGAGATCCGGGTCGACCTTGGCGTGATTCAGCCTGTTTACGTATGCGGTCTCGAAAACCGGGCCGAGCAGTTCGATCGCCGCTTCCGTCTCTTTTGAAATCGTGAGCGCGCAGGCGAAGTTGTAGCGCATGTTCATGTTGTCCGGATCGATCAGCAGCGCGCGATTGATCCACCCCTTCGCGCGCTCTACGTCTCCGAGGACTGAGAGCGCAGAGACTCCATAGCCCATTGCCGAACCGTTGTTGTCGTCCTGCGCGAGAATTGTCTCGGCGCGAGCCAGCGTGATCCGGGCGGCCCGCTGAGCACCGTTCACATTGCCTGTGGCGGAGTAGCAGGTGATCAACATTGCCGGCGAGTTTACGTCGGTCTCCATCAGGGCCATCGCTTTTTCGTAATAGGGAATGGCGTCGCCCATGCGACGCTGCCTGACCCTAAGGTACGCGGCCGACTTGTTCACTTCGTATGACTCGGGATCCAGGCGGAGAGCTGCGTCGAGTTCAGCGGACGCCTCGTCATGACGGCCGTACTGCGAGAGTATCCTGGCCTTTACCGCATGCGCCTCGGCCAGGTTCGCGTCCAGCGAAAGGGCGCGTTCTGCGGCCGTCATGCCGTCATCACCGCTCCTGCCATGGCTGAAACGCAACAGCATCTGGCCCAGGGCCATCAGTGCCCAGGCGCGCGAATAGTTCGGATCGATCTGCGTCGCGCGGCTGCAAAGGCGAATGCTTGCTTCGGCGCGTCGGGGATCGCTCTCGATGCCGGTCGCGTAGTTCCGGCGCGCCATGAGGTACAGGTTGTAGGCCTCGACGTTCTCGGTACCGCGCTGCTCGATCGCCTTCTTTTCCTCGGGCAGCAGTTTCAGCTTCAGCGCCTTGACGATGGCCTGCGAGATCTCGTCCTGCAGGCTGAAGATGTCGTTCAGATCGCGGTCATAGCGCTCGGCCCAGATGCTGTCGTTGCTCGCGCCGTCCACCAGCTGTGCGGTAATCCGTACCCGTCCACCTGCCCTGCGGACGCTGCCTTCGAGCACGTGGCTGACCTTCAGTTCACGCGCGACCTTGGGAACGTCGACCTTCATGCCTTTGTAAAGGAAGGCACTGTTACGGGAAGCCACCGCCAGCGCCGAGACCTTGCTCAGGTCGGTGATGATGTCCTCGCTGATGCCGTCGGAAAAATACTCCTGCTCGACATCGCCACTCATGTTCGCGAACGGCAGCACGCAGATCGCGAGGCGCGAGGTAGTCTCCTCGACAGGCTGGGCGGGGGTCTCAACCGCGCTCCCGGCTCGAACGGCGCCGTGGCGCGCGATCATCGCGGTAAGTGCGCGCAGCAGGGATTGGAACTGGGGGCTGGTGGTATTTTCATCCCAACCGTCGAGCTCCGTGGTGTGAATTGCACGGACGTCCATCGGCAGGCTGGCGCCGTCAAAGCGCACCGGTACCAGCGTGCCTCGATCGGCTGCCTCGCGTGCCTCGCCCCGCACCCATCGCGACGCTGCGGACGTCGGGGTCCAGACCACCACCACGGCTCTTGCTGCTTTCAGCTCCGCCTCGATCTGGTCGTCGAACTGCTGTCCGGCGTCAATTGCAGGGTCCCACCACACCGACCAACCCTGCGCTTCGATCGCCGCCACCAGCGGCGCGACCCGCGCCTTGTCGCTGCGCGCGTAGGAAACAAAGACGTCAGCCATTCTTTTGTGTCCCTGTCTCGGCGGCAGCCGCGAGACGGGCCTCTGCCGAGGAGATCATCGCCTGGAAGCGCGGGTCGTCCCGCAACGGGTCGAGGTCCGGATCCACCTTGGCGTGATTGAGGAAGCCGATTGGAATTCTCTCAAATGCGGGACCGAGCAGGTTGAGCGCCGAATCCACCTCGTTCGCAAACGCACCGAGCGCGCATGCGAAGTTGTACCGCATGTTCATGTTGTCCGGATCGATCAGCAGCGCGCGATTGATCCATTCCTTGGCGCGCTCCACCTGACCGAGGGTTACAAGCCCGCTCACGCCGTATCCCATCGCTGACCCGTTCTTCGCATCCTGGGTCAGGGTCTTTTCAGCCCTGGAGACGGTGATCTGCGCCACTCGAAGGGCATCCTGGCGATTGCCAACCGCGATATAGCAGGTGATCAACATGCACGGCGAATGCGCGTCGGTCTCCATGAGCGTGGTGGCCTTTTCCCAATGGCGAATGGCATCGTCAAGGCGGTGCTGCCGGAAGAAGACAAATGCGGCCGAAGTGTTGACCTCGTGGGACTCAGGGTCCAGGCGCAGGGCAATGCTGATCTCGGCCGTCGCTTCCTCGTGCTTGCTGTTCTCCCCGAAGTAGCTCGCTTTGACGGCATGCGCCTCGGCCAGGTTGGCGTCCAGTGCGAGGGCACGCTCTGCAGCGGCCAGACCGCCGTCGCCCCTGCCACCATGGTCGAAACGCAGTGCCATCTGACCGAGAGCCATCAGTGCCCAGGCGCGAGCGTAGTCAGGGTCGATCTCGGTTGCCCGGGTGCACATTCGAATGATCGTTTCGTCCCGCCTGACGTCGCCCACGTTGCCGGCAATGTAGTACTGGCGCGCCATCAGGTAGAGGTTGTATGCCTCCACGTTGTCAGTGCCGCGCTGCTCGATGGCTTTCTTTTCCCTGGGGAGGAGCTTGAGCTTCAGTGCCTTCACGATCGCCTGCGAGATCTCGTCCTGCAGCTCGAAGATGTCGTTCAGGTCCCGGTCGTAGCGTTCGGCCCAGACCTGGCTGTCCCTTACGCCATCGATCAGCTGCGCTGTAATGCGAACCCGGCCGCCGGACTTGCGTACGCTGCCTTCCAGGACATGGTTAACGTTGAGCTGCCGGGCGACCTGCGACAAGCCCACGGACTTCCCCTTGAACGTGAATGCCGTATTGCGCGAGACCACGGACAGGGCCGAGACCTTGGTCAGGTCCGTGATGATGTCTTCGGTGATGCCATCGCTGAAGTACTCCTGCTCCGGATCGCCGCTCATGTTGGCGAACGGCAGAACGCAGATCGAGTTGGCGGCAGGAGCCGTGGCACTCGGCGACATGGCGGCGGGACCCGGAGCCGCCGGGGCGGCATTCGCGACCGCCGGCGTTTTCGCGCCATGGCGGCTGATCATGGCGCCCAGGGCACGCAGCAGCTCCTGGACCTGCGGGCTGCCCGAATCGTCACCCCAGCCGTCCAGGTCGGTCGTGTGGATGGCGCGCACGTCGATCGGCAGTTCGGCGTTCGCGAAACGCACGGGGACCAGCACGCCGCGATCGGCGGCATCCCGCGCCTCGCCGCGCACCCAGCGGGATTCCACCGAGCTTGGTGTCCAGACCACGACCACGGCGGCAGCGGCCTTGAGTTCCGCGGCGATCTGGCGATCAAATTCCTGCCCGGCCGCGATGTCGGGGTCCCACCAGACCGACCAGCCCTGCGCTTCGATCGCCGCCACCAGCGGCGCGACCCGCGCCTTGTCGCTGCGGGCGTAGGAAACGAAGACGTCAGCCATGCCCGTGAGACCCCACCTGGATATTCCGCGGATTCGCCAGCGGGGCAGTAGCTTAACCCGGCTTCGGGCAGGGCGGAGCGACGTTCTGGGCCGGGGCAGAAGGCCGCCGGCCCGGCCAGCGGGTTACGCCCGCGGCCCAATTTGAGATACTGCCCCCGCAATCTGCCGGCCGACGCGCACGGACCGGCCTCGCCCACAGACCAGTCAAGGAACCAGGCATGACCGAAATCACACGGGCGCCGCGCCCGCGGGACCCCCGCCTTCGCTCATCAGTTACACGCACTGGATGTACGCGCTGCACGCCGCGAGCGCGCTGATGGGCGTATTCACTGGTGCCGCGATCGTCACGCAGTTCGTATTCGGCATCCCGTCGATCATCGCCGTGGTCATGAACTACGTGAAGCGCGACGACGCCAGGGGCACCTGGCTCGAGTCGCATTTCAGCTGGCAGCTGCGCACGTTCTGGTTCGCGTTGCTGGCGTTCCTGTTGATCGGGCTCTTCTCGGCGCCGCTGGTGCTGTTGATGGGTCTCGGGATCGTGACCTGGATCCTCGGCGCGTTCGTCGTCGGGATCTGGATCATCTATCGCGTTGCACGCGGCTGGCTGCGCCTCAACGACGGCCGCGCCGTCTAGGAGGGGAGATCATCATGAACATTGAACAGGACAAAGTCGTCCTCATCCACTACACGTTGACTGACGAGGCCGGCAAGGTGCTCGACAGTTCCTCCGGCGGCAATCCGCTCGCCTACCTGCACGGCCAGGGCAACATAATCTCGGGCCTCGAGAGCGCGTTGAACGGCAAGCAGGCCGGCGACAAGCTCAGCGTGCGCGTCGAGCCGGCCGATGGTTATGGCGTACGCGACGACGCGCTGGTGCAGCAGGTGCCGCGTCGGCAGTTCGGCGGTGCCGACCTGCAGCCGGGCATGCAATTCCACGCGCAGACCTCGAAAGGCCACGCACGAGTGGTGACCGTGACCCGGATCAGCGGCGACATGGTGACCGTGGACGGCAACCACCCGCTGGCCGGCGAAGTTCTGAACTTCGACGTGGAGGTCGCCGAGGTCCGCGACGCCACGCAGGAAGAACTCGAGCACGGCCACGTTCACGGTCCGGGCGGTCACCACCACCACGGCTGACGCGGCGCGATCAGCGGGTCGCTGATTCGACCTGTCGTCTCGGCTGCAGCGGACGGTCCAGCGCGGCTAGCGTCGGCGGGTCGCGTCCGTATACGTCGTTCCTGAATATCACCCGTCCGTCGACCGTCGGCTGGGCAGTCCAATAGAGGATCAGCACCGGCACGGGGGTCGCGAGATTGACTGTCCTCGTCGCCTTCTCGGCCACGACATCCGCGATGGCGGCGGAGTTCCAGCGCGCTGGATCGGCCAGCACGAGCTCAGCCAGCTCGAAGGCCTTCTGTACCCGGATGCACCCCCGAGCTGAACGTGCGTTCGTCCTTGTCGAACAGCGACTTGCTCGGCGTGTCATGCAGGTACACCGAGTACGGGTTCGGGAACATGATCTTGACCAGCCCGAGCGCGTTGTCGTCGCCCGGGTCCTGTCGCAGCTGGTAGGGCGGGAGCCGGCCGGGGCCGTATGCCTTCCAGTTCACCGAAGACGGGTCAACCTCGCGACCCTTCGAGGGCGGACGCCAATTTGGCGCTTGATCATGCTCTCGCCCAGGTCACCCAGGGGGGTCAAGACGCTGACGATCAAGCCCAGGAGTGCGGCGCTGCGCGGGGTGATCAAAGTTGCGCTCTCAGAAGACCCCGGCCAACTCCGGCCAGGCATCGAAGCAGCGCCAGCCCGGCCGTCCCCAGCGTGGCGAAGACGATCCAGCTTCTGCTTTTTTTGAGTGAGGCGCTTGCTCATCTTATGCTTGCCAAGGAACGGCCGATAAAAGATGCCCCGTATCGGCCAACCAGACCTGCCGGCAGGGCCAGCAGAACCCACCACAGCCCTTCGGCAAGCTTCGAGCGCGGCCGAGACCAGGCCGGGACCGATTTCACGATCAGCCTGGCCGGTGGGCTGTACCGGGCCTCAATCCCGCGCCTACCTGGTTTCTCTCTGCGCCAGCTTCCCGAAGGGCTGTGGTGGGTTCTGCTGGCCCTGCCGGCAGTCTGGTTGGCCGATACCGGGGGATACTTTATCGGCCGTTCCTTTGGCAAGCATAAGATGAGCAAGCGCCTCAGCCCCAAAAAATCCTGGGAGGGCTATTTCGCCGGGATCGTCTTCGCCACGCTGGGGACGGCCGGGCTGGCGCTGCTTCGGCAGTACCTGGCCGGAGTTCGGCCGGGGGGTCCTCTTGAGAGCGCAACTTTGATCACCCCGCGGAGCGCCGCAACTCCTGGGCCTTGATCGTCAGCGTCTGACCCCCCTGGGTGACCTGGGCCAGAGCATGATCAAGCGCCAATTCACATCCGCGTCATCGACTCGAAGGGTCGCGAGGTTGACCCGTCTTCGGTGAACTGGAAGGCATACGGCCCTGGCCGGCTCCCGCCCTACCAGCTGCGACAGGACCCGGGCGACGACAACGCGCTCGGGCTGGTCAAGATCATGTTCCCGAACCCGTACTCGGTGTACCTGCATGACACGCCGAGCAAGTCGCTGTTCGACAAGGACGAACGCACGTTCAGCTCGGGGTGCATCCGGGTACAGAAGGCCTTCGAGCTGGCTGAGTTCGTGCTGGCCGATCCAGCGCGCTGGAACTCCGCCGCCATCGCGGATGTCGTGGCCGAGAAGGCGACGAGGACAGTCAATCTCGCCACCCCCGTGCCGGTGCTGATCCTCTATTGGACTGCCCAGCCGACGGTCGACGGACGGGTGATATTCAGGAACGACGTATACGGACGCGACCCGCCGACGCTAGCCGCGCTGGACCGTCCGCTGCAGCCTCGACGCTAGCCTGCAACGATGGCCCGCGCCAGCGAGTCCCGCTGTCGTGCCGCGTCAACCGTGGTGATGGTGCCCGCCCGGACCGTGAACGTGGCCGTGCTCGAGTTCTTCCTGCGTGGCGTCGCGGACCTCGGCGACCTCCACGTCGAAGTTCAGAACTTCGCCGGCCAGCGGGTGGTTGCCGTCCACGGTCACCATGTCGCCGCTGATCCGGGTCACGGTCACCACTCGTGCGTGGCCTTTCGAGGTCTGCGCGTGGAATTGCATGCCCGGCTGTAGATCGGCACCGCCGAACTGCCGACGCGGCACCTGCTGCACCAGCGCGTCGTCGCGTACTCCATAACCATCGGCCGGCTCGACGCGCACGCTGAGCTTGTCGCCGGCCTGCTTGCCGTTCAACGCGCTCTCGAGGCCCGAGATTATGTTGCCCTGGCCGTGCAGGTAGGCGAGCGGATTGCCGCCGGAGGAACTGTCGAGCACCTTGCCGGCCTCGTCAGTCAACGTGTAGTGGATGAGGACGACTTTGTCCTGTTCGATGAGCATCATTGACTCCTTCAGACGGCGCGGCCGTCGTTGAGGCGCAGCCAGCCGCGTGCGACGCGATAGATGATCCAGATTCCGACGACGAACGCGCCGAGGATCCAGGTCACGATCCCGAGACCCATCAACAGCACCAGCGGCGCCGAGAAGAGCCCGATCAGCAGGAACGCCAGCAACGCGAACCAGAACGTGCGCAGCTGCCAGCTGAAATGCGACTCGAGCCAGGTGCCCCTGGCGTCGTCGCGCTTCACGTAGTTCATGACCACGGCGATGATCGACGGGATGCCGAATACGAACTGCGTGACGATCGCGGCGCCCGTGAAGACGCCCATCAGTGCGCTTGCGGCGTGCAGCGCGTACATCCAGTGCGTGTAACTGATGAGCGAAGGCGGGGGTCCTGCGGGCGCGGCGCCCGGTGTGATTTCGGTCATGCCTGGTTCCTTGACTGGTCTGTGGGCGAGGCCGGTCCGTGCGCGTCTGGCCGGCAGGTTGCGGGCGCAGTATCTCAAATTGGGCCGCGAGCGTAACCCGCTGGCCGGGTCGACGGCCTTCCGCCCCGGCCCAGAACGTCGCTCCGCCCTGCCCGAAGCCGGGTTAAGCTACGGCCCCGCTGGAAAATCCGCGAAAAACCCTGGTGAGGTCTCACAGGCATGGCTGACGTCTTCGTTTCCTACGCCCGCAGCGACAAGGCGCGGGTCGCGCCGCTGGTGGCGGCGATCGAAGCGCAGGGCTGGTCGGTCTGGTGGGACCCCGACATCGCGGCCGGACAGGAATTTGATCGCCAGATCGCCGCGGAACTCAAGGCCGCTGCCGCCGTGGTCGTGGTCTGGACACCAAGCTCGGTGGAATCCCGCTGGGTGCGCGGCGAGGCGCGGGATGCCGCCGATCGCGGCGTGCTGGTCCCCGTGCGTTTCGCGAACGCCGAACTGCCGATCGACGTGCGCGCCATCCACACGACCGACCTGGACGGCTGGGATGACGATTCGGGCCAGCCCGCAGGTCCGGGAGCTGCTGCGTGCCCTGGGCGCAATGATCAGCCGCCTGGCGCGAAAACGCCGGCGGTCGCGAATGCCCCCCGGCGGCTCCGGGTCCCGCCGCCATGTCGCCGAGTGCCACGGCTCCTGCCGCCAACTCGATCTGCGTCCTGCCGTTCGCCAACATGAGCGGCGATCCGGAGCAGGAGTACTTCAGCGATGGGATCACCGAGGACATCATCACGGACCTGACCAAGGTCTCGGCCCTGTCCGTGGTTTCGCGCAATACCGCCTTCACTTTCAAGGGAAAGGCCGTGGCGTTGTCGCAGGTCGCCCGGCAACTAACGTGAACCATGTGCTGGAGGGCAGCGTACGCAAGTCCGGCGGCCGGGTGCGCATCACTGCACAGCTGATCGACGGCGTAAGGGACAGCCAGGTCTGGGCCGAACGCTACGACCGGGACCTGAACGACATCTTCGAGCTGCAGGACGAGATCTCGCAGGCGATCGTCAAGGCGCTGAAGCTCAAGCTCCTCCCCAGGGAAAAGAAGGCCATCGAGCAGCGCGGCACCGACAACGTCGAGGCATACAACCTCTACCTGATGGCGCGCCAGTACTACATTGCCGGCAACGTGGGCGACGTCACGGCGGGACGAAACGATCATTCGAATGTGCACCCGGGCAACCGAGATCGACCCTGACTATGCTCGCGCCTGGGCACTGATGGCCCTCGGTCAGATGGCACTGCGTTTCGACCACGGTGGCAGGGGCGACGGTGGCCTGGCCGCTGCAGAGCGCGCGCTCGCACTGGACGCCAACCTGGCCGAGGCGCACGCCGTCAAAGCGAGCTACTTCGGGGAGAACAGCAAGCACGAGGAAGCGACGGCCGAAATCAGCATTGCGCTGCGCCTGGACCCTGAGTCCCACGAGGTCAACACTTCGGCCGCATTTGTCTTCTTCCGGCAGCACCGCCTTGACGACGCGATTCGCCACTGGGAAAAGGCCACCACGCTCATGGAGACCGACGCGCATTCGCCGTGCATGTTGATCACCTGCTATATCGCGGTTGGCAATCGCCAGGATGCCCTTCGAGTGGCGCAGATCACCGTCTCCAGGGCGGAAAAGACCCTGACCCAGGATGCGAAGAACGGGTCAGCGATGGGATACGGCGTGAGCGGGCTTGTAACCCTCGGTCAGGTGGAGCGCGCCAAGGAATGGATCAATCGCGCGCTGCTGATCGATCCGGACAACATGAACATGCGGTACAACTTCGCATGCGCGCTCGGTGCGTTTGCGAACGAGGTCGATTCGGCGCTCAACCTGCTCGGTCCCGCGTTTGAGAGAATTCCAATCGGCCTGCTGAATCACGCGAAGGCAGATCCGGACCTCGATCCGCTGCGTGACGACCCGCGCTTCCAGGCGATGATCGCTCGGCAGAGGCGCGTCTCGCGGCGACCGCCGAGCAGGGACACAAAGAATGGCTGACGTCTTCATTTCCTACGCGCGCAGCGACAAGGCGCGGGTCGCGCCGCTGGTGGCGGCGATCGAAGCGCAGGGCTGGTCGGTGTGGTGGGACCCGGCAATTGACGCTGGACAGCAGTTCGACGACCAGATCGAGGCGGAGCTGAAAGCAGCAAGGGCCGTGCTGGTGGTCTGGACCCCGACGTCGGCAGCGTCGCGATGGGTGCGAGGCGAAGCACGCGAGGCAGCCGATCGAGGCACGCTGGTACCGGTGCGCTTCGACGGCGCCAGCCTGCCGATGGACGTCCGTGCGATTCACACCGACGAGCTCGACGGCTGGGACGAGAATACCACCAGCCCCCAGTTCCAATCCCTGCTGCGCGCGCTTACCGCGATGATCGCGCGCCACGGCGCCGCTCGAGCCGGAGCGCGATCGAGAGTCCCGCCCCACCGGTCGAGGAGACTGCTCGCGCCTCGCGATCTGCGTGCTGCCGTTCGCGAACATGAGTGGCGATGTCGAGCAGGAGTATTTTTCCGACGGCATCAGCGAGGACATCATCACCGACCTGAGCAAGGTCTCGGCGTTGGCGGTGGCTTCCCGTAACAGTGCCTTCCTTTACAAAGGCATGAAGGTCGACGTGCCCAAGGTCGCGCGTGAACTGAAGGTCAGCCACGTGCTCGAAGGCAGCGTCCGCAGGGCAGGTGGCCGGGTACGGATCACCGCACAGCTGGTGGACGGCGCGAGCAACGACAGCATCTGGGCCGAGCGCTATGACCGCGATCTGAACGACATCTTCAGCCTGCAGGACGAGATCTCGCAGGCCATCGTCAAGGCGCTGA
Source organism: uncultured Gammaproteobacteria bacterium (assembly GCA_963736205.1). Lineage (GTDB taxonomy): Bacteria > Pseudomonadota > Gammaproteobacteria > Steroidobacterales > Steroidobacteraceae > RPQJ01. The sequence goes on along the minus strand of CAVTNX010000004.1, from coordinate 19,752 downwards.
AGCTGAAACTGCTGCCCGAGGAAAAGAAGGCGATCGAGCAGCGCGGTACCGAGAACGTCGAGGCCTACAACCTGTACCTCATGGCGCGCCGGAACTACGCGACCGGCATCGAGAGCGATCCCCGACGCGCCGAAGCAAGCATTCGCCTTTGCAGCCGCGCGACGCAGATCGATCCGAACTATTCGCGCGCCTGGGCACTGATGGCCCTGGGCCAGATGCTGTTGCGTTTCAGCCATGGCAGGAGCGGCGATGACGGCATGACGGCCGCAGAACGCGCACTTTCGCTGGACGCGAACCTGGCCGAGGCGCATGCGGTAAAGGCCAGGATACTTTCCCAGAACGGCCGCAATGACCAGGCGTCGGCTGAACTCGACGCGGCGCTCCGACTGGACCCCGAGTCCTACGAAGTGAACAAGTCGGGCGCGTACCTGAGAGTCAGGCAGCGTCGCATGGGCGACGCCATTCCCGTATTACGAAAAAGCGATGGCCCTGATGGAAACCGACGTCAATTCGCCGGCAATGCTGATGACCTGCTACTTGGCGGGCGGCGATGCCGCGGGCGCCGCGCGGGTAGCACGAGTGGCATTGGCACGGGCCGAGACAATTCTCGCGCAGGACGACAACAATGGGTCGGCGATGGGCTATGGAGTCTCTGCGCTCTCGGTCCTTGGGGACGTGGAGCGCGCCAAGCAGTGGATCAATCGCGCGCTGCTGATCGATCCAGACAACATGAACATGCGTTACAACTTCGCCTGCTCGCTCACGATCTTGAAGGAGACGGACGCGGCGATCGAACTGCTCGGCCCGGTTTTCCGGAAAACGCGTACGTCCATTTATTGAATCACGCCAAGGTTGATCCGGACCTCGACCCCCTGCGCAGCGACGCGCGCTCCGAGGCGATGATCGCAGCAGCGGAGTCGCGTCTCGCGACGACGACCGAGTCGCGGACGCAGACGCCTGGCTGACGTTTTCGTTTCCTCTGCGCACACGCCGGATTCGGCGCGAGTCCCGCGGCATCACGCCACGCCAGGCCCGGCGTCATGTGGATCCGGAAGCGTAAGCGCATAGAGAATACGGAGCCAGAAGCCGGGGCCTACGACAAATCAACGCAGCTTGAGCATCTGCCTAATAGTGTTCCCAGACCGCCTGCAGAACCACGAACAAGAACGCCGTCGAACAACCAAACATCAGCACCCCGGTAATCGCGATCAGCGTGCCGAGATGTCTCCAGGGATACTTCAGCAGGATGTCGCCGTAGCCCAGCGTCGTGATCGATGCAGAGGTGAAGTAGACGCCCTCGGTAATACTGGGTAGACAGCCGTGTCCAGTGGAAAAAAAGGCCCCATACAACGGCCTCAGCCACGTGCGCCAGCATGAGTGCGAAAAAGCAACCGAGCAGGAGAATCTTGCCAACATCTTTCGGCGCCAGTTGCTCCAGTATCCACGCCTTGTAACGGAGCATCTCGCCGACCACATCAAAAATCACCACCACATGAAATGAAAACAGCGCAAGCGCCAGCAGCAATGCAAAACCATAGACCCATACAATCCTCCTACGGGAAGGAGGGAAGGTACCGGTCTGTCGATGCAGCGCTTCAGGATGATCAGCCATTACATTGCCCTCGCTACGCCGATGGTGCGGGCCTTCATGGAGTCGTAGATCGGCGAATTGCCCAGCAAAGTCGGAACGGCCATGGCCGCGAAAGAAGCCCAGAGCATCGGCAATGCCTGGTTGAAAGCACCCGTCATCTCGAGGATCAGGATCATTCCGGTAACCGGCGCTCGAACGGTTGCGGTCAAGAAAGCCGCCATACCGGCGATCGCAAAGGTAGCTGGCGTGGCACCGGAATCTGCCGACGATCTGTGGGCATAGCAGACCGAATCCCGTGCCGAGGCAGGCGCCCAGCGCAAGGATGGGCGCGAACAGGCCACCGGGCGTACCCGCGGCATAGGAGAGCGGGCCGAGCAGAAACCGAACGGCGAAGATGACGGGCAATGCTGTCAGCCCGATTCCACCGACGAGAGCCCGCTGGGAAATCGTATCGCCGCCACCGACCAGGTGCGGGGCAAACCATGCTATCGCTCCCACCAGCGCACCGATAAAGAGTGTCCGAACCACCGGTCGCCAGGGGTCATACCGTCAAACACCGCGCAGGTCTTTACGATCAACTGGTTGTATGCGACCCCTGCCAGTCCAGCCAGGATACCCAGCAGGGCGAAGATGGGGCCGGTCCAGGAACCTGGATCGGGAAGTGCTGGCACGCTGAAATCGGGTTGCCGCCCGAGCAGCAGTGATGCCGCTGCGATGGCCGAACAGGAGGCGCCCAGCGCGGCGATGGCAATCCGGATATCAAACCGACGCACCAGTTCCTCCAGCACGAATACCGCTCCGGCTATCGGCGCATTGCTAAGGCTACGGCCAGCCCGGCACCGGCGCCCGACGCGAACAGGGCAATGCGGTCCGTGGTTGGCAGCCGGAAGATACTTCCCCAGAACTGCGCCAGGTTGGCGCCCATCTGCACACTGGGACCCTCGCGTCCGAGCGCTAGTCCACCCCCAATGGCGAACAGGCCGCCGATGAACTTGATCGGGAGCAGCAGTATCGGGGCGGCGGGCAATGTGCCCTCGATCACCGCCTCGACGTGGGGAATGCCGCTGCCGGCTGCAGGTTGTCCGGAACGCTGCACTAGCCATGCAGCAAAAGCCGTGATTGCTGCAACCACGGCACAGACCAGCACGAAGCCCAGCACCGGCGACTGGTGCGCCCAGGTGATCGTGTCGGTGCGCGCAGTGTTCATATGATCCAGTGCCACCCGAAAGCACCCGATCACGAGACCGATTGCGGCGCCTGTCAGCAGCGACAACAGCGCCAGCTTCGCCAGGCCGGACTTTCCACTTTCACCGGCCTGGGACCCTTCCGGATCCCGACTCATCGCTGACAGGTTCCCGGGTATTGAGACAGTAGCTCGGTTGCATCATCAGTGACCGTGTCCAGGAGCCGACGAAAAGTGAAGAAGAGATCAGGCCCTGGCACGTTACCGGATGCCCGGAGATATGTGGTGGAGATGGTCGAATGCGGGGCTGACGCTTGCGAGCCAGCAGCGGACTCGGCTCCGCCGGCCGACTCTTTCGAGGCGGCCCGGGGCCTCAATTTCCAGAGTTGGTCATTACTTGACCAGTTCGATCTCACTCGGTCGCCACGTCTTCGTGAAGAACGATTCCTGTGGGCTGTAGAGGCGCAGGTAGGTGAACCAGCCCTTCTTCGGATCGGTCTGTATCCAGTTGCCGCGCTTCACGCCTGCCGGCTGCTGCGGCGCGAACCAGATCGTCGTCGAACCATCGGCATTCGGCTCAGCAGCGGGTGACGGATAGCTCTGGCTGCCGGCGCGCGGATATCGCTGCGGCGTGGCCAGCATCGAGCGCGTCATGTTGTCGTAGACCGTGAGGACCAGAATTTCTCGGCCGGGATACCCTTGGGCAGGGTAACCCTGTAGGTCTTCGCGCCATCCAGGTAATTCTTGTCCGCATCCACGTAGGCGAAGATGTAGGCCGAGCCGATGCCGGGCAGGCGCATGGCCATAGCCGGCGTGATGCCCGTGATGCCGTAGAAAAACGCAGTGCGCCCGTCCAGCTGGCGGTAGCCAGTGGGCGGGAAGGGCTTGACGCCTTCCCTGGTGATCATCGGGATCGGCGTTTCGAACCCGGCTCCGGTCTGGAACATCATGTTCCACCAGTTCGACTGCTCGCCGTAGTAGTACCAGCTCGGATCGCGCGGCTGGCTCATGAACAACGTGCGCGAGGCCGCGTTGCCGACCGCGGCGGCCTCGGACAGGATCTTCTTCATGCGCGCATCGGGCGCGAAGGGCTGGCCGTGCTTGATCCCGATGGCGGCCATCGAACCCATCAACTCGATGTCCAGCGAGTCGGCCGGCTCCTGCTGGACCACCTCGTTGAGCCGGTCGAAGAAGCTGACGTCGGTGGGCGGCACGGTGTTCATGACCTTGCCGCTGCCGTTGTGGAACACCGTGGGCGCGGGCGCCTTGAGCGCCCCGAAGCGTGCGTTGCCTCCGAGGAATTCCGCCAGCGTCGTGCCATAGCCGCGCGGCGTCGTAGGGGTAGACCTTGGTGTACTTCTTGATCGTGGCCACGACTGGCTTAGGGTCGTTCTGGTTCGCGAGGAACATGCGGCCGAACCAGGCCACTCGCGTGGTCCGCGAACGCGCGATGAAATAGCCGCCGTCCGGCAGCTGCCCCTCGTAGCCCGGGGGCAGCACCAGGTACTTGCCGCCCATGCCACGATCGCCGCCCGGAAGGCCCAGGTCGGTGACCCAGCGGAACCAGTAATCGTCGATGGCGCCCAGGAAGTCCGGCGGCACCTCGATCACCATCGGCCCCTGGGTCAGGTCGAGTATGCCGATGACATAGATCGTGTCCGCGTTGGCCGTCAGGAACAGCGAGCTGGCGTCCATCAGCTCCTCGAAAATGATGACCTCGTTGTGCTTGACGCCCGCGCCCTGCAGGCCCAGGTCGAGGGCGCGGATGCTGACGCCCGACATGGTGTTCACGTAGGTGTTGTAGGCGTGCGTGAAGTCGATGTGGTCGTAGAGCCGCTCCGCCGTATGCTTGCCGGGCGCGCCGTCCCTGAACTCAAGTGTGCCGAGTCGGCTTTCCACCCGGTCGGGCGTGACGAGCGAAGGGGGAATCGCCTGGGAGTCCTGCGCGCTTGCTGATCCAGTCGCGAGGCCGGATGTCGCGACGACTAGCGCGACAGCCAGCGCGTTGAAGCAAGGTAGTCTCATGTCCGGTATCCTCCCGGGAACTTGCGATTGGCACGGTGGTAGCTCTGGCGGTCGCGCGGCCACGCGGGCGTGGCTCAGGCAACCCGGCTTCAACCAAGTCTAGAACAGAAAACAAAAGCCAGACCAGTGAACATATCATGACAACATACGTGCAACGCCGAATGTTCCAGTCCGCCGCCGTGTTCAACTGGCTGGCCTGCCTCATTTTCCTGCCGGCAACGGGCATCGCCAGTTACCTCGGCTTCACCCCACTGATGGGCAACGGCCCATTCGAACATGTTGCCTTGATGGCGATCGCACTGTTCGGCTACGGATACTGGATAGTGAGTCGCGACCCCGTCGCACACCGCGGAATCATCGTCCTCGGGATCATTGGCAAGCTCGTTGTCGTGGCCATCTTGTTCGGCCACTATTTCTTCGGCGCCGAAATGAACCTTCGACAGGCGTCGCTCGCACTCGTCGATCTCACCTACGCCGTGATATTCATCCGTGCATTGAAGTCGCTGCCGACCCCGCTTTCCAGGCAGTAATCGCAACCGACTGTCGTCAGGCGACCGGCTCTGGCACCACGGCGACCGAATCCTCCGCGCTCAACCCGTACGGAAAGTAGCGATCTCCGCCAGCGGCTTCCTGGCGATGTCCGGCACGCACGCGTCGGCGCCCGGGTAGCCGACCACCAGCAGCAGGAACGGCCGTTCGATGTCCTTGGGACGGCCGAGAATCCCGGTCAGGAATCCCATCGGGCTTGGCGTGTGCGTCAGCGAGACCAGGCCCGCCGCGTGCACCGCTGCGATCAGGAATCCGGTGGCAATGCCGACCGACTCATCTGTGTAGTAATGCTTCAGCTTGCGCCCGTCCGGCAGCCGCGTGAATCGTCGCAGGAACACCGCGATCAACCACGGTGCCGTCTCGAGATACGGCTTGTGCTCGTCAGTGCCGAGCGGGCGCAATGCGTCCAGCCATTCCTGCGGCGCCCGCTCCTGGTAGAACCTGCGCTCCTCCGCCTCGGCCGCTGCACGAATGCGCGACTTGAGCGCCGGGTCCGAGATCGCGACGAAATGCCAGGGCTGCTGGTGTGCCCCGCTCGGCGCCGACCCGGCCGCGAGCAGGCATTTCTCGATGACGGAGCGCGGCACGGGCCGATCCGAGAACTGCCGCACCGTGCGACGCCGCTGCAGGTGCGCCTCGAACGCGTCTACACGCTGTTGCACGACCTCGGGGGACAACTCCTCCCGGTCGGCCAGCGGCACGAATCCCGGCTCGGTCATGTCGAGACTTCTCCCTTTCGGCGACAGCGCGTCGTCTGCTGCAACGAACCTGTCGTGCGCAGTGCCGCGGCCTAGCCTGCGCCCTGGAACCTGGCGCGCATCGCAGCGATGAATCCTGGCATGCCCGCATCCCGGGTCGCCGCGATCGACTTCGCGTGAGGATTCTCCACGAGTCGCAGCAGCAGCGCCTGCGCTGCGGGCATGTCCCCGAGCAGGTCGAGGCCGAAGAGCTGTTTGGCGACGCCGGCCGCGAGATCCACGCTGTATAGAAACATGACGTCGGCGATCGTGAGCATGTCGCCCGCAACGTATGGTGAGAACTTTCCGTGACGCTTCAGCGTTGCAAAACCCGCAAGCAGGTCCTCGCGCGCCTTCGCCTTGATCGCATCAGGCACCTTGCCGCCGAAGAAGGCCTCGGCGAAGCAGCTGCGCGCCGGCAGCTCGATGTAGATTTCGATTTCCTTCATCAGCGCGCGTGCCACGGCGCGTTCGTATGGGTCCTGCGGAAGCATTGGCTTGCCCTGCCCCGCGTCCTCCAGATAATCGAGGATCACGCTGGTCTCGTTGATGTAGCCCTGCGGGGTCTCGAGGAACGGGACCTTGCCGCGCGGACTCCTTGCAAGGAACTCGGTGCCTTGCTCTGGCATCGTCAGCACGTATTCGAACGGCACGCCTTTCTCGAGCAGCGCGAACGCCACCATGTTGGTGTAGTTGCTGACCGGGAATCCATGGAGCTTGAGCATCGATTGTTCCTCAGGTTTATCTTGGGTTCATGCAGGAATTCGCGAACCGTCCCAGGCGAATACGCCGCCGCTGTCGGCCGGGGTCAACTGGTCGATCACCCGCAGCAGGTGTGCCGCCGATTGGTTCGGACTGAACAGCTTGCCCGGGGCCACGCTGCCCTGGAACGGCTTCGACAAGGCAGTGTCGACCGTGCCGGGGTGCAGGCCGACACAGATCGCTGACGGGGCGCGGCGCTTGAGTTCAATCGAAAACGTTCTCAGCAACATGTTGAGTGCCGCCTTCGACGCCCGATACGAATGCCATCCACCCAGCCGATTGTCCTCGATGCTGCCGACGCGGGCCGAGATCGACGCGAAGACCGAGCGACCGGTGCGCGGCAGCAGGGGCAGGAAGTGCCGGGCCACCAGCGCCGGGCCGATCGCGTTGACCGAGAACAGCTTCATCAGCGCCTCCGGTCGCAATTCTGCCCATGTCCGCTCGGGCCGCGCCGCATTGTCGTGCAGCATTCCCGAGGCCACGATCACCAGCCGCACGGTGCCAAGGGTTTTCGCCTGCGCTGCCGCGGCCTCGATACTGGCTTCGTCCGTGACGTCGATGTAACCGGGTACGAACCGTCCGCCGGTCGGCGAAGCAGGGTTTCGCGACAGGCCCAGGAGGCGGCCGTAGCGCGGATCGCGCTCGAGTTCAGCCAGCAGGGCCGCACCTAGTCCGCCCGTCGCGCCGACAACGACAGCGACGTCCTCGGGCGTTGGCGGATTCGGGGGCTGGACGGGGTGCATCGGCGAACCCAGGACTCCTCATCAGGCGCCGAGCGCAGGTGGACCCGAAATATAGTCGCTCGCGGTCCATTGGGAAAATGGGCAGTTTGTCCCGGACGGATCCTCGCCGGGAGGATTGACCAGCGCTGACAGCGGCGTATGTTGGGAACCGTAACCGCTGGTTTCCGCGGCCATACCCATCGGAGGTGGCGCCCATGCATGCCGGAACAGACGACTTCCTGGACGAACAGACAAAAGGGCTCGAGGAACTCGCAGAGCATTTGCGCACGTCGCGGCTTGCGGCGGCTCGCCAGGCCGCAGTCAAGTCTGCCGCACGCATCCGGTCACTCAACGGAAAGGTGCGCGCGCTCGCGCGCTCGGGCGTCAAACTGACGTCAATTTCGCAGGGAACCGTGCAGAGCCTGATCGAGCTTCAAGCCGACATCGTCAATGACGGACTGACCGACGCCGCCGCCCAGATCGAGCGCATCGCGTACACCGGCAGCGTTCGCGACCTGGCGCGCGAGCAGGCGGAAGTCCTGAAGGCGGCGCGCGAACGCATCGCGGGCGACCTGACCCGCGCGATGACCATTCTCAGAAAGGCGGCGCAGGACGCTCGCGCGGTCGGGGAGCGACAGGCAGCACCGAAAGCGGCGAAGAAGCGCAAGGTGGCAAAGAAGAAGAAAGTTGCTGCGCGCAAGACCAAGGCCGCGGCCCGAAAGACCAAGTCTGTCGGCCGCAAGCCGGTTGCGCGCGGGAAGGCAGGGGCCGCGAGGCGCAAGGCGAAATCCAAAGTGCGGAAGTCCGCGCGGCGGGGTCGCGCGACCAGGCGCTGATCGGCTCGCGCATCTCCAGCCGTAACCGGATGCTGCGCGATAAAATCAAATTGATCTTTAGTATAAGATCGTAATTCATTGCTGATCATTGTTTTTGATCAGTTATTTTTAATACTTTCGAAGGGTGTTGGTCGCCTGAGAGCCCGATTCAGGCGTACTCGAGATCAATGACCAGTCTTGGACGTGAGACTGACGAAGGTACGGAACGTCGCACCGCGCGCCTTCCAGGCCGCGGCTGCATCGGCGAGGATCGCGAGCGCCGTATCGAATACTTCGGGCTGGACCCGCCGCAGTTCGGCCCCGTTCTCGAGGATCAGAACGTAGCCCACGGCCGGCCGCCAACCGAGGTCGGTGATGCAATCTGCCAGTGCATCCCAGTTGCTGCCAAACCAGGCCGGAAATTCCAGCGCCTTCGCGATGCGTGCAAGCAGCTCACTTTTCTCAGTGCAGCCCGACAGGTCAACGCGCGTGCAATCGAAGCCACGTGATCGGGCGAGCACGCAGATGGCTGCAGCAGCTGCATCGCTGAGCGGCGCCACGTACACCGGACCTGGACCGAAATGGCTCGCCTTCACCGACTCGTCGCTCACCGATTGACCTCCACGTCCTTGAACGACCGGTAATGGTCGTCGGTGTAGTAGAAAACCTCAGGCGGATCGCCGCCGGCGACGATACGCCTTGCGCCGCGATCGTCGGAGCCGGGGGTCGGGACAGTGTACTCGCGGTAATAGCCCTGGGGCCGCCCTGGCAGCCTGTGCTCGCGGTTCTGGAACACGACGCCGTCGCGCGGATACGGGAAAGGGCCTCCGCGCTCGATGGCTTCGAGTGTTTCCACTGCCTCGGCCGGCAGGAAGGCGGGGTACCGAGCGGCTGGCGCCCCACGCGACGGCAGCTCCACGTGGCTGCCCGCCGTGCCCGCGACATCCGGCACGGCCTCGCGATGCGCGGGCCACCACTGGAGCAGCGCGAATGCGGCCAGAGCGATCAGCAGGATTCGGAGTGCGCGCGACATCCTGCCAATGTTAGATTATCCACATGACCAAGTTCCTCCTGTGGTTGCTGCTGCTCGTGGTCTGCTGGCCGCTCGCGATCGTTGCGTTGGTCGCCTGGCCGGTAGTCTGGCTTTTGCTGCTGCCGTTCCGGCTGCTCGGAATCGCAGTCGAGGGAGTGTTCGCGTTGCTGCGCGCGATCGTGATGCTGCCCGCAAGGCTGCTGGGCGGCGGCCCGAGGGTGCACGCGTCCTGATTTCTCGGCCGGCCGCCCTGGGCCGGCTCGCCTCGGTACGACTCGAGAGGTGATTTGCGATGCCGAAAGGCACGGTTCAGCTTCACCGCGTCCTCCGTGCGCCCCCGGAGCGCGTCTATCGAGCGTTCCTGGATGCCGACGCAATGGCCAAGTGGCTTCCGCCCTACGGTTTTACCTGCAAGGTCCACCACATGGATGCCCGAGTCGGTGGGACCTTCAAGATGACATTCACCAGCTTCTCGGCGGGCCAGGGCCATTCGTTCGGCGGCGAATATCTCGAGCTAGTGCCATCGGCGAAGATTCGCTATACGGACGTATTCGATGACCCAGGCCTGCCCGGAAAAATGCAGACCGCGATTGCCTTGACGCAGGTGTCGTGCGGCACCGAGGTCAGCGTGGTGCAGGAAGGCATACCCGAAGCCATCCCCCTGGAGATGTGCTATCTCGGCTGGCAGGAGTCGCTCGCGCAACTTGCGCACCTCGTCGAGCCAGAGATTCCCGGATAACTGGTCGGTGGAGGGCGCCGACCTGGCGTCCTCATTTTACTGTCCGGGCCCAGTCACGAAGCGCTTCCGGCAGGTATGAGTCGGCGTCCGGCTCTGCCGCACGGAACGCGCGCAGCGCATCCGTCGCACCAGTGACGTCACCCGATTCGTACAGTGACACGACTCTTGCAGCCCAGTCCGCGGGGCTCATGGTGGCTTCGTCGCGCTGCCTCTTCTCCTCCGACGCCGGCGCTGCCGCCCCCTGGTCGGCCGCGGCACCGGCGGAAGGAGCCGGCGCGTCGATGTCCGGGCTGCCCGCCAGTTTCCCGTTCATTTTCTGCTCGGCCACCGCTGCCTCGACTGCACTCGGCGCCGACTCAGCTCGTTCAGTCGAGGGCAGTTCCGTGGTGCCGGGCCGGGCCGTGACCGGCGCCGGTGCGGACTCCTCCATCCGGATCGACGGGATCACCTCGCGATCGCGTGGCATCACCTGCAGCAGAATGAACGCCAGTCCTGCCACCGTTGCCGCGGCTGCCAGCGGCTGCCATTGCATCAACCAGGACCGGGAGCGCTTGCCGTCCCGGACCGTCTTTGCCGCGCTTTCGCGATCCTGCACCGACTTGCGGGCGGCCGCGATGATTGCAGCGTCGAGTTCCGGCGGCGGGAGCTCGTTCGAGGCCTGGTGCCACGCCCGCTTCAAGGCTGCATCATCTCCCGCGTCCTGCGGATCCCCATGCTCGTGATTGCTCATTGCAGGTCCTCCAGCGCCGCGCGCAGCCGGCGATAGGCATAGCGCAAGCGGCTCTTGACGGTCTCTCCGGTTGCAGCCGTAAGGCTCGCGATCTCCTCCAGCGAGAGACCTCCCTCGATGTGCAGCAGGAACGCATCGCGCTGCAGCTTCGGCACACCTGCGAGCGCCGCGACGAGCCTGCTCCGGGTCTGTGCGTCGATGGCCGCATCCTGGGGATCGTCGCTTGCGGCACGCAATGTCGACATCACGTCCTCAGCCTGCGCTGCGGTCGCCTCGTCTTCCAGCGAGGCCAGCGTGACGCCATTGAGGGAGCGCCAGTGATCGACCATCCGGTGTCGCGCAAGCGTGTACAGCCAGGTCGAGAACTTCGACCGTGGTTCGTAGCGATCGCGTGCGCCGATCACTTTGAGCCACAGGTCCTGATGCAGTTCCGCTGCCGTGGCGGCGTCACCCGCCGCGTGACGCAGGAAATACCGGTAGGTAGCCGCCTTGTGGCGCGCATACAGCGTCTCGAATGCGCGGGCATCGCCGCGACCGTAGTCGCGCATCAATGCCTCATCGCTGGGAGGTTCCTGCTCGGCGTTCGGGGGTCGCATCCGTGGCGCAGTATCGACCTGCGCCACGGATGCGGCAATCGAGTCACTCAAGGATCCGGCACGAAGCCCGTCACGCCTGGAAACGGGTCGGGCTGGCGGCCCTGGAAGCTGTACCTCGGTTCCGGAATCACCCCCATGGCTACGAGTGTCTCGCGACGTTCGTAGCGGATGGCGATCATCTCGTCGGGTCGCGAGCTGGCACGGACGAACTCCACCTGCTCGACCGGCGAGTATTCGCCGCGGCCGTGCCCGGTACCGAGCGTTGGTTGCTGCATCGACGGTGCAGCCGCGGTATTGCCGGCCGCACGCCCGGCCTTGGCCTCCGCGGCGCTGCCAGCTTCGTCCCGTTCCCGCGCGCCCGGCGCCGGTGACCGGTCTTCGCGGCTGAGCCAGGCCTGCTGTTCGACAGGGCGCTCCTGGAACAGGGCCACGCCGATCACGCCGAGGTCATTCGGCCGCCCGGTACGGGCAGCATAGGAATCAGCCGGATCCGAGAAGTAGAACGCTGCGGTACGGCTCAGGTCCTTGCGCCAGCCCTGGATGTTCACGTAACCGCCCGGCTCGATGACGTACCCCGACTGGTCGGGCGAGGCCGACTCGCCGGTCACGGCGTTGACGCCATCCACGCTCACAACCGCCAGCAGTCGTCGGCCGGAACAGTTGCGGATCCGGACAGCGTACTCGTTGCCGGGCCGGCCCACGACATACCGTCGGCCGTGCTGGCGGTAGACGGGCAGCGACTCGCCGGCGCTTCGGTCATAGACATCCACGCGCGCCAACGAGTCGGCGTGCGAAGCGGTGAGCGGGACAAGCGCTGCGGCCAGTATCGTCGCCGTTGTAACGGCCAGCAGCGTCCGACGGTTGATGGAATGACTCATGGCTCGGTCTCCGTTTGCGGGTGTGTATCCCTGTAAACGGCGAGCCACGCGTTACGGGGTTAAACGCGGGAATCGGCCAGGCACGAACCTGTTTCCGGTACGCGCGGTATCATGTCGAGGCATGACGGCCTCGGATCCATTCGATCTCGAACGCTTCGTCGAAGCACAATCGGAAACCTACGAGAGTGCCGTCGCCGAAATCCGCGCTGGCCGCAAGCAGTCGCACTGGATGTGGTTCGTGTTCCCGCAGCTGCACGGACTGGGGTACAGCGCGATGGCAAGACGCTACGGAATTACCGGCCTCGCGGAGGCGCGAGCCTATCTTTCTCATCCCGTGCTGGGTGCGCGCCTGCGTGAGTGTGCGGAAGTGCTCGAAGCGCTCGATTCCGGCGAGTCAGTCACGGGCATCTTCGGCTCGACCGACGCCATGAAGCTGCGATCCAGCCTGACGCTGTTCGCGCAGGCGGCCGGCGAGGAGTCGGTTTTCGAGCGTCTCCTGGACAAGTACTTCGCTGGCAGGTGTGACGACCTCACGGTAGCCGCGCTGCAGGAGCAGGCCTGACAGGATCGAGGCGAGGCGCGTCAGCTCTCTCGACGTCGTTTCAAGCCAGGCCGAACCGGTCGGCGAGCACCAGCAGCCAGGTAACGGCTGCAAGCAGCAACGCCAGCAGCACGGCGCTAGACCCGAGGTCCTTTGCGAATCCGGACAGATGGTGTCGCTCGGGGCCGATGCGATCGACCACGACCTCGATCGCGGTATTGAGCAGCTCGACGATCATCACGAACAGAACGCTGCCGGCGAGGAGCGATCGTTCGACACCCGTGCGGCCGAGCCAGGCCGCGAGCGGAATCAGCACGCAGGCCGCCCAGGTTTCCTGGCGAAAGGCTGCCTCGCTGCGATAGCACTGCCTCAGGCCCCGGGCCGAGTTCAGGGTTGCGAGCCAGAGCCGCACTGCGCCCGCAGGCCGCGGGCCTTCGCGCAATGGTGTCACGGTCTAGGCGCGCCAGGCCGACAGACCGGCGCAGGCTGATATCCGGAGCATGGCAATTTCCTTACGGGACTACTGTTGTGCGCTGAAAACATTATTGCTCACTTGGGTGCCACGACCTAGAAGGTGCACCTCGACGGTTACAACAACCTCGACTACTGGACCGGCAAGCCTGACAAGTCGGCGCGACGCGAATTCTTCTACTACGACGAGACGGACCTGATGGCGATCCGCGTTGACGCCTGGAAAATGATGATCGGGGTGAAGCATAACGGCGACTGGTTCGACGAAAAGTCGTATCCGAGCGTGCCATACATCGTCAACCTGTTGATGGACCCGCTCGAGAAGGTCACCCCTGACGCACCGGGATACGAATACGCGGGCCGCAAGTTCGTAGCGCAGAAACCATGGGCGCCGACAGCGGCCGGGGCCGTTCCTCGCCGCACGAAACGCCGGGCGCGGCCCAACGGGTACGTTCGTCCATGGGGGGTCCGCCTTCGAGGCGACGGCGCTACAAGAGTGTGCGGACTTCGGCGACGGTGATGACACTGTCGATGCGGGTGCCGTCCCAGCGATAACGGAAGTGCTTGCCCTGGACGGGCAGTGAGACAGCGCGGGTGCGGAAGGCGGCGATGCACTCGCCGCCATCGCGTCGGGCGCTCAGGTAGTTCAATCCCCACGACCCAGCGGCGCGGCGCTCCGCAGCAAATGCCTGGCAGGAAGGGTAGGTGCTGATGTCGGGGTCGCGCAGCGCGGTCCAGGCGCGACCGCGGATGTCGTCCAGCGGCTGAAGCACTTTGCCGACGTAGCAGCGGCGCTCGACCTCGATCGGGGGTTCCGCGGTCTCGCTCAGGAAGCGTGCGGTGTGGAATACCGTCTCAGCGACGGCCGTGTCCTCGTCGAGCGCGGCGTAATAGGCGCCCTGCGTTCCGTCGCTGAATCGCGTCGGGCGACCGAGGTGCGTGAAGGCCGCCATCACCACCGTGGCCCCGGGCCCGATGACCCAGTCTTCCTTTGGCACGCGGTAGAGGTCGCCAGCCGCGGCGCGCAGCCGATCGTTGGTCAGGCCCTCGATGGCGTAGAGTATTTCCAGTTCGTCGGCGTCTGCGAGCAATTCAAAGATCTCGATCGGCGGGAATCGCGACGGGATGATCCGGTATTGCCGCCGTCCGCTCAGGTCCCGGCGACGGACGCGGTGCTTAGCCGCCACGCCAGGCGTCCAGGTGACGGCGCACCTGGTAAAGGTCGTCGACGCGACCCTGTCGCATGACGTCCAGCGCCGAGCGGCCGCCGAAGGCGATGTTGTCGCGCTTCACCCAGGCATTCGCCCGCTCCGCGATCGGCAGCAGGATCGCGATCGCCTTGTAGATACCAAGCAGTACGCTGATGCGCTCGAGCGTGTCGGCGGGAAGGCCGGCAACTTCTCCGGCACGCCAGCGGTAGAACGTGCGACGGCTGGGCTGGCCGAGCAGCGTGAGCTGGTCGGCCGGGGTGAGTCCCCATTCGCTTGCGAGATTGAAGAACGCCTTGAGCGCTACCGAATCGACGCGGTTCCGGTCGTAGGCGGTGACGGGTCGGGCGTGGCGGGCGGGAGTGGTGTTCATTTTATTCATGCCAAATGGCACTTATCAATATATATTGTGCCGCATGGCGTGGCAAGGGCTCGGCAGACGTCGGGAGTCGAAAGCGGACGGTGTACGGGGGGAAGCGAGCCAATGGCGATGCGCGCACCGGTGCCTGAAGTTGGAGCCAATGGCAGAATGCATCCGGTGTTGCGCAGGTCCCATTCAATGAGTAGAGATCATGATCTTGGCTTTTCCTTTCGGAGAATCAACGACCAATACATCATTTCGCATCGGGGCAGGACGGCCACTACGCTGCGAGGCGCCAGAGCCGCAGAGTTCGCATCGGATATCGCCGACATGAGTTTCACTGAGCAGCAACTCCTGATGGCGAGAATGACCGGTAACTACAGGCGTGGAAATGAACGCGTCGCGAAAAGCCACCACAGAAACCGGCGATAGCGGCGAGTAACAACGACTGCCGACTGACAGCTCCTCGCCGAACGCGGGCGTAGCCCGATGCCCTTCTACTCCACCGTCACGCTCTTCGCGAGGTTCCTCGGCTGGTCCACGTCGGTGCCTTTCAGCAGCGCGCAGTGATACGCGAGCAGTTGCAGCGGTATCGTGTACACGGCCGGCGCCTGGAAGTAACTCACGTGGCGCGGCATCTGGATCACCGTCACGCCTTCCGACGATTCGATGCCCGACTCGGGGTCCGCAAAAACGAACAGTTCGCCTCCGCGCGCGCGCACTTCCTGCAGGTTCGACTTGAGCTTCTCGAGCAGGTCGTTGTTCGGCGCGACTGCGATCACCGGCATGTCCGCATCCACGAGCGCGAGTGGCCCGTGTTTCAGTTCGCCGGCCGGATATGCCTCGGCGTGGATGTATGAGATTTCCTTCAGTTTCAGCGCGCCTTCCATCGCGATCGGATGCATCGCGCCCCGGCCGAGGAACAGTGCATGCTGCTTGTCGGCAAAACGCTTGGCCAGCTCGCGGATCGTGTCGTCGAGTACGAGTGTGCTTTCGATCAGTGAAGGAATTCCAATCAGCCGGTGCACCAGTCCGCGCTCACGCTCCGCGTCCGCACTGTGGAACTTGGCCAACGCCACGACCAGCATGCCGAACGCGGCGAGCTGCGTGGTGAAAGCCTTGGTCGAGGCGACGCCGATCTCGGGGCCGGCGCGCGTCAGCATCACCAGTTCCGACTCGCGGACCAGGGAACTTTCCGGCGCATTGCAGATGGCGAGCTGCGAAAGGTAGCCGGCCTGCTTTGCCATCCGCAGCGCCGCCAGCGTATCGGCAGTCTCGCCTGACTGCGAGACACTGACGAACAACGTGTTCTTCGGCACGACCGGGTTGCGATACCGGTACTCGCTCGCGATCTCGACCCAGCACGGCAGCCGGCAGATCTGCTCGATGAAATACCGGGCGACCGTAGCCGCGTGGAAACTCGTGCCGCATGCAACGATTCGCACCGCCTGGGTCTTCGCGAAGACCGCCTGGGCGGCCGGTCCGAACGCAGCCTCGAGCAGCTTGCCGCCGACTACGCGCCCTTCGAGGGTCTGGGCGACGGCGCGTGGCTGCTCGAAGATTTCCTTGAGCATGTAGTGCGGGAACTCGCCCTTCTCGGCGGCATCGGCGGACTGCTCGCTCAGCCACTCGGGTCGTTGCGCCGTGTTTCCATCCTTGTCGATGATCCGGATGGAGTTCCTGCGGATTTCAGCGACGTCGCCTTCTTCCAGGAACACGAAGCGGCGCGTGACCGGCAACAGTGCCGCAACATCGGAGGCGACATAGTTCTCGCCCTCACCGAGGCCTACGACCACCGGGCAGCCCTGGCGGGCCAGCACGATCCTGTCCGGGTCGTCACTCGAAATCACCGACAGTGCAAACGCGCCGTCCAGTTCGGCAACCGTCGCACGCACAGCCTTGAACAGGTCGCCGGTCACCTTGCGGTGGTAGTGGATTCGGTGTGCG
The DNA here is from genome assembly GCA_963736205.1 of uncultured Gammaproteobacteria bacterium. GTDB lineage: Bacteria > Pseudomonadota > Gammaproteobacteria > Steroidobacterales > Steroidobacteraceae > RPQJ01. The sequence continues at coordinate 2,864 of CAVTNX010000004.1, read as the reverse complement.
ATCACCTCGGTGTCGGTCTCGCTGGAGAACTCGTAGCCCAGCCGCTGCAGCTCTGAGCGCAGCTCGTCGTGGTTCTCGATGATGCCGTTGTGGACGATTGCGATGCCGTCGCGGGAGATGTGCGGATGGGCATTGCGTTCGCTCGGCACGCCGTGCGTCGCCCAGCGCGTGTGCGCGATCCCCAGGGCCCCATGGGTGGGCTCGGTCTCGAGTGCCTCCTCGAGCATGCGCACCTTGCCGACCGTGCGCCGGCGCTGCATCTGGCCGCTCCCGTTCAACACGGCAACGCCCGCCGAATCGTAGCCCCGGTACTCCAGGCGCCTCAGTCCCTCGATCAGGATCGGGACGACATCGCGATCGGCAATGGCTCCAACGATTCCGCACATGCGGGTGTTCCTCGTTTTCGGGTAGTTGAGGCTATCAGAATTTCTTGCAGATCAAAGGACTAGGCCATTTTTCGGCGCGTCCCCGGATCCCGGCCGATCCGGACGGCAACAGCCTGCGATTGTAGTACGAAGCGTGGGAGGATTTGCCCGGGCCCGCCTCACAGTTCGTTGGGCGGAATCCCCGGTTCCTGGCACTTAATTCTTCTCGGGACGCTTCCAGCCAGGGATGGTGACCTGCTTCGAGCGCTCGAGGGTGAGCTTGTCCCCGGGCGTATCGCGAGTGATGGTGGAGCCCGCCCCGATGGTGGAACCGGCGCCGACCTTCACCGGCGCGACCAGCATGGTGCCGGAGCCGATGAATGCGCCGTCACCGATCTCGGTGCGCCACTTGTTCGCGCCGTCGTAGTTGCAGGTGATCGTTCCGGCCCCGACGTTCACCTTCTCGCCAATCGTGGTGTCGCCGAGGTAGGTCAGGTGATTGGCCTTGCTTCCAGCGCCGATCACGCTGTTCTTCACCTCGACGAAATTGCCGATGTGCACACCGGCCGCGAGCTTCGCCGACGGACGGAACCGGGCAAAAGGCCCGATGTTGCAGTTCGGCCCGATGATCGCGCGCTCGACCACGCAGTTCGCAAAAACCTGCGTGCCATCACCGATCTCGGATTCGCGGATCACGACGTTCGGTCCGATGCGCACGCGATCACCGAGCTTGACCGATCCCTCGAACACCACGTTTACGTCGATGTACACGTCGCGGCCGACACTGACCGGGCCACGCGCGTCGAATCGCGCCGGGTCCACGATGGTCACGCCGGCCAGCATCAGCTCGACAGCGCGCTGTCGGCGATAGGCCGTCTCCAGTTCGGCAAGCTGCAGCCGGTCATTGACGCCAAGCACCTCCGCCGTCGTCGGCGCGATTACCGCGCGGACCTTGAGCCCGCTCCTGACTGCGGCGACGATCACGTCGGTGAGGTAGTACTCGCCCTGGGAATTGTCGTTCTTAAGCGCGCCGAGCCACGCGCGCAACCGGCCGGCCGGCGCGCACATGACGCCGGAGTTGCACTCGTGGATCGCGCGCTCCTTGGTGTTTGCGTCCTTGTGCTCGACGATGCGCACCACGTTGCCGGCGCCGTCGCGCACCACGCGTCCGTAGCCCGTCGGGTCCGTCAACATCACGCTCAGGATCGAGATCGCGCCCTCACCAGCCTCCGCGATGAGTTTCGAGAGCGTCTCGACCTGTACCAGCGGTACGTCCCCGTAGAGAACCAGCACCAGGTGGTCGTCGGGCACCTGTGGCATAGCCTGCACCACCGCGTGCCCGGTGCCGTGCTGCTCCGCCTGCAGGACCCAGCGCACGTCCGCATCCGGGAACGCCGCCGGCACCTGCTCGCCACCGTGGCCGTACACGACGCAGGTCGCAGCGGCATCGAGGCCGCGCGCGGCGTCGAGCACGTGCCCGAGCAGCGGCCGGCCGGCCAGCGGCTGCAGCACCTTGGGCAGGTCGGAGTTCATGCGCTTGCCCTGGCCGGCGGCCAGGATCACGACGGAAAGGAGCATGGGCGGATCCGCGTCAGGTGATTACGCGACATTGTACCGAAGCCCGCGCCTGCGGCCGTGTTGTGTTGCGCTGCGGCCATCTTTGGGTACCTCGAGCGCGCATGGTGGTCGGCAGCGGGGCAACTGTCCTGCACAAACAGCGTGGGCTGCCCCGCGCAAAACAATCTCAAAGGGAGACACCATGAAGTTTAGAAATCGCGCGCTCGGCGCGCTGGCTGGCCTGTTCCTGTCGTTTGTCGCCATCGGAACCGCGTTGGCCGTCGATCGGCCATACACGGAAGGCGCCGTGGTCGAGGTGTCCTCGATCAGGACCCAGGACGGGATGTTCGATGCGTACATGGCCTGGCTCGACGGGCCCTACAAGGAATTCATGGACGCGCAGAAGGCCGCGGGCGTCATTCTCGGCTACAACGTATACGCGACTGCACCGCGTACTCCGCAGGATCCGGACCTGTACCTGGTCACGGTCTACAAGAACATGGCCGCCCTCGACAACCTTAACGAGAAGAGCGATGCCATGGCCGAGAAGATCTTCGGTGACATGAAGAAGTCGAGCGAGGACACGGTATCACGCGCCAAGCTGCGCACCGTGCTGGGCAGTGAGCTGATGCGCGAGCTGAAGCTCAAGTAGTCACGCGGGCGATAGCCCGGACGAAGAAAGGCCCGCCGTGCGGGCCTTTCTTATTGCGCGATTCGCATGGGGACACGGGCATGGGGACAGTCCCCTGCGGCTGAACAGGGACAGTCCCCTGCGGGGACAGTCCCTAGGTCTGAGAAGGGACTGTCCCCGCAGGGGACTGTCCCTGGTGCCACTCAGCGTCGCGTCTTGCGCAGCTTCTGGATCGCCTGCAGCTGCGCGCTGATCGCCGCGAGCTCAGCCTCGGCGGTAGCGATTTCCTGTTTCTCGGTGCGGGCACGGAC
>CAVTNX010000003.1:0-67335 GCA_963736205.1 uncultured Gammaproteobacteria bacterium | reverse complement strand
GACAGCGTTACAAAACCGTTGCTTGCAGCGTGTCGGCACTTGCTGCACCCGTTGGTGCGCATCCTCGTGCGTCACGGGATTCACTATGGCGAATTTGCCGATGCAGTGCGCGGCGCCTACATAGATATCGCGTCCACTGATCTCATGCCTCAAGACCGGCCACAGACTGACGCACGGCTCGGAATTCTTACCGGAATGAGCGCGCAAGAAGTCCATCGCATCCGTGCGATGGACTCCATGAACGACTCCGAGGTGGGGGTTAATCAGGTAGCGCGCGTCCTGCAAGGCTGGAGCCAAGATCCCGAATACCTTGGACCTTACGGACTCCCGCTTGAGGTTCCTTTCGCGGGTGACAGAACGTCATTCCATGAACTTGCCGACCGCTATGCGAACGGAGCTGCGCCGCGCGCTCTATTGAATGAATTGGTTCGGGTCGGCGCCGCCATCGAGACCAGTGACGGCTACGTCCGGCTACTGAATCGCACCTACGTACCCTCGCCGCTTGATCCGATAGGGCTTGAGCGGCTGGGAAACGTAGTTAATTACTTCATTGATACGGTTGACCACAACCTTCAGAAGAAGCAGCAGGGTGAAGGTAGGTTTGAACGGTATGCAATCACTATGGAAGGCCTAACGCCTGGCTCACTCACTGAGTTCGACGAACTCGTGCGCGAGAAGGGCCAGGAGCTTCTTGAAATCCTCGATGACTGGCTCGGCCAGCACGAAGTTAAAGGTGGTCACCGGTTGCCACCAGATGAATCGATTCGAACGGGAGTTGGAATTTTCCATTTCGTTGATCGATTTCCAACTACCGGTGATGACAGCTTCCGTTGAGCGTGTGATTCGGCGTCGTAGCATTCAGATTAAGAACAAAAGGGGACATTAGGATGACCAGTTCCTGTCGCTTTTCGGCAATTGCTATTGCCGTATCGCTAGCTCTAGCTGGCATGTCGGCGTCGGCCGCCATCATCGGCGGTGACACCAGCGCCATCATCGGTGGGGACTTGGCCAAGGTGAAGCGCGGCGACGCCAGCGCCATCATCGGCGGCGACGCCAGTGCCATCATTGGCGGCGACGCCAGTGCCATCATTGGCGGTGACGCCAGCGCCATCATTGGCGGCGACACCAGCGCCATCATCGGTGGCGACACCAGCGCCATCATCGGTGGCGACCTGGCCAAGGTGAAGCGCGGCAATGCCAGCGCCATCATTGGCGGCGACGCCAGCGCCATCATTGGCGGCGACGCCAGCGCCATCATTGGCGGCGACGCCAGCGCCATCATCGGTGGGGACCTGGCCAAGGTGAAGCGCGGCAATGCCAGCGCCATCATCGGTGGCGACACCAGTGCCATCATCGGTGGGGACCTGGCCAAAGTGAAGCGCGGCAACGCCAGTGCCATCATTGGCGGCGACGCCAGTGCCATCATTGGCGGTGACGCCAGCGCCATCATTGGCGGTGACGCCAGCGCCATCATTGGCGGTGACGCCAGCGCCATCATTGGCGGTGACGCCAGCGCCATCATTGGCGGCGACGCCAGTGCCATCATCGGTGGGGACCTGGCCAAGGTGAAGCGCGGCAACGCCAGCGCCATCATTGGCGGCGACGCCAGCGCCATCATCGGTGGCGACTGGCCAACGTCAAGCGCGGCAATGCCAGCGCCATCATCGGCGGCGACACCAGCGCCATCATCGGTGGCGACACCAGCGCCATCATCGGTGGGGACCTGGCCAAGGTGAAGCGCGGCAATGCCAGCGCCATCATCGGTGGCGACACCAGTGCCATCATCGGTGGGGACCTGGCCAGTAAGCGCGGCAACACCAGCGCCATCATCGGCGGCGACGCCAGCGCCATCATCGGTGGCGACACCAGCGCCATCATCGGTGGGGACCTGGCCAAGGTGAAGCGCGGCAATGCCAGCGCCATCATTGGCGGCGACGCCAGTGCCATCATCGGTGGCGACACCAGTGCCATCATCGGTGGCGACACCAGTGCCATCATCGGTGGGGACCTGGCCAAGGTGAAGCGCGGCAACGCCAGCGCCATCATCGGCGGCGACACCAGCGCCATCATCGGTGGCGACACCAGTGCCATCATCGGTGGGGACCTGGCCAAGGTGAAGCGCGGCAACGCCAGCGCCATCATCGGCGGCGACACCAGCGCCATCATCGGTGGCGACACCAGCGCCATCATCGGTGGGGACCTGGCCAAGGTGAAGCGCGGCAATGCCAGCGCCATCATTGGCGGCGACGCCAGCGCCATCATCGGCGGCGACACCAGCGCCATCATCGGTGGCGACACCAGTGCCATCATCGGTGGGGGACCTGGCCAAGGTGAAGCGCGGCAACGCCAGTGCCATCATTGGCGGCGACGCCAGTGCCATCATTGGCGGTGACGCCAGCGCCATCATTGGCGGCGACGCCAGTGCCATCATCGGTGGCGACACCAGTGCCATCATCGGTGGGGACCTGGCCAAGGTGAAGCGCGGCAATGCCAGCGCCATCATTGGCGGCGACGCCAGCGCCATCATCGGCGGCGACACCAGTGCCATCATCGGTGGCGACACCAGTGCCATCATCGGTGGGGACCTGGCCAAGGTGAAGCGCGGCAACGCCAGTGCCATCATCGGTGGCGACCTGTTGTCAGCCTATGCGCCAGGCACTCTGGTGCAAGGGCCGATTGAGAAAATTGATGCCCGCACCGGCCAGGTCACTATTCTTGGCCAGACATATCAGGGTCCAGCTGGAAGCTCAGCGCTCCAATTGATGGCCGATCAGCTGTCGACGGGCGCGGTAATTGTCGCAAGCGTCACTGGATCTGAAGACAAAAGCGGCAATTTCCGCGCAGCCAGTCTGAAGCCCAAGGCGGATTCCTACACAGCTGGCGTCTCAAGAGTACTGATAGTTGGACGTGTCACTTCAACCCAGCCGTACACCGGAAATTTCGGACTGGGGCAGTTGACGGTCGATTACACCGCTCTCCTGTCGTCCGCAAGTATTCAGGTTAAGCTCGGACAGTTGGTGGCAGTTGTAGGGGTGCAACCTGACAATGGCTCGCCGCTTCAGGCGATGCAGGTGCGAATACTGCCATAAGAGCGCTTTTCCGATAGTGCCGAACAAGCGGGCGCGACCACTTGGCCGCGCCTGTTTTTTTGTATGAGACCAGATGCTGCTAGCCGAATCTACCGCGGGCGGACAATTCGTTTATCAGCTACTCTGAATCGACCGATGGTCGGTCAATTTCGCCAGGTGCCGGGCCTTCGAAATAGAAGACGCCAACTCCCACCCGCAAAGGCGGGCTTGTCGCGGCTTCCGACTTGGTTTCATTTGAACTTAGCCAGTCATCGATGGATTGAACAAAGTTGGCGCTGCGCTCGCGTGCAATTTGACGAAAAAGCGGAACAGCGACCGGGTAGAGTCGGTCGGAGTACGAAATCCTCTGAAGAAACCGGTCTGACCTGTCCGCCCCCGTATTCCGCGCCAGACCCTCTATCAATGGACGAACTATTTGCGTAAGACCAATTACCAAATCTTCGTCGATATTCCCGGGCACGAAATAGCGCCGTATAGCTTTCAAACTTCCAGTAGCAGTCTCCACAATCGATCCTGAAGCAAGTAATTCAGCCCGAACAGCCCCTGGAGGGATGTCACCCCCGACCGCTCGCACCAAGGCGATAAAGGAATCACTTTCTCCAGTGAACGAGAGTTCCTTCGGTCGACCGGCGATATCGACAAAGCGCGGGTCGGAAAACCACAACTGAAGGGCTCGCGCGGCGTGGCCGGCGCTTTGAAAATAACCCACTGGATTGACTGCTGCCTGCCGCGCTAGTCTCGCATCTCTCATTCGGCCAACTTCCTTGCGCGACAGTCCAGTACGGACAGCAATTCTTGATACGTTAGCGTTATTGCCTCGCCGATCGCGCTCGCTTACAGCCTCCTCGAAGAATGCATTCTTAGCTGCCTCGGAAAACTGCCTGTAATTGATTCCAGAACGAAGCAAGACTCGTGCTAGCGGCCGTAGGCAAGACATCGTTGCCGCAAGAACCCGATCCTGGATGGCTTTGCTCATCTATAAGGCTCGGCGTCTTGGTTAATTGTGCAGACATATTTCAGCTGTATTGGCATGCGCGATTCAACTGACTTCATGCGCACCGCACAAACAATCGCCGATAATGCCTCAACTCCTCGATCGATTCTCGGACATCGTCCAGCGCTGAATGTGCCGATGCCTTCCGCACTCCAGCGAGTACCCCTGGCGCCCAGCGGCGCGCCAGTTCCTTCAAAGTGCTGACATCCAGATTTCTGTAGTGAAAGAAGCGCTCGAGAACCGGCATCTCCCGCGCCAGGAACCGGCGGTCCTGACAGATACTGTTACCGCACATCGGCGAGGCTCCGCGAAGTGCATGCAGGGCCAGGAACTCGTATGGTTTGCGCTTCGGCCTGGGCCGCATCGACCCGGCTCGCCCTCACCCGCTCCACCAGGCCCGACGTGCCATGCGTCGTGCGGTTCCACTCGTCCATCTTGTCCAGCACCGCATCGCTCTGGTGAATTGCGATCACCGGGCCCTCAGCAATCAAATTCAGGTGCGAGTCGGTCACGATCGTCGCGATCTCGATAATGTGGTCAAGCGCCGGATCGAGCCCGGTCATCTCGAGGTCTATCCAGACGAGATTGTCCTCAATCGTCACTGCGCGACCGCCACCGCGCCGAATGGCGCCTGATTGTGGTCGATTCTAGCAAAAGTTAAGCTGCCCCCCGGCACGAGCTCCCCCCAATGCATGCATTCACCTACCTTTTCCTGTGTTTCCTGGCGGCACATGTCGCGGTCCAGTTATGGCTGGCGCGGCGCCAGGTCGCTTATGTCGCGTCGACGCGAGCGTCGGTGCCGCCGGCCTTCGCAGCCGTCGTAAAACCGTCAGAACACGCAAAGGCGGCGGATTACACGATTGCCAAGCAGCGTCTCGGCATGCTCGAAGTCGGCTTCGACACCGTGGTTCTGCTCTGGCTGACTCTTGGCGGAGGCATCGCACAAATCGAGACCCTGGTCGGGCGGCTGGGCCTGCCTCCGCTGATTTCCGGAACGCTGCTGATCCTGGCGGTTTTCGGTTGCGTCGCCCTTTTGTCACTACCCTTCGGCATCTACCGCACCTTCTCGCTGGAGCAGCGGTTCGGGTTCAATCACACGACGCCTGCCGTCTACGTGGCCGACCTCGCAAAAGGATGGGCGCTGGGCCTGCTGCTGGGTGGGCTCGTCGCCGCGTGCGTGCTATGGATCATGTCGGCGCTCGGTAATTTGTGGTGGCTCGGGGGCTGGCTCGCGTGGACAATCTTCACGCTGGCGCTTACCTGGGCCTGGCCGCGCCTGATCGCACCCTTGTTCAACAAGTTCACACCGCTCGAGGATCCGGCCCTCCGGTCGCGAATCGATGCACTGCTCGAGCGCTGTGGATTTCATGCCAGTGGCGTATTCATCATGGACGGGTCGCGCCGTTCTTCCCACGGCAATGCATATTTCACTGGCCTGGGCCGGGAGAAGCGGATCGTTTTCTTCGACACGCTGGTGTCACGGCTTGCACCGCCGCAGGTCGAATCCGTGCTGGCGCACGAACTCGCGCACTTCCGCCTGCACCACGTTCCGCAGCGCATCGTGGTCGGGATACTCGCGAGCTTTGCCGGGTTCGCCCTGCTGGGCTGGCTTGCCGGGCACGCGTGGTTCTATTCATCCCTTGGTGTTCCCGAGGCAAGCGATGCAGCCGCGCTGATCCTGTTCATGCTGGTTGCTCCGGTCTTCACCTGGCCCCTGACGCCCGCCACGGCTGCCTGGTCCAGGCGCCACGAGTTCCAGGCGGACGCTTTTGCGGCCCGCCACAGTGATGCCCGGTCTCTCTCGGAAGCCCTGGTGGTGCTCTACAGGGACAACGCCAGTACGCTCACGCCGGACCCGATTCACTCGGCCTTCTACGATTCTCACCCGCCACCGGCCGCTCGCATCGAGCGCCTGAACGCATTGCTGCGAACGGCCCCGGCGACCCCCGCCGCAGTATCGTGAGTGTCCGGGACGCTACCGGCTGCGTCATTGAGTCATACGGGCGGCGCGTGGTCGTCGAACTGGCCGATGGCGAAACGGTGACCTGCAACCTGCGCGGGCGGAAGCTTGACGTCGTCGCGGGCGACCAGGTTCGCGTCGAGCAGCGCCAGGGCTCCGATGAAATGAGCGTTGTCGAGCGGCTTCCCCGACGCAATCTGCTCAGCCGCAGCGACAGCCGTGGTCTGGAGGAATCGATCGCCGCCAACCTCGACCAGCTTGGGATCGTCGTCGCGCGGGTGCCGACTTCCGACCCTTACATCGTGGATCGCTACGCTGCCGGGGCATTCTACGCCGGCATCCAGCCGCTGCTGATCGTCAACAAGATGGACCTCCCGGTCGACAGTGGCGACCTGTCGTTCGTCGAGCCGCTTCGTGCAATGGGTTTCCCGGTGTGCGAGGTGTCGGCGCGCACCGGCGCCGGCCTGGATGGGCTCATCGACCTGCTGCGCAGGCGCAGGACCCTGCTTGCCGGACAATCGGGGGTTGGCAAGTCCTCGGTGCTCAATGCGCTGGCGGGAGACGCTCTGCGCGCGACCGGGCGGCTGTCGGAGCGCTCAGGCGAAGGCCGTCACACGACCGTCTCGTCGGCCATCGTGAGGCTGCCGTGGGGTGAACTGGCGGACTCCCCCGGCGTGCGCGACTACGCGCCCCCGGTGGTGCCGCTGCGGGACGTGCAGCGCGGATATCCGGAACTGCATGCCCTGGCGGCTGGCTGCCGGTTCCAGGACTGCCTGCACAACCGCGAGCCGCAATGTGCTGTCCGTGCCGCGGTTGAAAGCGGCACTATCGACCCCCGCAGGTACGAGAGCTACCGCCGCATGCTGAACCTCACGCGCCAGCTCGACGAGAAGCGCGGCTGGCGAGGCTGAGCCAACCCGTCAATAGGTAGCGGCCGCGGATCGGCCGTCCCCGTCCCGAGCCCCGTGGCCGGGCAGTCATGATCGCGGTCCGGACCGTCGAGGGCTGGTATGCTGCTGCACTGCAAGGTAAATTTGACCGGGTAACCGAATAGAGCAAGAGGAGACAGGCGCGTGCGCAGAATCATCGTGGGCGTGAAACGCGTGGTGGACTACAACGTCCGGGTCCGGGTCAAGCCGGACAACTCGGGCGTGATCACCGAAGGCGTGAAGATGAGCATCAATCCCTTCGACGAGATCGCTCTCGAGGAAGCGCTGCGCATCAAGGAACGTGGCCTCGCCGACGAGGTGGTCGCCGTCGGCATCGGCCCGTCCGATGCCCAGCAACAGCTGCGCACGGCGCTCGCAATGGGCGCGGACCGGGCAGTGCTGGTGCAGGCCGACACGGTCGTTCCGCCGCTGGCGGTCGCGCGGATCTTCCACAAGCTGATCGAAAAGGAGCAGCCGTTCCTGGTGCTCCTCGGCAAGCAGGCCATCGACGACGACAATGGCCAGACCGCACAGATGCTCGCCGGTATCTGGGATCGGCCGCAGGCAGTGTCGTGCTCCAAGATCGAGATCGCGGACGGCAAGGCGACCGTCACCCGCGAAGTGGATGCAGGTCTCGAGGTTCTTGAAGTCGAACTGCCTGCAGTAATGAGCGTAGACCTGCGCCTGAACGAGCCGCGCTACGTGAAGCTGCCTGACATCATGAAGGCCAAGAAAAAGCCGCTCGAGATACTCGGCCTGGCCGATTTCGGCGTGGCCGAGGCGTCGCCGTTCACCACCGTGAAGGTCGAACCGCCGCCGCAGCGCCAGAAAGGCGTCATGGTCAAGGACGTCGCCGAACTGGTCGACGCGCTCAAGAAGAAGGGGTTGGTGTGATGAGCAAGATTCTTGTCGTTGCAGAACATGACGGTGCCACGCTCAATCCCAGCACGCTGAAGTGCGTGAGCTGCGCCGCGAAGCTCCCCGACGCGACCGTCGACGTACTGGTGCTGGCCACCGACTCTTCGGCCGTTGCGAGCCAGGCTGCGGCCATTGCCGGCGTCGCCAGCGTGATCGCCGTGGACAATCCGGCCAATGCCGAAGGCATTGCCGCGATACTCGCGCCACAGGTCGCGAAACTTGCCGCCGGCTACACGCACGTCTTCGGCCCGTCAACAACCTTCGGCAAGGACCTGATGCCGCGCGTGGCAGCATTGCTCGGTGTCGGCCAGGTGAGTGACGTAATGGCCGTCGAAGGCCCTCACCGCTTCAGGCGCCCTGTGTACGCGGGCAACGCCGTGCTGACGCTGGACGTGCCCGCGGCGGACAAGGTCGTTGCAACGGTGCGAGTCGCGTCATTCGAGGCCGCTGCCACCGGTGGCAGCGCCGCGGTGACGAAAGTCGATCCGGGTGTCGCGCTGCCGACGCACACACGGTTTGTCTCACGATCGGGCGCCACGACCGACCGACCGGACCTGCAATCGGCCGCGCGCGTCGTGGCTGGTGGCCGCGCACTGGGCAGCGCCGATGGTTTCAAGCTGATCTACAGCCTCGCGGACAAGCTGGGCGCGGCAGTCGGCGCCTCGCGTGCCGCGGTGGACGCAGGCTACGTTCCGAACGACCTGCAGGTTGGGCAGACCGGCAAGATCATCGCGCCGGAACTGTACATCGGCATCGGAATTTCGGGCGCGATCCAGCACATGACCGGCATCAAGGACGCGCGCACCATCGTCGCGATCAACAAGGACAGTGAGGCCCCGATCTTCGAGGCCGCGGACATCGGCCTGGTCGGCGACCTGTTCACGATCGTGCCGGATCTCGAGAAGCAACTCGGCTGAGGAAAACGAGGCGGGCCATCGGGGCCCGCCTCGTTCCGGATCGCATGGCGCGCGGCCGGGATCCCCTCCGCACGCGCCGTTCAGAGCTGGCCGAGCACGTACTCGGCGCTGGACACCTTGAACTCGCCCGGTCCCTCGACAAACAGGCCCGTGACCTTGCCGTCGTCGACCACGACCGCAAAGCGCTGGCCGCGCACGCCCATGCCGAAGCCGGACGCGTCGAATTCGAGACCAAGCGCCCGGGCGTAGTCGCCGTTGCCGTCGGCGAGCATGAGCACCTTGTCTTCGACCGCCGAGGACTTGCCCCAGGCCTTCATCACGAACACGTCGTTCACGGCCATGCAGGCCACCGTATCGACGCCCTTGGCCTTGAAAGCGGCCGCGTGCTCCACGTAGCCCGGCAGGTGCCTGGCGTCACAGGTCGGGGTGAATGCACCCGGGACCGACACCAGCACGACCTTTTTGCCGGTGAACAGCTGCTCCGTCGTGATTTTCTGCGGGCCGTCCGGCCCGGGATACGTGAACGTGCCCGCGGGCATCTTGTCGCCAACCTTGATCGTCATGTACTGGTCCTCCCGGAACCATGGAACGAAGTACGGATATTAGCAGCCGACAGGCGCCGGCATCGCGGCCTGGCGCGCCATGCCGCGATATCGGTGCACTGCCGCGCTGCCGGGTTCAGCCGGCGGCAGGACCCTGCGCGAAGCGCGGGGCCGCCCGCAGTCGCTCATCCAGCGACAGCAGCAGGTTTTCCGTGGTTTCCCAGTCAATACAGGCGTCCGTGACCGATACGCCGTACTGGAGCTGGCTGCGGTCGGCCGGAATCGGCTGGCTGCCCCAGTTCAGGTTGCTCTCGAGCATCATTCCGACGATGGAGCTGTTGCCCTCATGAATCTGGTTACCGAGATTCTCGGCCACCAGCGGCTGCAATCCCGGGTCCTTGGTGGAATTGCCATGGCTGCAGTCGATGACGATGCTGGTTGGCAGGCCCGCCTTTTCGAGCTCCCGCTCGCAGAGCGCGATGCTGACCGAATCGTAGTTGGTGCGCCCGCCGCCGCCGCGCAGCACGATGTGGCCATAGGAATTTCCCCGCGTGCGGAACACCGCGGACTGGCCCTGCTGCGTGATGCCGAGGAAGTGATGCGGGTGCCGCGCCGACTGCAGCGCATTCACGGCAACCGAGAGCGACCCGTCGGTCCCGTTCTTGAAGCCCACCGGCGTAGACAGTCCGCTCGCCATCTCCCGGTGCGTCTGTGATTCGGTGGTGCGCGCGCCGATCGCCGTCCACGTGACGAGCTCAGACAGGTACTGCGGCATGATCGGGTCGAGCGCCTCGGTTGCCGCCGGAATCCGGCTGTCCGCGAGGTGCAGCAGCAGTTCGCGCGCCTGGCGAATGCCCTTTTCGATTTGGAACGAATCGTCCATGTCGGGGTCGTTGATCAGTCCCTTCCAGCCGACCGTGGTGCGCGGCTTCTCGAAGTACACGCGCATCAGCAGCAGCATCGTGCCCTCCACGCGCCCGGCGAGCGCCCGCAGCCGCGCCGCGTATTCGCGCGCCGCCACCGTGTCGTGGATCGAGCACGGGCCAACCACGACGAATATCCTGGGATCCTCGCGATCGAGGATGCGCCTCACGGCATTGCGGCTGCTGTATACGAATTCCTCGGACTCGGCCGGCAACGGCAGCAACTGCTTGACCTGCTCCGGCGTCGGCAGTATTTCGCTCGAGAGGACATTGATGTTCTGCAGGCGTTCTTTCATTGCGTACTTCGTGTCCGGGTTGGTCGGGAGCGGGCGATATCTTACACAGCCGAGCGACGCCATGGCGCCCCGGCTCGGCCGCCGTGGCGGAGGCTGCCGCGCGACGGCGCTCGTCGCTACGGAAATGCCCACGCCGGGACTTTCCTCCAGCCCTTGAGCAGTTCCTTGTCCAGCGCCCGCCAGTGCGGTTCGAAGGACGCCACCAGCTTCCAGTACGCTGGCGAATGATTCATGTGACGCCGGTGACAAAGCTCGTGGATCATCAGGTAGCGCACGACCTCCGGTCGCTGGAAGACCAGGCACACGTTCAGGCTCACGGTGCCGGCTGATGAGCAGCTTCCCCACCGCGTACGCTGGCGACGCAGGATCATGCGTGCATAGTCGAGCCCGGTTTCCGCCGACACCGAGTCGAGCCGGTCTCGAAGGTGACCCTCGGCCTCGCGGGCGAGCCAGCGGAGCAGCGCGCGGGCAACCTGTGCGTCGGTTCCCCGCGGTGTCCTGACCCGCAGCGCGCCCTCGCCGTTGTCCGACACCGACGATCGCGACGACTGCGCGTATTCCACGTGCCAGCGTTTCGCGAGCATCTCGAGTTCCACGGTCTCCGGGCGCCGCTCCCCGGCACGTGGCGCGTCCAGCGCCAGTTCCTGCAGGCGTCGCTCCGCCCATTCCCGGTGCGTGGCAACGAATCGCTCCACTGCCGGGATGCCGACACCGGGCGGGACCACGACCTCGACCCTGCCTCCCGGGGAGACGCGCATCGACAAGCGACGCGCCCGGCGGCTGATGCGCACGTTCCAACCCGGTGAGTTGTCCCGAGAAGGCCACAGCCCGAGTTGCAGCGGATCACCCTCATCGCGCCCCAGGCGTACTCGACGTCGCAAGATGCCCACGCCCTTGGCCCCTACAGTTCCCGGAGCCCGACTGTCACGGGCAGCCGTGCGGCCCGCAGGCCGGGCAGCAGGCCACCGACCAGGCCAAGCAGCAGTGCGTAGACCAGGCCGGTCAACAGCAACCGAGGGGTCACGGTGAAAGCAAACGCGATCTGGCTGAAACTGGCCCAGTTGAGCGTCGATGCCTGGTAACCGTTCAAGCCGAAATACACCAGTGCGCCTCCGGCCACACCGCCGAGCAGGCCGAGCACGGCCGCCTCGAACAGAACGGATATCACCACCGGAGCCGCGCCGAAGCCAAGCGCGCGCAGCGTGGCTATCTCCCGCGTACGCGAAGAAACCGCCGAGTACATGGTGTTGAGCGCCGCGAACACCGCCCCCACGCCCATCAGCAGCGCGATCGCGGAACCGACGTAGTTGACCAGCGTGACCAGGATTCGCGACTGGTCGGCGTAGAAGTCCTTCTCGGCGCGGGCAGCCGCATTCACCCGTGGATCGCCCTCGAGGGCGTCCTTGAGCGTGGCCAGGGCTGCGGGCGACGTTAGCCGCGCCCGTATGACCTGCACCGAATTGCCGCGCCTGTAGACGCCCTGCAGGACGCTCAGGTCCGTCCATACCTCCGACTCGGACACGCTGCCACCCGATTCAAACACCCCGACCACGCGCCATTCGTGGGAGCCCCAGGTGACCTTGCGGCCCAGGTCGACGTTGCCGAACTGCGAGAAAGCGCCCCGACCGACGATGACCTCGTCCTTGCCAGGCTCGAACATGCGGCCTGCCGTCATGCGAAAGCCGCTGCGCACGTCCATTGCACGCGCGGTGACACCCCGAAACGGCACATTTGCCGCCGTGCCGGTGCTGCGCATCGGCAGGTCCACGATCGTGTAGAACTCCGGCGAAGCAACCGGCCCCTTGCCGTCGCGCATGATTCCCGCTGCCGACAGGATCACGGACACCTGCTCACGGTTGAAGGCACTCGAGAGTTCGTCGCCGGCACCACCGCGCAGGATGATGGCCACGTCGTCGCTGCCGGACAGGTCCAGTGCCGCGCGAAACCCCTGCCCCATCGACAGCAGCGACACCAGCACCGCGACCACGCCGCCAATGCCCACGACCGCGACCAGCGAGGTCCCGATCCGCTGCGGCAGGTTGCGCAGGTTCATCCCGGTGATGGCGACGAGCTGGTTCAGTGAGGTGCGCATGCCCTGCTCAGTCGCGCCGCAGCGCCTCGACAATCCGCAAACGCATGGCCTGCAGCGCTGGCACGGCGCCCGCGGCGAGGCCGAGCGCCACGATCCACGTGCAGCCCCTGAGCACCGCATCCCATTGCAGGCTGAATCCGGGCAGGTACTGCCGGAACACCGGTTCGAACTGCACGCCCATCCACCAGGCGGCCGCGAGCCCCAGCACCCCCCCGATCACCGTCACCAGCATCGACTCCGCGAGCACCATGCCGAGCACGCCGCCGTTGGAGAATCCGAGCGTCTTCAGGACGCCGATCTCGTTGGTGCGCTCGCGGACCGACTGCGCCATGGTGTTGGCCGTCACGATCAGCATGGTGAAGAACACGGCGGTCACGATCGCATCGAGGATCTTGCCGATGTTGCCGACCTGGTTCACGAACGACTGCGCCATGGCGCGCTCCGAGGAGGTCTTGGTCTCGGCCGGAGAGTTCGCGAACAGCAGGTCGATCTGTTTCGACACCGACTGCGCACGGTCGGGGTCACGTACCTGGACCAGGTACCAGCCCACCAGCCCCTTGCCGAAGGCCTTGGCCTCCTCGAAGTATTCCTGGTGCATGACGAGGTTGCGCGTGTCGCCGCCCTCCGGCACGTCGAAGATCGCACGCACCGTGACCGGCCACACATAGCTGCCGTCGTTGTTGCGCCAGATCGAGGAGTTCAGCGGCACCGCATCGCCGGGCTTCCAGCCGTACAGGTCCGCCAGCGCGCGGCCGACCATTATCCCGGAGCGGTCCGCGAGCCAGGCCTGCTTCTGGTCTTCCGGCACGACCCACTCGGGATACATGCGCAACAGCGCCTCCGGCTTCACCGGGAAGGCCGGGATCTGGTTACGCTCATCCTGGTACCAGGCGCCGAACCAGGTCTGTGGCGTCACCTCGACCACGCCATCGACGCTGCGGATTCGGTTCTCGTAGCTCGCCGGCAGCAGCTGTGTGAACGACACCTTGTGCATCGTGAGCAGCCGGTCCGCACCGGCGACGTTGACCCCCGCCTCGAATGCATGGCGCATCGACTGCGCGAGCCCGAACAGCAGGAACGCAATCACGATCGAGGCGATCGTGAAGAACGTGCGCAGCCGCTTGCGGCGCAGGCTCGCGGCGAGCAGGGGAACGTACCTGCCGATCACGCGGCGTCCTCCCTGAGCAGCCCCTTGTCGAGGTGTATCGTGCGGTGCGAGCGCTCTGCAGCGTGCGGGTCGTGGGTGACCATGATGATGGTCTTGCCGTATTCGTGGTTGAGCGCCTGCAGCAGGTCGAGGATTTCGTCGCCGGACCTGCGATCGAGATCGCCGGTGGGCTCGTCGCAGAGCAGCAGTGTCGGGTCGGTAACGATTGCCCGTGCAATGCCGACACGCTGCTCCTGTCCGCCGGAGAGTTCGCGGGGACGGTGCTTCGCACGATCCGACAATCCGACCAGCTTCAGTGCTGCAGCAACCCGCCTCGCCCGCTGCTCGCGGTCCAGGTCCTTGAGCAACAGTGGCAACTCGACGTTGCGCTCCGCGGTCAGGACCGGCAGCAGGTTGTACATCTGGAACACGAAGCCGACATTGTCGGCCCGCCAGCGGGCCAGCGCGGCATCGCCGAGGCGATCGACCCGCAGGCCATCGACCTCGAGTTCACCGCCGTTGGGGCGGTCGATGCCGCCGATCAGGTTGAGCAGGGTCGACTTGCCCGAACCCGACGGACCCATCAGCGCGACGAAGTCGCCCGCCTCAATGTCCAGCGACAGCCCGTCGAGCACACGCACGACCTCGACCCCGCGGCGGTACTCCTTGACGAGGTCGCGGATCCGGACGATCGGCTGCGCCACGATCAGGCGCCCTCGAGTTCCACCGCCGCGCCGTCGCGCAGCCGCCGCGGAGGATCTATCACCACGGACTCGCCGCCTTCGAGGCCCTTGAGCACCGGGTAACTCTGCGCGTTCTCCTCGCCCAGTTCGACAGCGCGCTTCTCGACCTTGCCGTCGCGCACCACCCATGCCACGGTCGTCGGGCCTTCACGCGCTACCGCGTTCGCCGGAATCATCGGGCGGCCCGCGGCGACGCTGCCGGGCTCTTCGAGGAACCGCACCTTGATACCCATGTCGGGCAGGATGCGCGGGTCGAGCTGCTCGAAAGCGATGCGAACCCGCACCGTGGCCTTCTGCCGGTCCGCCGTAGGAACGATGCTGATGACGTGGCCCGGAATGGTCCAGTCCGGATAGGCATCGAGCACGGCCGCTACCGTCTGCCCGTCGCTCACCCGGTTGATGTAGGCCTCGTTCACG
This sequence comes from uncultured Gammaproteobacteria bacterium, assembly GCA_963736205.1. GTDB lineage: Bacteria > Pseudomonadota > Gammaproteobacteria > Steroidobacterales > Steroidobacteraceae > RPQJ01. The sequence continues at coordinate 52,368 of CAVTNX010000003.1, read as the reverse complement.
TCCACCTCGATCTCGCGCGACTCCATGTCCACGATCGTGGCGATACCGGTACGCGTGAAGCCGCCCCCGGCAGAGATCGGCGAAACGGTCTCGCCGGGCTGCGCGTCCTTCGAGATGACGACCCCGGAGAACGGCGCGCGGATTGCCAGGTCGTCCATGGCCTGCTGCGCGAGCGCCACTCGGCTCTGGGCCACCCGGACCTCGGCCCTGGCTGCTCCGAGGCGCGCCTCGAGCGCCGCCACCTCGGCCTCGGATGCATCAAGCACGCTCTGCGAGACAAGCTTGCCCTCGACCAGGCTCCGATTGCGTGCCAGCGTGCGGCGCGCATCCTGTAGGCGAACTTCGATCTCGCCAAGGCTGCTTCGCGCGGCAGCGAGGCTGCGGCTCTCGACATCATACTGTGCCTGCGTCGTCGAGGGATCGAGCCGCGCCAGCACCTGGCCTTGCTGCACGTTGGCGCCCTCCTCGAACAGGACCTCGTCGATCCGCCCGGTGACCTTGGAACTCACCGTCGCAAGCCTTCGTGCCACCACGTAGCCGGAGGCGTTCAGCACCGCGCCGTCGGACGCTCCAGCGGGTGGCTCCACCACCACGGTGCGCACCGGCACGGCGGAATTCAGCACCTTCCATGCGATCAGCGCGGCGACCGCCATCGCGACGGCGCCGACAATCCACCAGCGCCGGCGCCCGGTACCGGTTTCCTGGTAGCGCTTCGGGTCCGAATCGCGGTCGAGCCGCAGGCTTTCGAGGGCAGCCTTGTCAAGCGACATGTGTTTTCCGTTGCCTGTAGTGTGGCGGGCGGCGTACCGGCGCACAGGCCGCTAGAATGCAGCCCAGGGCGCGGGGCCGGCATGCGCCGCGAAGGCGCGAACATTATCACAGCGATCACTTGATGACTCTTGCGCTGGCGGACATCGGACTCAACCTGGCACACGACAGCTTCGACCACGACCGCGACGACGTGGTCGCGGCGGCAGTGGCCGCCGGGGTTCATCACATGGTGATCACCGGCAGCACACTCGCCAGCACCCGCGCTGCCATCGAACTGGTCCGGACGGCGCCTGCAACGTTCCGCGCAACCGCCGGCATCCACCCGCATCACGCCCGCGATTTCCACCACGCCGAACTCGAGGAATTGCGCGGCCTGCTGCAGGCTCCCGAAGTCGGTGCCGCCGGCGAGTGCGGGCTCGACTACTTCCGTAATTTCTCGCCCCACCACGACCAGGAGCGCGTGTTCCGGCTGCAGCTGGAGCTTGCGGCCGAGACCGGCAAGCCGGTGTTCCTCCATCAGCGCGACGCCCACGACGCATTCACGGCGATTCTCGGCGACTACCTGCCACGCCTCAGCGGCGCGGTGGCCCACTGCTTCACCGGCGACGAGCGGGAACTGCGCGACTACCTGGCGCTTGGATTGTCGATTGGCATTACGGGCTGGATCTGCGACGAGCGCAGGGGGGCGCACCTGCGCGACGTGGTTCGCCTGGTCCCACTCGACCGCCTGATGCTCGAGACAGACGCGCCGTACCTGCTGCCCCGGGACCTCGAGCCGCGTCCGAAGTCCCGGCGCAATGAGCCACGCTACCTGCCACACATTCTCGAAACAGTTGCGGCCTGTCGAGGCGAGACTCCCGCCGCCGTCGCGGCAGCAACTACCCGGAACGCGCTGGCGTTCTTTTCGTTCCCGGCCGGCGGCGTTCCATGATCGCGCTTATTACTTTAAAATAGACCCCTAAATATATGATTAGTTGAGCAATATGGACCACCAGAAAGCACGCGCCTTGATCGACTCAGCCTGGGATCAATCCATCATCCCGGCGCTGCAGGACTACATCCGGATTCCGAACAAGTCGCCGAATTTCGACGCCGACTGGGAGGCCAACGGCCATATGGAGGCGGCCGTCCAGTTGATGCGCGGCTGGTGCGAGGCGAACGCACCCGAAGGCGCGCAGGTTGAAATCCTCAGGCTGCCGGGCAGGACGCCGGTGCTGCTTGTCGACGTACCGGGCCAGGTCGATGACTGCGTGCTGATGTACGGGCACCTGGACAAGCAGCCCGAATTCACCGGCTGGTCGAACGGGCTCGAACCCTGGAAGCCGGTAATGCGCGACGGAAAGCTGTACGGCCGTGGCGGGGCCGACGACGGCTACGCGGTTTTTGCCTCGCTGACGGCAATCCGGGCCTTGCGCGACCAGGGCGTCCCCCACGCCCGATGCCTTGTATTGATCGAGGCCTGCGAGGAAAGCGGCAGTTTCGATCTCGTGCATTACCTCGACGCACTGGGCGATCGGCTCGGCACGCCCACGCTGGTCGTATGCCTGGATGCCGAATGCGGCAACTACGAGCAGCTCTGGTGCACGACGTCGCTCCGGGGCAATGTCATCGCCACGCTGAAGGTGGAAGTCCTCACCGAGGGCGTCCACTCCGGGACCGCGAGCGGTATCGTGCCATCGAGCGTCCGCGTGATCCGCGAACTGCTGGCGCGTGTCGAGGATGCCGGCTCTGGCGCCATCCTCGTCGAGGAACTGAACGTGCCGATCCCGCGGGACCGGCAGGTGCAGGCGCGCGCGGCGGCCGAAGCGCTGGGCAGCGCCGTGTTCGAGAAGTTCCCGTTCCCGCCCGGCATGCGCCCGGTGTCGAACGACCCATACGAATTGCTGCTGAACAACACCTGGCGACCGACTCTCTGCGTGACCGGAGCCGACGGCATTCCCGCCAGCAGCGACGCGGGCAACACGCTGCGCCCGCAGACGACGCTCGTGCTGTCTTTCCGGCTGCCGCCGACCATGGACCCGAGAAAAGCCGCTGCGGCGCTGAGTGAGGCGCTGATGCGCGACCCACCTTATGGCGCGCGGGTCACGGTAGACATGGAGTCGGCGATGGGCGGCTGGAACGCTCCGACGATCGCGCCATGGCTCGAGGACTCGATGCACGCGGCTTCGAGAGAGTTCTTCGGACGAGATGCGATGTACATGGGCACCGGCGGCAGCATTCCGTTCATGGGTATGCTCGGCGAGAAGTTCCCGAAGACACAGTTCCTGGTCACCGGCGTTCTCGGGCCGCAGTCGAACGCGCACGGTCCGAACGAGTTCCTGCACATTGCGACGGGCAAGCACCTGACCGGCTGCGTGGCGCGCGTGCTCGCTGACCACGCCACCCGCAACAAATAGAAAAAAATAGGGGACATTCCCCTTTGTAAGGCAGGGGACATTCTCCTTTTTTCCGAAACAAAAAAAGGAGAATGTCCCCTCGTTGCTAGCTGGCCAGCGGATTGGGCTGGGCGAGCTTCTTGATGCGCTCCCAGACTCCGGCGAAGGCGGCCGCGGCGCCTCCCGGGATGCGTTCGACAACCGGGAACTCTTCCTGCAGCGCATCGAGGCGCAGCACGACGTCCGGCCGGCCCTTCGGGAACTCGCCGAGCATCGAGAATACGACGCGCCCCTCGACCGGCACGTCGCCGGCGAGGTGCCTCACCGCGGCCATGCGGTCATAAAGCATCGGCAGCGGATTGGTGAAGGTGAAGTGCCGCTTCGGCCCGAACACCGACCACTGCTCCATCTTCTCGCCCGCAAATATCACGCCGGGAACATCGAACAGCTCGATTACCAGCAGCCCTCGTTGCGTGAGCAGCAGGTAATTGACGTGGATCTGCTCGCCGGTGCCGGTCGGCAACAGCACGTTGCGCAGTTCCTCGAATGCCACCGACGAGATCACGTTGTCGATCGCACGTCGCGCCCTGCGCTGCTGGATCATTTCCCAGGCGAAGTACGCGACCACCCCGACGAGACCGAGTGCGAGCAGCACCCATAGCCAGGCAGGCAGTCCCAGGATCAGATTCATGTCGCCCCCGTGAGCACGTGACGAAGGTCCTCGAGCCGCGGCTCCACTGTCGTCTGCACGGACGGAAGCTCGAGCAGCGCTGCGAGTGCGGGTGGAACAGGTACCGTCGTTCCGATCAACGGCTCCACGATATCGTTGAACTTGGCGGGATGCGCGGTCGCCACCAGCACCCAGCGTTCGGAATACCGCCGCGGTTCCAGCCCTCGATAGACGCAGGCGGCCGTGGCCGTGTGCGGGCACCAGGCATGGCCGAATGCTGCGTAGTCGCGCTGGATCGTGGCACGGATCTCGTCGTCGCTGACCGACTGCGCCGACAGTCGGCCGCTGATCTCCTGCCAGCCGGGATACAGCCAGCGCAGACGCTCCATGTTGCTTGGATTGCCTACGTCCATCGCAGAGGCTAGCGTGGCGACGCTGGCGCGCGGACGCCACTCGCCCGTCTGCAGGAAGTCCGGGACGGTCACATTGGCATTGCTCGCCAGGACGATGTCGCCGATCGGCAGCCCGCACTTGCGTGCCCAGACGCAGGCCAGCGCGTTGCCGAGATTGCCGGTGGGAATGATGAAGTTGGGCGGCCGCCCGTCCTGCCGTGACAGTTCGAGGCTCGCCCTGGCGTAGTAGACCATCTGAGGCAGCAGTCGCCCGACATTGATGCTGTTCGCAGACGAAAGCTGCATGCCAGCTGCAAGCGCCGGGTCCACGAAGGCTTCCTTGACCATGCGCTGGCAGTCGTCGAATGTGCCACTCACTGCCAGCGTGCGGACGTTTCCGCCCCAGCAGGCAAGCTGCTTCTCCTGCCTGGCCGAGACCAGCCCGCGCGGATAGAGCACCACGACGTCCACCCATGGCCGGCCATGGAACGCCGACGCCACTGCCCCACCGGTGTCGCCGGAGGTTGCCACCAGGATCGTCAGGCGCCGCGCATCCTTGCGCGGGATGCGCTCCAGCGACGCCGCGAGAAATCTGGCCCCGAAGTCCTTGAATGCCGCGGTCGGGCCATGGAACAGCTCGAGCACTGAGAGCGGGCCTGGCGCGCCGCGCAATTCCACCAGCGGCACTGGAAAGTTGAATGCATCGCTGGTGGCTGCCGGCAGCAAGCCTGCCATCAAGTCGCCTTCCGCAAACGGCCGCAGCATCCGCGCCGCAAGGTCCGCCGTCGACGCGGAGCCGGCCAGCCCGCTCAGGTCCAGTTCAGGCAGCGCTTCCGGCACGTACAACCCGCCGTCCGGCGCCAGCCCGCGTGCAATGGCCGCCGCAAGGCCGACGGCGTGCGATGCATCGCGCGTGCTCAGGTATCGCATCAGTCGTCCACGACCCTTGCGCCTTCGCGCCCGATGTCCGAGACCCAGCTGTCGGTCTCGAGGCCGTGACTGCGGAACGCCGACACCATGCCGAGGCGCGCGCGCTCTGCGTCACGCTCCTCGGTCCAGGCGAAGACCGTGGGACCGGCTCCTGAGATCGAGCAGCCAATCGCGCCGGCGACGAGCGCGGCCTGCTTGACTTCCGCGAAGCCAGGGATCAGCACCTGGCGCTGCGGCTCGATCACCACGTCCATCAGCGACTCCCGCATCAACGGCAGGTCCGAGGTGTAGCAACCCGACAGGAAGCCGGCCAGGTTTGCCTGCTGCCAGATGACATCAGACAGTTGTACGGACTGCTTCAGGATCGCGCGCGCCTCGCGCGTCGCAAGCATCATGTGCGGGTGGACGATCACGCAGCGGACGCTCTCGGGCACCGGAATCTGCTTCACGAACGGATTGTCGATTCCGACCGTCAACACCAGGCCGCCGAACAGTGACGGTGCAATGTTGTCGACGTGCACCGATCCGCTCGCAACCGCCTCGCCCTGCATCGCGAACTTGAGCAGCCGGGTCCGGTCGAGCGGTTCGTCCACCAGCGCCGCCGCCGCAACAACCGCGGCCACCGCAGAAGCCGCCGATCCGCCCAGCCCGGAACCGAGCGGAATGCCTTTTTCAATCTCGAGTTCAAAGCCGAACGGCAACCCGAGCGATCTCTGCAGCGCAAGCGCAGCCATGCCCGCGGTGTTCTTCTCCGTCTCGAGCGGCAGGTTTTTAACGACGCCGCTGATGGAACGAATCACCACGCCGGGTTCCGCGCGACGCGTGACTCGAACCCGATCACCGAGCGCGGCCACGGCGTGCCCGAGGATATCGAACCCGACCGCGACGTTGCCTACGCTCGCTGGCGCGAATGCTGTCGCGCTCGTGCGCGTCGCCATCACAACTTCGCCCCGAGATAGGCGCAGACGCGCAGCAGGTCGGCGAACACCCCGGCCGCCGTCACCGCCGGACCCGCGCCCGGACCCTGCACGATCAGCGGGTTCTGGTCGTAGCGCGCCGTCTGGAAGCGCACGATATTGTCGGTGAGCGCGATGTTGGCGAACGGGTGCGACGTGGGAAGCTCGACCACGCCCACTTCGGCGCGACCGTCGACCCCGACCGATCCAACGTAGCGAAGCACGCAACCGCGCCCACGCGCGGCCTCGAGGCGCGCGAGCATCGGCGCGTCGAACTCGGCCAGGCGTTCGACGAACTCCTCTATGGCGCAGCCGGCGAGCTCGGACGGCACGAGGCTCTCGACCTCGACGTCGGAAATCTCGAGCCTGAGTCCCATCTCGCGGCCGAGGATGATCAGCTTGCGGGCGACGTCCGTTCCGGAAAGATCGTCGCGCGGATCCGGCTCCGTGTAACCGAGCGACTTCGCCTGCCGCACGACCGATGAAAACGACTGTGTTCCGTCCCAGGTATTGAACAGGTAGGCCAGCGTCCCGGAGAACATGCCCTCGATGCGGCGGATCTCGTCGCCCGTCTCGCGCAGGTCACGCAGCGTCTGTATCACCGGAAGCCCGGCGCCGACGGTGGCCTCGTAGAGGTAATGCGACCCCGCCGCGCGACGCGCGTCCCTCAGGCGTTCGTAATATTCGTAGTCCGCGCTGTTCGCCTTCTTGTTCGGCGTAACGATGTGGATGCCCTCGGACAGCCAGTGCGCGTAGTGGCTCGCGACCTCCGCACTCGCGCTGCAGTCGATGATCACTGCGTGCGGAAACTGGTCGGCATGCACGTGGTCGGCGAACCTGTCCAGTTCCACGGGTGCCTCGCCGGCCTTGTATTCCTCGCGCCAACGCGCAAGGTCCACGGCTCCCTGCGTGAGCTTCATGGTCTTCGAGCCCGCGAGGCCCCGCACGCGCAGGTCGATCTTGAAGTCACGCCGCAGCCGCTCGACCTGTGAAGCGACCTGGTCGAGCAGCGCGCCACCCACCAGCCCCGGGCCGATGAGCCCGATCGAAACCGTGTGGGCAGACAGGTAGAAACTGGAGTGAACCGAGCGCAGCGCCCGCGCGCTGCTGCGGCCGTCGATCACCACCGAGATGTTGCGCTCCGATGCGCCCTGCGCGATCGCGCGCACGTTGACACCGGCCGTGCTGAGCGAGCCGAACACCTGTGCGGCGACGCCGTGCGCGCCCGCCATTCCATCGCCCACCACCGCGAGGATGCTGCAGCCGCGATTGACTTCTATGCTCTGGATCTGTCCCTCGCGCAGTTCCGGGTCGAATGCGCGCCGTACCACGCGCTCGGCGCGATCGGCCTCGACCTCCGGCACCGCGAAGCAGATCGAGTGCTCAGAGCTGCCCTGGGAGATCAGGATCACGGAGATCCCCTCCTCGCGCAGTGCACCGAACAGGCGATGCGCGGTGCCGGGCACGCCGATCATGCCGGCGCCCTCGAGGTCGATCAGCGCGATCTTCTCGACCGTCGTGATGCCCTTGACCAGCGGATTGGGCGCCGTGCGGCCCTGGATCACCGTGCCCGCCTTGTCGGGCGCGAACGTGTTCCTGATCCATATCGGGATGCGCTTCTGCACCGCAGGTGCCATCGTCTGCGGGTGGATCACCTTGGCCCCGAAGTACGCGAGCTCCATGGCCTCGTTGTACGACAGCGCCTCGATGACCTGGGCCTCCGGCACCAGGCGTGGATCGGCGCTCAGTACGCCATCGACGTCGGTCCAGATGACGATTTCCCCGGCATCGAGCAGCGAGCCGAAGATCGACGCCGAGAAGTCGCTTCCGTTGCGCCCGAGCGTGGTCTGCAGGCCCTGGGTATCCGTGGCGATGAAGCCGGTCACCACCAGCGTACCGGTGAAATCCGGGGCAACCTGCAGGTTCAGGTTCTCGCGGGACTGGTCCCACCGGATGGCAGGCCCGAGCGGCCCCCACTCGACCAGCAGGACCTTGCGGGCATCGAGCCACTGCACGTGCCCGATCGACTTGCCGCGCACGCGCAGCAGCCTCTCGAACATCCGGGTTGACCAGAGCTCGCCGTAGCCTGAAATCAGGTCCCGGAGCGTCGTGGAGGCCGACCGCACCAGCCGAACTGCCTGGAGGATGCCGGCGATGTCATGGCAGTCCTGGTCCAGCAGGACGACGAACTCATCGTAATTGGTCCCGTCGAGCAGTTCGCGGGCGATGCCGACGTGGCGCATCCGGAGGTCCTGGATGCGGTCATCCAGGGTGGGATCCTGCCGTTCCGCCAGCGACACGAGGGCAAGCAGCGCGTCGGTAACCCCCCGACAGGCCGACAGGACGACCGCCTTGCGCGCCGTCGGATCGTCCTCGATTATCCGGGCTACACGCTGCATGCAGGCAGCGTCAGCGACACTTGACCCGCCGAACTTATGGACCTTCCACGCTTCCACGATTTCTGGCTCCATTCTGGCCGCCCACAGAGGCGGGCCAACCGATCGCCGACAGGCGACGGGTCAGGCCGGACGTGGTCTGACGGGGGACACCTCGGTTTCGGGGCGATCCACTGTATCTTCTTGCAGCGCGGCAGGCAAACTAACGGGCGATGAGCGACCGGAGCCAACCTGGCCTGTTTGCGGTGGTGCTTGCAGCCGGGCCGTCGACCCGTTTCGGCAGCCCGAAAGCACTGATCCACCTGGCGGGCACGCCCGTGCTGCATTGGGCCGTGTCAAACGCCGCCCGGGCCGGCGGGACATCGGTAGGCGTGGTACTCGGTGCCGACGCCGGCGCGATCGCGCCCCTGCTCAGGCGCTCGGGGGCCTCCATCGTCGTGAACCGCGGCTGGCGCGAGGGCATGGCCAGTTCCGTGCGTGCGGCGGTAAATGCAGCCCCGCCCGGTTGCGAGGGCCTGCTGCTGACGCTCGTCGACCAGGTGAGCGTTACGGCGGACGACTTGAGGCGCCTCACGCATGCCTGGCGGCGCCATCCCGTGCTGATCGCGGCAGCCCTGCATTCGGGCTCCCCCGGGCTCCCGGCGCTGTTTCCCAGCTGGGCCTTCCCTGACCTGCTCGGGCTGCGCGGCGAGAGCGACCCGCGAGTGGTGATACGCCGTCATTCGGACCGCGTAGTGCGCATTTCGATGCCCTCCGCGGCCCTGGACGTAAATACCCCGGAGGACCTGCTCGATATTTCCGCCCGACCCCCGGATCACGCCGAATCCTGATCGCTGTGGTTATAATCGCGGGCGAATCTGGCTGATCGCTGTCACCGCCCGAGTGAGAAACACGTCGTGGTTTCGACAACGCGAGGTCGTAGACCAGCCCCGCCCTGAATACACTCACGCCGTTGCTGTCATTGGAGACACCACGCATGCGCCAATTCCAGATCCTCTCCTTCGCGACCCTCGTCGGGTCCATGCTGTTCGCAGCGCAGGCCAGCGCCGGCGCCGTGACGGACCTTTATCGAAGCGGGGCGTACGGCTTGCCGTGGAACGCGACCAAGGACGCTATCCAGGCAAAGTACCCGGGCGGCCACTGGACCCAGAATGACAAGGGCCAGGAGCAGTATTGCGCCGCGAGCAAGCAGACGCTGCTGAAGCTCCCCGCTCCGCACCAGAGCCGCGAACTGTGCTTCCTGATCGGATCCGACGGCACCCTGGCCAGCGCCACGGCCGTGATGGATGCGTCGCTTCCCTCGCTGCTCGCCATCGTGAATCGCTGCCGAACGACTTTCGGGGATTTCGACGCGGTGGTCCGTGACCAGCAGGCGATCCAGTCGCGCTCCACGGCCATGCTGTGGACGAAGGACAAGCAGTACGTGGTCAGGATTGTCAGCGAAAACGACACGGACGGCCGCCCGCTGATGGTGAGCTACACGGTGGCCGATGAACCGGAGATGTACACGAGCGGGGCTGCGAAGGTCTCCAACATTCCCGGATCCAGGTAGTCACCCCAGGTCCACAAGTCCTGCGCGGCCCCACCTGGGGCCGCTTTTGTTTGCGCGACTGGCGCGGTCGGTCAACCTGGCCGATCAGCCGGCCGACGCGTTTCGGCCCTCGGCGCCGACTTGCATCCACGCTGTAGCCCCGCCAATCTGCGAGTATGTCGGGCCAGATCGGTACGGCGGGAGCAGTCCTATGAATGGCGCACAGTCCCTGATCCAGACACTGGCCAACTGCGGTGTCGAGGTCTGTTTCGGCAATCCGGGCACCTCGGAGATGCATTTCGTCGCCTCGCTGGATTCGACGCCCGAAATGCGAGCGGTGCTGTGCCTCTTCGAGGGAGTCGCCACGGGCGCGGCAGACGGTTACGGGCGCATGGCCGGCAAGCCAGCGGCAGTGCTGCTGCACCTCGGCCCCGGGCTCGCGAACGGGCTTGCGAACCTGCACAACGCCCGCCGCGCTTCCACGCCCATCGTCAACATCGTGGGGGACCACGCCACCTACCACCTGCAGTACGACGCGCCGCTGACCTCCGACATCATCGGTTTCGCGCGACCCGTGTCGTCGTGGATCTGCGAGTCGAAGAGCGCGCGCACCGTCGCGGCCGACACGGCCCGGGCGGTGCAGGCGGCCCGCGCGGCGCCGGGAGGCATTGCCACGCTGATCCTGCCCGCCGATACCGCGTGGACCGAGGCGAGTCATGCGGCCCAGCCGTTGCCTCCAATCGGGCCGTCCCCTGCCCCGGCTGCCGCGATCGAAACGACTGCCGAACTGCTGCGAAACGGCAAGCGCAGCGCGCTTCTGCTGCGCGGGGCCGCCCTGCGCGGCGGCGGGCTAGAGGCCGCCGGCCGCATCGCGGCGCGCACCGGTGCGCGGCTGCTTTCAGACACCTTTGCACCACATTCGGAGCTCGGCGCCGGCCGCATTCCCGTCGAGCGACTGCCGTATTTCGCGGAGCAGATCGTCGAGACGCTCGGCAAGCTCGAGCAGTTGATCCTGGTCGGCTCGAAGCCGCCGGTGTCGTTCTTCGCCTACCCCGGCAAGCGCAGCTGGTGCGCTCCGGACGGCTGCCGTATCGAGCAGCTCGCCCACGAGCACGAAGACGGCGTCCAGGCACTCGAGGCCCTGGACGCCGGAATCGGCGGTGCGACCGCGGAGGTGGCACGCATTCCGCTGATGCTGCCCGAGCTTCCACGCGGCCCGCTGAACGCGCTCGCCGTCGCACAGGCCATTGCGCACCTGACTCCCGAGCACGCCATCTTTGCCGACGAATCGGCAACCTCCGGCTTTCCGCTGGCCATGATGATGGCCCGCGCCCGGCCGCACGATCACCTTGCTCTGACAGGCGGCTCCATCGGCCTTGGGCTTCCGCTTGCCCTCGGGGCAGCAATGGCTTGTCCGGACCGCAAGGTCGTATGCCCGCACGGCGACGGCGGCGCCGCCTACACGATGCAGGCGCTCTGGAGCATGGCGCGCGAGCGCCAGGATGTCACCGTCGTCATCTACGCCAATCGCTCCTATGCGATCCTGAACATCGAACTGCAGCGGGTAGGCGCGAGCGGCGCGGGGCCCAAGGCGCTGTCCATGCTCGACCTCCACAATCCGGAGATGAACTGGACGAAGATAGCCGAAGGACTCGGCGTCGAAGCCAGTCGCGCCGAGACGGCCGAAGACTTCTGCGCGCAGTACGCGTCGGCGATGAACCAGCGCGGCCCGCGACTGATCGAGGCGATGATCTGAGCGAAAGTCGGCGCGCGGCGCGCATGCCGGTCGACTGCCGGCAATGGGTCAGGGCCAGCCGGCCCCTGGGGTTGCGACCTCCGCGCACTCGATCAGCCCCCGCCTCGCGACCGAGACCACTGCAGCGGCCGAGGACGGCGCGGTCATCATGTAGAGCGTCCGTCGGTCGGGTCCACCGAGCATGCAGGCAAAGCACGGCTGCGAGGTCTTGACCGTCGAGACGATCCTGCCGCCGGGTGCGACCAGCACACACTCCGGGGCAATGGCGTTCGCTATCCAGGCATTCCCGTCCGCATCGAGGCAGATCCCGTCGGGCGCACGCATTCCGAGCGTCGCCCAGACCCTGCGATTCGAAAGCGAACCATCCTGACCCCGGTCGAACGCTGTGAGGCACATGCCCAGCGTCTCGGCAACGATCAGCGTCCGGCCGTCGGGCGTGATGACGGTGCCGTTCGGAAAGTGCATCCCGGACGCTGCCTCGCGTACACGACCATCGGCCTCGACCAGTGCCAGGCTCGCCGTCGCGTGATCGGCCAGCACGCCCATCGTTCCGCGCGCATTGATTTCCGCATCCAGGTCGAACCCGAATTCGCCGACATAGGCGCGGCCGTCCGCGTCCACGACCATGTCGTTGCAGTGAAACGCCGCAATTCCCGACAGATCCGCGTGCAGCACAAACCCGCCCGCATCCAGTCGCAGCACCTGCCGGCGCTGCATCGCTACCACGAGCAGCCGACCGTCCGGCAGCCAACCCAGTCCCGACGGTCGGTCATCGATGACGTGTTCGGTGCGAATCGCCGCATCCGCGCCGACCGACTTGATCGCCCGGTCGTAGAAATCGCTGAACCAGAGTCGGCCGCCGTGCCATCGCGGCCCCTCGCCGAAATGCAGGTCCCGGCACAATACTTTTGATTCGAGATCGCTCACAGGAGACCTCAGGATGCCAGCGTTGGTACGACGCGCGCAGTCTAGTTGCGCATTTCAACTGTGTCACCGTCCATCGCCCGCAGGTACGATCGACCTGCCGACAGGAATTTAGGCCCGGAATTTCCTGCGAAGCGAGTCGAATTGGCGTAAAAGAGAAGGATGATTTCAGTACAGGTTTCTGAACAGCTTGCGTCCGCGGCCAACTCGTACCTCAAGGCCTTTGGTCACCCGGTACCCGACGAAATCATCGAGATGTTCGCGTCCCGCGACGGCCCGTTGCTGCTCGAGATTCGCCAGGCGATCGCGCTTGAACGACCGATAAAGGCCTGGTTGGCGCGATCGCGGATGGTGCCGCCGACCGGCCCTTGACGGCCCGAGCGCGCATCGGAACGCACGCCGAACGCGACCGCTCACCGGGCTGGTCACGGGCAACTTCTGGACGCACAATCGACGACCGTGGGCTGCAGGTGGGGTTGACGGAAAATGGCGGGACTGACGATGCAACAGCTGATTTTCAGGTGTCTGCTGGCTGCGTTGGCCTGCGTTCTGGTGTCCTGCAAGCCGGCGCCGGTCGCCGAGTGGGTCGTGTTCGAGTCAATGCCCGATGCAACGATCTACATCGACCCATCGACGATACGGCGGGACGGGGATCGTGCGGAAATGTGGGCCCTGATCGACTACAGGCAACCCCTGCCCGACAAGACCGGAAAGCAGGTGTTGTCGGACAAGCTGCACTATCAATACGACTGCGAGCGCAAGCAGCTCAGCATCGTTGAGACCTCGGCCCATGCGGGACCCATGGCGAGCGGCGAGATCATCAACGTCAATCCGGATCCACCGGAGTTGACGCCGGTGCCACCGGACACCCTGGCTGAAAAGATGTGGAAACACGCCTGCGGCGAGGGCGCCATCTAGCCACGCGAAGAGTTACGTCCGTGAAAGCATTCGAACGATTCACCGCCCTCGCGCTGCTCGTCATTCTAAGCGGTTGCGGCGGCGGCGGCGGTATCGTCGCAACCGTCGAATGCACCAATCGTGGTCAACAGTCTCCTCGACTCGGCTGCTCCGCCGTCGGGAATGACGACGCTGCGCTCGGCGCTCGCGAGCGCGCGGTCCGGCCAGCCCATCACCTTCGACCCCGCCCTCGACGGAGGCACCATAGGGCTGTCGATCGTCGACAACGAGCACACTTTTCTCAAGGGTGAGGTCATGGGCATTCGTGACGAGCCCAGCGGACCTGTCTCGTACCTGATCGGATATTTCGATCGTGACTACGGGCGCTCGGCACTTGTGGCTCGCAAGGACGTCGTAATCGACGCTTCTTCGCTCCCCTCGGGCATTACCGTCGCCTGGACGGGCGGAACCCAGCCAGGCGCGCGCGTGCTGGCGGTGGATGGCAACCTCACCCTGGTAAACGTCTCGGTTACCGGCGGCCGCAGCGTGACCGAGGCGATCTCAATCACCGACCCGCACCCCCAGCCGTGGACGCTGGCGCGGGGCGGGGCATTGGCTGTCTGGGGCGTGGCGCGGCTGGTGAACTGCCGGCTTTACGACAACCGCGTCCAGGGCGACTTCGACTCGTCGCGGGATCGCGGCGCATTCGGCGGCGCCGTATACGCCGACATCGTCGAGATGCGGGACTGCGTCGTCAGCGGCAACTCGGCGCTTGGAGGCGGTGCTGCAGGTGGCGGCATCTACTCGGTCGGGGGCGCCGGACACTCGGCAAGCAGCTCGACCATCGACCAGTCGACGATCAGTGGCAACCGGATCAGCGGACTCTTCGCCTACGGTGCCGGCGTGTACTCGGACGGCGGAAGCATCGGCAACCGCAAGACTCTCCGACTGACCAACAGCACGATTGCCAGGAACGTCGTCGAGCCCGCGCCGGGCCTGCCCGCGTTCCTTCTCGGCATGGGCTACTGGCGTGGTGGCGGGGTCTACATGTCGAACGGCTACCTGGCAATCAAGAGCTGCACGATCGTGGAGAACGAGGTCTACGGCGTAGCCCGGATGGACAGCCTCGGTCGGCAGAACCTGGCGGGCGGGGTCGCGGCGACGGTCGGTAACGCGCATGCCGTCGAAGACCTGACCATAGGTTCCTCGATCATCGCGGGAAACACGGTGCAGGAGATCGGCGGGAATCGCTACGCGCAGGACATTTTCACCGGCTCACTGTTTTACTTCCGCAGCGCCGGGTACAACCGGATCGGTGTACTGGATTTCAGCCAGATCCTGGTCCCGGTCGGCGAGCCGGGATGGGCGTCGCTCAGCCGCAAGCACTATCCGCAGCCGGGTGACGTGGATGGAGTAGATCTGTCGGACGTCGTCGACCTGATCGGCGGCATCACACGATCGACCCGGATCTTTTCGGCGGGCTCTGATTCGGGGAATCTTGCCGTGCTTCACTACGCGCCGCGGGGCAGCGCGCTCGATCAGGTTCCGTCGTCATCGTTCGACCTCGACGAGACACATGCCGAGTACTCCGTCAGCGCAGGCGCGACGGACAATTTCCTGGCGATCGTGCTGGCCCGGGTGGAAAATCGCTACGCCCTGCCCGGCTTCGCCGAGGCCTTCAGGACCGACTTCGAGGCGTTCCTGCAGTCCGTGGACGCGGATCCGGCAACGGCCGGTGTCCAGCCATACCGGAGTCCCTCCGGCAGCCCTATCCTGACGCTCTCCGCCACACACTGGTTCGGCCCGGCCGAGACCTGGCCCAAGGAACTGGAGAATCACCCGTACATCGAGTTCTGGCACCGCCTCGACGCGGCACTCGAGGCTGCTGCAGTCCCGGGCATGGGGCCGGAATTGCTCGGCGACATGCAGTGGCGGACGCTGTTCTCGAGTGGCTCGCTCGCCGAGAATCCGGGCATCGTCATGACCGTCAGTACCCAGCCCAGGATGACGACGCGACGACCGGATACCGACCAGCTCGGGCGCGCGCGGCCTGCGGCTTCGCCCGCCGACGTCGGTGCCATCGAGATCCCGTGAACTAGACGTCGGTCGCTTGCGCTTGCCGCCTGCTCTCCCGCGCGTGCTTCTCGCAGAGGCCGAGCAACGAATCCGGGTCCCCGGAAAATCGCCGCAGTATTGCCAGCGCAAGCGCGTTGTTGCCGGCGATCAGCCTCTGCACCACGTGCTTCGGCAATGCCCATGCATCGCCGACGATGCGCCAAGCCTCCGCGGGTTTCTCGTGCCTGAGCCTTGTCAGGCAGAGGTAATGCACCGCGATGTGCGTCGGGTCCGCTGTTCGGCCGGGTTGGGGCGGTTTGCTTCCGATCGAAATCCCCTCGGTTTCCGTGTCAGGAATGCCCGTGGCGTCACCCGCATTCCATTCCGCGAGATCTACTTTCGATGCAGCGGAAAACGCGAGATCACTCCGCTCCGGTCCGTATCCTGCCGCAGGTCCCGTTTCGACTCGGCCACGCGAAGCAGGCTACTGGTCAGCGCCGTCGAGCCGTTCGCGAAGTCCACGATCGACCCCGCCTCGGCAGGCCGGCAGATCAGGTATCCCTGCGCCGCCACGTCGCCACAGCCTGCAAGAAAATCGAGCTGCTCATGCCGCTCCACGCCCTCTGCAGTAGTGGCCAGGCCCAGGTTGCGGCACAGCGCTATGATCGACCGGGCGACGGCCGCGGCGCGCGGGTTATTGTCCACATCGGCTATCAACCTGCGATCGAGTTTCACGCGGCTGAGCGGGAGCCGCTCCAGTGAAGTCAGCGACGAGAAACCCGTTCCGAAGTCGTCGAGCGCAGTGGCGACACCAAGCATGCGAAGGGAATGCAAGGTCTCCACGATGGCCGCCCCCGTCTGCAGCATGTGCTCGGTAAGTTCGAGTTCAAGCGCGTCGGGTGGGAGCGAATGCCGCGTGAGAAGGCGAGCGACATCAGACAGGAAGTTTCCGGCGACGAATTGCTGCGGAGATACGTTCACGGCAACCCTCGCGTCCGGCCAGCCGTTGTTGCGCCAGTGACGCACGGCGCTGGCCGCACTTTCGAGAACCCATTCGTTCAGGTCCAGCATCAGGCCCGCCTGCTCTGCAATCTGGACGAACTCGCTGGCCGGGACAATCTCGGAGTCGCTGCGCCGCCATCGCAACAGCGCCTCAGCCGACAGCAGGCGCCCGGTGCGAAGACATACCTGAGGCTGGTAATGAAGAACGAAATCGCCGCCCTCGATGGCCTTGCGAAGGGCCTGCTCGACCCTGAACCGGTTCGAGGCGTCAACCAGCATCAAGGGATCGTGGATGCACAGCCGGTTGCGGCCGAGTTCCTTGGCGCGGAACAGTGCGACGTCGGCGGCCCGCAATAGCTCGGTGGCGTCCCGGCCATGCTCGGGATAGATCGCCACGCCGCAACTCACACCTACGCTCACGTCGCGTCGGTCAATCGTCAACGGCCGGCGAAACCCGGCCACCAGTTGCTCCGCCCGCCGTTCCACCTGCCGTGAGTCGCCCGAGAACGGCAACACCAGCGTGAACTCGTCTCCACCGAGGCGCGCTATGAAGCCGCCGTCGCCCGCGATCTCGCGCAAGCGCTCACCGATCTCCGCCAGCACCCGGTCGCCGAATTCGTGACCAAGGCTGTCGTTGACGGTCTTGAAGTTGTCCAGGTCGAGAAACATCACCGCGAGCTGCGAGCCCGCCGGGTCGGCGCGTGCGATGTGGTCGTTCAGGTACTGGAACAGCTGACGCCGGTTCGGCAGGTTGGTGAGCGGGTCGTGACCCGCGAGGTGCCGCAGCTGCAGCGTTCGCTCCTCCACGCGTTGCTCGAGCTGAATCTGGTATGCGCGCAACGCTTGTTCCGAACGGTCGAGCTCCGACGCCATGTGATTGAAAGACTGCGCGAGCTCGTCGAGTTCGCTCGCCCCGCCGCGCCGCACTCGAGCTGCAAGGTCGCCTGCCGCGAGCCGGCGCGTGCCCGCCGTCAATCTTCGAATCGGCCACGTGATCGCCCATGCGGTGATCGCCAGGCCGAGCAGCGCCAGCAGTACTGCCTTGAAGACTGCCGTCTCTACGCCGAGCACCGCGTTGTCCACAGCGGCCCGCGCATGAGCCGCCTCGTCGATGAAGTCCCGCCAGGCCGGCGCTTCGACCTCGCTGTGAACCGCGGCGGCCAGGGCTGCCCCGCTGGCAGCAAATGCCGCGCGATCCGCTTCGATGGCCGCCTCGAGCTTCTGTACCTGCCAGCGCAAATTGATCACCTGCGCGGCATCCTCTTCCATCAGCCCCAGCCAGGCACGGCCGGGGGAGCGTGCGAATTCCTCGCTATTCGCCTCCAGAGTCCGTCGCAGGAGTGCCTCGCCGCCGGTGGCCTCGGACGTGGCCGGCCCGTGGACCAATGCACGGGCCGCGTCACTGCGAGACAATTCAACCGCGCGCTTGAGTTCGGCCAGCGAGGGTCTTGCGATCACGTTGTCGCCGACCACGATTCCAGCGCCCCCCGCGCCGACCGCACGCCGGTCAAGCGCCGCATACGTCCAGTCGAGTCTCTCGGTGGCGCGACCCAGCTGGTCCTGCAGGTCCAGAAGGCGGAATCCAGCGCTCTGGTGCTCAGCGCCCCGGCTCAGCAGCGACGGAAACGGCTCCGCCAGCGCAACCGAGCCTCCATCGAAGGTACTGTTCATCGATTGCGAGAGCCGCGCGGCAGCCGCTGTAACCTCAGTGCGGTTCACCTCCGAATCGGCCTGCAGGTAGGCAAGTACGGCGCGGTCGAACGACGCCGAACTCTCCGCCAGGTCATGTACGCCCAGCGCAACCGGCTCAAACAGCTGCTGCGTGCGCGCCACTTCTTCCATCGCATGGCGCATGCCGCGCAGTGCCGGAACGCCGGTCACGGCGAAAGCCCCGATCACGAATGCAAAACCCAGCACCAGCCACAGGCTGATCGGAAGACCAATGCGGCGCCGGTAGGGCGGCCTCGGCGGCGGAGGTGTGCTGATGGTCGACTCCGGGCAGCGACAACGGGGATGCCGGCAGGACGGCCGGTACCGGCGCAGTCTGCCGGAATTCGCCCGCTGAATCGAGAGTCTTGCCCGGTCTTGCCACGCAAAACAAGGAAGCCCGGCAGGGCCGGGCTTCCGAGGTGCGTCGAGACTGCTACTCGCGCCGCTTAAGCGGCCACCCTGCGTCTCCGGCTCATACCGAGGCCCGCGAGACCCAGGCCGAGCAGCAGCAGCGTGCCGGGCTCAGGCACCGCACGCAGTGCGTAATCCGCCACGAGAGCGTACGCATGGGAGGTCGGGTGGAATTCGTCCCAGTACAGGTAGTCGTACGGATTCGCGCACACGTTCTCGCCATCGAAGCACGCGTCCGTCGTGTTCGTGAACTCCGCGAGCACGTCGGGGTTGCTGCCGAAGCCGAACAGGTCGAGGTAGCTGATCGTCGCACCGGGCAGGCTCAGTGCGCTGAGGGCCGCCTCGAGTGCCGCGTTCCACTGCATCGTCTGGTAAGTGGCATAGGCCGCGGTGGCGGGGTCGCCGTTCCGGAACAGCGGCGTGGCGCCGATGTCCGGCACGTTGGCGACCAGGAACTGTCGGCCTCCGGCGCCATACAAAGCGGCAAGCGAGTTCATGATGCTGTCGACGCCTGCCGTGATGACAGCGTTGAAATCAGCCGAAGTGAGGTTGTTCGCTATCGTGTTGCCACCGATCACGACCGAGTAAAGGGTCGTCGCGTTTGGCGAACTGCCATAGAGCAGGTACTGGCCGACCTGCTGGTCGAGCCACGGGACGCCGCCGGCGCCCCCGTTCACGCCGGTGCGTGCGCCGCCCCAGGCGTAGTTATTGCCGCCAACAACCGATGGGGTCGCGTATCGGTCGAAATTCGCCGCGAACGGTGTCGCCCACGACGGGCCGAGGTAGTCCGACCACTGGCCGCCGGTGCGCTCAGGCGCTGCACCGCTGCTGCCCTGGTAATAGGGAAACGGCGGAAAGCCGCCAGTCGCGTACCAGACGTTGCCCGAATCCGACAGGCTGTCGCCGAAGAATACGACGTTGTTGATGCTGGCAGCGCCGGCTGGAACCCACGCGATTGCCGCGGCCAATCCTGCCACCAGTCCTAGAATTTTTCTGTTCATGCCTGTCCCCTGTAAGACCTTTCCCTTCCAATTCCGACTCGCAGGGTCAGCCCAGCGATGCGTTGCATAATCCTTGCAATTTCCATACCAGACATGATTCGCGCAATTGCATCAATGGCTTGGGCGCTTTCACCATGCGCACCACGGCGCAGCATGTAAAGCGGTCCGACGGCGGGCCCGGCACGAACCGTCGGCTTGGCTCAGGACGAGGCCGCACCGACCGCCAGCGAGATCGGCGCGCCGGGTCCGACCGGCCAGCCGAGCAACATCCACGCGACGAGCATTATCGACCAGCCGACCAGGAAGACGACCGAGTACGGGAGCATGACCGACACCAGCGTGCCGATCCCCGCCCCCGCGATGTACCGCTGCACGAAGGCGATTACCAGCGCGAAGTAGCTCATCATCGGCGAGATGATGTTCGTGACCGAGTCGCCGATGCGATACGCGGTCTGGGTCAGTTCCGGCGGATAGCCGAGCAGCATGAACATCGGCACGAACACGGGCGCCATCAGTGCCCACTTGGCCGAGGCCGAGCCCATCGCCAGGTTGATGGCCGCGGCGAGCATGACGAATGACAGCATCAGCGGCACCTGGTGCAGTCCGGCGTCCTTGAGGAGCTGTGCGCCCTCCACGGCGAAGATCAGGCCGAGGTTGGTCCAGTTGAAAAACGCCACGAACTGGGCGGCAAAGAACACCAGCACCATGTACCCGCCCAACGTGGACAGCTGCTGGCTCATTCCCCGAATCACGTCACGGTCGTTGCGGATCGTGCCGGCGCCCGCACCATAGGCGACGCCGAGACCGACGCCAAACAGGAAGATCAGCGCCACGATGCCCTTCAGGAAGGGTGAATGCAGCACGCCCCCCGTGCCGGGCTCGCGCAGGAAGCCGTCGGCCGGCAGCAGCCCCCAGAGCACCAGTGCCGCCATGGCGACAAACGCGAGCGCGGCGAAGCGCAGGCCGCGCGTCTCGGAGGCGGTGAGCGGCTTCAGCAGTTCGTCGCCGTCTGCCTGCACATCCCCGCCACCGGCCGTGGTCATCGCCGCGAGGCGCGGGGCGACGAGCCGCTCGGTGACCCACCAACCGAGAGCGGTTATCAGGAAGGTCGAGACGGCCATGAAGTAGTAGTTTGCCGCGGGGCTCACGACGTAGCCGGGATCGACGATACGCGCCGCCTCCTGCGACAGGCCGGCCAGCAGCGGATCAATCGTACCGAGCACCAGGTTGGCGCTGTAGCCGCCCGACACACCCGCGAAGGCCGCGGCCAGGCCGAGAACCGGGTGGCGTCCCGCGGCCTGGAAGATCACTGCCGCGAGCGGCACCAGCAGCACGTAGCCAACCTCGCTCGCCGCGTTCGACAGTATTCCGCAGAACACCACCACGGGCGTGAGCAGTGCGCGCGGTGACCTGAGCACGATCAGCCGCATGATTGCGCCGATGAACCCGGACATTTCCGCCACACCGATGCCGATCATCGCAACCAGCACGGTGCCAAGCGGGGCGAAGCTCGTGAAATTGGTGACCAGTTCCGTGAGGATGCGATGCAGGCCGGGCACCGAGAGCAGGCTGACGGGTTCGATCAGCTTGCCCGTGGAGGGGTGGATGACGGCGAGGTCGAACCGGGCGGCGATGCCGGACAGCACGACGATCGAGAGCGCCATCAGCGCGAACAGCGTGGTCGGGTCCGGCAGGGCGTTACCGACGCGCTCGACGACGTCCAGGAATCGAGCGATGGCGCCGCGACGGCCAGCGCTCGGGTTGGACTTGTGCTCCGCGGGCATGGCTCGTCCCCGTGGGAAAACGCCGGATTAGACAGGAAATCAGCCGGTCGTCATAGGGCTCGAGCGGCCCACACGAAGTACCGTTGGCATCGAACACTTTGGTAGCGGGGCAGGATTCGGCTGGCGCCGCACGAAGCGTCAATCGTGGTCCAGCAGACTGCACGGTAACGTCATGGGGACGGCACCATGGGCCGCCACCGCTTCCACCCATCGAGCCACCATCGATATCTCTTCGCCGTGGGCGGCATCCGCTCGCTGGTTCGCGGACTGCTGGTCTGGCTGCGTCGAATGGCTTGTCGGCTGCCTTTGAGTTTCGCCTCAGCACCGGACCGTTGACGATGTCCGCGACCGTCTCAGCAGGCAAGGCGAGGCCAAAGTGATTTGACACAGCCTGCAGCGTCGGGCCCGAGCGCGTCATCAACGTCCGGGCGTCCAGGGTGCGGACCCGCGCGGGGCCGAAACGGTCCGCCAGCGCCGCAAACTGCGCCTGGTGCAGCAGCCAGGCAGTCGCGGCGATCTGGAGGTCCGTCTGCTGCAGCACCTCGTGCCGATCAAAGCCCGGGTCGATCGATGAGTCCGGTGCCAACGCAAGGTACAAGCCGCGCGCCCAGCGCCGGCCCCATAACCCTCTCTTGGCGACCGAGCGAAGAAAGTCGGGAAGAGCGCTGTACATGAACAAGGCACGGGATTCAGGCCGCTGATCCAGGATGTCGGCGATCAGCACATTCACCCGGTTGCCGGGCTTCGCGACCGTGATTTCGCCCTGGGCCAGCGGCCGCGACAGCCAGCCCAGGGTAGCCGCGAGCAGTCCGGCGAGGCGATCCTTCGGCACGCCGCGGCGCCTCAAGCCAGCCAGGTCGTCCAGGATGGCCGGCTCCTTGAGCGCCATCGCGCTGCCCGGAATGTCGAGCATTCGCGCCAGCAGCGTCGAACCACAGAATGCCGAGTGGAAGACAAAGTGCAGCGGTCCGACCCGCGCAGCGTCGGCAGGCCTTATCGGATCGGCTGCCACCCGCAGCCGGCCTTGCCGCGGCTCCATGTACTCATGGGTCAGAAACGTCGCGTCACGTTGCCGATCCCGTGGCCAGTGCACGAACTCGAACTCGTTGGCATCCAGATCGATCCGATGTGGAATCCACAGCGGGTCGATCCGCGGATCGGCGGGCTGATCCGTCATCAACGCCTACCGGCTTCCGCCAGCGAGGCAGGCTGCCCCTGGGGTATTCTGGTTACCGACCACCGAACGCGACCGACCTGGCAACTGAGTGAACATTGCATGAATTACCGGTTGAACCCTGGCTTGGACGTGGTCTCCCTGGCAAAGGGCTACCGACCCAAGGGGCGCCTGCAGATCCGGAACTTCCTCGAGGAGGAATCGGCCGAACAGATCCTACGCCATTTGCGCGCGGACACGCCATGGGGCGTGGCCTTCAACGACGGTGATCGCGTCGTGGAACTGTCAGCGCAGCAGGCGTCGTCCTTGTCCCCGGAGCAGCAGCGGGAGACCAGCACCCTCATCGTCGAGGGCGCCCGCAAGGGGTACCAGTTCTTCTACCACTACTACCCCTTGCTGGCGAACTACTTCAACCCCGCGATACCGCACCACGCCCTGTTCGACGTGTTTGAGTTCATCAACGGAAGTGAATTCCTCGACTTCGTCAGGGAACTGACAGGGATGCAGAGCATCCGCTGGGCCGACGCGCATGCCACGTTGTTCCGTGCTGGCCACTTCCTGAAGTACCACACGGACGAGAAGCCCAAGGATCGGCGCGTCGCTGCCTATGTGCTCAGTTTCACCAAGGACTGGGGCCGCGACTGGGGCGGGTTCCTGCAGTTCTTCGATGAAAAGTACGATATCGAGGAAGGCCTGCGGCCCGTCTTCAACGCACTCAACATCTTCACCGTGCCCGCCGACCACTCCGTATCGCAGGTGGCGGGGTACGTGACAAACAACCGATTCAGCATCACCGGGTGGATGCGGGAAGACGAACCGCCCGGGCCGTTCCGACGCGCGCTTTGATCTGCCGGGGCTCCCCTATGGCACCCGCTTCATGATCGCGGAACAGATACCGCCCGAACCGATGTTCGGTCCCTCCGTATAGGCGTAACGTGAGATCTCCGAGAAGTTACCGTCCTTGCCCAGTGTCCAGGCAAAGTTCTCGCGGTATATATTGCCGATTGGACCCGCATCGAAGAATCCGGTCGCCGCGTGCGGGCTGCCACTCACGATCGAGACGGAATAGGTATTAACGTCCCCGGATCCGGGCGGATCCTCATCGGCGACGGAAAGAGTCGTCGCGCCAGTCTTTGTGAGAGTGAGGCGCGCATTACCGTGTTCAATGGGCAGGCACACCCAGCGCTGATCATAGTCCGCCACCCAATCGTCGATTGTGCCGCCTGAGCCGCAGGTCAATGCCATGGTGGAATCCGGCATCGGCGTGCTCAGACCAGCAGGATCGCGGAAAGATACCTGCTGCAGGGCCACCGACGCGGTGTTGGGCGAGAAAATCCAGTCCGCGCTCAACGTTCCGGTTGGTCCCGACCGCTCAACCAGGACAGAGCCCTCGACGTTCAAGCCGCAGGCGTTCGCGACTATACCGCCGGACTGCGAGGCCGCTGTGACGATGATCGGGTCGCCGACCGGTATTGCCATCGTGGTGGCCTCACCCGTCAGCGGATTGGTGAAGGTACCGGCACCGGCAACCTGCACCATCGTTTCGGTCGCCGTAAATGCAAGCGTCGCTTGGTACATATGCCCGACCACCGGAATGCTCACGTCAATGGTGGCCTCCCCTGTCAGTGGACTCCAGTCCAGCGAGGATGGATCGCCGCCGAAGGTGACACGCCCTGAAATCGAGGTCTCGCTGATGAGGTCATCGTTACCGTCGTATATGCCGTCGAAGGTGAAGCTGTTCGCCGGGGCGCCCGGTTGCAGGTCGGGGACCAAGGTCACTCCAGGCGTGAGCCCGGCATCGGGATTCAGCATGAACAGGAATCCGCTCTGCGCCTTGGCCAGCATCGGAATGACTTTCAACATCTGCTGCTTCACTTCTGCATCCGCGGCCATGGCGTCCGGCGGGATCTGGTTCGGTGGCTTTGCGCCGGAACCGTTGCCGCCGCCGCCACCGCAGCCAGGAAGCGCGATCGCACATAGCGCGACCAGAATTCCGACATTGGCGGGCGACGAAGAATACCCGGTGCCGCGAGTCTGCCTGGTCATGACTAACCCCCTCCTCGTTGATTTGCATCCGAAGAAACAGTTGATTGCCCGGCTTGGGCGTTGGACTAAATCCCCATGTTGGGATGACTCTATGGTCATCTCTTCCCAGTTTGGTTGATCGTCATGCGCCGATTTGATCAAAAACACAAGCGGGTTCTACCCCACTTCCACGGACGGTTGAGCTAAGGCTGTGGACCTCCCCCCCGTACGGATGACAGCTCCGGGCTAGTATTTCAGCCTGGGAGGAAGGGGTAGTCGCACGGTAGAGGAGCGCGATATTTTAAAGAAGGCCGCCGCGTACTTTGCCAGGGAGCCCGGGTAAGGTACGCATTCGTCAACGAGCACGCCAAAGTGCAGGCATCGCGACGATGTGCCGATTATGCGTCCAAACGGTGACCCGCGGGCGGCGCGGGTCGAGAATGCGCTCGCCCATGGCGAGGCCTGCTGGTGTCCGCTGGTGCGGCTCGAACTGTGGAACGGTGCGGCCGGTGATCGGGACCGGAAGATCCTGCGCGAGTTCGAGGCGGTGCTGCCCGAACTCAGCATCGACGACGAGGTATGGACGGCAGCCTGCGAGCTGGCACATCGTTCTCGCGCCGCCGGCGTGTCGGTACCGGCGACGGATATCCTGATCGCGGCGTGTGCGCGGCGGCACGGGACGGCGCTCGAGACGGCGGATGCGGATTTCACGCTGCTGCCCAAGGCATAGTCCGGCGCAGGGTCCCTCCCCTTCTGGATTCGATACCCGAAGCTCATGTCGTGAGCCAGTGAATTCGGGGTCTTGAACATGACGCCGCGCGCTGGCGCTGGTGGCTGTCGTATCTGTGCCTCCAGCCTGCAACAATTTGAATTCACTCCCGGAAGCCGCCCTCCAACGGTGAAAAACGACTCTGCGCAGAAGTTCGTCTCACCACAAAACGGACGTCCGACGCCTGGCCTCAAAGTCATTGGCGCCGTGGGCAACACATGCGCAGCAGCGCTCGACTACTTAAGTTGCCTCGATCGGATCAACGAAGGATCTCGAAGGCGTTCGGGTCCAGTTGCTTCGCGCGCTCCGCGGCCTGCTTCGCTTCATTCTCCATGCCGAGCCATCCGTAAGTGTCCGCGAGGTAGACGTAGACCCGTGGATCGTTCGGATCGGACTGCGCGGCGAGCAGGAGCTGCTGCAAAGCCTGCTGGAAGTCCTTTTCACCATGAAGTTGTACGCCGCGCCCCAGCCGGGAAATCGGTTCGATGGGTTCGCGCGTCGGGCCAGCTGCTGCGGTCGGAGTCGCCAAGCCGGCCGGCGAGAGCGATGAGCTTGCGGTCGCCGTTTGCGCGTTGCCTCGCGGTGTCGTAGTGCTCGCAGCGGCTTTGCGATTTCCGATGTACTTGATCCAGTACGTGTTGCCGATGTATTCGACGTTCATATTCCCGATACGTCGGATCCAGTCTGAGTTGCCGAGGTATTCGACGTCGTAAGGGCCGATCCGCCGTATCCAGTACGAGTTGCCGAGATATTCGACGTCGTAAGGGCCGATCCGCCGTATCCAGTACGAGTTGCCGAGGTATTCGACGTTCATGTTCCCGATGCGGCGGATCCAGTACGAGTTGCCGAGGTACTCGACCTCTCCCCAATCCGAGTCCTCAACGCCATTTCTGCTCGCATCGGCCAGCGCGCTGGCAGCACCAAGGAAGCTCAGCAGGGCCATCATCACGCAACAGTCTATGTGGCGTCGCAGCATGCCGATCCCCCCGCACGTTGATTGAGGCTATATACGCATGTTGTCTATCGGGTCAAGCGCCCGCGGGCCCGGCCGCACCACCCATCGAACCTGCTCGAGGTTCGACCAGTTGCGTCGGGCGGCGACGCAATGCGGCTGGTCATGGCCGATATTACCGCTCCCGTAAGCGGACCTTCTAGGCGAAAGATCGACCCGAAGGAGCCCGTGGCGGCTACCTGGGTGAACGACCGGTTCACCTTGTAACTTGACCTTCATCGAGGCCGCCGAGCAAATCAAACTCGGCGAAGGCCAGCGTTCAGCCGTTGCCGCCGGACGGCGCCTCGTGCAGCGGCCACACCTTCGACAGAGCCCATGCGACGGCGAATCCCACGATGCACCCGAACAGCACCTCCCCGACGCGATGCAGGCCCTGCTCCATGGCCGTCAGTTTCTCGTGATGCTGCAATCCGCCCGCGATGACAATCGCCGCGGTGATGGGCGCTTGGCGCCACATTGCCGGGACGCGAACGAAATACGACGAGAGGATTACGGTCACCGCCATGGCGAGCGGCAGTTGCCATTCGGTGTGTCCGAGCCATACGAACAGCAGCCCGACCGCGCAGCCGAGCAGCGTGTTGAGGATGCGGCCACGGAACGTTGAAAACGCCTGCTTCACCTGTGGTTCGCTGGTGGCCACCATCGAGCTGATGGCCCAGATCGGGTCCGCGTCTCCGATTTCCTTGACCAGTATCCAGAGCACCGTGGTCGCGACGAAAATGCTCACGGCGTAGTGCACGCCGCGCATGTCGTCGGCGAGGAAACGCTCGAAACCCCTCACGACCGGCCTCCCTACACAGAACGTCGCTCCGCCCGCCGCTTGTGGATGAGCGACAGCTGCGCGCTCTGGAATTCCTGCGCGAGGGTGAACAACACACCGGTCGACCAGGCGAACGTCATCAGTCCGGCGATGGGGAGCATGCCATCGAGCAGGCGCAAGCGCAGCGGCAGGCTGAAGCTGCTACCGACCGTGGTGTATTGCATTAGCGCGAAGTAGTACGACGTGCTGGCGCTGGGCATCGCGTCCTGCCATACGAAGAACGCGGCCCACACGAGCAGCTCGACGAGATGAACGAGCACGATCATCCAGCTCGCGACAATGAGCACGGCGCCGCCGCGCAAGAAGGAGACCTGGGCCGCCGTCTCCTGCTTGATGACGTGGGCGGCAAAGAGCGTGGCGAGCATGCCACCGCCATGTATCGCCATCGTGACGGCAACGAGCGTGATGCTCCACAGCACCTCCTCGACCGACGTAGCGTAGTGCATTTGGATCGATTCCCGGTATGCCAGCCCGACGCGGTCGTCGCCTACTCGTGGGCTTGCGGAGGGTTGCCCTTGAGCCTGTAAACCATGCCGGTCTTGGTGGCTCCGAGATAGATCCAGGCGCTGCCGATCTGCTGCAGGCGAATGAAGAATTTCGCGCAGCGCTCGCGCGCCTTGTCGTGCACGTCGGCCCGACGCTTGAACTTGACCTGGAACGCGAACTCCCCGACGAGCGGCATATGCTCGCCGCGCGTACGCCAGAGCCCGATATTGGCATCCGCCGTGACGCCCTTGCCGAAATCGAGGGTTCCGAGATCCTGCAGGACCTCCTCGACAATTGTCCGATTGACGAGCGACACGCGGTCGGCCTTGGCCGGCTTGAGCGTCCTGAGAACAGGGAATATTTCCCCTAGCGTCTCCATCGCCATTCGATCCCCGCCCGGAGCGTGACTTAGCGGGAACTGCACGTTATGCGAGAAGAGCAGGCGGTAGCCGCCAAGTCGGTCCTTCAACGGCAACGCCTCGGCTTTGAACTTGATGCGGTAATCACCGGGAAGCGTTCGGGCGTACGTCGACTTCCGCCGCCTTCTGCTGATCCGGGTGACGGAACTTGAACACGACTTCCGGCTCCTCCGACGGGAACCCGTCCTCGAATCGAACGCGCCGGCGAAGGATGAAGGCGTTGTTGTAGAGCCGGAAATCCTCAGAGTCGAGGAACATCACCTCGCGAATCGCCGGCCGCGTACCGACCGCCGTGGACGTGTCGAATTTCACGCCGCACTCCGCCGCCGCTTTGGCGACCAGCTTCGCGTACTTCTTGAATCCCTTGGGCGAAGTGAATTCGTCGGTCTTCAGGATCAGCTTGCATTCGAGGTACTGGACATCGTCCAGCGCGCTCCCGTCGGCATACTGGCCCGGCTTGAGGTCGCCTACACGGGTCGTTCGCGGATCTGCCATCTTGATTTTCTTCATTTCGATTCCCCTGCAGTCTGTACTGCTTCGCGCTTACCAAAGAACATCGTCGCAAGCTTCTGCGGCCCCAGGGCGCGGCCGATCTCGCCGAACGCCAAGAACGGAACGAAGGCTACGAAGAGCATCAGCACACGCGCGCCAAGCTCGTAGCCGCCAAGGCTGGTGATTTCGCGTAGACCACCCATCGGGCCCTGCTTGTGGAACCACCCTTCGACGAGGTGCTCGACCGCGCCGAACAGCAGCACCAGCAGCGTGAACAGCAGCGCCTTGTAGACCAGCGGCACGATCAACGGCAGGTGGTCGAAGCGCCGGCTGAAGCCGAAGACCCGGCCGATCAGCACCACCTTGGCGATCACCATCGCCTCGACCAGCGCGATGCCGCAGTGCAGGTAGGGCACGCCGGTCTCGGCCAGGATCAACCGGCGATAGACGGTGAAGCTGCCGAGGAGGAGCCACAGGTAGAAGGTGATCACCCAATAGGCCTTGAACTCCTCGAGCGCGCGCTCCTTGAGGCTCCTGGCCTGCGCCGGTTCGGTGGCCTGCATCGGATGTCCTTCCCTTCAGGCCGCCGTGCGCCGGGCCAGTGCTGCGGCGAGCAGCGGCACGCCCACATTCAGCGCCTGCACACCCTGCACGACGCAGAGCTTGAAGACTTCCATGACTTCCTCCGGCGTCGCGCCGGTGGCCAGCGCGTTGTGCACGTGGCGGCGCGTGCCCGGCGCGTACATGTGCGTGTACGACACGTCGAAGGCGATGCTCAGCAGCTCCACCTCCTTGGGCGGCAGCACGCCGGCCGCATAGAGGCCGACGCCGGTGGCCATGAACTCGTCGGTCCATGCCGGGTCGAGAGCGAAGAACGGATCCCACGCGCTGTTCCACTGACCGATGGCCTTCATGTGGTCGCAGGCCGGAGTCGCGGCCGATTTCGGCTGTGGCGCCAGATCGGCCGCCTTTGCTTCCTCCAGCAGCACCGGCGCACCCAGGCTGCAGCTATGGATGGCCAGCAGCGCGGCCATCTTCAGCACCATCAGCACCTCGTCGCGCGTGGCGCCGGCCTGCAGCGCGCCGTCGATGTGGCGACGCGTGCCGTCGGCGTTGAGGTTGGTGGCGGCGGCATTGACGGCCAGGCTCACCAGTTCCACTAGCCGGCGCGGTAGAACACCCGAATGCCATGGGTTGGCGGCCATGCGCGCGCAGGTCTCGGCCCAGGCCGGGTCCCACGCGCGCAGCTGATCGAGTGCGCCCGCGTCGAAGGGGCCGCCCGCGGATGGATTGGACAAGCTCATGAACACTCCTCGGGTTGGCGCCTCGGCGGCGCCGGGCCTCGCGCTGGCGAGGCCGGCGTCCGCTCTGGCCGCGTGCGACCGTCTACAGGATGCTGACCGGACTGGTGCTGACGCTGCCCACCTTCGGCAGCTTGCCGTCGGTGTCGTAGGACAGGAAGCCCTTGTAGCCCTCGGGCCGGTTCGGCGGCAGGCTCAGGTTGAACAGCGTCTCCTCGACGGTGTCGTACCAGACGCCGATCTTCATGATCTTGCGCGCCTCGTCCGCCGTGGCGACCTTGCGGCCGAACTGCTCGCTCTGCTTCACCGCCCACTCGACCTGCTTCACCGTGGACCAGCGCTTCTTGTGCATGTCCCAGATGTTGTCCTCGTTGCCGACGCGCACGTTCTGGCCGAGGATGGTCGCCAGCGACTGGATCGCGATGTTGCCGCGCATGCTGCTCCAGAAGGTGACGCTGGACGCGCCATGCGGCGTGCGGCGCAGCATCTCCATCCAGTCGAACGGGTTGCGGCCCATCGTGCCGCCGCCGTAGCCGCACAGCGCCAGGTTCAGCGGTCCCTTGTAAATGCCGGCGCGCAGCAGTCGCTCAATGATCTCGAGCTGGTGAACCGGCCCGGCACGAAGTAGGGCTGGATCCTGTTCTTGGTCAAGCGCTTCAGATGCTCGACGTAGAACGCCGGCGTCGAGTCGACCACCATGCCGCTCCAGGCCGCGGCCACCTTCGGGTCGGACAGGTGCGTGCCGTCGGCGTCGCCCGGGACGAAGGCCTGCGTAATGTCCCACAGCGTGGTGCCGGTGGTGATCGTCACGCAGTCGGGCTTCGGGTCCAGTTCGGTCAGCATGTGGCGCGTGTCGTAGTCCAGCCACTTGGCCTTGGCGCCCTCGGTGTGCGGCGCGAAGGAGATCGAGCCGCCCACCTGCAGGATCATCTTCGGCACCGCCTTGCGCAGCATGCCGAGGAACTCGTTGTACTGGTCGAAGTTCGACGAACCCTGGCCGGTCTTCGGGTCGCGCACGTGCACGTGCAGCATCGTCGCGCCGGCGTTGTAGCAGTCCACCGCCGCCTGCACCTGCTGCTCAAAGCTGAGGGGAAGGTCCTCCACGTCGCCCGGCAGCCACTCGGGGCCGTACGGTGCCGCGGTGATGATCGTCGGCTGCATGTTCTCCGGGAAAAGCGAGTCATCGGTGAAGTACACGGTCGTTGCTCCTGCGTTGATGGTGGGATGGGTTCCCGAGATGCACGCAGGTTGTAGCAGCCGCTTCCCCGGCCTGTCGTCACAGTTCAGGACAGTCGTCGTGACACTTCGCGACGGCTGACTTGACTTTTCTGGACGCCGCCCGAGGTCATCCCGGAGAATGCCGCGCATGACTGACGCGAGCACCTTGCATCTGCAGGCCGGTCTGGGCGACGAGGAAGAACTCTGGCGCCAGCGCGTCGGCGCCCTGCAGGCGGCGCCGCGACTGCTGCGCGAGTTGGGCGTCGATCCGCGGCCAGTGCTGGCCGCTGCCGGCCTGAGCGAGTCGGACTTCGACCTGGCCGAGAACAGCATTCCCTATGCCGCCTTCGGCAGGTTCATGCATGGTGGTGCGCAGCACTCGGGCCTGGACCACTTCGGGCTGCTATTGGGTGAGGCCTGGACTTTGCAGGACCTGGGGCTGCTGGGGCAGCTGGTCCGCTACGCCGCCAAGGTGGGCGACGCGCTGCGCTACGGCTGTGTCTATCACCACCTCAACAGCCAGGGCGGCGTGGTCTTCCTGCACAAGCACGGCGCCGTTGCGGAACTCGGCTACGCCATCTATCACCGTGGCGGCGTGGGCATGCGCCAGATCGACGACGGTGTGCTGGCCACGCTGGTCAACTTCATGCGCGAGTTGTGCGGGCCGGCCTGGGTGCCGACTGAAGTCCTGCTGGCCCATGCACCGCCGGCCGATGCCAGCCCGTACCGCCGCCTGTTCCGCTGCCCGGTGCGCTTCAACGCCGAGCTGAACACCTTGCGCTTCCCCAGCGACTGGCTCGATCGGCCGGTGCCCGGTGCCGATCCGGCGTTGCTGCGCAGCCTGGAGGTGCAGGCGAACGCGCTGGCCCAGCCCGACCTGATCGAGAAGCTCAGGCGTTCGCTGCGGGTGCAGCTGCTGAACCGGGTGGCCTCGGGCGACGCCGTGGCGGAGTTGCTGGCCATGCACCGCCGCACGCTGAACCGGCGCCTGCAGGCGCTGGGCACGACCTTCCGCGAGGTGCTGGAGGACGTGCGCTTCGAGGCGGCGTGCCAGCTGCTGGCCTTGACCGAGCTGCCGCTGGACGACATCGCCGACGCCTTGGGTTATGCGGGTATCAGCCCCTTCACCCGCGCCTTCCGGCGCAGGGCGGGCGCCGCGCCTGGGCAATGGCGGCGCGAAGCGAATGGTCGCGCGCCCTGAGGCCTCGGCATGCCCGACCGGCCGCAGCCCTTGCCGGCGTTGACGCCGCCGCCGGACGCGAGCCCTCGTAGGGCACATGGTTCAGGTCGATGCCTGCGGCCTTGTCCAGCTCCAGGCCCATGGCGTGCGAGAACCTGCCGGCGCTGTACGAGGCGAGGGACAGCTTGCCCGGGTTGGCCTCGGGGTAGGCCACGACCTCGGCCACGTTCGTCGCCGGCGGTGCGGGGTTGCTTCCCGGACAATGGGTCCGCTATGGGCCGGTCGGCGGTTTCAGCTCAGTCGATCGAACTTCGGACGCAAGGCCTGCATCGGACGTCGGCCGGCGCCTCAAGGCCGTGACCGATCGCTTTGGAGAATGGGCCCATTCGAGCGCTCGTCGGCCGATGTCTGCTGTGTTTTGAGACCGGTCATCGGCGTGGCGATTTCGCGGCCAGTCGTATGACTGGAAATGGCCGATTTTCCCCGTCCGCGACTGTCCGCTTTTCCTCGTTGCCGCGCAACGACCCCGAACCCAGTGTATCGACTCTGTCGCGCCTTTCACCGCGCACCAGCGCTGGTGCACCTAATAACGATACTCCCGTCTCACCGCGCACTGGTGCTTGTTAAAATCTTGCGGACACTCCGTCCCGCTGCGCGGCTCGACCGCTACGCGTCGGCTACCTTCAAGACCAGTTTGCCGGTGTTCTCGCCCTTGAACAGCTTCAGCAGCGTGTCCGGGAATGTTTCGAGCCCCTCGACGATGTCTTCCCGGGTCTTGAGCTCGCCCGTCGCCATCCAGCCGGCCATCTCCTTGGCGGCTTCGGCGTAGCGGCTGGCGTAGTCGAACACGACCATGCCGGTCATCGATGAGCGAGTGACGAGCAGCATCATGTAGTTGCTCGGGCCCCGCATCTTCGCCTCGTTGTATTGCGAGATGGCGCCGCAGATCACGATGCGGGCGTGCATGGCGAGTCGGGTCAGGACGGCCTCGAGAATTTCGCCGCCGACGTTGTCGAAGTACACGTCGACACCTTTCGGGCAGTGGTCTTTCAGCGCGGCCTGCACGTCCTGGTGCTTGTAGTCGATAGCGGCGTCGAAACCGATCGAGCGCAGGTAGTCGCACTTGTCTTGGCCGCCGGCGATGCCAACCACGCGGCAGCCCTTGATCTTCGCAATCTGTCCGACCACCTGCCCCACCGCGCCGGCGGCGCCGGAGACGACCACCGTCTCGCCCGCTTTCGGCTTGCCGACGTCCAGCAGTCCGAAGTAGGCGGTCATGCCCGGCATGCCCAGTGTGCCAAGGTACACGGGCAGCGGCGCCAATCGGGGATCCACTCTGGTCAGCTGTTTACCTTTCGCAACGGCGTATTCCTGCACGCCGAGGGTGCCGACGACGTGGTCGCCCACGGCGATCGTCGGGTCATTGGACGCAATGACGCGTCCCACGGCGCCTGCGCGCATGACTTCACCGATGCCGACGGGCGGAATATAGGATTTGCCTTCGTTCATCCAGCCGCGCATCGCCGGGTCGAGAGAAATGTAGAGGATCTTGACCAGCACCTCGCCATCGCCCGGCTGCGCGACCGGGGACTGCGTGTAATCGAAGTCGCTGCGCTTGACCATGCCGACCGGGCGCCTGGCGAGTTTGAACTGGTGATTGGTGGTGGGTGCGGTCATGGCAGCGTCTCCAGGAATGCGATGGACGTCAGGGCCGTCTCGAAAATCGAATCCTGACGATACGCTACACGCGGTGCTCATTGTGAATGGTTCGAGCGGTGTGCGCTGGAGCTGGCGTGCATCGTCGCTGGACTGGCGCGCGTCATGTGAGCACAATGCGCGCCACGCGTTGGGGGAAACCACTCGCGATCGCTCCGTCGCTGTCCCTTAAGTAATTTCGGGATTAGTCCAACAGCGGCGGGGCGAGATTTCCCCTCCCCGTCCGTCGATTGTGACGGGCATCCTCGATGGCCACGGTGCTCATTCCGGTTCCGAGCGAGGACTTCGATCCGACCGAAGCCGCGGTGCCGTGGAAGACGTTGCGCTCGCTCGGGCACCGGGTCGTGTTTGCGACGCCGGATGGCAAGCCCGCCGCTGCTGATGCTCGCATCCTGACGGGTCGGGGCCTGGGGGTTCTCGCTCGTGTGCTGATGGCCGATGCAAACGGTCGGCAGGCCTACGTCGAGATGGCTGCGAGTCCCGAGTTCCTGCATCCGATTCCCTGGGCGGAAGCGCGGGTCGCTGATTTCCAGGGGTGGCTGCTCCCGGGTGGGCATGCGCCGGGATTGAAACCGTACCTCGAATCCGCGGTCCTGCAGTCGCTGGTGGCGGCCGCGTTTGCTGCGGGGTTGCCGGTAGGCGCGATCTGTCCCGGCGTGGTGCTCGCGGCGCCCGGAGACTTCGTGCGCGGACCCATGAGTTCGAAGCGGGATGCTCCCGACCAGCTCGGGCGAGGGTTCACAGTGCGGGATGGACTGTACCTCCCTGCGCGCTGGCCAGGGGACGCGCATCGGATTGAACCCAGGCGCACCGGCCGGGTCTACCGGACCACAGGCTTGAATCACCGGGCTCCGGCCCAACCATCGGATGCGCGGTTTGGAATTTGGACAATGCTGCGCCTGAGCGCGTACGCAGGGACCGTCAGACAATGAAATCAATGGGCAGCAGGCCGGACGGATTGCGACTCGAGCGCGTCCGATCGTCGCCGCTCTGGGACGGGAGCGCGTTCCGCAACATGCATCCGTTGCTCTCCCGCCTCATCAAGCCGGAAGTGGCCGGGCCGACGGTCAGCGCGTTCCTGTTCGAGGGAAACCGCCGGAAGCCCGCTGCTCCGCTGCCAGCGGTGGATCCGAGGGCGCAGTGGGCGAAAAAGGCTCGCACCGGACTCCGGGCGACCTGGCTCGGGCACTCGACCGTGCTGCTCGAGATCGACGGTGTGCGTGTGCTCACCGACCCGGTGTGGGGTCTGCGTGCCTCGCCCACACGGTGGGCTGGGCCAAAGCGCTTCCAGCCGGTACCGATCCCGATCCGTGCGTTGCCGCGCATCGATGCGGTCGTAATATCACACGATCACTACGATCACCTGGACCATCGGACGATCCTGGCGCTCGCGAAACGCGATGTGCCGTTCGTGACTTCGCTCGGCGTCGGTGCGCACCTCGAGGCCTGGGGCGTGCCGGCCCATCGCATCATCGAGCTCGACTGGTGGGAGTCGTACGAGCTGCCGAACGTGGATCTCACCGTGACCGCGGCGCCATCGCAGCATTTCTCCGGGCGGGGGTTGCGCAGCCGCAATTCCACCTTGTGGTCATCGATGGTGATGCGGTCGCGGCGGCACTCGGTGTTCTTCAGCGGCGATACCGGGCTCACCACCGAATACGCGGAGATTCACCGACGGCTCGGACCGTTCGATCTGGTGATGCTCGAGGTGGGTGCGTTCCACCCGGCCTGGGGTCACATACATCTCGGGCCGGAAAATGCGCTCGAAGCCTGGGCGCTGCTCGGCAAGAGTGCATTCCTGCCGGTGCACTGGGGCACGTTCAGTCTCGCGATGCATGCCTGGGACGAGCCGGCGGAAACGCTGCTGGCGCTCGGCCCGAAGCGCGGCGTGCCGCTGGTGATGCCGCGGCTCGGCGAACCGGTGGAACCGGCCCGCGTGGAGCGGGTGTCACCGTGGTGGCGTACGGTCGAGGATCGTCCATCGCCGGCGACCGCGACGGAACCGGCCGAAATCGTGGTCCCCGTGCCCGTGCCGCTGGACTGAGTAGCACGACGTAGTTGCGCAAGGCACCGCGCACTGGCGCTCGTGAACCTCGTGGCGATATTCCTATCCACCGCGCACGAGTGTCGTAATTGTTGCTGCGCTGCGAATTCTCGAGTTCGTGGTGGTCAGGACGTCAGGTCCTCGATTTGCTGCAGCAGGTAGAGCACGATCGAGCCAAGCATCACGGCTGCGGCCAAGTCCATCACCCTCCTCCTTGCTGCGTTCGTGCAGCGGCTGTTCATGAGGGTGAGATGCGGCGGAGCGGCGGAAGGTTGCGAGGCCATACAGCAATTTGCCCGCCACCGAGCGCGATGTTGAGTCGTCAACGCCGATGGGGGGGCCGGCGGGTTACGCGCGGTCGACCCGGCAGGCGTAGCAGCCGCGGCGGGCGTTGTGGACGTGCAGGTAGTCGACCGTCGGGTCGCTTAGGAATCGGGCGATCAGCGATTCAAGCGCTGCTCCCTCCGTTACATCGGCATCGGTCATCCATCCGCTCGCGTCATATGAGCGAACGGACAGCAATCGGCGGCGTTGCTGGTCGGGGACTTCGTTGACCACGACGCGCGTGGCGCGGGCGTTGCGGCGGATGAAAATCGGGCCGGTCGATGCATAGGGCGTCTGCGCGCACTGATGCGCGTAGTTGAGCAGCAGCAGCTCCTCGCCGGGCTCAGCGTCCTCGAGCGTGATGCGGCAGGGATAGGCGCCTGGTGCATCGGCGATGCAACGCGTGACGGCGGCGGCTGCCAGAGCGGCATCGTCGAGCGCGAGCAGGTGTGCGAAGTCTGCGACAGGCAGGCCGGAAATTCTGAATTCCATGGATTGGCACCTCGCGAAGTTGCGGTGGGAGTCTCCGCAGCGGCAAGCATGCGTGGTGGTTCGGTGGTGTGCGACCCGGATCGTGCTTTGTCGGGTGCGATACTGCACCCGAGCTCCGGTTACCGCGTCGAATTTTGACTGGCAGTCCGATCTCGGCGCCGCCTCGCGATCAGCGTGGGGTCGGCGCGCCGCTGACATCCGGTTCGTAGGTCAACAGCACCGTACCGCTGGCGAAAGTGCGGGTCTCAGCGAGCTTGAGCGGCAGCCAGTGCGCCTGCCCGGAAAACAGCGCCGTGCCCCCGCCGATGGCCACCGGGTAGATCATGACCTCGAAGGCGTCTATCAGCCCGTGGCCGGCAAGGAAGCTCACCAGTTCGCCGCTGCCGAGAATCGTCAGGTCCCGACCGCCGCCGGATTTGAGCGCCTGGAACGCCGCGACCACGTCACCGGCAATGATGCGGGCCGGGCCCCATGCCGCTGCGCGCAGGCTGTTCGACACGACGACCTTGTCGGCCCGGTTCATGGCTGCGGCGATTGCGGGCAGGTGCGCCGCCGCGGCTGGCGTTGGCCAGAACGCGGCCATGTGCTCGTAGGTGCGCCGCCCGAAGACGAGTGTATGGCCGCGCGCGAGCTGGTCCTCGGAGAACTTCACTTCGTTCGGTCCGTGGCGGTTCCAGGCAATGTCCTCGTTGGGCCCCTTGTAGTAGCCGTCGAGGGACTGGAAGGTGAAGCTGATCAGGCGGCGCATTGGTCGATCCTCCTTGAGCGTGCTGACGGCGGCTGACGATGTCAGCCGTGCCGCGCGGCCGCGATGACGGCAACGTCGATCTTGTGCATCGTCATCATCGCCTCGAAGGCGCGCTTCGCTTCGCCGCGATCGGAACTGGTCGTCAATTCGAGCAGAATCCTCGGTGTGATCTGCCATGCGTAACCCCAGCGGTCCTTGCACCAGCCGCAGGCGCTCTCGGTGCCGCCATTGCCGACAATGGCGCCCCAGTACCGGTCGGTCTCCTGCTGGTCTTCGGTGACGATCATGAAACTCACCGACTCATTGGGTTTGAAGTTGGGCCCGCCGTTCAGGCCGACAAACCGCCGCCCGAGCACGGTGAATTCGACGGTCAGCTCGCTGCCTTCCTTGCCGCCCGGGAAATCCCCTGGAGCGGTATTCACCCGGTCAACATGGCTGTCGGGAAACGTCGCGGCGTAGAACTCCGCGGCCTTGCGGGCTTCGCCGTGGTCGAACCACAGGCACGTGACGAGATCGGTCATGGTGTTTCTCCT
The DNA here is from genome assembly GCA_963736205.1 of uncultured Gammaproteobacteria bacterium. Classification (GTDB taxonomy): domain Bacteria; phylum Pseudomonadota; class Gammaproteobacteria; order Steroidobacterales; family Steroidobacteraceae; genus RPQJ01. Next base: position 14,054 of record CAVTNX010000003.1, on the reverse strand, counting down.
TTTCTTGTCCGGGACAGATCAAGCGGGCGTGGCTTAAAAGGACCCGGTCCGCAACGGCCCAACCGGCCGGTAGGTATTGATCAGCACGCCGGATGAGGCGGCCTCGGTGCTGACCAGCGCGAGTTCGCGCGGATCGACATTGTCCGAAAAGAATCGCTTCCCCTTGCCCAGCAGGACAGGAAAGACCAGCAGGAGTATTTCGTCTGCAAGCCCGGCCTGGAGCAGGACGGGAGTCAGTGTCGAACTGCCCCAGACGATCAGTTCCGGCCCGTCCTTTGCCTTGACGCCACGAATGCCTTGTACGATGTCCTTGCCCAGATCCTCGACCGGCCCCCACGCGAGACTGTCGGGGCGGTGGGTTGCCACGAACTTGGTCGCGGCGTTCAGACTGTCGGCCATCGGGTCGCTCTGCTTCGGCCAGTAGCCGGCGAAGATGTCGTAGGTGCGCCGACCGAGCAGCAGGTCGAAGCGCTCACCCTGCGCCGCGGTGATGGCCTCACCGACGGCCGGATCGTGATGCGGCACCGCCCACCCTCCATGCTCGTAGTCGGGCTCTTCGTCCGGGCCGCCGGGCGCCTGAATCACGCCGTCGAGCGAGACATGTTCGATGATCCTGAGCGTTCTCATGTTGAGTTTTCTCCTTCTGGACGTTCCGACGGCACGGTCCCTAAAGCGAACAGCATTTCGATGTGGTGCCACGTTCAGGGGCCTTCTTCCTGGACCGCGACATTTACAAAACATACCAAGCTCCCGGCAGGTTTGTCAGTGGCATCGGGGCGGCGGCGTATGCCTCCCCTGCGGTCGCGTCTGTCACGCGGGTCTCTCCTGATGGGGGACGTAGCGTGACTGCGGGGAGTCGAAGGAATCAAGGCAGACGGATGCTACGTCGCGACGTTACGCCTCCTGGCTTCACTGCGACCCGGCCAGCACCGTTACGCTACGCTGTCCTGCTTCGCTAAGGACCGGCCGGGACATCCATGCCCCGGCGTTCGCTGCATGCAGTTCACCCGTGTGCTGGCGTTCGGCGCAGTGGCCTCACCCTCGCGCGATCACGGATCGCGCTGCGAATCCGTCCTGCATGCAAGGCCGGTTGCGGGTCTGCCGAGTTCAGCGGACTGGTACGGTGAGGACGACAGGTCTGCGACCTGTTGCGGTCCGCTGATGGCACTCGCGATGGTCTACGCACTCAACGCCAGCCTGTTAGGCTCTGTAACGTACGGTCTATCCAACCGCAACCGAAGGATATTGAATATGAGCCACCGCCAGATTGCCGTCATCGTTGGCAGCCTCCGCAAGGATTCATTCAATCGAAAGTTGGCGAACGCCTTGGTCAAGCTGGCGCCATCGGAGTTCTCATTCAAGCAGCTGGAAATCGGTGATCTACCGCTCTATAACCAGGATGACGATGCCCAACAAGCCGCTCCGGTAAAGCGCCTCAAGGCAGAGATCGCCGCTGCTAATGGTCTGCTTTTCGTCTCGCCTGAATACAACCGCTCGATACCCGGCGTGCTCAAGAACGCCATTGACCATGCTTCACGCCCGTACGGCCAAAGCGCGTGGGCGGGCAAGCCGGCCGGTGTGCTGGGCGTATCAGTCGGCGCCATCGGGACCGCCGTGGCCCAACAGCATTTGCGCAATGTTCTCGCGTATCTGGACGTGCCCACGCTTGGCCAGCCGGAAGCCTTCATCCAGGCCAAGGATGGTTTATTTGATGGCGCCGGCAACATCGGGTCCGACAGCAAGGCATTTTTGCAAAAATGGATGGATCAATATGCTGCATGGATCAACGCACACGTTGACTGAGGCCGACTGATATAGCGCGAGGCGCCAATCGTAGGATCGCCTCGACATCACGCTCGGAAAAGAGCGCGTGCGCAGCCTGTTGCGCCGGGTACGCACCGAACGTTGGAAGCCTGCGCGCAGCGGCTGGCGCTTGGCAGGCTCGCTGGTCTCAGCGTCGCGCTGTGGATGAGTCTTGCAAGGCGGATCGTCGGCATTGGCTGAGGAGCTCGTTGGGCTTTGCGGGCGAGACGGCGGCGATCCCGTCGCGGGTCTTGCGATACACGGCGCGCGTGCAGGCGCGGCTACTGGATCATGCGGATCGTCGAGACGGGTGCGTATTCGAATTTATTCGCCCCGGCATTCCAGGCGAGCGCGCGGTCGCAGAAAGATTCGCTCGCGAAATCCTTGGCCGGTGGTTTGCCGCAACCCTCCGCCGTTACCGTCAACCACAGCTTCGCCGAGGCGCCGGTGCCTTCGATCTTCGCGCCGTAGACCCAGTCGCTGAAGGCCTGCTTCGCGCCGCCCGCGCCGTCGCCGACGTAGACGGACACCATCTTGGCGCGATCCCCGTAGGCACTGGGCGCGCCCTCGCACCAGATCGAGGCCACGTCCAGGACGTAGTCTTCCTTGCCGTCACCGTTGAGATCGACGCGCTTGACCGCGTCGTCGGTGAGCGCCTTGCCGCCGCCACGACTCGCGTTGCAGTACGCATGATCATCTCCCCCGCGTGTTGTTTTGGTGGGAGGCTACGCCGGGACCCGAACTGGGTCAACGCGATGCGTCGCACCGCAGGCGCGATGAGGCGGTATGGGCGGTGAACGGACGGGTGGCGGGAAAAATCGGATACGGCGACCGCATTGCCCGATCCGCGGGGTCAGGACGTGAGGATGAGATGCGGCGGACAAAGATCGGCCCGGACGATGCGTAGGGCGTCAGAGCGGGCTGATGTGCATAGTTGAGCAGCAGCATCGTCGAGCGTGAGGGATGGATGAGTCGCACGCCACCCGGATCGTGCTCTGTTCGCGGTGATCCCGATTGGGACGCTCGTGCGATGATATCGGTCGAGCGATTTCTGGAGGTCATCATGCCCAAGATTGACAAGAGCAAGGCGCCGGCGGGATCGGGATCGCGGTATCCGTCGCCTTTCGATGAGGCCTGCCGGGGGCGGAGCTGGCATCGGCTCGGCGAGGCGGTTGAACTCTCTCAATTCGGCGTGAATCTGGTACAGCTCGAGCCTGGAGCCTGGTCCAGCCAGCGTCACTGGCACTCACACGAGGACGAGTTCGTGTACGTGCTCGAGGGCGAGCTGGTGCTCGTGACGGATGACGGCGAGGACCTGCTGAAGGCCGGGGACAGCGCGGGATTCAAGGCCGGGGTGAAGAACGGACACTGCCTGCAGAACCGCACCGCGCAGGTTGCGCGGTTCCTGGTGGTGGGCTCGCGCATCGATGCGGATCATGGCGAGTACTCAGACATCGACATGGCGTTCAAGGCGGATTCGGACGGTGGGGGTTTCATCCACAAGGACGGGAGGCCGTACTAGCGTACGTGCTTCGGCCAGCGTCCGGCGGATCGGGGCGGCAAATGAACCGGGCCGGAGTCAGTGTATTGAATTCATTGCACATGGCACGGCGCCCTGGCGGCAGGTCCTCAGTCTTCGAGGTCTTCACCGACTTAGGCCTTGCCGCCACGATGTCCTGTGCCACCGAGCCGAAGACCGGGAATGGGTTTCCCCTCGGCTGACTGACTCTCAAGGCCCTTTCATGAGAGAGCCGGCCGGACGTCGTGTCCCGGCCCATCACCTGTTGTCTTCTCGGTCGCTGCTGTTGTCGGGCGGAGGCGGCGACTTCTTCTTCGCCTGACCCTGGGCCGGCGGCGATGATGACTCGTTCGGCGGCGAGGTTGCCTGCGGGTTTTCCGGTGCCGGGTGCGGCCGCTGGTCCGACGCTGGCGGCGGCGAGTCGCGGCGCTGCTGCTGGCCTGGCTGTGTCTGCGGCGGGGTACTCGGCGTCGGCTGCCGGTAACCGGGCACCGGTTGCGACCGCGACCGGGTCGTCGACGAAGGCCGGTGCACTTGCGACTGGATCGAGCGTTCTTCGTGCTGCGACTCCTGCGGCTGCGGTGGCTGCGGCGTCGAGTCCGGCGGAAACTGCTGCTGCCTCTCGCCCTGCTCATGCGGCGGCTGATACTGCGGGGGTCGCTGCCCCTGCTGCGGTGGCTGCTGGTGGGTCGGTCGCGCGGCCGGCGCATAGTGTGACCGCGTCATCTCGTCCCGCGGTTCGTAATGATAATTCTGGTCCCGGATCGCGATCTGCTGGCCGCCGTCGCGCGGATAACGATCGCCTGAATACGCGCCCTGATACCTGGGTAACGGTGCCGGCGCCGGGGACTGTTGACTGCGCTTGTTCCAATCGCGGTGGTGGTCCTGCCAGTCGCGACCCCAGTGCTCGCCCCAGTGCGGCGACTGGTCCGGACGCCAGCCATGAAAGTACGGGGGCGGCGCGCGGTAATAGCGCACCGGTACCTGCAGCACGTAGTACGGGACATAGTTCGGCGCGATCCCGTTCCACGGCCCGTTGTACCAGCCGCTGGAATACCAGCGGTCGCCCTGGTACAGCCAGAATAATCCGTCGTAAAAGAAATAGTTCGCGTTGCCGTAGGGGGAGTAGTAGACGGGATACCCCGGCACCGGGACCATGTTCGGGTACGTCGGCTGGTAGAAGCCCACTCCGACGCTGACCTGCGGCCCATACGCCGGCCCCGGCGGCATTTCGACGCACGCGGACATGCCAACCGCGAGGATCAGCCCAAGACCCAGGACACTAGCCCGTCTCCGCCCGCCCGGTGACACGGTTGCGGCAGGTCGACTTCTTCGCATGACGCTGGTCATCCTCAGTGCTCCTTGGTTCAGTTTGAACCTCACTCGACTTGACGCCCGACTCAACCTCAGTTTCCGTGGCGAGGACTGATACCCCTGATAACGCGGTATCCTGGATTCGGTTGACCGACTTCCGCCCGGATTGGGTGCCGTTTACGGTGCGCTGCCGGGACCGCAGCACGGTCGGACCGCTCGGGGCCGGGCCGCCGATGCCTGCATTGGTACAGCGCAGCGGATGAAGACCGAACCTGATAACCAATTCGCATCCGACAGGACCGACAGAGGTCGTCTGGCAGGGACGGCCGGTTGCGGGTCTAGACGAGTTCAGCCTCGCGGACGCGGGTGCAGGTCTGACCGGTCGCGGTGGACCGGGTACGAACAGTGACAATCAAATGCCGCCACCAATAGACACAACACCTCAACAGAATTTTCGTTCCACCGGTCTACAACAAGCACCTGCGGGCCGCGCTGTACGTAGTATGTATACGGTAAGGCCTCGTGAGCGATTCGGGCTGCGAACCGGTATCGTGCGGCCTCCCCCGTGGCTCCGTTTGAGGTAGACGCTTGGCGCTCGGCGCAACCATGTACGTGTTCGAGGTCCGCCTGGCCAATGCGGATCGTGGCGTCTATGAAACGTTGACGATCCGCGCCGCGCGTCATCCGTCGGAGACGGCCGAGTACCTGGTCACGCGCCTCCTCGCCTACTGTCTCGAGTACACCGAAGGCATTGCCTTCTCGAAGGGCCTGTCCGATCCGGACGAACCGGCGATCTCGGTGCGCGACCTGACCGGCGCGCTCAAGTCCTGGATCGAGGTCGGCGCGCCCGATGCGGCCCGGCTGCACAAGGCCGCGAAAGCAGCGCCGGATGTCTCCGTGTACGTGCACCGCGACGTGGAGCAGCTGCTCGCGCGTCTTGCCGGTGAACGCATACACCGTGCCGGGGCGCTGCGAATCGAAGTCGTGGACCGGGAGCTGCTCGCCGCGCTGGTCGCGCGGCTCGATCGGCGCATGGTTTTCGACCTGGCCGTCTCCGAGCGGACACTCTATCTGTCGCTCGGCGAGGAAACCCTGACCGGGGTGGTGACGGAGAGGCGGATTGAAGGCTGAGTTTGGCGGCGGGTTACTGGAGGAGGGAGCGTGTGCCAGGCAGTTGCCACAGAAGCTGACAATTGAGAATGTCGCTTATCCGCCAGGAGCGGACAGTGGGATCAGGCTGCCACGACGCTTAGATCTCCCGGTTTGACGGTCTTCGGGAACGGTGATGTAGTTCAGGCCATGAGTCCCAAGGTGTGTGGCCTGTCCATGACGCAAGCACGCGCAGCCGTCGCCGAAACACCGTCGCTGGGCATGGTGCGCTTGGCCGATACGTACAGCAGTTGTCGGCATGACATCTGTCGGCCTGGTTGTAGTTAGGCGGCACGATGGCAGTCCGCCGTACTTCCGAACTCTCGGGGAGACGATGATGGAACTCGGTGCGTTCTCTATCAGCCTTGCCGTCAAAGACATTGCGGCCTCAAAGGCCTTTTATGAGAAGTTGGGCTTCTCCGTCTTCGGCGGCAATCAAGATCAGTGTTGGCTGATCATGAAGAGTGGAACGACTCTGATCGGCCTCTTCCAAGGCATGTTCGAGAAGAACGTGCTTACGTTCAATCCCGGATGGGACAGCGATGCGAAGAACCTGGTGGACTTCATGGACGTCCGCAAGATTCAAGAAGATCTGGCGGCCCAGGGGATCAAGATGGACCAGCAGGCTGATCCATCAAGCGTCGGACCAGCCCACATTTCAATCACTGACCCAGATGGCAACCCGATCCTCATAGATCAACATAGGTAGAGCAGTGCCAAGGGCGCGAGTGCCGCCTACCCCCTCGCTCAACCGGACCCGCTACGGCAGGCAGCGTAAGCCTGGCTCGCGGGCGGTTTGACTCGAACGTAGAGCGTCTGCCTTCTCGCGCGATGAACTTCTGCTTCGGGTCGGAAGCGGCCCCCGGGATTGCGTGATCGGGCCGGGTACGGGTAGAAAGTCGGTTAGCGGCCAAAAACAGCCGGTCGTACGCCTCCTGGAAAGCGGTCGATCAGCAGCGTATTCGACCCAGACCTGCGACTGCCGATCTGCGCACGCAAAGCGCACTTCATGTTGCGCCGCGTCTTGAAGCCCGGCGGATGACGGGTGTATAGGCGCTAAAACGACACTCGGTTGTCCCGCAAGTCGTCCAAGGATGGCAGGTACACAGGACAAGCGGATCGCAGAACGTCCCGGCCCGATGCGGAGTTAGGAGTTGTGTCGGCGTACGTGGACACAAATAGGAGGCGCAACGATGACCATGCGGCCTGATCCGACCTTCCATGCCTCGCCGAAACTGGCCATGGAAGCTCCGCAAGAGAAATTCGCCTATACCTTGCTGCTGAGCCCCGACCGCTCAAGTCCCGACGCGCTCGCAGTGATCGACGTGACGCCGGGCACGCCAACATACAGCCAGGTCGTCCACACGGTGACGATGCCCCACGAGGGCGATGAGTTCCATCACTTCGGCTGGAACGCCTGCTCGTCGTCCTTGTCGCCGCTCACCGGTCACGCGTTCGTCGAGCGGCGCTACCTGATCATCCCTGGCATCCGCTCCTCGCGCATCTACGTGGTTGATACGAAGCCGCATCCCACGCAAGCGAAGATCCACAAGATCATCGAGCCGGAGGAGGTGTTCCGGAAGACCGGGTACTCGCGACCCCACACGGTACATTGCGGGCCGGACGGCATCTACGTCAGTACGCTCGGCGGCGGCGGCAAGGACGGCACCGACGGGCCGCCTGGCATCTTCATCATGGACTGTGAAACTTTTGAGATCCTCGGACGTTGGGAGATCGATCGTGGAAGTCAGCGCCTGCACTACGACTTCTGGTGGAACCTGCCGCGCGATTACATGGTGTCGAGCGAGTGGGCGTTGCCGCCACAATTCGAGGATGGACTCGTGCCGGAAGACCTGCTCTCAAACAAATATGGCCATCGGGTCCACTTCTGGGACCTTCGCGCCCGCCGCAACGTCCAGACGATCGATCTCGGGGCCAATCACCAGATGCCGTTGGAGGTGCGGCCCGCGCACGACCCCGTTCGCGAGTATGGCTTCCTGGGCGTCGTGGTCGATACCACGAATCTCGAAGGCTCGATCTGGACGTGGTGGCGTGAGGGCAGCAAGTTCCATATAGAGAAGACCGCGACGATCCCGGCCGAGCCAGCGCCAAAGGACCAGCTGCCGCCTCTGCTGCAGGGGTTCGGCGCCGTGCCGCCGCTCGTGAGCGACATCGATCTCTCGCTAGATGACCGATTTCTGTATGTTGCCTGCTGGGGAACCGGCGAGATGCGTCAGTACGATGTCACAGACCCGCGGAAGCCGAAGCTTGCGGGCTCGGTGCACATCGGCGGCATCACGCGCCGCACGGCCCACCCGAGCGGGAAGCTCTATGCGGGCGGCCCGCAGATGGTCGAAATCAGCCGCGACGGCAAGCGGGTCTACTGGACGAATTCACTGTACTCGACGTGGGACGACCAGTTCTATCCTGGCGGCATACCGGGCGCCGAGGTCATGGCCAATGCGAAACCGAATGGCGGTCTTGAACTGGCCAAGGATTACTTTGTGAGCTTTCCCGACGGATATCGCGCGCATCAGATCCGGCTCGAAGGCGGCGACTGCTCGACGGATTCATTCTGTTATCCGTCGGTTTGAAGTTGGGCGGCGCGGATTGGATACCCATCGGGCTTTGGCTGGCGGTGATCGCGAGCGGCCTCTATCACGGTTTGAATCCGGGGATGGGATGGCCACTCGCGGTTTCGGCTGGACTAATGGACAGGAGTTGGCGCGCCCTCGTTGCGGCGCTCGGACCGCTGGCGGTTGGCCATCTGCTGGCGATGCTCGTGGTGATCCTGCCCTTTGCGCTGCTAACCGCGCTGGTTCAGTGGCAGCGGCAGATCCGGATCTGTGCCAGCCTGCTGGTCATCGTGTTCGGTATGGTCCGCCTCGTCAACCGACGCCATCCGCGGGCATTCGCGCGGATCCGTCCGACGCAACTGGGGCTCTGGTCATTCGCCGTGGCAATCGCGCATGGCGCAGGATTGATGCTCGTGCCGATCTATCTGGGCATGTGTCGCATCGCAAGTGTCGATCGAGGCCACGAGGCTGCCGGAATCCTCATGAACGCCAATCTCGGGATGGCCGTGCTGGTCTCCGTCGTCCACACTGTCGCAATGGTCGCAGCCGGCGGACTCCTGGCTTGGCTGGTCTATCGGTATCTGGGGCTCAAATTCATGTCGCGCAGCTGGTTCAACCTGGATGCGACTTGGGCCGTCAGCCTCGTCCTGGTAGGCGTCACCTCACTCGCTTTCAGCCTTGCGCTGCAGCACTGAGTGGAAGCCAGAAGGCGAATTCAGGCAGACCCTCCAATTGGTCGAACAACTTGCACGCTCCCGGATCCCCGACCACGACGACGCAAACCGCAGCTGACGCGTCGCCGCTGGACCGGAACATTCAGTGTTCGCTTTTCCCGACGGTGATGGACCGGTTCGGGTCGGAAGTCGCCATTGTAATTTGGGCCTCACGGGGCTAGAAAACGTCCCACAGGGAGCGCCCGGAGCCGGCGGTGACCTCAACCGGTCAGCGCAACACATTACCCTTCCGGATGGAGGTGAAGTGTCATGCGAGAACGACCGAAGCGGCGATTCTTCACGGCAGTCGCTCGACCGCGTGCTTGACCGATAGCCGACGCCGCATCCCCCGCGCCGCTACTGCGGCAGCTTCACGTCGAACTTGATCGCTGCCAACTGCTCCGGCGCCTTGCCGATCTTGCGCAGGAACGGCAGCCAGCGTGGGTCCTTCTTGATATTGGCGAACAGCGGGTTGCCCACGACTTCGGACAGGCCCGTGTCGCTGGCGGAGCCCCCATAAAAAGCATACATTTCCGGACGGATGGTGCGACTCGCCCATTGATGAATCCGACATACCGCGAGGAACTACGGCGACACAGGTGTCCGGAGGAGCAGTGCGAAAGCGAGGACCGCCCGCTGGACCATCGGGCCAGCCCACCGGCTCGACCCCGGCCGTCCGGGCAGGGCCGCTCGTCGCGTTGCCTTCATTGCTGTCCGGGTTCGGAGTCGAGCCGGCGCCGTTGATGATACGTGCCGGCCTTGACCCCGGCGCGCTGGGAAATCCCGAGAACTGGATCCCGGCCGACCAGCTCGGTGTCCTGATCGATGCCTGCGTCGAGGCGACGAATTGCGAGCACTTCGGCCTTCTGGTCGGTGCGCCGTTTACGCTCGGCTCCATGGGCGCGTTGGGCTACTTGATGCGTCACAGCGCGACGCTGATCGATGCGTTGCGCGTGTTGGTAGTGCACCTGGAACTGCAGGACCGTGCGGCCGTGACCTTGATGCTGGATCCCAGCGGTTCCCAGCTCGCCCTCGGGTACACGCTGGTAGATCCTGGTATTGCAGGACGATACGCCATCCTTGACGGTGCATTAGCCATGATCTACCGGCTGTTGACCGAGCTGTGTGGCCCGGCCTGGCGCCCGCTCTCCGTCAAGTTGGCGCGCCCCAGGCCACGGTTAATTTCCGAATACGAGCGCGTGTTCGGATGCCGGCCGGCATTCAATGCCAAGGTGTCGGCCGTCGTGTTCGAGTCCCGCTGGCTGCGCCACCCGATAGAGGGAGCAGATCCTGCGCTGCATGCGATCCTTTCCCGCACGGTAGAGCTGATCGAGGCCAGCAAGCCCTTGCCCTTCGCTGAGCGGGTCCGGCGCGCCGTTCGAGCCATGATACTGACGTCGGTCGTGTCCTCTGCAGGTGTCGCAGCCCTCTTCGGGTTGAACGAGCGTACGCTCCGCCGTCGCCTCGAAGCTGAAGGGACCAGTGTCAGGAGGCTGGTCGACGATGAACGGCGGCACCTCGCACTGAATCTTCTCAGTAACACCAGATTGCGGATCTCCGAAATTTCCTCGGCGCTGCACTACTCGGATCCTGTCTCCTTCGCGCGCGCGTTCCGCAACAGTGCCGGGATGAGTCCGCGGCAGTGGCGCAGGCGGTTTGGACAAGCCCCGGTGAATGACGAGCGGTCGTGACAGGCTGGCCGGAAATGCTCAGTAGTGGGCGAGTCGCGCCGCGCTGATGCGCAACGAGCTATTCCGGAAGCCTCGCGGACGATGCAATATTGCAGGGTATTAGACGGCCCCGATGTTGCCGCCGATTTCTTGCATGGAGGTCTGAAATGCCAGGCGTTCGAAATTCGATTCTGCTCGCCGCATCCATGGTTGCCGGTGCCGGCGTGCCACCTGTGCTGGCGCAGCAGGTCACCGGCGTGCTGGGCTCACCGAGTGCCACGACCACCCTCAGCGGCAAGCAGCTCCCGGCGCCCGATCCGAAATTCGGCGGGATCATCAAGGAGAAGGCCACCGAGTCCACCCCATGGTGGCAGCCGCGTATCGTGCCACCCAGGGGCGCGCCCAACGTGTTGCTGATCATGACCGACGACGACGGCTTCGGTTCGCCGAGCACCTTCGGCGGCGTCATTCCGACACCGACGCTCGATCGCATCGCGCACAATGGATTGCGCTACACGAACTTCCACTCCACTTCGCTGTGCTCGCCGACGCGCGCGGCCCTCATCACCGGGCGCAATCACCACTCGGTGGGCTTCGGCGTGGTGGGTGAAATCGCCACCGGATACCCCGGCTACGACTCGATCATCCCGGTCGAGAAGGGCACCATCGGCACGATCCTTCGCGACAACGGTTACGCCACCTCGTGGTTCGGCAAGGACCACAACACGCCGTTCTTCGCGAACAGCCAGGCCGGACCGTTCGAACAATGGCCGAACGGCATGGGATTCGAGTACTTCTACGGTTTCGTCGGTGGTGACGCGAGCCAGTGGCAACCGAACCTGTTCCGCAACACGACGCCAATCTACCCATTCCGCGGCAACCCGGGCTGGAACCTCGAGACGGCGATGGCCGACGAGGCGATCCAGTACATGAGGCAGCTCAAGGAACTCGCCCCCGGAAAGCCGTTCTTCGTCTACTACGTGCCCGGTGGCGTGCATGCGCCGCACCACCCGACCAAGGAGTGGATCGACAAGATCAGCGCACTGCACCTGTTCGACGACGGCTGGGAAAAGCTGCGCGAAACCATCTTCGCCAACCAGAAGCGCATGGGTATCATGCCGGCGAGTGCCGAGCTGACCCCGTGGCCCGATGGCCAGGAGATCTTCGGGGGCGCCAAGCTGCCGCGTTGGGATTCGCTCAGCGTTGAAGAGAAGAAGCTGTTCATCAAGCAGGCCGACGTGTATGCGGCATACCAAGCCTACACCGATCACGAGATCGGCCGCGTCGTGCAGGCAGTCCAGGACATGGGTGAGCTCGACAATACGCTGATCATCTACATCAGCGGCGACAACGGCGCGAGCGCGGAAGGCATGGTCAACGGCACGCCGAACGAATTCACCACTTTCAATGGTATCGAGGTGCCGGTCAAGGACCAGTTCCTCTGGTACGAGTTCTGGGGCTCCGAGCGCACCTTCCCGCATTACTCGGCCGGCTGGGCCTGGGCTTTCGATACGCCGTTCAAGTGGATGAAGCAGGTTCCGTCGCACTTCGGCGGCACCGCGCAGGGCATGACCATCTCCTGGCCAGGCCACATCAACGATCCGGGCGGCATCCGCCGGCAGTTCCACCACGTGATCGACGTCGTGCCGACCATCCTCGAGGCCACCGGAATCCCGGCGCCAGACACGATCAACGGCATCAAGCAGAAGCCCATTGAAGGCGTGAGCATGGCCTACACGTTCGACAAGGCGAATGCCAAGGCACCGACACGGCACACTACGCAGTACTTCGAGATGCTCGGCAACCGCGCCATCTACCACGACGGCTGGGTGGCGGCGACCACCCCGGTGACGCTGCCGTGGGAACTGAGCACCAAGCCGCCGCCGGACGTGATTACCGGCTACCGGTGGGAGCTGTACAACGTGATGGACGATCCCACGCAGAATGTCGACCTGGCCGCGAAGATGCCGGAGAAGCTCGCGCAGTTGAAGAGCCAGTTCTACGTGGAGGCGGCGAAGTACGATGTGCTGCCGCTGGATAACACCACGTTGACGCGCTGGAATGCGCCGAAGCCCAGCCTGACTGCGGGGCGGACCGAGTTCACGTATTCGGGCACGCTGGCCAGCGTGCCGGGCAGCACGGCGCCCCACATCCTGAACCGTGCGTACACGATTACGGCCGAGGTCACGATCCCTACGGGAGGCGCGGAAGGCATGATCGTCACCGAGGGCGGGCGCTTCGGTGGCTACGGACTGTTCCTGAGCAAGGGCGAGGCAGGCGTCGGCCGCGGAAAGGTCGTGTTCCTGTACAACCTGCTGGACCTCAAGCGCACGACCTGGGTAGGACCCGAGCTGGGTGCCGGCAGGCACAGCATCGTCTTCGACTTCAAGCCGACCGAACCCGGCCTCGGTAAGGGCGGGACCGGCGTACTCTCGGTCGACGGCAAGGAGGTGGCGCGCAATACGATGGAGCACAGTACTCCGATCACCTTCGCCGAAGACGAGACCTTCGACGTCGGCATGGATACGCGTACCGGCGTCGCCTTGCTCGAGTATCGCTATGACCCGCCGTTCGAGTTCACCGGCAAGATTGACAAGCTTACCTACAAGCTCGAACCGGAGCCGAAGGTTGCCGCGAAGCAGTAGTGATCCCGCACCGTCGCGGTCCCGATCTGGACCGCGACGGCGCCGGGGGCGGAAATCATGAAGAATGCCCTTGTACTCGCTGCAGTCGGCGAGGCCGCGACGGGATTGGCACTGCTGGTCGTGCCCTCGCTCGTCGGGCAGTTGCTGCTAGGCGAGCCATTGGCCGGAGTCGCGATACCGATTGCGCGCGTGGCCGGCATAGCGCTGGTCGCCCTCGCGATCGCCTGCTGGCCGGGTTCCTCGCAGCGGTCTGGCATGCTGACCTACAGCGTTGCCGTGACGCTGTATCTCGCATATCTCGGCCTGGCGGGCGGCCTGGGTGGAGTGCTGCTGTGGCCGGCAGTCGGCCTGCACGTGATCCTGACGGCCCTGCTGTTCAGGTCGCCGAACGACACGATGGGGGCGAAAACGTAGGCAGCGTGCGCTAGTGGCTGGCGAAGCGCTCGGGGAGGTGTCCGAGGAACGGCCGCACCAGCTTCCACGGAAATGCCGGAACCACGCCGGACTTCACGCGCTTCTCTATCAGCCTGGCCATCTCGCGCGCGGCCTGTTCGACAGGAATGGCGAACGGCAGCTGGCCGATGTCGACACCCTCGACGATGTCGGTCTTGATGTAGCCGGGCAGGATACTGGTCACGGCAATTCCCTTCCGCCTGAGTTCGACG
>CAVTNX010000002.1:0-12682 GCA_963736205.1 uncultured Gammaproteobacteria bacterium | reverse complement strand
AGGAATGCGTCGAGAAATACGGCTACTGTGCCATCGTCGTGTCCGAGGGTGTCAAGAACTCCGAGGGTAAGTTCCTGGCCGACGCCGGCACACGCGACGCCTTCGGCCACGCGCAGCTTGGCGGTGTGGCCCCGGTCGTGGCGCAGTTCGTGAAGGAAAAGCTCGGCTACAAGTACCACTGGGCAGTGGCCGACTACCTGCAGCGTGCCGCGCGACACATCGCCTCGAAGGTCGACGTGGAGCAGGCCTACGCGGTCGGCAAGGCGGCGGTCGAGCTGGCGCTCAAGGGGCACCATGCCGTGATGCCGGCCATCATTCGCACCTCGCAGAAGCCTTACCGCTGGAAGATCGGCATCGCCCCGCTCGAAAAGGTCGCAAACGTGGAGAAGATGCTGCCCCGGGACTACATAACCCCCGACGGCTTCCACATCACCGCCAAGGGCCGACGCTACCTGGCCCCGCTGATCAAGGGCGAGGACTACCCGCCCTACAAGGACGGGCTGCCCCAGTACGTGGTACTGCGCAACAAGGCGGTCCGGAAGAAGCTGAAACAGCCCTTTGTGGTATAGTCCCGCGCCTTTTTTGGCGGCCGGGCAAGGGACGCGAGAGCCCTCCCGGTCGTGAATTGATCCTAGGGAAACCCTCGTCTGGAGGTTCGAAATGACCACTAACTTCGCGCTGTGGCTCGCGATCGGGGCCGGCGTGCTCGCGATCCTGTACGGCATCTTCTCCGTGCGCTGGATCGTGGCTCAGCCCGCCGGCAATGCCCGCATGCAGGAAATCGCCGCGGCGATCCAGCAGGGCGCCAACGCCTACCTGAACCGCCAATACACCACCATCGGCATAGTCGGCGTGGTGCTGTTCGTGGTCCTCGGCCTCGCGCTCAACTGGGCGACCGCCGGCGGCTTCGCGCTCGGCGCCATCCTCTCCGGCGCGGCGGGCTACATCGGCATGAACGTGTCGGTCCGTGCAAACGTGCGCACCGCGCACGCGGCCAGCGTAGGCCTCGACCCGGCGCTGCAGGTCGCGTTCCGCGGCGGTGCCATCACCGGCATGCTGGTCGTGGGCCTCGGGCTTCTCGGTGTCGCGGCCTACTACGGCCTGATGCTCAACGTGCTCGGCGACGACGACCACGCCCTTCACTCGCTGGTGGGTCTCGCCTTCGGCGGCTCGCTGATCTCGATCTTCGCGCGACTCGGCGGCGGCATCTTCACCAAGGGCGCCGACGTCGGCGCGGACCTGGTTGGCAAGGTAGAAGCCGGCATCCCCGAGGACGACCCGCGCAACCCCGCGGTGATCGCCGACAACGTGGGCGACAACGTCGGAGACTGCGCCGGCATGGCGGCGGACCTGTTCGAGACCTACGCGGTGACCGTGGTCGCCACGATGCTGCTCGCTGGCCTTACGATGCAGGCCACGCTCGGCCACAACGCCGTACTGTATCCGCTGGTGCTCGGCGCAGTGTCGATCGTCGCCTCGATCGTCGGTACCTTCTTCGTCAAGGCGCGCGAAGGCGGCAAGATCATGAACGCGTTGTATCGCGGCCTGATCGTGTCGGGCCTGATCGCCGCCGTCGCGTTCTACTTCGTCACCACGGCGATGATGGGCGACGCGGCCATGAGCCTGTTCGGCTGCGCGCTTATCGGCCTCGTGCTCACCGGCGCGATGATCCTGATCACCGAGTACTACACGGCCACCGAATACGGGCCGGTGCGGTACGTGGCGGCTGCCTCGCAGACCGGTCACGGCACCAACGTGATCGCGGGTCTCGCAGTCTCGATGCGTTCCACCGCCTGGCCGGTGCTCTCGATCTGCGCCGCCATCTGGGGCGCGTACTCACTCGCCGGCGTGTACGGCATCGCGATCGCCGCGACCGCCATGCTGTCGATGACGGGCGTGATCGTGGCGCTCGATGCCTACGGCCCGATCACCGACAACGGCGGCGGTATCGCTGAGATGGCCGGCCTGCCGAAAGAAGTACGCAAGGTTACCGACGCGCTCGACGCGGTCGGCAACACTACAAAGGCTGTCACCAAGGGTTACGCGATCGGTTCCGCCGGTCTCGCCGCGCTGGTGCTGTTCGCCGACTACACGAACAACCTCGAGATAGCCGGCAAGCTGCAGGTATTCAGCCTGTCCGATCCGGCCGTGATCATCGGCCTCTTCATCGGCGGCCTGGTGCCCTACCTGTTCGGCGCCATGGCCATGGAAGCCGTGGGCCGCGCCGCGGGCTCGGTGGTCGTCGAAGTGCGCCGCCAGTTCAAGGAGATCCCCGGCATCATGGAGGGCACGGCCAAGCCCGACTACTCCAAGGCCGTGGACATGCTCACGCGCGCGGCGATCAAGGAAATGATCGTACCGTCGCTGCTGCCCATCCTGGTCCCGGTGGTCGTCGGATTCGGCATGAACTGGCTGCTCGGCCCCGGCGCCGGCATCCGCGCCCTGGGCGGCGTACTGATCGGCACGATCGTCACCGGCTTGTTCGTGGCGATCTCCATGTGCACGGGCGGTGGCGCCTGGGACAACGCCAAGAAGTACGTCGAGGAAGGCAACTTCGGCGGCAAGGGCTCCGAGACGCACAAGGCGGCCGTTACCGGCGACACCGTCGGCGATCCGTACAAGGACACCGCGGGCCCGGCCATCAACCCGCTGATCAAGATCATCAACATCGTGGCGCTGCTGCTGGTGCCGCTGCTGTAGAAGGTGTCCCGGTGTCTGACGGTCTTCGGTAAAGACGCCGTAGCAACGGTCGGGACCGGACAAGATCCGGACCCGACCGCAGACGCAAAGGCCGCCGGCAACCCCGGGCGCCTTTTCATTGGCCCGGCAGGATAAATTCGACGGCCGCGCCGGGCCCGAGCGGCAGGTCGAGGAATACCCAGCCCACGGTCATCACGAGGCCGCCCACGAGGAACGCCACGGAATACGGCAGCATCGCGGCGATCAGGCTGCCCATGCCGAAACCCGGAATCCAGCGCTGGCAGAACGCCAGCACCAGCGGGAAATAGACCATCAGCGGCGTGATCGGGTTGGTGACGCTGTCGCCCATGCGATATGCCGCGGTTGTCATTTCCGGCGAAATCCCGAGCAGCATGAGCATTGGCACCAGCACCGGCGCGAGCATTCCCCACTTCGCGCTGGCCGACCCGACGACGAGATTCATGCCCGCGGCCAGCACGACGATCGCAGCGACCAGCAACGGCGCAGAGAGAGCCAGTTTTCCCAGTCCGGCAGCTCCGTTTATGGCCAGGATGATGCCGAGATTCGACCAGTTGAACAGCGCAATGAAGTGTGCGGCGACGAATGCCATGACTATGTAGTAAGACATGCTGGCCATGCCCTCGCTGATCATGCGGATCTCGTCGCGATGATTGTGATTCACGCCGGCCGCACGGCCATAGGCAACGCCCGTGACCAGGAACAGCAGGAAGAACGCAGCGACCAGGCTCTGCAGGAGCGGCTGCAGCGCCTTGACGTCTCCGCCGCTCGCAGCCGCGCTCTCGTCGAACAACGGCGCGCCACCTTCGACTCCATACCACAAAGCCGGCCAGGCGAGCAGCACGAACAGCAGGACGACTGCGAGGGCGCCGAGACCCGCAGCACGCAGTCCACGTCTCTCGGCGCCGGTCAGGTCCGTGCCCACGGCGGCGACGGGCGCCTCGTTCGTCGGCGTCCACGCGCCAAATCGCGGCGCGACGACGTGCTCGGTGATGAACCAGCCGAGCGGCACGATAACGAACGTCATGCTCGCGATGAAGTACCAGTTGCCCGCGATGTTCATCTTCCAGTCCGGCACGAGCAGTTGGGCTGCCGGCTCGCTGAGGCCGAGCAGCAGCGCATCGAGCTGGCCCGGCAGCAGGTTCGCGGAGAAACCGCCGGCGACGCCCGCGAAAGATGCTGCGATGCCTACGATCGGATGCCGCCCGGCGGCCGCATACAACGCCCCGGCCAGCGGGATCATCACCACGAACGCCGCGTCCGCGGCCTGGTTGGCCATGACCGATACGAACACGACGATCGGCGTGAGCCAGATAGTGGGCACACCGCTGACGGCGGCGCGCATCGCTGCGCCTGCGAGTCCGGTGCGCTCGGCGAGGCCCGCACCGAGCATGACGAGCAGCACGTAGCCCAGCGGCGCGAATCCCGTCAGCGTGCGCGGCATCTCGACGAACAGGCGTTGCAGATTGGCGCTGGAGAGCAGGCTGGTCGCGCGAATGTGCTGCCCGGTGACCGGATTCACCGTTTCCCAGCCCGCGGCCGCGCCCACGACGCTGAGTGCGATCACCGCGGCAATCAGCCAGACGAAGATCAGCACCGGGTCCGGAAGGCGGTTACCCGCCCGCTCGATCGCGTCGAGCACCCGCTGCCCGCGCGAGACGGGGCGTTGCACCGGCGCGTCGGACATGACGTCCGGTGGCGTCAAGGCCTGCCGTCGGGCGGCGGGCTCGCCAGCCAGGCCTCGGCGATGCGCACCCAGGCGCTGCCGCCGAGCGGAATCAGGTCGTCGTTGAAGTCGTAGCTCGGGTTGTGAAGCATGCAGGGTCCGAGGCCGTGACCTCCTTCGCGGTGCTCGCCATCGCCGTTGCCGACCAGGAAATAACACCCCGGCTTTACCTGCAGGAAGAAGCTGAAGTCCTCGGCGCCCATCGTCGGCCGGAAGTCGAGTACGTTCTGCGGGCCGACCAGCTCGCCGAGCACGCGGCGCGCGAAATCGGTCTCGGCCAGGTGGTTGACGGTCGCGGGGTACTGGCGGCGGAACGAGAATTCGCATTGCGCGTCGAACGCCGCGCAGGTCGCCTCGGCGGCGGTCTTCATGCGCCGCTCGATCATCTCCAGCACCTCCTCCGAGAAGGTGCGGACCGTGCCCTCGAGCACGCAGTCGTCCGGCACGACGTTGACGGCCTCGCCGGCGTGGATCTTGGTCACCGAGATCACGCCGGTGTCGAGCGGGTGCTTGTTGCGCGTGAGGATGGTCTGGAAGGCCTGCACCATCTGGCAGGCCACGGGCACCGGGTCGATGCCGTTGTGCGGCATCGCCGCGTGCGCGCCCTTGCCACGGATCGTGATCCGGAACTCGTTGCTCGATGCGAAGGTGGGTCCCGGACATAGCGCGAACTGCCCGACACCGAGGCCCGGCCAGTTGTGTGCGCCGAAGATCGCATCCATCGGGAAGCGCTCGAACAGGCCGTCCTTGATCATCTCGAGCGCGCCCGCGCCGCCCTCCTCGGCCGGCTGGAACACCAGGTACACCGTGCCGTCGAAATTGCGGTGATTCGCGAGGTGCTTCGCCGCCGCCAGCAGCATCGCCGTGTGTCCATCGTGACCGCACGCGTGCATGCGGCCGGCATGCCGGCTAGCGTGGGCGAAGCGGTTGTGCTCCGTCATCGGCAACGCGTCGATGTCGGCGCGCAGGCCGACGGCCCGGTGCGAATCGCCGTTGCGGACGATGCCCACCAGTCCGGTCTTGCCGAGGCCGCGGTGCACCGGGATGCCCCAGCCTTCGAGCGTCCGTGCGATCAGGTCCGAGGTGCGATTTTCCTCGAAGCAAAGCTCCGGGTGCGCGTGAATGTCACGCCGGACGGTGGCGATGGCCGCGGCGTCGGCCAGGATCGATTCGATCAACTGCATGCTTGGCTTCCCGGCGGAACAATCACGGCATCGTGCCTGAGCGGGCCTGCACAGGGCAATGTCGGATGCGCCCGGCCATCAACCCGCTGATCAGGATCGTCAACGTCGTGGCGCTGCTGGTTCCGCTCAGCCGTCGAAGAGTCTCGACTCCGGGATGCCCACCTCGATGCGCGAAATCCCTCCTTGCCGCGCGAGCAACGCGCGGCTGTCGGAAGCGTCGAGCCGGCAGCCCTGTCGTTCGGTCGCGACTTCGTCGTCCGTGATGACCCGGATCCAGCCTTCCCCGGGGGTCAAGTGGTACACGACCGGTACCTGGCAGCAGGAGAATGCCAGTGCGCCCGCAGGCACGTCGAGCGATCGCGCGGCACCCCCGAGATCGAAGTACCGATAGGTGCCGGGCTCATGCAGGAATTCGTGCCGCTTCAACAGCAGGGGATCGAATCCCACGATGCCATCGTGCACTAGTACCCCCAGCTCGCCGAAGCGGGTGAGGATCTCCTCCTTGACCTGCCCCGTCATGCCCGGCTGCTGTGCCCCGGCGTGCCGGGGCGTGTGCGAGTACGGATCGGTCGGGAACGCGCCGTAGTCGCGCACCGACTTCTCGAAGCCCAGGCCGCCACGAATCCGATAGTAGTAGCGCGCAAGCGCCGTGCAGACGGCTGCGTCCTCGCCGTCCCGGTACGCGCCCAGCGCCACTTCCTGCACGGCGAGCAGCAGCTTGGAGACCATGTGCCAGTAGATGGAGCCGAGCCCTTCATACGCGTACATCGTCCCGGAACGCCCGGTGAACCTGCGATGATCGAAGACCTCCTCGAACAGCTCGATGAGCGCCCGCCGGTCGCGTACGGCGGAACCGGTCCAGGGCTCGCGTTGCTGCAAACGGTCGAGGGCCGCCGCGACGTCGCTGGCCTTGCTGAAGTCTCCGTGAAAGCGCAGCACGCCGCCGGCGTCACGCTCGACGATCGAAGTGTCCTCCGCGGCGAGGAGCTCGCCCACGAGCGGCACGCCGAGGGCTTTCGTTTCCGGGATCACGTTGCGTTCAAGGAACGTCGGCAGCGTCTTCTCCCGGTACAGCAGGAAGCTGTCCTGGTCCGGGCGATACAGGGGGCTCGCGTACAGGCCCGCCAGCAGATCCAGGGCTTCCGACGGGCCCACGAGCCCTGAGCTCAACGCCGCCACCTGCCCCTCGAGCATCACGCCGAGCCGCTGCACCGCGGCCCCGTCGCCGTCCGCGCTGATCTCGAGCAGGTTGTAGGAGTGGTAAAGCCCGTCGTTGCGGCGGTTAGCCTTGATCGCGTGATCGACGTGGTCGCGGGCGCTCCTGCACCAGGCGAGTACTTCGTCCGCATCCAGCGTCGTCTTCGCCGAGAAGCCGTTCGCGTAGACGCGCTCGCGGTAGGAAGAAAACGCAACACCCATCTCGTCCATCACCCGCTTGCGCGTTGCGTCATCGACGCGCTCCGCCCCGGGCGTCGCACGGTATCGCTCCAGGATGCCGGCTACCTGTCGCAGCCAGTCCGCGACGTCGACCGCAACGGACGCCCGCGCGCCGGGAGTGCCGGCGAGCAGCTCATCGACGAACTGGAGATAGCGCCGGAGATAGCACAGGGTCACGACCGAGAGACCGTTGCCGGCGAGCGCGTTGTTCGCGTCGTTCCACTCCGGCCTCTCCGTGTTCATCCAGATCCCGCCGTCGGGCACGAAGCTGGACAACTTGGAGAGCAGCGGGACGATGAGTTTCTCGAGCAGGCTGGCGTGGTAGACGGTTCCGTCGGTGGCTCGAACCAGCTTGCCGTCGCCTCCGGTCGCAGCCACGCGCTCCGCGACGCGCGCGGCCTGCAGCTGGTCGAACAGGATAGTGGCCCTGGGATTCGCGAGCACGTCGGCGTAGGGCTTGATGCGGTACGGAACGTCCGCATAGCTGAAGATCTCCTGCGCGAGCAGCTCCTGGAGGCGGCCCGGGGCATGGCGCCGCAAGGACTCGAGGAACTTGAGCAGGTAGATGACCTGATGATCGCCCCAGTACCCTATGCCGCTCCAGGGATCCTCCGGATCGGGCACCTCCCAGTCCACGCCGTCGCGGGTGATCCGGTAGGGATTGAAGCCGTCGACGGTCGAGGCGTTGACGAACTTCGCGATCACGCTGGGGAGGAAGCCAGGGAAGCTGAGGAGGAGCGCTTCCCAGTTCTGGAACACGTCGCGCCAGTTCCCCTCGTAGCGCAAGGACTGCGTGCCATCCGGATTTCGTGCACTGATCGAGAAGCGGTTCCACGGGCGGCTTGGGTCCCCATGCCTGCGACCGAAGTAGAGTGGCAGGTACTCGAAGCAAAGTCGCCGCAGATCGGCGTCGCCCGTCGTCGCTGCCGCGCGATGCAGGTCCATCACCGTGGGCGCTCCGGGCAATGCGGCCAGGAGTCCGGCGTGCCGCACCGCGACTTCCCGGTTGCGTTCGCCCAGGAACGCGGCAAAGTCGGGCCTGGGGCAGGAATGGTTCTCGACGAAAACGCCGCCCCGAAGGTCGTTGAACAACACGTTGGCGAAGTGATGAACGGAATCGTCGGCGCGGCCGGTGAGCTGGATGCCATCGGTGCTGCCCACGATGCGCCGCAGGCCGTCAGCTGCCGCCTGTAGCGATTCCTTGACCCAGGAGCGCACGCCTTCGGACTGTCGCAGGCGGTCCCGCAGGCGGGCGATCTGGACGTGGCTGCGCCCGGTATCGGCGGCGATGTGCCACTCGATCCGGGCTCCCGGTTCCAGCGTCAGCGTCGAGGTGACGAGGTAGTTGCCGCGCCGCCCGGTCAGCACGCGCTCGTCGTACCCTGGATCGCCGCGGCGAAACGCATGTAGCGCATCAAGCGACAGTGCCACCTGGAAGTCCGGCAGTCCGCTGCACCAGACAGTGCTGGCACGCAGCTCCTCGGCGGGCTCCGGTCGATCGCTGATCCTGGCGGTCAGCGAGAAGATTCCAAGCCGCGACTCCGGATCGACGTCCACACGCTTGTACGCATCCACGAGGCAGCTCGACCTCTGGTAGAGGGCGAGGGGCGCGCCGCTCGGGAGGATGTTTCGCAACCCATCGAGCAGGTCAATGACAACCGGCTCGCGCCCCAGGTTCACAAGCGTGGCCGTGCGCACCCAGCCCGTCTCGTCGCTGCCGGCCCAACGGTAGCGGAACGCGAGTCCCGCCTCATGGTCGATCTCTTCGAAAACCAGCCGATTTCCCAGCGTGCTCTTGCTGAGTGATCTCTCTACCGCCCGACCCACGATCTCTACCGGTGCCAGCGGTTCCCAGGTGAGCACCGGAGACCCTCGTCGCTGCCAGCGGACGAGCGTGATCGGCCCCGTATGACACGGGGCATCATGCAACCGGTCAACCGTTTCGTACGGGAAAAGCGCGCCATCCGGGTCGCGGCGGCCCGCCGTGAGCCCGCCTGTCGAAGAGATGAACATCCACAAATCCGTGTCGGTAGGGAGGTTCATCAGGAACGGTGGCAATGCATCGACGGCGCTGATGCGGATGTAGTCTTCTCCGTCCAGCGACACGAAATCACACTCGGGAACGGATTCGTCTTTCACGGCCAACTCCACATTGCCTCGCGACGTCGGCCGCGAACCCGGACTATTACACCAAAAGACAAGCGCTTCATCCCGGCGATTCCCGCAGCACCGGGCGATCGTGCTCGCGGGAATATCGGTTAGTCAGTTTTCGCAACGATCGCCGGCCGCCGCCCCAGCATCGGAGTCACCACGGGGATTGTCAGCATGGTGCTGCCCACGGCCATCAGCAGCAGCGCAGTGAACGTCGACGCCGTGATCACGCCGTTGTCGAGCAGGATGCTGGAGAAGATGATCATGATCAGGGCCTTGGTCTGCAGCAGCCAACCGATCAACGCTGCCTCACCACGCTGCCAACCGAGAATCCGACCGGCGATGCTCGTGCCAACCAGCTTGCCGCCGACGGACGCAACCAGGAGGATGGCCGCCGCGAGGAAGACGGGCCCGCCGCCGACCTGCCACTGTGTGCGCAAACCGGCGCTGAGGAAGAACACCGGCATCACGAGCAGCAGCACGTTGTTGCGCAGCGAGTCGAGCCAGTGTTGGTCGAACCAGTCGCGGTCCATGACGGCACCGGCGAGGAACGCGCCGACCATGAAATGCAGGCCCGACCAGTCTGCTGCGAGCCCGCATGCCGCAAGCCAGACCAGCCCGACATACTTGCGATCGTTTTGCGGCAGTCGCTTCGCGAGCCAGCGCAAGCCGGCGGCGGCGGCCAGGAATGTCACGAAGAAGCCCGCCTGCCGACCGACTCGCTCCCAGTCCATCAGGATGAGCGCCAGCACGCCCCAGATGGCGATGTCGTCCATGCTCGCGTAGCGCAGGATGCGCTGGCCGAGCGCGGTTCGGAGCACGCCGAGCTTCTCCAGGAACAGGACGAGGATGGGCAGCGCCGTGACTGCGCACGACATTCCCACGCCGAGAACGAATTGCCAGGTCGCCGCTCGTGGACCGATCCATCCGTCGCCGAACGCAAGCGCGGATGCGGCGAGGCAGCCGGCGACAAGCGGGACTCCGAGCGCGAGGCCGGCCGTCAGACTGCTCTCGCGCCGGTGCCGCCATGCATCCTTGAGGTCGAGCTCGATGCCGGCGAGCCAGACGAAACACATCACGGCCCACCACGCGATGCCATTCAGCGACTGGATGACGGCCGGGTTGAAGACGTAGGCATGGTATTCCGGGAAAACCGCTCCGAGCACGCCCGGCCCGAGCAGGATGCCGGTGAGGATCTGGACGACGACGAGCGGTGCAAAATATTCAGTGCGGCCAAGCCGCCAAACGAGGTACGGCACCGCGAAAATCAGCAGGATCGCGACCAGGAAGATCTCGGACGTGCTCACGATTTCGTGGCCCGTGGCGCCGGACCGCTGTTCGCCATCATTGCCGCAGTTCCGCCTCGAGCGCTTCCAGGCTCCTGCCCTTGGTCTCCGGCAGCAGTTTAACGATCAACGGCAACCCAGCCAGCGCAAACGCCGCGTAGACCAGGAACGTCGCCGAGTTCCCGAGATTCTGCAGTTCCCAGGGAAAGATCAACTGGACGCCAAAGCTCACGGCGGAATTGATCAGCCCGACGAACGAAATCGCCATGCCGCGGACCCGGTTCGAAAAGAGCTCCGAGAACAGCACCCACATCACCGGACCGAGGGACATCGCAAAGCTGGCGACGAAGGCCAGGATCCCGACGAGGATCAGCGCCGGATTGATGCTGATGGCGGCGCTAAGGAACTCGGACTCGTGGGCCTGGTATGTCGCGCCACCCACTGCGGACACGACCGCCCCACGAAACGCGACGTCACTGCCGTAAATCTGGCCGACAACGGGCGCCAACGCAGCGCGATCGATGGCCTGCGGCAACGATGCCAGCGCATCGCTGCCGATCGAATACGTGGCAGACCCGAATCCGTAGGACAGCATCAGCATGGAGACCACGATTCCCGACAGTCCGGCGATCAGCAACGGACGCCGGCCCAGGCGATCGATCAGCAGGATCGCCAGTACCGTGAAGACGAGATTCACCAGGCCGACGAAGATGGCCTGCATGAACGCGGCGTCGGTACCGACACCCGACTGCTGGAAGATCATCGGCGCATAGAAGAACACCGCGTTTATCCCCGTTATCTGCTGCAGCACCGCCACCAGGATGCCGATCGTGACGACGCGCCGCATCGAAGGCAGGAACAACTCACCGATGGTCGCCTGGTCCTGGGGACCGGCAGCCACTGACGCCCTGACTGATTGCAGTTCGATTTCGGCCTGTTGCGCGCCGATCGCCATGCCGAGCACGCGCCTCGCCTCGTCGTCCCGGCCCCGCATTGCGAGCCAGCGCGGGCTTTCCGGAACCAGGTACAGCGCGATGAAGTAAAGGATGGCTGGCAGCGTCTCGACACCCAGCATCCAGCGCCAGTTCCAGCGGGCGAGGCCCAGAGCCTCGACCCAGGCCGCGCCGGAGTCCGCGAGGCTCAGGATGAGGTAGTTGCTGAAGAACGCCGCGGAGATTCCGATGACGATGTTGAGCTGGTTGAACGAGACCAGGCGCCCGCGCAAGTGCGCCGGTGCAATCTCGGCGATGTACATCGGCGCGATGATCAACGCGGCTCCGACGCCCAGCCCTCCCAGCAGGCGCGCCAGGACCAGCGTCGTGAAGTTCGGCGCCACGGCGGACGCCACGGCCGAGATCGCGAACATCACGGCCGCGATCTTCAGCACCGGTCGACGGCCGATCCGGTCGCTGATCGGACCCGACAGCATCATGGCCAGCGTCGCGGTGAGGGTCAGCGAGGCCACGGCCCAGCCAAGCTGGATCTTGGTCAGGTGAAACTGTGTTTCGATGAACGGCACGACCCCCGAAATCACCGAGACGTCGAATCCCATCAGCAGGCCGCCCAGGGCCACGATCAGGGCCGTCCTGACTGTGAAAAACGTGCTTTCGGTCATGACACCCCCCGGCAGCTGTTCCATCCGGTGCGCCATTGAGTCGACGCCTCCCGGAAGCGGATTTCGGGTCAGTTTGCTGGCTGGCGCGTCCCGAAAGCAGGTTTCAACGGTTGCTGCTGGGAGAGCATCGCCAGTGTGTATCCTGCCAATCAGCGAGCGTCAAGCACCGGGCCGCATGGCGCAACGGCCAGTGGCGTGGTTTCGCCTCCGGAAGTCGATCCACCCCCGGCCAAGTATTTTCGTACACGTTGGATTGCAGCCGGCAATACGGCTGGAATGACCGCACCTGATACTTACAGGCCAAGCATCGCGGCGAACTGGCCGCTGAGCTTGCTGGCCGCGTCCTGCGTTCGCATGTGGGTGATGTCGCGGAAATCATCTGGCTGCAGGTCGAACGCGTCCCACGGCAGGACATCGATGCCGAGCCACCATCCCGGAGACCGGAACGCTCAAGTGCGGTCCGAAGGTCCCTGACGAGTTTCTGTTCCCGTCGGCCGGATAATCACTGCAACTGGCTATCGGAGGGGCATGCCTCGTACCCCCCGGTTTATAATTTCCCACACCC
>CAVTNX010000001.1:0-28318 GCA_963736205.1 uncultured Gammaproteobacteria bacterium | reverse complement strand
CCGCTGCTGGTGGTAATCGGCATCGGCCCGCTGCGCGCCGGCGAGAGCGCACGCAACGTCCCGGTCAACCTGACTCTTGTTCGCGAAGGCGCCGGGCGCTTCTATGCAACACAGGGTGATGACAAGTGTGCGCTGGACGACGTGACGCAGGAGCCGCTCGACGACGGCGGTCACAGGTTTCGCCTGACCGGCCGCGGCTACTGCACGCAACCAGCTCGCGCGATCGGCGGTGACGATTCGGTGCTGGTTTCGCGCTTCGACATAGGCGCCGTAGTGGAATTCAAATGAGCGCACGGCCCCGATTGAAAGCGCGTTTCGCAGCGTACTCCGTCGCCGCGTTCATCGTCATGGCGCATGGCTTTTTTCGCCGTCGTCTGGAGCGGACGTCAGCGACCGCAGCCTGATTCCTCTAACGGACTTTCCCCGCGAGTCCATCGTGATCGAAACGCGAAGCGCCCGCCGCCACGAACTCGTCGCCTGGCGGGCCGACACGCCGCAGACCCGCGAACAGGGGCTGATGTTCGTGCGCGAGATCGGCGCGGAACAGGCGATGATCTTTGTCTACGACCCTCCGGCCAACGTGTCGATGTGGATGAAGAACACGCTGCTCCCGCTCGACATGCTGTTCGTGAGCGGAAGACGGCTGCGTCGTGAAGCGTCAAGCACGATGCCCAGCCCGGATCGCTCGCCGATCATCTCGGCGGGCGCGCTGGTCGCCCTGGTGGTCGAGCTCCAGGGCGGCATCGGCGGCGGCGCTCGGCATCGGCGCCGGGCGACCGCGTCCTGCGGCCACGGGCCAACTGGCCCGCACGATCAGCGGCCCTGCCTGTCACGATGACCATTGATGCGTCGAATCCGCAACCAGCCAGTGCCATGACGCCCAGACTGGGCAGGCTCAGCGCAGGTATTCGCGGACGCCGCTGAACCGGGTGCCAGATCTGGAATAACGTCGCGGCACCGCTACAGATTCAGGAACCATACTGTCGTATAAACGCGACAAGGGTAATGTGGGCGGGGTGAAATACCCTGGTGGCCTTATCCCCCGCCGGCCCATCGCGCGTTGCCGGGCCAGCGTCGGCGGCGGGGCCTCGGCAGGCCAGTGTTGAATTTCTAGCAACAGTGCTTCACAGACCGCCACATCAGTTGGTATGATCCGCGCACTTGTGTCGGGCCGTCCTACCAAATATCCAGATGGAACCGGTTCGTGCACGGGGGCATGTGCTCAGTCCACCGCTCAGGTCCAGGTCCTGGCGTGGGTCTTTCGCAACTTATGAAACTCTTGGGAGTCAACTGATGGCCAATCGCAATATCGAGCGCGCAGTGCGGGTCGCCCTGCTCGCGGCCGGTGCAGTCAGCGCCGGCGCGTTTTCGTCCGGGGCGCTCGCCCAGGCCGCCCAGACAACGGGCGAAGAAATCGAGCAGATCATCGTCACGGGTTCGCGCATCGCGCGCCCCGAGGCCGACACCTCGAGCCCGATGGCGGTGATCGGCAGCGAGGCAATCGCGCTGCTCGGCACGCAGAACATCGAAAACATCCTGAACACGATGCCTCAGGTCGTGGCCACCACGACCTCCGCGTCCAACAACCCGGGCGGCGGCGTGGCAACGGTCAACCTGCGTAACCTCGGTTCGCAGCGCACCCTGGTGCTGGTCGACGGCCGGCGCTATGTCTCCTATGACGTGAACCAGGTCGTCGACCTGAACACGATCCCGGCCGCGCTGATCGAGCGCATCGACGTCGATCACCGGTCGGTGCCTGTGCGGCCGTGTACGGTGCCGACGCCGTCGCCGGCGTCGGTGAACTTCGTCATTGGGGCAGCGAACCCGGCGGCGGCGCGGCTGGTGTGCGCCGATGCCGGGGCCCGCGCTGCCGGATGCGTTCCCGCCAACATGTATGGCCCGAACAACATCAGTGGCCAGGCGGTCAGCTACATGGCCATCCACGCGACCAACCTCGAGGAATCGTCGACCCAGAACGCCCAGTTGACCTTCTCCAACGGCAACCTGATCGACCCGTGGGGTGCAGGCGCCATCGGTGTCGCGGTTGGCGCCGAGTATCGCCGCGAATCCGGCAGCAACACGCCTGACTCCTACCTTGCGAGTGGTGGCGTGGCGGGCTTCAACGCCTCCGATCCGACCAGCGGCAGCTACTCGGTGATGGAGTACTTCGCCGAGGCGAACGTCCCGCTGGTCAGCGACGTGACGGCCGTCAAGTCCCTCGACCTCAACGGCGCCTACCGTTATTCCGACTACTCGAACGACGTCGGATCGGTCAGCACCTATGCGGCGGGACTGCAGTACACCCCGTTCACCGGCCTGATGTTCCGCGGCCAGTACCAGCATGCGATCCGCGGCCCGAGCGTGGCCGAACTGTACCTGGGCCAGACGGACAACTTCGGCGGCCCGCCCGACCCGTGCATTCAGCCAGAGGCCGGCGTTCCCGGTTCGCTGCGCGACCTGTGTATCGCCACCGGCGTCCCGGCAAGTGTCGTCGGTACGGACTACACCACTGGCGGTACGTCGTTCCCGGCGACCCAGGGCGGTAACCCGTTCCTGACCGAGGAGAAGTCCGACACCTGGACGGTCGGCCTGGTGCGGCAGCCGGGCTTCCTGCCGAACTTCCTGGCGACGGTCGACTACTACAACATCAAGATCGACAACATCATCACGGCGGGTGTCGGTGCGCAGAACATCGTTTCGGCGTGCTATGACTATGGTGTGCAGACGTTCTGCAACAACATCACCCGTTCGAGCAATGGTGAGTTCCAGTCGTTCTATGACACCAACGTCAATTCGGCGGAACTCTCGACCGCCGGCATCGACGTCGACCTGAGCTACAACTTCGACCTCGGCTTCGGGCTCTCCGGTGCGGAAGGCAGCAACCTGGCGTTCCGGCTGTATGGCACCTGGGTCGACAAGAACGACTACACGCCTATCGTCGGCCTGCCGATCATCAACCATTGCGGCGGTGCGTTCGGCTTCAACTGCGGTACGCCGGACCCGACGTGGCGGAATTCGCTCAGCACGATCTGGTCCAGTGGCCCGCTCACCGCACAGCTGCTGTGGCGCTACATGGACAGCGTGAAGGATGATGACCCGACCTACGAGTATGCAGTCGAGAAGATCGATTCGCAGAGCTACTTCTGACCTCGACGGGCACCTGGGACTTCAACGACGTGGTCACCCTCGGTCTCGGTATCGACAACCTGATGGATACCGACCCGAGCGTGAAGATCCCGAGCACGCAGCAGGGCGGCAACGGCCAGCAGTCGAACACCTACCCGACTGTCTACGACATCATGGGCCGCACGTACTGGGCCACGCTGCGGGTCAAGTTCTGACCTGACCTGACCTGGGTCGTTTGACCTATCGACGGCGGAGCTTCGGCTCCGCCGTCTCTTTTTGTGCGTTCGAACCGCGCGGCCGCCCGGAAATCACTCCGGCTTGATCTGGATCTCGCGGCGCCGGTAGTCGATCACCAGTCGCTGCACCGTGCCCAGCAGGTCCATGCCGATGAGCAATGCGGGCTGATTCTCCAGTTTCCAGATCCGGAACACGTGCAGGTCCCCGAAGGTGACCTCGAGCCCCCTCAACTCGGCCGCGCCGATTCGGACTTTCGGCACCAGCAGCGAGGTTCCTCTCCTCAAGCTCCGATGTCGCGCCCAGCACCGTGGTGCCCCCGGCCTCTCCCTCCTGCTGCGGCGCGAACTGCAGTGCCGCGCGCAGCGCGAGGTTTCCGAGCGAGCGCTCCGCACCGGTGTCGATGATCGCGATGACATGTTGCCGGCCGACCATCGCCCGTGTTGTCAGCAAGCCCCCGTATGCGAGCTTGACCGGGATCGCCAGCATTCCGGGCGCTGCCGGTCGATCGCTGGATTTTCCGATCGTGACACGGTCCTCGACGAAATCGGTACGTCCATGCGCGCCCCAGCCAGGCCCTCGATGCCCAGGATACCGTCCGCATTGGCCAGCACCGCCTGCGACAACACCGGGCATGCGCTGTTGCGAGCAAGCACGAGGTCGCCGGCCTGCAATATCTCAATGTCCACCCCGGGGTTGCGCCGGAACCGGTGACCCCCTGCACCCTGATCGGGCGGTCGGCCGATGGCGTGAGGTGCAGCAGCTCCGCGAGCTCTGGTGACAGCACGGACCTGTTGGCGCCCGTGTCGAGAGGATGCCAACCGGAACAGGCCCTGGCCGTTGACCATCACCAGTGCCAGCACCCGCCCGATGCGATCAAGGCGCGTCGGCAAGGCATACTCAGCGTCCGGCGCAGCGACCTCGAGCGCCGGCGGTAGCAGGGCATCCTGCGCGCGGGCCGACAGTGCGGCGGCGACCGCGAGAGCGATCGAGCAAGCGCTGCCGGCCCGTCTGCGCGCCGGCGATCCATCGCCGCACGAATCTCCCGGGCCTGGATTTCGAGGCCAGCGGGAACATCGGGCCCAGTCTCGCAGGTTCGGACCGGGCCCGCGAGCCTGCTGCTGCCGCCCGGCCACGCATCGGGCGCCTGCATCGAGGCCGGTGTGGATCACCGATCGCCCGGCGTCGATAATCGGCACGCCCATCCGAGTACAGTCTGCACCATGGCTCACATCGTCTGGCTGGCGTCATACCCGAAGTCCGGCAACACCTGGTTGCGGGCGCTGCTCTGCAACTTCATCGCCGACGCCGGCAGGCCGCTGCGTCTCGCGAGGGGCCTTCTGGCGCTACGCCGCAGACGAGTCGAAACCGAACTGGTATCTGCCGTACTCCGGTGGCCGTGCGCCCGGTGAACTCTCCGCGCTGGAGACCGCGGCGCTTCGGACACGAGTGCACCGCGACATCGCGGCTGCGGCACGCAACGAACTGGTGCTGGTCAAGACGCACAGTTATTTCGGAAGCCTCGAGGCCCACAGGCTGCAGGAACTCGAGCTGACAGCGGGGGCGCTCTACATCGTGCGTAATCCGCTCGACGTGGTTCCGTCGATGGCGGACCACTTCGGCGTGAGTCTCGACGAGGCGATCGACTTCCTGGCCAATGAGATGACAGGCACGCCGGGCGACGAGCAGGCGAACGTGGCGAGTGTCCTCTGCTCATGGTCGACGCACGTGCTGAGCTGGTGCCAGTCCCGCCTGGCCCGGCTTCAGGTGATCCGTTACGAGGACCTGCTCGACAATGGGCCCGCGACGCTTGCCAAGGTGACCCGGTTCCTCGCCATGGGTCACGATCCCGCACGGATCAAGCGCGCTATCCGCAGTTCGTCCGTGGAGGAACTGCGGCGCAGGAGGCGTCGGAGGTTTTGCGGAGCGCAGTCCGAATTCGCAGCGCTTCTTCAGCCGTGGCCTGAAGAACCGCCAGCGCGAAGCGCTGAGCCCCGAGCAGATCGCGCGCATCGTCGAATGCCACCGGCCGCTGATGACCCAGTTCGGGTACCTGCCGCCGGGAAGCTGACTCCGCAGCGACGATGCCGATGTCCATATCGGCGGTGGCCAGCTGCCTATCGCAGTCGCCGCACCCGCCAATAGACGCTGCGGGGGCCCGAGAGCCTGTAGGATCCGAGGGCTGCGCGCTTGATCGTCACCGTATCGCCAGGTGACAGGATCTGTCGGGTGTTCGTCTCCGACTGCACCCAGACCTGGCCATTGTCGAGCGTAATGACGTATCGATCGGACGCGGCCAGGGCCACGTTGATGACCCTGGCGGTTACGCTCTCGACCCACTTCTCGGGCTCCCGTTGCTTGATTGCCTTGTCCGACAGGCCGAAATCTGCAACTGGATCGGCTGCCGCCTGCGAGTCGTCCCGGCGGCCTTGGGCCTGGAGGC
Organism: uncultured Gammaproteobacteria bacterium; assembly: GCA_963736205.1. Taxonomy (GTDB): domain Bacteria; phylum Pseudomonadota; class Gammaproteobacteria; order Steroidobacterales; family Steroidobacteraceae; genus RPQJ01. The sequence continues at coordinate 22,515 of CAVTNX010000001.1, read as the reverse complement.
GGATGTGCCAGTGGCCGCTGTGCCAGTGACAGTGGTCCCGGCAGCGCCCGTGCCCGGGGCCAGCGATGACGCCGTCGTCGACCCTGTTTCGCCCATGACACGCCCGGCCAGTTGGTCGTAGCAGGCCAGCCGCTGGGCATCGTCGTTGATCTGCACGCAGTCCTCCAGCGATCCCTGTGCATGGGTCACGGGTGCGCCGACAACGGCTGCCGCAATCAGTATCCGACCGTACAGCCTGAGAACTTTGTTCACGACTCCTCCCCGTGGTCCTCGATCACGGACATCATCATGCGGCGGTCTCATCCCCGCAAGGGCAACTCGGTGCTCTTTCGCACCGTACGCAACGCGAAACTCGACTGCACGCGAGCGACCCCCGGCAGTCGCGTCAGGTGCTGGCTGTGCAGCCTCTCGAAGTCCGACGGGTCGGACACCACCACCCGCAGCAGGTAATCCTGCGGTCCGGTCATCAGGTAGCACTCCATCACCTCGGGCACGTCGCTTCACCGCCGCCTCGAAGGCCGCGAGGTCGCCCTGCTCCTGCCGGTTCAGCGTGATACTCACGAACACATTTCCCGGCAGCCCCACTCTCGCCTGGCTCACCATGGCAGTGTACCGATCGATGACTCCCGCCTCCTCGAGCGCGCGCACGCGGCGAAGCCAGGCCGACTCGCTCAGGTGGACCTTGTCGGCGAGGTCGCGGTTGCTCGAGCGGCCATCGCGCTGCAGTTCGGCGAGGATGAGCTGGTCGGTGCGGTCTAGCTTCATCGCAATTTTCCTTCGCTCCGGATCATTTGGGCGACAGTTTATTGCAAGACCCGCTTGCCATGCGACGGTATTTGCACTTCCCTGCCGCGCGCCCCGCGTATGCTCACGCGATCCAGAATCGATCGCAGCCAGGGGAGAGCAGTCATGCACATCGGCGTGCCCAAGGAAATCAAGGTCCATGAATACCGCGTCGGCCTGATGCCGGCCTCGGTCGCCGAACTGATCGCAGCGGGGCACGCGGTGACCGTCGCAGACAGGCGCGGCGGCGGCATCGGCATCTCGCGACGCGCGACTACCAGCGCGTCGGCGCGAACGATCGCTGCCACGGCCGACGCCGTCTTCGCCAGCGCCGACATGATCGTCAAGGTCAAGGAGCCGCAGCCGCCGGAATGCGCCAGCTCCGACCCGGGGCAGATGCTGTTCACCTATCTGCATCTGGCCGCCGACCCGGAGCAGACCGAGGGCCTGATGAAATCGGGCGCGACCTGCATCGCCTACGAGACGGTGACAGCGCGCCGGACGGCTCGCTGCCGCTGCTCACGCCGATGAGCGAAGTCGCCGGGCGCATGTCGGTCCAGGTCGGCGCGCACTACCTGGAGAAGCACCAGGGCGGCCGCGGCATCCTGCTCGGCGGCGTGCCGGGTGTCGCCCGGCCAAGGTCGTGATCCTGGGCGGCGGCGTGTCGGGCACCCACGCGGCGCAGATGGCGATCGGCATGCGCGCCGACGTCACCATCTTCGACCGCTCAACCCGACCGGCTGCGCGGACTGGACGTCCATGTTCGGCGCCGTCGCTGCGGACGTAATATTCGACGCAGGCACGCATCGACGCGCTGGTCATGCGACGCGCGACCTCGTGATCGGCGCCGTGCTGGTCCCTGGCGCCGCGGCGCCGAAGCTGGTCACGCGCGAGATGCTCGTCGCATGAAGCGCGGCGCGGTGCTGGTCGACATCGCGATCGACCAGGGCGGCTGCTTCGAGACCAGCCACGCCACGACGCACGCCGACCCGACCTACGTCGTGGACGACGTCATCCACTACTGCGTGGCGAACATGCCGGGCGCGGTGCCGCGCACCTCGACCTTCGCGCTCAACAACGCCACCCTGCCCTTCGCGCGCAGGCTGGCTGATCTCGGCTGGAAAGAGGCGATGCAGGCCGACCCGCACCTCGCCAACGGTCTGAACGTGCATGCGGGGCACATCACCAACGAGGCGGTGGCACGGGATCTCGGCTACGAGTACCGTCCCGTGGCGGGAATTCCTGAAGTAGGATTTCGCGGGTCGTTACCCCGCATGCGAACCATCTCCAATGCAATCAAGCTGTTAGCCACTATGTACACGAGCGGCGTTGGTTGCATCCAGGTGCAGGCAGCGTGGCCCGGCCGGGAAGCCTGCGCCAGATTTGACCTTGCCTGTACCTGGCGATATCTTCTAGATATCAAGACAGGAGTTCTCATGCCCGTCAAGACCGCCGCCGCGCAGATCGCCTTCCGCTACCGGGCTTCGGACAGCCTCACCGGTGTCACGCGTCGCACGGCTAAGCGACTCGCTGATGCGCTCGGAGTCGACGAACAGCAGGCTATCCACCTGGCCATACGCGCGCTTGCCATTCAAGTGCTGCCGCAGTATGCGGCAGACGACGGCCCGCTCACTCGGGCGCAGGTGCGACAGATTCGCAAGCTCGCTGGGCCGATCGACACTCGCGTGGTGCGGTCGAGCCTGGTCGACCTGAATCACAAGTGACGATTCTCCAGTGGCCCGAGCCCGCTGCAGGAGACATCGTCTCGTGCCACTTCCCGAACAACCTCAAACCTCCAGCGAAGCCGCGCCCAGCGCTGATACTCACCGTCCACGGTGAGGAACCGAATTTCTCGGTGACTGTTGCCTACGGAACGAGCCAGCGCACGATGACGCTGCACCGCGGCGAATTCAGCATCCTCAGGTTAGTCAACCCCGCCGCCTATGCGGCCGCGAATCTCAGCTACGATACCAAGTTCGACCTGAAGCAACTTGTCACTTTGCCATTCTCTTCCGAGTGGTTCTCGGTGCCACCGCGCGCCCCGCACGGGCAGGTACCGAACCTGGCACGCTGCATCCCTCATTGGTGCGCATCGTCAAGCGGCCTACGCGGCCGCCACGCAGTAGCGTGGTCACCCTGGCTGCACGACCACTGTGCTTTCCATGAGTCGGACGCCAGCCGTCGGACTCCATCCGAAGGTAGCTGGCGGGTTGTGCCCACATTGGGACTGACAGGCCTTTCGATTGCACCCACTTGCGGCGGAGGACTATCCCGACGGACTATTCCGGACCCCTGATCCGCGATACGTCCCGAGGAACGGCACATGCAACGCCCGAGCCTGTCGTTTCGCGACCGAACCGTGCTCGTAACCGGCGCCTCGAGTGGCATCGGCCTCGAGACAGCGCTGGCCTTTGCCGCGGCCGGATCCAATGTCGTGCTGGTCGCACGCCGAGCCAAGGCGTTGGCCGGGGTCGCCGCCCGCGCCCGGAAGTCGGGTGCCAGGGTGCTGGTCTCGCCCGCGGACGTGACCAAGCCGGCTGAGGTCGCAGCGTCATTCCGCAAGGCAGTCAAGCGCTTCGGCAGCGTCGACATCGTGGTCAACAACGCAGGCGTGCTGATTCCGTCCGAAGTCGTCTCGATGAAGGGCGAGGACCTGCAGGCGATGCTCGACGTCAACCTGTTCGGTGCCCTGCACGTGATGCAGCAGGCGGTGACGCTGATGCGCAGGCAGGGGCGCGGCCACATCGTCAACGTCGCGTCGCTGGCCGGTCGGCGTGGCTTCTCGCCGCTCGGCGGCTACTGTGCGACGAAGTTCGGGCTCGTCGGTCTGACCGAGGCGCTGCGCACGGAGCTCGTCGGTGAACGCATCCACGTCTCGATCGTGCTGCCCGGGGCCGTCGACACATCAATGGTATCGGCCGCGAACGCGACCGAGGAGGCAGGCGGCATTGGCCGCAGGCGCTGAACATGCCGCCCTCGTGGGTGGTCTGGTCGATCTTCTTGGCGATACGCTTCCGGCTGGCCGAGATCGCCGTGCCTCCGGGCGGAGCGCTGCTCGAAAAGCTCGCCTCGCTGGCCCCGGGCACAACTGACACACTGTTGCGCTGGGCGACCGATGCGGCGAAGCGTGTTGGCAGGCCCGCGCGTGCGGGAAGATAGCTGCGAGGTGTACGAAGTGCAGTATGAGAATCTTTCGATCGAGCGCGATGGCGGCGTGGCAGCGCTGTGGCTGGACCGGCCTGGGAAGCTGAACGCCCTGAACCGCGCGCTGTGGTCGGCGATCCCCGCGGCCGTCGCGGAACTCGACAGCAATCCGGAGGTACGGGTCATCGTGCTCGCCGGCCGCGGCAAGGCTTTCTGCGCCGGAATCGACCTGGTCGACCACGCGCCGGCCATGGCCGGCGGCGGCTCACTGTCCGGACGCGGGGATTCGGCTGTCGGCAGGCGACGCGCGCTGCTCGACGACGTACGCCGCTACCAGGACACGTGCAGCAGCTTCGCCAACGCCACCAAGCCCGTCATCGCGGCCGTGCACGGGCCGTGCATCGGGGCGGGTATGGACCTGATCACCGCCTGCGACATCCGGCTCGCATCGGCCGATGCCACGTTTTCGGTGCGCGAGACGAAGATCGCGATGGTCGCGGACGTCGGCTCGCTGCAGCGCCTGCCCCGCGTCGTGGGCGACGGCCATGCACGCGAGCTCATCTTCACCGGCAGGGACATTGACTCGACCCGCGCACTCGCCATCGGGCTGGTGAACGAAGTGCTGCCGGATGCCCCCGCGGTCCAGGCTCGCGCAATGGCGCTTGCGCAGGAAATCGCTGCGAACTCACCGCTCGCCGTGCAGGGCTCGAAACAGGTGCTCAACCAGGCCGTGCGCCGCGAGGTGCAGGCGGGACTCGACTACGTCGCGCTCTGGAACGCCGCGTTCCTGCACTCCGAGGACCTGGCCGAGGCGATGACCGCCTTCATGCAGCGGCGCAAACCCGAGTTCCACGGGAAATAATCAGGTGCCAGGCACCGAATTTCCATTCAACGCTGGCACTGGCCGCCGCAGACAATTCGGTGCCTGGCACCTAATTCTTTTCCGCGGAGCTCCCGGCGCAGGATCTTGCCGACGTTGGACTTCGGCAGTTCATCGCGGAACTCGATGTACTTCGGTTTCTTGTAGCCGGTGAGCTGCTGCCGGCAGAAGTCCGCGACCTCCGCCTCGGTCAGCGACGGGTCCTTGCGCACGACGAACACCTTGACCGCCTCGCCTGCCCGCTCGTCCGGCACGCCGATCGCCGCGCACTCGAGTACCTTGGGATGCGTCGCGATCACTGACTCGATCTCGTTCGGGTACACGTTGAAACCGGAGACGATGATCATGTCCTTCTTGCGGTCCACGATGCGAGTATAGCCACGCTCGTCCATGATGCCGATGTCGCCGGACTTGAAGAAGCCGTCCGGCGTCATGACCTTCGCAGTCTCGTCAGGGCGCTGCCGGTCACCGGCCATCACCTGCGGCCCGCGAATGGCAATTTCGCCGGCCTGCCCGAGGGGCACGGGCTGCCCCGCGTCGTCCAGGATGGCCATTTCCGTCTTCGGCACCGGCAGGCCGATGGTGCCGCTGACTCCGTGCTGTCCACCGGTTACTGGTCGCGATCGGCGACGTCTCGGACAGCCCGTAACCCTCGATGATCGGCACGCCGGTGAGCGCGAGCCACTTGTCCGACACGGCCTTCTGCACCGCCATGCCGCCGCCATTCGCGATGCGCAGGCTCGAGAAGTCGAGCTTGCGGAACTCCGCGTTCTCCGCGAGGCTGTTGTAGAGCGTATTGACGCCCGGGATCACGTTGAACCGGTACTTGCCGAGCTCGCGCACGAAGCCGACAGTCGCGCGGGTTCGCGATCAGCACGTTCATCGCGCCAGCCGCATGCCGCCGAGGCAGTTCACCGTGAGCGCGAACACGTGGTAGAGCGGCAGCGCGCAGACATAGATCATCTGCTCGGGCACCGGTCCGCGGCGGTGTCGGACAGCGCCGGCTTGACCCAGGCCTCGAGCTGCAGCACGTTGGCGACCAGATTCCGGTGCGTCAGCGTCGCACCCTTGGATACCCCGGTCGTGCCGCCCGTGTACTGCAGGAACGCGATGTCGGTCGGGCCCACGTCGACCGGCGCGAGCCGGCGCCGAGCGCCTTCCGACAGCGCGTCGGTGAACGGTACGTGGCCGGGCAGCTCGAATGCCGGCACCGCCTTCTTGACGCGCCGAATGACGAAATTGGCGATCAGGCCCTTCGGAAAGCCGAGCATGTCACCCACCGACGCCACGACCACATGCTTTACCTGCGTGCGCGCAATCACCTGCTGCAGCGTCGCACCGAAGTTCTCGAGGATGACGATGGCCTCGGCACCCGAGTCCTTGAGCTGGTGCTCCAGCTCGCGCGGCGTGTAGAGCGGATTGACGTTGACGACGACATAGCCCGCGCGCAGGATCGCGGCGACCGAGATCGGGTACTGCACGACATTCGGCATCATGATCGCGACCCGGGCGCCGCGTGCCAGGCCGCGTCCCTGCAACCACGCCCCGAGCGCCGACGAATGCCGCTCGATGTCGCCGAACGTGAAGTACCTGTCGGCGAACGCATAGGCAGTACGGTTCGCGTAGCGGTCGAATGCATCGCCCATCAACTCGATGAGCGAGGAATACTGCGTCACGTCAACGTCCGCCGGCACCCCCGGCGGGTAGTTCTTCAGCCAGAAGCGCTCCATTTGCGTCTCCCGTAATTCAGCACACGACGAGCACCGTCGACAGCCGGACTTCGGTGATCACGGCTGCGGCCGCACCGGAACAGGCACGTTGCACAGATCGACGTGCCCTGCCGGGACTTTATACCAGTCGTCCTGCCTGTTGCGACGGCTCTCCACCAGCGCCTCGAATGTAGGCGTATCCGTTCGCATCACCTCGAGCGCGACACGCTGGGCCGCCGGCAGGTCCGCCGCCAGCCGCACGCTCTCGATCGGCACGTATTGCTCGGGCTTCTCGTAGAATCCCAGCGGACCGGTGCCGCGCGGCAACGTCGAAAGCGGCTCCATTCCCTGCACCACACGGCCCACCAGCGCGATGTTGCGGTCGAGCTGGCGCGGGGCGTTGCCGATGACGACATACAGCTCCGCGCCGTTGCCGCTGTCGATCTCGTTGCTGCGGCCCGCCCCGACCATGCCGTAGCAATGCGCCAGCCACGCCTGTTCACGGTCGGATCGCCGCCGACCGGGAAGCCGTTGGAGAAACCGACCACGGGCGCATAACCGTCCACGTCCGGCAGTCGCGTGAACGGCAACGCGGGCGTCCAGGGCACGGTGAATTCCGGCGGTAGCGTCGGGCTGGCCTTGCCCAGGCCGCGCTTGCCATCCGGGTCGCCCCACTGGACCACGAAGTTGTCCTGCGAACGAATGATCGCCAGTCCGTCGAAATAGCCCTCCCTCGCCAGGGTACGGATGTTCGCCGCGTGCAGCGGGGCGAAATCCGGCGCGAGTTCGATGACGACGCGGCCGGCCTCCAACTGCAGATACAGCGTGTACCGGGGTCCAGCGACCACCAGTCCGACGGCTTCGAGGCCTGGAGATCTCGTTCATCGTCAGGGCCTGGCCTCGTCGGCGCCCAGCGCACGTCCCGCCGGCGACGCTGCGACCAACACCAGCGAACAAAGCCACCAGCCGTCGGCACCGGTCAAGCCGATCCCCGGCCCCCTGTTTTCCACGGTCATAATTGCCGCCCGCCCAGCGTTATGCCTCGATTTTAGCCGCTTCGCGGGGCGGCCTGTGAACGAGTCCGCAATTCCGTATACGCTCGGGGCCGCTCAGCGATCCACCCTGGTCGGATCGGTTAGATTGCCCTTCGTCGGCAAACCACGCCGCAGTCAATGAGAAGCACAGGCCGTGAGCAACCCGAAGCGAAGGTGCTGGTCGACCCCTGGAAGGACGCGCCGCCCGTATGCCGCGTGTTATTCAGGGTATGCGCCATTCAGGAAACTGCTCGATGCTTATCTCGGCGGGGCTGTGAAGCTCACTGATTCGCCGGAACGCCACGTGCGCGAAGGGCCGCTCGTGGACTGCACCGAATCGATGGACACGCTGACGATCGCGACCCAGAAGTTCCCGGACCATCCGATCGTCGCCGTGCTGAGCGAAACCGAGACCAAGGGCGCCATGGAGGCATTGGCCCGCGGAGCCGACGGCGTAATCGCGCTCCGCGATCCGCCGGCCATGTGGCGCGAATGCCTGAACGTCGTCCTCGGGGGCGGACGGTGGCTCGGCGGCCCCGGCCTCGACGTCCAGTTCGAGAGCGAGGAGAGCAGCCACTACATCGCAACCGGCAGGCGTCATAGAGGCGACGTGACGCTGCGGACCAAGCTGTTCGTCCGGGACAGGCTGGCCGACAAGCCGGGGAATGACCCGGGCCGGCCAGCACGCCGCCGGACCAACGATGACCGCGAGCAACCGGGGCGCGCGCTTCTCGCGGAAGGCCGCCACCCCCTCGACGAAATCGGCGCTGTCACCGAGTCGCGCCTGGGCCGCAGCCTCGGCCTCGAGCTGGTCTGGCAGGCTGGAGCGCACTGCGGACGCCATCAGGTTCCGCACCCCGATGAATGCCTCACGCGGCCCGGCCGCCAGTTCCGCCGCCACCTGCATCGAGCGGTCGGCGAGCCAACGTCGTCCACGCATTCCGCGATCAGCCCTATGCGCTGAGCCTCCTCCGCCCCGATCGCCCTGCCCGTAAGCGCCAGTGCGCGCGCGCGCGCCTCGCCGATGCGCCGGGCCAGGAAATGCGTCGCGCCCATGTCGGGCACAGGCCGAGCTTTGGCGCAAAAACGAACGTCAGGCTGGCCGAGCGCGCGGCAACGGTGATGTCGCCCATCAATGCGAGCGATGCCCCGGCGCCGGCCGCGACGCCGTTCTGCGCGACCACCAACGGCACCGGCAGGTTGCAGAACATCAGCGCCACCGGGTTGTAGTACTCGCGCAGCCGCGAGGCCAGCAACTGCCCCATGGATTGACCGGGCGACGGCATCCCGTCCGGGTCCGTCAGGTCGGCACCTGCGCAGAAGCCCCGCCCGGACCCAGTCAGCAGCACGGCCCGCACATCGCGGTCCCGCTGGATCGCCTCCAGACAGGACTTCAGGTCCTTCAACAGCCCGAGCGACAGGCTGTTGAGCTTCTGGGGGCGATTGAGCGTGACGACCTGGACGGTGTCCCTGCGCTCGCACGTGAGGTTCTCGAACTCCATCCGGCGTGGCCTCTGGTTACGCTGCAACAGGCGTATGATCGCACGTTCCACTGCATGCGGAATCCAGTCGATGATCGTGAAATTCTCCACGGGATACGGGCAGCTGACCATGCACGGCGACGCCGCGCTCGCGCTGCTCCGCGCAATGGGGCACACGGGGACCGTGCCGGGAGCAATCCTCGCCGCCGACCTGCCGGAGGCGCTCAAGCGCCTGGAGCGCGTGATCGAGGACTCCGGGGATTCAAGTCCCGCCCAGAGCCCACCGGCGGACGAAGGGGACGAGGACGAGACCGAGCGCGAGCCAGTGATCACGCTGCGCAAGCGCGCGTTGCCGCTGCAGGACATGTTGCGTACGGCTATTGCGCGTGATTCGGACCTGATGTGGGAGCGTGCGTGACAGGTCGGGTGGTGCGTGTCGCACTGCCGGTTCTTGCGCTGCTGCTGCTTGCCGCGCATTTCTACCGCGCCGGCGTGTACCTGCTGGTCTGTGCCGCGATCGCACTGGCCGGGCTCAGCTTTGTTGCACGGCCCTGGGCCGGCCGGGCGCTCGGGCTGGCGTTGCTCGTCGGCGCCGTCGAATGGCTGCGCACGGCATGGGTCTTCGCCGCACTGCGCGATTCGATGGGCCTGCCATTTGGTCGCCTGCTGGCCATTCTCGGGGCTGTGGCACTGTTTACGCTCGTTTCCGCGTACGTGGCCTGGCCCGGCGGAAAAGCGGGCGCCGGAGGCAAAAGCGATTGATTGTGATGCGCTTGCCGGGCAGGATCCCCGATCGGATTTCGAAAGGAGCTGAATTGATGCGTAGTTTTTCCGCGCGCCGATGCGCCTTTGCTGCCGTGCTGGGCCTGCTGGCCAGCACCGCGGCAATCGCGGCCGAACCGGCCCGATACTGGCCTCCGATAACCGACCCGCCGACCGAGGTCCGGGACCCGGGCCGGTTTGTCTGGGTGGAGTTGCTGACGCTCGACGTCGGTACGGCAGCGGAGTTCTACGGCAAGGTCTTCGGCTGGACTTTCCAGACCTTCGGCCCCGAGGACGATTTCAAGACCTACACGCTGGTGCTGTCGGGCGACACGCCGATCGGCGGCATGGTCTACGTCCGCCCGAAGGAGCCCGAGAAGTACCCGACGTCGCGCTGGGTCGGATTCATATCCGTCGGTGACGTCGCTGCGGCGGCTGCGCTGGCCGAGAAGCAAGGCGGCAAGGTACTGGTCACCCCGCGCGAGGTCGGCGATCGCGGTACCGAAGCGTTGCTGGTGGATCCGGAAGGTGGAATGTTCGGCGTCATCCACTCGGCGACCGGTGACCCCGAGGACTACCTCGCCGGGAACGACCAGTGGCTGTGGGCCGAATTGTGGGCCGGCGACGCTGCGAAGATGGCCGGGTTCTACAAAGGCATCGGGCCGTATGAGGTGCGTGACGGCGCCGCGAAGGGCGAAGGCGCCTCCTTCCGGCTGTGGTCCGGTGGTTACGCGCGCGCCGGCATCCTGACCAAGTCCGGCAAGGTTCCGACCACCTGGTTACCCTATGTCCGGGTGAAGAACGTCGCCGACACCGTCGCACGCGCAAGCGACGCCGGCGCCAGCATCTACCTGCCGCCGACCCAGATGCATGGCACGTCGGTGGCGGTGATCATCGATCCGACGGGCGCGCCGTTTGCGGTCGCCGAGTGGCCGGCCGTGTCTACGGAGGCTGCGCGATGACAAACGTGGCGCGTGTATTTGCGTTCCCGACTGCATCACTGTGCCTGTTGCTGCTGGCCGCCTGTGCGTCCGACGACGGATACGGCGGATACGGCGGCAATACCACGGTCGCCGTAGGGTACGGTTACGGCTATGGATACCCGGGCGGCTATTACCCTTACTACCCGCCGGGCTATGGATGCTGCTGGGACGGCGACGGGGCGCGACCGCCACCCCCGCCCGGCCAGCCGGGTCAACCTGGCAATCCAGACCGGCCGACAACATTGCCCGGCCATCCGGACCAGCTGCCGGCGGCGCGGCCCGACCGGCCGACGACGCAGCCGGCCCAGCGCCCCAGTTATCAACCGAGCGCCAGGCCCGCACCCCGACCGACACCGGCCCCGCGACCCATGGGCGGCGGCGGACGACGCCGATAAACGCTCAATTTTCATCGACCTGCGAGGACGACTATGCAGAACCACAAGTTGATCGCAAGCGCTGGCCTGTTGGCCGCCATCGCGTTGAGTACGGCCGCATTGGCGGCCGGTGAGCCCACCGAGCAACAGCTCACGATCGCCGAGCCACTGGTCGCCCCGTGGACCGGGCCCTACGGCGGCGTTCCACCGTTCGACAAGGTCAAGGTAGACGCGATAGGACCGGCCCTCGAGGTGGGCATGGCGCGCAACCTCGCCGAAATCGAATTGATCGCAACCAACCCGGAAGCGCCGACCTTCGAGAACACGATTGCCGCGCTCGAGGACACCGGGCGTGCGCTGAGCCGCGCGGGCACTGTTTACGGTGTTTACAGCTCCACGATGAGCGACGATGCGGTGCAGGCCGTAGAGCGCGACATGGCGCCCAAGCTCGCCGCCTTCCAGGACAAGATCACGCAGAACGAGCCTCTGTTCAAGCGCATCGCCGCCGTCTACGAGGCGCGCGAGAAGTCGGGCCTCACCCCCGAGCAGCAGCGGCTCACGTGGTACTACTACACCAACCTGGTGCGTGCCGGTGCACAGCTCGACCCGGCAGCGAAGAAGCGCATGGGCGAGATCAACCAGGAACTCGCATTGCTGTTTACGAAGTTCGGACAGAACGTGCTCGCCGACGAGGAAAACGGCGTCGTGTATATCGACAAGGAGTCGGACCTCGCGGGCCTGCCGCAGTCGATGAGCGACGCAGAGGCCGAGGCCGCAGCGGGCCTGGGCAAGAAGGGCCAGTGGGCGGTGCGCAATACGCGCTCGAGCGTCGAGCCGTTCCTGACCTACGCCGACAACCGGGCGCTTCGCGAGAAGGTCTGGAAGATGTTCGTCAACCGCGGCGACGAGGGCGGCGCCACCGACAACAACGCGAACATTACGCGGATCCTGCAACTGCGCGACGAGCGGGCGAAACTGCTCGGCTACGCGAGCCACGCGCACTGGCGTCTCGAAGACTCGATGGCGCAGAACCCCGAGCGCGCAATGGCGCTGATGACGGCCGTCTGGCCGGCGGCCGTCGAGCGCGTCCACGAGGAAGTGGCCGACATGCAGGCGATCGCCGACAAGGAGCATGCCGGCATCAAGATCGAGCCCTGGGACTACCGCTACTACGCCGAGAAAGTCCGCAAGGACAAGTACGACCTCGACGAGACCGCAGATCACGCCCTACATGCAGCTCGAGAACCTGCGTGAAGGCATGTTCTACATGGCGAAGCAGCTGTTCGGCTTCTCGTTCACGCCGGTGAAGCCGGGCACCGTGCCCGTCTATCACCCGGACGTGCGCGTGTGGGAGGTCACGGACGAGAAAGGCGGATTGGTCGGGCTCTGGTACTTTGATCCGTATGCGCGCGAGGGCAAGCAGTCCGGCGCATGGATGAATGCCTATCGAAGCCAGGAGCGCTTCAAGGACGACATCCGGACCATAGTCTCCAACAATTCGAACTTCGTTAAGGGCAAGCCGGGCGAACCGGTGCTGATCAGCTGGGAAGACGCGAAGACGCTGTTCCACGAGTTCGGCCATGCATTGCACGGACTGAGCTCGAACGTGAACTACCCGACGCTCGCGGGCACCAACGTCGCCCGCGACTACGTCGAGTTTCCGTCGCAGATCCTCGAGCACTGGCTGTCGACGCCGGAAATCCTCAATCGCTTCGCGTTGAACTACAAGACCGGCAAGCCAATCCCCGCGGAGCTGGTTGCCAAGATCGAGAAGGCGCGGACTTTCAACCAGGGTTTCAAGACGGTCGAGTACCTCTCGAGCGCGCTCGTTGACATGAAACTGCACCTCGCTGCCGGCAAGCCCATCGACCCCGACCAGTTCGAGAAGGCCACGCTGGCCGAGATCAACATGCCGAGCGAGATCGTGATGCGACATCGCACGCCGCAGTTCAACCACGTGTTCTCGGGCGACAGTTACTCCGCTGGTTACTACAGCTACCTGTGGGCCGACACGCTCACGGCGGACGCATGGGAGTCGTTCCTCGAAGCCGGCGGCCCCTGGGACAAGGCCCAGGCCGCGAAGCTGAAGCAGCTGCTCTCGCAGGGCAACACGGTCGATCCGGCCGATGCCTACCGGATCTTCCGAGGACGTGACGCGGATGTCGGAGCATTGATGCGCGACCGCGGCTTCCCGGCGCCGGCGAAGCCAGCCAAGGAGTGATGGCAGGGGACATTCACCGTTTTCGCCACCGCGAAAAAAGGTGAATGTCCCCTCTTCCGGCTCGCGGTTACTGCGCGCTGCTCGGCACCGCCACCGACGCCTTCGTGCCGGGCATGATCTCGAAGTCGAGCGGGAACTGGTCCATCATTCCCATCAGTTGAGCGAGCGGCCTTGGGTCGCCATCGAACTTCGCCTTGCCAGCCTGCGCCTGCTCGGCCAGCGTGGCCTTGCCCATGATCACCGGCTCCAGGTCGGCGCGGTTGATGGTCAACGTCAGGTCGGGGTTCCTGGCCTGGAATCCCTGCAGGCTGTTCAGCGTCGAGTTGCTCAACTCCACGACGTACGCCTCGCCGTTGTCGGGCGTCACCAGGTTCATCGTGAACTTCAGTCCCTCCGCCTTGCTGCTGTCGAGGCGTATCGCCAGGTAGTCGAGCCACAGCCCGGTGGACAGTGCGCGGATCATGTCGGGGCCTGAGTGTCTTGGTCGGGATTCCGGCCGGAATGCCCGAGCGTAGTTCCAGCGCGGCCGCCAGGAAACTGTTGCGCAGGCTGGTGCTCTCCTTCTGGTAGCCGACCTGCTCGAAGCAGTCCGCGAGCAGGTCCTTGGCCGCCTGGTTGCCGGTTCTGCGTAGACCAGCTTGTTCAGGATCTCGATCGGCGTAGAGATACTTGCCCTGGTCATACAGCTCCCTGCCCTTCTTCATGATCGGGCCGGCGCCGCCCATCATCTCGACATACAGCGGAGCCGAGTCTGCCGGCGAGAGCGGGATCAGCGTGGCCGGGTTGCCGTCCCAGTAGCCGAGATAACGATTGATCACCGCGCGGCTGTTGTGCTCCTCGGAGCCGTGGTAGCTGTGCGCCGCCCAGTCCTGCTGCAGGCTCTTCGGCGAGTGGTAGACGTTGTGGATCTCGTTGATCGTCACGCCCTGGTTGGCCAGATGCAGCACCTCGTTGTTCATGTTGGCATAGATGTCACGCTGCGCGCGCATCACCTGCTGGATGCGCGCGTTGCCCCAGCGCGGCCAGGTGTGCGCCGAGAACATCACCTCGGCGTCCTGGCCGAACAGGTACAGCGCGCGGTTGATCTGCTTCGACCAGTCGAGCGCGTCGCGCACCAGCGCACCGCGCAGCGTGTAGATGTTGTGCACGGTGCCGGTGATGTTCTCCGCCGCCCAGAACGCCTTGAACTGCGGGAACCAGGTGTTCATCTCCGCCGGCGCCTCGGTGCCCGGCGTGTTCTGGAACACCATCGTCACGCCGTCGACGGTCACCTCCTCGATGTCCTTGCTGATGATCCGGGTGGGCGCGATCAGGCCCGACGTCGCCTGCCGAGACGCTCTTGCCGATCGCCTGGTCCACGTGCGCGAATGGGCTCCTGGGCAGCAGCAGGCCGTACTGGTAGAACGCGCGCCGGTTCATCGCGTTGCCGGCATAGACGTTCTCGGCGACCGCAGCTTCCATGAAACCGACCGGCGCGATGATCGGCACCTTGCCGCTCGCGACGTCGGCCTCGTCCACCACGCCGCGCACGCCGCCGAAGTGATCGGCGTGCGAGTGCGAGTAGACGACGGCGACCACCGGACGCTTGCCGAGCTTCTCGTTGACGAACTCCAGCGCCGCCCTGCGCGGTTTCCTTGGCGGTCAGCACGTCGAACAGGATCCAGCCGGTGTCGCCCTTGATGAAGCTGATGTTGGCCAGGTCGAAGCCACGCACCTGGTAGATCTTGCCCGGCACCACCTCGTAGAGGCCGTAGGCCATGTTGAGCACGGCCTGGCGCTGCAGCGACGGGTTGATCGCTGTCGAAGTCCTTGCCGCTCGAGCAGGAAGTCGTAGCTGCCGATGTCCCAGGCGACGTTGCCGGCCTCGGCCATGATCTGCTTGTAGGGCGGCGCGGCGATGAAGCCCTTCTGGCCTCCTCGAAATCCCGCTTGTCCTCGAACGGCAGGCTCGCGCGGACCCCATCCTGCAGTTCAATCGTGTAGTTGCTGGCAGGCTTCCCCTTCGGGTGGAAGTGCCTGCCTTCCATTGCCCGCCGGGTCCGCCGCCGTTGCGCCACCGCTCGCTGCAAGGGCAGCGCCGCTGGAACCCGCGGCCACTGCAGCGGCCAAACACACCACGAACTTTCTGAGACCCTCATGACCTGCCCCCCGTGCCTGGCTTCTCAACCCGCTTGCTCGTTCCTGGCCGGCACGCTGCTCATCGCATGCTCGGTCATCGCCGTGATGGTGAGTGACGGGTTCACGCCGGGATTGGCCGGAACCGTGGAGCCGTCGCACACCAGGAAATTTCGGTAGCCGAACAGGCGGCCCTGCCGGTCCACGACGCCCGTCGAAGCATCGCCACCGATCACGGCGCCGCCGAGTATGTGCGCGGTGGTCGGGACGTTGGCCCAGGCCTCCAGCACCATGCTCTGCGCATAGCCTCCCGTTTGTTTCGCCAGCCACCCGGCGGCTTCGTTTGCCACCGCGATGAACGTCGGATTCGGCTTCTCCGGATCCTGCTCGGTCTTGAGCGACACGCCACCGAAGAGCCCCCGCTTCGCCCGGAACGAAATCGCGTTGTCCAGGCTCTGCATGACCAGGAAGAGCACGGATCGCTCGGACCAGCCGAACGGCCACAGTGTCTTCAGGAAGGTGACCGGATGACGCACGATGTTGCCGAGCCACATGAGCGGCCTCGTGACTCGACTGCCCTTGCCGGTGATCAGCGTGTACAGCAACGACATGAAGTCGCCGTGCTTGCCATAGGTCACGAACTCGATGTGGGTGTCGGCGCGCGGATAGATGCTCGCGCTGATGGCCACGTCGTTCCAGGGACGCGAATGACCCTCGGGCAGGGTCACCGCCAGGATGGATTCGCTGTTGGTGCGCACCAGGTGCCCGAGCCGGTCGCTGATATTCGGCAGCGAACCGAGGAGCTTGCAGCGCGCCAGCAGGCGGTTCGTCCCGAGCGCACCCGCGGATGCCACGATGCCGTGTGCCTTGAAGACCCTGCGCTGCTTGCGGAACCAGGCGCCCGGCCTCTCGGTGGTCACGACATAGCCGCCGGAGCCGTCGGCCGCGCCCACCGGCCGGATGTCCACGACCTCGCGCTCGGGAAGGATTTCGGCGCCACGCTTTTCGGCGAACCACAGGTAGTTCTTGACCAGGGTGTTCTTCGCGCCCTCCCGGCAGCCGACCATGCAGGCACCGCAGCGAGTGCAGCCGGTCCGATCGGGTCCCTCGCCCCCGAAATACGGGTCCGGCACCTTCGTACCGGCCTTGCCGAAGTAGACACCTACCGGGGTACGCTTGAAGGTGTCCTCAACCCCGAAGTGCCGGCCAACCTCCATGAGCAGATCCTGTCCGTCGCTGCCGTGAGGCACGGTCTGCACGCCGAGCATTCTCTCGGCCGTGTCGTAGTGCGGTGCGAGCGCAGCCGACCAGTCACCGAGCCTGGCCCACTGCGGATTGACGAAGAACTCCGGGCTCGCCCGGTACAGCGTGTTGGCATACACGATGCTTCCGCCGCCGACGGCGGCACCACTGGCGATGAACACATCCTTGAACGGTGTCAGCCGGAAGATGCCGCGCAGGCCGAGCGCGGGCGCCCACAGGAAGCGCTTCAGGTCCCAGGTGCTCTTCGCGAAGTCCTCGTCGCGGTAGCGCCGCCCGGCCTCCAGGACGCCCACCTTGTAGCCTTTCTCGGCAAGGCGCAGCGCCGATACGCTGCCGCCAAAGCCGGAGCCAACCACGAGCCAGTCGTAGTCGAACTGTCCGTCAGTCTTGCTCATGCCATTCTCCTCCGGCCCAACCATCCACCAACCCATGTCCGTCCGGCGGTATGCCGTAGACCTGCTCGGCCCACGGCCGCATCGAGCGTCGCCGCGCAAATTCAGATCTCCCATACACTCGCGTCTCCGCAGCCCGGCTTTCCGAAAGCCTCGTGCACGCGACGTGCGGTTGCGATCTCGTCAGCCAGGTATTCCCGCAGTGTCGAGGATACCGCGACTCAAGTCGGGCGGCTTGCCGTCGGCGAGCCGGAATATCTGGCAGTAAAACCAGGACATCGCGCCGAACGTATTCAGCATCTTCATCGCGACGATGCGACTGGCCGGCGACAGCCAGCCACTGCGGCGGATATTGAGCCGGTCTTCAATGCGCTCGATGCCGTCGGTCGTCCGCTCGAGCAGCCGGCGCGGGAAGTCCGGCTGCCAGCAGAGCGGCCGCCCGAGGCCGATCATGTCGCATTCATCGCCTGCCAGAGCCGCCTCCATCCCCGCCCGAGAGCGGAATCCGCCGGTGACCATCAGCGGCATCCGTGCGACCAGGCGTATCGCCGTGGCGTATTCAAGGAAGTAGGCTTCGCGCACGCGAGTGCTGGGCCGCACCTCGACGGCGCTGTCGGCCCGCCCCTCGGCGCCGACCAGCCGCGGTTGCTCGTAGGTTCCTCCGGAGAGTTCCAGCAGGTCCAGTGTCTCGTCGTTCAACCAGCGGACGACCTGCACGCACTCTTCGTTGGTGAAACCGCCCTGGCGGAAATCGTCCGAGTTCAGCTTCAACGCCACGGGGAAATCCGGGCCGACGGCCCTGCGAACCGCGCGCACGACCTCCAGCAGGAACCTCGCACGATTCTCGAGCGAACCGCCCCAGTCATCGGTGCGGCGATTGGTCACCGGCGACAGGAAGGAGCTCAGCAGGTAACCGTGCGCGCCGTGGACCTGCACGCCGGTGAAGCCGGCATCGCGCGCGATGCTCGCCGCCTGCGCGAACCGGTTGATGAAATCGAGGATCTCCGGCTCTTCGAGCGGACGCGGCCTCGCGTAGTTGCCGAGCAACTCGAGCTGCACGTCGGACGGCGCGCGTGGCGCGCGCGTCACGTAGCGAGGCGACTGCCTTCCAGCCTGCGATATCTGCATCCACAGGTGGTTTCCGCAGGCTGTCCCCGCAGCCGCCCAGGACCGCAGGCGTTGCCGGGCCTCGGCGGCTACCGTGCGCGGCTCGGACATGTCGATGGCAACGTTTCCAGGGCGCTCCAGGTCCGTGCGATCGATCTGCACGTTGCCGGTCAGCAGCAACCCCGCCCCGCCCTCGCTCCAGGTGCGGTAGAGCGTCTCGTGGCGCGGTGTCGCTCGCAGCAGCGGGTCCGCGACGCCCTCGGTCATTGCAGCCTTGCACAGGCGGTTCTGAAGCACCGCCCCGCATGGAAGCTGAAGCGGACTCGCCAGTGGGTCGGTCACGCAGTTCGTCGCCGGCTTTTCTTCTTCGGGCGGGCAGCCGGGGCCCCGGACTTCACCGTCTGGCGCCGGGCCGCCGTCTTCGCCGTGGTCATCCTTGCGCCCCGGGCTTCTTCGCGCCCTTGCCACGCGCCCTCGATGCTGCCTTCGCCTTTTTGGGCCGTCGCACCGGCGCCGCGGCCTGCCGGCCGCTCGCTTCGGGCTGCGACTGTTCCGCAGCCATGACAAGCTTCGCAAAGCTCGACCGCACGCAATCGGCGAAGAACGCCGGGTCGGGCATCATGTCGCGGCAGGCCACGGCGCAGATCCACATCGTGCCGTGGTAGCTGAAACCCGTTACGTTGAGTCCGAGGCCGTTCATCGCAATGCTGACCGGCGCGAATGCCACCATCCGCGCACCGGCCATGTACAACGGCACATCCGGCCCGCGCACGTTGGACACGACGATGTTCATCGTCGGCAGCATCACCCTGGTAGTGAACAGCTCCGACGCCATTGCCGGCAGCAGGTCGTAGACGTGCTTGGTGAGGTCCTTGCCCACGATGGCCACCAGCGCCTTGGCCTTGACCGCGCCCTGCTGGATCGCATGCAGCCGCGCGACCGGGTCGTCGATTTCCGTGTGCAGCGGCATCACGGCAACGCCGATCTCGTTGCCCTGCTCCCCGCCCTTGTCGGCGCCGCGCAGGCTCATCGGGACCTGTGCCGTCATCGTTCGATCCGGCAATTCGCCCTTGGCGCCGAGATATTCGTTCAGTGCACCCCCGACCGTCGTCATGAAGACGTCGTTGATCGTTGCACCTTCGATGCGGCTGCGCACCTGCTTGATGTCCGCCATCGGAAGGCCGACCAGTTCCACGACCCGGTGCGCCGACACCTTCGCGCTGAACCGGGTGAGCGGCGGACGCCGCAGTTTCGCCTTGACCGTCTCCACCGACGGCAGGCCAGCCTCCTGCAGCATCTGCGACAACTGGCCCATGTAGCCGGCGCCGATGCCGGCCAGCCGTGCGGCGGTCTTTGCAGTAAACCCGGCGGCGCGAGGCACCCTCTGCACGGTGTTGATCAAGGCACGCGTGTAAAGCTCGACCTGCGTCGGCTCGCGGTCGCGCACACGTGACCGTCGCCCGCCATCGTCCTCGTCCTCGTCGGGCGACAGGGAATGTATGGCCTGCAGGACGACGGTGCCGCCCTCGCCGTCGATCGCCGCGTGGTGGAACTTGATATAGAAGGCGAAGCTGCCGGGCGGGATGCCGGGGATGTTGTCGAGACCCTCGATGACATACGCCTCCCACAGCGGCTTGCTGCGGTCGAGCGGCCGCGAGTGGATACGCGCAACCTGGATGCAGAGCTGGCGCCAGTCTCCGGGGTACGGCAACGCGATGTGGCGCACGTGGAACTCGACATCCACGTCGTCGTCCTCTACCCAGTAAGGACGATCGAGGGACAACGGCACGGTGACGAGTCGCCGCCGGAAGACCGGAGCGGAATCGAGCCGTGACTCGAAGAACTTGAGGATGTCCTTGAAGCGCACATTTCCACCGGGCGCAGTGGACGGGTCATAGATGCCGAGCCCGGCGACGTGCATGTACTGGTCGCCGTGCTCCAGGTGCAGGAACACGTTATCCATTCCGGAGAGCTGCTTCATCGAAAATCCCCTGACGATCCGTTCGGGCGCTCGGAAATACCGGCGCCCGATATTGATCTTCGCAAGACCTTACTTGTGCGCAGGTCCGGCGTCCATAGCGACGGGCAGTTCGACCTGCCGACGTCCTGTCGCCCGGGGTCGGGGCGCAGGCGTTACCATCGCACCGCGCACCCGCGCGGCATGAACGGACAGTCCACGACTGACGCAAGGGGTTCGGGCTTTCGGCCATGGCGCTCTCGGCCTACCTGCTGTCCTGGCCGGTACCGATAGACCCCGTCGCGTGGCAGGCCCCGGCGTTCAACGGATACGTGGGGCCGTACAACCGTAACGAGCGTCTCGCCGCAGCGCTGCCGGTATCCGTTGCCCCGGAGATCGGGCCGGAGCACATCGAGTTCGGTCCGGACGGCATGCTCTACACGGGCGTCCTGTCGGGCGCCGTGCTGCGCATGAACCCGGACGGCACGGGCGTTGAGACGGTCGTGAACACCGGCGGAAGGCCCCTGGGCCTGGCGTTCGATGCCGAAGGACGGATGGTGATCGCCGACGCGATGAGCGGCTTGCTGGTCGTGGGCCCCGACGGCAAGGTCGCGGTCCTCGCGGACCAATCTGGCGTCGACCCCGTCTTCTACGCCGACGCCGTCGTCGTGGCCGGCGATGGCCGTATCTACTTCACCGACGCGACACGACGTTTTTCATCGCGAGAACTCGGCACGTTCGAAGCGGCGCTGCTCGACGTCATGGAGCACTCGTGCACCGGGCGCGTGCTCGAGTACCAGCCTTCGACTCGGACCCAGCGCCTGGTGATGAGCGGACTCTGCTTCCCCAACGGCCTCGCACTGTCGGCCGACGAGTCGAGACTGTTCATCGCCGAAACCGGCGAGTACCGCATCTGGAGGGTGGACGTGGCCGCGACAGACGCTGGATGCCACGGGCGCTGGCACGCGACCCGTCGAACCCACTGGCCGCAGTGATCCTCGCGAACCTTCCGGATTCCGCGAGACAACCTGACCCGCGACGACGACGGCCGGCTCTGGGTGGGCCTGTCGAAGCCGCGCAGCACGGTGGATCGATGGAATATCGGACCGCCCTCGCTCGCGCTCGATGCGCTCATGAGGCTGCCGAGAGCGCTGCTGCCCATACCCGCAGGCCTACGGCCACGATAATCGCGTTGATGAGGCGGCCGGGTGCTCCGGGACCTGCAGGATCCTGCTGGCCGTATCCCCGAGACCAGCGGGCCACGTTGTCACGACGGCCGGCTCTACGTGCACAGCCTGCACGGCGATGCTCCGGCCATGATGCCAAGCCCTTCACGTCACCCTAACCCCGCGGGCGACATCGGCGCCGGGCAGACAAAGCGGAACAGGGCGGCGGGCCCTCGATGGGCGCCGGCGCCCGCCGCGGGGCTGCGGGCGGTGCCCCCTTCGTCACCAGGCCAGTTTTGTCGCCGCACCGAGGCCGTGGACCAAGGCGAACGAGCGCGACAGCAACCTCCGTACCGCCAGGGCGGTCAGGGTCAGCAACGAGTAGGTGCGTTCAGGGATGTAACATGATGCCTTCACTTGGTGACGGAGACTTCTCTGACTCGGCGGGAGCCAGGTTGGCGGCCCGCCGGGCGCTGCCTCAGACCATTTCGGATGCATGATCATATCCTAATACGCGCTGTGCAGCATGTATTGTTGAAGCCCGTCACACTTCGGCAACGTCATAGTTTCTTTAAAATCAGTTACTTATTGACTGACGTCGCGGCGCTGACCGAAAGCAGGCTGTTTCAGGCCACACGGAAGCCAGTCTCAGGCATGCATGGCAATGGTCGCGATTGCGTGTGTCAGCGAGGCCATTACGACCAGGATAGCGACACCGTCAGGGCGGCCAACGCGCCCGAAAGCAGGCGGCTGTTCAGTTCAGTCCGGTTCAACATGGCTTGATCCTCTCCGGGTTGCGTACGGGAGCAACAATAGACGTTCCGTTTCATCCAATAAACAGCCATAGTCATTGCAGTCTGTTCCATTTTCATGAACAATCTGTCGATGGACCAATTGACCGCCATCCGCGTCTTCACCCGCGTGGCCGAGCGCGGTTCTTTCGCCCAGGCCGCCAAGG
This sequence comes from uncultured Gammaproteobacteria bacterium, assembly GCA_963736205.1. Classification (GTDB taxonomy): domain Bacteria; phylum Pseudomonadota; class Gammaproteobacteria; order Steroidobacterales; family Steroidobacteraceae; genus RPQJ01. The sequence continues at coordinate 186 of CAVTNX010000001.1, read as the reverse complement.
AGCTCGACATCTCGCGCGCGGCTGCCAGCTCCCACGTTGCTTCGCTCGAGAAACACCTGGGGGCCCGCCTGCTGCACCGGACCACGCGCAAGGTCAGCCTGACCGCGGAAGGCAGTGACTACCTGCTGCGCACGCGCCGCATCCTCGACGAACTCGCGGACGCCGAGGAAACACTCCGGGGTACCC